>CAVSRQ010000001.1:0-45967 GCA_963730385.1 uncultured Verrucomicrobiae bacterium
CGAGCTTGATTAGCTCTTCGATGACCTCCTGCGTGGCAATGGCTCGGTTGTGATACACGTTGAGCGTCTTTTTGAGCATCTCGGAGAATTCGCGGCCTGCACGAGGTTTCGCTTCGAGCGGACTTTCACCTCGTCGCTAAGCAATTTCGCCAGCAACTCTGCGGCCACGTTCTTGTGTTTCAGTCCGCGCACGTCGGCGAGGAAGTGGTCGAGAGGATGCTGATGTCGGGCCGGGGCAGACCCGGCCGCGCTAAACACGTCGATGATCTTCCTTCGGCCAGATTGCGCTCGCCACGAGCTGCCGGATGGCGGCGTCGATCTCTCGGCTGATTTCGGTTCTGCTCGCGTTGCTTGGAAAGTCGCTTTCACCGCTTGGAAAAACGACACGTCGTCTCGAATCGCCAGGCTTCGTCGCTGCCCGCGCAGAGAGCGAACGCGCGTGACAGGTCGGTGACGATCTGCACGAACCGTGGTTTGCCGTTTTCCTGCTCCAGAATGTGTTCCTGGCTGGCGGGAGGAGCGCCATCCGCTCGGCCGCGTGCCCTCGTCCAATTCGACCAGTCGAAGCCGTGCATCATGCCGCAAGCGATCTCGTGTTTCTCCAGCATGACGGCGATGGCCTGCCAGGTGTCGTAGGTGGGGTCGCCTTTGCCGCCGCTCTCGGTGTAGTTCGCCAGCGCCCGCTTGAGTTGGTCGGCCAGGCCCAGATAATCCACCACCAAGCCGCCGGGCTTGTCGCGGAAGACGCGGTTGACGCGGGCGATGGCCTGCATCAGGCCGTGCCCGCGCATCGGCTTGTCCGCATACATCGTGTGCAGGCACGGCGCGTCGAAGCCGGTCAGCCACATGTCGCGCACGATGACGATCCGGAACGGGTCCTTCGGATCCTTGAAAGCGGTTCGCCAGCTCGCGCCGTTTGTCCTTGCTGCGGATATGCTGCTGCCAGAGCGTCTCCGCTGCCGGTCAACGACGCCGACGCCGGACTGACGATCTTCATCGCGCCCTCGTCATCGTCGTCGGCGCTGGCCCACTCCGGGCGGAGCTTCGATGATCGCCTTGTAGAGGTCCACGCAGATGCGGCGGCTCATGCAGACGACCATCGCCTTGCCTTCCATCGCCTCTAGCGCGCTTCTCGAAGTGCTGTCACCAGGTCGGCGGCGATCAGCGCGATGCGTTTCGGATCCCGACCATGGCTTCCAGTGCGCCCACTTGGTTTTGAGCTTCTCCTTTGCGATTCAGCTCCTCGCCTTCGGTGATCTCCTCAAACTCCGCGTCGATCTTCGGCAGCTCGGCGGCGTTCAGGCCCAGCTTCGCGATGCGGCTCTCGTAGTAGATCGGCACCGTGGCCTTGTCGGCCGACGGCCCGCTGGATGTCGTAGATCGAAATGTAGTCGCCGAAGACCGCCCGCGTGTTCGCGTCCGTCTTTTCGATCGGCGTGCCGGTGAAGCCGATGAAGGACGCCTTCGGCAGCGCGTCGCGCAGGTGCCGGGCGAAGCCGTCGATGAAATCGTATTGGCTGCGGTGCGCTTCGTCGGCGATGACGACGATGTTGCGCCGCTCGCTCAGCGCGGGCATCTTTTCGCCCTTCTCCGGGGAGAAACTTCTGGATCGTGGTGAAGACCACGCCGCCGCTCGCCACGGCCAGCAGCTCGCGCAGCTGCTCGCGGTTCGCGGCCTGCACCGGCGTCTGGCCGAGGATGTCCGCGCAGCGCTGGAACTGGCCGAAAAGCTGGTCGTCGAGATCGTTGCGGTCGGTCAGCACCACCAGCGTCGGGTTCTGCATCGCCGGATGCCGCACGACGCGCGCGGCGTAGAAGAGCATCGGAGAAACTCTTGCCGCTGCCCTGCGTGTGCCAGACCACGCCCGCGCGACGGTCGCCCGGCTTGCCGCCGTGCATCCGGCCGGCCCAATACGTGCCGTGCCCTCGCGCAGCCGCCGCCGGTCGGCCATGCCGCTGGCGCGAACGGTCTCTTCGACCGCCGCTTCTACCGCGTGGAACTGGTGGTAGCCGGCGATGATCTTGTGCATCTCGCCGCTGTCGGGGTCTTCTTCAAACACGATAAAGTGCTGGAGCAGGTCGAGGAACCGTCGCGCTCGAAAACGCCGCGCACCAGCACCTCCATCTCCAGCGCCGACCTCGGCGCGTCTCGCTCGCCCTCGATGGTGCGCCAGACCTTAAACCATTCCTGATTGGCGGTGAGCGAGCCGATGCGGGCCTGCAAGCCGTCGCTGACCACCAGCGCAGCGTTGTAGTGGAGCAGCGAGGGGATCTCGGCTTGTAGGTCTGGATCTGGGCGTAGGCGGCCCAGATGGTCGCGTCCTCGTCCGCCGCGTTCTTCAGCTCGATCAGGCCGAGCGGCAGGCCGTTGACAAAGACGACGATGTCCGGCCGGCGATTGTGTCTGGCCTTCGATCACGGTGAACTGGTCGACCGCCAACCAGTCGTTCGGCGTCGGGATCGGCGAAGTCGATCAGCCGGGCGTGATCGCCGGCGATGCTGCCGTCAGCGCGGGGTATTCCACGGACACGCCGTCGCGCAGCATCCGGTGAAAGGCGCGGTTGGTCCCGATGAGCGAGGGCGTTCCCGCCGCAGTACCTTGCGAGCGCCTCCTCGCGCGCGTCGGTCGGGAATCGAGGGATTCAGTCGGCCGATCGCATCACGGACTCGCCCAATTAGCTGGACATGAGAAAACGAGCTGCGCTCAGACGCGATTTCCCCCGGCGCTAGATGACGGGCACTGGCGACCGCATATCCGATGGACTCAAACCAGATCAGGCAAGCGCTCTCGACAGCGACTTCGTCTAACGCGGTCACAGTTCTCCGTCGCGAGCCTCCTCGACCGCAGCGCTAATGGCTAACAAACGTTCAGGCAGCCGAAACTCGCGCCCAATTGCTTCCGGGTCGACCATGCGAACGCGGCTTACCCCGGGAGCAGTCGCCGAACTCAAGCATGGCTCCTACAATATTGGTGCTGTTCCCTTGCAAAAGTGTATGGAGCTCAGCTTGCGTCCAGACAGCGTCAGGATGTGCTCTATTTGACCGGAATCGCTGCGCGTCGTCGTGCCAGATACACGACGAGCCTTCGTCGAGAAATGGCGGCTGTCCGCCGAACGGGTATTCACAGTAGATCATTTCGAATACGGCGAACGTGCCGCTCCAGCGCTTCTGCCGCTCGAGTTGATCAGAGAAATGGGACAGCCCGGTTGCAGTTTGATTGTAATCCCACGGATATCCCGGGTTCGAAAAGCGAGGCCATTTAGCTTCTAGAAACACGGGCAACTTTGGTGAGGCTTGCGCGCGTCAGAATTATTGCTGCGTCTCCTCCAAGTTGGCGCTCTTCGCCATGAGAGAGAAGGAATGATGTCGCGGAAAGTCCGTGCTGGCTGTAGCTGTTCACGTTCCGGCGCAGTGCACTGGTGAAATTCGACGTGTAGTCGTTCTCGTCTTTGATGAACCCAAGAACGAAGGTCACTTCGCGCTTCGGTATCCGCAAAGAATGCGAACCGACATAGTTCGCGAAGCTGATCGGCCGACAAGAATGGCATGGCGTGGTAATGTTAGGCCGTATCGCCTTGCTCTCCGGGAGCACCCGCTGATGTTGTCGATGCGTTGGGCTGCGAATCGGCGCTCGCCGATCCTGTCCACCGCGTGCTGAGATCATTGATTGCGATCAGAATTGGTCTGGCTGATGAAGAGGCTTTTCCGACCAAGATAGCGTGTCGCGCCGGCAGCGTAGAGATCGCATGGGAGTATTCTTCGCCCATATAATTTTTAAGAAAGTCGAGGCCGGTCTGATCGAACGATTGTAGCGCGAAGATTGTGTTGCACTGGTTGAGGATCGTTTTCGTCACGTTCGCAGTTCTCTGCGTAATGATCAGCGCGCCCATCCCGGGACTTGCGCCCTTGGAGGATCACTCGGGCTGTTTTGTTGACGAGTTGCTCGTCGCCTTTCTGCGCCACTTGGTTCCATTCAGGTATCAGCGAGTGGGCTTCTTCAAAGACGATGCAAAGCCGAGCGGGCAAGTCCTTTCCGCGCTCCAGCTTAGCTTTTGAGACTTCGGCAAATGCCGCGGCCGCAAAATCCGCCGTAAGCTTCGGATACCCGCCGTCGACACCGAACTGGTGGATGCCAATTAAGGAATTCGCTCTCAATCCAGGGCCGGACGTCCGCTACTGTCTTTAATGCAGTCGGTGCGTGTTGGGCTAAATGGAGGTCGTGCTGGCGGCTGATGTCGAGGATCATCACCTTCATTCCACAACGAGTCATTGCCTCGATCATGTCAAAAGCGAGGTAAGACTTCCCGCTCCCGGTGACGCCGATGATGGCTGTGTTGTGGGTTATGGCCTCCTCAATCGCGATATGGACCGGAAAGTCGGAATTAGGGATCTCGCCGACGGCCTGATGCCTTTCAGGAATTTCGTGCTCGCACTTTTCGGAGATGGGCGTTTGCAGAACGAGTTCTCCTGCGGGAGCCACCCAAGTGATTGGCTCGAATTACAGCGTTGCTCGTCCCAAACACCGAGCTGTCCCGCCGTAACCCGGACCGTATGCATGGAGTTCCCGTCCGGCAGTGCTGATTGCGATACAACGGCCGATATTATTTGGTAGTAAGCCTTGGTAACCGCGTCTTTCCGAACGCACAACACCTCGCCAGCCTGCAGCGCTCGGTCAGGATTGACATGGAACACCAGCTTCCCGATGTCCGAACCAGCGTCGACGATGCTAACTGCCGTTTGGCCATCGGCCGAAGTAGCTTCGGAGAAGGATATTGTCGCTTCGACACCGTCCGGAGAACCAACATCACGCCACGAGTCGTGTGTTTTCGTAAGCGCTAGCCGCCCAACCCGCACACCCGCCACTACGCGATCGTCAACTATGACAGCCTCCGCAGCATTACCACGACCGCGTAGGTTAATATTCACTATTCGCCCCGTGATTTGCGTCTGGAGCCCAGAGAATAATGTAACTTCCGCTACGCGAGGACTTGTGATGTGAACGAGGGTGCCTGCGTTCACAGCCTCTTCGGCGGTGCTGAACGTAAAGAATTGGTCCAACGCTGCTGCGACGGCAGGCAGGTTCAGGATCATGAAGACAGCCCAGAACAAAAACATTGGCGCGATCTGCGTCGCTGTCGCTCCGAACTGCTGGATGGTGCCCCACAGAAAGAAGGCAGAGAACAGCGCCTCGGGCCGACCGATTTGACGATTGACGCGTGAAACAAGCTGAAGGCGAACACCTTCTCGGGCGAGCTCTCGCGATCTCAGCCACATCAGCACATAGCTTGAGATGATAAGGTAGGTGCTCCACGCCAGGAAGCTGCACCAGATAGCCTCGCGCGCGTTCCCCGGCACGAGTAGGAGAGACACCCAAGCCGTCGTCGCATTCACGAAGACGTTCGCATCCTTCGAGAAATAGGGTTGGTCGACGAGCGACAAAAGGACCAGCAAGAAGAACCCTGCCGTGAACCAAAACTGCGTAAGCAGGAAGGAAAAGTTGCCCGTCGCGAACCGCCCAACGAGCACGAGCGCAATGAGCGCGAGCAATAAAAATATCAGCCGTGCTCGGACTCTCATCAGGCGTCTACCACAGAAGGTTCAAGCGGAAACTTGAGTGCCCCGCTCAGCAGCTTCGGCAGCAGCGTGTCGCGCAGGGTGGCGAGGGTGCGGGATTCGATTCGATTCGCAACGAGCTTCTCGATGAGCGGCTCCATGACAGGCGTCATCGCTTCGAGCAATGCGGGCGGCGGAACCAAGATCTTCGCAGCGGAAAGGTGCTTGCGCTGGATGTGGCCCGATCGTTGTCGCTTTGCTGGCGGCAGTGCGGCGAAAGTCTTCGAGATGATGCCGTGTCCAGAGGAAGTAATACCACTTCGGAAAGGCAGCGGACGTCACCTTGAATAGGTGCTGATTCAGCGCGCCGGGTCCGCCACACCACAGCTCCACTTCGCCAGGCTGCCTGACCATGAGAAGAGCACGTCACCATCGGTGATTACGAATTCCTGCGGCATATCGGTATTGAGCGGTCGGCACCTTGGGTGTCGCCTTTGCGCAATTGAGCGATCTTGATCACTGGTAGTGTTGACTTCTCGCCCGGCGGGTAACTTTTGGAGGGCGAGGCCGTTCAGGTAATTGGCAATCTGATCGAGGCTTTGCACTTCCCAGCCTCACGGAATGTCTCCGAGCTCGGAGTCTTGGAATTGGGCGGGGAAGAGGGCGGCGGTGGCGTTCGTCGAGGCCGGCGGGGGGGCGGCCGTCGAGTTTGGCGCGGACGGGGTCGAAATCCACGAACCAGCTCTGGAACAGCGCCCGCGCCATCGCCTCCAGCGTCGCGTTCATCCGCCGGTTCAACTCGATCTTGTCGTCCAGCGCCCCAAGCACCGCCGCGATGGCTTTTTGCTCGGCGAGCGGTGGAAGCGGGAGTCGAAGCCTCGCCGAGCCGCAGTCACGGTTGACGGTGCCGCTGCACCGAGCCCGTGTGCAACGGACTGCGAGAGCGATGACGCTTCAGCGTCGGGTGAGAAGACGTAGCAGGAAACTTGACGGGTCAACGCATCGGAGCTATGTCTCGGTTGACATCAGAGCGCCCTCCGGAATGACTGGTGCATGCAAGTCGGCACTGTGCAAGTATCCCGAGCCGCCGATCGTCCGCCCGCGGCGCTTCGCGTGACGAGCGCAACGTCACCTCGTTGCAGGCGACTCGCTGTCGAGATTGCGGTCAAGTGTCGAGTGGCCGTCGGCATGTTGACCACGCGAATACCTCCATCCAGTTGCCTGGTGTCCGTGGCCTCAACGTCGGCGACGATTCCATCGGAAGCGCTAGCTCGTCGACGTGCCAAACGAGGCGTCGACACCAGCCATCCGCAGCGTCGCAGATTTCGCCGGGACTTCCGCATTATGACGTTCAGCCGCCATAACCGAGCCCGCTCAGGTTTGCTTTGATGGCCTGCTCCAGTTTCGCGGACTCGGCGAACTGGGCGTGCAGTTCGGCGACGAGGCGCGGCATCTTTTCCTCGAAGGGGTCGCCGTCGTCTTCGACTTCCTCGGCGCCGACGTAGCGGCCGGGCGTGAGGACGTAGCCGTGCGCGGCGATTTCTGTTGTCGTCGCTGATTTACAGAAGCCGGCGATGTCTGCGTATTTCGCCGCGGCGCTTCGGATCCAGCGTCACGCTGGTCGCCGCGCCAGGCGTGATAGGTGTTCACGATCTTCTGCGTGATCGGCTTCGGTGAGCTCGCGGTGGACTCGGTCGATGAGCGTTCCCATTTTGCGCGCATCGATGAAGAGGGTTTCGCCTTTGCGGTTGCGACGTTTCAAACCGGACGAGGCCGGAACTCGCCCCGCCGGTTTTGTTTTTCGCCAAGAACCAGAGGCAGACGGGAATCTGCGTGCTGTAGAAGAGCTGGCCGGGGAGGGCGACCATGCAGTCGACGAGGTCGGCCTCGATGAGGGCTTGCCTGATTGTCGCCTTCGCCGGACTGGTTGGAGGACATGCTGCCATTGGCGAGGACGAAGCCGGCCATGCCGTGGGGCGCGAGGTGGTGGATGAAGTGCTGCACCCAGGCGAAGTTGGCGTTGCCCCGGGGCGGGACGCCATACTGCCAGCGCACGTCGTCGTCTTTGCGGAACCAGTCGGAGTCGTTGAAGGGCGGGTTGGCGAGGACGTAGTCGGCGCGGAGGTCGGGATGGAGGTCGCGCCGGAAGGTGTCGGCGTGCTCGGGGCCGAAGTCGGCCTCGATGCCGCGCAGGGCGAGGTTCATGACGGCGAGGCGCCGGGTGGTGGGGTTGCTCTCCTGGCCGTAGATGCGATGTCGCCGAGCTTGCCGCCGTGGGCTTCGACGAATTTCTCCGATTGCACGAACATGCCGCCGGAGCCGCAGCAGGGATCGTAGATGCGGCCCTTGTACGGCGCGAGCATCTCGACGAGGAGGCGGACGACGCTCTGCGGGGTGTAGAACTGGCCGCCTTTCTTGCCTTCGGCGCTGGCGAACTGGCCGAGGAAGTATTCGTAGACGCGGCCGAGGATGTCCTTCGAGCGGCTGGCTTTGTCGCCCATGCCGATGGTGCCGATGAGGTCGATGAGTTCGCCTAACCGGTGCTTGTCGAGCGCGGGGCGGGCGTATTCTTTCGGGAGGACGCCTTTCAGCGCGCGGGTTGTCGCGCTCGATCGCGACCATGGCGTCATCGACGATCTTGCCGATCTCGGGCTGCTTGGCGCTGTTCTGGAGGTAGGTCCAGCGCGCGCCGGGCGGCACCCAGAAGACGTTGACGGCCTTGTATTCGTCCGGGTCTTCGGGATCGGCGCCGGCGTAGTCGCCTTGGCCGGCGAGCGGCTGGCGTGGTGCTCCTCGAAGGCATCGGAGATGTACTTGAGGAAGATGAGGCCGAGGACGACGTGCTTGTATTCGGCCGCGTCCATGTTGCAGCGCAGCTTGTCGCGCGGCGAGCCAGAGCTTGGCTTCGAAGCCGAGGTTGGCGGTGGAGTCTTTGTTCTTCGCGGGGAGCGGGCCATGGGCGCCGTTGTTCTAGCGGGCCGATGCGGATGAGGCGAGGAGAAATGCGGAGCGCGGAATGCGGGGAGAAATGCGAAGCGCGGAATGCGGAGCGCGGAATGCGGGGGAAATGCGGAGCGCGGAATGCGGAAATGCGGGGAATGCGGAGCGCGGAATGCGAAATGGGTCGCCGGGGCGGCGTCTTATTGCGCGGGGGGCGTTTCCGTTTGCATCGCTTTTTCCAGGTCGGCCAGGGTGGTTTGGTCGATGCGGATGAAGCCGCGGCGGGGGCGGTCGAGGTCGATGATCATGAAGACGACGAGGACGATGAGGCCGACCATCATGTAGGTGGCGAAGGAGGCGCGGTGGCGGCCGAGCCCGGCCGCGTAGCCGACGACGGCGCCGGAAAACCCGAAGGTGCCGAAGAGGAGCCACATGACGAGCTCGGGGACGTGGCGCTCGAGGGTGGCGTTGCGTTTGGCGTAGTTATCGATGAGCTCGTTTACGGCGGGGACGAAGAGGCCGGCGGTGACGGGGCGGGGATCTTCGCGGACGGCCTGGGCGGCGGAGTTCCAGAGCGCGTCGAGGACGGTGTCGCTCCGGGTGAGGAGAGCGGCGCGCTGGAGGGGATCGGCCATGGTGACGGCGCGGGATTCGAGGCGGAGGGCGAGGTAATCGCGGAATTGCTGGCGGAGGGCGGGCTGGAGGGCGGGCGGGAGAAGATCGATGCGGAGGTAGGCGGTGCCGATGGCATTGGCTTCATCGATGAGGGCGACGCTGCGGCTTTCGTATCGCTGGAGGGCGAGGGAGAAGGAGAAGCCGAGGAGCAGGGCGAGCATGCCGAGGAGGGCGGCCTGGAGGACATTGACGTGGGTGCGGGTGCTCTCGCTGCTCTCGGCCGCGCGGCCGACGCGGTAACCGATCTCGATGGCGAGGACGAGGGCGAGGAAGAGGAGGGCTGCGATGAGGATGCCGCTGTGTTCGTACATGGGAAGGAGGAGGAAATGCGGAATGCGGAATGCGGAATGCGGAAGGGGGAAGTGAGGAAGTAGGAAGTAGGAAGGCGGGGGGGAAATGCGGCGGAGCAGGCTCGGCCGGTGACGTTCTGTTGGAGCGACCTGGAAATGCTTACCAGAGCGTCCGCACGTCTCCATAAGACAGTATTTTCTCATCGCTAGTAATGACGGTGAGATGGTGTTTGCGCGCGGTGGCCACAATGAAACGGTCAGCAGGATCTTCGTTTGCGAAACCGGGGAGGTTGTTGCTTAAACGCGCGATGTCGGCGTCGATCGGCAACACTGTGACGAAGGAAGGTCGCAAGGTGATGGCGAACCAATCGTCCAGCGCGGCGAAGAGGGTGAGTTTCCCTTTCCGAACTTTTTGTGAAACCTCCCAGATACTGATGGCGGAAAGTGCCATCGGGCCGCTTTGCCGGCCGAAGATGACCTCCCTCGCCGGCGCCGAAAGCTTCTCTGGCTCTTCGCAAGTGCGGAGCCAGGCGTTGGTATCAAAGAGGTGTGTCATCACGCAGGGCGTTCCAATCCTCGAGCGGCTCCGGATCATCCCATCCAGGATTGAATTTCATCATTCCGCGCGTACACCCGGCGTATTGCGACATATCCACCGCACTCGCGTTCTGCTTTCTGGCGAGTTCTGATTCGACGGCGCGACGCAACTCCTCCAGCTCAGCAGGGCTAAGCTGTGCAATTTCGGCGGTTAATTCAGACAAGGACATGCTTCCGAGATTAACACCGGAATACGCAGTCTGACAATGTCCTGCCACGTCAGAGGTCAGAGGTCGGAGGGCGGAGGGCGGGGAGAAATGCGGAGGGAGTGCGGAATGCGGAATGGCGGAATGCGGCGAGCGGAAGTCACGCGTCTCGAATGGCGTGAAGAAGCAGCGTCGGCCGAAGTAGATGGCGATGAGGGGGAGGGTGGCGGCTACTGAGCCGGCGAGGAGGAGGAGGAGTTCGTTCGGCGCGGTGGGGAGGGACCAGGCGGGGTAGCCGACGGGGAGGATGCTGTTGCCGCTATCGGGGAAGAGGGGGCGGAAGAATTCGATGGAGGTGGCCATGAAGAGGAGGAGGAGGAGTGCGCCGAGCGCAGGTTTCGCATAGGGCCAGATGACGAGGCGGTAGGTGCTGAAGGCGCCGGCGCCGTCCATGCGCGCGGCTTCGAGGAGGTGGGGGGAGCGATCGCGGAAGGTGAGGGTGAAGAGGATGATGGCGACGCCCGAGACGAGCCAGTTCCCGAACCAGAGGACGTAGAGCAGCTCGGTGGATTCGAAGAGGTAGAAGCTGAGGGCCTGGGGCAGGAGCCAGATCTGGCCGGCGCCAATGAGCCAGATGATGACGGCCGCCCCACCGGCCCGGCGCCAATGGGCGTGGGCGATGGCGCCGGCGAGGAGCGCGAAGAGGAGCATCATCGCGACAAGATTAAGGGTGGCGAGGAGCGGGTGATTCATGGCCATGGGAAGGGAACCATAGTGCGTGGCGATGGGCGTTGTTCAAGCGTGGAGCCCGTGGCTATACTAGCGGCGCATGAGCACTCCCGGCATGGTGGCGATGGTTCTGGCCTGGATCGGTGTGCTGTGCTGGCCGGTCTGTTTCTGGTGGATGCATCGCATCTCGAAGCGTCAGGACTCGACGTTGCTTGAACTGCGGGATGTGATCAAACGGATCGAGGAGCTGACGAAGGAGGAGAGCGATCTGATTCGCGAGGTGCATCCGGCGGTGGAGAACATCGAGGAGTCGGTGGAGGAAGTGGCGGATAAGGTGAAAGAGACCAACGGGCGCGAGAAGGCGCCGGCCTGAGCACCGAATGGCGAAGGCGGCTCCTATGGAAATCACGCCGCTGGGGGATTCGGCGCTGACGATTCGGCTGCGGGCGGATTTCGCGCGCGATCCTGAAGGCGCGTTGGCAGGAGGTGGCTCGCATCCTCGGGATTTTAGAGGAGGCGGATCTGCCGGGCGTGCTGGAGGTGACGCCGGCTTTCACGACGCTGGGAGTTTTCTATGATCCGGCGCGCGTGGTCGCGGCGGGTGCGCCGGTGGAGGAGATCGCGGGCTGGCTGGCGGGACGAATCACGGACGCGGTGGCGCGTGGGCCGCGTGCGCGGGGAAAGACGACGCCGCGAGTGGTGGAGATACCGGTGTGCTATGAGGGGGTGTTTGCGCCGGACCTGGCGGAGGTGGCGCAACACTGCGGCCTCTCGGAAGCGGAGGTGATCGCTGCTCATGCGGGCGCGAGCTATCGCGTGGGCTGCGTGGGCTTCGCGCCGGGGTTTCCGTATCTCGTGGGTCTGCCGACGGCGCTGGCGACGCCGCGACGCGCCACTCCGCGGACGCAGGTGGCGGCGGGATCGGTGGCGATCGGCGGAGTGCAGACGGGGATTTATCCGCAGCAATCGCCGGGCGGTTGGAATGTGATCGGACGGACGCCGCGGCGGTTGTTTGACGCGAGTCGGAGCCCGGCGGCATTGCTGGCGGCGGGAGACGCCTTGCGGTTCCGGCGCGTGACGCGCGCGGAGTTTCTGGCGTGGAAGGAGGAGAGGATGAAGGCGACGCTGCTGCGGGCGGGATTCCTGAGCAGTGTGCAGGATCTGGGGCGGCCGGGACAGCGCGCGAGCGGGGTGTCGCCGGGCGGCGCGCTGGATCCGCATGCGCTGGCGGTGGCGAATCTCCTGGTCGGGAACGCCATGGCGGCGGCGGGCGTGGAAGTGACGCTGGGGGAGGTGCGGCTGCGATGCGACGATGCGCGGCTGGTGGCGTGGACGGGCGGGGATTTCCAGGTGCGCGCTGGCGCGGAGACTATCCCGGCGGGCCGGCCGGCTCTGTTGCGCGCGGGAGAGGAGCTGCGGCTCTCGGCGTTGAAACAGGGCGCGCGCGCCTGGCTGGCGATCGCTGGCGGCGTGGCGGTGCCGATGGTGCTGGGGAGTCGGTCGACGGATTTGCGGACGGGCTTTGGCGGGCTGGCGGGGCGGGCGTTGCAGGATGGGGATGTGCTGCCGCTGGGCCCGATGTCGCCCAGCGCGGAGGCGATGGCGCGTCGGCTGGGGGAGGGTCGTCTTGCGCCATGGGGCGGGCCGATGGAATGGGTGAGCCCGGCCCCGCGGCATCCTTTTCTCCGGTTTGTGCGCGGGGTGGATTGGGACGGCTTTACCTCGACCGCGCGGGAGGCTTTGGCGGAGAGAGACTTTAGGGTCAGCCCGGCATCCGATCGCATGGGGGTGCGCTTCGACGGGCCCTCGCTGCGACGGACGGAAGATCGCGAGCTGCTCTCGGAAGCGGTGACGCCGGGGACGTTGCAGGTGCCGCCGAGCGGGGCGCCGATTCTCCTGCTTGGGGATTGCCAAACGATCGGGGGATACCCGAAAATCGCGCACGTGATCACGGTGGATTTGCCGAGCGCAGCGCAACTGGCGCCGGGCGATACGGTGCGGTTTGCGGAGGTGACGCTGGCGGAAGCGCAGCGGCTGCTCTTGGAACGCGGACGCGATCTCCAATGGTTCCGGGCGGGCCTGGCGCTGCACACCCTATGAGCTGGAGCGTGGATCTGAATGCGGACCTGGGGGAGGGCGCGGGGCATGATGACGAGCTGCTCGGCCTGGTGAGCTCGGCGAACATCGCCTGCGGCCGGCACGCCGGGAGCGCGGAGATGATGCGGCGCTCGATCGCAAGCGCGCAGGAACGCGGGGTGGCGGTGGGCGCGCATCCGGGCTTCGCGGATCCCGAGAATTTTGGGCGACGGGAGCTGAAGCTTTCGACGGCGGAGATTTTCGCTTTGGTGAGGGAACAGGTGGGGGAATTTCAGGCGGCGGCGGAGTCGTTAGGCGTGACTCCGCGACATGTGAAGCCGCATGGGGCGCTCTATAACATGGCGGCGCGGGAGGAGGAGATGGCGGACGCGGTGGTGCGGGCGATCCGGGAGATCAATCCCGCGCTGATCCTGTTCGCTCCGGGTGGGAGTGAGCTGGCGCGCGCGGCGGAAGCGCGGGAGTTGCCGCTGGAGCGGGAGGTTTTCGCGGATCGGAATTATTTAGCGAGTGGCGCGCTGGTGCCGCGCGATCGACCGGATGCGCTCTTGCACGATCCGGTGGAGGCAGCGGATCGAGTGTTCGGGATGTTGCGGAACGGAACGGTGCGAGCGGTGGATGGGACTGAGGTGGCGTGGAGGTGGAGACGATCTGTGTGCACGGCGATACGCCGGGGGCGGTGCAGTTCGCGCAGCAGCTGCGGATGGCGCTGCGGCAGATGGGCGTGACGGTGGCGGCGGGATGAGGGGGAAGTAGGAAGTAGGAAGTAGGAAGTAGGAAGTGCGGAAGTCGGAAGTAGGAAGTAGGAAGTAGGAAGTAGGAAGTAGGAAGTAGGAGGGCGGCTTAGCTTTGCTCGTCTTCCTTTACTCTTACGCTTTCCTCCAGTTCAACGTGCTCGGCGCGCATTTCGGGCGCATGGAGGACGACGTGTTGCTGAGCAATGTCGTCGTGGAAGTTGGTCGGCAGTCGCGCCCAATCGAAAAGTTCGACGAGGAACGGAAGGTTGCTTTCGCTGATGGCCTCCTGCAAATCCCAAAAGGCGGAGTTTTGCCGCAGTTTCAGGTCGTCAGGATGACGGACGACAAGGTCGAGGTCGCTGGTGTCGTGCGCGGTTCCGGCGATTCGGCTGCCGTAGGCCCAGACTTCTTCGTGAGGAAGGTGAGCAGCAATGAGGCGGCGCAACTCTTCGAGGTGACGGCGCGGGAGGGAAAGACGGGCTCAGCCATGTTTCTGGCGCAGGGTTTCGTAAAGCGCGAGCGCATCCTCTTTAAAGCTGGCAATGAGCTGAAGCGTCTGTTCGGCGAATTCTTCGCCGTAATTGTGCGCGGTGTCGTTTCGTGAATCGCGGTATGCAAGCCAGCGTTCCAATTCCTCGGCGCTGAGCAACCCATGCAAGGCGGCATGGCGGAGCAGGTCTTTGAAGACGAGCGCATCGACCGTGCGCGGTGAGCCGACGTATTGTTTGAGAACTTTGCGCAAAAGCTTGCCGGCGGTTTCCAGGGTCAGTTCGAAACTTTTGATCACGGCGTTCGGAAGACTTCGTAATCGATGCTTCCGGGCGCGGTTCTGGCGAGCGATTGGAGCGAACGATCCAAGGTCTCGCTGCAACGTTGCAGGTGATCGAAATTGAGTGTCATCGCTGGAGGTTCGACTTTTCCACGAAAGCTCGAAAGGCGGAAGGCGGAAAGAAATGCGGAATGCGGAATGCGGAGCGCGGAATGTTTAGTAGTGCAGGCGCAGGAGGCGGGCTGGTTGGCCGGGTTGGAGGATGAAGAGGTTGTCGTAGTCGGACTCGGCGATGGGGGGTGGCTGGGCGATGCCGAGGGCGCGGAGGATTTCGGGGAGGGTGTTGCTATGGCCGGAGACGAGGACGTTGCCGCGGGCTTTCCGGAGCTGGGCTATGAGCGCGGGTGTGTCTTTGGCGGGCAGGACTGTGGGCGATAGTGGGCGCTGGCGGAGGAGCGGCGCCACGGTTTGTTGCGTGCGCTGCAGGTCGGTGACGTAGACGGCGGTGAAGGGGGTGTCGCGCAGAAGGCGGGCGAGGGAGAGGGCGCGGGCCTGGCCGGCGCGGGAGAGCGGTGGATCTTTTTTGTCGACGAAGGGGCCGCTCGCTTTTTCGGCGTGGCGGACGAGGAAGATGGTGGGCGCAGCCTGGACGGAGGCGGAGACGCAGAGAAGGGCCAACGCGACGACGAGGCGCAGTTTCATAAGACGACAGGATTTACAGGATTATGCAGGATTTGGCGATGCCTGGTTCATCCTGTGAATCCTGTAATCCTGTCAGTCTCCCAAAATGGCGAAGACGGTTCGTGGGGTTGTGCGGGGGCGGGTTGATGTCAGTTTTGACGATGCGCTTACCGCTCTCACTGGTCCTCGGGTTTCTGTTTCCAGTTCTTTCTTTTGTCGCACCGGCGCAGGCGGTGGAGAAGCGGAATATCACGGAGAAGGATTTGTTTCGTTTTCTTTGGATCGGCGATCCGCAGGTGTCGCCGGATGGCTCGCAGGTCGTCTTCGTGCGGGTGTCGGTGAATGAGAAGAAGGAGGGCTATGACGACTTCGCTTTGGATGGTGCCGACGGCGGGCGGAGAGCCGCATCGGCTAACGACTGGGACGCGCGACGGGTCGCCGCGTTGGTCGCCAGACGGGAAGTTCCTCGCGTTTGTGCGTTCGCCGGAGAAGGAGGGGAAGCCTGAGCCGGGGCAACTCCATATGCTGCCGATGGAAGGCGGGGATGCGTTCCAATTTACGTCGCTGCCGAAAGGGGCTGGCGGAATTGTCTGGTCGCCGGATGGGAAGACGATCGCTTTTTCGAGCAGCACGAATGCGGAAGACCTGGCGAAGCAGGCGAAGAAGAAGCAGAAGGACGAGGAGGCGAAGATTGCGCGAGAGGCGGGGGATTCATCGGCGAAAGCGCCGAAGCCGGTGGCGTCGGCTACACCAGGGCCAGGCGGGAAGGGTGAGGAGGAGCGGGAGAGCGATGTGCATGTGATCACGCGCGCGGTCTATCGGTCCAATAATGCGGGCTATCTCGACCCGAAACGTCCGTCGCACATCTGGACGATCGCGGCCCCGCGGACGGCGGATGAGAAGGTGGAGCCGAAGCAACTCACGACGGGCCGGTTTGATGAGGAGGAGTATTTTTGGTCGAAGGACGGGACGCAGATTTACTTCACGACGCTGCGGGTGGAGGAGCCGTATTACGAGTTGCCAAAGACGGAGATTTTCTCGGTGGCGGCGACGGGCGGTGAGCCGGCGCTGGTGGCGACGTTGCCGCTGGGCGTGAACGATCTGGCGCTGAGCCCGGATGGGAAGCGGCTGGCGTTCACGGCGTCGGTGAATGAGCCGGTGCAGTCGTATACGCAGCCGGATCTGTGGGTGATGGATCTGGCGCCAAAGGCGGAGCCGAAGAACCTGACGGGCGGTTATGATTTCGATGTGGGCGCGGGGGTTTCGGGCGACAACGCGGCTCCGCGCGCCGGTGGACCGAATCCTCCGATCTGGAGCGCGGATGGGCGGAGCATTTTGGAAATTGTCTCGAAGGAAGGGCGGACGAATCTGGCGCGGTTCGATGCGGAGACGGGCGCGGTGACGGAGCTAACGCAAGGCGATCAGGCGGTGCTGCGCTTCCGGGCCTCGGCGGATGGCAAGACGATGGTCTATGTCGTCTCGACGCCGACGCGCGTGAACGATCTATTTGTCCTCGGCGACGACGGGAAGGCTCGGCAATTAACCGATCTGAACCGGGAGCTTTTCAGTCAGCTGAACCTGACGGAGCCGGAGGAGGTTTGGTATGAGAGCTTCGATGGGAAGCGGATCCAGGCGTGGCTGCAAAGGCCGCCGGGGTTTGACGCGAAGAAGAAGTATCCGCTGATCCTGAACATCCATGGCGGGCCGCACGCGGCGTATGGTTTTATTTTCGATCACGAGTTCCAGTGGATGGCGGCGAAGGGCTATGTGGTGCTGTATCCGAATCCGCGCGGGAGCACGAGCTACGGGCAGGAGTTTGGGAATGTGATCCAATACAACTACCCGGGCGATGATTACAAAGATCTGATGGCGGGGGTGGATGACGCGATCAAGCGCGGCTACATCGACGAGAAGAAGCTGGGTGTGACCGGCGGCAGCGGGGGCGGGTTGCTGACGAATTGGACGATCACGCAGACGGATCGCTTCGGGGCCGCGGTCTCGCAGCGGGACATCGCGGACTGGGCGAACTGGTGGTACACGGCGGACTTCACGCTCTTCCAGCCGCGCTGGTTCAAGGCACCGCCGTTTGAGGATCCGGAGGATTATCGGAAGCGGTCGCCGCTGACGTACGTGAAGAATGTGAAGACGCCGCTGATGTTTATTTTAGGCGAAACGGATACGCGCACGCCGATGACGGCGGGGGGCGAGACGATGTTCCGGGCGTTGAAGTTTCGGAAGATTCCGACGGTGATGGTGAAGTTCCCGAACGAGACGCACGAGCTCTCACGCGCAGGACAACCGTGGCATCGGATCGAGCGACTGCAGCACATCGTGGGGTGGTTCGACAAGTGGCTCATGGGCGTGGCGAAGCCGGAGTATGAGGTGGCGCCGGAGAGAGGCGAAGTAGGAAGTAGGAAGTAGGAAGTAGGAAGTTCTGCGACCCCGCTGGGGTCGGGGTTTTGTTCCTCGTGGGGTTCCCGGGGTGGTCGCTTCGCTCGACCCCCGGCTAATTTCTGGCATCCCTCCGGGATGCGGCTGGTGCGGCTTCAAGGAGGGGCGCTCTCCAG
This sequence comes from uncultured Verrucomicrobiae bacterium, assembly GCA_963730385.1. GTDB lineage: Bacteria > Verrucomicrobiota > Verrucomicrobiia > Chthoniobacterales > UBA10450 > JACCTI01. The sequence continues at coordinate 17,779 of CAVSRQ010000001.1, forward strand.
GCCGCCCTGCTTCCGGGATTGGAACGTTGCGATGGAGAAGGGGAGACTGCTGCGGCATCGCTTGGGATGGCTCGTTAGCAGCTCTTGCATAGCCGACCGCCCTGCGGCGGCTTGGAAGCGCGCCGCTCCTTGAGGGGGAGTTGCGCGGTCTGCTATGTTTTCGATATCATGAAAACCGTTCGCGGATTGCATCACGTCACGGCCATCGCGGGGCCGGCGCAGGAGAACCTGGACTTCTATGCGGGCGTGCTCGGGATGCGGCTGGTGAAGCGGAGCGTGAATCAGGATGACCCGGGGACTTATCATTTGTTCTATGCGGACGCGGAGGGACATCCGGGGACGGACCTGACCTTTTTTCCCGTGGGCGCAGATGGCGCCGAGTCGGGCCGGGCATGGCCTGAGCAGCGAGGTGTCGCTGGCAGTGCCGCCGGGCAGTCTGGGCTACTGGAGCGAACGGTTGCAGCGTTACGGAGTGGAGATGGGTGCGCCGGAAACGCGCTTCGGTGAGCGGGTGTTGCCGATGCGAGATACGCACGGACTGGGCGTGGCCCTGGTGGAAAGTGCGAGCGCAATGGCGCGGACTTTTACCGCGTGGGAGGGCAGCCCGGTGCCGGTGCAGCATCAGATCCGCGGATTGGAAACGGCGCGAATGGACGAGGCCAGTCTCCTGACCTCCGCGACGTTTTTGACGGAGGTGATGGGGTTCCGGGAAATCGGCGTGGAAGCTGGCTGGCATCGCTATGCGGTGGGCGAGGGGACTTCGGGTCAATACATCGACGTGCGCGAAGTGGCCGAGGCACGGCGGGGAGCCTGGGGGACGGGGAGCATTCATCACCTCGCGTGGCGAGTGGATGACGATGCCCACGAAGCAGAAGTGCGCGCTGCGGTCGCGGCGGGCGGGGCGCAGCCGACGCCGGTGATCGATCGGTTTTGGTTTAAGAGCGTTTACTTCAAGGAGCCGGGTGGAGTGCTCTTTGAGCTGGCGACGGATGGGCCGGGTTTTGCGGTGGATGAGGACGCGGCGCATCTCGGCGAGACGCTGGTGTTGCCGCCGTGGCTGGAAGGAGACCGGGCGGCGATCGAGGCCGCGCTGCCACCGCTCACGATGCCGCAGGGCGAGTAGGCTTGCTCCTGATCGAGGAAGTCGCTAGCGCGGGACCGCGCGGAAATCGCTGTAGGTGATGCGGGTGCGGATGCTGCCTTCCTTGCCAAGCATCGAGCCCTTCATCTCGGAATTGAGCTCAGCGGGAACGGGTTTGCCGTCGGGCAACAGGCGGTAGCGCGTCATGGTTTCGAAGCTCTCGATCTTCGCGATTAACTTGAGCCGGGTGGGCTTGGTGGAACGGAAGCGCACCTCTTCGAGGAAGGGCGCAGGACCGCTCGTGTTGACGAGCGCTTCGCCGGTGGCGTTCGCGGAAAGATCCGAGTCGCTCACCATGACGGTGCCTTTCGGAAGCGAAGGGAAGCGGAGCAACGTGCGCCCGCGGGAGTCGGTCGCGCTCGTGAAAGGTTTGGAAAAATATTCCGCCACCCGGCCGTAGTAAGGCTGACGGCGTTTCGAGAGATTTTTGGCGTAGTCCTTCAATTCCTCCGCGGTGGGTGGCCGGCCTTTGAAGGAGACAAAGGTCCAGCGTTGATCGGCGGGCTGCGACGGATCCCAGCGTTCGACGATGACGATCTCCTCGGTTTTATCGCTCTGCACTTGCGTGGTGCGGACCGTGCGGGTGTAGGCGAAATCCTCCGCGCGGCTGGCGCGGGCGAGGGCGAGAAGACGCTCACGCAGGGCGTCGGCGACCGGCGGTTCCGCGCGGAGAGGCGCGGCCAGGACCAGAGCCACGATGAGCGCGCCGAAGGCAGATTTCATGCGGCCCAGCATAGGCGACTGCTGAGGCGCGACAAGCTTGTGCGCGGTGGCGCGCGGGGCTACATGGCGAGGATGAATCTCCGGAACATGCGCTGGCTCCCGATCGTCGCGGCTGGGTTGATCTTTGCCTGGCAATATTTTGGTTCGGAGAAGTTTGTGAACCCGGAGACTGGTCGCGCCAGCAAGGTGGGAATGTCGCGGGAGGAGGAAGCGGCCCTCGGTTACCAAAGTTACCGGCAGGTCCTGGCCCAATCGCGCCCGGTCACTTCCGGTCCGGAGGTGGAAATGGTGCGACGCGTGGCGGATCGATTAGCAGCGGCCACCGGCAAATCCGGGGAAGGATTTGAATGGGCGGTCTCGGTCATTCGCGATGAGCAGGTGAACGCATTCTGCCTGCCGGGCGGGAAGATCGTGGTCTACACCGGGATCCTGCCGGTGGCGCAAAGCGAAGCGGCGCTCGCGACCGTGATGGGCCATGAAATGGCGCATGCCACCTCGCGCCACGGCGCGCAACGCGTCTTGCAACAGAACCTGACCCAGACGGCGATGACGGGCGTGGCGGTGTCGTTAGGCGACATGGATTACAATCAGCAACGCGCGATCATGGGCGCGCTCGGGGCGGGAGCGCAGTTTGGCGTGCTGATGCCGTTCGGGCGCAAGCACGAGAGCGAGGCGGACGAGATCGGGCTCTTGTATATGGCGCGTGCGGGGTACGATCCGCGCGAGAGCATCGGGTTCTGGCGGCGGATGGAGCAGGCGGGGCGGGCGGGACCACCGGAGTTCCTCTCCACCCATCCGTCGCATGGGACGCGGGTAACGCAGTTGCAGGCGCTGATGCCGAAGGCGCTGGAGGAATACGAGCGCGCGAAGCAGCGGTGACGGGGCGTGTTTTAAGGGAGGCGCTTTAAACGGCTACTCTTCGCGTTTTGGCGGGGCGGCCTGCTTGGCTCCGGCGTCGTAGAGGGCGCCGTAGAGTTTTTCCAACTCCACCGGTTTGGCCAGGATGGCGATGGCGCCAGCTTCGGTGATGTCTTTCGAAATCTCGGACCCGGAGACAATAATGATGCGGGCCTCGGGGTGGCGGGAGAGGATGTTGCGGCAGGCGGTGGCACCATTGAGCCGCGGCATCCAGTAATCCATCAGGACGACGTCGGGTCGGTGTTTCGTATAGGCGTGAATCGCCTCCAGCCCGGAGCCGACCACCTCCACCACTTCGTGCTGACATTGCGCGACCAACGCGGCCAGAGTGGTCCCGACGCTTTTTTGGTCGTCTGCAATCAGGACGCGCACGGCGGCTAGACGATCATTTTCGCCGGTACTTTTCCAGATACTTATCACGCAAACGCGTTTGGCGGTTGGCGAGATCGATCTGGCGGCCGTCAATGAAGGCGGCTTCGATCGCAGTCGGGAGATCGAGCGGATCTCCATTCGTGATCAAGAGAGTGGCGGCTTTGCCTACTTCGAGTGATCCGAGTCGATCCGCCACTCCGAGGAGCTGGGCGGGATAAAGCGTGACCGCTTTAAGGGCTTCGTCTTTCGGCAAACCAAAGGCGGCCGACATGCTGGCTTCGTAAGGCAGGTTGCGCTCGTGAGCGGCTTCGGAATCGCGCCCAGCGGTGGCGAGGCAATAGCGCACGCCGGCGGCCTGGAGACGGGCGGCATTGCTAAACGCGCTATCGTAGGCTTCCCCGCGGCGCGGCGGCAGCGCGGTGGCCAGGGCAATGATCACCGCTGTGTCGCTCTGCTTGAGCAGCTCCGTGACACGCCAGGCATCGCGACCGCCAACGAGCGTGATCTTTAACTTCTCTGCGCGCGCCCAATGGAGCGCCGCTTCGATCTCTTCGGCGGAGTTGGCGTGAACGAAGAGGGGCAGGGCGCCTTCGATCACCGGGACCATCGCTTCCCAACGCAGGTCAGATTTAAATCCCGGCGTCTGACTTTTGCGCCCCTGCGCGTAGGCGCGAGCGATGGCGAAGGTGTCGCGGATTTGCTTCTCCTGCCGATCGATTTCTTTCTGCTGATCCTCCACGCTTTTGCTGGCGCGCGGGTCGCGGTTCAGGGTCAGCGACGGCCAGTGCAAATGCATCGCGGCCGGCGCGCGCACAGTCAGCTCGGCTGGCGTCCAGCCATCGAGTCGAATCACGGCGGACTGGCCGGAAAGCAACCCGCCTTCCGGGGCCACATGCGCAGTCAGGATGCCGTTGGCGCGCGTGACGGGGATGAGCTCGCTGTCGGGATTGATGCTGCTAATGCTGCGGGCGTTGGGATTAATCGCGCCGGTCTCCTCGATATCGAGCGTAGCTCGAGCGGCGCTGATTTCGGTTAAACCCAGAATGCTATTCGCGCTGATCAAGCCCGGGTAGACGTGCTTGCCCGTAGCATCGATCACCTCCGCGCCGTCGGGCGTCGCCGCGTCCGGGCCGAGCGCAGTAATTTTGCCGTCCGCGAAGACGATGGTGCCCGAGGGAATGTCGGGACCGCTGACCGGGTGAATGGTCGCGCCTTTGATGACGATCGGGCGCGCTTGCGGAGGCGCGGGAATGGTCTCGGAGGCGCCTGCGGTCCAGACCACGGCAAGAGCAGCAAGCGCGTAAACGGCCACGTTATTCATGGGCACCTCCACGTTCATGCTCACTGCAGGAATAGCGGCCGGCTTCGCCGCGGTAGACGCCGTCGGGTTTCTTTGGCTTGTCATCCTTTTCGTCGTCGTCATCGCCTTTGGCGATCTCGTCCACGCGTTCGGTCAGCGCTTTTTGCACGAGCGCTTCACGCTGCGCCGCGAAAGATTTTTGCGCGGCGGCGTCTTCCGCGCGGTCGAAGTATTTGCGCCCCTCGATCCAGGTTTGTTCGACGCGAGAATAATTGGAAAGCGGGTCGCCATTCCAGATGACGAAATCCGCGTCCTTGCCTGCCTCGAGCGAACCGGTTTTCGCATCAATCCGGAGCTGCTGTGCGGGATAAAGCGTGACCAGCTTGAGCGCTTCCTCGGCGGAGAGTCCGCCATACTTCATCGACTTCGCAGCCTCGGTGTTGAGCCGACGCGCGAGATCGCCGCTATCGGAGTTGACCGAAGTCAGAACTCCCTGGCTTTGCATCATGGCGGCGTTGTGGGGAATGGCGTCGAAGGCCTCAAACTTGTAGCCCCACCAATCGGCAAAGGTCGAGGCGCCAACGCCGCGCTGAGCGATTTCGCCGGCGACTTTATAGCCTTCCAAAATGTGCTGGAGAGTGCCGACCTTGATTTTGAATTCGTCCGTCAAATACAGGAACGCCAGCACTTCGTCCTGCCGATAAGAGTGGGCGTGGATGAGACGCTTCCCGTTCACGATTTCGGAGAGCGCTTCCAGTTGCAGATCGCGACGGTGCGGCAGCCCGCTCTTGCTCTTTTGCGCGGCATCGTATTCCTGCCCGGCGCGGAAGCGGTCGCGGATGAGCTGCTCCACGCCCATCCGGGTTTGCGGATAACGAGTGGTGTGATCTTCGCCCCAGTTCGATTGCTTGACGTTTTCGCCGAGGGCGAACTTTACGCCAGGCATGGCGCCTTCGAGCTTCATCGCCTCGGGAAGCGCGCCCCAGCGGAACTTCACCACCTGGTTCTGCCCACCGATGGGGTTGGCCGAACCGTGCAACAGGTTCGCGGCCGTAACTCCGCCGGCGAGCTGCCGGTAGATGTCGATATCGGTGGCATCGACCACATCGCCCACCCGCACTTCGCAGGTGATGGCATGGCTGCCTTCATTCACCCCTTTGCTGATCGCGGTATGGGAATGGCAATCCACGATGCCGGGCGTGACGTGCATTCCTTTCCCATCGAGGACGGTCGCATTCGCCGGCGCTTTCAAGCCGGGCCCGATCCCGGTGATCTTGCCGGCCACGACGAGAAGATCTGCGTTTTCCAGTTTCCCTTGAGGGCCGGAAGTCCAAACGGTGGCGCCTCGCACGAGCACGGCTGGGGGTGCTTCGGGCGGGCTGCTCCGTCCGAATGCGCCTGCTGGAAACGTCTCCGGAAACTCCAGCGCGCGATCGAGTGGCGATGGTTTTTCACCGTCCTTCTTTGGCTGGAATGGAGCGGTCCGTTGCGCGCTCCAGGCGAGCGCTTCGCCGGTGGGCGCATCGCCTTGTCCGCCCATGACATCACCAGACACGCGACCCGAAAGTCGCACTGCGCCTTCGCCTTTCGCGACTGAGGCAGCCGGGGCGACGAGGACGATCGCGTCGTCCTTCGTCGTGAGGGCCACCTTGGCGCCGGCCAATTTTGCCTCGGGTTTATCGAGGTCGCCCTCGATCAGGAGCGGCAGAGTTTTGTCGGCGACGGTGACGTTCCAGGTGCCGCGCACATCGCGTTCGTCTGCCTTTTTCGTGTCGTAATAATTACCGTCCACCCATGTGGTCAGGATGCGCGCCTCCCGGGTGAAGAGGTCGCCGTCCGTCACGACCAGGTTCGCGATCCGGCCCGGGGCGATGGTGCCGATCCGATCCGCCACACCGAAGATCTCCGCGGGCGTGGTGGTGAGAGCGGCCAGAGCGGCGTCTTTGCTCAAACCGCGGCGAACGGCAAGGCGGATGCGTTTCCAGAAATTCTTCTGCGGCTTTTCCAGGCCGGCGGTGGTGAAGGCAATGGGGATGCCCTCGGCGGCGAGGAGCGCGGGATTGCTCGGCGCCCGATCCCAATGTTGCAGCTCATGCAGCTCGTAATCGAGCGCGCGGGCCGGCTTTTCCACTTCCGGCACCTCGGGGAAGTCTAACGAAAGGATGACAGGCGTCTTCCCCAAAGATTTCCGCACGCGATACTCGTAGCCGTGGCCGAGGAGGATGGGCTTGAGCTTGAACTCGGTGGCGATCTGCAAGGCGCGGAGTGAGTCCAGCTCGTCCTCCACTTCGAAGACGGCGGGCTCCTGGCGTTGGGTGAATTCCGCCAGCGCAGCGAGGCTGGCGTTCGCCGCTGGTCGCTCGCTGGCGCCGGCGTTTTTCCGATAGGCTTCCTGCGCCGTCCGATACCAGGCGCCATCGAGCAACGTCTGCCGAATGAGGGCGATGCAGCCCATGAGCGAGCTGGGGTAGCTGGCGCGGCGCCCGCGTTGGAGATCGAAGGCGATGTGTTGGGCAACGAGCGGTGCGAGGACGGTGCGATTAACGTCCTGGTCCTGCAAGGCGACGAGGGCGCTGCTCCCGCGGAAGATGCCGCGGCCCGGCACGACGAGGGCGTTGGTGAATCCGAGGGCCCGCAGATCGCGCGCCTCTTTTTTGTTTAACTGCAGCACCTCAGAAGCTTTTCGCTCGGGCGTAATGCCGGCATTCCAGGCCCGGGTGCCGCGCGCTTTCTCGCGTGGGATTTCCTTTGGTTTTGCATCCGGATCGTCTTCATCTTTCTCGCGGCGCAGCGGCTCGGGCTGCAACGTCTCGGGCAAACCGATCCGGCTGTAGGCATCGATGAAACCCGGGTAAATCGTTTTTCCGCTCAAGTCCCAAAGCCGTGGCCTCGGCCGGTGGCTTCACGCTCGCGCCCGCTTCCACGATGAGGCCATCGCGGATGATAATGGTGCCCTTCTCAATCACCTGCCCGGGGGCGGTGACGATGCGCGCATTCAGGAGCGCGTGGGTGCGGGGATCGTTTTCGCGTAGACCCTGGACCGGTGCGGTGGTGACTTGCGCGGAAAGGAGTGGAGCGCCGAAAAAAAGCGCGAGGGGAAGGAGGTGCCGAAGGTGAGAGCGCAGTGTGAAAGTCATCGATTTCGCGGAGAGGCTACTGGCGTGTGCGCGCGTGACAAGCGTCGGTTCGGCGTCAGCGTCGCTCTTAGTAGACGTCGCGCTTGTAGCGCTTGTCTTTCTTGAGCTGCTCCAGGTATTCGCTCGCCTCTTCGGGTGATTTGCCGCCTTCGGTCTCGACGATCTTCTTCAAGACCGCGTCCACATCCTTGGCCATGCGTTTGGCATCGCCGCAGACGAAGAAGTGGGCGCCATCGCGGTCGAGCCACTGCCAAAGCGCGGCGGCGTTTTCCTGCATGCGATGTTGCACGTAAATCTTGTGCTCCTGATCGCGCGAGAACGCGCAATCGATGCGGGTGAGCGAGCCTTCCTGCCGCAATTGATCGAACTCGTCTTTGTAAAAGTAATCGCAGCGCTCCTGCTGCGACCCGAAGAAAAGCCACGATTTCCCGGAGGCACCGATGGCGCGGCGCTCCTGGAGGAAGGCGCGGAAGGGCGCGATCCCCGTGCCGGGTCCGACCATGATGATGGGCGTGGCCGGATCTTCCGGGAGGCGAAACTTCGAGCTGCTGGGAAAGACCGGCATCGGCGCGTCGTTTGTGCGCTCGGCCATAAAGGAAGAGCAAACACCCTGGCGCAGGCGACCGTGACTTTCGTAGCGGACGACATCGAGGGTGAAGTGCACCTGCTCGGGATGCGCCTTCAAACTGGACGCGATCGAGTAGAGGCGCGGCTGCAGTTTCGAAAGCAGAGCGACGAAATCCGCGGGCGAAAACGTGAGGGAACGATGCTCAAGCAGGAAATCGATCACCTCCAGGCCGTAGCAATACGAGATGAGATCGGCTTTGCGCTCTGGTTCCAACAGCTCTTTCAAGAGCGGCGCCGTCTCCGCGCGATCGGCGATGGCTTTGAGAAACTTCGGCGTCGGGCTGGTGATGCTGTATTCGCGCAGCAGCGCTTCGCGCAGCGGCAGCTCGGGAGTTTTGCTTCCTTTGACTGGCTCCGTTCCATCCGCGTGGAGCGCTTTGAGGATCTCGTCGACGAGGCGGGGATCGTTGCTGGGATAGACGGCCATCGAGTCGCCCACTTCGTAACTCAGGCCCCAACCAGTCAGGTCCACCTCCAGATGCCGGGTGTCCTTTTGCGAGCCGGGATTGAGCCGGCGATTGACGGTGAGTCGACCCGGAAACGGGTTTTGCCGGGAATAAGGAGAGACGGGCGGGGGAGTGTCGGACATGGTGAGCGAAGCGGTGAGATTGGCGACTTCCGAGCGGGGAGGCAATTCCTACCTGTCGAATAATCTGCAGTGCCGGCAGCCCGGCGATCGGAAGGTGAGCGGCCGATGCTTTCAATGAAGATGAAAATCAGGGTGCTTCTCCTCCTCAGCGTTTATGCAGTGGTGATGCTGCTGCCGTGGTTGCCCGATCGGTTGATTCTTTTTCCCTCAACGGAGCGGATCAATGCCGAGGGTGCGACGCGGCTGGCGATCCCGTTTAACGGCGGCGACCTGGAGGTGTGGCGGGGAGTGTCGCGGTCGGCGCAGGCCACGGGGGAGGCGGAATTTTATTTGCTGCGCTTCTATGGGAATGCAGACCGCGCGGAGCGCTGGGTGATGGCCGAAGCAGAGATGTGGAACGGGCGCGCGGTGGAAGTGTGGGGCGTGAATTACCCCGGCTATGGCGGGAGCACGGGGCCGGCGCGGCTCCGCACGATGGGCCCGGCTGCGCTGGCGGCGTTTGATACGTTAAAGAAAGAAGCGGGCAACCGGCCGATCGTGGTTTTTGGCGCCAGCCTCGGAACGGCGAGCGCTCTGCACCTGGCGGCGCAACGTCCCGTGACGGGATTGATTTTGCATAATCCGCCGGCGCTGCGGCCGATGATCCTCGCGCAAGGTTGGTGGAATCTCTGGCTCCTGGCGGGGCCGTGGGCAGCCCGGGTTCCTGCTGCGCTGGAGAGCGTGACGAACGCGGCGGCAGCGCGCGCGCCCGCGCTTTTCCTTCTCGCGGAGAAGGACGAGGTGGTGGCGCCGAAGTATCAGGCGCTGGTGTTTGAGGCCTATGCCGGCGAGAAGCGGGCGATCTCCCTTACGGGGGCCGGACATAATTCCCCGCTGCCGCTGACGGCCGCGCGGCAGATGCAAGCGGAGCTGGATTGGCTGCTGGCGGGCGCTCGGAAGTGACGAGCGGCCGCGTCTCCGCCAGGCCTACGGCGCGAGGGATTGGCGGAGCTGGACGAGATGCGCGGCGACTTGGGCGGGATCGAAGTTCAGCGGGGACTCGACGTCTTTCCGCAAGTTCTCGGTGTGCTCGACCAGGGCGTGATCATCCGCGTCCAAGGCTTCGAGCGCGAGGACGAGACGTTGCGCGCGGCGGAAGAGAATCTCGCGCGAGATGCCGGAGGTGACGCGGAAATCGTCGCTCGTTCCAGCCAAGGCAAGGCGAAGCCGCCGGAGGAATGCGGCGTCAAGGTTTTGCCTGGCCGCGCGGCGGGCAATTGAATCGGCCTGCATCTGGGTGTGCGCAAACGAAGCGGCGTCGCTTTCGCCGGTGGGCAGGGGGATGGCGGCGAGTCCGCTATCAGTGCTGGAGACTCGAGCGAGGAGCCAGGCCAGGCCGTGCCACTGTTCGAGTGTCTGCTGATTGGCCTCGGGATTCTGCGCCAGCTTCCAGCTCGCTTCGCGCAAGGCGACCGCCTGCCCGACGAGCCACGCGCGGGTCCCGCTCCCGACAGGGTCGCGCCAATGTTTCGGCTCGGCCAGGGTCTGGGCGTCGAGCTCGAAGATAAGGTCGGGGTGGCCGGCGGCGGTGAGGGCGGCATCGATGTTTTGATGGCAGGCCACGCAAGTGTTTGCCCGGACGTAAAGGCTTTTCAGGTCGCGCATGCCGGCGCCGACGCGGGTGGCGTACGTCCAATCCGGGCGAGTGTGGCTGCGCCACCAATCCGCGGCCGCGCCGTGGCAGCTTTCGCACGAGATCGATTCTGTGGTCTCAGCCGCAGAGAGCCGACGCGCGGCGGGGATGGATTGGAAAGGGGAGTGACAGGTCGTGCAGCGGGCGTTACTCGCGGCCGGAGCGGTGTCGCCACCAGGAGAGATTTGGGCCAGCCCGCCCACGATCCGTTCCGAGCGAGCGGTAGTAAGAGTAGCGAAACCACGGGTATGCACATCCTGCCGCAGCCAGGTGATGTATTGGCTGCGCTTCTCCCCAGCGCCGCCGTGGCAACTGGAGGATTTGCAACCCGCCGCGCCCACGTATTGCGCGCCAGCCATCTGCACCTGCCCCGGCTCGACGGCCGAGACGGTGACGGCGATAAGGCACGCGAGCGAGCCGAGGTAAGCGACACGAAGCACAAACGGCAGACTACAACGCCGAGGTTGCGCGAGGCGACCACTTTTGTCGGTGCGACTAACATCTTTGCATTCGCGTAGACGAGCGGCGGCAAAGTTTTTCGCACGAGAAGAATGGGAAATTTCTTTCCTGTCTGGGCGTGCTCCTTCTAGAATCGGCCGCACCGGAGCTTTCCGCGAGCTTCGCTAGGTAGCGATGAAATGAAAATCAACAAGGCGGCACATATCCCCTGGCTCCTGTTTGTCCTGGCAGCGAGCGCCGCGGCGACTGTCCTCTACCTCGGGCAATTCCACCCGGAGCGGATCCCGCCAAACCTTCGTTTCTTTGGTGACGCGCCGCCGGACCACAACACGATCGGCGGGACGCAGCTGGGCTTGAGCCTGGGCGCGATCTCGTTCGCGATCTTTATTTTCGCGGCCTTGCTCGGGATGCGGAAGAAGCTGCCGACCTGGCGGATGGGGCACGTGCAAACGTGGCTCCGCGCGCACATCTGGCTCACGCTCCTGACCATCCCGCTCATCTTGCTGCATAGCGGATTCCAACTAGGCGGTCCGATGACGACGCTGTTAATGGCGCTCTACGCGGTAGTGATGGTGAGCGGGATCTATGGGCTGATCTTACAAAACAGGATGCCTTCGCTGATGAAAGAGCAGCTGCCAGCGGAGATTGTGTTTGAGCAGATTCCGCTGATCCGGGCGCAGCTCTGCGCGGACGCGGAACGATTGCTTAAGACTTATACGAGCGAGGCGACGGCGAGTGATGTGAGCGCCCGCAGCACCCCGACCGTGCTGGCGGCGGCCGCTTTGCCTAACGTCGCATCGCACGCGGTGGAGAAGACTCCCACCGCAGAGGAAAAGCCGATCGGTGGGCAAACCCATCAAGGCACTCCGCTCCATCCCGAGACCATCGCGCCAGCCGAGGTGCCGGCGGCGGAAGTGGCGGGGCCCACGGGCGATTCTGTTTCCGAAGCGCTCCTGGCGGACTTTTTGCGGAAGCAAGTGCTGCCTTATCTTCGGGCGCGCCGCGGCGAAAAATATCGGTTGGGCCATGCACGCGAGTCGGTCCGGACCTTCCGTTTTTTAAGCCCGCGCGTAGCGGCGCCTTACCGGCCACGCGTGGTGGAGATGCAAGGCTGGTGCGACGAGCGCCGCCTGCTCGACGCGCAAACGCGGATGCAAAATTGGCTGCACGGCTGGCTGCTGCTGCACGTGCCGCTCTCGTTTTTGCTCATCCTCCTTACGGCCTGGCACGCTTACGTGACCCTCTTCTATTACTAATGGACACGCGTTTCAAAATCTCGTTGGCGTCCTGATCCGCTAACCCCCCGGCCATGGAAAAATCACGCGGCAGCCAAAAGCAGATCGCGCAGCGCTATCAAGACCGGGTGGATTACCGGAAGCGTCGGAGTCCGTGGCGTCGCACGCGGATTGTTTTGAGTTTTCTCGCCATCGTAGGCGGGAGCGTGGCGCTCTTTTTCGGGCAGAAGAAAGCGCCGGATGAATTTTTTAACACTGGGCCGCTCTCGAGTCATCACAGCGCGCTGGAGAGTAATTGCGCCGCCTGTCATCAACCCGAAGCCGCAGATTCCGGACAGCCCACGCTGGCACCGGTGCGATTTCTGGAGGTGCTGGGCACGCGCTTTCGGGAGGGGGCGCCCTCCTTTACGGAGATCGATCGCGCCTGCCAATCGTGTCATAAGGCTCACTCCTTCCACGCCGCGACAGTGGAGGAGAATCGTTCCTGTTCCGCTTGTCATAAGGAACACCAAGGCCCGGGCCCGATGCATCAGGTCACAACGCTCGATTGCGCCGCATGTCACAACGACAGCTCGATCATGCGCGTGGCGGCGCAGCGCGGTCGCCAGCTTTCGCCCATGGCATTTTCGGCTGAACCCGAAGGTGGCCGGGGAACCAGGGCGCCGCGGAGTGACGCTGCAACTACCGCGTCCGCCGGACGGCTACACCGCGGCGTTCGCGAGCTTTAGCGAAGGGCATCCGCCGTTCCAGTTGCAGCGGGAGAATGTGCGCGACCCGGATACGCTGCGGTTTAATCACCAACTGCATCTCCATGGCGCGGGCATCCCGCCGACGAAAGAAGGCGGGCGGCTGGATTGTAACTATTGCCACCAACCGCAGGCGGATGGCCGCTACATGAAGCGAGTCTCCTTCGAGGCAAATTGCCAGAGCTGCCATTCCCTCCAGTTCGATGTGAAGAATCCCGACTTCCAACTGCCGCATGGCGATGCCCAACTCGTGCGCACCTTTCTCCGCACGCTCCCGGCGCAGTATGGCGAGTTCGCCCGACGTGCGCGTGGCTTAACGACCGAACGGCAGGTGGTGGATTTCACTGCCCTCCAGATCAAGCAACTCCTCGGGCAATACGCGAGTGCGGGCGAAATGGAGCGCGCGGTCTTCTTCACCCGCGAGCCTTACCGCAGCGCCCAGCAAGCCGAGCCCGCCACCCGCGCGCAGTATGCGGGCTGTGCCTATTGCCATGAGGTGAAACCAGCCGCCGGGTTGCCCGCGCCGAGCGCGGAAATTACCAAGCCGGTGCTGGTGGATCGCTGGATGCCGCGCGCGCATTTCAATCACGCGAAACATGAGACGGTGGCCAGTTGTCTGGATTGCCACGGAGCTGCGAGCGGAAGTCAGGAGACGTCCGAAGTCCTTCTTCCGACGAAGGAGAGCTGCGTGAGCTGCCATCGCCCGGAAGGGCAGGCGAAGAACGCGAGCGCTTGCACCACCTGCCACACCTATCACGGGCCGGATCTTACGGAACCGGCGCCGGCGACGGCCGCGGCGGGGGCCTTCAAACGGATGCTGGTGGGAACGGAACCATGAGTGCGCACCTAGTAACTGCTGTAGCGGCGCGGAGACGTTCGTCCGTTAGGAGGCGCATAGACCGGTCTGCGCTCGCTGCTTCGGCTTTCAGCTTGATTGCACTGCGGGCGGGTGTGCATCATGCCCAAAGCTCCACCGGATAGAATATGGCTTCTCTTATTCCCGCTTTGCAGCGCATCCAGCATCAATTCGGCTATCTCAAGCCGGAAGCGCTCCAGCAGTATTCCGATGAGACAGGCGTGCCGCTCTATCGCTTGCACTCGGTCGCCAGCTTCTTTCCCTTGTTTAATCTAACGCCGCCAAAGCCGGTCACGTTGCGCGTCTGTCGGGACATGGCTTGTCACCTGGCCGGCTCCGGCACGATCCTGCGAGAAGGGAAAGCGCGGGCGGGCGAGCTGGTGGCGGTGGAAGGCGTTTCTTGTCTGGGCCGCTGCGATCGCGCGCCGGCCGCGTGTATCTCCGTGAGTGGAGCGGAACACGAATCCTATTACCTGGCGCGAAGCGGCGCGGAACTCGAGCAAATCGCGCAGGCATGGCTGCGCGGCGAGCCGCCGCCCGCGGATCACGACATCGATCAACCTTTCTCGCCTGCACCGATCAAGGTGGATCCATATGACGCGGAAGGATCGGATTACGAAGGCGTCTCGCGCGCGCTCGCCGTGCGCGAGGAAGCGCTCAATCTGGCCGAGCAAACGCTGGCGCAGAATTTCGGTTGGTCGCACGCCCGGCTGAGTCAGTTCCGCCAGGGCGCGCTCCATCCGCGCGGTGAAAGCGCAAGGAGTGAAACCGTCGCGCGCGCAGTGGAGGAGTGGCTGACCGAAACCGGTTGGGCGCAAGGCCCGACGCTCGGGGGTTGGTCGGAAGCGCTCTTGAACGAAATCAAAGCCGCCGATCTGCGCGGGATGGGCGGCGCCGGTATTCCGGCAGCCCAAAAGTGGCGGGACGTGCGCGATGCGGTGCGCTCCGCGTTTCTGCGGCAGGAGGATACCCAGGCGTTCATCGTGGTGAATGGCGATGAGAGCGAGCCGGGCACGTTCAAGGATCGCGAGCTGCTCCTGCGCACTCCGCATCTGGTGGTGGAAGGCGTGATCCTGGCGGGCTTGGTGACGGAAGCGACGGAGGGGTTCATCTTTATCCGGCACGAATATCCGGAGCAGATCGCCGCCTGTCGGGCAGCGATCGAGCGGGCGACGCAGATGGGTTTCTGCGGACCGACCGCCGCGCTTTTGGGTCGCCCGTTTCCGGTCTCGGTCTTCGTCAGCCCCGGCGGATATATTTGTGGAGAACAAAGCGCTTTGATCGAGGCGATGTCCGATCGTCGAGGCGAGCCGCGGAATATGCCGCCGAAGCTGGAGACGAATGGCCTCTATGATTTGCCCACGCTGGTCAGCAATGTGGAGACGTTTGCCTGGGTGCCGTTCATCGCGCTGCGCGGCGGTGCGGTTTACGCCGCGGAAGGCGTTCATGGCTGGAAAGGACGCCGCATTTTTTCCATCTCAGGCGATGTGAAACGGCCGGGCGTCTATGAGGTGCCGATGGGGATGACGCTGCGCGAGCTGGTTTATGGCGAGCAATATTGCCAGGGGATCGCAGGCGATCGCGCGTTTAAAGGTTTCGCGCCGTCGGGCCCTTCCGGTGGGTTCCTGCCAGCGAAGCTGACGGTGGAGGCCGGGTTGCCGCGCGATCATGTGAACAATAAAGCGTGGCAGGCGTTGGCCGCCCGCCATGGGCTCGACCCGATGGCGACAGAGCTCGAGATTCTTGATCTGGAGCTGGAGCTGAATCTTTTCCGCGCGCTGAGTCCCACGCAGGCGCTCGGCGCCGGGCTGGTGGTCTATGCCGAGGAGCGGGACATGGCGGAGCAGGCGCTCAACTCGATGGAATTTTACCGCAACGAATCCTGCGGGAAGTGCGTGCCCTGCCGTTTAGGAGCGCAGAAGATGGTCTCGCTCGGTCAGAATTTGCTCGAAGGGACGATCGCACCGCAGCGTTGGGATAATGAGCTGGTGCCGCTGATTGCGGAGATGGGGAAGGCGATCGAGATGGCGTCGATCTGTGGGCTGGGCCGCTCCGTGCCGGTGCCGCTGCGGACGGCGATCAATTATTTCGGCGACGATGTGAGAAAGCATCTCGGAAAGAAAAACGGGGCGACTGCGGAGCCACAAAAAGGAGGCAGAAAATGGCTGTAATCCCAGAGACCCCGGAAGGCCTTTTCGTCCGGGATGATGACGAAGGCCTCTTCAGTCGCGATCTGAATGGGAGCCTGGTGCGGCTCGATGCGCCAACGCAGGCGGATTACGATAAACAGGTCACGCTGGAGATCGATGGCCAGAGCGTGACCGTTCCGCTGGCAGAGCCGTTGCAGGATGCAAATGGCAACGTGGTGCAGGATCTCGAAGGCCGCACCACTCCGCGCTACACCACCATTTACGATGCAGCGCTGAAGCTCTACGTCCACGAAGCGGGCGATGAAGTGAAGATCCCGATCCCCACGCTTTGTCATCTTCCGCACATGAAGCCGGTGGCGGTGTGCCGTCTCTGCGTGGTGCAAATCTACGGGCAAAAACGTGGCAAGCGTGCCGCCGAGCGGAAGCTGCTCCCCGCCTGCCAGCATCCGGTGAAGAACGGGATGGAAGTCTTCACGATGAACGCGCCCGGCCCCGACGGCGAACGGGTGCGGCAATCGGTGAAAGTGGTGACGGAGCTGCTGGCGGCAGATCATCTCAAACCCGCGCCGCATCCGGAAGTGGCGAAGGAATTATCGCCTTTCAACGAGCTGGCGCAGATGGCCGATCGCTGCGGAGCGAGCACCTCGAGATTTAAGTTGGATGTGCTGTCGGTGCCGCCACCGGTCCCGCCGCCGCGCGCGGGTCGGCGCGAGCTCGACTCTTCGTCGCCTGTTTTCACGGTGGATCACAGCGCCTGCATTCTTTGCGACCGTTGCGTCCGCGCTTGCGATGAGGTGATGGAGAACAACGTCATCGGACGGACCGGGAAGGGGAACACGGCTGGGATCGGGTTCGACCTGAATGAGCCGATGGGAAATTCCACCTGCGTGCAGTGCGGCGAGTGCATGGTCTCCTGCCCGACCAGCGCGATTACTTTCAAACCGGTCGCGACGGTCAAGCCGGTGCGACGCGCGGGGCGGGCGGAAATCATCAGCGCGGCAGAGCTGCTGCGCGATCCTGTTTTTGCCGGCATGCCGCCGAAGTTCCTGCTTTGGCAGAAGGGATTGGTCGTGCGCCGCGAGCTGCGCAGCGGACAGGTGCTCTGCCGAAAAGATGAACCGGGGAACACCGCCTTCATCATCAAATCCGGAGCGCTCGAAGTTTTGGTGGAGCTGCCAGGCGTGCGCCCGTCCGGTGGACTCTTTGCCGGCATGCTCGGGATGGGGCGCGGACATACTTTCCGCGCGCGACTCACGCCGGCGGATGTGATCGCCGGCGAGATGGCGTGCTTAAGTGGATCGGCCCGCTCGGCCGATGTGAAGGTGGTGGAGCGAGCAGAGATCTGGGAAGTCCGCCGCAATGTGCTCGATCGGCTGATGCGGTTGCCCAGCCGACGGGCGCGCTTCGAAGCTTCTTATCGCGACCGCTCGCTCGATCTCGTGCTGCAAAGCTCGGAGTTATTCCGCGGCCTCGAGCACGAGCACTACAAGAAGATGGTCGATTTCCTCCGGGAGCGTCTTTCGTTCGTGCGAGTGCGGCCGGGACAGGTGCTCTTCCGCCAGGGCGAAATGGCGAACGAGCTCTACCTCGTCCGCCTCGGGCACGTGCGCGTGGGCATTCAACAATATCAAAACGAGGTGCGCGTACTAACACGCGGACCCGGCACCATCTTCGGCGAGATCGGTTTGCTCGCGCTCTCGGCGCGGGACACGGATCGCTCGCCGGAACAGATCGATCGGCAACTGCGCGCCGCCTTGGAAGGTGCGGGCGAGGACTTGGTCAACGCCATTCCTAATGGTTTGCGGACGGCGACTTGCTCGGCGCTCAATTACCTGGAAGTGGCGCGGCTGGGGCGCCGGGATTTCCTCGAGCTCATCCGCGAGTTTCCTGTTCTGCGCCGTCGGCTGGTGGAACAGTCGCTCGCCGCCTTGCGCAGTAGCAGTGAGAACAGCCCGATTGTCGCCGATTACGTGGACCAGGGGCTTTACGAAGGCCGGAGCATTCTGGTCCTCGACATGGATCTCTGCACGCGTTGCGATGAGTGCACCAAGGGCTGCATTGAGCAGCATGGGAACGCGTCTCACGGTCTCCCCATTACCCGACTCCTGCGCGACGGTCGCCGCTTTGGCGATTATCTCGTCGCCACTTCCTGCCGCTCCTGCGCGGACCCGCATTGCATGTCGGGCTGTCCGGTGGATTCGATTCACCGGGGCAAACATCTTCAGATTGTGATCGAAGATCACTGCATCGGCTGCGGCTTGTGCGCTTCGAATTGCCCTTACGGAAACATCTTCATGGTGCCGAATCGGCGGAAGGTGATGCGTGTGCCCGATGCCGATGAGCCGGGGCGGACGATGAAGGTGGCGCAACTCAAAGCCGCCACTTGCGATCTTTGCGATGCGGATGGCGATCGCTCTTCGCCGCGGCCGCAATGTGTGGCCTCGTGCCCGCACGAAGCCGCCTCGCGCATGACGGGCCCGCAGTTGCTGGAGCGGGTGTTGGCCCGACAGTAGACGATTGGCCAACGGGCCGTAGCGCGAGTTTTCAACTGCCGCCCGGTCGAAGGTGCAAGTTGGAAACTTGCACTACGGGGTCCGCTACGCGGCCACTCGACGCTTTTGTTTAACCAAAGCGGAAGTGGAGCGGGTACCGTTCGCCCGCGTGCCGCTGCCCTTTTTCGGTTTGAGCGCCTGGTTCCGGTTCAGGCTCTCTTGCAGAACTTTTACCAGGTCGACGACGTTGGTAGCCCGCATCGGTGCAGCAGGACGATCGGCGATCTCCTTGTTCTGCGCTTTTTGCTCGATCATCTCCATCACCGCCGTCCGGTATTCGTCGCGATATTTTTCCGGCTCCCATTCGGTCGACATGCTCTCGATCAAGGTCTGGGCCATTTTCAGCTCCTTGTCGTTGATCGCACCGTTGGCGCCGTTGTTGAGCTCTTCCGGGCTCAGGATTTCCGAGGCGAAATGCATCAACTCCAGAACGAGGAAAAGCCCGTCTGGTTTCACGGAAGCGAGATGTTCGCGGTTGCTGATCACGACTTTGGCGATTCCGATCTTGCCGGTGCCTGCGAGGGCTTTGTGCAGAAGGGAGTAGGCTTTCTCGCCCCCCTTTTGCGGTTCGAGGAAATATGGCTTGTAGAAGAACTTCGGATCGACCTGTTCGAGCGAGACGAAGTCGGTGATATCGATCGAGTGGGTGGACTCGATTTTCACTTTGGCGAAATCCTCTTCTTTCAGGATCACGAAATGACCGCGCTCGTATTCGTAACCTTTCACGATCTCGGCTGCGGGGACCTCGCGCGCGTCGGCTTCCGCAACCTTTTTATATTTGATCGGGCTTAAATCTGCCGCGCGGAGCTGGCGGAAGCTGAGCTTCTCCTCCCGGGTGGCGGGATAAACAGAGATCGGGATATAGACGAGTCCGAAGCTGATGCTGCCTTTCCAAATAGGTCTCATAGATTAAATGCGGAACGAAGTTTCAAGAACGATCCCAGCGAGAAGAGTGCCAGCCTAACGATAAGGGCCGGTGGCTGTCAACCAGGCGCAAGCGCAAGTCCCCCGGTTGGAATGCAGAAAATGCGAGGCGACTCATCCTCCGCGGCTCACTTACGGGAGCTCCGAGAGGTGGGCTGGCGTCTCCAGCCACACGGCCAGAGGACCGTGGGCTGGGAGCGGCAGAGCAAGGTCAGGCTTTGACCAGAACGAGAACAATAATAATCAGGAGGACAAGACCGCCCCCAGGGAAGTAGCCCCAGCTCGAGCTGTAAGGCCAGAGCGGAAGGGCGCCGAGGAGCAGAAGAATGAGCAGGATCAGCAGGATGGTTCTCATGGGCGCAGGGTAGGAGAGTCGTTCCGCAGCTGACAATTCTTTTTCTCCCGCGGATTTCAGTCCGCTCACCTCAAAAATTCTTGCGGCAGATACGCCCCTTCCTATCATCACGCTCGGTCCCGTCCGCATCTGGTCCAGATGCGTCGGGACAATTTGTTGTCGGTTTCTGATTTTCCATGGCGAACACAATTTTAATCGGCGCGCAGTGGGGCGATGAAGGCAAAGGCAAGATCATCGACGTCCTGACCGCCAAGGTGGATGTGGTGGTGCGCAGCCAGGGCGGCAATAACGCCGGCCACACCGTCATCCATCAAGGGACGAAATATGTCCTGCACCTCATCCCCTCTGGCATTTTGCGGCGCGGCAAAGTCTGCGTGATCGGCAACGGCGTGGTCATCGATCCGCTGGCGCTCCTCGCGGAAATCGAAGGCCTGCACAAGCTGAACGTGACCGTCGGCAAGAATCTTTTGATCAGCGACTGCGCTCATCTTGTTCTGCCCTACCACCGCGTCCTGGACGAACAGCGCGAGATCCGGAAAGGCCACGCCAAGATCGGCACTACGAAACGCGGGATCGGTCCCGCGTATGGCGACAAAGCCGCGCGGACTGGATTGCGCATGGCTGATCTAATGCAGCCGGAATTGTTCTCGGAAAAACTGCGCGCCAAAATTCGCGATAATAACGTCATCCTGAAAAGCTACGGCGCGAAGCCGATCAGCTTCGCGAAGGTGAATGAGGAATATCTGGCTGCGGGCGAGAAGCTCCGGCCCTTTGTCACCAACACAGTCGTCTGGTTGCACAAGGCGTTGCAGCGCGGCAAAGGGATCCTCTTCGAAGGCGCGCAGGGCACGTTTCTCGACATTGATCACGGCACCTATCCGTATGTCACCTCGTCGAACACGACCGCCGGCGGCGCTTGCACCGGCTCAGGTGTGCCGCCGCATCGGATGGACGTCGTCCTCGGGGTGGTGAAGGCCTATACCACGCGCGTGGGGGAAGGCTCGCTTCCGACGGAAGATGCCGGGTTGGCGGACATGTTGCATGAAATGGGGCGCGAATTTGGCGCCACCACCGGACGGCCGCGGCGCTGTGGCTGGTTTGATGCGGTGGCGGCGCGGTATGCCACCATGATCAACGGGATCGACGAGCTGGCAGTGACGAATCTCGACGGACTCGACGGCGTGGACCCCGTGCGCATTTGCGTCGGTTATCGCCACGCTGGAAAACGTCTGCAGGTGCCGCCGAGCGATGCGGCGCAATTGGAAAATTGCCGGCCGATTTACGAAGAGATGCCTGGCTGGAACACGCCCACTCACGAAGCGCGCACTTTTGATGAGTTGCCACCGGCGGCGAAAACTTACGTGCGTCGCCTGGCCGATCTGACCGGGGCCAAGCTCACGATCGTCAGCGTAGGGCCCACCCGTGGGCAGACGATCATTTTGTAGCGCATGGCCACGCCCGCGAGGTCCATCCCCCGACACATCGCCATCATCATGGATGGCAACGGGCGCTGGGCAAAAAATCGCGGGCTCTCGCGGATCAAAGGCCACGAACAAGGCGCGGAATCCGTCCGCGCGTGTGTGGAGGGTTGCGGCGATCTGGGGGTCGAGTTTCTGACGCTCTACGCTTTCTCGGCTGAGAATTGGCAGCGGCCGAAAGCGGAAGTCATGGCGTTGATGCATCTCCTCGAGCGCTTCCTGAAGGAGAAAACGCCGGAGCTGCTGGAGAAAAACGTCCGCCTGCAAGCGATCGGTCGGCTGACGGATCTTCCTGCGAGTTGTCAGACGCAGTTGCACAAATCGATCGAGACCACGGCGGGGAATAACGGCGTGACCTTGATTCTCGCCCTCAGCTACGGCGCGCGGCTCGAGATTATCGATGGAATCAAGAGTCTCCTCCGACAGGTCGAGGCCGGTCACATCGATAGCGCAATGATCGACGTCGAGATGTTTAGCAAGCATCTCTACACCCGTTACTACCCCGACCCGGATTTACTCATCCGCACCTCCGGCGAGATGCGGCTCTCCAACTTTCTTCTTTGGCAGCTCTCCTACACGGAGATGTATGTGACGTCGAAGCTCTGGCCGGATTTCACAAAAGAAGACCTGGTCGCGGCGGTGGAAGATTTCGGCCAGCGGCAGCGCCGCTACGGCAAGGTCTCGTAACTCGCCGAGGCCTCTCGGCGTTTACGATTCTTCCGGTGTCGCTTCCCGCAGTGATCGCGTGAGATCGCCCTTCACCCGGTCGAGAATGCCGTTCACGAAACGCCCCGAGTCCGGTCCGCCAAAGGTCTTGGCCAGCTCGATCGCTTCGTTGATTGAGACTACGGGAGGAATGTCTGCGCGATGCAGCATTTCAAAAATCGCCAGCCGCAGAACGTTCCGATCGACCGGCGAAATGCGTCGCAGATTAAAGTTCTCCGCGTAGCGGCTGATCCGCTCATCGATCTCCGGCAGGTGCGCCACCATCCCGTCGATCAACGGTTGGGCAAACTCGCGCACGTTCGATTTCGCCGGACAGAACTCCCAGAATTCGTCCATCTTCTCCGGCGCCGCGCCGCCATGCATATCGCGCCAGAAATGAAATTGGACGGCCGCTTGCCGGGCCATGTGACGCTTTCCCATACGCCTTACTTTGCCTGCAAATCGCTCATCACGCTGCTGATTTCGACCGCCGCGCGCGCGGCTTCGATCCCGCGATTAATTTTTTTCTCCAGACAACGCTCGCGTGCCTGGTCTTCGTTTTCCATCCCAAGGACAGCATTGATCACCGGGATGCCATAGGTGATGGCGATCTGCTGGAGCGCGTGGGTGACGGAATCGCTGAGGTGATCCGCGTGCTTCGTGCTCCCCTGGATGATGACGCCGAAGGCGAGGATCGCATCCGCGCTCTTCTGGAGCGCCACTTCACGGACCACGACCGGGATCTCAAACGCCCCCGGCACTTGATGCAAAGTGAGCGCAGCCCCAGGAGCCAGCGCGCGCAGTTCTTCCGTGGCGTGATCGACCAGGCCCTGCACGTAGCGCGCGTTAAAGCCGCTCGCCACGAGTGTGAAGCGGCGTTTGTGCAACACCACGCGCGGGCGGGTAGGGACGGCGTTCGACATGGTGGGAGGTTAGAGCAAATGCCCCATCTTCACGCGTTTCGTCTCGAGATATTTGGCGTTGTGCTCGTTCGCCTCCGCGCGGATCGGCACCTGCTCGACCATCTGGATCCCGTAACCCTCCAGACCGACTACTTTCTTGGGATTGTTCGTCAGGAAACGGAATTTGCGCACGCCGAGATCGAAAAGGATTTGCGCGCCGAGACCGTAATCGCGCAGGTCGCTGCCGAAGCCGAGCTTCACGTTCGCTTCCACCGTATCGAGGCCTTCTTCCTGCAATTTGTAAGCGTGGATTTTCCCGGCCAACCCAATCCCGCGGCCTTCCTGCCGCATGTAAACCAGGACGCCATTGCCTTCCTCGGAGATCTGCTTGAGCGCGGCGTGAAGTTGATTCCCGCAATCGCAGCGTCGCGAGCCGAAGACATCGCCCGTCAGGCATTCGCTGTGCACGCGCACAAGAACGGGCTCGTCCTCGGAGATCGTCCCTTTAACGAGCGCGAGGTGATGCGCGCCATCGAGCGTGGAGTGATACAGATAAAGATCGAAGTCGCCGTAATCGGTCGGCAATTTTACCACCTGCTCACGCACCACCAGCTTCTCTTTTAAGCGCCGGTGCGCGATCAAGCTTTGGATCGTGCAAATGCGCAGGCCGTGCTTTTTCCGGAACTCCATCAGCTCCGGCAAACGCGCCATCGTTCCGTCGTCGTGCAGGATTTCGCACAGCACGCCGGCTGGCTGGAGCCCCGCCAGTCGCGCCAGATCCACCGCCGCTTCCGTGTGCCCCGCGCGACGCAAAACGCCACCGTCTTTGGCGCGCAGCGGAAAGATGTGCCCGGGCTGAACAAGGTCTTCCGGCTTCGAGGCCGGGTTCGCGATCGTCTGGATCGTCGCCGCGCGATCATGCGCGCTGATGCCTGTCGTCACTCCTTCCGCGGCATCGACCGAGACGGTAAAGTCCGTCCGATACATCTCGCGGTTCTGCTGCACCATCCGCTGGAGGCCGAGCTGCTCCGCGCGTTCGTTTGAGACTGGGACGCAGATCAAACCGCGGCCGTGCATGGCCATGAAATTGATCGTCTCAGGAGTCGCTTTCTCAGCGGCCAGCACGAGATCACCTTCATTTTCGCGATCTTCGTCATCTGTCACGATCACGATTTTGCCCTTCGCGAGATCGTCCAGGACGTCGTCGATCGTATCGAATTGGAAAGCGGCAGGAGCCTCAGCGAGCATCGGTTAACATCGCCGCCGCCTTTTCCCCGGGCAACGTCAATTCGCGCCGAGCTCCACCCCTCCTCGAATTTGCTCCGGAGAAGGACGATTCACTTAGCGCTCGTGCTCACGATCGCTTCCGGGCGATAGAGGTCGCGATTGCTTCCTTGAAACTCGGCCTTCAGTCTCACCTGAAATTTGGCCAGGTCGACGATATCCCAGCGCGTAAATTCCCAGTGTCCCGCTTCGCGCGGCCCGTGCTCGAAGCCCAGGATCAGATGCGTCGCATCCTCCAGCACCTTGTTCGTCGCCCGTTTTGGTTCGTAATAGAACGTGCGGAAGCTGCTCGTCCGGCTCCCGCTCGCAAAAAGTTTCGGGTCGAGATAATAGACGCGCCCGCTCGCCTCCTCGACCAGGCGCAAATCCGGGTAACCCGAACGCTGCACGCGTCCTTCGGCCGTCTTCGGGAAATCGCAAAGCAAACCGGGCGTCGCCGCCAGCAACTCGCGGATCAGCTTTTCGAATGTGCTGCTCACTTCGTTAATGCGTGCCGCTTGTTGGGCCGGGCTCTCCGGGGCGTTCATCTGTCGGAGCACCTCATCCAACGCCTCGCCGATTTGTTTTAGGACACGCTGATCGGTTTCATTCGCAGGATCAGTCGCGATGATCTTCCGGCCCGTAGCCTGAAAGATCACCTCGCTAAACGGCACCTCGCGGACGGTCCCGGCGTTTTGCAGGAGGGCGGAGAGCACAGCGTCGCCCTCGGGCGGTGCGACGATGGGTTCGCGCGCGTTCGCGAGAGCGAGGCTGGCAAGAAGGAGAGGGATGAAGCAGCGCACGCGAGCCGCATTCAAAACAATTTCCTTCGCACCCTCAAGCCTTCCGGGGAGAAAACGCCAGCGCTTCTACCTGCCGGTCTTCACTCCACGCCGATCGCATTTTCCAGCAGCGGCCACACGGCCAGCAACGATGCCTCCGTGCGGGCGTGGATGAGAAGCAGCGGCTCGCCAGCGCCCACCCGTTCCCCGATTTTTTTAATCTCCGAAAGGCCAACGGCGTAATCGACGGGGTCATCGGAGCGCGCCCGGCCACCGCCGAGCAGGAGCGAAGCGCGTCCCATCTCGCCCGCGTCCGCCCGTGTGATCACGCCATCCCGCGGCGCAGGCAAAGGCCGGATAATTGGCGCGCGATGGATCTCCCGCATCGCCTCAAGGCTGGAGGCGTCGCCATCCTGCGCTTCCACCAAGGCGAGGAATTTCTCCCAGGCGCTCCCGTCTTGCAGCCGCCGAGCCAGGACAGCCCGCGAGGAAGAGGAAACGCGCTCCGCCAGATCCAGCGTGAGCTCAACCAAATCCTCCGGGCCGCGACCTTGCAGCGCGTCCACACATTCTGCCACTTCGAGCGCGTTACCGACGGCGCGCCCAAGCGGCTCTTCCATGGGGTTGAGCATGGCGGCTACTTGCACGCCCATCGAACTTCCCACCTCGATCATCGATGCCGCGAGCGCTTCCGCCTCGAGCCGTGTCTTCATAAACGCCCCCGCACCAAACTTCACGTCGAGCACAAGGCGATCGAGATTTTCCGCCAGCTTCTTGCTCATAATGCTGGCCACGATGAGCGGCGGCGAAGGCACGGTGCCAGTCACGTCTCGCAGCGCGTAAAGCTTTTTGTCCGCAGGGCAGATGTCAGCCGTTTGGCCGATCATGAAAACACCGAGCCGTTCGAGCTGCGCGAGCGCGCGTTTTTCGTCCAGGTTCACGTTGAAGCCCGGGATGCTCTCCAGTTTATCGAGCGTCCCGCCCGTGATGCCGAGGCCGCGCCCGGAGATCATCGGCACCCACACCTCATCGCAAGCGAGGAGGGGAGCGAGCACGAGCGAAACCTTGTCGCCCACCCCGCCGGTCGAATGCTTGTCGACTTTCGGCGGCGACCCCGCGGGATACTCCAGCACCCGTCCGCTCTTCATCATGGCGGTGGTGAGGCTTTGCGTTTCGCGCGGTGTCATCCCGCGAAAGAAGACCGCCATCGCCCACGCGCTCATCTGGTAATCGGGCACCGCGCCGCGCGTGAAAGCGGAGATGAATTCGCCGATCTCCTCCGCGCTTAGCTCCGCGCCATCGCGTTTTTTTTCTATGAGTGACGGAACGTGCATAAGCTTTACGCAGTCACAAACGCGCCGCCCACAGGCCACGGTTCCGTGGCGAAGAAAGTGGCCAACGAAGCTGCCACATCGGCGAAAGTTTGGCGCGTTCCCAGATCGGTTGCCACGGCGCGATGCAGGACAAAGAGAGGCACCTGCTCGCGCGTGTGGTCGGTTCCGCGGAAAGTCGGATCGTTCCCATGATCTGCAGTGATGATGACGAGGTCTTCCGGCTGCACCTGCGCGAGAAAACCGCCCAACCAGCGATCGAATTCCACCAGCGCCTGCGCATAACCGGCCACGTCCCGGCGGTGGCCGAAGAGCATGTCGAAGTCGACCAGATTCGCGAAGAGCAATCCGTCTTTCAGTTGCGGCCAGAGCTGGGCGATACCTCTCATCCCTTCATCATTCGAAGCCGTGGGATACGATGCGGTGATGCCAGCATTCGCAAAGATATCCGCGATCTTTCCTACACCGACCACATCCGCTCCACTTTCGGAGATCGCGTTCAGCACGGTGCGCGGTGGTGCCATGGAAAAATCATGCCGCCGCGCAGTGCGGCGAAAGTGGCCGGGCGCGCCATCAAACGGTCGGGCGATGACTCGACCGATATTTGCGCCATCGGCATGGCGGCGGGCGATCTCGCAAATCTCGTAGAGGCGCGGGATGGGTAGCACGTCCTCGTGGGCCGCGATCTGGAGAACGGAATCGGCCGAGGTGTAGAGGATGGGGCGGCCAGTGCGCAGATGTTCGGAGCCGAGCTCTTCGAGGATGGCGGTGCCGCTGCGGGCGAAGTTGCCGAGGAAGTGCACGCCGGCTTCGCGTTCGATTTTTTGCACCAGCTCCGGCGGGAAGCGCTCAAAGACCGCGAACGGCTTTTCCAAAATAACACCCGCCAGCTCCCAGTGCCCGGTGGTGGTGTCCTTGCCGGCGGAGCGGGCCTGCATCCGGCCGTGGCTGGCGCGATAGCTTCCAGCCGGTCCTCGGTCGCCCTTCAGCAAGGCCGGCAGCCCTAACGAGTCCAGCACTGGCAATTGCAACCCGGGCGTTTGCTCGAAAATATGCCCGAGCGTATTTGCTCCCGTGTCGCCGTATTGCTCCGCATCGGCGGCGTTCCCGAGGCCCACGCTATCGAGGACGAGAAGGAGCGCGCGCACAGGGGATGTTTAGAGGCCGATCGGATGCCAGGCGGTCTTCATCTCCACGCTATCCAGGATCCAGTAAGGGTCCTCGGCCGCGCTTCCGCGCCAGTCGGCCGCGCTCAAGCTGCGCGCGACGTAACGCTTCACATTCCATTCCCCACCGCGTTGCAATTCCCGCCCTACCTCCACATCTCCGCTGCCATCGATGATGGCGTTCACGTCCATATGGCTGGCGATGGAAGGAGCCAGCTCCGCGCGCTCGCCGGTGAGCATGTTCACCACGCCACCCGGCAGATCGCTCGTGGCAATAATTTCGGAGAACGTGAGGGCCACGAGTGGTTGCGTGGCGGAGGCAAGAACGATGGCAGTGTTTCCCGCTAGAATCACGGGCGCCACCAGGGAGACGAGCGCGAGCAAGGAAGGCTCGTCCGGGCAGAGCACCACCACCACTCCAGTGGGCTCGGGGATGGTGAAGTTAAAATGCGAACTGGCGACCGGGTTCACGGTGCTGAACAGCTGACCAAACTTATCCGTCCAACCCGCGTAGTGGACCAGCCGATCGATCGCGAGCGCGGTCTCGTCGCTCTTGCTAAAGAGCCGGGAACCATTCGCCCGGAGCAATTCCGCTTCCAGTTCGCTGCGGCGCATCTCCAGCATCTCCGCCGCGCGGTAAAGAATCTGGCCGCGCAGATAAGCGCTCTGTTTTGACCACCCGCCAAAGGCGCTGCGGGCCGCAACCACGGCATCGCGCAAGTCCTTCCGCGAAGCGCGCGCGTACTGCGCCAGGAGTCCATCTTTCGGGTCGCGGGCGGCCGCCACTCGCCCACTCTCGCTTCGCG
>CAVSRQ010000002.1:0-94131 GCA_963730385.1 uncultured Verrucomicrobiae bacterium
TCCGCACCTCGAGTTCGTCGGTCTGGAGGACACGGCTATGCGAAGGTCCGCTTGTCGACCTACGAGATGCGCACCGGTTCGTCTGCATCCTGCGCCCCATTACCCGGAGCGAAAAACCGGACGGCGGGCCCACTCATGTACGGGTTTTCACACAGCGGCCCTGTGGAAGAGCGACGAGCGCCCGCAGCTAAAAGACATCGGTTCTCGAAGGCAATGCTGCTAAACTTCTTCGATAACGTGAAACAGAAAGCGCGCGAAATTTTGGGCTCTCCGCCGTGGACGGACCAGCAGCTGGCAGATGCTTATTTCGCCGATTTCACCGGAATTTTTCGGGCATGCAGTACGCACCCGGGCTATCGCTTCCATGCCGAGGTGGAAACGCTGGCGCTCTCGATGCGGCTGTTCGATTTGGGGATTCAGTCGCTGAAAGATGCAGTTAAGGCGTTCCGATTGCATAGCGAGGATCGGGGCTTCCGTACGCGAGCGTCAGCAGACGCAATGGAGAAAACCACGTTAGCTGTGCAAGCCGCACTATTTCAGGTCGCGACAACCGCAGCTGCTTACAAGGCGCGATCAGTGACATTGAGCAGGCGAATCGGGGTGCCCGATTTCCGACAACACTACGACAGGATGTTTACAAACAATGAACGGCACCAGTTCGTGCAGGATTTGCGAGACCATCTTTCACATGTTGCGCCGCTCGCAGCTGAATGGGAGCTTATCGCAACCCACCCGACACGCGCGGGATGTCGCTAGGTTTCTTTTGTTCGTCGATGACCTGGTGGATGTGGCTACCCAGGGACGGGGATGGGACAAATACGCCCAGCGATTTATCGAAAAGCACCGTCGCGACCAGCATGATCACGGCGGAGAGATCGATGTTAGGGTTCTGTTCGACGATTACGCACAACAGCTCCAGCACTTTCACCGGTGGTTGCAACCAGCGGCTCAGATTGCTGCCGGTACCCCGCTCCAAGCGTATCGAGATACCGAACGACGATTTTATCAGATCGCGACCCGGATCGGGTGGAAAGGTTTAATCGTCCCGATGATGAGGCAAGATCCTCGCGCTGCGTTGGAAAGGTTCCTTACACCAGCGGAAATCGCGAAGGTCAACGCCATGCCGCCCGGATCGCAGGAACAAGTCAATCAGCTCGGATTCGATTTGTCGATGAGGGCCACCACTGCTTCGTCGATGCGGAGATTCGCGCGGAGATTTTTCGTGCGTTCGACCTGCCCGACAGTAACACTTGACCGTTCAAATCTGATCCGATTGGCTTTTCCGGGAATAATGACACGTTCCTAGATGCAGAAGCTCGTCACTGTTCTCCGTCCTAGAACGTATCTCTAGGGAGCTTCACAGTTCGGAGCTGGCGGCACTTACCACAGCGGACATGCAGAAAATGCGTTCCGGAAACCAGGGTTGGTCGAACGACAAAATCCTGCCCCTGCTGATCGATTCCAAAAGCCATTACGATGTTCTCGCAGCCGATCCGGTCACCCGCCGAATTTTAGAAGTGTTGCGCGCCCCGAGCGTTTACTCGACGAGCAATTTTGCGGCCTTGATGCGAAATGTTTCCACGGGTTCAACGCTGCACGGCGTTTATCACGCCCAAATGTTCAATGTTTACGAACTCCATTTGGCGATTCAAACCCTGTTGACCGCGTTTTCCGAACTTCTATTCCGATGAGCTCTCCTTGAAGAATCGGACGACACGACTGACATTACGGTGTTCGAATTTATTGATCCGACCGACTCGCTCGACCTCGGGCACCTATCAAGAATCATCACGCTGCTGGATGATCTGGGTTGCATGATCCAGTCCGTTTTATCGCCGGGAACCGAGCCGGTTGCCCCGCGCGTTGTCCTGCTTGACTGGGGAGCAGCGGCGCTATCGGGCTGAAGACGACGGTCGAAGCTGCGGCTACCCTCGCGCAGGTTTTCAAGGAGATGTGGGATTGGGTCGTTAACCGGGAACATTACAAAAACCGCGTTACGGTCGAGACGCTCAATGTTAACCTGTCGGTGTTGGAGAGGATCAAAGCCGCCAGGGAGAGCGGCGCGCTTTCTGAGGAACGGGCGAAAGAGTATGCCGAACTGATTGAACGTCGGACGGACGACTTAATCGGGCTCGGGGTTCTTCCGAAGCCGTTGGCTGCTCACGTGACATCATATAGCAACACTGCGCTGCTGCTGAGTATCGGAAATACGAAACAGCTGGATCAGGCGGACAGCCCGTAGAAGAGAGCGGGCCTCCTCCCGAACGTCTTGAAGATGGCCCGGTGTCAGGCGGGGAAGTGACGAATAAGTCACCGTTGTAACACTGCTATTTGGTGTCCGGATGGCCGAGCATTCCCGGATGAACTTCGAGCCGCGCGGCTCCTGCTAATTTGAATTATCACAGCGAGGAAACGCTGACCATCGCGCTCTTGGGCCTCATCGCCGAAGAGGGCCTGATTAGTCAAAGACTTGGTCGGCTGGGAAGGAAGAAAACCGGCACGAGTCCGGTTGCCGTTTAATCTGCTGCATAATGGCCCCGAGCAGAGCGGAGGTTAGCCCGCGCATACGCTGTACAGGGTTCGATCATTCACTGCCGCCGCGAAAAACCGTCGACGGCAGCACTCGAACGATTTGACAGTCAGTCCCATTGCCAAACTCACTCCCGTTCGAAGACCGTCGCCAGGCCTTGTCCTACCCCCGATGCAGAGCGACGCGATGTTTTGGAGATTCTGCCATGTCATCCCTAAAATGCCATGGTTGACAAAAGTTGACAAGCCGGATTTTTGTCATAAGATGGGACATGAACAAATCTCTCAACATCCCGGGCACTGAGGATGCCTTAATCAGGGCGGGCCTCAATCAGGCTGGCTTGGCAGAGAAGCTAAGTGTTTCGCGCGAAGCCGTTTCCAAGTGGGTAAAGGGGGAATCCTTCCCTTTGCCGGATAAGATCCTTCGGCTCGGTATGTTGCTGGGGCTCGATTTCGATCAGTGGCGGATCTCCGCCAGCTACAGCCATCCCAATCGTCCGTTTCGCAAGAAGCGGAATCGGATCACCAAGGACGATCATCTCGATAACGCGCGTGACACAGGTGAATTGCTGAAACGTCTTGTCCCGTTCTTGCCAAAACAAGAGCTGACCCATGCGCCAACGCTGAAAGATCCGAAGCCGGAATATGCTTACGTACAAAACGTCGCCGATCAGCTGCGCCAGGAAATGAAGCTGGAAGGCAAACAAGTAATCGAATTCGAAACGCTAATCACTAAGTTTAACGAGCTTGATGCGATAATTGTGCCCGTTCTGTGGGGCGGACAGGAAAACCATGGTAATGCATTGAACATCCACTTGCCGGATTCGCATACCACTTGGGTTTTCGTAAATCTCGACAGTAACGCGGTAGATTTTAAGTTCTGGATGGCCCATGAGCTTGGGCATTCGCTGGCGCCGAAATTAGTGGGAGAGACGGCAGAAGATTTTGCCGACAGCTTTGCGCAAGCGTTGCTTTTCCCTGAGTCGCAAGCAGCTGCTCTGTGGGAAGCGTTAAAGAAAGTCGGAAGCGTTTCTGCCCGAATCCATGAGGTTTTCAAAGAAGCTGACAAGCATGTTATCTCGCCGTGGACGATACGCCGTGCATTGGAAGATCTCGAAGGCTCGCGGAAACTTGCAAAAATAGATTTGGGAGGGCCGGTGTCACTTTATGAAGGCCCTTCACGGATTCGT
The DNA here is from genome assembly GCA_963730385.1 of uncultured Verrucomicrobiae bacterium. Taxonomy (GTDB): domain Bacteria; phylum Verrucomicrobiota; class Verrucomicrobiia; order Chthoniobacterales; family UBA10450; genus JACCTI01. The sequence continues at coordinate 3,720 of CAVSRQ010000002.1, forward strand.
TAACAACTACCCCACGATCAGCAAGACCTTGTTCGAACAATTGCCTCCGAGGACGGAAGAATACGTCAAGGTGGCGAAATCGGTTTTCGATACACCATTTTTTGATGCGTTGGCGGCATTCTGCAAACAGGAGGAGGGTGCAGAACATTTTGTTCGACGCGTTCTCGGAGTCTCTCTGACAGACGCCAAAGCCCTGTCGAGAGAGCTTCGAGATGAGTGATCAGCCTAACGACGTCCTTGTCGATAGCGTAAGCTATTTTCGGCTGGCATACTGCATTCGACCACTCCTGCGCGGCTCATTCGGCAGCGCGCCGCCTTATACATTACACGTTCTTTCTGTTTTAGATGACGAGTTCAACAAGAGTGATCGTCTCCGGCATAAGTTCGGGTGGGTCGGCGATCCGGCGTTCAAAAACGATCGCGCTGCCAAACGCTATAAGATCGGCAAGAAAAAAGTCGAAGAGGAAGTGCATCGGACCGTGAAATACTTGGCCCGTTACGCGGACGAAAAGGCGCTGAACGTCTCACTTGAGGATATCAAAGCGCTTGCCGTGGGATTTGTGAAGTCAGTTCCGGTCGTGACTGACGACGTGAATATGACTGAAATTGCAAAAGCCCACAACATCGACTGCTGGAGCACCATCAAGCTTATGAAATTGATGCACTCGAGCGGAAAAATTGATGACGCAAAAGTCGAAGAAATCGTGAAGCATTGGCACCAACAGAAAGACTTGCCAATGTCTTTGGAGCGAGTGCGCGAAGTATTCAAAGAATACTTCGGAGGATTGTCCGATCTAAACGCCTGACGAAGCGTTTTGCCAATGCGGGCAGTATCAAAAAGTTACCGGATCCCGTGGGATGCGTTGCAGAGGCGCCGGGCGCTCGAACGATCTGACAGTCAGGCCCACTTCCAAACTCACTCCCGTTCGAAGACCGTCGCCAAGCCTTGTCCTACCCCGACGCAGAGCGACGCGATGCCGCGCGAGGCGCCGGTGCGAGCCATCTGGTGGATCAGCGTCGTGGCCAGGCGGGCGCCGCTGCAACCAAGCGGGTGACCGATCGCAATCGCGCCGCCGTTGACGTTCAATTTTGCGTTGTCGATGCCCAGCTCGCGCTGGCAGGCGAGGGCCTGCGCGGCGAACGCCTCGTTCAACTCGAACAGGTCGATGCGGTCGAGCGGTGTCGTGAGCTTCACCGCTCATCACCCGCCTCGGGCGGGACCTCTGCTACACGCGCGAGGATGGCGTCCACTCTCGCCCAATCGACCCGAGCAGCGCGCTCGGAAATTGTAGGCCGATGTGGCGAGTGGTCGAGTGTCGCGACAAGCGAGGAGGCAATCAGAGCATCTACGGTCGTGTGCTCGCGCTCGGCCAGCTCGCGCGCTTGCGCGGCCAGTGATTCGGGAAGCTTGACGTGGAGCGTCATGACGGCCCGTCAGGGATATGAGGCGGCGGAACTCTCCGCGCTCCATTGCGGCAACGGCTTCGCGAATGACTTGCGCGGCCGCTATCAGCCGGCGGAGCTTGTTGGTTGAGAGCTCAAGAATCGCAATCCTGCGGCCAGTTAGGTTTTGCTGATAGCGCAGGTTCTGGTCGCACGTGAGGAAGACGTCGAACTGCGGCTCGGCGAGCGCGAGTAGCTCGCCGTTCTTGATCCGCTTCCACTTCATCTGCTGTGCGGTGCGGCATTCGTGCTCGGGTAAGAGTGCATGGAGCGGCCACGGCACGCACTCGTCGAAAAGAACCTTCACGCGGTCGCCTGGAGGATGGCGTGCTGCGAATGCTCAAGCATCTGCACGGCCATGTCGCGGGTAACGGTGGGGAAGCAGTCGAGGAATTCTTCGAGGCTGTAATCGTCTTCGAGATAATCAAAGAGCGTCTTGACCGGCACCCGTGTTCCGGTGAAGACGGGGTACCGCCGAGAATATCTGGGTCGGTCGTGATCAGGTCGGTCGCGCTCACAATGAAATGCTACCAGACAAACTTCGCGATGGCGAGGGCGGTCCGATCCGGACTGGCATTTCACCAGCCGGCGAGGCGCATGCGCTCCCCAGATTCCGCTGAGGACACTTCCAAACTCACTCCCGTTCGAAGACCGTCGCCAAGCCTTGTCCTACCCCGACGCAGAGCGACGCGATGCCGCGCGAGGCGCCGGTGCGAGCCATCTGGTGGATCAGCGTCGTGGCCAGGCGGGCGCCGCTGCAACCAAGCGGGTGACCGATCGCAATCGCGCCGCCGTTGACGTTCAATTTTGCGTTGTCGATGCCCAGCTCGCGCTGGCAGGCGAGGGCCTGCGCGGCGAACGCCTCGTTCAACTCGAACAGGTCGATGCGGTCGAGCGTCAGTTTCGCGCGCAGAAGCGCCTTGCGAATCGCGGGCACGGGTCCGAGCCCCATGAACGCGGGATCGACGCCGGCCGCGGCGCTCGGACCGATGAAGGCGATCGGCTGAAGACCCAGCGATTTGGCCAGCCCGGCTTCCACGATCAGCAATGCCGCCGCGCCGTCGTTGATGCCCGACGAATTGCCCGCGGTCACCGTGCCCTGGTCGTCTTTGGAGAATGCGGGTTTCAGCCTGGCGAGATTCTCCAGCGTCGTGTCCGGCCTCGGGTGCTCGTCCACGCTGACGAGGGTCGGAGCGCCCTTGCGCTGCGGAATCTCGACGGGCACGATCTCCTGGGCGAACAGCCCGCGTTGGTGCGCCGCCGACCACCGTTGCTGGCTCTGCAGCGCGAACTGATCCTGATCCGCCCGGCTGATCTTGTGCTCGCGGGCGACATTCTCGGCGGTCTCGCCCATGGAGAAGGGGTGATGCAGCGCCGCCATGCGAGGATTGACCAGGCGCCAGCCGATCGAAGTGTCGAAGATCTGCTGCGACCGGTCGAACGCGGTTTCCGCCTTGCTGAGCACATAAGGTGCACGGCTCATCGACTCGACGCCGCCCGCGATGAACACATCGCCGTGACCCGCCTCGATCATGCGCGCCGCGATGTTGACGGCTTCCAGCCCCGACGCACAGAGGCGATTCACCGTCGAACCCGGCACGGACGCGGGGAGGCCCGCCAGCAGCGCGGCCATGCGCGCGACGTTGCGGTTGTCCTCGCCGGCCTGGTTGGTGGCGCCGAAGTAGACATCCTCGATCAAGGCGGGGTCGATGCCGGATCGCGCCACGACGGCCTTGATGACGTGGGCGGCAAGATCGTCGGGGCGAACCGACGCCAATGCGCCCCCGTGCCGACCGACAGGTGTTCGGAGAGCCGTGATGATCGCCGCTCGCCTTGGCATCAGATTTGATCGCTTCGCTGCATGAGCAACCTACTAGGGGAACTCCCTGCCCAAGTCTACTCCAGGCTGAAGTTTTGGAGCTTTAACTCCCCTGCTGCTTCCCGCGGATCGTCGCGCCAGCAGGGCCATCGCCTACGGATACGTGTAGGGCGCCTGCAAGCCCAGCGGGATGCCGAGCATCCAGTAGCCGAGCAGGAAAAGCGTCCAGAGCACGAGAAACGTGATCGAATACGGCAACATCAGTGACACGAGCGTGCCGATGCCCGTGCGTTTCACGTAGCGCTGACAATAGACCACCACGAGCGGGAAATACGGCATCAGCGGTGTGATGATGTTCGTCGTCGAATCGCCCACGCGGTATCCGGCCTGAGTCAGCTCCGGCGAAAACCCGAGCGTCATCAGCATCGGGACGAAAACTGGCGCGAGCAGTGCCCATTTCGCAGACGCGGAGCCGACCAGGAGGTTGACCAAGGCGGTGAGCAGAATGATGCCCACAATCGTGACAGCGCCGGGTAGCGCCATCGCCTGAAGAAACCCGGCGCCTTTCAGCGCGAGCAACGCACCGAGATTCGACTGGCCAAACGACGCGATGAAGAGGGAGGCGAAAAACGCCATCACGATGTAGTAACCCATCGTGCTCATCGTTTTGCTCATCCCTTTGATGATGTCGCGGTGGTTCTTCACCGTCCCCGCGACATAGCCGAAGACGACGCCCGGGATCAGAAAGAGCAGGAAGATGAGCGGCACGATCGACTGCATGAGCGGCGCCGTGGATGCGGTGAGGGAGCCATTCGGCGCGCGAAAAATTGAGTTTATCGGGGCCGAGGCGAACACCAGGATGGCGATGCCCACAAACAGTGCCGCAAGACCGGCCCACAAGCCGCGGCGTTCGCCCGCGCCGAGTGTTTCCATCTTCGGCATCTCGTCGGCGTCGCCGTCGACCGGGACGGAGCGGAGCCGCGGCTCGATCACGCGATCAGTCAGAAACCAGCCGAGAAGGACGATCAGCAGCGTCGACGCACCGGTGAAGAACCAGTTACAGAGCGGATTAACCAGCCGCTCCGGATTGATGATCTGCGCCGCGGCCTGGGTCAGGCCCGAGAGCAACGGATCAAGACTCGAAGGCACGAAATTCGCGCTGAACCCGCCTGAGACGCCAGCGAAAGCCGCCGAAATGCCGGCCAGCGGATGTCGTCCCGCCGCGTAGAAAATCACGCCACCGAGCGGAATCACGAGCACATAGCCTGCATCCGCCGCGGTGTGGCTGACGATCGCCACGAGGATCAGCATCGGCGTGAGCAACTTCACAGAGGTGAAGCTGAGCAGGCCCTTCAGGCAGGCATTGATAAATCCGGTGTGCTCCGCCACGCCGACACCGAGCAATGCGACCAGCACCACGCCCAGCGGATGGAAGCTGGTGAACGTCGTCACCATGCCGCCGAGGAACGCCGCGAACGACGGGCCGGCGAGCTGATTTTTGATCACGATCGGCTGGCCGTTCCGTGGATCGATCTCGTTAAATTGCATCGACGAAAGCAGCGCCGACACGACCCACACCACCAAGAGAAGCAGGAAGAAGAGCGCCGCCGGGTCGGGCAGTTTGTTTCCGATCCGCTCGATCGCGTTCAGCGCGCGATCGACGAAACGCGTGGGGGTCGGCTCAGGGCCGGCGGCAGGGGTGGTTTGATCGGCCATAGGTGTGGTGCGCACGGGATCGCGGGTCGCTGCGCCGCGCGCGTCACCGAAGCTAGTTTTGCCGGCCGACCGGACGCAACCTTAAACGGCTGCGTCCCGTCGGTGCACTTCGCCAGGCGGTTAAACTCCCACCTCCAGCTCGCGCTGGCAGGTCAGTCCTGCGCGGCGAACGCTCGCCTTGGCATCAGATTTGATTGCGTCGCAGACGCTCGTTAGGCGAACTTGTGCACCGCGTCCTGTTTGCGCGGATCGGTCAACTCGATGATGACGCTGACCGACTTCTGGTTGAAGCCCTTGAAGCCGCCTTTGCGTTGCAGGTTTTCGAGGTGACTTCCGATCGCCCCTTCGTGCGCAAATTTCTGCGCTTGCTCGTCCGTGAGAAGATCTCTCGTCCGCAGCCTGGTGATTCGCTCTGGCCGCACGGCCCAGCGCTCGCCCTGGGTGAACGCCTGCTTGAGGAAAGGGAAATCGGAGAACGGCGCCATCGTTTTGATATGGGCTGCGGCGAGCTGCTCGCGCAGGCGCTCGTAATCAAAACGGCACTCGAGGTGATGCATCCCCGCATCGAGAAAACTTTCGCCATGCAGTCCAACCCAAAGCCCGATCGTGCGCAGATTGTCCTCCGGTGGCAGGCGGTTCCCGGGAGAAATCGATTTCCGTTTCGGCGGGGAAAAGATCGACGTCGTTAAAGATGACGATTCCTTCGATCGGCTGCTCGACGATCTGCGCGCCCCACCCTGCCTGCGACCCGGCGTAGTAACGCTCGCGACGATGGAAGCCGAGCATTTCCCAGGCTTTCATGAGATCGAGGAAATGTTTGCGCGACGAACGAAAAGTATGGTGATCGTGATTCGCCCAGCCCAAGCCTAACGAATCCTGGCGGCGCTTTTGTTCGATCGCAGCGCGATTGCGCTTTTGCCAGAAGGCGCGCTCTTCTTCGAAGACGAGATGACAGGCGAGATCGGGGCCGACGAGATCCACCACCTCCTGCAGCCGCTCGAGCGAGTAGGCGTAACCCTTCACATCGCGGTCCCAGCGCCGGCGCCGGGTCTGCCAAATCTCGCGTGCGGCCAGGAATTTCTTCACGTCGCCCGGTTGCGGAATGTAACCCCGGTATCCGCGCCGCTCGATCGCGTAAAAGGCCGCGTCGTTTTCCTCAAACGCGAGCAGCTTGCGGAAGCGCGAGAACGTTTCGCCCTCGATCTCGTTCGTGATCCCATGGATCGCCGCAAACTCGGCGACAAACTCCGGCCGAATCGCGAGCATGGCAGGATGCGACAGTTCCTTCGTCGCAATGAGCACACGCGGCAACATCGCCTCCGGATGCCAGAGCGCCTTCAGGCCGCTGGCATTTTCGCCCAACGGATCTTCCGTGAAGCCCATGGCGCGAAAAGCAGCTTCATCCGCCGCCGAAACCACGAGGTGATCGACCCAGTCCAGAAACAGCGTCCCTGTCTCATCGCGCATCCGCTCCGAAAGAATCCGGGCGAAACTGTTCGCCGCGAGAAAAGCGCCGATCCGATCGAGCAGAAGATTTTCGGCCTCGTAACAAAGCGGCCAATTGAATTGATTCTCCGCTTCTGCGGGGGCGTCGAGAGTGGTTGTGCTCATAGTGCTTGGAGGACCGGACCGTGAACGTAGAATCAGGCCGTCGAACTGCCTTGATCGACGCTGCCGAACTCGATTCCCTGCGCCAGGGGCAGCTCGGTCGAAAAGTTGATCGTGTTCGTCTGCCGACGCATGTAGGCCTTCCAGGAGTCGCTTCCGCTCTCCCGGCCGCCGCCGGTGTTTTTCTCGCCACCAAACGCACCACCGATCTCCGCGCCGCTCGTGCCCGCGTTCACGTTCGCGATTCCGCAATCGCTCCCGAGCGCGCTCACGAAACGCTCCGCTTCGCGCATGTCGTTGGTGAAAATCGCGGAGCTCAATCCTTGCGGCACGTCGTTATGGATGGCGATCGCTTCTTCGAAATCGCCATATGTCATCAGGTAGAGCAACGGCCCAAACGTTTCGTCTTTCACGATCTCAAAATCCGGGCGCACCGTCGCCAGACACGGCGTCATGTAGCAACCGCCCTCATACTCCGCGCCTTCCAGCTTCTCGCCGCCGTATAGAATCTCTCCGCCTTCGCTCTTCACTTTCGCGATCGAGTTTTGCACGTTCTCGACCGAGGGCAGGTCGATCAACGGACCCATTAGCGTCTTGCGCTCGAGCGGATTTCCGATCTGCACCGACTTGTAAGCGCTGAGCAATTGTTCGCGCAGTTTCTCAGCGATTGACTCATGCGCGATCACTCGCCGCGTCGAAGTGCAACGCTGCCCCGCCGTCCCAACCGCGCCAAAGAAGATGGCCCGCGCGGCCATTTCCAGATCCGCCGACTTGGAAACGATGAGCGCGTTGTTGCCACCCAATTCCAACAGACTGCGACCGAGTCGTGCGCTGACCGTTTTGCCAACATCGAACCCCATCCGCGTCGAGCCCGTGGCCGAGACCAGCGGCACGCGCCGATCCGCCGCCATCTTCTTCCCAATGGCCGGGCCGTCGCCGACGACGAGCGAAAAGATCGCCGGATCCACTCCGGTGTTCTTGCAGACACGCTCCGCAATTTTAATCACCGCGATTGCCGTCAGCGGCGTTTTTTCCGATGGCTTCCAGATGGTGGAGTCGCCGCAGACGGCCGCAAGCGTGGCGTTCCAAGCCCAGACCGCGACAGGAAAATTGAAGGCCGAGATGATGCCGATCACGCCCAGCGGATGCCATTGCTCCATCAGCCGGTGGCTGGCGCGTTCCGACTGAATCGTCAGTCCGTAAAGCATGCGCGATTGGCCAACGGCGAAGTCGCAGATGTCGATCATCTCCTGCACTTCGCCTTCGCCTTCCGCCACGATCTTGCCCATCTCCATCGTCACCAGTCGGCCGAGATCTGTCTTCGCTTCACGCAAGGCATTGCCCAGCTGCCGCACTGTCTCGCCTCGCACGGGCGCCGGCGTGCTGCGCCATTTCAGGAAGGCTTCGTGCGCGCGCGTCACCGCGCGATCGTAGTCGGCCTCCGTGGCCGTCTTGACCCGCGCGAGGAGCTTGCCATCGATTGGGGAAAATGACTCCAACACAGCGCCGCCGCCATGCCATTCGCCATCAAAGGCTCCCGCGTTGTCTTCGGTCAGGCCGAGTTTGGTAAGAGTATCGTTCATAAGTGTAGTCGACTGAATATTGTTCGAGCCGTTAGCAATCTGGGGAGCGCACGCCTCCAGGCGTGCTGGTTTCGGCATTCTGCCGAAACAGGCTTCCCGAAAAACGCGCGCTGAAAGTTTGCCGCGTCTCCGGGAAAAAGTTCGCTTCCGCAGAATGCGGAAACCAACACGCTGCAAGCGTGCGCTCCCCAGACACGCAGCAGCCGCACCACATCTTAAGACCGCAGTCCGCGGCAATGCTGACGCAGGATCTCCATCGCTTCGTCCGCCACTTCCGGCGTGAGATCGAGCGCGGGACGAAAACGAATTGCTCGCTCCCCCGATTTCAAAGTGAAGAGACCCGCCTCGTAAAGCGCCTTCCAAAGCGAGTCGCGCATCTCCGCACTCGGCAGATCAAACGCGATGAACAAGCCCCGCCCGCGCACTGCCGTAATGATCGGGCACTCCGTCGCAATCTCATGGAGCGAGGCCACGATGCGTGCTCCGACCTGCGCCGCATTTTCGACGAGCTTCTCGTCTTCCATGATCTGGAGGAAATGCTTCGAGCGCACCATGTCGGTGAAGTTACCGCCCCAGGTGGAATTCAAGCGGCTCGGCGTGCGAACCGCGTTGTCCTTCACCTCATCGAGACGCGGACCCGCGATCATTCCGCAGACCTGAATTTTTTTCCCGAACGCGACCAAGTCGGGCATGACGCCAAAATGTTCGCAGCACCAATTCCGGCCCGTCGTGCCACCGCCGCATTGCACTTCGTCGAAAATGAGCAGCATCTCGTTCTCGTCGCAGATGCGGCGCAGCGTCTCGAACCACTCCTTGCGGAAATGATTGTCGCCGCCTTCGCCTTGGATCGGCTCGAGGATGATCGCAGCCAGGTCGGCACCGCGCTCGGCCACCAGCTGCATGATTTCCTCTTCGGATTTTTTCTCCCGCGCGATCACGTCGGTTTCACGCTCAGCTTCGGATAACGAGTAGTTAATGAAAGGCGTCGAGACCCGTGGCCAATCGAACTTCGCATAGAGCGCCACCTTCTTCGGATCAGTATTCGTCAGGCTCATGGTGTAACCGCTGCGACCATGAAACGCGTGGCGGAAATGCAAAATCTGCGTGCCGCGTTCGCCGCGACCGGCGGCCATATTCTTCTGCACCTTCCAATCCATCGCGGCCTTCAAGCAGTTCTCCACCGCGAGCGCGCCGCCTTCAATAAAGAGATACCGGCTCAAGGGCGGCAATGGCGCCACCCGTGTGAAGGTCTCCACAAAATCCGCATAGGCCTGCGAGTAAACGTCGGAGTTCGCGATCTTGATCGTGGCCGCTTCCAACAACTCTGCGCGCACTTCCGGTTTCTCGAAGTGCGGATGATTGAACCCCACCGGCACGGAGCCAAAGAAGCCGTAGAAATCAATCAAACGCCGACCGCTCGGCGCGTCATACATGTAAGAGCCGCGACTCTTTTCGAGATCGAAGACGATCTTGAAGCCATCCAGGAGGATGTGCTTCTCCAGAGTTTGCAGCGCGTTTCCAGCGTTGCGTTGGGTCGGGGAATTTGGGGAAGCGCTCACGTCGGTCATGCTCCGCGATGAAGGGCGGGCCGACTCCGTGAGCACGGGCGGCATACTCATCGCGGAGCGTAGCCGGGGCGGCTGCGTTGGTCAAACCGCGCAGGATTCGCGGCCAATGCGCGGCGCGTTTTCAGCGTGGACCAGTGGCCGACTGTCATCCCGAGCCGGCGAAGCACGGCCGAGGGATCTCTCCGCGGGCCCGGGGTGTTCGGATTTGGAGGCTTGAGCTGCAAGACAGGCTCAGTGTCGGCGATCTCGCCGTGTGCCTCGGAAAGATCCCTCGGCCGTCTTCGCGGCTCGGGATGACGGGCGGGTGAGCGGAATGCATTCGCGCCCATCGGGATGTTCGAGCGCAGGCTTTCAACATCGAAACCAAACAAAACGAAGCCAAACCGGCGTCGTGTGAGGCTGCGGCGTCGTGGGGTTGGGAAACAATGGCGCGATAAAATCAGAAAGCCACCGCGTGGAGCCAAGCTCCCTTCCCCATCCGGGGAGCGCGGGCGCCCCGCCCGCTGTTCTTGGCGCCCTCGCCAAAAAACAGGCCGGACAGACCGGCATGGATCTCGCGCGATTCCGAAGCGTGCTCTCGGCAGGGTGTCCCGCGAGGCGCGTGAAGCGGTGAGAGCTTGATTAATAGCTACCAGTTGAAGGACGTCGTCGCCGCGAAGGGTGTCATCTCGAGCCAGCGAAGCGCGGCCGAGGGCTGACATGATCAGGCGATGAGCGAGTCCATCTGCGCTACACGATTCCGCCGCGGAGCTCGCTGTGCTTTCCTTCGAGCAACTCCTGCACCAGCGCGTAGCCGCGCGCGTCGGCATTCTTCGAAGTGCCGGCGAAGTGCTGATCGATCCGCGATTTGGCTGACTGGCAGAAGTAGTTCGCGACGGAGAGAATCTCGCTCGCGGGCTTGCCTTCGTTGATCAAATGCTGCGCGTAAGAGCAGGTCGCATTCATGGCGAAGATCTCCGTCGCCACGCCGACGTAGCGCGAGAGGAGCAACTGCTCGCGATCCAATTTCGGACCGAAGCGCATCATGGAATGGAAGAGGCCGCGCGCCAGTTTTTTGCTCGTGGCTGCGCCGTACTTCACGTGCGGGCGGAGCTGCTCGTGCAGCTTGCTCAGATCGCCTGCGTTCGCTTTCCCGAACTGCCGGGGATACCAACGCGAATAAAAAGATCCGGAGCCGAACATCGATTTGATCCGCGTCGCCATCGGCAGAGTGGTGTTGAAAATCGCGCCGCCGACCTTGAGATGCGGATCAAGCGCTTCGCGCGCAATGAAGAGCCGCATGATCTCGCTCGAGCCTTCGAAGATCGTGTTGATGCGGCAATCGCGCAGGAAACGCTCCACCGCCGTCGGCTCATCGCCGCGTTCGCGCAGCGATTGCTCGGTTTCGTAGCCGCGCCCGCCGCGCACTTGCATGGCGTCGTCCGCGATCTTCCAGGTCATCTCGGTCGACCACATTTTGCACATCGCGGTTTCAATCCGGAGATCGCCCGCTTTTTTGTCCACCATCGCGGAAGTCAAAAACGTGATCGCTTCCATCGCGAACGTGTTGCCTGCCATCTCCGCGATCTTGCCCGCGATGGCGTAGTGCTGCCCGATCGGCACGCCCCATTGCACCCGCTCTGCGGCCCATTTGCGTGAGATTTCGAGGAGGCGTTTGCAGAGGCCCACACACGCGGCCGGAATCGTTAGGCGACCGGTATTCAACGTCGTCAGCGCGACCTTGAGCCCCTTCCCCTCGCCCGCGATCACGTTCTCCTTCGGCACTCGCACATCCTTGAACGTGACCACGCCATTATAGAGTGCGCGCAAACCCATGAAGCGGCAGCGGAACGGCATCTCCAGTCCCGGCGTATCCACATCCACGATGAAGGCGGTGATCTGCTTGCGCTCTTTCCCGTTCACCATCTTCGGCGCGGTCTTGGCCATCACCACCAGCACGCCAGCCTTGAGGCCATTCGTGCACCAGAGCTTCTCGCCATTCATGACGTAGTGAGAACCGTCCTCACTCAGATCCGCTTGCAGGCTCATGTTCGCCGGATCGGAACCGGCGTTCATCTCGGTCAGAGCGAAAGCGGAGATCTCCTTCCGCGCCACGCGCGGCAGATACTTGTCCTTCTGCTCGTCCGTCCCGAACAAGAGTAACGGCTGCGGCACACCGATCGATTGATGCGCGGAGACGAGTGCGGTCAGGTTGGCATCCCAGCTTCCCAGCAGCATCGCTGCGCGGCCGTAGTTGACCTGCGACAGCCCAAGGCCGCCATACTTCTTCGGCACCTTGATCGCGAAGGCACCCATCGCGAAAAGATCGTCGATGTTCTTCTGCGGAATTTCGCCGCTGCGATCGATCTCATCCGCGTCCACATTGGCGTGCAGATAATCCTTCAGCTCGGCCAAAAACGGTTCACCCGCCGCGCGATCGTCTGCGGCCTGTTCCGGCCACGGGAAGATGCGGTCGAAAGCAAACTTCCCGATGAAAAGATTGCTCGCGAAACTGCCGCGCTCATCGAGCGGATCACGCGAGCTTTCCGTCAACTCCAGCGCAGCCGCTTTTCCGGCGGACATTTTGGAAGTGTCGATGACCGATGCCTCGGTCTTGCCCGATTTGGCGCCAGTTTCTGCGGCGATCTGTTTCTCAGGAGCTTCGAGTGATGATTTCATAGAGTGTGGCCTTACTTGGAATAAAAAGTTGTTCCTGCCTGCGCATGTTTCCTCAATAGATCGCACGGCACAAATTTATCGCCTGCCCGGGAATGTAGACCATCCATCTCCGCCACCAGCTTTTTCGCTCCCACAAAATCGGCGTAACGCAGCGGCCCGCCTCGCACGCCGGGGAAACCCGTCCCCATCATCATGCCAAAGTCCGCATCTTCGGGTGCGCTTACCACGCCCTCTTCCAGGCAACGCGCGGCCTCGTTCACCATGAGGAACACGAGCCGGTCGGCGAGCGTTGTAGCCGGGATCGCCGATCCCGGCTGGTCTGACGCGTGGCCATGCTCTGCGCCGCCGGGGTCACCGACCCCGGCTACAACGGCGCGCCATTGCTCCAGCGCCTCGTTGTCGCTCTGCTGTTTGCCCTCGTATTTGTAGAAGCCACTGCCGCTCTTCTTTCCGAGCATGCCCGCTTCTCGCATCTTGCGCAGGATCTCCGGCGCACGATCGCGGCTGCCATACGGCTTCTCGAGCGTGTCCGCGATGTCGACGGTGATATCGACGCCGATCTCATCGATCAAACGCAGCGGCCCCATGGGCATGCCCCATTGCAAAAGCGCGTCATCGATCTCCTTCGCGCTCACGCCCTTTTCGAAAAGCTCTGCCGCATCGAGGAGATACGGAAAGAGGACGCGATTCACGAGAAACCCCGGGCTGTCCTGCACCACCACGGGCAGCTTTGCGATCTGGCGGGTGAAGGCGAGCGCGCGCTCCACTGTCTCCGGCGCCGTCTCTTTTCCCACCACCACCTCGACCAATTTCATGCGGCTGACGGGATTGAAAAAATGCAGGCCGATGACGCGTCCGGACTGCCCAGTAGTGGCACCGAGTTCCGTGATCGAAAGTGCAGAAGTGTTCGTGGCCAGGATGGCGTTCTCAGGCGTTTTCTCAGCCAGACCGGTGAAGATTCCTTTCTTGATTTCCATCTTCTCGGACGCTGCTTCCACCACGATCGCCACATCCCGCATCTCCGACGCCGCGGTCGAAGCCACGATGCGCGCGCGACCTTCCGTGGCCTTCTCCTCACTCATGAGGCCGCGCTTCACCGCGTCGCCATACGTCTTCTCGATTGTGGCCAGTCCGCGATCGAGCTGTTCCTGATTCACGTCCCGCAGAATCACCGAGACGCCGCGCGAGGAGAGCCATTGCGCAATGCCGGAGCCCATCACGCCTGAGCCGACCACCGCCGCGTGCGTGATCTTCTCTGCGGCAGCCTTCGAGGTGCCTTTGCGATATTTATCGCCGAGGAAAAAATTCCGAATCAGGTTCTGCGTCGCCTCGGTCTCGCCCAGCTCCACGATTGCGTCCACTTCCATCCGGAGCGACTCCTCGATCGAGATCTCGGGCGCACGATTGATGATCTCAAAAGCACGTCGCGCTGCGATCTGATCCGCGCGCGGCTGCTTTACTTCTCCGCCCACATGCGGCGGCGTGGCCGGCTGGCGCTTTCCTTTTACGAGCAGCTTCCGCGCAGCGTCGAGCATCTGCTCCTTGGCCACCACTTCATCCACCAAGCCCAACTCCAGCGCATCCTTCGCCGCGTAAAGCTTCCCTTTCGTGATCACCTCCGCCGCGCGATCCAACCCGATCAACCGCGGCAGCCGCGTCGCCCCGCCCCAGGCTGGGACCAAGCCGAGTGTGGTTTCCGGCAAGCCAATCTTCGTCGCCGCTTCACTACTCGCCACTCGATGATCGCAAGCCAGCGCGACCTCGTAGCCGCCGCCCGCGCACGCTCCATGAATCGCAGCGACCGTGGGCACTTTTAAAGCCACCAGCCGATCGAAAACCCGCTGGCCTGCTGAAATAAAAGCGCGCAGTTCGCCCGTTTGCGCCTGCCGCAGCAGCGTCTGCAAATCCGCGCCCGCGACGAAGATCGACTTCTTGGCCGAGGTCAAAATCACGCCCTTGATCGCGGCGTCTTGCTCGATCGCATCCAGATGCTCCCGCAGGCTGTCCATCGTGGCGCCATCGAAAATGTTCGCCCCCGATTCCGGCCGATCGAAAGTCAGCAGGCAGATCCCGTCCCCATCGATTTCGCGCGTAATCATCGTTCCCGTCTGAGTGGCTGTCATCGCGCTCACCTTGGCGAGATTCGAGCAAATTCCAAGTGGAGAGCGCTTCACCGCGCGAGACGCTTTCGCAGCTCCTCACTTCACACCGCTCGGCGCATGCGAAGCCACGATCGCTTCGAAACGCGGGTCGCCACGCAGCGGATCCCACAGCGGGTCGAGCTTTAGGTAGCCGTAGTGGAAACCGCCAGGCGTGAGTTTTTCGAAGCGGCGAATTTGCTCGAGGGCGAAGTCCGTCTCACCTGCCCAGGCGGCAGTGATCGCGAGCTGCGCGATCATGTGGGGACCGCGGATGGCATCTTTCTCCATCGGGAGCAGCTCGACCGCGCGGCGGCCGAGGCGCAACGCTTCCTCTTTGTTCCCGAGCCCGGCTTCGATCAGGCCGAGCACGGACACGACCGGGCCGTAGTCCGGCTGCGCTTCCACGAGCGCGAGCTGCGAGATGCGGGCGGCGGCGAAGGCCTGGCGCGCTTGCACCTCATCGCCCGTCATGCGTGCGAGCAATCCTTCCCCGAACTCGCGGCTGAAGCGCGCCCAATCGTCTCCATAACGACGATCACCCAGATCCGCGAGCGCGTCTGCGATGGCCGCGAAGTCGCGCTCTGCGAAAGTAAGCTTGAGGCGCCAATCCATCTGCGCCCGCGCGCTGGCCGGATCTTCCTTCATCTTCGCATCGAGGACCGCGCGCATGGGCCGCGTGTCGGCGTGTTCCCCCAGCGGAACCAGGGCACGCACGAGAAGCAGGCCGATGCGATCCGGCCGCAGCGCGATGGCACGATCCAGCACCGCGGCCCACTCGTCGTAACGCCGGAGCGCATCGTAATTGCTCGCCAAATCCTGCAGGAGATCGGCATTGAATGGATCGAGCTCCAGCGCGCGCTCGAAGGCGCGGGTGGACTCCTGCCAGCGGCCCTGCCGGCGGTGAAGGAAAGCACTGAACAAAGTCATGCGCGGATCGTTCGGCACCAGCCGACGTGCGATCTCCAGCTCTTCGCGCGCGCGGTCGTATTGGTACCCAGCGTAGAAGACGTTGGCCAGGGCGAGATGCGTGTCACCAGAGTCGGGCGAGAGCCGACGCGCAGTCTCGGCGGCAGCTTTCGCAGCGGCGAGACGGGCCGGCGTGTTGTCGATGCCATACAGCACGATGGAGGCGTGCGCGCGGGCCAGCTGGCAGTAGGCGACCAGGAATTGCGGATCGCGCCGGATCGCTTCGTTCAACGATTCAATCCCCGCCGCGAAATTCTTTTCCGCATCGTTGCCGGTGCGCGCCTCGTCCAGTTGCGTTCTGCCGCGAGTGTAAAACTGGAACGCGCTGAGGTCGCGCGTCGGCGGACGGTCGATTACCGCCTTTTCGGCGGGCGAAAGGGTCGCGCGCAGCTGCCGCGCAATCGCCTGCGCGATCTCGCTTTCAATGGCGAAGACGTCGGAGAGCTCGCGTTCGTAGGTCTGCGACCAGGTTTGCGTGTTGCTTCTCGCATCACGGAGCTGCGCGTGGACCCGCACCTTCTCGCCCGTCCGCTCCACCTGGCCCTCGAGGATATGAGCCACGCGCAACTGCTCGCTGATCGCGCGCAGGTCACGGGCTGCGCCGGCCGGATAGCGAGTGACGGAGGCCTGGCCGATGACCTTCAAACCTGGGAGCTGAGCCAGATCGTTGAGGATCTGGTCCTGCACACCGTCGGCAAAGGTGCTGTCTCCATCCGGACCGGCATTCTGAAAAGGGAGGACAGCGATCGACTTGTTTGGAATCTCGTTAGGGCGCGGCCCGGTGCGCCGTTCCGCCGTGTGCTGAGCGATGAAAAAAATGCCTACCACCAGCCCGACTACGAGCGACGCGACCGCGGCCCAGCGCACGTTGCGCGATCGCCGCTTCGTGCGCTCGCGACGCGAAGCGAGCTTCGCTGCTTCGGTTTCATCACCCCCGGAAGCGAGGCGTCGCAGATCCTCGCGCAGGTCGGTGGCCGATTGATAGCGACGCGCAGGATCCTTCTCCAGCGCGCGCCGGACCACGAGGTCGAATTCCTCCGGCAGCGCGGGATCGACCGACTGCATCGGCGGAGGCTCTTGATTGAGAATGCGCTGGTAAGTCGCGGCCTCGCTTCCGCCGGCGAAGAGGCGGCGCCCGGTTGCGATCTCATAAAGGACCACGCCGAGACTGAAGATGTCGGTGCGATGATCGAGCGGCTGACCGAGCGCCTGCTCGGGCGACATGTAGTTGACCGTGCCCATGACCCGGCCGGGCTCGGTCACGTCCAGTTGCTTCGCATCGGTTGCCGCAGCCAGCTTGGCCAGGCCGAAGTCCAGCACTTTGAGGTAGCCGTCACTGCGCAACATGATGTTGGCCGGCTTAATGTCTCGATGCACAATGCCGGCGGCGTGCGCGGCGGCGAGCGCCCCGGCGGCCTGGCAGCCGATGTCGAGGACCTGCGCCAGCGCGAGCCGCGAACCCTCCGTCTTCTCGATCAGCGTTTCGCCGTCGATGAACTCCGAGGCCATGAAGTGCCTCCCATCCCACTGCCCGATCTCGTAGATGGTGATGATGTTCGGGTGATTGAGCGCGGAGGCCGCGCGCGCTTCCTGTTCGAAGCGACGCAGGCGATCGTCATCGCGGGTAAACCTGCGCGGGAGGAATTTGATCGCCGCTTTGCGCTGCAGCTTCAGGTCTTCCGCCAGGAACACTTCCCCCATCCCGCCCGCGGCCAGAGGCGCGATGATGCGATAGTGGCCGAAAGTTTCCCCGACGAGATCGGGATGATCGTTGGCAGCGGTCCAGTCTGCAGCGACGCCTTTCGCAACCTGAGCGAACTCATCGGGCTCACTGTCTGCCTTGAGCAAATTCTCCACTTCCTTCCGAAGCGATTCATCGCCCGAGCAGGTCGCATCCAGGAAGGCGTCGCGCTGGTCATGCGGTTGCGCGACGGCGGCGTGGAAAAGCTCCTCGATCTTCTGCAGGCGCGCCGGAGTCATGAGCTCGCTGCACGCGTACTCATGCGGTAGTGCTGAGTTCAGTGCGCAGCCATGCGCGCGCGAAGCGCCAGTCCCGCGCGACTGTTTCGGCGGAGATGGCGAGCGCTTCGGCCGATTCCTCGACTGTGAGCCCGGCGAAAAAGCGCATCACCGCCACCTGGCTCTTGCGCTTGTCGAGCTGCTCGAGCTTTTGCAGCGCTTCATCGATCGCGAGCATCTCGCTCGCATTATCCTTTGTCACCAGCATGGCCTCGTCGAGCGTGACCTGTTGCGCTCCACCGCCCCGCTTTGCGCTCGCATGCTGCCGCGCGTGATCCACGAGGATGCGTCGCATCAATTGCGCAGCCACGGCGAAAAACTGCGCGCGATTTTTCCAGGCCGCCCCGCGTTCGTTCTTTAGCTTCAGGTAGACCTCGTTCACCAGCGCGGTCGCTTGCATCGTGTGTCCCGGGCGCTCCTGCGCCATCCGCCCATGGGCCATTCGGCGCAGCTCGTCGTAAACGAGCGGGATCAAGTCGTCGAGCGCCGCGCGATCGCCGTCGCTCCATTGTCCGAGCAGTTGCGTGACGTCGGCAGGAATCGGCTCGGGCATGTCTTCCGACAATGTGGGGCAAACGCGTAACAATGAAAGCAGCGCTTGCCGGAGCCCGCCTTTCGATGCGGCAGAAATAAAATCGCGTTTGCGTGACAGGGTTTCGCACCGCTTTCCGCGTCTCCTCTTGAAGCCAACTCAACCAGAGCCTCGAAATTATGAAAAACTTCCTCCGCCTCCGCACCATTGCCGCGATCCTCATCTGCCTCGCACCCGCGCTGCCAGCGCAGGTGCCGCAGCTGGTGAACTACCAGGGCCGCGTCGCGGTCGGCTCCGCGAACTTCGACGGCACCGGGCAGTTCAAATTCGCGCTCGTGAATGCGGCCGGGAACGTCACCTACTGGAGTAACGACAACACCAGCGTCGGCGGTTCGCAGCCGAATACGGCCGTGCCGCTGCCGGTGAGCAAGGGGCTCTACTCTGTGCTGCTGGGCGATTCTTCCGTCGCCGGCATGCCCACCGCCATCCCGGCCAGCGTCTGGACCAACCCCGACGTCCGCCTGCGCGTTTGGTTCAACGACGGAGCAAACGGTTCCCAGCTTCTCACGCCCGACCAGCGCCTCGCGCCGAACGGCTACCTCGCAGATGGCGCCGTCGCCGGCCCCGCCATCGCCACCGGTGCGGTCACTTCCGCAAAGATCGCCAGCGGCGCGGTCGGCAGCGCGCAACTCGCGGCCAACGTGGCGGTCCTGGACTCTGCTCAGACGTTCACCGGCCAAACCACTTTCAACAACCCGGCCAACAGTTTCACCGGCAGCAGCTTTACCCTTGGAAATGGCGCCGGCTTGATAGGCGATCAGGGAGGCTCGCTCGAGCTGGGCGATTCTCTGCAAACGGGAACATCGCCCTTCATCGATTTCCATTTCGGCACCGGCACGCCCGAAGATTTTAACGTGCGGCTGATCAATAATGGCGCTGGCCTGCTGTCGTTGCTCGGCCGGTTGAACGTCGCCGGTGCGATTAGCGCACCCAGCCTCTTCGTGAACAATGGCGTCATCCAGCGCGGCGGCGCTCCTCTCGCCGCGACCGCCGACCTCGGGCTTTATTCGCAGATCGACGGAGCCTTCGTTCGCTTTGTCACAAGCGCAGCGCCCTTCCAGTGGTATAGCGACGGCGGGGTCGGCACGACGCCGAGCATGGCCCTCACTCCCGGAGGCAACCTGGGGATCGGGACCACCGCGCCCCAGGCGCGTCTGCACGTCGCCGGCAACCTCAGGCTCGATGGGGATGCGATGAACGCTGCTGGCCGGCTCCACCTTCAGACGGGCGAAAACCTTTATCTCAATCCTTTCGGTGGCGACTCGTTTGTCGGCTATGGCGGCGGACCCGGTAATCTCTACGTGGGCGGCAATGTGGGCATCGGGACCGATTCTCCTTCCACGAAGCTTGAGGTCGCCGGCGCGATCAAGGCCACTTCCGCCACCATCCCCAACTTCAGTGGCAATGTCGCCATCGGCGGTGCTCTCAGTGCCGCTTCGGTCACCTTCCCCGTTTTGAACGGGAACGTCGCCGTCACCGGGACCCTCAGCGCGCCGTCCGCCACCATCCCGACCTTGAACGGCAACGTGACCGTGGCAGGCGAAGTCACGGCCAATGTCGTCACCGTCCTGGGCGGGAGCGATGTGGCCGAGCCGTATGAAGTCGCGCCTGCGGGCGACATCGAGCCGATCCCCGGCATGGTGGTGGCGATCGATTCGCGCCACGTCGGCCAGATGCGGGTCGCGGAACGTGCTTACGACAAGACCGTCGCCGGCATCCTGAGCGGCGCGAACGGCATCGCGCCGGGAATCACTTTGCGCCAGGTCGGGACGGTGGCCGACGGTTCGCGCCCGGTCGCGAGCATCGGCCGCGTCTGGTGTTACGTCGACGCGGATGCGAACGGCCCGATCGAGGCCGGCGACATGCTCACCACTTCCGACACGCCGGGGCACGCCATGAAAGTGGACGACCACACGCTGGCGAACGGCGCCGTCATCGGCAAAGCGATGAGCGCGCTCGCCGTCCGGCAAAGGCCTCGTCCTGGTGCTCGTGAGCCTGAAGTAACCCGTTCGGGATGGCGCGCATCATGAAACTCCTTCCTCTTTCCTGGCTCGCAGTCGCTCTCCTCGCGAGCAGCGCCTCTGCGCAGTGCATCATCAATCCGAGCGTGACCAACCTGGGCGACGGCGACGCCGGCTCGCTCCGTCAGGCGGTGCTCGATGCCTGCGCGGGCAGCACAATCACCCCGGCCGTGACGGGCACGATCCGCCTCACGACCGGGCAAATCGTCTTGACGAAAGACGTCACCATCCAAGGCCCAGGCGCGAGCCTGCTGACAATCACGAACGACGCCGGCGCGGTGTCGATCAGCCGAATTTTCGCGGTCAATTCTGGAGTGACTGCGGTGCTCTCGGGGCTGTCGGTCACGGGCGGAAGGGCGGGCACTACCGAGCAGCCAGCCACTGGCGGCGGCATTTACAGCCAGGGAAACCTGACCTTGAACCGTTGCATGGTGTCTGGCAATCGCGCTACCGCCGACGGCGGGGGCATCCACAACGCTTCCGGCAGCCTGACGGTGAACGACTCGACGATCGACAGCAACTCTGCAGAAGGGCCTTCCGGCACCAGAGGCGGCGGTGTTGCATCTGACGCGGCGCTGATTATCCGCAACTCGCAGATCACACGGAATCAGTCGCCCAGAGGAGCGGGCGTCGCGGTCAGAAGCGGGGCCGTCACCATTTCCGACTCAACCATCGCGCGGAATTCTGCCACGGACACATTTCCACGCGGCGGTGGCCTCTACGTCCAAACCAGTGGGACGGTTACCAACACGACCATCTCGGACAACACGCTAAATGCCACCACTCAAACCGGCAACCCGCCTGCGGATGGCGGCGGGATCTGGATCAACGAAGGAAATTTGACCCTGTTAAACGTCACCATCACCCGAAATAAGTGCGTGCGAAGTGGCGATCCCCAAACTGCAGGCCAATCTGCGGGCCAAGGGGGCGGCGTCTACAACGACTTCGGTGCGGGTGGAACGATTTCCGCGCGCAATACACTCGTGGCAGGAAATACAGCCACCTTTGCCCGCGACTATTACGGCAACCTGAATTCCCAAGGTCACAACCTGATCGGCGTGAGAACTTTCACGATCAGCGGTGACACGACCGGCAATATCGTGGGGACAGCCGGCGCGCCCGTGAACGCCGGTCTCGCCCCGCTCGGCTTCTACGGCGGAGCGACCATGACTGTCGCGCTGGCCGCCGGTTCGCCAGCAATCGATGCGGCGAACACCACCGCTGCCCCGCAATCCGATCAACGTGGCGCGCCTCGCATTTCTGCCGCAGATATCGGCGCCTTCGAACTAAACAATTCGCAGAACGGCGGCAGCTACCGGGCGTTACTGCCGGGTGGTCCGGACGGCGAGGTCTACGACTTCCTCCTCGTCCCGGACGAAGGCGCCTTCAGATATTCCGTCACCAGCGGCGCTCTTCCCTTCGGGATCGCTATCGTTGAACCACCGCCCACCACAAATTCTACCCGGCCCGTTTCGATCCAGGGAACCGTGCGGCAACGCGGCACCTTCAATCTCTCCATCACCGCCACGGACGGAAGTCTTTCCAGCGTGACCGACTACACCATTGTTATCCTTCCGCGCGTTGATTTTTACGTGGACGGCGCCGTCGGGAACGACTCCGGGACAGGGGCGACGGGAAGTCCCTTCAAAACCGTGTTCAGGGCGATCGATAGCGCCAGCGCCGGCCACAACATTCACATCAAGCAAGGCAACTACGGCAGCGACCGACCGCGCATCACAAAGCGGCTCAAGTTCTACAACTGGACCGGCGTCGGGCGCGCCAGCATCGGGAAACAATAATGAGCGTTCTTCGGCTACGATTGCTTGCGCTGCTCGCCGGCTTTTTCATGGCCGGAGAGGCAGCGTCGGCGGCCACCTTCTACGTCGCCACCACCGGGAACGACTCCAACCCCGGCACCCAGGCGCAGCCGTTTCGCACCATCGCGCGCGGCCTCGCCGTCGCCGTGGACGGCGACACCGTGCGGGTCGCTGCAGGCACTTATCCGGAGAATCTCTCGATGGATGAAGACTTGATCCTCGAGGGCGCGGGCGTGGGCCAAAGCGTCATCGATGGCGGCGGTGCGGGGACCTGCCTCACCCTCTCGAACGTGCCAACGACTAGCCGCATCGAGGGATTCACCTTCCAAAACGGTGCAGCTTCATCCGGTGCGGCGGGCGGTTTGACCAACAACGGCAACGGCAGCCCGACCGTCATCCGCTGCGCTTTTAACAATCACACCGGAAGCGGCACGACCGGTTTGGGAGCTTTCACCACCGCCTCTGGCGATCCGACTTTGATCAACTGCACTTTCTCGAACAACACGGTCAGCGCCGTCGTGATGTCCGGCGGGACCTTAACGGTCCGCGGCTCCACCTTCACCAATAACCGCGGGTTCTTCGGCGGCGCGATGGATTTGCGCAATGGCACCGCCACCGTCACCGCCAGTGTCCTGCGGGGCAACTGTTCGGCGACCTTCAACAACCAGGTGGGTCTGAAGAATGCCTTCATCAATCTGATCAATTCCGTGATCGTGGATACGAGCACGGTGACCGGCGAAGTCCGGTTCGCCCTGGAGGCACAGCCCGGCGGCGCCTACATCCTCAACAGCACCATCACCGGGACGCAGGCTTTCGTGCGCGGCCAGAACGGAAGCTCTCTCGAAATGCGGAACAGCATTCTCCGGGGAAGCGACGCGAATAATCACGGCATCGCCACGGTCACCGGATCCACTGCGCTCGTGACGCACTCGAATGTCGCCAACGGGTTCGCGGGCCAGGGCAATATCGCCGCCGATCCGCTGTTTGTGAATGCCGCGGCCGCCAACTACCGGCTTCAATCCGCCTCGCCCTGCCGCGACACCGGTTTTGCTTTCGTTCTTCCGCCGACAGACCTGGAAGGTGTCACCCGCATCACCGGGCCCCGGCCCGACATGGGAGCGCACGAGTTCTGGACCTCCGCCTCTGGCTCGTGGTTCGTGGACAAGGCGCTGGGGAATGACACGACAGGCGCCGGTTCTCCGGGAGCACCATACAAAACCGTGGTCAAAGCCATCGCGGTCGCCAGCGCAGGCCACAGCATCAACTTCAAACAGGGCAACTACGGCACCGACCGACCGCGCATTACCAAGAACCTCAAGTTCAAAAACTGGACCGGCGTCGGCCGTGCCAGCATCGGCAAACCCTAAATCACTACTATGCAAACCACGCTCACCCCCATCCGCCTTCTCGGCCTGCTGCTGCTCGCCTCCGTTGCGTCCACGCACGCCACCTCCCGCACTTCCACCAGCTACACCATCGCGGCCGATATCGCCGATCGCGGTGGCCTTCGCACCACCAGCGCCAGCTTACACCAACGACGGCTCCGCCGGCCAGGTAGGAGGCGGGGCCATGGCTCCCTCGGGTCCCATTAGCCTCGCCAGCGGGTATCCGGCGCAGCTCGAGCTAGGCAACATTCTCGCAGAGATCGTGAGCGTCGTCTCGCGCAAGGTCCACGGCGCTGCCGGCCCCTTCGATATCCCTCTCCCGCTCACCGGGCTGGCGGGGATTGAATGTCGCACCACCGGGACACCCGGGAGCCATCAAGTCCTCGTGACCTTTACCTCTCCCGTGACCGCCGACGGCGTCTCCGTCATGAGCAGCGACGGCCAGGCCAGCGCCACCCGCAGCGTGAACGGTGGCGTCGTCACCCTCGACCTGACCGCCGTGGCCAATGCGCAGACGCTCGGCATCACCGTGTTCAATGTCAGCAACGGCTCCAGTGCCGGTGACGTCTTCATTCCCATGGGCATCCTCGCGGGCGATACGAACAGCAGCGGAACCGTCTCCGCCGCCGATATCGCACAGGTGAAAGGCCAATCCGGGCAAGCCGCGAGCGGGGCAAACTTCCGCACGGATGTGAACGTGAACGGCGCCATCTCCGCTTCCGATGTGAGCCTGGTGAAGTCGAGATCGGGCACGCAACTCCCGTAGAGTTCTGACGATCGGGGCGATGGCTGCCACCCATTAGCTGCCAGCGTGCGGCAGCTGAGAACCGTTGGAGACTCTGCTAGAGCCGCGACCTATCCCCTCAGACGATCTACGGCAGCGTCGATCCTGATTGCGCTTTCACCTGGGCGATGTCGGTAGCGTTTATGGCGCCGGAGGTATTGACGTCGTTGCGGAAATTCGACGCGCTCAAGGGTTGGCCGGATTGCGCTTTGGTCTGGCTGATATCGGCCGAGCTTACCGTTCGGTTTCCGTTCGTGTCGCCCAACAAGAAGCCGATAGGCAAATTCACGTCACCCGCGCTGCCTCCGTTGCTCACGCCGGTCAAGCGGAGGTTGATGGTTTGCAGGTTGGCCACGCCCGAGAGATTCACCGTGACCGTAGCGGTGCTGCTGCCGCTGGTGGAGGAGACGCTGCCTATGCCGGAGCTGACACTGGCACCGGTGAAGGTGACTGCTTCCGCGAAGCTAAGAACGATCTGATGGTCATTGCCCGCACCGCCGCCGCGGGATTCCACTCCGGGATTACCCGTCAGCGGAAGCGGAATATCGAAGTTGCCCATATCGCCGTGGGCCTTTCGGGAAACAGCAGCGGTGACTTGAGGGGTAGTGAAGAGGAAGGCATTTCGCACTGATTCCAGGAGGCTACCCGAGGCATTGTTGATGCCGGTGCGGTAAGAACCGCGGGCACGGATGTAGAGATTCTGTTGCGTCGAAAAGTTCAACCCCATCAGCGTCCAATCGCTCCCCGTGGCCGTGCCGGGACCGAGAAAATTGTAATTCACTCCATCGCTCGAATCCTCGAACAACACGGAACTGAGTTGGGGACTTGAGCCGCCCCGGGTCAAAGTGACGGCGGTTTGTGTGACGCGAAGGAGCGGCTCCGAAACGATATCGTTGAGCAGCCGGGCCAGATGCGGGCGGGACTGGCCGCCAATGGTGCCAAAGAAGCCGCCAACCAGAATTTTGCCGTCATCCTGGATGGCAAGGGCATTCACGGGGCCGCTCGCACCAGGGTCAAACGAATCCGCCGCGCCCGTGACTGGGTCGAGCCGTGCGATATATTCTCGCGCCGCACCGCCAATGTCAGTAAATTTGCCTCCGACCACAATTTTGCCGTCCCCTTGCAAGGCGATAGTCGCGACCGATCCGCTGGCGTTTGGATTGAACGCAGTATCGAGCGTGCCATCGGAATTCAGCCGGGCGATATTATTTCGAATCTGCCCCGCGGCCATGGTAAAGGAGCCGCCGACCAGAATCTTGCCGTCAGGTTGGAGAGCCAGGACCGAAACGGCGGAGCCGGTCAGACCAGGATCAAACAGGTCCGCTGCTCCTGAAGTGGCATCGAGTCGGCCGATGAGATTGCGTGCACTCCCGCCGATGTTGGTGAACGAGCCGCTCACTAAAACTTTGCCATCCGCCTGCACGGCGATCGATGACACGTTGCCGTTGGGATTGGGATTAAAAGAGTCTGCCAAACCACTGACAGGATCGAGTCGGGCGATGCGATTGCGTCCGCTCCCGCCGATGCTGGTGAAAGTGCCGCCGACCACGATCTTCCCGTCCGGCTGCTGGGCGAGGACTTGCACGAAGCTAAAGCTACCCGCGTTCGGATTGAACGAATCCGCTGTCCCGTTGGAATTGAGGCGCGCGATACTATTGCGCAATTGTCCCCCGATGCTCTCAAAGGAACCTCCGACAACGATCTTTCCATCGAATTGGACGAGGACGGTGGAAATGGCAGGTCTTCGCGAATCGCTTATACCTGCATTCGGATTAAAGGCGGAGTCGAGCGTGCCATCTCCATGCAAACGGGCGAGACGATTGCGAATGGCGCCAGAGACGGTATCAAACGTGCCGCCGACCAGGATCTTTCCATCCGGCTGCACGGCAAGTGCGCCGACGGTGGGACCGATGCTGTCCGTCAGGGTGACAGTGAGCGTCCTGTCAGCCCTCCCGTCTTGCTCCAGCCGGGCGATGCGGTTGCGGGTCACCGCTCCGCCCCCGTTAGGCGAGAGCGAGGTAAAAATGCCGCCTGCCAGCACTTTCCCGTCCGGCTGCAGAGCGAGAGAAAGGATCGCACCGTCCGAGTTCGGATCGAACGCGTCCGCAGTGCCGTCGAAATCGAGCCGCGCCAGGCGTTTGCGTAACTGTCCGGCAATGCTGATAAAATTGCCGCCCGCCAGGATCTTGCCGTCCGGCTGCACTACGATCGTGTTGACGTTACTGCTCGCGTTAGGGTTGAACGAATCGGGCAACCCGGTGACGGGATCGAGCCGAGCGATGCGGTTGCGCGCCTGGCCACCGATGCTGGTAAAATTACCGCCCGCTAAAACCTTGCCGTCTGCCTGCACCGCGAGCGCGAAAACCGGACCGTTCGCGTTCGGATTAAACGAATCAGCCAGGCCGGTCACAGCGTCGAGCCGCGCAATACGGTTACGGGTTTCCCCTCCCACAGTGGTGAACGAACCGCCTATTAGAATCCGGCCGTCCGCCAACACCGCGAGTTTGTTGACAGCGGAGTCCGCGGCTGGATTAAACCCGTCCGCCAGACCGGTCGCAGCTTCGAGGCGCGCGATCCGCAGGCGCCCCTGCCCACCGACGTTCGTGAAGATGCCGCCGACCAGAATCTTGCCATCCGGCTGCACCGCGATGGCCTGGACCACTTGATCCGAATTCGGGTTAAACGAATCGGCCAGACCCGTCACAGCATCGAGCCGGGCGATGAAGTTGCGCATCTGGCCGCCGATGTTGGTAAACTGTCCGCCCACTAGAACCTTCCCGTCCGCCTGCACAGCGATGGCAAAAACGGTATTGCTCGCGTTTGGATTAAAAGCGGTGTCCAGCGTGCCGTCCGCATTCAACCGAGCAATACGGTTACGCGTGACCGGCGGGCTACCTCCAGGTGCAAGGGTGGTGAAGGTGCCGCCGAGCAGGATTTTCCCGTCAGGCTGGAGGGCCACAACTTCCACGCTGCCGTTGGCGTTGGGATCGAAGCCATCCAGCGCGGATTGCGCCCGCGCCACGCTGATGGAGCAAACAAGTGCGACTAACCCCGCGATAACGCCCTCAACACGGGCACACCGTCTGGAGAATAAGACCTGTACTCGCATGAGAAGAACCCTTGCCATCCGCTTAGCCTAGACCAGGCGGACCGGGTTATTTTTAGAGAAGAAAACTGTTCTTCTGCAAGCCAATACAAGCGTGCGCCGCTCGTGATGGAGCATCGTGCACGGCGGGAATTTCTAAAGCCGATGAATGAGCAGGAAAGCTGTCTTCTCGGTTGCTGTTGGCGGAGCTTTGGTTGGCCGACGAATTCGTGGGTGATCGTGTGTGCACGCGCGAAATGCGGGTGATAGACATCGAATGCTGCGGCCTTGTCCTATCGGCGCGCTTTTTGATCGGCAAAATTCTCCTCCCCGAAATCAAGAGTCTCATAGACACGGGTAGTTTCGGCGCGCTGCGCGAGCTCTTTCGGATTGGCCGCAAACGCGCTTTGGACGCTTTCCGCAAAAGCTAGCTAAGGCAGCGTCGAGCCTGATTGCGCTTTCACCTGGGCGATGTCGGTCGCGGTAATTGTGCCACTGAGGTTGACATCGTTGCGGAAATTCGACCCGCTGATCGGCTGGCCGGACTGCGCCTTGGTCTGCCCAATGTCACTGGCTGTGACCGAGCCATCTCCGTTCGTGTCGCCGAGCAGGAAGCTGATGTTCACGCTTACGTCATTGGTGGCTGTGCTGTTATTCACTCCGTAGAGAGTAACGGCGACGGTCTGCGCGTTGGTTACGCCGCTTAGATTCAGCGTCACCTCGCGCCCGTCCGCGCTGATCGCCGGATCGCTGGAAAAGACGCCCGCACGGCCGGGCTGCGGATTGAGCTCGGCCCGCGCCAGCGTCACGGGCGCTGGAAAGGTGAAAACCACTCGGTGTTCGCTGTTCGCTCCGCCGCTTCGGGTTTCTCTACCGGCAGTGCCATCGAGCGGTAAATCGATGTCGAATGCGCCGGCCGAACCGTGAATCTTCCGCGACACAATGCGGCTCGGAATTGGGCCGCCGTCGGTCTGCACATTGTAGACTGCGCCCGTGTTCGCATAGATGCTTTCCGGGTCGCGCGAACCGCCCCAGATAAGCATCTGCGAGCCGGTCCAGACGGCGGTGTGCCCGTTTCGCCGATCGGGCGCTCGCACAAGCGACGTCGCCAGCCAGGTTTCGCTCGCTGGCTCGTAACGGCCGCCGGTGTTGGTGGATTCATAAGGAAACGCGGCATTTACCAGCCCGCCCCACACGATCATCTCGCGTCCCGTCCAGATGGCGGAATGAAGCCAGCGCGGACTTGGGGCATTCGCCAGTGCAGTTGCCGTCCACACGTCAGAGGCTGGAGCGTAGCGGGCGCCGCTATTAAAGATCGAGCCGTCCGCCATTCCGCCCCAGATAATCATTTCCGATCCGGTCCAGACGGCCGTGTGCGAATTTCGCGCGCTCGGCGCGTTCACAGTCGAGGTAGCGGTCCAGGTATCCGCGGACGGATTGTAGCGGCCACCAGTGGCAAAATGGGGGCCTTCCGCCGAAATGGAGCCGCCCCAGATGATCATCTCTTGCCCAGTCCAGATGGCAGTGTGAAAAAGCCGACCACTCGGTGCGGCGGCCGTGGACATGGCAGTCCACGAATCATTCGCCGGGTTGTAACGTCCACCACTGGTCGGCAAGGAGGCGCCGCTACCGCCGCCCCACACAAGCATTTCGCTGCCGGTCCAGACCGCCTCGTGATAGCTCCTCGCCGACGGAGTGTTCGTCGTGCTGGTCGCTGTCCACGTGTCGGTCATGGGATTAAACCGTCCGCCGGTGCGGGTGAGGCCCAGTCCCTGCACGTCGCCTCCCCAGATGATCATCTCCGTGCCCGTCCAGACGGCCGGCGCGTTGAAGCGCGCATCCGGTGCGCCCGTGGCGACCACGCGAACCCAGCGATTCATCGCCGGATTAAAGCGGTAAACCGAGGTGTCGAATAGCTGAGCATCCACTCCCCAGACGAGCATTTCGGCCCCCGTCCAAAGGGCGACATGCGGTTGTCGCGGAGTGGCGATCGGGACTGCTCGAGCGTTTGCCCATGCATTCGCCACGGGGTCATACCTGATGATATTCGTCACCCGGATCTGGCACTCGCCGCCGCGACAGCCACCCGCCACCAGCATCTCCGTTCCCGTCCAGACCGCAGCGTGTCGGCTGCGGTTGTTGCCAACAATCGGTGCGGTCGCCGTCCACGTATCGTTCGACGGATTGTAACGGCCGCCCGTTTCGCGGCTGATCGAACACTGGAAATCAATGCAGCCGCCCCAGACGATCATCTCCGAGCCGGTCCAGACGGCAGTGTGCAACCGGCGAGCCTCGAGCCCAGCCGGCGAAGTTGCTGTCCAGGAGTCGCTCGAAGGATTGTAGCGCGCGCCATCGCCGAAGATGGTGGAACTGCTATTGCCAGCCCAGACGATCATTTCGGCGCCAGTCCAGACGGCGGTGTGATTGAAACGCGCCGCGGGTGCGTTGACTGTGGAGGTCGCGGTCCAGCTATCGGTCTCCGGGTTGTAGCGACCTCCGGTATTTTGCGCGCCAACGTTGCTGGTCGTTCCGCCCCATACAATCATCTCCTGGCCGGTCCAAACCGCCGTCGCGCGCAGCCGCCCCTGCGGTGCACTTGCCTGCGAGGTCGGCGTCCAGGTGTCATTCGTCGGATTGTAACGCCCGCCCGTTGAAAGGTTGACCGCGGACGGATTCCACCCGCCCCAAACGATCATCTCGTTGCCAGTCCAAACCGTCACGTGATCGGTGCGCGCCTCCGGTGCGTTCACATTGCTCGTGGGCGCCCACGAGTCAGTCGTCGGGCTGTATTTCCAACCGGCGCGATACGCGTCATGCGGGGCCGAACCGGCGTATCCGCCCCAGATGATCATCTCCCGACCCGTCCACACGGCGGTATGGCGACTGCGGGTCGGCGCGGCGTTAGTCCTGGAGACCGGGAACGTCATGTCCAGCGCCGGGTTGTAACGCGTGCCGAAAGCGCTGCCGCCATTCCAGACGATCATCTCCACGCCCGTCCAGACGGCCGTCACATCCGCACCACCAATTGGCGGCGCCACCATCGGTGACCACAGATCGTCTACACCCGTCGCGATCTGCGGCAAAGGAAACGCCCGAGCGCTGTCGCTGAGACTTAGTGTCGAACGATTCGCGGCGCGTCTGCCACCACGTCTCAAAGTCGTCACCGCTCTTTTCAGTCCGCGCAGCTTCGGTCTCGCTGCTCTCCGTCTGCGCGCGCTTTTCGGCCAGGTAGGCGTCATGCGCCAGCGTCTCGGCGAGATTCGGTCGAGCGAGAATCTCGGCGATGAGAAAGGCGTCGTTCTGCAAAGTGGCGAAGAGTTCGCGCAGCAGTTCCGGATCCCGGGTTTGGCGCGCCATCCGCTCCACCTCCGCCTGCAACTCCGTCGCGGTGATCGGCCGCCGCCAATGGGTCTGCAGCGCGTTCGATTTCCGTAGAACGTCCTCCACGCGCGCGCGGATGACGGTGGCAGGCAGCACCTCGTCAAGCGCTGGTTTTTGCTGCGGATTCTGCCAAACCCGGTGCTGCCAGTAAACAGCTTCCACCTTCTGCTGATAAGCCACCCGCTCATCGATCGACAAGGCGCGCATCGAGGTCGCCCGGCCGTCCTCCCCGTTCGCAGGCAACCAGAGTGCGGTGCTAAAAAAGGCCAAAGCGCAGGCAAACAAAATCGTAGAGGTAAGCTTCTTCATTTTCAGGGATTGAGATGACGTGCGGTTGATTGGAGGCGATCTGAAATCGGTGACGAAATTGTGACCCGGACTAGGTGGCAGGAAGCGCAATTATTCGCTCGGCTATTTGAGGCGTCCAAGCTTGCCAGCCGAGGCCGTTCCTCCACCAGAGGCAGCCTTCACAGCGCTCGAATCGGAACTGTTGATGCTGCCGTTTGCTGTCACATCGGAGCGGAAGTTTGTCTGGTTTACCGCGGCGCCCGCGTTCGCTTTCGCCTGGACTATATCCGACGCAGTCACGCTTCCGTTGCCTGTGACGTCGCCAAAGAGGACGCGGAGGGGCACGGTCACATCTCGCACCGTATTTCCGTCGCTCACTCCGCGCACTGTGACGGCCAGCGTCTGAGCATTTGCGACATCCGTGAGAGAAACGGTGACGCTGGAACCATCCGTCGCGACCTGTCCGCCATTTGTCCTGCCCGCGCTGCCAACCAGAGCTGCGCCCGAGGTGATTTCGGCCTGCGGACTCCCAGTCACCGTCACCCCGGCGCTAAAGGTCAGGACGAGCTGGAAATCGTCAGTCGTGCCAGCGCTGCGGCATTCGATCCCGGGCGTACCAGTGAGCGGCAACGCGATATCGTAGGTCCCAGCGGCGCCGTGGATTTTTCGCGAGACGGCGCCAAGCAACGTAGCCGGCGTCCCGGTGACCGTGATGTCGATCGGCGGCGAGGTGGCCCTTGCTCCCGTGTTCACAATGGTCCTCGCCGAGACGGCGTAGCGACCTGGGGAAGCATTGTTCCAAGTGATCGCGTATGGAAATGTCGTGTCCGAGCCGACGACGGTCGTGTCCACATAGAAGTCGACCCGCACGATCGGGTAGTTCGTCTGGGCGGGCGTCGCGCTAAAGTTGATTGGGCCCGGTGCGGTGAAGGTCGCTTCCGCCTGCGGACTGGTTAGCGTCGGCGGCGGAATCGGGAGCGGGGCGAGGCCGCCAGATGGGTTGATGACAATGCTGACTGGTTGCGAATCCGCCATTTCGCCCGCGCTATCAATGGCCTTGGCCACCAAGGCGAGCGTTCCCGTTGTCGGCGAATTCCAGACGATCTGGTAGGGAGCTGAATTATCCGAGCCGATGAGCTGACCATCCCGGTAGAAGTCGACCCGGCTGATCGAGCGCCCGTTTATGGCCGTCGCATTTGCGCGGACGAAGACGTTCGTGGGTTGAGTGAAGACGGCATTAGCGGCAGGAAAAGTGATGGCAACCTGCGGAGCGTTGGCGCCGGCCCCGGGTTGATCAACGGTCACCGTGCGACCTGCGATAGTGAGTGACCCCGTCCGTGGCTGTGGAAGCGTGTTCGCGGTCGCACTATAGATCACGATCGCGTTCCCCGTTCCAGTCGTCGCGGACGTGATGGCGAGCCACGGAGGAGTTGCTTTGCGCGGTCCATTGGCACGACTCCGAGGTGGCGACTAACTGCACCGCGAAGCTCCCGCCATTCACCGGAACAGCCTGCGTCTCCGGAGAGACCTCATACGAGCAAGGCAGATCGGGCGAAGTATCGATCGCATAGAAATAGGAATAGGCTCCTGCTCCATTACTACCTGCCACATGGGCCCCGACGTAGGCGGTCACCCCATCAGCCGCGAAGACCGGTCGCGTATCTGGGACCACCTGCCCGTATTCGGCGAAGCCAGGTTCATCCGGCAGCGGGATTCGGAAGAGAACGTCTCCGTCTGCCGGATCGTAACCGACGAAAAATCCGGAGGCGCCGTAGGTTGGAATGCCGCCGGAAAAGAGCACATTGCTCCCGAGCGCGATGTTGTAGAGCAGACCGGTATTCCCGGCGCGCCATTTCTCGCTGCCGTTCGGATTGATCGCGAACAACGTGGTATAGCCCTGTTGCACATAGTGCACTCCATCCGGGCCCACTTCCGGATTGGTCGTTGGACCTTGTCCGAACAATGGCAGCACCCATAACGGATCGCCGTTGGGAAAGAACGCCTGCGTCTCGGTGTGGACTGAGTCATCCAGCGGGGACACCGCGGTGTCCCCGTTCCCGGCCCGCCGCGTCCAACGCAGGTCGCCGCCCAACCCGAAGGCCCAGAGCTGCGGGATGCGATTGTCCCGCAGCACCGCCTCATACTGAAAATAGAGCTGATCGATGCTGCGCCCGAAGACGATGTCTTTGTCGCCGAGCTGGCCATACTTAAAAATGCCTTCGTTGTGGTTCCACGCCAGCGTCCCATTAGGGTTGAGTGCGAACAGGTTGTGGGCAGTGCTGGTGTTTGCAGGCCGCACGATCGCGTAAATCTTCCCGTCGGGTCCCACATTCGGTCCGCCGCGCCCGCTGATCCCGCCCGTAGCGATGTAGCGCCATTTTTCTGTGCCGTCTGGATTGAGCGCGATAATCGCCGGCTCATTCCCCGGTCCACTCGGCAGGATCGTCATCACGTAAATGGTGCCATCACCCCCCACTGAGACCGGGCCATCCGCGCCGGTCAGGCCGGTCTGGACCGACCACTTGTGAGTGCCATCAGGATTGAGTGCGTATGTCCGGCCTTGAACATCGTTCACATAAATGGTGCCATCCGCCGCGATCGCGGGATGGAACGCGGTGTATTCAGCCGCCAGCCGGAAACGCCATTTGATCCGGGCATTCTGCTGCGCCCCAGCAGGCGCCGCGATCTCAGCGGAGTGCACGGCCGGATGCGCGCTTGCGTCAAGCTTGGTGGCCGTCAAGGGAAGCGCCGCGAGGAGAAGGCCCAAGATTCCGGAGAAGAGTTTGGAGGGAATCACCACATCTCTTTACGTGAAAGACGATGTCCGCGGCCTTAGACGAATGGTAACGCGGTTGTTACCTTTGTGGCCTCCAGCAATGCCGGACAACTCACCGCTGCTCACTCTGGTGCGGAAAGGTGGAAGCCGAGCCAACCAAACGCGCCGGGCTGGTTCCTCAGCATTGCTCGCCGGACGGATTGAGCTGTGGTCTTGCCCACATCGGAAGCGCTGACGCTGTCACTTCTGTTTGTGTCGCCCAGTAAGAACGGCCTCACCCCAAACTGATCGAGCTGCTCGGGCAGCCTGTGGAGAACTCTCGCACGCCCGGGGCAATCCAGCGCCGAAAAGGATCGCCTCGCCTATCTCCTGACATCGGCGCCGGCAAAGTCGCTCGGCCGCGCGTTGCGCGGGCTCCGGCGCGGTGATAGAACCACGGTGCCGCGCGCGGGCGGCGTATCGCGCATTATGGTCGGCAAAATTCTCATCCCGGAAATCAAGAGCTTGATCGATACGCGCAGTTTCGGCGCGTTGCGTGAGCTGTTTTCGGATTGGCCGCCGGCGGACGTGGCGGAGGTGATCCTCGATATGGAGGAGGGCGATCAGGTGATCATCTTCCGCGTGCTGCCGCATGATCTGGCGGCGGATGTGTTCGAGTACATCGACGTGGATGCGCAGCAACAGCTGCTGCGCGGGATGGCGCAGGAACAGGTGGTCGGCATTCTGAATGAGATGTCGCCGGACGATCGAACGGCGCTGCTGGAAGAACTCCCGAGCGCGGCGGCGCGGCAATTGATTCAACTCCTGACGCCAGAGGAGCGTCGCATCGCGCAGGCGCTTCTCGGTTATCCGGAAGACAGCGTGGGGCGTTTGATGACGCCGGATTTCATCGCGGTGCACGCGGATTGGACGATCAAGGAGGTGCTCGATTTTGTGCGCGAACACGGGCGCGACTCGGAGACGTTAAACGTGATCTATGTGGTGGATGAGCGCGGCAAGCTGCTCGACGATCTGCGCATTCGCGAGATTCTGCTTCAGCCGCTCGCTTCGCGGGTGAGCGACTTGATGGACGAGAATTTCGTCGCGCTCAAAGTGGGCGATCCGGAGGAGGACGCGGTGAAGATTTTTCGGAAGTATGATCGCTCCGCGCTGCCGGTCGCGGATTCGAATGGCGTGCTCGTCGGGATGGTAACGATCGATGACATGCTGGACGTGGCGGAGGAGGAAGCGACGGAGGATATCCAGAAATTTGGCGGCATGGGCGCGTTGGAAGATCCGTATATGCGCGTCCCGCTGCTGGTGATGGTGAAGAAGCGCGCGCCCTGGCTGGCCGTGCTTCTCGTCGGCGAAATGCTGACGGCGACAGCGATGGCGTTCTACGAGGAGGAAATCGCGAAGGCCGTCGTGCTGGCAGTGTTCCTGCCCATGATTATTTCCAGCGGTGGCAATTCTGGCTCGCAGGCGTCGACATTGATTATTCGCGCGATGGCGCTGGGCGAGGTGACGCTGCGCGACTGGTGGCAGGTGATGCGGCGTGAGGTGACGGCAGGCGCGCTGCTGGGGTTATTCCTAGGCGCGATCGGGGCGGCGCGAGTGGGACTGTGGTCGATCATTGGCGAGCGCTACCTGAACCAGCAGATTTACGGGGAGTATTGGGGGCAGGTGGCGGCGACGGTGGGCATTACCTTGGTGGGAGTGGTGCTGTGGGGTTCGGTCGCGGGCTCAATGTTGCCGTTTGCGCTGCGGCGGTTGGGATTGGACCCGGCGACTTCGTCGGCCCCGTTTGTCGCGACGCTGGTGGACGTGACGGGCGTGATTATGTATTTCAGCATCGCCTTGCTTATTATGCGCGGTTCAATGCTATAAGGAGCGTCGCTTATGTTCTCGATTCGCAAATTCTTAGGCCAGGACGACAAATTCTTCGATCTGCTGGAGGCCAGTGCGCAGCAGGCCGACACCAGCGTGCACGAGTTGGTGGCGCTCCTCAGCCGCGTCGCGCAGGAGGAGTCCGAGCAGAGTCTGGACGCCTTCGTGCACAGCCGGCGGAAGGATAAGAAGATCACGCAGGAGCTGACGGAGCAGTTGGTGAAGACGTTCATCACTCCGCTGGAACGCGAAGACATCCAGGCGCTGGCGGCTGCGCTCTATAAAATTCCCGAAGACAGTGGAGAAGATCGGCGAGCGGATCCTGATTTGCCCGATGGATCTGAAGGGCCACGATTTTACCAAGCAGGTGGAGCTGCTCGATCAGGCCGCGGAAGTGGTTCTTTCGATGGTGAAGGATTTGCGCACGGGCACGAATCTCCCGGTCACGCGCGAGAAGAATAACCGCCTCCAGACTCTGGAGGGCGAGGCCGATGCGCTCGAAGTGGAGCTGCTGACCGATCTTTACCACGGCGATTACAATGCCCGGCAACTCATGTTCCTGCGTGATCTCTACGATCTCCTGGAGAAGGTGATCGATCGCTGCCGCGATGCCGGCAATGTGATCCTGGAGATCGCGCTCAAGTACTCCTGAACCCCAGCCGCATCCAGCGATGACGCTTTTTATCACAGTCGTCCTGGCGGCGATCATCTTCGAGTACATCAACGGTTTTCACGACGCCGCGAACGCAATCGCCACGGTCGTCTCGACCAAGGTCCTCACTCCGCGTCAGGCGATTGCGATGGCGGCAGTCTTCAATTTGATCGGCGCGCTTCTCGGCGGCGCGGTCGCGTCCACCATCGGCAAAGGCCTGGTGGACGTGAATGCGATCACGATGAATACGGTCCTCTCGGCGTTGATCGGTGCGATCGTTTGGAATTTGCTCACCTGGTGGCTGGGCCTGCCTTCGAGCTCGAGTCACGCGCTCATCGGTGGCCTTTGCGGCGCCGCGTTTGCCACCGCGCGGAACGATTGGTCGGTCATGAAATGGAACACCGGTCTCTGGCCAAAAGTGGTGCTGCCGATGCTGACCTCGCCGGTGATCGGTTTCGTGCTGGGCGGCCTCTTAATGATTTTCCTTATGGTCGTGCTGCGCCGTTTCACGCCGCATGTGGTGAACAAAGTTTTCGGCAAGCTCCAGCTCGTGAGCGCGGCCTGGATGGCAAACAGCCACGGCACGAACGACGCGCAAAAGACGATGGGCATCATCACGCTCGCGCTGGTCACAGCGACGAATAGCGACGCCTTCTCGAAGCTGCCGCATTGGCTGGAATTCCTTCGCACCCCCACTTTCGGCGCGGTGCCGCTATGGGTGAAAATTCTCTGCGCGCTCACAATGGCGGCCGGAACGGCGGCGGGCGGCTGGCGCATCATTCGCACGATGGGTCACAAAATGGTGAAGCTGCAGCCGGTGCACGGGTTTGCCGCGGAGACGACGGCGGCCATGATCATCCAGGTAGCGAGCCACTGGGGAATCCCGCTTTCCACCACGCACGTCATCTCGACTTCGATCATGGGCGTGGGCGCGGCCAAACGTTTTAGCGGCGTGAAATGGGGAATCGTGGAGCGCATCGTCTGGGCCTGGATCTTCACCCTGCCGGTCACGTTCCTGCTCAGCTATCTGCTAGTCAGGCTCGAAGATCTTTTCTAGTTCGCGGACGCGCGCGTTCTGTTAGCGGACGTAACTGGCGCCGTTGATATCAAGGATCGCGCCCGTCATGGAAGGTGGCGCGTGCAACGCAAGGTAGGCGGTCAGGTT
Organism: uncultured Verrucomicrobiae bacterium; assembly: GCA_963730385.1. GTDB lineage: Bacteria > Verrucomicrobiota > Verrucomicrobiia > Chthoniobacterales > UBA10450 > JACCTI01. Next base: position 41,053 of record CAVSRQ010000002.1, read on the forward strand.
CGCCACTTCCTCCGGCTCAGCTACGCGACCGAGCGGGATGTCGGCGAGCAATTTATCTCCGCCGCGGCTGGCCAGATATTCGTCGGCCATCCCCGTCATGGTGAAGCCGGGAGCAATCGCGAAAGCGTAAATGTTCTCGGCCGCGTTCGCCCGCGCGATGGTTTTGGTCAGCGCCACCAGCCCCGCCTTCGAAGCCGCGTAGGACCAGTGCCGCGGCGAGTCGCCCCGGTGCGCCGCGCGGCTGGCGAGATTGACAATCCGACCACCCTCGCCGCGTTCCTGAAAATGAAGCACGGCCAGCCGACAGAGATCGGCCGCAGCCCGCAAGTTCACCTGCAGAACTCGCTCCCAATGCGCCGCCCATGCCTCGGAGTTTTCCGTGATCGCAAGCGGCTCGTAGATGCCGGCGTTGTTAATCAAAACATCCACGCGCCCCTCGAGACGATCGAGCGCTTCCCGCCACAGCTCCTCCCCAGCGCCCGCTTGCGCGAGATCAGCTCCGATCTGCCCGGAATCTCCGGCCCGCGTGCCATGACCGACGACGCGAGCGCCGTCTGCTTGAAGTCGAGCAAGGATCGCCGCGCCAATGCCGCGGGTGGAACCGGTGACGAGAATGTGGGGTTGGGCAGAGTTCACAGCGCGCAGATTAGCGCGGGAAAAGCGACGCGCCGCAGAAATTCTCGGCCGCGGAAGATGAGCTTCCCTCCCCTGGCGGTTCCTGCTCTCATCAAGTCTCTCCCCCACCGAGAGCTGTTCATGCATCACGGAGCCGTCAGTCCCGAAATCGCAGCCGGCCTCCTCGCGCTACGCGAGCGAATCGCCGCCGCCAAGATTCCGCCCTCGAAGCTCGACGAATCGATCAACGTCGCGGTCTGGAACATCCGCGAATTCGGCCGCGTGCGGCGCACGGAAGCGGCCATCCATTACATCGCGGAGATCCTGGGGCAGTTCGACCTGATCGCGTTGGCGGAGCTGCGGGATAATCTCGACGATCTCGGGCGCGTGCTCCGTTATCTAGGGCCGAGCTGGCGTGTGGTTTACTCGGATTGGATCGCGGATGCGGGCGGGAACGGCGAACGGACGGCGTTTCTCTACGATCGCCGGGCCGTCACTTTCAATGGCCTCGCCGCCGAGCTCGACAGCCCGCGCGTAAAAGACGGCGAGGAATATCTCGCCACCGGCTCCTTCTGGCGCGCGCCGTACATGTGCTCCTTTCGCTCGGGGAATTTCGATTTCATCGCCATCGCTGCGCACGCGCGCTGGGGCTCAGCGGCGGGCCGGGAGGCGGAGCTCAAACTTCTCGCGGAGTGGATCGATACCCGTTTCCAAAGCAAGTATGTCGAAGACACCGATCTCCTGGTCATGGGCGATTTCAACACCCCGAAGCTGACGGATAAACTCTTCGCCGCTCTCGCCAGCCGCGGCCTTAAAGTTCCCAAGCCGCTCGTCACCCTGAAAGTGGGCGATCGCGTCATCGGCGGCTCGAACCTGGGCGGCAACGCGCGTTACGATCAAATCCTACATCGCGCCACCGTCCCGGAAAATTTCACCAACCACGGCGGCGCGCTCGATTTTTTCATCAGCGACAAGCGAATTAAAGAGCTCTTCCCGACCGGCAAATACACCCGCCAAAAGTTCACCTACCAGATGTCTGATCACCTCCCGATCTGGATTCAGATCAAGGTGGACATCGATGAGTTCCGCCTCGAGCAGATCGTGCAAGGCGGAAGCTAGGCGAGGCGAGGCGGCCCCTTTCGGCGGGCGGTCAGTGAGACCGATTCGACAGATCCGCTGTGCCTCTCTACCGTTTCGCCTCACCTCCGCGTTTTCCGCTCCCATGAAATATCGCCTTCTCTCTTTCTTCGTTCTCGCTCTCGCATTCGGCCCGTCTCTACGCGCCGCCTCGCCCTCGCCCGCGCCAGCTTCCCCCACCCCCGCCGCGAAAGCCGCCACCGGCGCCGCCGCTCCGGCCAACGTTCCCGGGTTCGCTTTCGTGAAAACCGTGGGACCGATTTCCGAGTATCGCCTCGAGAGCAATGGTCTACAGGTGCTCCTGCTCCCGGAGCATTCCACGCCTACCCTCACGTTCATGGTCACCTACCGCGTTGGCTCGCGGAATGAGGTCACCGGCACGACGGGCGCGACCCATTTGCTCGAGCATCTGATGTTCAAGGGCACGGAAAAATTTAACCGCGAGAAAGGCACCAGCGTCGATCAGCTGCTCGAGCGCATCGGCGGTGTCTATAACGCCACCACCTGGCTGGATCGGACAAATTACTACGCCAACATCGGGAGCGAGCATCTCGACAAATACATGGCGGTCGAAGCCGATCGGATGCGCAATCTTTGGCTGCGCGAGGAGGATCGGAAGCCGGAGATGACGGTGGTGCGGAACGAGTTTGAGATCGGCGAAAATGAGCCCACGCAAGCACTGGAAAAGGAGATCTACGCCACCGCTTACATGGCGCATCCCTACCATCACTCCACCATCGGTTGGCGGAGCGATATCGAGAAAGTCTCGATCGAAAAGCTGAAGGAATTTTACGACACCTTCTATTGGCCGGACAACGCGACCGCGTCCGTCATCGGCGATTTCGATCCCGCGCAGGCGCTGGAGTTGATTAAGAAAAACTACGGCGCCTTTCCGAAAGCGCCGAAGCCGATCCCCGTCGTCTACACCGAAGAGCCGGAGCAAACCGGCCCGCGCCGGGTCGCGATAAAGCGCGCCGGTGAGCTGGGTGTGGTGGCGATCGCGCACAAGGTTCCCGCAGCGCTGGATAAAGATCAGGCCGCGCTGCGCGTGCTGGATGTGATTTTAACCGCAGGAAAAAACAGCCGCGCCTACCGCGCGCTCACGGATAAGAACGTCACCACCAGCGTGCAGGGCGACGTCGGGTTCTTCCACGATCCTTCGCTCTATCTCATCTACGCCAGCCTCGCTCCGGGGAGCACCCACGAGCAGGTTGAAAAGATGGTGCTGGCCGAATTGGAGCGCGTGAAAAAAGAGGGCGTGACCGAGAATGAAGTCTCCGCTGCGGTCGCCCGCATGCTCGCCGCCGCCTCTTACGCGCGGGACGGCTCTTTTTCCATCGCGAGCAAGTTAAACGAATTCATCGCCGCAGGTGATTGGACGCTCTACGTCAAGGGCGACGAAGCGTTGCAAAAAGTCACCGCCGCCGATGTGAAACGCGTCGCCAACACTTACCTGGAGGAGGACCAGCGCACCACCGGCTGGTTCATCCCGAACGTCGCCGGCGCGCCCGCTGACGAGAAAGAATCCGCCACCCCAGCTCCGAAAAAGAAGTCATGAAACGCACCACGCTCCTCTTCGCCGCGCTCCTCGCGGTCCTCGCTCCCACCCTCAGCGCCCAGATTGCGAATAAAGCGCAACGCTCGTTCGTGGGCGGCTTCGATCTGATCGCTTACAAAACTGAGGTGAAGGATGTGGTCACCTTCCGCGGATCCATTCCGGCCGGCGATGTTTTTGCGCCCGAGAATAACATCGCCATCCCCACGCTCGCTGGCGAGATGCTCGATCAGGGCACGGCGAAGCAGGACAAGTTTGCCATCACGCAAAAGCTCGATGACATCGGCGCCAGCATTAACTTTTCCGTCGGCGGCGTGATGGTCGAGTTCTACGGCAAATGTCTCCGGAAAGATTTGCCGACCGTCATGACGCTTCTCGCCGAAGAGATCCGCACGCCCGCTTTTGCGCCGGAGGAATTCGCGAAGTTAAAAAAACAACTGGTGGGCGATCTGCAGCGGGCCATGGAAAGCACGAGCTACCGTGCAAGCCAGGCGCTGGCGGAGAAGCTTTACCCAAAGGGTCACCCGAACTACGAGCCGCCAACGAAGGAGCTGATGGCGGCGATTGAATCCGCGAAGCTCGACGACGTGCGCCTGTTTCATGCGCGCTACTACGGCCCCATCCAGGCGACGATGGTGGTGGTGGGCGACTTCGACCTGACCACGTTGCGCGGAGAGCTGGGCGAAGCTTTTGAGAACTGGTCGGGTGGCGTCAAACCGGAGGATTTTCCCAAGGCGCAGGCCGCGGGCAAGAAGCAGGAAGAAGTGATCGCGATGGCCGACAAGCCGAACGTGACGGTCATGATCGGCGAAGCGACCGGCTTGATGTATAAGGATCCGGAGGCGCTCGCGCTCCGCGTGGGCACGTCGGTTCTTGGTTCCGGTTTTACCGGCCGCTTGATGGCGAACGTGCGCGACAAAGAGGGTCTTACCTACGGAATCGGCGCCAGCGTGGCGGATGATTCTTTTGCGGATGGGACGTGGCGTATCACAGCAAACTTTGCTCCCGATCTCCTCGAAAAAGGCATGGCCTCCACCCAACGCCAACTCGATCTCTGGTATAAAGACGGCATCACCTCCGCTGAACTCGAGCGCGTGAAAAGCAATCTTATTGGCACCTTTAAGGTGGGCCTGGCCACGACCGATGGTCTGGCCGCTGCGCTTCTCAACGCCGTTCAACGCGGCTACGATCCGAGCTGGCTGGACGAGTATCCGAAGCGGCTGGAAGCGCTCACGCTCGAACAAGTGAATGGCGCGATCAAAAAGCACATTCGCCCCGAGAGCTTGACCGTGATCAAGGCCGGCACGATTCCGACGGGCAAGGCGGCCGAGTAATTTTCAAGCCGGTGCGGAGCGCGCTGATCTTATGTCTGGCCGCGCTTGCCGCGCATCCGTTGACGACCGCTTTCTCCGCGCCTGAGGCGGAAGCAAAACCGCGCGGGAAAGCGAAGCACGTCGTCCTGATCGTCTGGGACGGAATGCGCGCGGATTTTGCCACCGCCGCCCATGCCCCTACCCTCGCGAAATTAGCGACAACCGGCGTAAACTTCCGCCGTCACCACTCCGTCTATCCCACGCTCACGAGCGTAAACGCCACCGTTCTGGCCACCGGTGTTCATCCCGCGCGCAGCGGCGTGCTCGGCAACTACGAATACCGCCCCGAGGTGGAGCCCAGCAAAAGTCTGGGCATGAACGACCCCGCCAGCGTGCGCCTCCTCGATCAGGCGAGTGGCGGTCGTTATCTGCTCGTGCCCACAGTCGCGGAATTGGTGCAAGCCCGCGGTGGCCGGACCGCGATCGCCGGAACAAAATCAGCGCCGATAGCGTTTGATCGTCAGGTCAACGGGCCGGCCCCTCGCGATTCGGTTACGTTGGTGGAGGGCACCACCTTGCCGGCCTCTGCCTTCGCGCGCTTCCGAAAAGTTCTCGGCCCCTACCCCAACTCTGTGAAGGTGCCGAGCAGTGCCCAGGATCGCTGGACGACGCGCGCGTTGACGGAGGTCTTGTGGAAGGACGGCCTGCCGGAACTCTCCGTGCTTTGGTTGGGCGACCCCGATCGCACCGAGCATGCTACTGCGCCCGGCAGCGCGCTCAGCCTGGCCGCGATCAAATCGAGCGACGCGTGCTTGGCCACGGTCCTGGCGGCCCTCGAGAAAAAAGGCGTCCGCGCACAGACCGATGTGCTCGTCGTTTCCGATCATGGATTTTCCACCATCGCTCGCCCGCTCAACATCGCGGCTCTCCTCGAGCAAGACGGCTTCCCGATCCTTCGGGGAGAGAAGCCGGCAGGCCCGGATCCCGCCATCCGTGTGATCGGCAACGGCGGGACCATCTTCTTTTACGTGACTGATCACGACGCGCCGCTGACCCGCCGCCTGGCGGAGTGGCTGCAGCAACAGGACTTCTCCGGTGTGATTTTCTCGCGCGCTAAAACCGAGGGCACCTTCCCGCTTGCCCAGGTGCATCTCGAAACTGCGGCGGGACCCGACGTGGTTCTCTCCGGACGCTGGAGCGAGCGGCCTAACGAGTTCGACGCTGCAGGCACGATCGAGGCCAACGGGAAAGGCGACGCCAAGGGAACGCACGGCACGCTCAGTCCGTTCGACGTCCACAACCTGTTCGTCGCGGCAGGGCCGGATTTTCGCAAAGGCCTGAACAGTGCCATCCCCACCAGTAACCTTGATCTCGCGCCGCTCATCATGCAGCTCCTCGGGTTGCCGGCGCGCGAGCTCGATGGACGGGTGCCGATTGAGGCGCTCGCCGGAGACACGGATTTCGCCCCAGCCGTGCAATCAGAAATCGTGGAAGCGAGTCGGCCGCTGTCTCACGGCATTTGGCGACAAAAGCTGCATCTCTCGCGCGTGGGCGAAACCATCTATCTCGACGAGGGCAATGGCGGCCTCACACCTGCGCAGCCCTGAGGCGCGCGCTCCGTTTTCGGACCCGCAGTGGCAACGGGTCGATCCGCGGCTACCTTGCAACGGACATGGCTGAAGCTACCAAAATCGCGGTCGCGAGCGCGAATAATCTCATCGTTCGTCACGGCACCCAGACTGTGCTCGACGGCGCCAGCCTCACCATTCTCGAAGGCGAACGCGTGGGCCTGGTGGGACGGAACGGCTCCGGCAAATCGACCTTCCTTCAGATCGCGGCGGGAGCGACTCGACCCGATTCGGGAGACATGGCGCTGCGGCGGGATCTGGTGGCTGGCTACATGCCGCAAGTGTTCGATCTCGATGATACCGCCACCGTGCACGAGAACATTCTGAGCGGCGCGCAACGCATCCTCGATCTCCTCTCGGAATACGAGCGCGTCCCGCCGGAGAGCGCGCAGAGCGGTCTTCTCCTCGAGCAAATTCAGCACGCGGACGGTTGGGATCTCGAGCACCGGATCAAATCGCTTATCAGCAATCTGCACGCGCCGGATGAGGATCGCATCGTGGGCACACTCTCGGGCGGCGAAAAGCGGCGCGTGGTCCTTTGCCGCGCCTTGCTGCCGCGGCCCGATTTTCTCCTCCTCGACGAGCCCACGAACCATCTCGACACGGGCTCAATCGAGTGGCTGGAAGATTTCCTCGCGCGCTACAACGGCACCTGTCTCTTCGTCACGCACGATCGCTATTTCCTCGATCGCGTCGCGACCCGCATCGTCGAGCTGGCGCGTGGCCAGTTTTCCACTTACGAGGGCAACTACACGGATTACCTCCTGGCCCGCGCGCAACGTCAGTCGGTGGAGGAGATGCAGGAGAAGAAGCGGCAAAAGTTTTTAAAACGGGAACTGGAATGGGTTCGCCGCGGGCCGCGCGCGCGCCGGACCAAATCGGTGGATCGCATCGATCGCTATTTCGAGTTGGCCGCGCAGGAGGCGCCGGAGCCGGAGCTGGATGTCGATCTCATCATCCCGCCCGCGCCGAAGCTCGCGAACCGCGTGATTGAGTTGCGGGATGTGACCCTGGAAATCGCAGGGCGCGTGCTTTTCCGCGACGTGAGCCTTTCGCTTCAAGCTGGGGAGCGTCTCGGTATTGTGGGTCGCAACGGGCTCGGCAAATCTTCGCTCCTAAAACTCATTCTCGGCGATCTGGAGCCAGCCGCCGGCGAGGTGGAGATCGGCGCGCGGACGGAAATTAATTACGTCGATCAAAATCGCATGCTCCTCGATGAAGAGAAGACTGTCTGGGACGAGGTGAGCGATGGAAGCGAAGTGGTGAAACTGGGCGAGGAAAGCATCACCTTGCGCGGCTATCTCCGCCGATTCCTGTTTTCCGAGGACCGCATCAATACTCGCATCTCGCAATTGAGCGGAGGGGAACGCAGCCGCGTCCTGCTCGCGAAAATCCTGAAGCGCGGCGGCAATGTTTTGATCCTCGACGAGCCGACAAACGATCTCGATCTGGGCACCCTGCGTCTGCTGGAAGAGGCTTTGGTCGCGTTCGGCGGCTCGGTCATCGTGGTCAGCCACGATCGCTATTTCCTGAACAGGGTTTGCAATTCCATCCTCGCTTTCGAAGTGGGCGGTGCGGTGCAATACCATGTCGGGAACTACGATCGCTACCTGGAGAAGCGCGGCGAGACCAACCCGGGGACGCCCCAGCCCGCCGGGCGGGGAGCGGCCGCTCCGGCGTCTCCCACGGCCAAGCCGCGGAAGCTAAAATACAAGGAAGCGCGCGAGCTCGAGACGATCGAGGCAACCATTCTCGCCGCCGAAAATGAGTTGGCTCTTTTTGAGAAAAAATTCGCGGCGCCCGAGTTTTATCTGCAACCGCGAGAGGAGACAGCAGCTATGGAAGCCGAGCTGGCGGCCGCGCGGGAGCGGGTCGCGACGCTCTATGCGCGCTGGGAAGAGTTGGGTCGACTCGCCGCCCTGGCCGGGACGAACTAGGAGCCTTAGGGGTTCGCGGCTACGGCCCCGGGAGTGGTCACGCCGAGGATCCGGTTCAGATCTGCCAGCACCCGATTGGGGCCGAGGTAGGTTTTTCCGTCGTAGCTATCGGAGAGGACTTTGCCGGAGCCATCCACCAGGACCAGGCACGGAATGCCGCTGCCCGCGTAACGAAGAAGTTCGCGCTTCTCCGCAATCGTCTCGTGGATCACCGCAGGCCACGGCATTTGCGCGTCGCGCATGTATTTTTCCATGGCCGGTCCAGAGCGGTCGTTGCTCACGAAGATGAGCTCAAACTCGGGATGCGCTGCCACCGTGCGCTTGTAATACTCAATCAACTCGGGCGTGAACTTGCGGCAGGAGGGACACCACTGCGCCGCAAAATAGAGCGCGATGACTTTCTTCCGTTCCAGGGCTTGATCGTTATAGGCCGTCAAAACGCCGTTGCGCGAAGTGGCCAGATCGCCCCGCACCATCGCGGCGATGACGTTCGGGCCCACACCCGGTGTGGGCACTGCCGAGGCGCGGCTGCGCGCCAGTTGGTCCTGATAAAGGCTGTTAAATTTTTTCGCTTCTTCCTGCTGCGCCGCGCGACGCTGCGCCTTGGCTTCCAGCTCCCGGCGGACCGCTTCCACATCGTCCGCGGGGACGGCGTAAGCGCCGCTCTTGAGCCGCTCTAGAAAGGCCGGCGTCATTCCCACTTCCGTCAGTGCCTTCTCCTCCGCGACATCGATCGCTCCAAGAAAATATCGCCCGGCCACATCCTTCTCCACCATCTCCACGGAGTATCCGCTCCGGAGCATGAGTGAGATCTCTTTCACCGTCATCGGGTTCAGCTTCGCTTCCGCCAAAGAGGTGGCCCCGAGGATCACACACAAACCGAGAATGACATGATTCACCGCTGCCTCTTTAGCAGGACGCGAGCCATTCTCCCGCTGGGGATTGGATTAACCGGGTTCGCCGGATTCGACGAAATAAAGCATGCGCCAGATTCGATCGGTCTGGCCGCGCTCGATGACCTGCACCGGGGTGGAGCCATCGAAAGCCGGATTGGGTTCCTTTAGCCAACGGCCGACGTCTTTGGGTTGCATGAGCCGAGCGAGCGCATCCAATAGCCGATCCATCTCGGTGAGGGCGCGTTGGACGGGAGCCGATGGGGGCTTGCCGCTGGCCCAGCCTGCGACCGCTCGCAAAGAAAACCCGGTCATCCGGCTCAGCGTCTCCTGCCGCAGACCAAATTTCTTCGCGAGATCTTGCAAGGCCGGAGGGGTGTTTGCCGTTGGGATGGCTCCGTAGGAGGTCGCCGCCGGTTCTTTCACCCGGAGGCTCTCACGGCTGCGTCCGGAGCTCGCCTTTTTGCTTTTCATACCTCTCACTTTATCTCTCTCACCTTCCCGCTACAAGCATTTTTTCGTGCACATTTTCATGTCTTTTTGCTTACACGAATCTGGTCCAGCTGGCCGGATTCGCAAACACTCGCTTCCCCCGGCGCGCTCTGGTTCTCTGGGAAGTAAGCGACATTGATGCCATTCGGGACTTTCGCCGATGGGACCAGAAGAGCATTAGCTCCGCTCTCGAACGCCGCTCTCCCGATCGCTTGGGTGAGGCTCTCATCGCCTTCCGCCTGGATCTTCCGCCAGTCTTCCTGGTCCAATTCTTCCGACGAGATACCCAGCGCTACCTGGTTTTTTGGCACGGTCAGGTCCAACACACGCGCCAGATCGAATTCAATCGCAACCAGGAGGCGCGGCGTGCGGAACACATGCGGGATGCCCGCATACTCCGCCGTGGCTCGCGACTCAGCCACGGCCACCAGGTCGCTCGTGCTCCCATAGACCGCCCGGAAAGATCCCGGGGCATTCCAACGTCCGCCCCATCGCCAGCTGCCGGCCCCGGAGAGAATGCTCTGCTCGTTCGGATAATCCAGAGTCGTGACGCGATAGGCCGCGCCACGCCATGGCTGAAGCAACGCACCACTCTTGGCGAATTGTCGCTGCAGAGCGGCAAACGCGCGATGGGCCCGGACATTCATGGCGCTGGAGGGTATCGCGCCGCGAGGCGGGGGCGGGAATCGAACCCGCGAATAGAGGTTTTGCAGACCCCGACCTTACCACTTGGCTACCCCGCCCTTGCGCGAACGGAGCGTATGGGCGCCGCAGGAGACTGTCAACGCACGCACCCGTGGTCCGCGCTTTTTCCATTGAATGTTGGACGTTGGGCGCTGCGCATCGGACGTTCAGCGTTCACATGTCCGCCCGTTCTTCCGCACTCTTTGCCGCCGCTCTCCGCTCCATTCCCGGCGGTGTGAATTCTCCTGTCCGTGCTTTCCGCGGCCTCGGCCGCGAGCCCTTCTTCGTCGAGCGCGCCGCTGGCGCCAGCATTTGGGATGTGGATGGAAAACAATATATCGACTACGTGGGAAGCTGGGGTCCCGCCATTCTGGGGCACGCGCCGCAGGTCGTAGTGGAGGCGGTTCAAGCCGCGGCAGCCGAAGGCGTCAGCTTTGGAATCCCGAATCCGCGGGAAGTCGAGATGGCGGAATTGATCTGCCGCTGGGTGCCCTCGATCGAGAAAGTGCGGATGGTGAACAGTGGCACGGAGGCCACCATGTCGTGCCTGCGTTTGGCCCGCGGCTTCACCGGGCGTGACAAAGTGATCAAATTCGAGGGCTGCTACCATGGCCATGTCGACTCTCTGTTGGTAAATGCTGGCAGCGGCGCCCTCACTCATGGCGCTCCCGATAGCGCGGGTGTTCCAGCCGCCTTTGCCGACCTGACTCTCGCCCTGCCCTTTAACGACATCTCCGCCGTCCGCGCTGCTTTCCGCGAAAATAAGGGCGCCATCGCCGCGATCATTCTGGAGCCGATTCCTGCCAACGCGGGCCTCTTCTTTCCGCAAGACGGCTTCCTCGAAGAGCTTCGCGCAATCTGCACGGAAGAAGGCGCGCTTCTAATCTTTGATGAAGTCATGACCGGCTTCCGCGTCGCGCGCGGCGGTGTACAAGAGCTCTACGGGATCGCGCCTGATTTGACGGCTCTCGGCAAAGTGATCGGCGGCGGCCTGCCGGTGGGTGCGTTCGGCGGTCGCGCCGAGATCATGGATTTCCTCTCCCCGATCGGTCCGGTTTATCAGGCTGGCACTCTATCAGGAAACCCTCTCGCGATGGCGGCAGGTCTGGCGCAGCTCCGCGAGCTGGAACGGATCAATGGCTGGCAAGTTTTGGAAAATCTCGGCGCGCAGTTTGAAGCGGGGATGCGCGAGATGCTGGCTCGTCTGCCCAAGTCCTACACGTTTCATCGAGTGGGCTCGATGTTCTGTCTCTTCTTTACCGAGGCGCCGGTTACGGACCTCGCCTCTGCCAAACTGAGCGACCTCGCGAAGTTCGGGGAGTTCTTTCGCCAGTCCCAGGATGCCGGCATCTACTTCGCCCCGTCGCAGTTTGAGACGGGCTTTCTCTCCACCGCGCACACTCCCGCGCAGATCAATCAGACGGCGGCAACCGTCGACACGCTCCTCTCCCGGCTCTCGTCTTAGGAGGGCGGACCCCGTGTAGCGCTGCTTAGAAAAAAGGCGTTGCCTATTATCTTGTCGTGTATATCTTCTGTTCATGAGTTGTTCATCTTGTGTTGAGATTACCGATGTCGAATTACTTCGCCTCGCCGCTGACGGCGATCAGCGCAGTCTGAAAGAGCTTCATTCTCGCTACGCGGGAATTCTCCAAGCCACCGCCTACCGAATTTTAAATAACGTCCGAGACGCCGAGGAAGTGGTGCAGGAAGCCTTCGTGCAGATCTGGCAAAAGGCGGCCGTCTACGATTCACGCCGCGGAAAACTTCTTACCTGGGCCATGACGCTCACGCGCAACAAGGCCATCGACCGCCTGCGCCGCGTCCAACGTCGCCAACGCCTGCAAGGCGATATGGAAGCGGAAGCGCAAATCTGGGATCGCATGTCCGAGACAGATTCGGCCGACGAAGCCGCCGCTCACGAGACGCAGGCGATCGTTCGCAGCGCCGTCATTCAGCTTTCCGACGATCAACGCAAAGCCATCGAGCTCGCCTTCTTCAGCGGCCTGACCCAGCAGGAGATTGCACGTCAACTGAAGACGCCGCTCGGCACCGTGAAAGCGCGGATTCGTCGCGGCATGATGAAGCTGCGGCAGACGATCACGCCGCGCCTTTAGACCAGCTCCGCTAAAAGCTTTGCGTCGCGGTCGCCCATCGACTAGGGAACTGCTCTGTGAGTTCCCCTTCGCTGGGCCGCATCGGCGCCGTCGCCAAATTCTTCTTTGATGGCGCGCAGAAGTTCTACGTCAAGGGGGTCACCTATGGTCCTTTCCGACCCGACGCCGAGGGCCACTATCTCGGCACGCCGGAGCAGTTGGCGCGCGATCTCGCCCAGATGCGCGAACTGGGGATTAATCTCCTGCGCATCTACCACTCCCCGCCCGTTTGGTTTCTCGATGCCTGCGCTGCGTCCGGCCTGCGCGTCCTCATCACCATTCCCTGGGCGAAACATATTGAGTTCCTTCGAGATAAAACTGCCCGCCGCTCGATCGAAGAGTCAGTCCGCTCCGCCGTAGCCAAACACGTCGGTCACCCCGCGATCTTCGGTTACCTGGTTGGGAACGAAATCTCGACCACGATGGTGCGCTGGCTCGGCGTGCAACGCGTCACCGAGTTTCTCGAGCACCTCATCCGTCTTGGCCGCGAGATTAATCCCGACGTCCTCTTCTCCTACGCCAGCTTCCCGCCGACCGAGTTTCTCCTGCCGCAGAACGTCGATTTTCTCTGCTTTAACGTTTACCTGCACACGCAAAGCGACTTCGAGCGTTACCTCCTGCGCTTGCAAAATCTGGCTGAAGATCGCCCGCTCATCCTGGGCGAATTCGGCATGGATACCATTCGCCACAGCGAAGACGAGCAAGCCGAGATGCTCGGCTGGCACGTAGACTCCGTGGCCAAGTGCGGTCTCGCCGGCACCATTTTTTTCTCGTGGACCGATGAATGGTTTACCGGCGAACAGGAGATCACCGATTGGGCTTTCGGTCTCGTCACCCGCGATCGCCAGCCGAAGAAAGTCTTCTCTCGTCTGCGCGAAAAACTAGGGCAGGACAATTCCACCCTGCCGCAAGCCGCCCTCGTCGACGCTCCCAGCGTCTCCGTCATCGTCTGCTCCTACAACGGCGGGAAAACCCTCGAAGCCTGCCTCGATTCGTTAGGGCGGATCGATTACCCGGATTACGAGATCATCCTCGTTGATGATGGCTCCACGGATAACACCGCCACCATCGCGGCTCGCTTCCCCGAAATCCGCTACATCCACCAAAGCAACCATGGCCTCAGCCACGCCCGGAATACTGGCGCGGCGGCGGCTCGCGGTGAAGTTTTTGCCTACACCGATTCCGACTGCATGGCGGACAAGGATTGGCTGCGCTACCTCATCGGCACCCTCCGCAGCGGCGCCTACGCGGGCGTGGGCGGGCCGAACGTCTCGCCTCCGGCGCAAAGCTGGGTCCAGGCTTGCGTGGCGGCTGCTCCCGGCGGTCCTACGCACGTCCTGCTCACCGATACCGTCGCCGAGCACATCCCCGGGTGTAACATGGCCTGGTATCGATGGGCCTTCGAAAACGTGGGCGGATTCGACGTCGGCTATCACAAAGCCGGCGACGATGTGGACTTCTGCTGGCGGGTGCAACAGAGCGGACACGAGATCGCCTTCAGCCCCTCCGCCATCGTCTGGCATTACCGGCGTTTCACGCTCTCGGCTTTCCGGAAACAACAGGAAGGATATGGCGAAGCCGAATCCATGTTGCGCTTCAAGCACCTCATCTTTTTCGGTCCCACTGGCACCGCGAAATGGCGCGGGCGCATCTACGGCACCCCGCGGTTCAGTTGGTTTATTAACCGGCCGATCGTCTATCACGGTGTCTTCGGCGAAGGTTTCTTCCAATCCATCTACCCCACCCCGCACTCCGAGGTCGCCAGTTATCTCAGCAGCATCGAGTGGTTCGCGTTCACCGTCTTCCTCTTCGGTATCGGCATCTTTGTGCCCGAAGCGCGCATCGTTCCCTACCTCATGTTTGGCGGGACCCTTTGCGTCGCGCTTTCCTACATGTTGCGCGCTCGGATCGAGCCGAAGTTCGATACTATCGCAGCCCGCCTTCTCGTCATGGCGCTCGCGTTCGCGCAGCCTCTGGTGCGCGGTTGGGCGCGCTACTTCACCTGGCTGCAATTTAAACGCACGCCCCGCGCCGTTATCGCCACCCACGAAATCCTTCCAGCGGATTCAAAAAATCGGGAGCGCGGGGCGAGTCGTCGCAGTTATTGGAGCGAAGACGGTCAGGAACGCCACCAACTCCTCACGCACATCCTTGCGCTGCTCGAAAGCGAAGGCTGGCGTTACTCCACCGATACCGGGTGGAACGAGTGGGACCTTCAGATCTACGGGAACTTCTGGTGGAGCATCGAACTTCAGACCGTGACCGAATACCACGGCGGCCCGAAATGCCTCACCCGCGTCTCGCTCCATAATCGCCTCGTCCCCACCACCGTCATCATCAATCTCGTCATCCTTACCCTGCTTGTTTATCACCAGCTCAGCACGGGTCAGCCCGATCTCATCGTCTGGTTCGCCTATCTCGCGTTCCTCGGGTTTCTCACCTTCCGCGCCCGTCTTTTAAAGCGCCGGGTCGCGGAGCTGGTCGACCTCGCGGCGCATCACGCCGGCCTCCTCTGGATGGGCGGAGGCGCAATCGCTAAAGCAGCGCCCGCGGCGCCCGCGATCACGCCTGACGCGGCCTGAGTCCGTCACCCATCAGCTCGCACGCATGAGCGCCATGCAGGTTTTTCGGTTCGCTGTCTTTCTTACAATCGCGCTCGCGTCCGGTGCGGCCCTGAATCTTTACGATGATTGGACGCTGGCCGAGATGCCGGTCCGCTTCGTCGCGTGTGCCCTCATCGGCGGCTTCGCCTTCCTTCTCGCCGTCTCAAATTTCCCCAGCGCCATCTCCGTGCGCAAACAGGCCGTGCTCTTCTGGAGCATCGCCGTTCTCCTCCGACTCCTCGCGCTGCCAATTGAGCCAGGCGATGATTTCTGGCGTTACCAATGGGAGGGGAAGATCCAAAACGCTGGTTTCAATCCCTACGTGCATGCGCCCGATGACCCCGCGCTCGCCGACGTGCAGGAGGCGTTTCCGAATTGGAATAAAATCAATCACCGCGACACGCCCGCCATCTATCCGCCCGGCGTGGAACTCATCTTCGCTGGTCTGAGCCAAATCTCCGCCAGCCCCCTTCTCTACAAACTCCTCTTCGCCACCGCCGACCTCGCCACCGCCGGCCTCCTTCTTTTGCTTTTGCCCGCCGCTTCCCGCTTCCGGAGCGCGGCCTGGTATGGGTGGAATCCTCTCGTCGTTTACAGCTTCGCCGGCTCCGCTCATTTCGACAGCCTCATGGTCCTGCCCATGGTGGGCGGAATCGTCCTCCTCGTCCGCTTCGAGCAGACCACCGTCGCGCGGACGAAGTGGCTGCTCGCTCTCGGCGCCGCCGCGCTTCTGGGGCTTGCCATCTCGATCAAGCTCATCCCGCTGCTCTTGCTGCCGTTGTGCGTCTTCGCCCTCCGCTCCCGCGCCCCTGTCCTCGCCCTCGCTCTCGCCATCCCGGGCGCGCTCAGCCTTGCTTACGGCTGGCCGCACATTCCGATCTGGGACACGCTCCGCAGCTTCGCCGCGGTCACGCGCTTGAACGATCTCTTCTGGTGGCTCATCGAGGAGACCGTCTGGCCGAATCCGCGCCAAAAAAATTACCACTACAACGCAGTCATTCTTGGAGCGGTCGGCGTGGTGTCCCTCTGCTTCATTCGTAATTGGAAACGCGGGCTGCTCTGGGTCATGGGCACCGCCATCATCCTCTCACCCGTCCTGCATCCCTGGTATCTCACCTGGCTCCTTCCCTTCGCCGCCTGGCGCGACGCGCGGCCGTGGCAGGTGCTCTCCGTCACTCTCTTCGCCTACTTCCTCTTTTGGAACGAACGCCTTTTCCTTCTCCCCTGGCATTCCGAAATGTGGTTGCGCGGCATCATCATGCTCCCGCCGCTCCTCGCCACGGCCCGACTTCTGCTTAGAAAAAACCCATCCACCCCAGCGATCGTCGGCTGACCGTACATCAGCGCCGCTACTGCCACGCGGAGATCCTCCGCGCCGGCCACCGGCTTGGCAGGGACTTTGGGTCGTTACCGGCTGGCGCGCCCGCGGTCTGAACTAGTTTCATACGATGCGCGGTGAGGTAAACGTGTCCGCCGCCTGCCGGAGGTGTTGCGACGTGTGGACACGCCCCGCTTTTCTGATTAGCCGCGCTCAGAAAAACGCAGAGTATTCCGGCAGTCAGCTAACGCCTCCTTATTGAGCCTGCGCTACGCTCCAGCTCAGCACAAAATGCGGTTTCGTGTTTCGATCGCACTGCGACAGAAACAGAGGACCGCCCCCCTCCCAACGCTTTAATCAACTCCCGGCCGGAAGGTTCTTTTTGGAGAGCGGCAGGAGTTAGAGAGCGCATCCGCGACTTCCAACGCGGCGGGATTCTGCCCCTTCAGGGAGTGAAAAGATGATTCGCCGCTAGCTTCAAAGCAGCCCAGCCCAACATGAAAACCCATGGCGCGAAAAGAACCCAACGGGGGGCGTGAGGCTTAATCGCGCTATGGAAGGCGCAGATTGAAAACAGACCTCCGGCGGCGGAGATCAAAGAAAACCCGGCCAAAACGGCCGAAATCCCCCCGAGACGATTCGGGAACCATGGACCAAACTGCTTCAACCCAATTTCTCTATCCAAGGACTGAGTCACTACCGCATGCATTCCTAAGAACAGCAGCCAAAATCCAATTGCTAGCGCGCCCAATACCAGCGAGAACCGCGCGATTTTTGCTAACTCATCCATAGACGGTGAACGGGATTTACCCACTGAAACACTAATTTCACTCAAATATCGGTGTGGTTCCGGTAGTCAAATCGCTGTCCGGCCCTCTTAGCTTGTCTACGGAAAGATAGTCATCGCGAGACCAGCCGGGTCAATGAGGTTTCTTGACCGGGGTGCCGTCAGGGTTTTTCCCGGTTGGACCTCCGACGTTACCGGGCGATCTATTCACGGTTTGGCTTCCATCGGGATAAAAGGCACGAACGATCGCGCTCCCGCTGGCGTGACGCGGAAGATGGCGCCTCCGTTGTTGCTCCCGCCTGCGCTCGTTAGGCCGTAGAGAATTTCCGTCGCCCGCCTGCACCTGGCGACCGTTCGGAGTGGAACCGGTGTGCAACAAACCCAAACGAGCGAAGCTCTCCACGTAAACGGGAGGCGCCGCGGGGCTGGACGCCGTCGAGATAACGGAGAACAACAAAACGGCGCTCATCAACCTTCTCACGCTTTTATGTAGTTAAATTCTGCACATACCAGTCAAGCGCGAGCCGCCACCGTGTGGTGTTGCAAGCAAAGGAGCATCTGTTGAAGAACGGCATAATTGTCATCCCGCCGCTCCTCGCCACGGTCTCCTTCTTAATGAAGACGTGTGCCGCTACCGTGGACCTGCCTCATCCTGACCCGCATGAAATACTGCCCGAGATTTTCCGCGGGAGCTGAGAAAATGATTTCCTGGAGATCAACGCATCCGTCGCAAAGTGGGCGGCGGATATCGCTGGTAGCTCAATACTCATCCAATACCTCTCAATGAAAAAAATTCTCCTCACCTTCACCGCCCTCTTCCTCGCCGCTGCAGGACTTACGCAAGCGCAATCCTTTGTCGGTCTTGGCTCCGGCGGCACCACGCTTTCATTTTATAATGGCGCCGGTTCGACGCCCACCACGGTCGCAGTCACCGGTTTAAACGGTGGCGATAGCCTCGTCGGGATCGATTACTTCAGCTCCAGCAACGGCCAGCTCTACGGCATGGGCACGAGCGGCACCCTCTACGTTTTGAGCTCCACCGGCGCCGCCACCGTGGATGTGTCGAACGCCATCCCCGGCGCGACCGTGATCGACTTCAACCCAATGGCCAACCGCCTGCGCGTCTTTGCGAACACCACTAACTTCCGCCTCACCCCGTCCACGGGCACCGTCACCATGGACGGCACCCTCACTTATGCCGCAGGTGACCCGAACGCCGGCGCCACGCCGAACCTCGTTGCTGCCGCTTACACGAATAATTTCGCCGGCCCCACTTCCACCGCGCTCTACAGCATCGACGCCTCGTTGAACACGCTCGTGCTGCACACCAACGGCCCTACTTTCTCCACCCTCACCACCGTGGGCACGCTCACCTTGGGCGGGCTCACCTTCGACGCGCTCCCAGGCGTCACAGGCTTCGACGTTCTCACCGTCGGCGGAATGAACACCGCTTACTTCTCCAGCGGCAACAACCTCTACACTCTCAATCTCACTAACGCCGTCCTGACCTCCTCCGGCACGCTGGCCGGACCTGGACTCCGCGACATCGCGGTCGTCGTCCCCGAGCCATCCACCTATGCGCTGCTCGGCCTCGGCCTGCTCGCGGGTTTCCTGGTGATGCGCAACCGACGCTCGACGGTCGCTGACTTGTAACCGGTAGATTCCTTCATCACGGCGGCGGGGCTCTCGCGAGTTCCGCCGCCGTTTTGTTTTTAAACCGGAACCCGCGCAGGCTCGCGCACGGCACAGACCCATCGGTCAATCCATCACGCCAGCGTCGCCAGCGCCGCGCGAAAATCCTCCGGCAGCGGCGCTTCAAATTCCTGCCACAAACCTGTCGCCGGATGCGTGAAGCCCAGCTTCCACGCGTGCAACATCTGCCGCGGAAACGCCTTCGCGATTCGCGCCGCATAGAGCTTATCGCCCAGCACCGGATTGCCCAGGTGATGCAAGTGCACCCGGATCTGATGCGTCCGTCCGCTATGCAACGCACACTCCACCAGGCTCATCTCCCAGCCGCCCTGCACCACCTTGTATTCCGTTTTGGCCGAGCGCCCACGCGACGTCCGCGAGATGCTCATCCGCTGACGATGCACCGGGTGACGACCGATCGGCGCATCGATCGTCCCTGCGTTTTTCTTTAACCGCCCCGCCACCAGCGCGAGGTAAATCTTCTTCAAAGTCCGCGCCGCAAATTGCTTCGAAAGCTCGCGATGCGTCGCATCGTTCTTCGCCACCACCAGGCAGCCACTCGTCTCCTTATCAAGACGATGCACGATTCCTGGCCGCTCTTTTCCACCAATCCCCGAAAGCGTCGGGCAATAATGCAGCAGCGCATTCACCAGCGTCCCGTCCGCGTTCCCCGCGCCCGGGTGCACCACCATCCCCGCCGGTTTATCGAGCACGATCAGGTGCTCGTCTTCGAACAAAACCGGGAACGCGATTTCCTCCGCGGCGGCGTCGATCTTTTCCACCGCCGGCACCTCCAGCCGCACCAGATCGCCCGTCTTCACCAGCTCGCGCGTGCGGGGTTGCACGCCGTTGAGCAGCACACACCCCTCCGTGATCAACGCCTGCAAACGCGAGCGCGAAAACTCCGGCAACTCCAGCGCCAGGAACCGATCCAGCCGCAGGCCCGCATGTTCCCGCGTCACTTCCCGTTCGATCATGAGCTCGCCATCAGCGCCGGAGAACTCGCGGCCGCGACACAGGAAATTTCAGGCACGCCCTACTATGTCGCGCTCGAGCGATTAAACAACGCGCCAGCACTGCGCGCGAGCCCTTACTCCACCTTGATCAGCTCCACCTCGAACACCAGCATCCCAAACGGCGGCGACTCCCCTTTGTAAGCCAGCTTCTCCGGAATCCAGAGCCGCGCCTTCTCCCCCTCCTTCATCAGTTGCAGCCCCTCCGTCCAGCCTGCGATCACCTGATCCAATCGAAACGTCACCGGCTGCCCCCGCGTCTTCGAGCTATCAAACATCTTCCCATCCGTCGTCCAGCCCGAGTAATGCACCGTCACCTTGCTGCTCCGCGCCGGGCGCTTCCCGCTCCCAGCTTTCAGCGTCAGATAAGCCAGCCCGCTCCCCATCTTCTCCGCCTCGCTCGGCGGCGCCTGCACATCCGGTGGCGCCACACCCGCCGGACGATCGAACGAGATCAATTTCACATCAAAAACCAGCGTCCCCTTCGGCCGACCCTCCGCGCCTCGATAAGCCAGCGCCTCCGGAATCCAGAACCGCCGCGTCTCGCCGGCCACCATCAGCTGCACCCCCTCTGTCCAACCCGGCAACACCTGATCGAGCGGAAACGAGACCGGTTTCCCCTGCGCGACCGAGCTATCAAACATCTTCCCATCCGTCGTCCAGCCCGTGTAATGCACCTTCACCAAGTCCGTCTTCGCCGGGTGCGCCTTCCCCTCCCCACGTTCGATCACCTTCGAAGCCAACCCCGAGCCCGTGATCTCCGCCTCTGCCGGTGCTTCAGCCACATCCGGCGGCGCCGGAATTGGCTCCGCCGCTTTGGCAGAAGCCAGCGAAAAGACGAACAGAGCAAGAAGGCGAAGCAAACAAGATCTCATAGCGCGAACACCCATAGGCCGCCTCGCGCCAAAAATCGAATGGGCTCCGGGTGTATCCCATTATCTTCTTCGGGCTTCTTCCCTTTGCCTTAGCGCCGCGTCGCGTTGCTCGTCCACCCACCGCCAGTCGCGCCCCGCAGATCGGTAATCTCTTACCTGCTTGTCCCAAAATTCCACTGACTTTTGCAGACGTTCGAACTCTTTATCTCTGGCATGAGCAGCATCCCGTTGCCGCTCGGCCTCGCGAACATTCCGCGCCCGTTGCGCCCGGTCGGCTTCCGCCAACCGCGTGGCTTCGCTCACACGCGCTAGCGCGGCCTGATGAGCTTGCTGCCGGTTGGCGACCGTCTGGTTTACTTGCAAAGACGGCGAGACTGCGAACCGCGCCGGATTCACTGCGGGCGCCGTCGATTGGAATTGCCGGCTCACATTCGCGAACTGGTTCGCCGCCTGCTCCTGGGCGATCCGCATCCGTTTAAGATCAGCGTTCGCCTGTTTGATCTGGGGCCCGGCCGCCAGCCCAACAGCTCCTACCACCATCGTCAGGAAGAGAAGAATGGAGATGGCTATCCCGGCCACAGAAGTGAGGAGAAGGGCCAGTCCCCGGTTTACCTGGTGCGTACACATCGCCACCACCGCGGTAATGATCGCGATACTAAAAAACCCGTGTCCAAAAGGAAAGAACCACGCCACCGACATTCCGAGCCCAAAACAAATCCAACCAGCCTTCAAGGCTGATGTCATCGGGCGGATACGGTCGCCTGCTTCATCGCTTCGGTCCAAGACGGATGGGGTAACCAACCCTTCGCTCCTTGCGCGGGCGCTTCTCACGCTGCCCCGCGCATCATATTTCAAAAGCGGGAACACCTCGTCCAGCGTTCGCCACGCGCGTGCACCTAACTCGCGGCAGGGATCGGCTTTCCTCAATCGCCCGGCCGCGAAGAGATCTGCGATCTGTCCGTCGTTCAGCGGTGCGTGGTAGCCATCCACATCCAGGTCATAGTATTTCACCCGGTCATTAGAAGCAGAAGCGGTGCCCTTACTATCTCGCTCGCAGCCAGCTGGGCCTCTCCTCACCGCCCACTGCGAGATTATCTTGTGATGGGTGGCGGCAACGCGCAGTCTCTCTGGCACCGTGGAAACCTTGCGCATTGTCCTGCAGATCGTTGTTGCCTTGGGCATCTTGAATGTCTGGCTCCTGCGCGCGGGTAAGCGGACGCCGTTTCGCGGGAGCGGAGCCAGCACGCTGCGCGACGAATTCGCTTCTTACGGACTCCCGTTCTGGGTCATGTGCGTTGTCGGTCTGCTCAAGGTCGGTCTGGCGCTCACGCTTTTGCTCGCTCTCTGGCTTCCGCACCTTGCCGCGCCCGCTGCGGTTGGATTGGGATTGCTCATGCTCGGCGCACTCGGCATGCATTTGAAGGTAAAGGACCCGCTCAAAAAATCGCTCCCCGCGCTGGCTGTGTTGGCGATGTGCGTCGCCATCATCGTGCTCTAGAGCGAGCCCGGTCTGTTCACCACGCCACCAGCCCGAGGTAGGCGTTGAGCAAGAGATAGAACAACGCCGGCGCAGTTTGCCAAAGCGTGTCCTTGATCCTGAGCCGCACACCGACGGCGGCGAGCATCATGAGGGTGAGCCCCACGGCGGCCGCGCGTCCGAGCGCCGGGTATTGCAATCCCGCCAGCAGGCCAACGACCGCGCACAGTTGCAGTCCACCCACCGCGACCCTCCATCGCGCCATCCCGTAGCGTTCAAACTCCTGCGCCGTTCGGCGCGAGGCAAAACACCCAAGGCCGTAAATGAGGAATGACACAGCCGAGAGAAGAACAAGAAAGAGGTGCAACCCCATACGATAGGGCAAGTCGCACTGATTTCAGTAATTCTGGGGTGGGGAGAAAATTCCCCAAGCCGACGTGGTTGGCACGCGGTTCGCTAATACAAGGATAACGTACCTGACCAACGCTGATAGTGAGCCGTGAGAGCTGGCGCTTGGTCCGGAGACGCATGGTAGTTGTCAGCCATGAGTCTTTTTTTCGAAGCTGAGAGACGCGCGGTAAAGATCCACGGAAGCGTCAAAGAAATGCCCGCCGCTGATCACGGCGGGCATTTTGTTTCTCTTGCCATGAAGCAACACGGAGACCCGGCGCGATGAATCCGTCATCCCAGCTGCGAGCACAGACGCGTTGTGGTAGAATCGTCGCGCATGCCGCAATTTTCATATCGCGCCCGGAATGCGGAGGGGGGAGTGGTCGAGGGAACTTTGAATTGCCCGGACCGCTCCGTCGCGATTCGGCAGATCGAGCAGCTCCGTTATATCCCGATCAAAATTGAGATCGTAGGCGCGGACCCGAAGGTGGTGAATGGCGCGCTCGCGCCGACCGCAGAAGCGGAGGCGGTGACGCAGAAGCTAAAAATTCCGCACACGCAATTGCTCATCTTTACCGAGCAGCTGGCGCATCTGCTCCAGGCGGGCATGACGTTGGACGAAGGGCTGTCTGTCCTGCGGAAACGGCTCAAGCATCCGCGCGTGCAGCAGATGACCGGCACCTTGCACCAGGCGCTGGTGGACGGCCGCAGCTTCTCACAAGCGCTGAAAGGCTTTCCGCGCATCTTCCCGGCGATCTATATCAACTTGATCGCGGCCGGTGAGGCGAGCGGCGCTTTACCGGAAATCTTGAAGCGCCTGGTCGAGCATTTGATGCAGGCGAAGAGCCTGCGCGATCGCGTGCAGCAGGCTTTGATCTATCCGGCTTTCCTGGCGGTGGCAGGCGCGGCGTTGATGACCATTTTCATCACGTTCATGGTGCCGCAGTTGACGAATTTCATGGCCTCAAACGGCGGTCAACTCCCGCTCCCCACGCGGATGCTGGTGGCGTTTAACGATCTCCTGACCACGTGGTGGTGGCTGGCTCTGGCGTTGGCGATTGGCGCGTTCATCGGGCTGCGCGCGTTCATCCGCACCGAGGAGGGATTGGTCACCTGGGATCGGCTGCGGCTTTCGGCGCCGGGCTATGGACGGATTATCAAGCACCGCTATTACGCGCAATTCTCCCGCACGCTCGGCACGCTGATGGAGAATGGCGTGCCGCTCTTGCGCGCGCTCGATCTGGTTACCGAGATCGCGGGCAACCGCTACCTGGAACGTCAGCTCGCGGAGGTGCGGAAAGCGGTGATCGATGGCGCGAATCTCTCCGTGGCATTGAGCGCGCAGAATCTGTTTCCGGAGCTGTTCACCGACATGATGGCGGTGGGCGAGCAGACCGGACACTTTGCGCAGACCATGCAAACGATCGCCGATGTCTACGAGCGGGAGCTGGATAAAACGGTGCAGGTTATTTCCACGCTCATCCCGCCGGTGATCATCGTGTGCATCGCGGTGGTGGTGGGTTTCGTGGTCTACAGCATCCTCTCGGCGGTCTTCGAGATGACGAGCAGTTTACAGACGCGACCGCGCTGATTAGGCTCGTCCTCGATGTTTCGCTTCGCGCTGGCTCTCCTTTTTCTTTCGCCGGCCTTTCTCTTCCCAGTTTCGGCGCAGGAGGCGACGGGGGAAGGGCTGCGTTTTTACCGGGACGCAAACGGGAGCAAGATCCCGATGCAAAGCGCCTGGCTGGATCTGCGCCAGGCCGCGGCTAAACACACCACCCCACAGGACACGCCCAGTTGGGTGGAATCGGTCGCGCTCGTGCCGGTGCCCGCGGAAGGCGATAAGCCGGCGCGCAGCATCTTCCGCATCCGCGTAGTGCGTCCGCAATTTGGCCTGCAGCTCATGTATCTGCGGCTCTTCTTCGACGACAAACCAGAGCGCCGACCAGCCGTCACGATCTGGGACGAATCGGGGACGCAGATCATGCAATCAGGACCGCTCGGCACCGGCATGGATCTGCCGACGGCGGCGACGGTGATGTTGCCGATGCTGGGAACGAACTCGATCGACATCGAGGTGGCAGGCGATGGCTCGACCATCCGCGGCGCGTTTCTGGATTGGATGGTCAGCCGCACCATCGCCCAGCCGAGCGCCGCCGAGACGCAGGCGATCATGCCCGAGCCCTTCGCAGCGGCGGCACCGTTACGGGTGCCGCAAGAGGATACGGAAAACTTCGGGACCGTGACCGCCACTCTCGCGCCGGAGGTGATCAAGATGGGCGCGAGCGTGCAGGCGGGTGCAGCATTTCAATTCGGGCTCGAGAGCCAGCCGCTGGTCGCGTTGCTTAGCTTCGAAGTGGCCAGTGTGCGGATCGATGCGCCGCCGGAAGTGTTTGTAAATGGGGCCAGCCTCGGGGCCGCTTCGCTCGTGCTGCCAGATTTGGCTGATCCGGCTTACCGGGGAGAAACCGAGCGTCTCGTCAGCCCGATGCGCTTCCGCTACACCGGCTGGGTGCGCGCCCATCTGCTTGTGCCCGCGGCGCATTTGAAGCCCGGAACGAATGATGTGATTATTATCGGTGGCCCAGGCACACCGGCGTCGGCGATTCGCGCCACGCAAATCCAGTTGAAATATCTCTGGGAAAAATCCGATTACTTGCTCGATCCGAAATGAAAACTCTCTCCTCCTCCCGCCAGAATGCGGGCTTCACCCTGCTCGAAATCATGTTGGTGGTGGGAATCATCGTCATCATCCTGGGCGTGGCCGTCTCGCGTCTCGGCAATACGACAGGTGTCGCGAAAGACATGCGGGTGCGCGCGGATTTGCAGGCGATCTCAACCCAGCTCCGCCTCTACGAGAGCGTGAACGGTTTTGTCCCGACGACGGAGCAAGGACTGCAAGCGCTCGTGACGCAGCCAAACACCGAGCCGCGTCCGACGCGTTGGTATCAACTGTTCAAGGATCTGCCGCAGGACCCTTGGAACAAGGATTACATCTACCGCTCGCCGGGCGTGAAGAACCCCACTGGCTACGATCTCTACTCCGCCGGACCCGATCGTTTGCCGGATACGGCGGATGATAATTGGGGGAACTAGCGGACGCGCGGTGGAAGTGGTTGGGATCGCCGTCGTGACAAAGGCGGAACGGTGGGCGCTCCGGAAAACGCTTTCCCTTAGTAGGGACGTTCGATCCTGCTCGAAGAAATTTTGGGCTGCGCTTTCGCCGTCCGGATGGATAACGGTGGCTGCGACGGAGAGATCCCTCGGCCGTCTGCGCGGCTCGGGATGACGTAGGGGGTGCTTGGGGTTTTCTGTCCAACAGCGCAGCGCGCTCTGCTGCGGTTCAAGGTAAGGCCGTTTTCCAAAACGCCTTTGTGCAGGGCAACGGTGAAAGACGCCTAACGGCCGAGGGCCTTCTCCGACGCCGCGAACCGCTAGGTTCTGGATGTGGACAACGCAGTGGCGGTTTGGAAAACGCCATTCCTTGGTAGAAGAGAAGCGCCCCGCGCGCAGCTCCCGGCAGCGAAGCGCAAACGATCTAACCATGCGATGGAGCGAGCGGTGAACGACTCAAAGCAGCTCAAGTGTCATCCCGAGCCGCGCAGACGGCCGAGGGATCTCACCGACCTTCGAGCGGCCCCATTAACGAAAACCTGCCGCGTAGCCCAAATCTTTTCTTCTCCGGGACACTCACCAACGATCAGCTTATCTCCGCCCAGCCAGGCGCCGCGTATTCCCCGCGCCGCCTTTCGAAAAAAGTAACGCATGGCTTAGGGCGACCTCCAATCCACCCCTTACTGCTCTTCCTTCTCCTCCACCTCAGGATCCGGCTGGACTGCCGCAGCCGTATTTGGATTCCGTGGAATGACCCCGCGCACGCGCGGCGGCGGCGTGGGTAACGTAGGAATAGGCGCTGGCCTCAACTGCGGTTGTGGCGGGTTATATTGCTGCGTCGGCGCCACTCCGATTCCGCCCTGTGGTTGCGCAGCCTGCACCGGTTGCGCCTGCGGCGGCGGCACGAAGTTAGCCGCGGATTGCGAGAGCAGCGCTTGATTGAACGTGAGCGAAGCCGTCTGGCCATCCTTCTGAATGGTCACTTTCGTGGCGCCGACGCGGTCTGACCATTCGATCTCGGGCACACTGTAGCCGTCCACTGGAGCCTTCGTGCTGAGATACTTTTTGAAATTCTTATCGGTGCTGGACGCAATGGTCACGAGGTCGCCATCCGAAGTTCGAGCAGCGTTGGCAATGTAGAGATCCTTGGCGAAATTCGGCGTCGCTGCTGGAATCGCCACCGCCGTGGCCACCGCAAACGGCGAGCGCTTCATCATTGGCTCATAGCGCGCGAAGGCTGGCGCTTGCGGAAGGTCATCCGCCGCCAACGCCAGGTATCCGGTGCCGATAAAAACGGCCGTCAGCAAAATGGCAGGGAGGGAAGTTTTCATGGCGCAACTCCTGGTTTGGGCGCGAACCAGCGCGCGATCTTAAACTTGCCTCGCATCATGGTCGGGTCAGTCGAATCGATCGCCAGGTTCACGCTCTCGAAGACAATAAACGACTCCGGCTTCTGGATGTCATAGAGAAAATGCACCAGCGGCGGCCAGGGACTTTTCGTTTCCACACTGGCAAACACTGCCTGATGCGTGCCAGTAGATTCACCCGTCCCGATCTGCGGATTCTCGAGCAGGACTTTGTGTTTGCTCGCGACCTGCTTGACCTGATCGAGCAAGGAAGACGCCTCCCCCGGACCGCTCAAGAGCCGGCTGGTTCTTCTTGATCCACTCCGCGCGTTGCTCCCACATCTCGCGCTCTTTCAAAAAGGCCGACTGCTGATCGCGCAGCGCTTTCCGCTCGGTCAGATTAGCGCGGGAGTCATTCAGGAGACCCGAGAGCGAATTCCAGATGTAAAGATTGAGCAAAAGGAAAAGCGTCGCCGCGATGATGAGCGAGAGGACGCGCTCGCGCGGATTCATTCGTTGGAACCAGGCGGGCATCATTTCGGTTTTCCCTCCAGCCGGAATTGCGCGTGCTCATTGGCCAGAATTCGCGGCGCGGCCATCTCAAATTGGAAACTCTGGAGCGCGGGATTCTTCTTCACCTTATCGGCAAATTGATAAGCCAGAGCGGTGCTGTTCGCTTCGCCGTCCACCGAAATCTGCCGGGCGGATTGCTGGAAGGTCGTGATCTGCACATCCGGCGAAGGCAGGCTTTCGAAAAGATGGAGCAAGCACTTCGATCGGGTAATAGTGAGGATCGATCGCGGGAGCGAGCGCCTTCCAATCCGCTTCCGTTTTGCGAATGAAGGCAACCTTCGGTTCATCGCGCGCGATCTTGCTTTCCACTCGCCCAGCCTCGATTCGCACCCCGAGAACGAAAGCAGCGAAGACGAGCAGCAGAGCCACGTAAGCGCCGCCCGCCCAGAGCAGCCGCTTCTTCCATTCCGCCTGCCGGGCCAGATCTTTGGCGCGTTGCCGCCAGGCCTCAGGAAGAAGATTTATCTTCGTCGGCGCAGGTGGCGTCTCGACCGTAATGAGATCGGCCCGGCTGACGAAGAGCCCCTGCACCATTTCCTGCAGCTCGGCCAGACTCTCGTCCAGCAACACCACCGGAAACGAAGTCTGGATTCCCGCCAGCTCCGCACTCAGCGCCAGTTGCGGAAGATCGCGTTGCAGTTGCCCGGGATCGGCCCCATCGAGCGAGCGGGCAAAGCTGACCTTCCCGTCCTCGCTGATCACGCAAACGAGCGCGTCGGCTTCCGGATAAATGAAGAAAGCCCGGCCGGCCGCCGCATGCGTGGCAGCGCGTTGCGCCCCGTAGAAGGTGACCTGTTTGGGGATGATCCCCCGCGCCAGGAGCGGCTGCACCAGCTCGGAGAGTTTCTCGTTATGCACCGCGATCGCCGAGACCACACTCCCCTCCTCCGTCCGCTCGATCACCTCGAAGTCGCTCGTCACTTCCTCGGTCGAATACGGCAGCGCCTTTTCAATTTGAATCCGCACCATCGCGTCGAAGTCCACCTCCTCCACCACCGGCAGACGCAGCCGCTGCGCGAGCACCGCGCTCGCCGGCAACCCGAGCACAATATTCTGCGTGCCGTTCAAGTGCGGGATTGTCTCCTCCAGCGTGGCCGCAGTCTGGACCTCCCAGGAGGTTCCATTATTCGCCGCCGCCCCACCGCCCGCGGTCGCGCGCACCACGCTCCAACCGTGGGCAGCCGGCAGGAGAAAGACCTGGGTTGAGACAGCTTTCTCCTTTTTCACAGCTCTTTGTAGGTAATCAATTGAGGGACCACTCCGCCTTTTCGCACCACCATCTGCACCACCCGGGTCATCTTTCCAGAACGGCCAGTGCTGATGATACGCACCACCGGATCTCCGAGGATAATCAATGGTTCAAGCTGGCTAAATTGCGCTGTGGAAAGACCGAGCGCAACGCGGACCTCTTCCATTGATTTAAATGGGCTGTCATCCTCCGTTCCTTCCTCGCCATCCGGGCCCAGGCGTAGTTGCAGGAACTGCTCGACGTTTTGCTCCGCCAGACCCGGCAGCGAGAGAAGTAAATCCCGCGGTGCCCAAAGAATATCCACCAGGCCGGTGCTGTTCACGGTGAAGTCCGCATCCCAGTCCGGCCGCGCGCAAAAATCTTCCCAACCACGCACGCGCTTCACATCTTCCACCCGCGTCAGAAGCGTGTTCGTCGGGCGATAATCCCCGTCGATCTCAGCTCCGTTCAGCCGCACCAGATTGTCCGGGTCCACCCAGTCGAGCAGCGTGTCGATCATTCGATCGCGTTCGTTCAGATCGACTCCCTTCGTCTCGAGAAACTTGCGGAGCAACTCCAACCGCTCGGGTTGTTCGCCGGCCATCACCCAATTCAAATTCAGCCGGCCGCCCTCGCCGGTGATGCGGGCATCGTAGGTTTGCGTCCCACTGATTCCCCCGCGCAGGACCGGCGAGTTGGCCTGCACATTTGGGTGAAGAGCAATCTCCGCCCCGGAAGCAGCCATCGCAGCCGCTTCCAATTGCCGGGTCGCCTCCCCATTCAACTTCAGCCGCGTGTCGATATTGAGTGCCCACGTCAGGACCAACGCGCTTAAGACAAAAAGCGCCCACAGCGCCAGCATCAGCGCAGCCCCCGACTCACCCGACCTCACGGACCTGTAAGACATCTGCGTTCCCTTACAGCGGCGTCCGCGCCAGAGGAATGATCGTCTCCCACGGGACCACATTATTCGGCCGCCCAATCACGAGCTTGATCAAGCGCGGCAAAGTGATCGTATCCGTCCATTTATCGACCCAGGTGTTCAGACGGGGATCGAAGTAGCGGATCTCCAGACTCTGCACTCCCGACAAGAGAGGAACCCAATTCCCTTCGCTCTTACTGCTCGCGACCTTCTTCGGATCATACGATTCCCGCATGACCCCGATCTCCATTTTGCCACCATCCTTCTGTGAGGGACGGAGCCGCAGATTCACGCGGTACTCGCCCCGCGCATAGCGCGTGAGCAGTCCCGGCCCAGCGCTGCTAATCCAGGTAATCTCGTCGCGCGGCCGGCCATCCAGCTTCAACGGTTCGCCCTGGAGCGCGCCCGCACCGGAAGGCAGCTCCGTCCATTGCGCCGTGAGCAAATTGATGAAGCCGGAATACTGCGCATCGATCGCGCTATTCTCGGTCGAGATGCGGAGCGCGATCATGTTCGTCTGCACGAACCGATAAATCGCGAGCGACATCATGGCCAGGATCGCGACCGCGAGCATGATCTCGAGGAGCGTAAACCCGGCGCGCCGACCCGGCGCCTGCTTAACCGGCGCGGTAGACATAAAACTCCACTTCCCGCTTTTGCAGCACGCCCCCTCGCTGCCATTCCGCGGTCAGCGTGACCAATTTCAACCCCACCAAATCCGCGTCCGTGTTGTCCTGCTTCAACGTCGCCGGGACGCTGCGCTGCACGAGCTTCACCGTGCCGTAGCCGGTCTCGTATTCCTTCGATTCGCTTTCGTCCGGAGGCCCTGGCGTGGCTTGCACTTCCGCCATCCGATTGGCCAGGACCTGCCGCACTCGATCTTCCTGCGCGGAGAGGACGCTGGCGTTCATGCAATTTTCCACCGCCCGCCCCATCGCCAGCACGCCGATGACGAAGATGGTCACGCCGATCAAGACTTCGTAAAGCGCAAAGCCACCGTGCCCCGCCTTCACCGTTCCGTTGCGGCTAGCGCGTCGCATAACTCGTCAGGTCAGGTAACCCCGTCAGACTCGAATAAGTGGCCGACCACGAGCCGTCCACGCCCTTGTAAGAAACCACCGCCGGCTCGCAGGTGCCCGACGGCCAGAAGACCCATTCCGCCGGCGGCTTCTCGATCAAGGCCGCTGGCAGCGAAAGCAGATAAGCGTCGCCGTTGCGCAGCGTTAAGGTCGCAGCCGGCTCCGCTTCCTCGCCCTTCACCTTCGCTTCGGTCCGGAGCACGATCCGATCTTTCTTCCACGCGATCAGGTAGGGCTGACGCTCCGTCACGCTCTTTTCCTGCGCCAGTCGGACCAGTTTGTTCAGTTCGTCCAGGGAACGGCGGAGACGTCGATCTGCCATCACGCCCTGCAAACTCGGCACCGCCATCACCAGCAGCAAAAGCATGATGAAGACCGCGATGGCGATCTCGATCAACGTAAAGCCCTGCCGGTTTCGCTGCATCGCAAAAGCTACCGCGCAGCCCCGAAATCACAACAAAGCGTCCCATGGGCAGCTGCCAGGCCGCTCCCGATTGCAGCGACCTGCCTCCCCGCTTATCTGTCTCTCCCATGTCGTCCGCCGCTGCTGATGAAGTGCCCTTCCGCCGCAAAGCTCTTGAGCTTTTGCGCGGCGGCTCATTTCGGAAGTACATCATCGGCTCGGCCATTTCCGATACCGGCACCTGGATGCAGGTGATGGCGCAAGGCTGGGTCCTGAGCACGCTGACAGATCGCGCCTTGGTCCTCGGCCTGGTCAATCTTGCGGCCGGTCTGCCCACGCTCGCGCTCACCATGATCGGTGGCTCCGCGGCCGATCGGTACGATAAGCGCATGATCCTGATCGTGGCTCAACTGGTGCAAATCGCGCTCGCTTTCACCCTCGGGCTTCTCGTCCTTTGGGGCTATGTCCAAATCTGGCACATCCTCGTCCTGGCGGCGCTGCTTGGGGTGGTGATCGCCTTTGAAATGCCCGCTCTCTCCGCGCTCGTGCCGGAGCTGGTGCGTAAGGACCAAATCGCGGCCGCCGTGGCGCTCGACCGCTCCGTCTTCCACGGCTCGCGCCTGCTTGGCCCTTCGCTCGCCGGCCTTTTCGTGGGGCTCTGGGGCGCGGCCTCAGCGTTCTTCATTAACGCCTTCACTTTCGTCGCCCTCATCATCTCGATGCTGCTGATTCCAAAACGGAAACTCGGCACCGCAGAGGAGGAAGAGCAACGGCGCAGCGGCTTGATGGAAGGATTCCGCTACGTGCGAAAAGACCGGACCATCCTTTCGCTCATCGGCTTGATCGCGATGACGACCGTCTTCGTTTACCCGGTCGTCTCCGTCATGCTTCCGCTCTACGTCCGCAATCTCCTCAGTCTCGGCCCGGAGCGCATGGGAATCTTGATGGCCGTTTCCGGCACCGGCTCGCTCGTCGGCTCGCTGGGCTTGCTCAGCGTGGCGCGCGGCAAACGCATTCGCTTCATCATGGTCGCGGTCTGCATCGTGGCCGTTGCCCTTCTGGTCATGTCGCGCACCAGCTCCTTCGCCGTCGCCGCAGTGGCGATGGGCGCCCTCGCCATCGGCCTCGCCACCAATTTCGGCCTGGCCAACACCATCGTGCAGGAGCGTGCTCCGGCGCATCTGCGCGGCCGCATCTCGGCTGTTTTTGGCCTGAGCTTTTTCGGGCTCATGCCGGTCGCTGGCCTGGTGATCACGAGCCTGTCGGATGCGATCGGAATGCGGTCGGCGATGGGCATCGCGGCCGCCCTCTATGCTGGCGGTGCGCTCTTTGCCCTCAGCCGCTGCGACCATACCATGCCGATCGCAGGTGAGACGGACGAGGCGGTGGAACCGGCCTTGCAGCCGGTGGTGATGGAGAAGTAAGGATGCCCGCGATCTCGTTTTCCACCTGTTGGAACTCCAGCCGCCATACCAAAGGCGACGAGATGCTGCGCGAAATTCGGGACGAACTCGGGTTCACCCATGTCGAGCTCGGCCACGGCACCCGCATTTCGCTCATGCCTGGCATTCAGAAAATGGCGGAAGCGGGCGAGGTGACTTTTAGCAGCCTGCATAATTTCTGCCCACTCCCCGTCGAGGTCATGCATGCCTCGCCCGATTGCTACAAATTCTCCTCCGGCGTGGCGCGCGAGCGACAGCGCGCGATCAAGCAAACCTTCCAGACGATCGACTTCGCGGAACGTTTGGGCGCGCCTTACATCGTGCTCCATTGCGGCTCGGTGCCGATGAATCCCATCACCGATGAATTGATCGCCCTCGCCAAAAAAGGTGAGCTCAATTCCCGCGAATACGTGCGCAAGAAAATCAAAGCCGTGCAGAAACGCGAAGCCACCGCTCCCTGGCATCTCGAGCGCGTGCGCGAGTGTCTCAAGCCGATCGTGGAATATGCCGCGAGTAAGAACGTGCGGCTGGGCGTGGAAGGCCGGCGCGGCTACGAAGAGATGCCGAACGAACGCGAGCTGCCCGCGTTACTCGACGAGCTGGACTCGCCCTTTGTCGGTTACTGGCACGATTTCGGCCACATCCAGATCAAAGAAAATCTCGGCTTTCTCAATCACGCGGAATGGCTCCGCCTCATCGGCCCCCGCGCCTTCGGTTGTCACCTGCAAGATGTGATCTGGCCCGGCCAGGATCATCAACCGCCTTTCGCCGGCCATGTCGACCTGGAGAAACTGATTCCGCTCCTGCCGCCGACCTGCCTTTATGTTTGGGAGATGAGCCCGCGCAAGACCGCCGACGAGATTCGCCGCTCGGTCGCGATCTGGAAGGAGCGTTACGGCGGATGAAAAAAATCATCCTCACCATCATTCAGCTCCTCGTCACCGGGGCGGTGCTCTACTGGGTTTTTCACGATCCCGAGAAGCGCGCCAAAATGTTGGTCGCGCTCCGAATGGCGGATCTCCGCTGGATCGGCGCGGCGCTGCTCGCTTACATGGTGGTGGAAGTGGCCGCCGCCTTGCGCTGGAATGTGCTCCTGAAAGTGCAGGGTATTCATCTGCCTTTCCGCCGCATGTCGGCCCTCTTCTTCATCGGCCTGTTCTTTAATCAGTTCCTCCCTGGAGGCACGGGAGGCGACGTGGTAAAAATCTACCTTCTGGTCAAAGAAGCTCCGGGGAAAATCGCCGGGGCTCTTCTGGCTACGCTCTTCGATCGGCTGATCGGTCTGGTTGCCTTGATCACACTGACCGGCGTCCTGATTGCGTTGCGCTACGATTTCCTCGCGCAAACTCCCCAGACGCTCAGCTTGCTCTGGATTCTGCTCGCGATTCTCGGCAGCGCCATTCTCGGGCTGGTGACCAGTTTTATCGTGAGCGGATTCGATCTCTTGCGGCGCCTGCCGGCGAAAATTCCGGGACGCGAAAAGTTGATCGAGCTCTCCGCCGCCTACCATCTTTATGCGCGGCATTGGACGGCGACCGCGGCCGCCTTCGGCTTTTCCATCGTGGCGCACCTCGCCACCTTCCTCACCTTCCTCTGCGTGGCGCACGCTTTCCGCGCCGGGGTCGCGACCCTCGATTTCTTCGCCATTATGCCGATCGAGCGCACCATCTCGTCATTGCCGATCAGCTTCGCCGGGATGGGAGTGCGCGAGCACATCCTGCAAGTGATGCTGGGCGATCTCTGCGGCGTGCCAGCACCCGTGGCGGTCTTGATCGGCTCCATGAGCTTTCTCGTTATGCTCGCCTCGGCCGCGCCCGGCGGTCTGGTTTATCTTTTCTACCGCTCCAGCGGTGCCGCTGGTCCGATCAAACTGAGCGAGATGGAACAGGAAGTCGCTCAGCTCGAGCATGGCGTGGTGAGGAAGGAAGAAGCCGGGACCTGATCTACCCATGCCCGACGCCCGACTCGCTCACGCAAAACGCCGGCCGCGCCGCCCCTTCGTCGCGGCGACCTTTGCCATGACTGCGGATGGCCGAATCACGACCCGGGAATTCACTCCGGTCGACTTCACTTCGCGCGAGGACAAGATGCACCTGCTGCGTCAGCGCGCGCTGGCCGATGCCGTCCTCGTCGGCCATAGCACGCTCAAGAAAGACAACGTCCGTCTCGGGTTGCCAAAAGGCGCGTTGCAAGACGAGCGGATCGCCCGTGGCCAGACGCCCTCGCCTTTGCGCATCATTGTTTCGAACGAAGGAAAAATTGATCCCGCGCTGAAGATCTTCGCTTCCTCGATCGCGCCCATCATCATCTTCTCCACCACGCGAATGCCGCGCCGCTACCAGACCGAGCTGCGCAAAAAGGCGACGGTGCATTTAAGCGATGCCAAGGCGATCGATCTCCTCTGGATGCTCCAGCAACTGCGCCAGATCTATCGCGTGCGCACCATCGCCTGCGAAGGCGGAGCCGCTCTCTTCCGTTCCATGATCGAGCTCGGTTTGATCGATCAGCTCAACCTCACGATCGCGCCTTACCTCTTCGGCGGGAAAGGCGCGCCTACGCTCACCGGCTTGAGCACGGATTTCCTGCCGGCAAGCGTGCGCTTTACCCTGATCGACATGCGGGTGGTGGGCGACGAGTGCTTTCTCACCTACCGGATCAAGAAGCGGTAAACGCGCTCCGCCGGCTTCCTCTTATTGCGTCCCGATCCGCTCGGATTACGGTGCCGCTCCCCGTCCACCATGCGCACCGGCAACTCCATCCTCATGCAAGCCCCGCGGGAGGCGATCTTCGAAACCGCGGCCAATCTCGAGCTCTGGCCAAAAATTCTGCCGCATTACCGTTACATCACGTATCTGGAACGCGGCGCCTCGCGTAATCTTGTCGTGATGGCCGCCACCCGCTCCGGTATTCCCATTTCCTGGACGTCCGAACAGATCATCGATCGGGATCGGATGGAGGTGCGCTTCCATCACCTCAAAGCCTTCACCAAGGGGATGAACGTGGTCTGGACCTTTACCGAAAGACCAGACGGCGTCCTCGTGGAAATCCTGCATGAACTGAACTTCCGCGTCCCGCCGCTGGCGCCGATCGCGGATCGAATCATCGGGAATTTTTTCATCCATCACATCGCTTCCAAGACGCTGCAGGCGATGAAGCTTCATCTGGAAGGAAAGCACTCGTGAGCCGGCGCCGGGCAGTCATCACCGGCCTCGGGCCCATTACCTGCATCGGAACCGGACGGGAGGAATTCTGGCGCGGCTTGCAGGCAGAGAAGAGCGGCATCCGGAAGATCACCGCTTTCGATACCACGCCCTTCCACGCGCACTGCGGCGGGGAGATTACCGATTGGGTGCCGGAGGATCATTTCCCGCCGCACCGTCTCAAGCGACTCGATCGCTACGCGCAATTTGCTGTCGCCTCCGCCCGGATGGCGCTCGATGACGCTGGCCTTCCCTACTCGCGGGAGACGCCGCAGGATCGCGTCGGCGTCAGCTTCGGCACCGCCCTCGGCGGCATCGCCAATGCCGAAGGACAGCACGCGCACTTCTTGAAAAAAGGCACACGCGGCGTGAACCAGACCCTCGCGCTGCAGGTCTTCGGCGGCTCCGCGCATTCCAATATCGCGATCGAGTTCGGCTTCCGCGGCGTCGGCACCACGAACTCGAATAGCTGCGCCAGCGGCACCGTCGCCGTCGGCGAAGCGCTCCGCTACATCCGCGATGATTTCGCGGACGTGATCGTCGCCGGCGGCTCCGAGGCGCCGCTCAGCCCGCTCACCTTCGGCGCGTTCGCCATCATCAAAACCATGAGCCAATACACCGGCGATCCCGCGCAAGCCTGCCGGCCGTTTGATCTGGCGCGCGATGGCTTCGTCATGGGCGAAGGCGCCGCCTCGCTCGTGATCGAGGAACTGGAACACGCCCAGCGGCGCGGCGCTCATATCTACGCTGAGGTGCTCGGCTACAGTTTGAACAACGACGCCTTTCACATGACCTCGCCCCTGCCCGGCGGCGAATCATGTATTCGCGCGATCCACGACGCGCTGGCCGACGCGCGACTGGCGCCGGAGCAGATCGATTACGTGAACGGTCACGCCAGCTCCACGCAATTAAACGACAGCACCGAAACGCTCGCTTTGAAACAGGTCTTCGGCGCGCACGCAGAGAAACTCGCGGTCAGCGGCACCAAGGCGTTCACCGCGCATCCGCTCGGCGCGACCGGCGCGATCGAGGCTGCGATCTGCGCGCTCGCGCTCAAGCACGGCTGGATTCCGCCCACCCTCAACTACGAGAATCCCGATCCCGCGTGCGATCT
Source organism: uncultured Verrucomicrobiae bacterium (assembly GCA_963730385.1). Classification (GTDB taxonomy): domain Bacteria; phylum Verrucomicrobiota; class Verrucomicrobiia; order Chthoniobacterales; family UBA10450; genus JACCTI01. Next base: position 78,036 of record CAVSRQ010000002.1, read on the forward strand.
GGACGTGGTCCCAAATCACGGCCGCGCGGCCGAGTTGAACTACATCTTGAGCAACTCCTTCGGCTTCGGCGGAATCAACTCCTGCATCGTCCTCGGCAGGGTGCAGTAGGCGAGCTACCCCAAGAGATCAGGCCGATTCTCCTCCGTCCGCTTCCTCCCCTGCTCTTTCCGCCAAGCCGCGATCTCGGCGTGGTTCCCCGAGAGTAAAATATCCGGCACTTTCCATCCGCGGAAGTCTGCTGGTCGCGTGTATTGCGGTCCTTCCAGAAAGCCATCGCTAAAACTTTCATCCGCGGCCGATCGCTCGTGGCCCAGCACTCCCGGGAGTAGCCGCACGACGGAATCCACCACCACGGCCGCCGCGATCGCCCCATTCGTGAGCACATAATCGCCAATCGAAATTTCGTCATCGATCAAGTGTTCGATCACGCGGTGGTCGATCCCTTCGTAGTGGCCGCAGACAAAAATCAGATGCGTTTCGCGCGCCAGCTCCACCGCGACCGATTGCTTGAAGCGTCTTCCCGCCGGCGACATCAAAATCACCTTCGGCCTCCCCAGTTCAATGTTGGGCGTTGAACGTTGGACGTTGGACGTTCCCCCTTCCCGCCCTAAAAGCTCCTCCACCGCCGCGAAGATCGGCTCCGCTTTCATCACCATCCCAGGCCCGCCCCCAAACGGCGCGCTATCCGCGGTGCGATGTTTATCCGTCGTCCAATCGCGGAGGTTATGGATCTGCAAATCGAGCGCGCCAGCGGCTTGCGCCCGACCCATCATGCTTTCCTGCAAAGGCGCGCGGCAGATCTCCGGAAACAAGGTCAGAATATCGATCCGCATGCGCAGCGAACGTCCGTGAGCCCGACCCGCGCGCAAGGAGATTGCCGGCCGCGCGGAACGGAGCTTGAACAGGCAACCCTGCCTCGGTTACAACCGCGTCGTCCGCTCCGCTTGTGAAAACACCGCCCGCCCCGACCATCGCCGATGTGCAGACCGCGTTCGAAACGCGCCAGGTGCTGAAATTATCCGAGGCGGAACTGCAGCAGATGCTCGTCACGGCGAGTGCGGCGAAGTTTACCGATCCCACCGCCCGCGCACAGGCCACCGAGATGAGCGAAACTCTGCGGCAACTCTTGCAAGGCAAGCACATCGAAGCGCTCCGTCCCAAGCCATCCATCGCCGGCCGCTTTGCTCTTCTCTTCTCCTTCCTCGCCCTCCTCGGCGTGGGTCTGCAATGGTATGATGCCCGGCTGCTGGACCGCATCACGCGCAGCACTTTTCGCGATACCACCACAGCGCCCGCGCTCGCATCCGCGACGGTGGAAAGCGAGACCTTCACGGACAACCGCACCCATCTGACCGTGGCCGAGCTGGCGCATCTGGCACCCAGTCTGCGCTCGGGTAGCCTGCAGGCGTGGTGGCGCGGGGAGCAGGCCAGACAGATTCAGCAACTCGAAAGCGAAGCCAAACGCCGCACCCTTGCGGGCGATTTCGATGGCGCGGCGCAGAGTGCGCGGCGCGCGGATGACATCCGCAGCGGGGTGACGGTGTTGGCGGATTTCGAGAAGCCTCTCGCGCCGCCGTCAGCTGTCGCGGACCGCTCTACTCGATAATCTCGAGCGTAGCGCGTTGCCCGTGCCGATCGGCCGAGCTGGCCAGAAGCGCGCGAATGGCCTGAATCGTCTGCCCATTGCGCCCAATGATTCGGCCCACATCACTCGGCCGCATCGCCACCCGAAACACGGTGGTGTTGCCGTTCGGGCTTTCCGCGATCACCACTTCGTCTGGGAACTCCACCAGATAACGGATTACGAATTCGAGGAACGGTTTCACAATGGGGCGATCAAGGAACGGGCGCCGTCCCGTCCGCTAAAATTCTCGTCTACAACGCCACGGCGGGCGCTTTTTTAAAATTACGACGCGATCGCAGGTTCCGGCGCTGGTGCGCTGGAGGCGACTTTGCGATTCTGCTTCACCAGGCTGCGAACAGTGTCGGACGGCTGCGCGCCTTTCGAGATCCAATGCTCGATCCGATCGAGCTTGATCGTGCTGTTGTGATCTTTCTTCTTCGGATCGTAGGTGCCCACGATCTCGATGAATTTGCCATCACGTGGGCTGCGGCTGTCCGCCACCACCACTTTGTAATAAGGGGCGTTCTTCGCGCCTTCTCTGCGTAATCTGATTGAAACTGCCATATCGTTAATTTTTCATTCGCGCCATTTGCGCCATCATCTTCTTCATTTTCCCAGCATTCTTCATCATCTTCCGCATTTGATTGAAGCGCTGGAGCAGATCGTTCACCTCAGTGACCGTGCTGCCGCTGCCTTTCGCAATCCGCTGACGCCGCCGGGCATTTAAAATGTCGGGCCGCGTCCGCTCCTCACTCGTCATGGAGAGCACAATCGCTTCTGTGCGTGCGATCTGCTTCTCGTCGACCGAAAGGCCCTGCACGTTACTCATGCCGGGGATCATGCCAAGGATATTCTCGAGCGGCCCCATCTTCTTCATCATCTTGAACTGGGCCAGGAAATCGTTGAAATCGAACGAAGCCGTCCGGAGTTTTTTCTCCATCCGCAGCGCTTCTTCTTCATCGAAGGCTTCGGCCGCTTTCTCGACCAGACCCACGATGTCGCCCATCCCGAGAATGCGTCCCGCCAGCCGATCCGGAACGAAATTCTCAAACTGATCGAGCTTCTCGCCCACGCCCGCGAACTTGATCGGACGCTGCGTGACTTCGCGCATGGAGAGCGCCGCCCCGCCGCGCGCATCGCCATCCAGCTTCGTCAGGATGATGCCAGTGATGCCGAGCGCGTCGTTAAAATGCGTGGCCACGCTCACCGCCTGCTGCCCGGTCGCGGCATCGGCCACGAGCAGGATCTCCTGCGGTTTGAGAAACTCCTTCAGCTGCTTGATCTCCTCGATCAACGCCGCGTCGATCTCCTGTCGCCCCGCGGTATCGAAGATCTGCACGTCGCCATCCTGCGTCTTCGCCCACTCCAGACTGGCCGCCGCGGAACGGCGCACGTCCTTCTCCTCCAGCGACGGGGTGTAGACCGGCACATCCACCTGCCCGGCCAGCGTGGCCAACTGTTGGATCGCCGCTGGCCGATGCAAATCGGACGCGATCAAAAGCGGGCGGCGTCCCTGCTTTTTCAAAAGCTTCGCCAGTTTCGCGGAAGACGTGGTCTTGCCGGCACCGTTCAAGCCCACCATCAGGATGCGCGCGGGCCGTTCCAGGTTCAAAGGCGCGGCATCGCCACCGAGAAGCGTCGTCAGTTCATCGTGGAAAATTTTAACGATCTGCTGACCGGGGGTCACGCTGCGCAGCACTTCTTCGCCCAGCGCCTTCTCCTTCACCCGCCCGATGAAACGCTTCGAAACCTGGAAATCCACATCGGCATCGAGCAACGCCAGCCGCACCTGCCGCAGCGCATCGTCGATGTTCGTCTCCGAGATCGCGCCATGCCCGCGCAGATCCTTGAAGATGTCCTGAAGCTTATCGCCGAGTTGGGAAAACATGGGGTGCGCGGGCGGTTGCTGCTAAGGCCGGTTCGTTGCCGGAACGCCGTTCAGCTCCTTCGACAACGCCGGCGCCACGTAAATTTTCTCCATCGCTTCCTGCACCGCGGCGCTCGAGACGACGATGGTGCGATTGATGCGCGGATCGAAACCATAGGAGCCGCCGAGCGAGTGGATGTTTCCATCAAACGCTGCGCCGAGCACAGAACCATCGCGCGCGATCACGGGCGAACCGGAGTTGCCGCCGATGATGTCGTTCGTGGTGGTGAAATTATAGGTCGTCCCCTTGTCGATCTTTTCTTCCGCCGACGCGATCTTTGGCGCCAGGTCGTACGGGAATGCGCCCGTGGCGCGGTCGAAAGTTCCGCCCATCGTGGTCGCGAATGGCACCTTCTTCCCGCGATCATCCCAGCCTTCCACCGCGCCATACGAGATGCGGAGCGAGAAGGTCGCGTCCGGGTAAGCCGTCTCGCCAAAAGCGGCGAAGCGCGCACCCGCCAGCTTCGCCTGTGCGACCGTGACCGGTCCGTCGTATTCCGCGCGATAACGATCCAGCAACGGCCGCGCGTGCCTCTCCAGCGCAAGCGCGAACCGAATCATCGGATCGCTCGACGCCTCAATCGCTTTCAGGCCGCCCGTCCAAAGTTCTTTCCGCACCTTCGCGTCGCCCAGCTTCGTGCCGCTGACGAGACGCTTCGCCAATTGCTCAGGCGACTCTTTGCCGAGCAACTCCTTCACCCGCGGATCGTCGGCCGTGAGCAGCTCTCGCGTTTTCGAAAGCCAGAAACCCATCGTCAACTCCTCCAGCCACGGATAGCTCGGCTTTTCGTCCGTCAGTTGTTTCTCGAGCAACGGCAGACGCGAGTCGGCATACGCCGGCAAACGCTCGGCCGCCGGCTCCTCCCGCTCCATCGCGCTGCGCACCAGCTCGCGCGCGTAGACGAATAGATTCGTCCGCCAGCCGGCTCGCTCTTCGAGCAGGAAGTATTCAGGAAAATAAGTGCTGAACTTCGCCACCGCCTGGTCGATCTCGCTCCAGGGATCGCCGATCTCGCTCTTGCCCTTCGCGCCCTCGCGCAGCTCACGCTCGGCTTTCGTCAGCCGCTCGCGAAACTCGAGATCGCGCAAGGCCTGCCACTGACCGATGAACACCTTGTAGCTGTTCTCGACGCTGTGCAGCCGGTCGTTCGCGGTCCGCGTCTTCTCCGGGTCGCCTTCCATCGCCGCCAGGAGACGGCCGCGATATTCGGACGTCAGCGGCACCAGAACGGGAAAGTAGATGTCGCGCCGAAAATTAAGCTGCGAGTCAGTGAAAAGGCGCTGCGTGCTGCCGGGATTCCCGACCACAAAGGTCGGCTCGCCCGCGGTCGGTGCGCGTGGATTCCACTTCAGGTGCTGCGGAGTGGCAGCGGGTTTGCCGTTCTCGTAAACGCGCAGGAAGGCGGCGTCGAGATTGAAGCGTGGGAAATTAAAATTATCGGGATCGCCACCAAAGAACGCTGCCTGCTGCTCGGGCGCCCAGACGAGGCGGACATCCGAATACTTGCGATAACGGTAGAGCTTGTATTGCCCGCCGCCGTAGAGCGTGACGACCTGGCAGCGCTCTTTCTCTTTGTCCTTGCACGACTCGTTTTCAATCGCGGCCGTCTCCGCATCGCGCGCCTTCGCCAGGTCAGCGCCCGTCGCTTTGCCAATGGCCTTCTGCACCCGCGGCGTCACATCGCTGATCGAGGTCACGACCTCCGCCTGCTGACCCGGGCAGGCGCGCTCCTCTTCCCGATTCTGCGCCACGAAGCCGTTCGCGATGTAATCCTGCTTGGCCGTGGAAAGGTCCTGCACGCACGTGCTCACGCAGTGGTGGTTCGTCAGCACAAGCCCCTCCGGCGACACGAACGACGCCGAGCAACCGCCAGTGAGGCGCACCGCCGCGCCTTGCACGCGGTCGAGCCAGGCCTTGTCCGGCGCCCACCCGAATTTCTCCTGCACTTTTTTGGCCGGAAAATTATCGAAGGTCCACATGCCCTCATCGGCGGTGGCGACCAACGTAAGGCAGGCAAAAGAAAGACCGAGACACGAGAGAGACGCAAATAGGCGGAGTGATTTCATGGCAGGTAATGGGTGGGTGAGATTGCGGCGAAAGGCGCGGCCGCGCAAGCGATTGGCCGCGGAATCCTGGCTCTGGACGGATACGGGCGCGAAGGAGAACGCCGCAGCGTGGCCTCTTTTACGAAGCCATCGTCAGCCTGAAGCCTACGCTTACGACTCCGCGTAAAGCGGCGCCAAGTCCACGTAGATGCGGCATTCGTCGGCCAGCGGGCGGGGCAAGGTTTCGACGAGATGGAAAATGGTGACCGCGGGAATGGTGACCTGCTCCCCATCGTGTCGCGTGTAGGTGACGACGGCTTCCAAGATCAACGTGTCGCCGATCAGCCAGGCGTTTTTCTCCTGATGCGAGAGGTCGATGAAGGTGCAGAAGAAATCGGCGATGGCTGCTTCGATGGCAGGCTTTCCGTGGATGGCAGGGGCGTTGCCGAAGCGCAGTGTGGCGTTCGGGATGAAGGCATCTGCGAAGCCCGACCGCATCTTTCCGGTCAACGCACTCGGCGTAGAGGCGACGCGCCCACTGCACGGCTGATGCCTCGCCAGGCGCAGCGACTTTTCTCCGGCTCTCCGGTTGGCGACTCTTGCGACCCGTGACCGCTCATCGCGGTGACGCCGCAGGGGCCGGCGTCGCTTCGTTGATGGAAAAGGTCCAGGAGGCTTCCACCTTTTTGTCGCCTACTTTTCCACTGACAAAAACGGTGCAGGTCTGATCCCGCAGCTTTTGCGTGGTCTGATAGGAAATGATTTTCGTCTTCTCGTCGAAACTGGCGGGGACCAAGCCCAGGCCGCTGATGCGCATCTGCACCGAGGCCTTGTCGATCGCGCCCATGCTCGAGAGATCGGCTTTAATCAAAGGCAGCGCGGTCGTGATGGTTTCGCCATCGGCCGGTTGCGCTTTCAGAGCAGAGGTCGCCACCTCAGTGACAGGCACGCTTCCGCCGCTGGTGGAACCGCCGAAGGTGATGGCGTCGCTAAAGACTTTGGGCTTGTTCCCTTCCATCAGGTAACGCCCGATGGAGTTGTTCGGCGTCCCGTAAGTGACGCGCTGGCCGTAAACGGTGAAGAGAGCTTCAAAGCCGGCGTTCATGATGAAGTCCCGCACCTCGTCGTTCACGTAGCCGAAGGGAACGGCAAAGCTGTTCACCCGGATGCCGAGCTTTTGCTCCAGCAATTGTTTCGAGCCGATGATCTCGCCCTTGAGCCACTCCTGATACTCTTCCGGGTTCAGCTTCTTCTTTTGCACTTTATCGTAAGCTTTACGCAGATCCTGGTGCGTGGCGGAGTGGGCCTGGATGTCGACACCCGCATCGCGCATCTCCTGCAGCATTTCCCAGCTCATGGCTGCGCCGCCGCCAAATTTCATCCCCTTCACGCCTTCGGTGTAGATGAAGAGAGTGAATGGGAAGTTGTACTTCTTCATCACCGGCCAGGCCACTTCGTATTGAGTCTTCCAGCCGTCATCGAAGGTGATCACAGCCGCGCGCGGCGGGATGCTCTTCTCGCCTCGTTTCCACGCCAGAAAATCCTGCAGTCCGATCACCGGGATCTTCTTGTCGTGCAGCTCTTTCATCTGCGCCTCAAACATCTCCGGCGTCATCTCCGTGTCCGGGCGGCGCACGACTTTCTCGAATCGGTGATAACCGAAAATGATCACTTCCGCGGTCTGATCGAACGCTGGCTTCGCGGGCGTCGGGACCGGCGTGGCGGTGGCGACTGCGACCGGGACCGGGGTGGATTTACCGGAGGATTTCTTCTCCTCCCCAGCCGCGTTCGGGTTCTTTTTACAACCGGAAAAGCTGAGGGTGAGGAGCAACGGAATGAGCGCGAATCGAAGGAGCATAAGCAGGTAGTGGCTTTAAATCTGGAGCGCTAAAACACAAGCGCTTTCTACCCTTAAACGCTTCTGAAAGCTCGCGGGAAGGTCTCAATTTTTCCCGACCGAAGTTTACGTTCACGCACGGTGCGCGGTTGGCAGATCGCCTGCTTTCGATTACAAGTCGGCATGCTGCGTCCGATCGCTCTCCTCTTCGCTTTCCTCGGCCTTTTCGCGCTCACGAGTTGCGAGACAACCAGCGTGGTGAATCGCAAGGATACCACCCGCACTTTTAACACCGTGGTCGTCGATGCCGGCCATGGCGGCAAGGACAGCGGCGCGAAGCGGCGTTACAGCCCGGCCGAGAAAGTGGTCGCACTCGATGTCGCGCAACGCCTCAATCGCAAGCTGCGCGCCTCCCGCTTTCAGACGGTCATGACGCGCGACTCCGATGTTTTCGTCCCGCTCGATCAACGGGTCGCGATCGGGAATCGCCAGCCGAACTCCATCTTCGTGAGCGTGCACTTTAATGATTCCCGGAGCCGGCGAGCCCGCGGAGTGGAGACCTATTACGCGTCGCCCTACGCCCAGAGTCTGGCGCGGCGGATCTCGCGCAAAATGCTGTCTCTGCCAGGCGCGAGTGGCGGCGGTGTCCGCACGGCAAACTTCCGCGTCGTGCGCAATGCGACCTACCCCTCGGTCCTGGTCGAGTGCGGATACCTGAGCAACAAAGGCGACGCCAAGCGCTCTCGCTCCGGCGATTATCGCGACATGGTGGCGGAAAAGATCGCGGAAGCGATCATCGAAGAACGCTACGGACACGGTTATCGCGACGCGGCCCGGACGGCGGCCAGCGGCACCAACCCCAGCCCGACCCGCACCCCGTAGACGACACATCTACGCATCATGATGCGTAGGTTTGTTCCTTGCTGACCCCTCCGCCCCGCGATACTTTCCGCTCATGTCCGCGGAAATCCTGCACCCGTTCGAAGCGCTCATGCGCGAGCGCATCGTCGTGCTCGATGGCGCCATGGGCACGATGGTGCAGCGCTACAAATTAAGCGAAGCCGACTTCCGCGGCGCGCGTTTCGCCGATTGGAAAGGGAAGGATCTGCGCGGGAGCAACGAAGTCCTGCTTCTCACAAAACCGGAGGTGATCGCGGAGATTCACTCCCAATATCTGGAGGCCGGCGCGGACCTTCTCGAGACGAATACTTTCAGCGCGACCACGATCGGGTTGCACGATTTCCTCTTCCCGGAAGAGCCGGCGAGCGGACGAAAGGATCCGGAGTTTTTCCAGCGGGTGGTGGATGATCCGACTCTGCGCGCCTTCGCGCATGAGATGAATGTGGTCGCGGCGCAACTGGCCCGTCGCGCCGCGGACGACATCGGCACCACCAGCGGGCAGCGCCGCTATGTGGCTGGCTCGCTCGGGCCGATGCCAGTCACGGCGTCCCTTTCGCCGGACGTGAACGATCCCAGCTTCCGCGCGGTCACCTTCGATCAAATTCGGCAATCGTACCTCGATCAGGTGCTGGGGTTACTCGAGGGCGGAGTGGACCTGCTCCTGGTCGAAACGGTGTTCGACACGCTGAACGCCAAGGCCGCACTGGTCGCGATCGCGGAAGGCTTCAGCCAGGTAGGTCGGAAGGTTCCGCTGATGGTTTCCGGCACGGTCACCGATCTTTCCGGCCGCATGTTGAGCGGGCAGACGGTGGAAGCTTTTCTGATCTCGATCGCGCATGCGCATCCGCTCGTGGTGGGGTTGAATTGCGCGCTCGGGCCGCAGGAGATGCGGCCCTATATCGAAGAGCTGGCCCATAACGCGCCGCTCTACACCAGCGCCTATCCGAACGCCGGCCTGCCTGATCCGCTTTCCGAAACCGGGTTCCCCGAAACGCCGGAAAGCCTCGCGCCGCAGCTGCGCGATTGGGCAAAAAACGGCTGGCTGAACGTCGTGGGCGGATGTTGCGGGACAACCCCAGCGCACATCCGGCACATCGCAAACGTGGTGCGCGATTGCCCGCCTCGCGTGGTGCAAGTTTCCAACTTGCACTCTGAGGCAAAGAGCAAGTTGGAAACTTGCACCACACTCTCCGGTCTCGAACCGCTCAACGTCACCGCGGAGATGGGCTTCGTCATCGTCGGTGAGCGGACGAACATCACCGGCTCCCCGCGTTTTTCGAAGCTGATCCTCGGCGGCGATTTCGATGGCGCGGTCGCGGTCGCGCGGCAGCAGGTGAAAAACGGCGCCAACATTCTCGACGTCAACATGGACGAGGGAATGATCGATTCCGAAGCCGCCATGACGCGCTTTTTGAACTTGATCGGGAGCGAGCCGGAGATCAGCCGCATCCCATTCATGATCGACAGCTCGAAGTGGAGCGTGCTCGAAGCGGGCCTGCGCTGCGTGCAGGGCAAGGCGGTGGTGAACTCGATCAGCCTCAAGAACGGCGAGGAGGAATTCCTCCATCAAGCCGGCCTGGTGCGCCGCTACGGCGCGGCCGCGATTGTGATGGCCTTCGACGAGAAAGGGCAGGCCGATACGCTCGAGCGCCGGATCGAGATTTGCGCCCGCGCCTACCGCCTCCTGACCGAGTCCGCGGGCTTCGCGCCGAGCGACATTATTTTCGATCCGAATGTGCTCACCATCGCCACCGGGCTGGAGGAGCATCGCAACTACGCCGTCGATTTCATCGAGGCGGTGCGTTGGATCAAAGCCAACCTGCCGGGCGCGCGCACGAGCGGCGGGATCAGCAACATTTCCTTCTCCTTCCGCGGCAACAATGCGGTGCGCGAAGCGATGCACGCGGCCTTTTTGTATCACGCCATCAGCGCGGGTTTGGACATCGGAATCGTGAATGCCGGACAGCTCGCCGTCTACCAGGAGATCGAGCCGGAGCTGCTCGAGCGGGTGGAGGATGTGATCTTTAACCGGAACGACGACGCGACCGAGCGGCTGGTCGATTTCGCGGAAAGCGTGAAGGCGAAGGACAAGGCGCCGATCGAGAAGGAAGCGTGGCGGAGCGCGCCGGTGGAGGAACGCCTCTCGCACGCGCTCGTCAAAGGCATCGTCGATTTTATTGATGCCGATACAGAGGAGGCGCGGGCGAAAATGGCGCGACCGCTGGACGTGATCGAAGGCCCGCTCATGGCGGGCATGAGCGTGGTGGGCGATCTCTTCGGCGCGGGAAAAATGTTTCTCCCGCAGGTGGTGAAGAGTGCGCGGGTGATGAAGAAAGCGGTCGCCTATTTGATGCCGTTTATGGAAGCGGAGAAGGCCGGCGGCGCGAAACCGCAGGGCCGAATTGTGATGGCGACGGTGAAAGGCGATGTGCACGACATCGGCAAGAACATCGTGGGCGTGGTCCTGCAATGTAATAACTACGAGGTGATCGATCTCGGAGTGATGGTGCCGGCGCCGAAGATTTTGCAGGTGGCGCGCGAGCGCGGCGCGGACGTGATCGGATTGAGCGGGCTGATCACGCCTTCGCTCGATGAGATGGTGCACGTGGCGCAGGAGATGGAGCGGGAAGGATTCTCGGTGCCGCTCTTGATTGGCGGAGCTACGACCAGTCGTGCGCATACGGCGGTGAAAATCGCGCAGCACTATGGGCAAAGCGTGGTCCATGTGCTCGACGCTTCCCGCGCGGTGGGCGTGGTGAATAATCTCCTGAACGAGAATCTGCGCGGGGCGTTTAACGAGCAAACGCGCGCGGATTATGCCGGCTTGCGTGAAGCGCACGCGGCCAAAACGCAGGCGCGCAAGACGCTCACGCTGGAGCAGGCGCGCGCCAATGGGACAAAGTTTGATTGGTCGAGCTATGCGCCGGCGAAACCGGATTTTCTGGGGCTGCGGAAGGTATCGACTGACGCGCGGGATCGCGACGCGGAGATGATCTCGCTCGCCACGCTGGTGCCCTTTATTGATTGGTCGCCATTTTTCCACACTTGGGAGTTACGCGGGCGCTATCCGGCCATCTTCGAAGACGCGGTGGTGGGGGCGCAGGCGAAGGAGTTGTTTGAAGATGCGCAGGAACTGCTCACTCGCATCGTGGACGAAAAACTCCTGACCGCGCGCGGCGTTTACGGTTTCTGGCCAGCGGCCGCTACCGGCGACGATGTGGAGCTTTACACGGACGACTCGCGCACGACGCGTCTGGAGGATTTCCATTTTCTGCGTCAGCAAATGCAGAAGCCAGCGGAGCAATCGAACCGTTGCCTGGCCGATTTCGTCGCGCCGAAGGGCTCGGGATTACCCGATTACCTGGGTGGCTTTGCGGTCACGGCGGGGATCGGGGCGGATGAGTTGGCGAAGAGCTACTCGGACGCGCACGATGACTACAACGCCATCCTCGTTAAAGCGCTCGCCGATCGTCTGGCCGAGGCTTTCGCGGAGTATCTGCACCAGCAGGCGCGCATCGCCTGGGGCTTTGGCGGAGATGAGAAGCTCAGCCACGAAGACATGATCCGGGAAAAATACCGCGGCATTCGGCCGGCGGCGGGCTATCCCGCGTCGCCGGATCATACGGAGAAGCGGACGCTATTTGCCTTGCTCCAGCCGGAGCAGAACGCCGGCGTCGAGCTGACCGAGTCCTTCGCCATGCACCCAGGCGCGAGCGTGAGCGGGCTTTATTTTTCGCATCCGGAAGCGCGCTACTTCGCGGTGGGCAAAGTCGAGCGCGATCAGGTGCGCGACTACGCGGCGCGCAAAGGCGAGAGCTTCGAGTTTATGGAGCGCTGGCTGGCGCCCAATCTCGCCTACTGAGCGGACTCGGCTTCGTTCCGTGAAGCGTTCAGCGACGGGTCTTTGATCTGCGCTCCGAAGAGGAGCAAAGCACCCGCTTCGTCTTCCGACACCGGGGCGACGGTCTCGAGTTTTTCCGGCTTGGGCCAATGGACGTTCCAGGCCAGACCGACTTTCTCCAGACCCCAGATGACATAGCGGGTGGCATCAAACTCCCACCAGCGACGCCCGTGCGCGGCGCAACGCGGCTGCGCGTGGTGATTATTATGGTAGCCCTCGCCAAAGGCGCCGAGGCCAACCCAGAAGTTGTTCTTGCTGTGGTCGGTCGTTTCGAAGGTGCGATATCCGAGCCCGTCCATGTGGCAGATGGAATTCACCGCCCAGGTGAAATTATAAACCACGAGCATGGGAACGTAGAGGCACCAGAGCAGGCCGACCCCGCCGAGCGTGAAATAGAGCGTCGCCGCTACAATCAGATGCGGGATGACGTAGAAGTAAGGGCGTTCCCAAAGGCGGCAATACCAGATCTTCCGCACATCCGCCGCATAACGGAGTGAGCGATCGCGGAAGCCCTCGGGTTTCCGCACCAGCCACATCATGTGCGCGTAGGGAAATCCGTGGATCGGGCTGTGGATATCTTCGTCGGTGTCGGATTTCAGATGGTGATAACGATGATCCCCCACCCACGTCACCGGGTCGCCGGAAAGCGCGACCGCCGATCCAGTAGCGAAGAAAAACTTCACCCAGCCCGGCATTTCAAACCCGCGATGCGTGAGATAGCGGTGCAGATAAAGCGTGGTGCTGATCCCGGCCCAGAGATACATGAAGATCATGATCGGGAGGTAGGACAACTGGAAACGAGTCCAGAGCGCAGCCAGCCCGAGGACCTGGAGTCCGATCAGGGTGGCAAAGAGAAATACGTTTAGTTTTTCGTTTTTAAACATAAAAGGCGGGCGGTTAAAGACCGGGCGCCATCGGTGGCGCGGGAAGACGAGGGGCCAGAGTATCGTGCGGAAGAGCTGTTTCGGCAACCCCACGAAGCCGCCGGCATTGATTCCGGAACGAACCACGATCTCAAAGAGCGCAATCCTCGCACGACAGAGACTTCGACCGGTCCACGCCGGCAGATGCTCCGAGTGCCGTCTTTCTCCGGCCGCGAGAAATAAATCGGGCTTTTCCTTGGGGAGCGAAATCAAATCGCATGCGCTCCTCCGTTTCGCGTGATATGGGGACACTTCGTTCGGGGTGTAGCTTAGCTTGGTAGAGCGCCTGGTTTGGGACCAGGAGGTCGCAGGTTCAAATCCTGTCACCCCGATTTTTCGCACCGTCGATGGCTGCTTCCGGTGCGAATCCCCATGGAGTGCGCTCGTCTCTTCCGATGAATTTCCAGTCTCTTCCGCGTCTCATCCTTAGCGTTCTCTTCCTCGCGATCTTCACGCCCACCGTGCCTGCGCAGGACGATAATCAGCTTCCGAAAACAGAGGCGACTCCGCTCGTGCCTCCCACGCCGGCCGCGCAGCCGATGGTCACGCCACCTCCGCGTTTGATCCCGGAATCGCTCCTCGCCCTGCCGCCGGCGAACAGTTCCACGCCGTCGGTGCCGCCATTACAGCAGCTGGATCAAGAATTCGAACGTCCCCCGTTGAGCCCGGCCCTGGCTGCACAAAGGGAGCACCAGGAATGGCGACGACTGCTCAATACGGTCCGAAACGACGAGGACCTGCGAGCCGACCTCCGCCGCGCCGAAAAGGCGTCAACCGATCTGGAAAAGAGGAAGCTGCTGGGCGCTTATTACCGTGCTCTTTATCAGAAGATCCTCGCCCGGGCCACCCCGGAGATGGTGCCCTACTTGAAGGCGCGGAGGGATGCTGCTCTCGGCGCTTTGCCGCAACCCCGGGTGCGCCCCTCTCTTTCCGTCGCCCCGGCGAAATCGCCTTAGACGGCTTCGCCCCCCAACCCGCGCTTGCCGAGCCGCAGCGTCCGCTTTATTCTCCTCGCCCGAAGGCGCATTCGTCTAGTGGCTAGGACACAGCCCTCTCAAGGCTGGTGCACGGGTTCGATCCCCGTATGCGCTGCCATTTTCCTCTCGGTCGGGGCGCGTCATTCCCTCCGGGAGATTTTCGATCAAAAAAGGAAACCTTGCGTCATTATGTCCGTAGTGGAGGGAGATGCGTGCGTCAGAGTTTTCCCTCCAGATCCCTTCCCAGGCTGTGGCGCAAGCATCTTCTCTTTCTTTCCCGTCCCGCGCGGACATTGCCCGGTTTGGAATTGCCGTTTCCGGCGATGACCTTGTGAATCTGAACTTCCTCATCGCCGGATGGAAGCCACTCCTGCCGAGCGCGCTCGGGATGGCCGCCCTCGCCAGCACCGCCTGCACGCTGGAGGTCACTCGCGATGGGAGTGCCCGCATCCTTGCCTCGCAGGGGGCAGTCACATTGAGCGCCAGCGCTTCTTCCTCGTCTTCACCGCGCGCGGTGGCTGCCGGAGCAGAGGCGCGGCAAGGCGAGGTCCTGCAGACGGGGCCGGATGGGAGCGCCAGCTTGATGATACTTCCCGGAATGCTCGTGCAGCTACATCCGGGCTCCTCCTTGCAGATCGAGAAGGTTCGGCTGGGGAAAAACGGAAACGCCACCGACGAGGCAATGTCGCGCTTCATCCAGCTTCGGCTGCTTAAGGGCACTGTTGACGTCGTGCTCGAATTTGAACCGCAGCCTCGTCGCTGGCAGATCCTGACTGCCTACGGAGCACTTACGTCTGATCGTCCGGGGACTTGTCGGCTTAGGGTCACGGAGACCGGGGCCCGGCTCGACTCTCTACGCGGTGAGTTTGCGTTCGGGAGCGAACACCCGGTCCCAGTGGCGGGAGGCTACTTTCTCGAAGTTCCATCAGCGAACCGTAACAGTATTCCGGTCGAAACCGATCCGGCCGCCCAAGAGAATGTGGTCGAAATGCTCGCAGTGGAGCGGAATCTGCTGGAATTGCAGAATAGCGAGCGTCGTTCTCCCTTTCCATGGCGCCGTCTAGGTCTTTTACCTACTACGCAACGAAGATAATTAACCTTGCAGCTTGCTCTCTACCCCTTACCATCGACCAAACCTCCCGTTCACTTTATGAAAAAACAGATTATCAGTCGCCTCGGTGCACTCTTCGCACTCGTTATTCTTGCCGCTTTTGCCTCACCGGTATCGGCTGCTCCGAGTGATGAAATTTCGGCCGCTGTTCTCGCAGGTGGCGCCTCCAGCGTAGCGGGAGCTACCCCGGCGCAGTTCACCCGTGCCTATAGTTCCGTTCTTGTCCGGGTCAGCGCGGCCAAGCTGCCCCAGTATGTCACGGCTGGCATCAACCTTCGCCCTGATCTCGCTGGCCCGATTACGGCTGCCACCCTCCGTGCCAGCCGGCCTCAGCCAGGTGTTGATTCCTGCGATTCGTTGAATCCAATCCTTCGTGCTGCGGTCGCTGCCGCACCTTCGGCCAAGGAGGCCATTGCACGGGCTGCGCTCGATTTCGCTCCTGATGCGCGCGAGTGCATCATTGCTGCCACTGGCGCCAGCGCCGGCGGTGACTCCCAGTATGCCTCCTTCCGTCCTCCCGGCGTGGATGCCGGGAACATCAACAGTTCCGCCATCGGCACGATCAATCCCGGCAACATCGGCGCTCAAGCCAATGCGCAGTCAGGAAACCAGGAGCGCGTCACCATCTGTCATAACGGGAACACTCTCACCCTGCCGCGTCCGGCAGCTGACGCTCACCTTCGGAACCATTCAAGCGACACGGTTGGCCCCTGCCCTCCTTAGTCCGGCGGCTTTTTATCCCCTGCCCTTTTTCCCATGAGTCGCTCCAAGCTTGTTCTAGCTCTTTTAGCCTGCGCGGTAACGCAGAATTTGTCCTCGGCTAGCGCCCAGGATGTTTACGCTGGGACC
>CAVSRQ010000003.1:0-437595 GCA_963730385.1 uncultured Verrucomicrobiae bacterium
ATACGTCTCCGACTCCTTCGCGATCCGGCAGCGGGAGATCGAGGCCCAGCTCCGGATCCGACGAGCGACTACTTTCTCGACCCTGCCGAATACGGCGGAGAAGGCAGCGCCGAATACGTCGAAGCCATCCGCGCCGAGCTTGAAGACCGCGACTACTACGTCGAGAAAAACGTCTTCTGGGTGCCCGCGCTCGCCCGCTGGAAGACGCTGCAGGACAGCGCCAAGCTGCCGCCCGGCACCGAGATCGAGGTCAAGAACGGCAAGACGCTCGACCTACAAGATCAGCTCCACCGGCAAGCTGATCGACGACGCGCTCGATGCCGATCGAGAAGGAAAACCCGAAGCTCAAGGACGTCCTCAACAAGACCTACACCCAGCTCCAGCTCGACCCGGCAATCTCTGCGGCCTGATCGACCTGATCGCCACGATCCCCTTCGAGCACGCCGACCTGCACGCCAAGGACATCCTCGGCCACGTCTACGAATACTTCCTCGGCCAGTTCGCCCTCGCCGAGGGCAAAAAGGGCGGCCAGTACTTCACGCCCAAGTCGATCGTCACGCTCATCGTCGAGATGCTCGAGCCCTACCAGGGCCGCGTCTACGACCCCGCGCATGGGCTCCGGCGGCTTCTTCGTCCAGAGCGAGAAGTTCATCGAAGAGCACGGCGGCAAGCTCGGCAACCTCTCCGTCTACGGCCAGGAGATCCAACCCCACCACCTGGCGGCTCGCCGCGATGAACATGGCCATCCGCGGCATCGACTTCAACTTCGGCAAGGAACCGGCCAACACCTTCACCAGCGACCAGCACCCCGACCTGCGCGCCGACTTCGTGATGGCCAATCCGCCGTTCAACATCAGCGAATGGTGGGACGCGAAGCTGGAGGGCGACCCGCGCTGGAACTACGGCACCCCGCCGCGGGGCAACGCGAACTTCGCCTGGATCCAGCACATGCTCCACCACCTCGCCCCGCAGGGCAGCATGGCGCTCCTCCTCGCCAATGGCTCCATGAGCAGCGACTCCGGCGGCGAGGGGGAAATCCGCCAGGCCCTCATCGAGGCCGACCTCGTCGAGTGCATCGTATAGAGTTCCGAGTGCATGGCTTCTATTGCTGATTCTAGCGCGGTATCGGTCGAAAAGATTCTACCGCAGCACCACACTGCGATAACCCTGCTCGGTGGACTACTTACCGTGCCCGGAGTGGCCGAGCTAGAATGGTTAGACCTTGCCTGCGGAAAGGGGCAAATCATTGCCCAATTCGAAGAGAATATCTCGGAGCCGGAGCTGCGCGCGAAGATCGCGTATCACGCTTACGATATCGAGAATCAACACACTCGTATTTCTGAGAAAATAGCAAAGGGGTTAAACTTCCGAGACGTTCGTGTTGAGGTTGGGGAGATGGAGCATTTCGGAAAGATTTTTCCATCCGAACGGAAGTTCTCGTTCATCTCCTTCACAAATACAGTGCACGAACTCCGGCCGGGAATGGTCGGTTCGCTTCTCGTCTCGCTCATGTTGCGTTTAAGCGATGCTGGAATCCTTTACATTTACGATATGGAGACTCTCCCTTTACCGGAACTGGGAGCCGTCTCGTGGAACGGTGACGACTTCAAGAAGGTGCTTGTCGGCATCTTCAAAGACCTTGGCTGCCAAGCAGTCTCGCCCATCGTCCAGCGTTGGAAGCACTCTTCCTGCGTCGGGTGGAGTCTCAATCTGAACCGCAGTCACCTGCAGGTATCTGACGACACTATCGCTGCGAATGCTGAAAGGGCGGTAGCAGGCGCGAGTGCCGCAATCGTCGAAATTTTGCAGTTTCGACTTCGAAGCACGACTGAAGCTCTCGAGGCCCTGACTAGGTATGGGCCGGACAATGAAGAGGAAAAGCGGCGCACGACGAAACTTCTCTACGATTTCTGGAGCATCCAGCGCGCACTCGGACAAACAGTATGAAGCAAGTCTTTTTCAGCTATTCTCAGGACGATCTCAAGGCACATGAAGTTCTGGCCTCCGTCTGCAGTAAGATGGGGACGTTAGGATACGAGACAACTCCTCCCGCAGAACCAGCCGCGGGCTCCATTCTTGAAAATGAAACTAGCGAGCGCGTTAAACGAGCGTCACTGGTCGTGGCTTTTCTAAACGAGCAGAGTTCGCATGTTCTCTTTGAAGTCGGCTATTCCTTTGCACTTGGGAAGAAGTTGATCTTAGTAGCAGACTTGGCGGGCGGCCTTCCTTTCGATCTTAGGAGTGTTGCTGCGATCGACTATCGTCTCGGCACGACGGAAATCGCTTTTGAGATCATGAGGCGGATCGACGCCTTGGAAGGCACAACACCGCGCTCCGAAACGGAGCTACCAATAGAGTTGGGTCCGATTTTGACCGCGAGCAAACAAAGACCTGAGGTTTTTGAGAAGGTAAGCAATCAAGCTTTCGAGATTGCTGTCCGCGGCGCATTTGTTGAACGCGGATTTATTGTCGAAGATGCCAATCCTGAAGCGGATCACGGATTCGACTTCAGACTTCGAGACCAAGCTGGTGAAAAGAGCGTCCTTGTTGAGGTGAAAAAGCATAACCGCAACAGCAAGGTTTCGATTGCAGCCGTCCAACAGCTTCTTGGGGCCGTTCATGCATACCGAGACTCAGCTGCATTACTTATCTGCACCTCCGATTTCACTGCGTCGGCACGCGGGTTTGCATCAACTCAACGGGACGCAATGCGCCTATGGACCTTAGCGGAGTTGGAAGAGTTCTCCCTATGGCGGCTAGGCGACCCGACGATAGACAATTTGCTGTCATTCCCGATTCGACCGGATGTTTTCAAAGGTGACAGTTCACTTATAGGAGCTGCCGACATCGAAGCGCCTATCCGAGGCGTCAGCGAGCCGTCCTGCCATTACTATTCGGAGCCCTTTTCGGAGGCGGCGAAACGCGCGGAGGAGACGGGCCATCAGCAGCTAGCGGCAACTTACAGGTTCCTGCAAGTGTTGGTCAGTTTTCATCCGAGTTTTGACAATCCCGAACAGCCGTTTGTCCCTTGGTTTGTGATGGAGGGGCGACGCGGTTTGATACCGAGTGATCTTTCCGCGCACGATGTTGTGGCGCTGCGAGAACTGGCACCACGAGCGAGCGATCCTTCCCTTCGTGCTCGTCTTTTCGATGTGCTCTGGGAACTCGACCATGATCACGGAGCGTGTGCAGACGCTGCAGAGTCGTATATCCGTGCCGCCGAGCGCCTCAATACGTCAGAGCAGTGGGTGCATGCCGCTGAATGTTTCCAACGCGGGCTGCAACTAGCGGCGAAGCTCGGGCGCGCGAAGGAGCCATTTCAGCGAGCATCGGAGAGCATCCAAAACGCTACTCGTAACTCAGCCTTGGATGAGGAGAAATTCCGGTGTGCACGTTACTTGAGAATCGTCCATGAACAGGGTTGCGGCGATCCTTCGGAATTCGCCAGAATTGCCGGCGACTTTGCGCAGCGGGCCGACGCCGCAGGGGATCCATACCAAGCTCGGGCTTATTGGCAATTAGAGGCTGACCTTCAAAAGGCGGCTCGGAATGCCGGAGCACAGAAAGCGGCACTGCTCGCGGCGGCAGAAACCTACATCGTGGAAGCTCAAAGCCGAATGCAGGGCAACACTCCGAGTGCAATGGCCGCCGCCGGTTTGCTTACGAACGGAATCGAGGCTTTACGGCAGGCCGGAGCCCCGCGTGAGCGCATCGAGGAACTACGAGCACGATTGCAGCAATACCAGGAAGAGTCGCTAAAAGAGATGGGAGCGCACTCCACTGAAATCGACATATCCGAGTCTGTTGAAGCCGCGCGCAAACACGTTGCGGGCACGGACCTGAACACCGCGCTTACCAGATTCGCACTTGGGCACGACCTTACTGCACTCGGTGAGCTTCGAGAGACTGTCCTTAAACAAGCGAAAGAGACCCCGCTGTTACATTTGATGGGATCGTCCATGGTAGACCAAAAGGGACGAGTGATCGCACGCAAGCCCGGACTATTGAACCTCCAAGGCGAGGAATTGGAACGACAAATCGAGTCTAGATGTTTTCCACAGCAGCGCAGTTCATGTGGTCGCTGAGAGTCAGTTGTTATATCGAACCGGGACGCACGCAAATATTCAGTGAACACCACCCGACATTTGATGACCTGGCTTTTTTGGTCCGCGATAATCCATTCGTTCCAAGTGGGCACGAAGGACTTTTTCTGCGCGGCATCCATGCGGGTTTCAACGGTGATTTTGTAGCGGCAAGCCATCTACTGGTCCCCCAAATCGAGAATTCCATTCGTTACGTTCTCGAGTCACATGGAGTAGATGCCTCGAACCTCCTGTCGGACGGGACACAACCTGTAAAAGTTCTCGGTGCGCTATTCGGAATGAAGGAGACACAGAAGATCTTTGGTGAGTCCCTGTGCTTTGAACTGCGCGGGTGCTTGATCGAGAAGGCTGGATTCGATTTCCGCAATAGATTGGCACAAGGCTTCATATCGGAGCGTGATTGTTACTCGCCTGCCGCGGCAATGGTCTGGTGGTTGGTTCTCAGAATTTGCCTTATCCCGATTTATCAGGCTAATCAGGAGTAAGGAGCGGCTTTTTCCGGCCGGACCTGTGTCTCGATCGCTATTTCGGCCTTCGAGCAGGACGGCGACGCGCTGATCAAGAAAATCGCGGGTTACCGTCAATTCCACGGCGTGCGGGAGGCGGTGCGCGTGACGCTGATCGCCTCGGCGACGGAGGAGAGCAGCCGGGTGAAGGAAGATCGGGCGACGTATGGCCGGGAGGTGGTGCCCGGTTCGCACAAGGCGGGCGTCTTCTGGCCCACGCAGGGCTCGGGCAAAAGCATCTCGATGTGCTGCTACGCGGGGAAGCTCCTGCAGCAGCCGGAGATGAATAACCCGACGCTGGTCGTGGTGACGGATCGCAACGATCTCGACGGGCAGCTTTACCAGCAATTCTGCGCGGCGAAGGATCTCCTGAAGCAGACGCCCGAGCAGGCGGAGTCGCGGGAGCAGCTCCGCGAGATGCTGGCGGCGCGGCAATCGGGCGGCATCATTTTCACGACGATCCAGAAGTTCTCGACTGAAGGAGGGCGAGACGGCGCATCCGGCGCTCTGCAAACGCGCAGCAATGTGGTGGTGATCGCGGACGAGGCGCACCGCTCGCAGTATGGGACGAAGGCGAAGAGCTGACGAAGACGGCGAAGCTCAAGACCAAGTAGGCCGCGCTGGAGGCGCTGGTGAGCGATCCACTTTGATCTAAGCGGCGCTGCGATATGTGGGCATGCTGGCGGGGGGAAATGCCTCTAGGGACCCGTCCAACGGCAACCCCAAAATCACATCGCGTTAAGAAGGCCGGCAACGTCGCCACCGATCTGCTTTAGATTCCGATCTAGGAGCGCGTGGTAGCCGCCCCCTAAGAGTCCCCAACCCGATCTCCTCTCCTGCCGAAACCGAATGAGAACGGTGTTTGACCTTGGATCTACAATTTCACCCTCTAGCTCAACAATGGCGGCCCCAGCGCTGAAGCTGCCCCAATAGCGAGCAGCTTGGGACCCAGGGTCAATTCTCGAGATGCGTGTGCGGACCATAACGTCACTTCCGCCTCCTTTCTGATTGGGAGAGAGGGTGACGCTCTGATTCGCTAGTTTTCCCTTCAAACCCGCAAGGAAGGGCTTGGAAGCGTTTGCGACAACGTCTTTCACAGCTTTGTGAGTGTTGTCGGTTTCGCTCGGCCAGCGGATATTACCGGCTGTGATGGGCGCGACGGAAATTCGCTTGATCGTAATCCCAGCGACAGGTTTTAGCACCTGAACTTCATCGAAGTAGCCGGCCCAATCGTGATGAGTCCCAATCGTCAGTGTTTTTCCCGCGGACTTCGCTTTTGGCGGTGGGGAGCCTGCGGCGTAGAGGGGAGTCGCGATGACTGCGGCCAAGAGGGAAAGAAGTATTTTTAATGTCATGGGAATGGGGAATGAGTGGAGCTGCGCATCAGATACCCGCAGCGAAGCCGGTTGAACAGCACAAACGCACACCACTGGGACTTTCCGCGGGGCTCGACCGTGGAGTTCTCGCGAATAGGGAAGGGCTGCTGCATCCCCGCTGCTTCAAGCACCCCTTGGGGTCGGAATCCTCACCTCTGCTTTCGGATTCCCACAGGTGTCGGATCAATCTCGCAATTGGTGGCGCAACGCCCGATCTATAGAACACAGGTGATTGGTTATGAGTTAGTGACACCTCGGCGGCGGCGCATGCGTTCCGACTGGCGAGGGCAAGACTGCAAGTTGAAAGCTTGCGGCACCTCGGGGCGGTCAATGGTGGGGCGGCGGCCCTGAGCCGCTTCGGCCCATCCGAGTTCAATCCGTGTTAATCGGTGGCGAAAACTCCCGGCCTTCGCTGAAGGGTGTTCACTGGAAGGAGAGACCCCAAACCCTATTAATCAATCGTCCGAAAACCTTAATTTCCCGAGTGAAGAGAAACCTGCGATACTACTGCTCACAAAATCCTGAACCCAGCCGATGAAGAAAGTCTACAGCGTCGCTCCCGATGGGAGAACAACTCCGTTTGATTACATTCACTGTGCGAATGAAGAGGAGGAGCTCCAAAATCTGCTCGAGAAGAATCTTGATCTGATTCCAGGCGATCAAGTTGATCCAGACGACCCACGCCGCTGGTTGCTGGTGAAGCGCGAGATGGTGGTCGAAGATCCGGGCACGGGGGAAGGGCGTTGGAGCCTCGACATGCTCATGGTCGATCAAGACGGTATCCCGACCCTAGTTGAATGTAAGCGGTTCAAAGACACTCGCGCACGTCGCGAAGTAATCGGGCAGATGTTCGATTACGCGGCCAACGCGTCGTTCTATCTGAGTAAGGACACGGTCACTCAGTATCTGGAAGAGCAGGCGCAGAATCGGGGTGTCGATATCGAGGCCTACATCCTCGGAATTCAGCCGAGTTCGGGCGCGTCGCTGGAAGGGTTTCTCGGGTTGATTGACAATAACATTACACAAGGTCAAATCCGGCTGGTGTTTTTCATGGAGGAATCTCCCCCCGAACTGCGGAGCATCGTCACATTCCTAAATAGTCAGATGGAACAGACGGAGGTTTGCCTAGTGGAGGCACGCCAATTCAAGCAAAACGGGTTACGTGTCGTCGTCCCCACGCTCTACGGATACACCGACAAGGCGAGGCGAATAAAGAAGACAGTCACCGTCACAAAAAGTGCCAAAGGTCGGCTCTGGAACTTGGATGCTTTTAAGGCTGATACAGAGAGTAGGCTGGACTCCAAGAGTGCGACCGCGCTGCTGGGCTTCTATAACTTCTGCCGTGACCTGCCCAAGGCGCAGATAAGATGGGGCGCTGGCCCGAAGCGCGGCTCTTTCAGTATTGCGTTTCCCCCTGCGATCGACCGCTCAATTCTCACGAGCCTATCCGACGGCGAACTCTGGCTAAATTTCATTTATCTGAATCATACCGAAACAGAGAATGCCGTGCGCTCTTCCCTGTTTAACCACTTGAGCAAAATTTCCGGTCTCGGGCTGACCGCAAGCGATCAGACTAAGCAGCCGGGCATGAAGGCGGTGCGGTGGCTGCCGTTTCAACGGCACGTGGAGAAAGCTATCCAAAGTGCTCTGCAAGAGAATCAGCTCTGGTCTGGACGGGACGACTCCTCTACCGCATAAATGAGATCGCAGCCCGACGTGGACGGCGCTTGCAGCGTTGATTAAAACACCCTCAAGCGCAGCGACCTCGACGACTTCGTCGCCTGCTATTTTGGGAGGAGAGCCGGGGTCAGCGACCCCGGCTACAACGGGAATCGCCACGACCGAAAACCGACCTGGACCGAGAAAAACGAGAAAGGCCGCTGGCGGTCGTACGACTACGAAGAGCTAATCAAGCGCGACAAGATCAACCTCGACATCTTTTGGCTAAAAGACGAAGCCCTCGAAGACAGCGCCAACCTCCCCGCCCCCGAAATCATCGCCGCCGACATCGTCGCAGACCTCGAAGCCGCGCTGGAGCAGTTCGCGACCATTGCGGAGGATTTGAAGAGGTAACCGTGCTGGTTGCTGCTACCGGGCTCAGCGGGATGGATGGCGGATGAAAGAAGTGACCTGAGACGCGATGAATTTAAATACAGACCCGATCTTCCTAGTCTCGGGCAGCAGTCATTTAGGATGCTCGGCTGGCACATAAGCGTGTATCGCCAGGAAAGCGGTGGGGACTCGCCGGCTTCGTTCGGTGATCCGCAGGGAGTACGGCTGGCGGTGTGGCAAACTGGTTTGGGTGGGATCGACTGGATCACTGACTTGGTCGAAGCAGGGAATGCGATCAATCTTGGTGGAAACGGTTACCCCTACCAGTGGACAGCGAAGGCGGTGCACCTGACGCCGCAGCTCCTCGATGGTCCGCCGGATGCGAATGCGGTGTGGATCTCCAGTCCGGACGACGTGCTGACCTCGAAATGGAATGGGAAGACCACCCAGGACCTTCCGGAGTTGGCCAAGTGTGATCCTGACGAATGGCTGATCATCGAGGTGTGGGACGAAAGCTAAGAGGAGGATTGGGGGAGGCGTCTTGCCAGAAAGGCAGGGCGCATCGCGCGGTTTCGCCAGGACGCCTTGATGAAGGCCGCCCAACTCTGGAGATGGCCGTAGGGCGAGTTTTTCAACTCGCCATGGCGGACTACAAGCTGGAAGCGTGCACTACCTTGGAGCGGGCGATCGGGCCGGACGCCGGTGCCGTTTCATCCTATCTGTGTTTCATCGGTGTTTATCTGTGGCGAAAAAATCAGATGCCTCCTTCTTCCCGGGGCTGGACATTGCGAGTGGTTCGAGGTGCGAAAGAGCGTAGGATCGCTCTCGTGAAACGCGCTCTGCAAGTGCTCAACGAACTGGAGCAAGAAGGAATCTATTCCCGTTATGCCATCGGCGGCGCAATGGCCGCCATTTTCTACGCGGAGCCAACGCTCACATTCGACCTCGATGTCTTCGTATTGCTGCCACGCACGAGCGGAGCGTTGGTATCCTTGGCGCCAATTTATGATGCGCTGCGCTCACGCGGTTACGCGGAACAGGCGGAATGCGTGCTGGTTGAGGGCGTGCCAGTGCAGCTCCTGCCGACATTCAATTCTCTGCTCGAGGAAGGTTTGCGGGAAGCGCGCGACGTTGTTTACGAGGAGGTGCCGACGCGCGTGCTCCGAGCCGAGCATCTTGTTGCCATCTGTCTGCAAACTGGTCGGGAGAAGGATCGAGAACGCGTGCGGTTGCTCCGGGCTCAGGCGAAACTCGATGGGGTGTTGCTCCACGACTTGCTCCAGCGCTACGATCTCGGTGCGAAATGGAAACTTTGGACGGCGTAACATCTGAATTGGCGGCGCTGTGGGCGGCGAAAGAAAAGCGGCGGCATGAGCTGGCCGCGCTCCCATTTGCCCAGAAGGTGGCTGCGCTGGTGACCCTGCAAGAGATGGCAGCGCCAATCCTGCGCGCTCGCGGCAAGACGGTCACGCCCTGGCGTCTTGATTGAGACGGTCTGCCTCCTGCGTGGACGACGGTGCCGGGGATGGGTGTGGGCCAAGTTTTCAACTCGCCGGGCAGCGTTTCGGCTTGCCCGTCCCATCCGTGTTTCATCCGTGTCCATCCGTGGCGAAGAAAACCGACCGCCCCCGCGGGTCGCAGACGGGATACGCGCGCTTGACCTGCTCGCGAAAACCGCTTTACCTAATCGCCCAGCAACTCAGCCGGGGGACCAATTTTGGAACTTAAAGATATTAAAGCCATCATCGATCTGATGAAGAAGAACGATTTATCGGTCTTCCAGATGGAGAAGGACGGTTTCAAATTGAAACTGCAAAAGGGCGCGGGCGAACAGACTTCCTTCGTGCCCGCTCTCGCGACTCCGGCTTTCGCGCCGCCGCCGCCGGCCCCACTTCCGACTTCTGCGCCGGCTCCGGCAGCGGAGGCGAGCCCGGCGAAGGATGCCACTTTGCGCGACATCGTCTCGCCGATGGTGGGCACGTTTTATCGCGCGGCTTCGCCGGAATCGCCGGTCTTTGCCGAGGTGGGCAAGAGCGTTTCCGAGGACAGCGTCGTTTGCATTATCGAAGCCATGAAGGTGATGAACGAGATCAAGTCCGAGATCAAAGGCGAGATCGTGGAAGTGGTGGCGGAGAACGGCAAGCCGGTGCAATTCGGCCAGGTGCTTTTCCGGGTGAGATAACGCGCCGGCCTTTTCGGCCCTGCATCCCGGTCTGCCAGCCGCGAGCTTGCCCGCTACTTTTATGTTCGAGAAAATCCTAATCGCCAATCGCGGTGAGATCGCCCTCCGCATCATCCGCGCCTGTAAAGAACTGGGCGTGCGCACTGTCGCCGTCTACTCGGAGGCGGATGTGGATTCCCTCCATGTGCAGCTGGCGGACGAAGCGATCTGCATTGGCGCCGCCGCCGAGCTCGGAGAGCTATCTCAAGATCGATCGGATCATGAGCGCGGCGGAAGTGGCGGGAGTGGATGCGATCCATCCGGGCTACGGGTTCCTGGCCGAGAACGCGCACTTCGCGGAGGTGTGCGGGAGTTGCCAGATCAAGTTTATCGGGCCTTCGCCGGCAGCGATGCAGGCGATGGGGGACAAGAATTCGGCGCGCGCTTCGGCGCGGAAGGCGGGGGTCTCGGTCACGCCCGGGAGCGATGGGATCGTGGAGACAGAGGCCGAAGCGCTGAAGGTGGCGCGGAAGATTGGCTTCCCGGTCATGATCAAGGCCGTGGCGGGCGGGGGCGGGCGCGGGATGCGCGCTTCGCACAATGAAGAGACGCTGATGCCGATGTTTCACGCCGCGAAGACGGAGGCGGAGAAGGCTTTCGGGAATGGCGACGTTTACATCGAGAAGCTGATCGTGAATCCGCACCACATCGAGTTTCAGATCATGGCGGATCGCTTTGGCAAGACGGTGCATCTGGGCGAGCGGGACTGCTCGATCCAACGCCGGAACCAGAAGGTGATCGAGGAATGTCCGTCGCCGCTCCTCTCGCCGGCGCTGCGGAAGAAGATGGGGAATGCCGCGGTGAAGCTGGCGCAATCGGTCGGCTACGAGAACGCGGGGACGATGGAGTTTCTGGTCGATAACGCGGGGCATTATTACTTCATCGAGATGAACACGCGCATCCAGGTGGAGCATACGATCACGGAGGAGGTCTACGGTTGCGACCTCGTGAAAGAGCAGATCAAGATCGCGGCGGGTGAGCATCTCTCGCCGCACGTGGCCAACGCGGTGCCGCGCGCGCATGCCATCCAATGCCGGATCAATGCCGAGGATCCGGAGAAGAATTTCCAGCCGTCGCCAGGACGGATCGCGTTCTATTACGCGCCGGGCGGGCGCGGGGTGCGGATCGATTCGCACGCTTACACGGGCTATGTGGTGCCGCCTTATTACGACTCGATGATCGCGAAGTTGATCACGATCGCGGCGACGCGGGAATCGTGCATCGATCGGATGCGGCGCGCGCTGGACGAGTATTACATCACGGGAATCAAGACGACGGTGCCGTTCCATAGCGCGATCATGCGGAACGCAGAATTCCGCGCGGGCAACTACGATACCGGTTTCGTGGAACGCTTGATGACGTCGGATGATTTCGAGCTGCCGGTGAGCACGGCGCGGCTGCACGAGTAGGCGCGTGGCGTTTCAACGCGAAGCTTCCCGCGTGCTCGACTTCAATCAGCGGCCGACTCTACGGCATCCTCGATCTCGGCTATGTCGCGCCGGCAGAAATGCGGCGCGTGGCCGAGGCGATGATCGCGGGCGGAGTGGATCTCATTCAACTCCGCGCGAAGGGCTGGGAGACCGCGCAAGTGGCTACGCTGGCGGCGGAGTTGCACGGCATTACTTCGCCGGCAGGGATTCCGCTGGTGATCAACGATCACGTGGAGATCGCGCGCGACATTGGCGCGGAGGGCGTGCATGTGGGGCAGGACGATCGCTCGATCGCGGAGGTGCGCGCGCTGGTGGGTGCGCGGTGTTTTATCGGCAAATCCACGCACAGCCTGGCGCAAGCGGAGGCCGCGCAGGCGGAGGGCGCGGATTACATCGGCTGGGGGCCGCTCTTCGCCACGCCGACGAAGCCGGACTACGTCGCAATCGGTCTGGGCGGGATCGCGGCGGTGCATGCCGCGGTGGCGTTGCCGATCTTTTGCATCGGAGGGATCAAGCTCGCGAATCTGCCGGAGGTGATCGCGGCGGGCGCGCGCCGGGCGGTGATCGTCTCGGGCTTGCTGCAAGCTCCGGATATCGCAGAGTATGCCCGCGCCGCGAAAGCGCTGCTCGCTTCAAACTCTCATTTTCCGAAATAATTTATGTCCGTCCTCATCGTTGGTTCCATCGCACTCGACACTGTCAAAACTCAAATCGAGGAGCACGCCGATCAGCTGGGTGGCTCGGCATCTTACGCGGCGGTGGGCGCGAGTTTTTTCTCGCCGGTGCAACTCGTCGGTGTGGTGGGCGACGATTTTCCCGCTTCGGAATTTGATTTCTGGAAGTCGCGCCAGATCGATACCGAGGGGGTGCAGCGCGTGCCGGGCAAGACCTTCCGCTGGTCGGGCGAGTATGCCTGGGACATGAACACGCGCGAGACGCGCTCGGTGGATCTGAATGTGTTTGAGCATTTCCGGCCGGACCTGCCGGCGTCGTATAAGGGGACGGATTTCGTTCTGCTGGCGAACATCGCGCCGGCGTTGCAATCGCACGTGCTCGATCAAATGGAGAAGCCGCGCTTCGTGGTGGCGGATACGATGGATCTCTGGATCAACATCGCGCGCGCGGATCTGGATGCGCTCCTGCCGCGCGTGGACCTGCTCATCCTGAACGACAGCGAAGCCCGGGAGATGACGAAGGAGACGAGCTTGATCAAGGCGGGGAAAAAGCTGCGCGCGGCGGGCCCGAAATATATCGCGATCAAAAAAGGCGAACACGGCGCGCTGCTCTTCGGAGAGAACGAGTTCTTCAGCTGCGGCGCTTATCCGCTGGAAGACATCCATGATCCGACCGGGGCGGGGGATACCTTCGCGGGCGGAATGGCGGGCTACCTGGCGGCAAACGGCGGGGAGCTTAATTTCGCAGCCTTCAGACGCGCGATGATTTACGGGAGCGTTCTGGCCAGCTTTAACGTGGAGGCGTTTAGCCTCGAGCGGATGCGGACGTTAACGCAGAAGGAAATCGACGAGCGGTATCAGGTGTTTCGCACCATGAGCCAGTTCGAGATGGAAGCCTAAGGTTCGGCGCTGTGGGCGGGGACGGAGAGTCGGGCAGGTTCGCGCGTCACGGCCGCGTGTTTCGCACGTTGCTCTTCTTCGCGCTGATAAGCAGCGGCGGACTGTTGTCGCCAGCCGAAGCGCGGCAGCCGTTTGAGGTTTGGAAGGATTGCCGGCTGCAAAAGAACGAGGCGAATGACGGCGACAGCTTTCATGTGAAATCGGCGAAGCGCGCCTACATCATTCGCCTTTATCTGGTGGATGCCCCGGAGACAGATACCAACTTCCGCGAGCGCGTGGCGGAGCAAGGGAAGCACTTCGGCATTTCCGAAGCGCAAACCCTGGAGGTGGGGCAGGCGGCGCGGCGTTTCATTGAAGAGAAGTTGGCGCGCCCTTTCACGGTCAGGACAGCGCGTCACGACGCGATGGGGCGGAGCAAGAAGCAGCGTTACTACGGATTTGTGGAGACGCCTGAGGGCGATCTGGGCGAGTTGCTGGTCGCAAACGGGCTCGCCCGCGTGCACGGCGTGGCCCCGGCGGCGGAGGGATCCCTTCAGCCTCGGAACGAGAAGCTCAAGCTAAAGCGATTGGAGGCGGAAGCGCGTCAGCTCAAAGTGGGAGGCTGGGGCGTGACGGTGGGTCGATTGAACGCGCGGCAGTTGTCTGCGCCTAAACCGGCCAACACCGATCCCTTCGACCAATTCTTTCATCCGACACAGGCATCGCAAGCGCCAGTTCCGGCGCCAGAGGCACAGCCGACTCCGATCGCCACGGTGCCGAGCGCGCCTGAGACGAGCGGTCTGCTTGATCCGAACACGGCCACTTTGGAGGAACTGATCACGCTGGATGGGATTGGGCCCGTGCTGGCGGAGCGCATCATCGCGGCGCGACCGTTTAGAAGCGCGGATGAGCTGCGACGGGTGCGAGGAATCGGGACGAAAAAGTATGAGATGATTCGCCCGCGCTTCCGGATGTGAACAGCCGTCAACCCTCCGCCTAGCCCCCGATGGCGGCGCGCATTTGGGCGAAGCGGCTTTTCCCGGTCTCTTCGGCCACAGGAGTGCTGAGCAGCTTTTGCAGATCGATCCGCTCGAGCCATTCTTCGGCGAGCTCTTTGATGAACGAACTGGGACGGCAGGCGCTCGCGCTCCCAAATTTCATCCGATCGCGGCAATGGCTGAGGGTGAGCGTTTCGCGCGCGCGGGTGATCCCGACGTAGAGCAGGCGTCGCTCTTCATCGATGGTGCCCTCGGTCTTTGAGCGTTCGTGCGGGAGGATGCCTTCCTCCAGGCCGATGAGGTAGACGTGCGGAAACTCGAGGCCTTTCGCAGCGTGCATGGTGATCAAGGTCACGCCGCGCTTCTTCTCGATGTCCTCCTGCTTCTCTTCCTCGCGCTGGCGGTCGAGCATGATCTCATCGAGGAAGCCGCGGAGCCCTTTGTTCGAGCGGCCGCAGAAATGGGAGAGATCGCGGAGCATGTCCTGCAGATTGTTCTCGCGCGCGTTTGCTTCCTCGGCGGATTTGCAACTACGGCGGAGCTCAGCGGCGTAGCCGATCTCGCCCAACAAATTCGCGACGATGGCGGAGGTGTCTGACAAAGGCGTGAGCACTTTCGTTTCGAAACCGTCGATCAACTCGCGAAAGGCGGTGATGCTGCCCACGGTGCGCGCGCTCAATTCGGCCAGCAGATCCGCATCGTGCAGCGCCGCCCAGAGGCTGCATTTCTTCTGCACGCTCCACTGCAGGGCGGTGTCGATGGTCGCGGCGCTGATGCCGCGGGTGGGAGTGTTGATGATGCGGAGGAGGTTGGCGTCATCGCCGGGATTCACGAGCACGCTCATGTAGGCGAGGAGGTCTTTCACCTCGCGGCGATCGAAGAAGCTTTTTCCGCCCACGATGCGGTAGGGGATCTGGAGGCGACGAAGGTTTTCCTCGAGGACGCGGGACTGGGCGTTCATGCGGAAGAGGACGGCAAAGTTTTCCCAAGGCTCGCCGCTGTCGAGTTGGCGACGATGGATTTCCTCGACGACAAACTGCCCTTCTTCGCGGTCGTTAGGCGACTCGATCAGGCGGACTTTGGCGCCGTCGCCGCTCGCGCTCCAGAGTTGTTTCGGGCGGCGGTTCGGGTTGTGCCGGATGAGCGCGTTGGCAGTGGCGAGGATGGCGTTCGTGCTCCGGTAATTCTGCTCCAACTTCACGATCGCGGGGTTGGGGAAGTGATGTTCGAACTCGAGGATGTTTGAGACTTCGGCCCCGCGCCAGCCGTAGATGGATTGGTCGTCGTCGCCGACGACCGCGACGTTGCAGCGCTCGTCGGAGAGCAGGCGGACGAGCTCGAGCTGGAGACGATTGGTATCCTGAAACTCGTCCACCATGAGATAGCGAAAGCGGTCGCGCCAGCGGGCGCGGACGTCGGGGTGCTCGTTCAGCAACTGCACGGTCAGGAGGAGAAGATCGTCGAAATCGACCGCGTTCGCGGTTTTCAGATCGTCGCGATAGCGGAGGAAGACGGCGCCGAGGAGGGTGTCGTCGTCCTTCGGCGGCGACCAGGCATTGTTCTTTGCTTTGCTGATGGCGGCTTTGGCGATTTGCGGGTCGAGCTTTTCGTCCTGAGCAGCGGTGCGGCTGATGATCTTTTTGATCATCCCGAGCTGATCGCCTTCGTCGTAGATGCTGAAATTATTCTTGTAACCGAGCCGATCGATTCCGGCGCGCAGGATGCGAAGGCAAAGCGCGTGGAAGGTGGACATCGTGACCTCTTTCGCCGCGGCCGGGTCCACCATTTTCGCAAGGCGCTCCCGCATCTCCGCGGCGGCTTTGTTGGTAAAAGTGACAGCGAGGATGTGCGCGGGATCGACGTCCTGCGCGATGAGGTAGGCGACGCGGGCGGTGATGACGCGGGTCTTGCCGGTGCCGGCGCCAGCGAGGATGAGGAGCGGACCTTCCGTGGTGGTGACGGCGCTGCGTTGGGCGTCGTTGAGATCGAAGAGTCGGAAGCGGGCCATGGGGAAGGGCGCGTAAGGTGGGCCGGAAATGAGCAGTTGGCGAGAGAGGTTCCGGGGTCGAGTTTTCCAGTGCCCTTGGGGGCGGGCATCCACGCCGGTTCTCGATGGCGAATAAATAGCGCTATGAAAACTAAATTAATTCTTCTCCCACTTCTCGGGTTGGCGGCGGTGTTGAGCGGCTGCACCACAGCGGATCCGACAGCTAGCGTTCCGCAAAACGATCCGCGTCAGGGGGCGTCGATCGGCAACCGCACTTCCTACAGCCAGGCCGAGCTGCAAAAGCGCGGTCAGCCGACTCTGGGCGGGGCTTTGGAAGCGCAGGACGCTTCGATCCGGACGAGTGGCTCGCGCTAGGAAAACCTGCCGCTGGAAGGGCGGTCCCGGCCCGGTGTGCACCCGTGAAGATTCGAACTTCAAACCTTCTGATCCGTAGTCAGATGCTCTATCCAGTTGAGCTACGGGTGCGACCGAACGGGTAATTAGCGGATGATCGTGCGGGCGTCAAATGGCGTTGCGCATCATCGGAAATTTTGCGCGGAATGACCGCGAAACGCGCAATATACGCAGAGAAAATGGTGTCGGATGCACCCGGTCATGGGCCTGTAAATCGATGGGGAATTGTCCATTGCAAAAGGGTTTTAGGGTGTTACACGTTCCCCCGTTATGGCTGACCTGATCAAAGCAGAAGAGCTGAAGAACCGGCTCAAGAAGATTCCAGAATGGGAACTCGAGAAGAAGCACATCGAGCGGACTTTCGAATTCGATGACTTCACGGAGTCGATTGATTTCGTCAACGCTGTCGCTGAAGTCTCTGAGGATGAAGAGCATCATCCCGACATCGATATTCGCTACAACAAAGTGCGGCTGGTGGTTTCCACGCATAACAAAGGTGGGTTGACCGATCTCGATTTCAGCCTGGCCGAGCGGATCGATACGCTTTCGGAATAGCGAGCCCATGGGCAAGGCGCACGACGAGAGAGAGCCTCTCTCGCGGGGCCGCATGATCTTTGCCACCTTTGTGGTGGTGGCGACCGTCTTATTGGTTTGGAAGGTTATCGATTTTAGGACACAGCCTCCGCCGCCGCCGAATCCGGTCGGCATGGCGAGTGCGCCGTAGGTTGCGCAGCGAAGGTGTCGCTTGTTTGGCAGCAGCGGTGGCCGCATCGTTTTCTCCGTGGATCGGATCGCCGGAATTGAAACCGAATATGGCTGCTTAATTAGCGGCGAAGCTCTGTCGGGGAGCGCGGAAGCCTGGCCAAGTCGGGTGAAGAATTATCTCTTCCGGCAGGGGAAGGTCGGAGTGCTGGATCTGCATTACCGGGACTATGAGGAGCCTCCGGGCAATGGTGGCTTTCTGTTGAATGGCGGCCGCATCTACCTCGATATGGGTCACATCGAGTATGCCTCGCCCGAGTGTCTGAGCCTGCGGGAAATGGTGACCTACGATCTGGCGGGCGACGAACTTCTCCAATCCGGGCTGAACGCGCTCGGGATCGCGGAGCAGGTTTCGTTTATCAAGAACAACATCGATCACCACACGGGGGCGACCTTTGGTTGTCATGAGAATTATCTCATGACGCGGAAGGCGCAATTTACGCCGGCGAATGTAGGGACCTTGCTCGCGTTTCTAGCGACACGACAACTTTTTACCGGTGCAGGTCGGGTGGGTCATGCCAATCCCCTAAGCTTTGAGATGGAATCGCCGCCGGACGATGCGCCGGTGGATTTCCAGCTCAGCCAACGAGCGGATCACATCGTCAACGACATCTACCAGTGGGTGCAGTTTAACCGCTCCATCATCAACGCGCGGGACGAGCCGCTGGCGGATCATCGGAAGTTTCGGCGCCTGCATTTGCTCATTGGCGACTCGAACATGAGCCCGTTTGCGACCGCGCTGAAGATCGGCACGACTGCCTGCATCCTGACTCTGCTGGAACGCGGTTGTCTGGAAAAGAATCTCAGCCTGCTCGATGCCGTGCAAAGCACGCGCGACATCTCGCGCGACCCCACGCAGGCCTGGATCGTGACGTTGGAGAACGGAGAGACGATCGGGAGCCTGGATCTGCAATGGCAGTTTCACGCTCTGGCGGAGCGACATCTGCGGGGCGCGGACGAGGAGACGGATTGGATTCTGGAGAGCTGGCGCTACACACTGGAAGCGTTGGCCGCGCGGCCGGAGACGCTGATCGGTGGAGTGGATTGGATCACGAAGAAGTGGCTGCTCGACGACGTTCATGGAGGCGGAAGGGTTGGACTGGCAGGACCCGATCCTGCAAAGCCTGGATCTCGAGTATCACAACATCGATCCGGCGAAGGGATTGTTCTTCGGCGTGGAAGGAGCCAAGCGGATCGCGGAATGGAACCACAGTGTGCGGCGACCTGAGGCGATGATGACGCCGCCGGTCGATACGCGCGCGAAGGGGCGGGCACAGGCAGTGGCGGGGTTGCAAGCGAGTGGGGGACCCTACGTGGTAAACTGGGATTCGATCGCGCGCGACAATGAGAACTTCCTCGTCATGGGCGATCCATTTCACACCTACGAGGATGAGGTAGAAAAATTCCTCGACGACGTCTCCAAGCTCCCGCCGCAGGAGCCTTCTCCGGGCGAAGAATAAGCGCGGCCGCAGCAGCTATTCGAGATGCTGCAAAGATGGCAGCCCGTAGCTGCGCATGAGCGCCTCGGCCTCGGCTTTCACCTGCGCGGCATCGAGGACGATCTGTTTCGGATCTTCCTCGGTCTCGACTTTGATAAAGCCATCCACCGGATGCTCCGCTGCGGCGACGGCATCGCGCAAAGATTTAATCTCCTGCCCGTTGATCTTCTTCACCGTGAGATAGGCGAGCTCGTCGTAGCCGAGGGTGGCATCTGCCGGCAGGACCTGCGTGAGAACGACCACGCGCCGATTGCCTTCCGGGAAGAGCTCGGATTGATAGCGATCGAAATAAACGAAGCGCTGCGGAGCTTCCTTCAGCCAGTTGGCGCCCCACTCTTTCAAGAACGGGCGGGTGAGCTCCTGGAGCACCAGCCCGCCGAGGATGAAGTAGGAAGGCGCATCATCCGAAGTGTATGGCGGGATGACGTAATCCTGCGCGGCGCGATGCTCGAGCACGAGGTTCAACTCCATCGGCTGGCCGGCGCGTTGAATCTTCAGCGGAAGCGTGTCGCCAACAAAGAGGCGTGAGGTGACGAGATTGGTGAACTCGGTTTTCCCATAAAGCGGGTCCACGTAATTTCCGTTGGGATCGATTTCGTTCCCGCCCACGGCCAGCACGATGTCGCCCACCTGGAGGCCTGCTTTCGCGGCGGGCATGTTGGGTTCCAGATCCGTCACATACACGCCGGCCGGCTTGCCGGTTTGCCCGGCGTGCGCGCGCAACTCGGGATCGCGCGTGGGGGAAAACGAGAAGCCACCCGAAGGAAACCCCTGGTAGTTCCCCGAATCCGCTTCCTTCAAGAAATGCGCGATGATGGGCGCGGGGATGGCGTCGACTACTTGCGAGCGGGGATCATAGCGCAGGAGCAAGCCAGCCAGCTTGTTGTTCTTCACAATCGGGATGGTGTAGCTGTTGTCGCGATATTGGATCGACATGCTGATGCGGTAGGTGAGGAACTGACTCACATCAGCGGCGTAACGGGTCATCTGGACTGTCGTGACCAGGCCCTCGGTGATGACGAGCGCGCCCGTCGTTTCCAACTGCAGGGCCGCTACGCGATCGCCGACCACGGTATCCAGCGCGAATTGAAGCGGAGCGAGGCCGTCGAGGAATTTCTCATTCGTCGGCTTGATCAAGGCGAGGTTCGCTTCCTGGTCCACGACCAAAACTTCGGCGCCGGTTTTCTCGCCCGATTCGGCGCGCTCCAGCTCGACGTAGTTTTGATTGGCCACCAAGTCCGCTGTGACGAGGACGCGATTTTTCGGCAGGACGGCGCCGAGCGCGCGCTTGGTGAAGGGCGCCCGCTTTTGCCAGGGCCGGGTGTAATCGTAAGCCTGGCCGGTGACGTTCACGCGCACGAGAGAGAGCTCGGTCGGTTTCACCGCTGGCGCGGAAGCGGCGTTGCGCTCTTTTGCTGAGAGAAAGCTGGCGCTGCTCAAGCCGACCAGAAGTAGAAGCGAGAGGAAGGCGGTCTTCATCGCGTTGGATCGGGATCGGCGTTGGCCGGAGCGGCCGGCGGTTGCTCGTTGAGATTCTGCTCCTTGGTCACGTTGTAACGCGTCTTGATTCGTTCGCGCGCGGCTTCCACTTTCGCGCGATCGAGGACGAGCGGCGGGCCATCGCCGACCAAGCGGATAACGAAACGTTCTGGCGTCTCCGCGAAGGCTTTTGCGAGGTCGTCCAGGGTGCGAATTTTTTGGCCGTTCACTTCATCCACAATGCTGCCGCGATAGGGCGAGGAGTAGGTGTTGATGGGGTCGGGCAGGATGTTGGTCAGGACGATGACTTCGGGATGTTGCAGATAGATCTGCTCGGAGACGAAGTAATCGAAGTAATGCCGCAGCCGGAGATCCTGCGGTTGATAGGCTTGCATCATGTCGAAGGACAAAGGCTGAAAAAGCAGGCCGCCATAAACGACGAAGCGCGGCTCCACATCGTAGGCGCGGCCCTGGAAAAGGTAGGGCCAGAGCGGCTGCAGCTCGACCGTCACGCTCATCGGTCGTCGGTCGCGCACGAGATCGAGTTTCACTTTGTCGCCCTTGAATTTCCGCTCCACCACCTCGGGCATTTCGACGCGGGCGCCTTCCAGATCGACGAAGGAATCGCTCGCGATCGGGAGATCATCGACCGCCAGGAGAACGTCGCCCGATTGCAAAACCTGCGCGGAACTGCCGCCGGCAATGACGGTGTTCACCAGGATGCCACGGTCGTCGTCCTTCAGACCGAGGAACCGGCGTTGCGCAGGATTTTGCAGCTTGGAATAGGTAATGCCGAGATCGACGTAGCGATCGTAGCGGCCATCCTCCACATCCTTCAAAAAGCGGGCGACGACCGGGGTGGGGATCATGTAGGCGACGCCTTGCGCGACATCGCCGCTGTAACCCTGAAAGGCGACGCCGACGACTTTGCCGTTTTGCATCACGG
This sequence comes from uncultured Verrucomicrobiae bacterium, assembly GCA_963730385.1. Lineage (GTDB taxonomy): Bacteria > Verrucomicrobiota > Verrucomicrobiia > Chthoniobacterales > UBA10450 > JACCTI01. The sequence continues at coordinate 21,327 of CAVSRQ010000003.1, forward strand.
GGCCGCCGCTGTTCCCGGGGTTGATCTGGGCGCTGATCTGAATGGCAAGGTGCTGATCGATCGACGAGTGGGTGTAGAGCTGGAAATCGACGCGCGAAACGATGCCGGTGGTGACGGACATACGCTGACCGCCGATCGGATAACCGTAAGCGGAAACGGTGGATTCGAGTTCCGGAATGCCGCCGAACGAGAGCGGCAGCATCCCTTTGGTGAACTCCGGCGCGGAAACCTGGATGAGCGCGAGATCGCAATCATGCGCCACAAACAGGACGGTGGCGGGATACTTATTCGGGTCGCCTTCGCGCTCGACCGTGAGGTAGCGACTGTTGCTGACGACGTGCGCGTTCGTCATGATGCGGTTGCCGCTAATGACAAAGCCGGCGCCGATGCCGCGTTGCACGCCGCCGGAATTCCACGGCGCTTTGTAGTCGGGCTCCACCTCCGTCACGGTGATGCGAACGAGACTCTTTTGGATGGGACCGTTCGGTCGCGCGGGGACGGCTGGTGGCGCGGGATTGCCAGGGGGAGCGGTCGGGACCGACTTGGTGGCGCCCGGTAACGGCGGAGCGCTTGGACCCTGGGCCAGAACTTCAGCGCCCAGAAGTATGCAAAAGAAGAGAGCGGCGCGGGTCATCCAGAGGTCGGAGAAGATCAAACAGCTGCTTCGGAAAGCAAGTGCGGCACCGGCGTGGAAGAGCCGGTTTGCCCAGTGTGGGCGGCTAAATTCCGGCGCGGTCGAGAAGGGAGCGCAGAACGGTTTCTGCCTCGAAGACTTCGCGGGCGAGGGTGCGAGCGGCTCTGGAGTGGCGGGTGTAATCGGCATTCACCATCCGGACGGCGTCCGCGATTTCGCCTAGCGAGCGAAATCCGAAAAGGCCGCCGTCGCCGCCGTAGTGCTGGGTGAAGCCGGTTTCCTGTGTGATGACCGGTCGCCCGGCAGCGAGGTAGCAGGCGCTGCGATCGCTGAACCAGCCAGTGCGGAGGCGCACGTATTGATCTTTCGCGACGGTGAACTCGCCTTTCGATTGCCGGAGATAAGCGCGGTAATCGCGATGGTTACTGCTGAGGCGATGGGGATCGCGCAGGCGCCAGCCGTGGCGTTGGAATCTTTGCGCGACGGCGGGCGGCTTGATATCACTGGCCAACTCGAAATCCTCACCGCTTTTTCGTGGAGCCGCGATAAAGCGGAGGAACTCCGCGGACTTGCTCCAGAGATATTTCTCGCCCTGCCATTCCACGTCTTTTTGTCCGCTGGTGTTCCAGTTTGCGACGGAAGTGAAAAGCGCGGCGGGCGCTGGGCGGCGGGTGGTTTTCCACAGATCGGTCACGACTGGCTGACGCGTGGGAAGCCATTTCAAACCGTGGGACGGGACGGGAAATTCCTCCGTGCCAACATTCTCGCCGAAGGTGAAGAGAGCGTGGTGCCGCTGCAGATAACGCAGGGTGTCCGGGTCGCGCGCGTCGACTTTGATTTGCTCGAGGCCGGGATCGCTTTCGATATAGAGGATGCGTTCGCTGGCCAGGAGATCATCGTGGAGATCGAGCGATCCGCAGACGTTCAGGACGGCATCGGCGTCGCGGTAAAGCTGCCGGACCTTCTTGCGGGTGAGCCCGACGGTCGGGATGTCGGGAAGGTAGCGCGCGCCGAAAGCCCAACGTTCGGCGAAGCCAAATTCCTCGGCCAGGCTGCGCAAAGTCTCGGCCGCAAAGTCGAAGGACATTTCCACTTCGCCGCGGACGGGGTTGTAGGGAGCGCGCGCGGAATCTTCGAGATAATAGACGTCGTGGCCGAGGCGCTGGAGGCCGACGATGTAGTGCAGGTGTTGCCAGACCACACCGGCAATCGGGCAGCCGGCCATGAAGCCGGTGACAACGAGGCGCTTCTTTTTCATACGGGAGAGGGGAGGTCGCGGCTCGGAGTGGTAGAGGAGGGTAAGCAGTCGTCTGGGTGCATCGGAAACGTTTGTCGGCAGTCCACGGCGACCTTGGAAGCGTTGCGCCTCATTTCTTTTGCGGACGCTGAGGCTGCGTCGGAGAGATCCTTCGACTCCGCTTCGCTTCGCTCAGGATGACGATGCGCGCGATCAACAGGCGATGGAGCCAGCGCGTTCCGCTGGCATGTGATGTCATCCCGAGCCGCGCAGACGGCCGAGGGATCTCGCCGCCGTAGCGGTGATGCTCCTGAACCCTTGGACGAGCTACGCAGCCAGAGCCTCTCGGGTTGGTCCAACTTAACACGCATCACAACGATCATTCTCTCGGGAAATTCCCCGCCGCATAGAGCGAGGCGTATTTGCCGCCGCGCGCGAGCAGTTCCGGGCCGGTGCCTTCTTCGGCGAGACGGCCTTGATCGAGCACGACGATCCGGTCCGCGCCGTGGATGGTGGCGAGGCGATGGGTGACGATGAGGGTGGTGCGCCCCTGGATTAATTCTTTGAGCGTATCCATGATGGCGGCCTCGGTGGTGGGATCGAGCGCAGAGGTGGGCTCGTCGAGCAGGAGGATGGGCGCGTCTTTTAGGAAGGCGCGTGCGATCCCGATCCGCTGCCGCTGGCCGACGCTCAAATGGCCGCCGCGTTCTCCGACGGGACTGTTGTAGCCGAGCGGCAGACGATCGATGAATTCATCCGCTTGCGCGCGTCGCGCCGCGGCCTGGATCTCGGCATCGGTCGCGCCCGGCCGTCCGTAGGCGATGTTTTCTTTGATCGTGGTGGAGAAGAGAAGGGTGTCCTGGAGGACGATGGCGATCTGGGCGCGGAGCGATTTCTTCGTGACCTCGCGCAAGTCGCGACCATCCAGCGTGACTCGGCCAGCGGTGGGATCGTAGAAGCGTGGCACCAGGCTAAGGAGAGTGCTTTTGCCCGCGCCGGTGCCACCGACGATCCCGACGATCTGGCTGGGCGGGATCGCGAGATGGAGATCAGAAAAAACGGCGGGCCCGTCGGCATAGCCGAAGCTGACCCCTTCAAAGGCGATCGCGCCGGAAGTGTCGGTCAGAGCGACCGCGTCGGGGGCATCGCGCACATCGTCCGTGCGATCGAGCACCTCGAAGCAACGCTGCGCCCCCGCGGCTGCTCCTTCCATCGCCCAGGTCGTGTAAGTGAGCGACTCGAGCGGCTGGTAAAGCATGAGCAGATAAGCGCTGAAAACGAGGAGCGAGCCGAGGGTAAGCGTTCCCTCCAGGACATGGAGGGTGCCGACGTAATACATCGCCGCCGTGCCCACGGCCATGAGGGTGCTGAGTGCGAGGGCGCTGGTCACGTTTGTGAGCGTGAGCTGAAGATTCGCGCGCAGGCTGCGGCGCGCCTGGTCGCGGAATTGTCCCACTTCCCAATCCTCGCGACCGAAGGCGTGGACCATGCGGATGGAGCTGAGGCCCTCCTGCGTTTGCGCGAGCAGCGCGCTATCCCGCTCGTGGATGGTGAGCGATTGGCGGCGGATGCGTTTCGCAAAATAGTAGATGGCGGCGACGATGAGCGGGACCACGCCGAGGGAAAGAAGGGTGAGCTGCCAATCGATCGTGAGCATGACCGCGAAGGTGCCGAGGAGGGTAATGAGCGAACTGAAGATGTTCGTGAAGCCCTGGTTGAACATCGTCTGGATGGCCTGCGAATCGTAGGCGACGCGGAAGCTGGAATCGCTCGAGCGGCGGCTGTCGTGATATTTGAGCGAGAGGGATTGCAGGTAGGCGTAAAGATCCGTGCGCAATTTCAAGAGCGCCTGCAGGCCGATCTTCACGAAGAGAAAATTGCTGGCCATGTTCGTGAGGCCCCAAAGGAGTTGGATCACGACCAACGCGAGACAGAGAAATAGAAGTGCGCGCGCCGGGGGCAGGCCGGCGACGGCTGCGGCTCCCCAGCCACCCGCGGAAGATTGCCCGGGGATGACGTGATCGACGATAAGCTTGAAGGGCCAGGGTTTGAGCAAGTTCAGACCGATCCCGACGAGAGAGAAAAGAAGCCCGAGCGAAGTCGGGGCAAGGAAGGGCCGGTAGGAACGGAGAACGCGGCGATAGATCGACATGGGAGAATTTCGGATTGCGGAATTCGGATTTCGGATCGAACTAAGCGACGCCTGGCGTGGCCGAGGCTAATTCAGAAAGCAGAAGCCGGAAATCAAATGATGCATCAACTTTTGGAACTTTGGTTCACTTGGGTAAAAGACTGGGGCTACCTCGGCATCATCATTCTGATGGCGATGGAGAGCTCGATTTTTCCTGTGCCGAGCGAGGTGGTGATTCCTCCGGCGGCGTTTTTGGCGGCGCAAGGGCATCTGAGTTTTACCGGCGTGGTGGTGGCGGGAACGGTGGGTTCCTACCTCGGATCGGCGATCACTTATTGGGTGGCGCTGGTGGTGGGCCGGCCGTTGATCATGCGTTACGGAAAATACTTTTTGATGGGTCCGGACAAGCTTGCGCGCGCGGAAGCGTGGCTGGCGCGCTATGAAGCGGGCGGAGTCTTCTTTGCCCGTCTCTTGCCTGTGATTCGCCACCTCATCTCTATCCCGGCGGGAATTGTCCGGATGAATTTCACTGTCTTCAGCGCGGTGACGATCGTGGGCTCGGCCATTTGGTGCTACATCCTGGCGCTCCTCGGCGATAAAGCCTACCGGCTGCGTCCCGACCTGATTTCGAACCCGGACGCGATGGTGTCTTTCATCAAGTCGCAATCGCTTTCCATCATCCTCATCATCGTGATTTTCGCGGCGCTCTACCTGGTCGTGATGCGGCTGACGGCGCGGCGCGCGGCGTAAGTGGGGTCCGGGGCGGGGTAGGTTTTCTTGGGCCTTGGGCGGGGAGAGAAGTTTTGAACGGTGGCACCGATGCTGCTTTCTAAGACGGCTCAACCTTATGAAAAAACGCTCTCAGATTCTGAAATCCCCGCAAAAGCTTTCACTCGGCGATTTGATTCTCGCCGTGAGCTCCTGCACCAAAAACACGAAGGAGACTGTGGCCACGGTGGCGAATCTCCTTGGCAGCGGTCAGGTGCAAATGGAGAAGAACGGGCAGCTGCTGCGCGCCCGAGTTTTTTAGACGAAAAATTGTTCTGGGGGGAACACCCAAGCGTCGCTTCGGCTTCGGCCGTGGCGGCGCTTTTTTCGTGACAAAACCCTTTCCGCGCCGGACCCGCGCTTTATCTTCCGCGCGTGATTGCAAGATATTCCCGACCCGCGATGCGGGAGCTTTGGTCCGAGCAGCGTAAGTTTGAAATCTGGCTCGAGATCGAGACCCTCGCCTGCGAGGCGATGGCCGAGCTGGGGCAAATCCCGAAGGAGGACGCGGTCGCGATCCGCGAGCGGGCGAAGTTCTCGGTCGCCGAGATTAACGAGATCGAGAAGCGCACGAATCATGATGTGATCGCGTTCCTGGAGAACGTCGCCACTTCGGTCGGGCCGGCGGCGCGGTGGATCCATCAAGGGCTGACCTCGTCCGACGTTCTCGACACCACCCTGGCGGTGCAGATGCGCGATGCGGCGGCGATTCTGGCGGAGGATTTGCGGGAGCTCCGCAGCGTGATCGCGGAGAAGGCGCGGAAGTTCAAGATGACGCCGATGATCGGGCGCAGCCACGGCATCCACGCGGAGCCGGTGACGTTCGGGTTAAAGCTGGCGCTGATGTATGACGAGTTTGGCCGCGCGGAGGAACGGCTGGCGCAAACGACGGAGCGGATTCGGGTGGGCAAGCTGAGTGGCGCAGTGGGGACGCACGCGCATCTCGATCCGGAGATCGAGCGCTCGGTCTGCGAGAAGCTGGGACTGAAGGCGGCGACGCTTTCCACCCAGATCATCCAACGCGATCGGCACGCGGAGTTTTCCACCACCCTGGCCTTGATCGCTTCGAGCATCGATCGCTGGGCGACGGAGTTCCGGCATTTGCAACGCACGGAGGTGCTGGAGGTGGAGGAGTATTTTAGCGAGGGCCAGAAGGGGAGTTCGGCCATGCCGCATAAACGCAATCCGATCACGGGCGAGCGCTTGAGCGGTCTGGCGCGCGTGCTGCGTGGGCATGCGGTGACCGCGCTGGAGAACGTGGCGCTGTGGCACGAGCGCGATATCAGCCATTCCAGCGCGGAGCGCATCATCCTGCCGGATGGCTGCACTTTGCTGGACTACATGCTGGTGAAATTGCGTGAGCTGGTGGAAGGGCTGCACGTTTATCCGGAGCGAATGGAAGAGAACCTCGGCCTGACCAAAGGGCTTTACTTCAGCCAGTCCATTCTGCTTGCGCTGACCCGAGCGGGCGCGGAACGGAAGGTCGCCTACGAGGCGGTGCAACGCGCGGCGATGCGGACGTGGAAAGGCGAGGGGACATTTGCGGAGAACGCGAAAGCGGAAGCGGAGATCACCGCGCTGGTGCCCGCGGCGGAGATCGATCAGCTCTGTTCGCTGGAGACGCATTTGCGCCACGTCGATTCCACTTTCACCGCGCTCGGGCTTTAGGGCGCGGCGCGGGAATGGCGTCTTGCCCGGGGCGGAGCGTGGGCACAGTTTACCGGAATGACGACGCCGACTCTCTATGTCAAAACGGGCTGCCCTTATTGCAAAGCGGCCACGGATTTTCTCGATGAAAAAAAGATCAGCTACGAGCAGGTCGACGTTCTGAAAAGTGAATCTGCGATGACGAAGATGCGGGAGATCTCGGGCCAGACCAAGACTCCGACTCTCGATTGGGATGGGGACGTGTTGGCCGACTTCGGCGTGAAAGAGTTAGAAGCGTTTCTCGAGAAGCACCCGACGTCCGGGTAAGGACGAGCGGCCGGTCCGAGCCCTTTTTTAGGGGACGACGGAATCGAGCCGGATTTCCGCGATGCGACCGTCGGGCGCGAGCGTGACGAGAAATTCTTCGAAAATGAGTCCTTCTTTGCCGCCGGGTCCGGGCAGGACCACACGCACGCGCGGGAGGCGAGCGTGCAAGGCGACGTAGGCGATTTCAAAGGTGGGAGTGAGTTCCACTCCGGCGAGGTCGAAGGCAATCAACAGCCGCAACTGCAGGGACGAATGCCCCGAGGAAGCCAGTTCAAAGCTCCCGTGATGCGCCTCCGTCTGGAGATCGATGTCGTCCACTCCCATCACGGCTTGGAGCGCCGCCAGCGGAGGGGCCGAGGGGCCAGGTATTACTCGCGCGCTTAGCAGCCTGCCCTCGGAATCGAGCGAGACTGCACCCAATGTGAAAGAAGCCGTGCGCAGGCCGTTTGCGGGCAGGGCGCGGGTATCGACGTAAGCCAGGACCGTGTCCGACGCGAGCTTCGCGCGCAGGGCGGCGATTTTGAGCGCAGCGGAAAAGCGAATCGACAATACCTCGAGAGAGAAACTCAGAACGACGCTATCCCGGGTGGCGATGGGAATATGCGCCGGAAGCAGAGGGCTGGCGGCTAGCTCTGGCTCCGGCTCCGGCTTCGTCATCTCCGCGACTGGGGCCGCGGCCGGTTCCACCGGCGGGGGCGACGTTTCCCGCAGAGCATCACCATTGCGCGCAGAGCTGGTCTTCCCGTTCTTCTCCGGCGGCGGCGAGCTCGGCGCGAGAGAAGGCGGGCTCTGGTGCGGCCGGTCGAGGACCTCCGTTACGACCGCGACCAACGCGGCCGAGACAAACGGCTTCGGCAACGTCCGCACGACGTTGCCATATTCGAGCGCGGTCGTAGCCATCTCAGCGACGTGGCCAGACATCATGATGATGGGAATTTGCCGCGTCGTCTCCTCGGCAAGCAGCCGGCGACACACCTCGTCGCCGTTGAAATCCGGCAAGCTGTAATCCAGCAAAATCAAATCCGGCAACCAGGACGCGGAAAGCCTCACCCCTTCCGTGGCATCGGCCGCAAGCACGATCTCGACCGGCAGCTCGGAGAGCACCTCCTCCACGAAAATGCGAAGCATCTCGGTGTCGTCGATTACGAGAACCTTTTTGTTAAGAGGCTGCCCATTGGCCTTTTTCGCTGCCGGACTTCTCCGGGTCGGGAGCGATTTCCGGCGCGCGCGTTTTGGTGGTTCCGCTGAAACGAGAGCCTTCTTCAGGACCTTCGCCCAAGGTCCGTCGATCGACTTTTCAAACACCAGCGGCGCTTCATCGAACGCGAAGTTCGCCAGCTCCCATCCCATCATTCCCCGAAGCGCATGGATCCCACTTAAGTCGCCGGCGAGGGCATGGCGGATCTGCCCGCGGCGGAAATGAATTTCGCCCGCGCGATCGCCATCCAAATCCGTGATCTTCACCACCCCGGTCTCGCCGCTCAGACAGACAAGCGGAAGCAGATCGAACAACATGAGATCGCGCGCTGCGGTGATGGGTGCGTCGTCGTCCGCTGCGCCCGGGCCGGTGCCGGTGAGCAATCCCTGCAAGGCCAGCCCGAGAGCTGCGAGTTCAAACGGCTTTTCGACAAAGTGCACCGCCCGCGCGTGGGGCTGCCGCACTTCGGGAGGTAATCCGGCCGCGAGCACGAGGAGCCGGGCCGCCGGGGCGGCCGTGCGGAGGCCGCTCAAGAAATCGACGATGCCCGACAAGGGCGGATCAAAATCGAGAATGATCAGTTCCGGAACACCCGCCCGGAGTGCCTTCCGTGCCGCAGCCAGTGAACGCACGCGGGTCGCGCGGTGTTGCGGAACAAACTTGTGCAGGGCAGCAAGAATGGCCGACGCGAGGGCGTCGTATTCTTCCACCAAAAGGATTGGGTTACTCTCGGTGCCGGGATTGGGGGAAGGGGGAGAGGGCACGAGGAAGAAAAATGGGAGCAAAAATGGCAGACCGGGCAACCATGCGAGGAGGTCTAGCGCAAGATGCGTGCCCAGCGTGCCGCCCCGGGGCGAATACTTCGCGCGATCCGTTAGGCTTATTCAAAGCGAAGCGCCTCAATTGGATCGAGGGAAGCCGCGCGATAGGCGGGATAAAAGCCGAAGCCAATTCCTATCCCCGAGCAAACCACCAATCCCGCCACCGCCCAGCCTAGCGGAAAGATAAGGTCGGCTTGCAGCCAGGAGGCGAGCACGTTCCCGCCCGCGACTCCCAGGATGATGCCGAGGATCCCGCCCGCTTCGGAGATGAAGACCGCTTCCATTAGAAACTGCCGCAGGATATCGCGGCTGCGAGCGCCGATCGATTTCCGGATGCCAATCTCCTTCGTCCGCTCGGTCACACTCACGAGCATAATGTTCATGATCCCAACGCCGGCCGCGATGAGCGCGATCAAGCTAATGACAAATGCTCCTACCCGGACCACGTCCGCAACGGAGGCAAACGCGCTCTTGAGCGAATCGTTCGAGTAGATCTCGAAGTCGTTCGGTTCCTGCGGCTCAAGCCCGCGCGCGATGCGCATGGCGCCGATCGCTTTGTCCAGGGTGCGATTATAGGTCTCACTCGAAGGCGCCTGGGTGGCGAGGTTCACCGAGCGATTTGCGGCTCCGTAGTTTTGAAAAAACCGGGTGATGGGAATGGCGACGATGTCGTCCTGACTTTGGCCAAAGGCCGTGCCCTTGGAAGCGAGGACGCCAATCACCACGGCCGAGTGACCGCTCAACTTGATCGTCTTCCCGATGGGCGTCTCCTGCGGGAAAAGACGTTTCGCCACCGCCTGACCGATGACCGCGACGCTTCGCGCCAGATCGACGTCTTCTTCTGTGAGGTTGCGGCCGTAATCGAGGGTGTAGCTATTGGCGGTGAGGAAGCTTTGGTTCGAACCGGCGATGTTAAGATTGGGCGGAGTCTTCTCGGCCTTGTAGGTGGCCTGCCCGTTGAAAAGGAAAGTCTTGAGGCAGACTTCTCGCGCGACGCCGCGCATCAGGCTCTCGTAGCGCAGCGCCTGCGCGTAGGAAATGTTCCGGCGGTTCTCGAACTTTTCCGCGTTTCGGCCACCGGCTCCGCCGCTCACCGGATACTTGGCAAACTGGAAAATATTCGAGCCGAGAAAGCTGATCCCGCTTTCGATCGAACTGGAAAGGGCACCGATCGCGGTCATGACGGAGATGACGGAAAAGACGCCGATCGTGATGCCGATCATGGTCAGCCCAGAGCGGAGTTTGTTCGCGCCCAACGACTGGAGGGCCATGGAAATGATTTCGCGGAATTGCATCTATGATGAGGGGGCGACGGATGGAAGCTCGCGGTGTCTCCGCTTACTCATAACGCAGCGCAGTCACAGGATCGAGGCGAGAGGCGGACCAGGCTGGGGCAAAGCCCGAAACCAACCCGGTCAGGATCGAAACCAACATGCTGGTAATGACTAGCCCCATTGAGAACTCGACCGGGAACGATGGGACCGCTTTCCCGATCGCGAAGACCATCATGTAGGCCACGGCCAATCCAACCAGCCCGCCGGCCAGACAGAGCGCGGTCGACTCGATGAGAAACTGCAGCAGGATGGTGCGCCGCCGCGCACCTAAGGCTTTCCGCGTCCCGATCTCTTTGGTCCGCTCTTTCACGCTTACGAAAGTGATGTTCATGATCCCAATCGCGCCGACGAAAAGGGAGAGGCCGGTAATGAAAAGCCCGGCGATGGCGATCGAGTTCTTCACTGGGTCGAGCGTGCTTTTGAAGGCCTGTTGTTCATTAATATCGAAGTCGTTCTTCTTCTCCGGCGGGAGCGCCCGCACGCGTCGCATCAATCCGATCAACTCATCTTTCGCATCGGCGATCTTCAGTTTGTCCTTCACCTTCACCCGCACGTCGCTTTCGCTTTTCGCGCTGAAATATTTTCGAAAGCTCTCGAGTGGCACGATGACGATGGAGTCGAGACTGAAGAGCCCGAGGAAGGATCCCTGCCGCGCACCCACGCCAATGACGCGGAAGTGTTGCCCATTGATCAGCACCTCTTTATCGATCGGGCTGGCGGAGGGAAAAAGCGCGTCGGCCACATCGTAGCCGAGCAGGCAAACGTTGGCAGCGTTGCGCGTTTCCAGTTCGTTAAAGAAGCGACCTTCCGCGAAGTCGACGGTCGAGATGAGAGGATAATCGGAAGTGGTTCCCTGAACGAAAATCCCACTCACCTGGTTATCGCCATACTTGACCGAGCGGACCACGTTTGAGGTCGGGACGGCGATGATGAGATTGGAGTTCGGCGTCGCGGCGATGAAACGGTTCAGCTTCTCGGCATACTCCGTTTTGATCTCGCGCCGATCGCGATAGTTCCACCAATCATCCACTCGCGACCAAGGGAACTGACTCACATAAAGGACGTCGTCGCCGAGGATGGCCATGCTTTTGTCGAACCCCGTCCCGATGCCCGTGATGGCCGTCCCCATCAACGTAACCGCGACGATGCCGATGATGACGCCGAGGGCGGTGAGCGTCGAACGCGTCTTGTTCGACTGCATTTGCGTGAGCGCGATCTTCCAGCTCTCCGTCAGTTCGTAGAGGAAGCGTTTCATCGCGGGACGCGGTCAGGCTGTCGCCCGCACCATGCTGTCGCTCTCGACCACGCCATCGCGCAGATGGACACTGCGGCGCGCGTGCTGCGCGATATCCGGTTCGTGCGTGACGAGGATGACGGTGTTCCCTTGTTGATAGAGGTTCTCGAGCAAGGCCATAATCTCTTCGCCGGTGCGCGAGTCCAGGTTCCCGGTCGGCTCATCGGCCAGGATGATGGAGGGGTTGTTAACCAGGGCACGGGCGATGGCGACGCGTTGGCGTTGACCGCCAGAAAGTTCGTTCGGCTTGTGCTCCATCCGCTCGCCCAAGCCCACATCGCGCAACGCCTGCGCAGCCCGCTCCTCCCGCGTGACTGGATCAATCCCGGCGTAGATGAGCGGCAATTCCACGTTCCGCAAACTGGTGGAGCGCGGAAGGAGATTAAAGGTTTGAAAAACGAAACCGATCTCGCGATTTCGGATCGTAGCCAGCTCGTCGCCATCCATGGCCGAGACGTCTTTGCCGTTAAACTCGTAGCGCCCGGAGCTCGGGGTATCGAGGCAACCGAGCATGTTCATGAGGGTGGACTTGCCGCTGCCGCTGGGGCCCATGATCGCGAGGTATTCGTTCCGATGAATCTGCAGGCTCACCCCGCGGAGCGCGTGCACGGTTTCGTCGCCCATCACGTAATGTTTCGTGATGTTCTCGATGTCGATCACGATCGGCCCCAAGGGGCGAATGCCATGGCTCTGCATAGTGCGAGACGAGGAAGATTCGATCGCGCAAACGGGAGACTCCCGCTGCCGTCGACCGCGGGCTACTTCTTCTTCTCCTCCTTCTCGATCTCGACCTTCGCGCCGTCTTTTAATTTGCGGCTGATGGCGCTGTAGCTGCCGGAGATCACTTCGTCGCCGGGCTCGAGTCCGCTTTTGATTTCCATGAAGGTATCGTCCGCGATCCCGGTCGTGACTGGCACCATCTTCGCCTGTCCGCCTTTCTTCAAGAAGACCACTTTCTGCAACGTCTCGCGTTGTTCTTTTTCCGCCAGCTTTTGCAGGCGTTCGTTGGTCAATTCCGCGGCGTTGTCGCCCTTGTCGCCTTCGGATTTTTTCTGCTTTTTGTTCTCGATCTCTTCCGGGCTAAGGGAGGTATCGCCGGTGCGAATGGTCACGCTCTGCATCGGGACTGCCACGACGTTCTGGACCGAATCCGTCTCAATCTCCGCGGTGCAACTTAAGCCAGGCCGAAGCTGCACGCCGGTTTGATCGAGTCGGATTTTGACTTCAAAATTTGTGACCTGCTCCTGCGTGCCAGCGCCCGAGGTTTGGCCGCTGTTTGCGATCTGCGAAACCACTCCCGTGAACGCTTTGTCTCCGTAGGCGTCGATCGAGATGGAGGCCTTCTGCCCTTTTCTCACGGTCACGACATCGTTCTCATTCACATCCACTCGCGCCTCCATTGCGCTAAGATCCGCCACCTTCATCACCTCGGTGCCGGCAAATTGATTCGTCGCCACCACGCGCTCGCCGAGCTTGCTATTCAAGACCGTCACCGTCCCATCCATCGGCGCATAAATGGTTGTTTTCGAAAGCTGATCCCGCGCCTGAGTCGACAACGCCTCGGCCCGCTCGATCTCGTAGGCCGAGCTTTCCGAGGTCGATTTCGCCATCTCGAACGCCGTCTTCGCCGCCATAAATTCCGACTCCGAAATCATCTTCTTGGAGTAAAGATCCTGGCTTCGTTTCAAATCCCGCTCGGCCTTGGAAGCTGCCGCCACCATCTGCAGATTCACCGCCTGCGCGGCGCTAATGGAGGCCGTCTGTCCATCAAGCAGCGCTTTGTAGGAGTCGGGTTTAATCTTCAAAAGAAGGTCGCCCCGTTTCACCGCCATCCCGTCCGTCACAGGCAGTTCCGTGATCTCCCCGGCGACTTCTGGCGAGATCTTGACCTCGACTTCCGGCTGCACTTTGCCGGTGGCGGAAACGGTTTGGACGATGGTGCGGCGGACCGCCTTTTCGGTCACCACCGGGATTGGCTTTTCGCGTTTGCCGCGAACGAACGAGCCGATCATCCAAAGCAGAAGCAGGCCGATGACTCCGAAAATGATGTAGCGGCGGCGACGGGAGCGACGCGGTTTCTTGCTGGCTGGGGCTGGGGCGATTGGCTGATGCATGAGGGGACGAAAGAGGATTCAAATATAGAGAGACTCTGCGAATGCAAAGCGAACTCTTTCGCTGACGTAGGATAAAGCACTGGCGGAGCCGGGATTCCGACTCCGCCAGGAAACTTAACCTCGGACTAAAGACTTAACGCGAAGCTGCTTTTCCGTCCGCGGGCGCTGCCTGCTTCCCTCCGCCCTCGCTCGCCGGCGGTGCGACCTGATTGCCCGAGCGCGACCGAATGAATCCGACATCCGAGGCGTTGACCACGCCATTTAGCGTCACGTCGTTGCGGAAGTTCGCACCCGTCGTGGGATTGCCGGAGAAAGTCTTGGCCAGGCTCACGTCCGCCGCGTTCACAGTTGAATTAGCCGTCGTATCCCCAGCCAGCACCGTCATGGGAACGGAGAGATCACCCACCGTTCCGTTCACGTTTGCGCCGAGCAAGGTCACGCGAAGAGTCTGCGCGTCGCTCACGTTGGTGAGATTCACGGTGACCTCATTCCCGCTCGTGCTGGTGTTGGCTACGGAGGCCGTCTTCCCAGCCGCCGGGGTTACCGTCGCGTTCGAGAACGTGGCGGGGCTTTCGAAACGGAGAATCACGGTGTGATTCGAGCCGCTGTCGCGGGGTTCCACTCCGGGCGCGCCGCCGAGCGGGAGGTTCACATCGAAGGCACCGGCAAGGCCGTGGGTCTTGCGGGAGACGGCGGAATTCAATCCCGGAATCGGGCCGACGAGCGCGTAAGTCGCGGTGTTGGTGTTGAAGTCATTCGCCTCCGCGTTCGTGGTTGAATCGATCGCGTTGGTCGAGCGAATCTCGTTCGTCACGACGTTGTAGGTGCGGACGGCGAAATTCCCGAGCAGATCGCCGGTGCGAGCGTTGCCGATTTTATCCTTGGACAACACGAGGGTAATCAAGCCCTCCGGAGTGAAACCACTGCCCGCATCCGCATCACCCAGACGGTTCGTCGTCGGGAGACCGAGGACCAGTCCCACCACCGCGGTCGAGACGGTCCCGTAATCATAGGTGACGACACCGGAAGCGTCCTTCGTCATGCCCGTGTAGAACTTGCCGTCCGGCGCATTTGGCGAATCCCAAACGATCCGCCACATCCGGTTGTTTGGAACGGCGGCGAGGTTGGCCACCTTGAGATTGACGACGACTTTGCCCGCGTGTGGCCCGGTGGACGGCTCCAGGATGGAAAGCGTCTGAATGTCCAGATCAGGATTCGCCGCGGGGCCCGGTTCGGCCGTGCCGCTCGGGTCGGTAAAGATGACGTAACCGGTGCCCGTGGAAGAATTGCCACGGTAGCGGGATATCACTTCGTTATTACCGCACGATTCGCCGACCGCATTGGTCGCCGAGACCTTGTAGTAATAGGTCGCATTCGGATCGGTGGCGGTTCCATCTGCATAACGCGTCTGACTTCCTGGCACCGTGGCGAGGACGGTCTCCCCGCCGCTGCTGGTGCCGCGCGAAATCGTATACTGGGTGACCGGCGAACCGCCGTCGTTCGAAGTCGACCAGGCGAGCCGCACGACGTTGCCATTCCGAAGCGCAGTGACGTAGGGCGCACCTGGGGCTGTGGGCGCGTCTGGGAAGAGCGCATCGTGGGCGGCAAACAAACCTTTGCCGCCGGTCTGCCGCGCGACGGCCGCGAGCGAGGTGTACGAGTTACCGGTCGCCGTCTGCGGCGCTTGTGAGCATTCCGCCCCCGCGCAGCCGTCATTATAGCCGATCAAAACGCGGCCGCGTTTGTCGACATCCACGCCCATGAAATCGAGCATGTTGCGGCAAATATTGGCGCCGCCTCCCAGCCAAATGCAGCCGCGCTGCATAGGGTCGTTCGGAGTCACATCGACGGTGCGCCAGGTTTGGCCGCCATCGTAAGTGTGAGCGACATAGAGATGCCAGACGCCTTGGAAACGTGCGCCCTGCAAGCCGCCTTCCGTCGGGGTGCCGTAGAAGGCATACGCCGCCCGATTATCATCGCCGGCGACGACCGCAGGGAAGGCGACGTTATTGATGCCGAAGGCCGCTCCCACATCGAGAGGTTGGCTCCAGGTTACGCCGCTGTCTGTGGAGGTGGAGATAACCGCGCGGGTATCGGCATCGGCATAGCCGAGATAAACGCGTCCGCGTCCATTGGTAGCAGGATCATCTCCGCGTCCGATTCCTACTGCCGCGTCGCTGCTGGCGCTGGCACTGCCGGGGACAGCGCGCACGGCCCAAGTGGCGCCGTTATTTTCGGAAACGATAACGGCCTGACCGGTGCCGCAGCTCTTGTTCGGCAGGTAGGCCGTCCCATCGGGGCCGACCTTGATGTGACCATGCAAGCCACCGCACTCGCCCGGCATGTAGACAGGCACCGCGGTGCCATAGGTGGCGCCGCCGTCCAGACTGATCGCGCAAGTCGAGGCCGGCAGCTGCGCGCAGTAGTAGACCGCGTTTGGGTAAGCCGGATTGATTAGCGGTGCATGGAATGGTCCGCCGCCACCGATGGTTTGGTGGTCAATTCCTGAGCCGATTCCAGCGCCGGTGCTTTCCACCCAGGTCTGTCCGTCGTCATCCGTGAAAGCCGACGCTGTCGCCAGGGACCCGGCCGGGAAGATCAACTGCGAAACCATTGTGCGACCCGTCCCGTGATCGGTGAACAGAATCGGATCGAAGCTCTGCGCCGCGGTGGTGGGAAAGCTCACGTCTTCCCAAAGCGCGGAAGGCGAGGCGATGCAGCCATCATTGAAAGTGATGCGAAGGGTTTGCAGGAGCGCGATGTAAAGCGAACGTCCGCCGTCCTGGCCGGTCTCGCTCGTCCAGTTGACGCCGATGGAAGGCTCACCTGCCGCAATCCCCAGCGTGGCAGGTCCGGCCCCTGGCGGGGTGTAGTTTTGATAGCGCGGCGCGACTCCCGAAGCAGGAGTCGGAGCGGGAATCGGAGCGCCGCCCTCGGTCGCGATGACGGAGGCCACGCCGTTGTATTGATCGGCCTGAGTGGCGGCGAAGTAGACCGCGCGCACAAAGAAATCCCCTGTGCCGATGCTCGAGCTGGCCGGGTTCAAAGCGACTTCCTCAAAGGTGGTCGCGCCTGCACCGGAGCTGGCCACCAGAGGGCCGTCCGGCGAACCTTTGTGGATGTAAAGATCGTAGTCGCTCGAGTTGAGCAGCCACTGGATCCGGATCTTGACCTGCTTCGCAGCATTTGCCCAATCCGCTGAGGTGCCGGCGATGGTCAGCTTAAAGGTGTCGCAATTCGCGCCTTCTTCGCAATCGGCTTCACCGCCAGCCGCGGGTGGCAGGCCGGGGGCGGTTCCGACCCAGGTCACGTCCGTCGTGGTGGTCGTGGTGATCGTCCCGGCGGGAGGATTGGCGGCGAAACTGATCAAAGCCAGCCCGAGGCCAGAGGCACAAAGGGCGAGGGCAGTGAGAAAACGGAGCCGGAAGAATCCGGATGAGTTGGGAGAATGCTTTTGCATGGGCAGCGGTGGGGTGGTGGGGTTAAGGAATGCGGATGGAATCATCCGGATTTGGAAACGTTCTTTTACTTTCGTGTGCTCTCGGTCTCTTGGCCGTGTGCGGCGGTTGCTCGCGCCCGGAAACGGCCGCACCCGTCGCAGCCGAAGAGAAAATCGCGAGACCACAGATCCATTCCTGCACCTTGCTCACGAGTGCCGAGATCGAGGCGCAGCAAGGGGAAGCTCTCCAGGGTGTGCAAGAGACGGCGCGTGACGATGCGCTCGCCATTTCCCAATGTTTTTTTACCCTGCCGACCTTCACGAAATCGATCTCTCTGCAGGTCGTATCGGGCAAGAGCGCCGGAGCTGCTCGCGCAAAATGGCAAAGCATGTTTGCCCCGGAAAAGTTGGAGGTCATGGAGCGGGAAGGAGGCGCGCCGAAGCAGCCACCACGTCGTTTGGATGGGATCGGCGATGGAGCCTTTTGGATCAGTGGCCCGGCAGGCGGGATCTACGCCTTGGCCGGCGAGCACTATCTTTTCCTAAGTGTGGGCGGACCGGATGACGAGGAGACGAAGATTCAAAAATCCACCGCCCTGGCGCGAAACGTCCTGGCGCGGCTCTCCGCTCCGGCGCCTTAAGGGGTCGCGTGAATTGCCTCAGCGCGCCGCTTTACACACTCGAGCGCCCAGCGCGCATGCTCCGCGATCAGAGGCTCTGCGTCTTGCGCCGCCACTTCCAGGGCGGGGAGATCTTCGCTCGTGCCGACGTTCCCCAGCGCCACGCAGACATTGCGCAGAAAGCCGCGCCGCTTGATCCGCTTGATCGGGGAATCGCGAAAGAGATCGCGGAAGGCCTGCTCATCGAGAGCGAGAAAATCCCTTAACACCAAGCCGCTCACCGCCGGTCGGGCAGCGAACTTTGCCTCTCGCGAGACGGCGGCGAAGCGGTTCCACGGGCAAACGTCGAGACAAGTATCGCAGCCGTAGATGCGATCCCCAATGAGCGGCCGAAACTCCAGCGGGATGGAGCCTTTCAGCTCGATCGTGAGATAGGAAATACAACGCCGGGCATCGAGCTCATGCGCACTCGTGATCGCCCCGGTCGGGCAGGCGACCATGCAGCGCGTGCAAGTCCCGCAGCGCGCGGTTTGGGGTGAGTCGGGGACGAGTTCGAGCGTGGTCAGGATTTCGCCAAGGAAAAACCACGTCCCGAGCTGCCGATCGAGGAGCATGGTGCTCTTGCCATGCCAGCCGATCCCGGCTTCGGCCGCGAAATCGCGCTCCAGCACGGGTCCGGTATCGACATAGGATTTTTGCACGCCGCCATGCGACGCCAGGAAAGCATCCAGCTCCCGCAAGCGCGCCCACATCACCTCATGGTAATCATCGCCCCAGGCGTAGCGTGCGATGCGCCAGCCGGGGTGCGCGTTTTCGTGGCCTTGCCAATAGTTCATCGCCAGCACGATCACGCTTTGCGCACCGGGCAGGACGAGCTGCGGATCGGTGCGTTTGGCCGCGCCGCGCTGGAGCCAGTCCATCTCGCCCGCGCGCCCTTCTGCCAGCCATTGCTCAAACTCAGCGCCATGGCGCGGCGCAGCGCAGGGCGCCACCCGGCAGGCGTCGAACCCGAGCGCCAAAGCGCGCCGGACGATCTCGGCTTTCAACTCAACCGACATGACGAAGGATTTGGTCCGCAACTTCCGCCGCGCTGAGGGAATCAGTCGGCACAGTGAAATCAGCGGCCGCGCGATAGAGAGGAACGCGCTCCGCCAGAAGCCGGGAGAGCGCGTCGGCCTCGGCGCCGAACTTCAGAAGCGGCCGGCTCTGAGGTTCCTCGGAAATTCGGGCGCGCAGGGTCGATACCTCCGCTTCCAGATAGAACACGGTCCCGAGTCGACGCAGGGCCTCCGCGTTCCCGGATCGCAAAACAGCGCCACCACCCGTCGCGACAATGGCTTGCTCGATGGGAAGCTCGGCCAGGACCCGACTTTCAGCGTCTCGAAACGCGCTCTCGCCGTGCGTGGCGAAAATCTCGGAAATGGAAAGCCCGAAGCCCGCGGCGACCAGCTCATCCGTGTCGTACAAAGGCCAGCTCGTCAGGCGCGCAAGCACGCGGCCGACCGTGGACTTCCCTGCGCCCATAAAGCCGATGAGCACGATGGCCTTGCCGCGTTCCATTCCTCCACGGTAGCGCACCCTTCGCCGGTGCGAGAAACTTTGGCCTGCAAGCTGGAAGCTTGCGCTACCTTGCTCCATGCCTTTAGAAGCGAATCATGTCTGAGCCCGCACCACTCGTCGCCGTTGTCATGGGGAGCGCGTCCGATTGGGAGACCATGCAGCATGCCGTGGAGATGCTGGAGCAACTGGGCGTAGCCAGCGAACACCGAATCGTGAGCGCACATCGCACGCCGGAGTTGATGGCGGACTTCGCGCGCGGCGCGGCGGGGCGCGGTTTGCAGGTGCTCATCGCGGGCGCAGGCGGGGCGGCGCACTTGCCGGGAATGATCGCGGCGCACACCTGGCTGCCCGTGTTGGGCGTGCCGGTGGAATCGAAAGCGCTCAAAGGCATCGACTCCCTCCTTTCCATCGCGCAAATGCCGGCCGGCGTGGCCGTGGGCACGCTGGCCATCGGGGTGGCGGGCGCGAAAAACGCCGGTCTGCTCGCGGCCAGCATCATCGGATTGAACAATCCGGAAGTGCGCGCTCGCGTGGAAAAATTCCGCGCAGAACAGACCGCCAAGGTGCTCGCGCAAAAGCTGGCATGACGCATTTACCCGGAGCCACCATCGGAGTGATGGGCGGTGGCCAGCTCGGCCGCATGTTTGCCATGGCTGCGCGCCGGATGGGCTACCGCGTCCACATCTTCACCCCGGAAAAGGAGAGCCCGGCGGGTCAATTAGCCGACCAGACCACAGTGGCGAATTACGAGGACGAGGCGACTGTCCGGCAGTTTGCTGCGGCGGTGGATGTCATCACTTTCGAATTCGAGAACATCCCGATCGAGACGGTGACGTGGTGCGCGGAAGAGCGCGATGTCCGGCCAGCGGGCGCGATCCTGCACATTGCGCAGAATCGTTTGCGCGAAAAAAACTTCCTGGTCAGCGCCGGTCTGCCGGTGGCGCCGTTTCGCGCGGTGCGCAGCGCGTCGGAGCTATCCGCCGCTCTCGAGGAAATCGGCCGGCCCGCCATTTTGAAGACGGCGGCTTTTGGTTACGACGGCAAGGGTCAGCAGCTCATCGTGGCGGGTGATGACCCTGCGGCAATATGGGCAGCGAGTTCGGCGGATGAGCTGGTGCTGGAGGGCGCGATCGATTTCGAGAAGGAAGTTTCGCTCCTCGTCGCGCGGGGTGCGGATGGCGCGGTGGCTACTTTCCCGCTCTGCGAAAATCTGCATGAAAACCACATCCTGGATGTCACGGTGGTCCCGGCCCGCGTGCCGGAAGGGGTGGAGGAGCGAGCGGCGGATCTGGCGCGAGCCATTGCCGAACGCCTGGAGTTGGTCGGACTCCTCGCGGTTGAAATGTTCCTTAAAGCGGATGGCGATCTGATCGTGAATGAGCTCGCGCCGCGCCCGCATAATTCCGGGCATTGGACGATCGAGGGCTGCGCTACGAGCCAGTTTGAGCAGCAGGTGCGGGCGGTTTGCGGATTGCCCTTGGGCTCGACGGATATTCTCCGGCCGGCGGCGATGGCGAATATCCTGGGCGACGTCTGGCAGAGTGGGGAACCGAATTGGGCCGGCGCGCTCGCGGTGGAAGGCGTCCATCTCCATCTTTACGGCAAAACCGAACCGCGCCCGCGGCGGAAAATGGGACACCTGACTGCGGTCGCGGCGACCGCGGACGCGGCCATCGAGCAGGTGACGGCAGCGCGCTCTGCTCTGCAGCTCGCGTCGGTGTCGTGAAGACCCTGGTCCTCGACGGGGCACTTGATGGGTGCCGCGCGCAGGCTGTTGCAGCCCTGCGAGAAGGCCACGCTATCGGGCTCCCCACGGAAACCGTCTATGGTCTGGCTGCCGATGCCTTGAACGTGGAAGCCGTTCTCAAGATCTTCGAAGCCAAAGAGCGTCCGCGATTTGATCCGCTGATTGTTCACCTTCCTGATCCGTCATGGTTGGAACGTCTTACCGAGGTTCCTGCGCGTGATGCGCACTTAGTCGAAGCGCTAATGCATGCGTTCTGGCCAGGTCCGCTGACGCTGGTTTTGCCGCGCCGCGATCTGGTTTCTGATGTGGTGACGGCGGGCTTGAGCACAGTCGCTGTGCGCCAAAGTGCTCATCCGGTTTTCTCGTCGATCGTCAACGCTTTGGGACGGCCGTTGGCGGCGCCGAGCGCTAATCGGTTTGGCCGGATCAGCCCGACGCGAGCGGCGCATGTGGTCTCAGAGTTGGACGGCCGAATCCCACTGGTGATCGATGGAGGTGAGACGAACCACGGACTCGAATCCACCATCGTGGCGGTGCGAAATAGGGGGATGGAGATCCTGCGCCCGGGTCCGGTAACTGCGGAAACGTTGGCGGCGTTTGGCGAGGTGAGGGCGCCGGGACCCAGTGCGACCCTGGAAGCGCCGGGTCAATTGCCATCGCACTACGCTCCGCGCACGCCGCTGGTTTTGGTCGATTCGCTGAGCGACTTCGTCCTTCCTACGGGTCGCATCGGCGGCCTGGCCTTCGGCGATGCAGAGCCGGCGGGCTTTGCGCTGGTGCGCAGCTTGAGCGCAACCGGCGATCTACGCGAAGCCGCGGCGAAACTCTTCCATTGCTTGCGCGAACTCGACGCCGCCGGGCTCGATCTCATCGTAGCGGAACGCGTCCCGGAGGAAGGCTTGGGCCGGGCGATCATGGACCGTTTGCAGCGCGCGGCGGCTGTCGTCTGAAAAGCGCGGACACTGCAGAGCGGAACGCTGGCGAAGGAATCAAGGCCATTCCGCGCCGTGTGGCGACGATCGCTTCGCCGCCTTCTTGCGATTTTAGCACCCGTCGTCCCGGCCCGGCTCAGGCGCGATGCGCGATGCACGCCTGGATGAAGCCTTTGAAGAGCGGGTGCGGCTGGTTCGGTTTGCTCTGGAATTCCGGGTGGTACTGGCAGGCGAGGAAATACGGATGATCGGTGAGTTCGATTAACTCAGCGAGCGCGCCGTCGGGTGAGGTGCCAGCAATGGTGAATCCCTTTGCCGCCATTCGCTCGCGATACTTCATATTGAATTCGTAGCGATGCCGATGCCGCTCGAGCACTTCCGTGCTGCCGTAAATTTTCTCGCTCCGCGTTCCGCTGGTGATCTTGGTGGGCCAGGTGCCGAGGCGCATGCTGGCGCCCTTCTTGCGCACATCGCGCTGCTCATCGAGCAGGCAGATCACCGGTTCGGCGGCGTCCTCGTCGAACTCGGTGCTGTTGGCGTCTTCGATCCCGCAAACGTTCCGCGCGAACTCGATCGTGGCGACCTGCATGCCCAGACAAAGGCCGAGAAAAGGGACCTTCTGCTCGCGGGCAAATTGGGTGGCTTTGATTTTCCCTTCCACTCCGCGCTCGCCGAAACCACCCGGGATCAGGATGCCGGCCACGTCGCTCAGGTGGCTATCCACGCCGTCCTGGAGCGTTTCCGCGTCGATCAATTTCAGATCAATCCCGCAATCTTCGCTCGCGGCCGCGTGGGTGAGCGATTCATAGATGCTCTTATAGGCGTCCTGCAAATCGATGTATTTGCCCACCACCGCGATGCGGACCTGTTGCTTCGGGCTCACGATGCGCTGGACGAATTCTCGCCATTGAGTCAAATCCGGCTCGGGCGTCTGGAGTTGCAAAAGATCGCAAACGAGCGCGTCGAGGCCCTCCTCGTTTAACATCAGCGGCACTTCGTAAATGGTGTGCCGCACGTCCTGCGCTTCGATCACGGCTCGAGGCGAAACGTTGCAAAACATGGAGAGCTTCTGCCGCGTTTCCGCGTCCAGGGGCAATTCGCTCCGGCACAACAGCACCTGCGGCTGGAGGCCGATCTCGCGCAATTTCGCGATGCTCTGCTGCGTCGGTTTCGTCTTCAACTCGCCCGCCGCCTTGATGAATGGGACGAGGGTGGCGTGGATGTTGAGGACGTTTTGCGGGCCGGCTTCGAGGATGAATTGCCGGATCGCTTCCAAGAATGGGAGGCCCTCGATGTCGCCCGTCGTCCCGCCGATTTCCGTGATGAGCACGTCCGCTTTGCTCTCGGCTGAAACTTCGCGGATGCGATTTTTGATCTCGTCGGTGACGTGCGGAATGACCTGGACGGTCTTGCCGAGGTAATCGCCGCGCCGCTCTTTCAGGATCACGCTTTCGTAAACCTGACCGCTGGTGAGGTTATTGTGGCGAGAGAGGAGACAGTTCGTGAAACGCTCGTAATGGCCGAGATCGAGGTCGGTCTCCGCGCCATCGTTCAGAACGTAGACTTCGCCGTGCTGAAACGGATTCATCGTCCCAGGATCGACGTTCAGATAGGGATCGAACTTCTGGAAAACCACCCGCAACCCCCGCAGTTCCAAAAGGGTGCCAAGAGCCGCCGCCGCGAGCCCTTTGCCTAACGAGCTAATGACTCCGCCGGTAATAAATATATACTTCATGACACGCTTTTTTGGTTCCGCCGCCGCAGGGTGGGCCGGGTCTTGCGAACGAGTGCCCGCGCCACCTTTTCCGCATCGGCCGGCGTGTCCACGCCTGGCCAGCCCCCCTTCGTCACGAGAACGTGAATCCTTACCCCATTCTCCAAGGCGCGCAATTGCTCGAGCGCTTCCGCGCGCTCGAGCGGCGATGGTTTCCACTGCACGAAGCGCAGCAACAGCTCCCGCGTGTAGCCGTAGATCCCTTGGTGCCGCAGCGGTCGCGCTGGCGAAGTCGCACGCAGGAAGGGGATCGGCGCGCGAGAGAAATAGAGCGCCTCGCCCGCATGATTGAGCACCACCTTGACCTGATGAGGCGAAGCTACCTCGTCCTCCTTCTCGAACGGATGCGCCGCGGTGATCATCTCGATCGCCGGATCGCGTTGCATCGCCCGCACGATCCGATCGAGCAATCGTGGATCGGTTAAAGGCTCATCGCCCTGGATATTAATAATGTGAGAAAACTCCGCGGCCCGTGCGGCGATCTCAGCGACCCGATCCGTCCCGCTTTCATGCGTCGCGGCAGTCAACGCCACCTCCGCACCCCAGGCGAAAGCCGCTTCCGCGATTCGCATGTCGTCCGTGGCGATGATCACTGCGTCGAGCGAGCGCGCGCGCAGGCAGCGCTCCCACACGTGTTGCAGGAGCGGCTTCCCGGCGATGACGTGCAGAGGTTTCCCAGGGAAACGCGTGGAGCCCCAACGCGCGGGAATAATGCCGACCGCTCTAGCGGGCATGACGAAGAATGATCTCGGCCGCTTCCGTGAGATCGCGCGCTTCCCAATCCGCGCCACTCGCACCATGCGGCGGCGGCGCGATGCCGGTCCGGACCAGAAGCGTGCGCACACCCGCGGCGCGTCCGCATTCCACATCCAGCGCTTTGTCGCCCACCATAAAAGAGCGCGAGAGATCGATCGCGTGA
Organism: uncultured Verrucomicrobiae bacterium; assembly: GCA_963730385.1. Classification (GTDB taxonomy): domain Bacteria; phylum Verrucomicrobiota; class Verrucomicrobiia; order Chthoniobacterales; family UBA10450; genus JACCTI01. The sequence goes on from CAVSRQ010000003.1 coordinate 45,823, forward strand.
TCGCGTTGCGCTTCCAGGATCATGCCCGGCATCGGTTTGCGCCGCAGCGATCCGGAGTCGGGGAGATCCGGGCAAAAATAGGAGCCGTCGAGCAGCCCCGGGCCCAGCTGCCGCTCCACCTCCGCTTCCACCGCGCGATAGGTCTGCGGTGTTGAAATAGCCCCGTCCGATCCCGCTTTGATTCGTGATTACGATCAGCTTAAAACCCGCGCCGCGCAGCCGCTGCAACGCCGCCTGCGCGCCGGCAAAAATTTCCACCCGCTGCGGATCGTCGCAGTATTCGACATCGCGCATCAAGGTCCCGTCGCGATCGAAGAAGACGGCCGGGGCCAAACTCGCAGTCATTCAGCTCTCCTCGAAGGATTGGCGCAATTCCTCCGGCGTGACCGTAGCCGTGCCCAGTTTTCCCACCACGACCGCGCTGGCATGATTCGCTAATTCCGCCGCCTCGGCCGCGGACGCACCGCAGGTCAGCGACAAAGTGAAGAGCGCAATCGCCGTGTCGCCCGCGCCCGAGACATCGAAGACCTGCCGCGCTTTCGTCGGGATGTGGAGCGGCGCCTCGTCCTTGCCGAAGAGCATCATGCCCTGTTCACCCAGAGTGATCAGAAGATGACGCGTGCCCCATTGTTCCAGCAAATTCGCGCCCACCCGGAGAAGCGCGGCGTCATCCTGGGCTGGCTCGGTTGGATCGCTCCACGGCAACCCAGCGGCGAGGAAAGCTTCCGCGCGGTTCGGTTTTACCACGGTCACGTTCTTCCATTGCACCCGATGGTGCGGGTTCGGATCAACCGTCACGATCTTCCCGGCCGCGTGCGCGAGATCGGTCACTTGCGCGATCAGGTCTTCGCTTAAAAAGCCTTTGCCGTAGTCCTCCAGAATCAAGGCGTCGGTCTCTTGCAATTGCACGCGCAGACTCCGCACCACGCGCGCGATCTGCTCCGCCGTGGGTGTGCGGATGCGTTCCCGATCCACCCGCACCACTTGTTGTTGGCGGGCGATGATCCGGGTTTTCACGATCGTGGCATAGTCTGCATCCTCGATCGCCGCCTCGGTCTCGATCCCGTCTTCCTCCAGGAGGCGACGCAATTCCCGCCCGCCGCGATCCGTGCCGAGCAACCCAACGACCGAGGTGCGATCGACAAATTGGCGGAGATTCCGCGCCACGTTGGCGGCGCCGCCGGGATAGAAACTTTCCCCGGTCACCTCCACCACCGGCACCGGCGCCTCGGGCGAAATCCGGCCCACCTTGCCCCACACGAATTCGTCCAGCATCAGATCGCCGATCACCACGATCCGCTTGGAACGCGCGGCATGGAGGATCTCATCGAGGCGGGCGGGTGTCATGGAGAGCGATGGAAAAGTGGAAGGTAAACAGGAATGGAAGGCGCGCGACCGCGTTGCCGAAAGCGATAAAAGGGTGGGGCGGCCCTGCCCTCAAGGCAATTTGTGCGGCGGACACTTCTGCCTAGAGTAATCCACCAATTCTGAATAGAAGTCGAAATCAACAGTCCAAACGCCCGGATGATACCTCTCGCAAAAATCTCTAAATTCTCTTTCCTGGCCCTGCTCGGGCTCACCTTCTCAGCCCACGGCGCGGAAGCTCCCAAGACCATCGATGTCAGCAGCTTCTCGAAAAAGGTCGACGATGTGGTCGTTCCCTTACCGAACGAAGTCTTCGGCGCCCTGAACAAACTCGGCGGCGTGAATTGGAAGGAACACGTTCGGAGCGGGAAGGGCAGTAACTTCACCGAGCGCCCACGCATTGCTCTTCTGCTCGGCACCGTTATCGCCGATGGCTTCATCGCGGTGCAGGCGGAAGACGCGCCGGCGGTCAAGGACATCGGTCAGCGCGTTCTTAGCCTGGCCAAAGGCATTGGGGTTGGCAATTCCATCACTCCGCATGCGAAGGCGATCACAGAAGCGGCCGACAAGCGGAACTGGTCTGGCGTGCGTCAGGAACTCGATCGCACCCAGAACAGCGTGCAACAGGCCATGAACGAAGTGCATGACGAGAAGCTCTCTCACCTCGTCAGTCTCGGCGGTTGGCTGCGCGGGACGGAAGTGCTGACTGCGGTCGTAAACAAGCGCTACTCGCCGGATGGCGCAGAGCTCTTGCATCAGCCGGACCTTCTCGATTACTTCCAGCAACGGCTCCAGGCCATGCCGGAGTTTAATTTGAAGTTGATTCAGGAAATTCAGGCGGCGTTAAAAGAAGTGAAGCCCCTCATCGAGGTGGCCGCAGTGGACATCTCGCCCGCTTCCGTGAAACGTATCAACGAAATCACCAGTCGACTCGACGACGCGATCGTGACCAAAACTCGCTAAGCATCCATGCAATTTCCTTTCCAACGAATGACGGGAGCCATCCTCGGGCTCGCTTTGCTGGTGGCGATCTCTCCAGTCGCGCACGCTTCGGTCGATGATGCTCAATCCTTCGCCCTGCAGGCGGCGGAGCCCTACGTCAAAGATGGGTTCCAGGTGCGGGAAGATTACTGGGGCGGCGACTTGGGTATCGGCGAAAAGAAGGCGGTCAAGCAGCAGCTTTTCAAAGGGAACGAGTATTGGTTTTGGCTCGGGACGGAAGTCGAGAAAGCCACTCTCTCCGTGCACATTTACGATTCGGAAGGCAAATTGGTCGAGCTGCCCGATAGCTGGCAGAAGGGCCAGTTCGCGGCCGCGCATCTCATCCCGGCGACCACCGGTAGCTATTTTATCATCGTCACGATCGAAAAATCGCCGGAAGAGCGGACGAATTGGGCGTTGGTCTACGGGTTCCGTTAGCGTCCAGCGCGGGGCCGCCCCCAGTTTCCCATGGAGCATTTCCAGCCTTCCGCAGGCGGCTCATGATCGAGTCACGCACGTTGCAGTTTGAGAGCGCGCGTTCCTTGCAAGCGCTCTACGCGAACGATCTCAAGCTGCTCAAGGTTCTGGAAGAGACGCTCGGCGTCCGGGTTACCACCCGGGAAGGCTGGCTGAAAGTGGAAGGCGAACCTGCTCAAATCGAGCGGGTGGAGAAGGTCTTTCAGCAGTTGGATGAAGCGCGGCAAAAGGGCGTGGATATCCATAAACACGAGTTCACTTACGCGCTCAACGCTGTGGCGGAAGCGCGGCCAGAGGGGCTAATCGATGCGGTCGATATCAAGATCGCCACCTCGCCGCGGAAGGCTCCCATCGTTACCCGCACGATGGGCCAGAAGCACTACGTCGAAGCCATCCGACAACACGACATCGTCTTCGGCATCGGCCCAGCCGGCACTGGCAAAACCTACCTCGCGGTCGCAATGGCGGTGGCCGCGCTGAAGAAGGAACAGGTCAGCCGCATCGTGCTCACTCGACCGGCCGTGGAGGCGGGCGAGGCGCTTGGCTTCCTTCCGGGCGATCTTCAGGAGAAGATCACGCCGTATCTTCGTCCGCTCTACGACTCCCTGCGCGATATGCTTGAGCCGGAGGAGATCGAGCGTTTGATGGCCAAGCAGACGATCGAAGTGGCGCCGCTCGCTTACATGCGCGGCCGCACGCTCAGCAGCGCGTTTGTCATCCTCGATGAAGCGCAAAACACCACCACCGAGCAGATGTTCATGTTGCTCACTCGCATCGGGCAGGGCTCGAAGTGCGTCGTGACGGGGGACGTAACCCAGATCGATCTTCCGTCGAACAAGCGCTCCGGGCTGGTGGAGGCTTTGCAGGCGCTAAAAGCGGTGCCCGGAATCGCGATGAATTATTTCAACGAACGCGACGTAGTGCGGCACGAGCTTGTCCGCGCGATCATAAACGCGTATCAACAGCACCGCTCTCCCGCGCACGGCGGGAGCCCGCGGAAGGTGTAAGCCATGTTCGATTTCTTTAAACGCAGCCGCCTGGTTAAGCGCGGCCTTGCTTCCGGCAAGACCCGGCGCCGTCGCGGCTCAAACGCCCTCATCGAGAGCATCGAATACGCCTTCTACGCGAAGGTGATCATCTTCGCGCTGTTCCTCGCTGGTCTGGCGCTCCTTATTTTCAACGGCAACCAACCCGAGCCGACGAAGAATTTCGTCATCGCGTTTCTCTTCCTGGCTGCGGCTGGAACGCAGCTGTGGATCAACCAGCCCGGCACCTTTTTGCGGGGCTCGCGTCTCCTGCTGGTCTTTGGCGTTATTTTTATCCAGCTCGTCGTCACGAAGCTGATCCTGATTTTTTGCGCCAGCGGCACCGTCTCGTGGCTCCGGCCGGAATCGGCGGTTTTGCTCGCGCCCTACGCTTTCGCGCCCCTCGTCCTAAGCGTTCTGCTGGGTCGAAACCACGGCCTTTACGCGGCGATCTTTGTCAGTCTGTGGACGCGGAGCTTATTTGGGGAATTCGATGCGCCGCTCCTCGTCTGCTCCATCATCAGCGGCTTCACCGCTGTCTTCCTCACTCTGCAGGTGCGCCGCCGGAGCCGCCTGATTCGCGCCGGCATGGGGGTGGGTGTGGCGCTCTGGCTCCTCTCGCTCGCCTTCGGATTCATCGGCCCGATCAACCTTTTCGCTCCGGGCGAGAACGACTGGCAGGCCCTCGGTCTCCAGAGCGCTTTCGCGATCATGAACGGCATCGTCACCGCGACGATCGTGGGCGGCATCCTGCCTATCTTCGAAAATTTCTTCCGCATCACGACCGATATTTCCTGGCTGGAAGCGTCGGATTTGAATCACCCGCTCCTGCGCCGGATGACAATCGAAGCGCCCGGCACATATCATCACAGCCTGGTGGTCGCGAATCTGGCCGAGGCCGCGGCCGAAGCCATCGGCGCGAATGGGACGCTCTGCCGCGTCTGCGCCTATTTCCACGACGTCGGCAAACTGGTGAAGCCCGATTACTTCACCGAAAACATGAACTTCGAGCGCAACCCGCACGACGATCTCGCGCCGACCATGAGCGCGCTCATCATCATCGCGCATGTGAAAGAAGGCGTGGATCTGGCGCTCAAGCACAATCTCAATCGCCGCATCATCGATATCATCCAGGAGCACCACGGCACCTCGCTCGTGTTTTACTTCTACAAGCGTGCGCTGCAGCAGCAGGAAGACGCTCGCGCCGGCGGCAAGATTATGAAGCTGCGGGAGGAAGACGTGCCCGAGGTGAAAGAGGAAAGCTTCCGCTACGCCGGGCCGAAACCGCAGACGAAGGAGAGCGCCATCATCAGCCTCGCCGATATGGTGGAGAGCGCGTCGCGCAGTCTGGAAAAGCCCACCCCGCAGAAGATCGAGCAACTCGTGGGCGACTTGATCGCCTCCCGGATCGCCGATCGTCAGCTCGACGAGTGCGACCTCACTTTGGCTGAAATGAAAACGATCGCTGAGCGTTTCCGCTTCACCCTCATGACGATGCTCCACACCCGCATCGCTTATCCGAAGCAGGAGACGAAGACCGTGTCGATACGTGATGACGGTCTTCGCCCCGATCCCATGGCCGCTACGAAGAGGCCAGACACCGCGCCACCCGTCTCGGCCGCTTAAGTTGTGAGCGAGTCTGCTCTTGCCCGCCTGCGTTCCTGGGGAGCGGAGACGGCGCTCGTGCTTGGTTCCGGTTTGGGGTCGCTCGTGGTCGATGAGGGCACGAACGAGCATATCTCCTACGCCGAATTTCCCGAGCTCCCGACGACTCGCGTAGCAGGCCACACCGGACAATTTGTCTTGAGCGAAATCGCTGGGCGCCGGGTTCTTTGCGCGCAGGGCCGCGTCCATCTTTACGAAGGGCACTCCGCTCACGCGGTCACGGCAGGAGTGCGCCTTCTGGCTGGCGCAGGTATCCGTCGCCTCATCCTCACGAACGCGGCTGGCACGGCGCATCCGGATTTCGCGCCGGGTCATTGGATGATGCTGCGCGATCACATTAACCTCACTGGCACCACGCCGTTGCTCGGCACCGCGCACTTTCTCGATCTGACCGAGACATATTCCGCCGCATGGCGCGCTACGTTCAAAAACGCCGCGCGCGTCGCTGGGGTCACGCTGCACGAGGGCGTCTATGCCGGTCTGCTCGGGCCGCAATACGAGACCCCGGCAGAGGTCCACATGCTGCGAGTGCTGGGAGCGGATGCGATCGGGATGTCGACGGTGCTCGAGGCGATTCAGGCGCGGGCGCTGGGCCTGGAAGTCGCCGCATTTTCTTGTCTCACCAATTGGGCTGCCGGTCTGAGTGGCCATGCGCCAAATCACGACGAAGTCCTCGTGGCCGGTCGAGCGGCGGCCAGCGATTTCAAGCGCATCCTCTCGGCGGCGCTCGGTTCCGCTGCCTAGCGTGGAATAATTCCGCCGGCGCGGAGGCGGCAGTCGACGGGTGGCGGGATTGCTGATAAAACCGCATCCTTATGCGCGCATCCCAGCTCTTTCGCAAAGCCCTCGGTCTCGCTCTCGCTTCGTTCGCGAGCGCCCATCTCGCGACGGCGGCGCCAGAGTATCAGATCTACGACATCGGCGTGGTCCAGCCCGGCGATACGGCGTCGCAAGGGTTCGGCGTCTCCACCGGCGGGGTGGCGGTGGGCCGGTCGTTTCGTACCGGCGCCACCCAGGCTTACACCTGGACGACCGCTGGCGGAATCGTCGGATTGCCGAATCTTGCCGGTCGAAATTTCTGTGTCGCGAACAGCGCGAACGACAACGGCCGCGCGGTCGGCACCGGGGCGACCACCGCCTTCGGCTCGGGCCGGCTACCGGTGCAATGGCAGAACGGAGCCGTCTCGCAGTTGCCCCTGCCTGCCGGCGAAACTTTGGGCGATGCCAACCATGTGAACGCGTCCGGTCTGGCGGTGGGTTCGGTCAACGCGGGCAGCAATCAGCGCGGCGTTATCTACAACAACGGCACCGCCACCGTGATCACGCAGACCACCGCCAATGGCAGCTTCTTCACCACGGCGTTTGGGTTGAACGATTCCGGCCGCATCGTCGGGCAGGGGATCGATCCGACCAACGCCGCGCGCAATGTGGGCATTGTTTATGACATCGGCACCAACGCCGCTTTCGAGGTCGGCGCGCTGCCGGATGGGAACGGCGCGCTCGCCTTTGCCGTGAGCAACAGTGGCGCTGTGGTCGGAGCCAGCATGATGAATCAAGGCTCCGGCCTGCCGTTTATCTGGACGAATGCGGGCGGCATCGTCGCCATCCCGCTGCCGAGCGGAACGAGCCAGGGTTCGGCGCGCGCCGTGAACACGGAGGGCTGGGTGGTGGGGAACAGCTCCTCGGCGTTTTCGATTCCATTTCTCTATGACGGCACCGCTACTTTTCGCCTGGCCGACTTGATTCCGGCGAACTCCGGATGGGATCTTTCGATGAACACTTCGTCCTCGGCCCTCGGGATCAGCGACCAGCGCATCATTGTGGGCACAGGTGTTTTTAACGGCGCCACGCACGCCTACGCGATGGTGCCAAAGCTGAGCCTGGCGGCAGCGGTCGCGCGCAAGATCCACGGCAGCGCCGGCACCTTCGATGTGGTCCTTCCGCTTACCGGCAACGCGGCTGTGGAAGGTCGGGATGGACCGGTCGCCGGGGTGCACACAGTCGTTTTTACTTTTAGTAATCCGGTGGTGAGTGGAACCGCCACCGTCTCCAGCGGGACTGGGATGGTTTCGGGGAGTCCAGCTTTCGAGGGGCAAACCATGACGGTTAATTTGAGCGGCGTGGCCGATCGGCAATCGCTCGCGCTGACTCTGAGCAACGTGACCGATTCTTTCGGGCAAGTTTTGCCTGCGCCTACGGTGAACATTCGCTTCCTGGCCGGGGACATCGATGGAAACAATTCCGTCAGCGCAGGCGATATCGCTGCCACCAAAGCGCAGACCGGCGCACCTGTGACCGCGCAGAATTTCCGCGCCGATGTGAACGCAAACGGCGCTATCTCCGCTGCGGATTTGGGACGTGTGAAAGCGAATTCCGGTCAGTCTGCACCGTGATCAGGTGCGGTTCGCGAGCGCACCCGAGCGGGCTTATTCGCCGAGCGGTCGACGCGCGCGCGGTTCGCGATCCTTGGTCGTGCCCATGCTCGGCAGGGTGACGAACGGGCCGCCTTCCAATGGCGCAGCGGCCGTGAAAGCCACATCCGGCATATCGCTCGGGAGCCCTTCGAGCGGGAATTCTTTGCGCAGCGGAAAGTAAGGGTAGCCGTCCCACATCAGGATGCGGCGGAGGTCGGGGTGATTGTTAAAGCGCAGCCCCATCATGTCGAAAATCTCTCGCTCATGCCAATCCGCGGCCGGCCAGAGATCGGAGAGCGTGTCGACCGTTGGGTCATCTTCCGAGACGCGAAGCTTCAAGCGCAGATGCAGGGAAAGTTCCAGCGAGTAAAGCTCGTAGACGACCTCGAACCGCGGGTCCTGCCCGAAGTGATCCACGCTGGAAATATCGAGCAGAAAATTAAACGACAGATCGTCGCGACAGCAGCGCGCGATTTCCCGCAGATTCTCGCGGGCGATCGTGAGCGAGGTCTCGCCGCGAAACTCCGTTTTGGCTAAAATGCGAGCGCCGAGCATTCGCTCGAGCGAGGCGAGAAGCTCTACCCCGGTCATGCTGGCACCTCTTCCCGATCGCGGAACAGCTCGCGTTTTTGATCGAGGAACGAGTGTTCGCCGGTGATCTTTTCCTGCAATTTCATCAATCCTTCGATCAGCGCTTCGGGCCGCGGCGGGCAACCGGAAACGTAGACATCCACTGGCAGCAAGCGATCGATCCCCTGCAAGACCGCGTAAGAGCGATACATCCCGCCGGTGGAAGCGCAGGCGCCCATCGCGATGACCCACTTCGGCTCGGGCATCTGGTCGTAAATACGTTTCACGGCCAGCGCCATTTTGTAAGTCACAGTCCCGGCCACAATCATGACGTCGCATTGCCGGGGCGAAAAGCGCATCACCTCTGCGCCGAAACGCGAGATATCGAAGCGCGACGAAGCCGTCGCCATGAGTTCGATCGCGCAACAGGCGAGACCCATCGGCATGGGCCAGAGCGAGTTCTTGCGCATCCAATTCATCGCGGCATCGACGCGGGTGATAATGACGTTGCCTTCAATTTTCGAATCGTAGGCAGCGGGAACAGTTTCCGTCATGGGGGACAGTGTAAGATTGCCGCGGGGGAGCGCAAGGGGAGGGACCCGCGGCGACGGAGCTTCCAAAGCAGAACTTTCAGACGACAACCGCCTTTCCGGAACTGGCGGCACCGGCTAGCCTGCCGCGCTATGGAAGTGCTGGAAACTGAACGTCTGCGGCTCCGTTGGATGACGGTGGCTGATGCGCCTTTTCTGCTTGAGCTGATGAACGATCCCGCCTTCATCACGCACGTGGCGGATCGCGGATTGCGCACGGTCGCCGACGCCGCGAACTACATCGCCGAGAAATTTCTACCGCACTACGCGGAGCACGGCTTCGGATCGAATGTCGTGATCTTAAAAGCGACCGGAGATCCTGTCGGGACGTGTGGTTTGTTCAAGCGGCCGACGCTCGATGAGGTGGACATCGGCTACGCTTTTCTCCCTGCCTATCGGGGTCTTGGATTGGCTCATGAAGCCGCTGCTGCCGTTCTGGCCCACGGGCATGCAGTTTTAGAGATCCCGCGCATTGCTGCGATCACTTCTCTGACCAACGAGGACTCGATCAAACTCCTGGAAAAACTGGGCCTGCATTTTGAGCGGACCTTCCAAATGCCAGGATACGAAGGCGAAAGTAAACTTTTCCTGGAATCGGCGGCCAGATAGCGTGCGTGTTGCGCCATGAAGAAGATCAACACGCGGGACATCCCGGAGGATGCATGGTCCTCTCCGCAGAATAAATTCTCAGGCTTCGGGAAGGGCATCTCCGAAGCGCTCGGGCGCAAGCCGCTCTCGACCGACCTGCTGGAGCGGCACCCGTTTGACGTGGAGATCACGCGCATCGCTCCCGGCCAGACGCCCTGTCCTTATCACTCGCATGCGGCGCAGTGGGAATTTTATCACGTGCTTTCCGGGCGCGGGACGGTGCGGCATGCGGAAGGGCAGACCACGATCGCAGCTGGAGATTCCTTCCTTTTCAAACCGGAGGAGCCGCACCAACTGCACAACGACGGCACCGAAGATCTTCTGATCCTCGTGGTCGCCGATAATCCCATCGGCGAATCGTGTTATTACCCCGACAGCGGGAAGTGGCTCGTCCGTTCGCCGGAGCGGCGAATTCTGCGCGGCGCGAGCCTGGATTATTACGACGGCGAAGAGTGAGCCGTTAACGAGCGCGAAGCGCAGCGGGACGCGCCAGGCGAAGACTGGCCACGTTAATGAAAGATGCCGCAAGAGGTGCTGACTGCGCCGAGTCCGAGATGAGGCGCCTGGCTTGAGCTGGGTTCTGAAAACAAAAAATCCCCAGACGCACACGGCGCCTGGGGATCTTTGTTATCTTCTAATGTCGCTTACGACTTCTTCGTCGGCGGCATCAAAACCTTGTCGACAACGTGGATCACGCCGTTCGAGGCTTTCACGTCGGCTTTCACGACCTTGGCGTCGTTCACCATCACGGTGCTGCCGTTGACCTTGATGTCGAGCTCAGCGCCGTTGGCGGTAGGAGCCATCATGGTCTTTACGTCTTTGGCCATCACTTCGCCTTTGACCACGTGGTAGGCGAGAATCGCTGCGAGCTTCTCTTTGTTCTCAGGCTTGAGCAGTGATTCCACGGTGCCCTTTGGGAGCTTCGCGAAGGCGTCGTCCGTAGGAGCGAAGACCGTGAAGGGGCCTTTTTCTTCCAGCATGGACGTCTTGTCAGCGGCGTCGAGCGCAGCGACCAGAGTCTTGAAGGTGCCGGTGCTCTTCGCAGTCGCGACAATGTTCTCTGCGGCGTTAACCGAGAGGGTGAGCGCGAGGAGCGCGGTGCATAGTAGTGTCAGTTTTTTCATGTTTGCTTTGTGTTTTTTCTAAGAAACAGGCCCCCGAGATGGGATGCCTTGTTTGCAGGTATTACGGCCCTATAAAAGGATTAGATGCATAGGGTTATTTTAAAATCGCCGCTCCGCCTTGCGCCATTCCGCTTGCTCTCGCTGCGGCGCTCGCTCCTGTTGCTCCGGAATGAGTGAGCTGCGCCTCGGCGTTAATATCGATCACGTCGCCACCCTGCGGCAGGCGCGTTATGCCACCATGCCGGAGTCGAAAAATGCCGAGCCCGATCCGGTCGCCATCGCCAGCGTTTGTGAGCGCGCAGGAGCGCACGGCATCACTGCGCATCTCCGCGCCGATCGCCGCCATATGCAGGATCGCGATCTGGAACGGCTCCGCGAGAGCCTGATCACGAAGCTAAATTTCGAGATGGGCAACACCCCGGAGATTGTGGATTTCGCTCTCCGCCTCGTGCCCGATGAAGTTTGTCTCGTGCCGGAGAAGCGCGAGGAAGTCACGACTGAAGGAGGGCTCGACCTGGTCGCGCACCATCGGGAATTGGCCCCCACCGTGCGCCGGCTGCAGGCAGCAGGTATCCGCGTGAGCATGTTCATCGATCCCTTGCGCGAACAAGTCGATGCCGCGGCCGATCTGGGCGCGGAGATGATCGAGCTCCATACCGGGAAGCTGGCGAATGCCTTCACGGAGAAGTTTGAACGCCAGGAATTGGATCGCCTTTCCGAAGCCGCCATCCGCGCCGCCAATTTCAACCTTCAAGTCAACGCTGGTCACGGCATCAACTACCGTAACATCGTCCAAATCCACAAAATCCCGCGCCTGGTCGAGTTGAACATCGGGCATTCCATCGTGGCGCGGGCGATCTTCGTCGGCTTCGACGCGGCCGTGCGCGAGATGCTGGCCGCGATGGCGAATTACAAGGGATGACTCTTTATCTCATACTCCTAATCCTACTCTTACTCCTAATCCCTCTTTCAGCGGGATCGTCAGGAGAGAGTATGAGTAGGATTAAGAGTAGGAGTAGGGAAATGAGCGTGCTCGGGATCGGCATGGACCTTGTGGAAACGCAGCGCATCGAGCGTTCGTTGGAGCGGTTTGGTGAGCGCTTTCTCCATCGCGTTTTCACGGCAGGGGAGATCGCTTACTGCCAATCGATGAAGTATCCCGCCCGCCACTTCGCCGCCCGTTTCGCCGCGAAGGAGGCTGTCTCGAAAGCCTTCGGCACCGGGATTGGGAAAGCAATGGGCTGGCGTGATATCGACGTCCATCGCGCGGCGAGTGGCCAGCCGTTTGTCGTCCTCGAAGGCGGCGCGAAAGAACTGGCGGCCGAGCGCAAAGTGGCCGCTGTCTGGATCAGCCTCAGCCACACCGACCACTACGGTGCGGCGACTGCGATTGTGGAGGTCTAGCGCGCCGAGCGCAGACATAACGGTAGCTATCTCGGGCTGGCCGGGCTACGACGCGCACCAGCACCACCCCATGCGGCGCGACCGTCGCTTTGAAGCTGTCGGGAAAAATTCCCAGATCTTGTTGCCGCCATAAATCCCGAACGGCGCAGGGAGCGGCCAGACCGATCTCGGCAAAACCAAACCGCACCGCCCGTGCCGTCTCTCCGCGATTAAACAGCCCCACCGCCCACGCGCCATCGGCCAGCGGTTTCGCATAGACCGCGCCCGCACCGTCGCCCGCCACCCGCGTCGCCTGGCGGCAGAGCGGATCCTGATCCACTTCCAGCACCTCGTCGTTCGTGATCAGCCCGAGCGTGAACGCGTCCAGCTTCTCCAGATCGCAGCCTAACAAGAGCGGCGCCGCCAGCAGGCACCAGAGACTCATGTGCGTGTATTGCTCATCCGCCGTCAGACGCGAAGGCCAGGTCGGCTCGTCCCAACCCACCTGCCCGAGCACCAGCATGTCTGGATCGTTGTAATGCCCCGGACCGCTGAAAGGCGCCCACGCGTCCTGCCCGAAACCGACGCGGTCGATGTGGCGCCAATCATCCATCACATCGGTCGAGACGCGCCACGCATTAGCCCGCTCGGCCAGCGCCGGCGCCAGACGCAGAGGCGCATTGTTCGCCAGACTTAGGACGATATCCCGCCCTGCACCGGCGAGCGCCTGCTGCATCTCTTCCACATGCGGGAGATCGATCGGCACCCAATCGTATTTCAGATAATCAATTCCCCACGCCGCCCATTGCTGCACATCCTGTGCGACGAAGGAGTGCGCACCGAAACGCCTCAACCCGCGATCGATCGCGCGTTGCCGTTTCCGCTTCGAGCGCCGCGCCAGCGACGCCAGCCATGGGTAAGAATCGAGCGCGGAGGTGAGCGTCTTGTAAGCGAAACGATCCACCTCCGTGTGCTCTCCGGCGTTCATCCAGTCCACGCTCCCATCCGCATGATCCGCTGAAGAACCGATGTGCGCGTAGAAGCTCGTCCGCCAAGGCGTGGAATAAATTCCCAGCTTCAAACCCAGCCCATGCACCTCCTCCGCCAGACCGGCCATGTCCGAAAATTTCGCGTTCGGCTGGATGGCGTGGAAGGGCCCACCGCGTCGACCTTGCCAGCCATCGTCGATATTCACGTAGCTCCAGCCGTGCTCATGCAAGCGGTGCCGCACCAGCGCCTGCGCCGCGGCTCGCACCTTCTCCTCGCTCACCTGTCCGCCCCAACAATTCCAGCTATTCCAACCCATCGGCGGCGTGAGCGCGATCTGCGGGCCGCACACGATCGTGAGCGCGCGCTCGGCCGTGCCGTGAGAATTCCGAGCCTGCAAGAGCACGCTGTGCTTTCCGATTTGCTCCAGCCGTCCCGTGATCCGGCCGGTGTCTCGATCGAGCTCGAGCCCGCTCGGGAGGTCGGCTGCGGAAAAACCCATCGGCCGCGCGCCGCTCGCTGCGATTTGGAAAAGAAACGGCGCACCCGGCCGCACGCCGAAGACGCGGGCGCCGTTGATGCGCGGAGCCGGTGAGGGCGGGGGAGTGAGGATGGGGAAGGCAGCGTCCACAGCGATGCGCTTGTTTACCCAGTGAAGCCCGGCGCGGCAAGCCGGGCGCGCCACTGACCCGGACGCGCGCGTGATTTCGCAAGCCGGAAGCTTGCGCTACCCTACCGCACAATGCCGGACTGCTTTTACCTCACCACCGCGATCGATTACACCAATGGCGCGCCGCACATCGGCCACGCTTACGAGAAGGTGCTCGCCGATGTCATCGCTCGCTATCATCGGCTGAAAGGCGAGGAAGTTTTTTACCTCACCGGGGTCGATCAGCACGGCCAGAAGGTCCAGCAATCGGCCGAGAAAGCCGGCGTCCCGCCGCAGCAATTCGTCGACGAGATCACCGCGAAGTTCGTCGCCCTCTGGGAAAAACTCGACGTCCGCTACGATCGCTGGGCCGCCACCACCGATCCCGTTCACAAGACCTGCGTGCAAGGCATTCTCCAGCGCCTCTACGACGAAAAGCAAATCTACAAAGACAAACAGGACGGCTATTACAGCGTCCGCCAGGAACAATTCCTCACCGATAAAGAGCGCGGCCCCGATGGCGAGTTCGGGCCCGAGTGGGGCCAGGTCGAGCATCGCGAAGAAGAGAACTACTACTTCCGCCTCGCCGAGCACAAAGACTGGCTCCTCGCCTACCTCCGCTCCCATCCCGACTGCGTCACGCCGGATTATCGCCAGACCGAGCTCATCAACGCGGTCGAGAAACTAAGCGGCGACCTCTGCATTTCCCGCCCGAAGAAACGGCTCAGCTGGGGCATCGAGCTGCCCTTCGATCCCGACTTCGTCACCTACGTCTGGTTCGACGCGCTCACGAACTACATCAGCTTCATCGATTACGATCCCGCCGCGAAAACCTTCGCCGACCAGCCCGCCGCCTTCCGCGAGAAATGGCCGGCCTTGCACATTATCGGCAAAGACATCCTCATTCCCGCACACGGCATCTATTGGCCCATCATGCTCCACGCCCTCGGCTTTCCCGACGAGCAAATGCCCAAGTTCCTCGTCCACGGCTGGTGGAACATCAGCGGCGCCAAGATGAGCAAGAGCCTCGGCAACGTCATCGACCCCGACCAACTCGCCGACAAATACGGGGCGGAAGCGCTCCGGTATTATCTAATGAGCGACATCGTTACGGGCAAGGATTCGGACTTCTCCGAAGAGCGTCTCATCGGCCGCTACAATACCGATTTAGCAAACTCGCTCGGCAATCTCTTGAACCGCACGCTCAGCATGACGGCGAAATACCGCGAAGGGAAACTGCGTTCCGACCCGCGCCCCGGAAAGCGCGGGCGAACTGCTCGGCGGCTCCGTCGGCAAGCTTGCGCGAAGCGTTCGAGATTGGAAATCCCGTGCCGACCATTCTTGAAATCGCCATGCATGCAAACACTGCCGTGGAGACGGCCGCGCCGTGGAAATTGGCCAAAGACGACGCCAAAGCCGAGCAGCTCGACGCGATTCTCTACGCGCTCGCCGAATCTCTGCGCATCATCGCCATTCTCGTTTCGCCTATTCTCCCGAAAGCCGCGCACGGCATTTTCGATCAACTCCATTGGAAGATGGCTCCGGAGCTGGCAGGTAAAGAAGCGCGTTTCTCACTCGCGGACGCGGAGTGGGGCGGGCTACCGGATGGCCACGTTGTCGGCAAGCCGACACCGTTGTTCCCAAGGATCGAAGTCACTTCCGAGCCATAATCAAAGGCGCGATGGGGCCATCTCCTCCTGTCTTCACTGCGCGCACTCTTCGAACGCGGACGGCGTCCCTCGAAGGACTGCCAGTGCTTCGCCAGCCAGATGAAGTGAACCGCAGACAAGAATCTTGCGGCTTCCCTCGCGTGCGATCGCAATCGCGGTCGCGGTCGAATCGGTCACCGTGCGAGCAATTGCAGGACTGATCGATTCGATCACGCTAGCCACCTCGGCCGGCGGGACCACTCGTTCACCGCGGAATTGCGGGAGCACCACTGCAGCCGCAATCTCGCGTAGAACGCGCCAACTGGCGGCCACGTCTTTATCGACCAACGCCCCGAAAACGAGGGTGGCTTTTTCATCACCAAAAAGCTCGCGCCACGTTTCCACCAGAACCTGCGCCCCCGCCGGATTGTGCGCCCCATCGATGATGATGCGCTCGCTGAACCTTTGGAAACGCGCAGGCCATTCCACCTTGCGGAGACCTTGCGCGATCGCGCCCGCGCTCACCTCGATGCCCGCCGCGTCAAGCGCCGCAAGGGCCAGGGCGGCGTTGTGTTGCTGGTGCGCGCCAGGGAGGGCGATCGGACCCGCCATGTAAGCTTCGGGGATAAATTCGAGCCCCACACCGAGCTCGTCCGCCTTCGCGCGGATGACCTGCTCCGCCTCCGGCATTTGCTGCGCGGAGACGACGGGCACGCCCGCCTTGATGATCCCGGCCTTCTCCGCCGCGATCTCGGCCAGTGTGTTCCCCAGCCATTTCTGGTGATCGAGCGCGATCGGCGTGAGCACGGAGACGACCGGCTGGGTGGCATTGGTGGCATCGAGGCGACCGCCCATGCCGGTTTCGAGAACGACGATCTCGCAACCCCGCTCGCGGAAATGAAGCAACCCGAGCGCGGTCACAATCTCAAAAAATGTTGGGTGCGGATCCCATGCCTGGATCATTTCGCGAATGCGGGTCAGCTCCGTTGCGACGGAAGCCTCACTGATCATTTCGCCGTCCACGCGGATCCGTTCGCGGAAGCTGACGAGGTGAGGGGAGGTGAAGAGGCCGGTGCGATGGCCAGCGGCGCGGCAAATGGAATCGACCATGGCGCAGACGGAGCCTTTCCCGTTCGTGCCGGCGACGTGGATGATTTTCCAGGGAACGTGGGCGGCGTTTTGGGAATCGCCGCTCCTTGGAAGACGCAGGGAATCGAGGAGACGCTCGGTGTTCTCCAGCCCGAGCTTGATCCCAAATTTCTGGGTGCCGAAAAGCCAGGCGAGCGCCTCGCGATAGTTCACTGCGTGGCTGAGAAGTAGCCGAGCAATTGCGCCAGCTGCGCGCGCAGCTTCTTCCGATGCACGATGATGTCGATCAAGCCGTGCTCTTCGAGGAACTCCGCGGTCTGGAAATCCTTCGGCAAATTTTGGTGAGTGGTCTCGCGAATGACGCGGGCCCCGGCGAACCCGACCATGCTGCCCGGCTCGGCCAGGATGATATCGCCTAACGAAGCGAAGCTGGCCATGACGCCGGCGAGGGTGGGATTGGTGAGGAGGGAAAAGAACGGCAGCTTCTCGCAAGAGTGACGCGCCAGGGCACCGCTCGTCTTGGCCATCTGCATGAGGCTGAGCATGCCCTCATACATGCGCGCGCCGCCAGAAGCGGAGACAACGAGGACGGCGCAGCGATTTTCTGTCGCCCACTCGATCGCGCGCGTGATGCGCTCACCCGCGACCGAGCCCATGGTGCCGCCGAGGAAGCTGAAATCCATCACCGCGATCGAGATTTTGTAGCCCTCGATTAAGCCGTGCCCGTTCACGACGGTGTCGAGCAAACCCGAGCTGGCCTGATATTTTTTGAGGCGATCTTCGTAACTCGCGAGCCCTTGAAACTTAAGCGTATCGATCGAGCGCAGGCCGGTATCGGTCTCCACGAAACTTTCGGGATCGAGCAGGCTCTCGATCCGCTCTTTGGCCGATTGGGCAAAGTGGTAATCGCAACGCGGACAAACGCGCAAATTTTGGGTGAGCTCGATCTCGTGCACCACTTCGGCGCAGCCGGGGCACTTCGTCCACAGGCCCTGGGGCATCTCGCGTTTCCGATGCGGCGCGTTGAGCGCGGGTCGTTTGAAAATGGCCATGGGAATCGTTAGGCGCGGGCAGCTGTGGCGGCGTGGACCGAGAGTGCCCCCTGCGCTTTAAGCACGCGGGCGCATTCACTCAGAGTAGAGCCAGTGGTCAGGACATCGTCGATCAGAAGCACGCGCCAGCCTCGCACGTCCGCCTTTTTTCGTAAACGAAAGGCGTCATGTAAATTTTCCATCCGTTCGGACCGGTCAAAGGCGGTCTGGGTGGTGGTGTAGCGGATGCGCTCCAGCACCGGCGCGCAAGGAATCCCGGTGTGTGCGGCCAGCATCTCGGCCAGCAATTCCGCCTGGTTGAAACCACGCTCGCGTTTCCGCGCGGGGTGAAGCGGCACCGGGACGACGCGATCGAAGCGCCGGCCCGCCAGGCGCGGATCGTCCATCGTTTCCGCAAGCCACTCTGCCACCGGGAAGCGCAGATAAAGCTGACGCCCGTATTTGAAATCGTGGATGACCTTTCGCACCACCCCGCGGCTGCGGTAGACCGCCACCGCCGCCTCAAAGTGCAGGACGCGATGCGCGCAATTCGCGCACGAAAAGCTGTCCGTGATCGCGCCCGCGAAGGGCTCCGAGCAGGTCGCACAGAACGGCGGCTTGATCCGTGGCGCCTTCCCGGCACACTCCGGGCAGAGGTAATCCTCGAACCCCACCGGCTCCAGGCAGACCGCGCAGGAGGGCGGATAGAGCAGCGAGATCAGCGCCCGCAGCGGTTCAAGTTTGGTCGCGTTCCACATTGCGCAGCCAGAGCCAAAGGATCGCCCAGCTTACCAGCGCCACTCCCAGCGGAGCGATCCCGACGAGCAAATTCTTCCCCAGCCAGGGCAGCGCTTCGTATTCCCGTCGCGCCAGACGATTGAAGAGCGCATTGGCAAAAATCCAGCCGCCATGCAACCCCATCGGCAGCCAGAGCGAGCGCGTGCGCACCCGCGCATCCGCCAGAATCCACCCCAGTAAAAACAACGTCGTGAAGCCGGCCAGGAGCAGCAGAGGATCGTTGAATTGATGAAAGGAATTCGCGATCGAGACGAAGCCGGAATACCACGTCACCACCGTGGAGGTATGGTCCGGGGCTTTGAGGAAATGCAGGATGGAAAAAATCGTGGAGGTGCCGAGGATCGCGCCCCACACCGGGAGGCTGCGTAAGAGCACGCCCAGGATCAGGCCGCGAAATATCGGCTCCTCCAAGAATGGCACCACCAGTGCGGAGACCGTGCGTTCCAGCAGCTTCATGTAGGCAACGGAAGGGCGCAGCGCGTAGACCTCCAGACCGACCAAAAGTGCGCCGAAGCAGAGCAGGGGAATCGCCGCGATCAGAAAGCCCAAGTCCCGCATCGCGGAAGCGCCGCGGGTTTGGCGCGAGCCGAAGGTCGCGCCAGCTCCGAATCTTAAGCGAGCGAAAGAGCGGCCAGAGAAACAGGACCGCGCCCACCAGCAGCGCGCGATGGAAGAAGGTCTCGAAATCAAACCCAGCCAGAAAGGTGAGGAAGCCGCGCGCGATCAGGAGCTGCACGCCCCAATAGAGAAATGGTGCTGCTGCTGCGCCGAAAACAATGGTCGCGACGAAGTAAGCGAGCAGTCTGGCTGCGTCTTTCAAGAATCCATTGTAGAATCGTCTTCCGATGCGGAGTCAACATGTATGGAAGGAAAAGGATGCCGAAGGCCGGAAGCGCGAGGTCCGGGTCACGAAATTCGGCGGGGTCTGGAAGTTTCAGGCGAAGTATCTCGATGAGGGCACCTGGACCTACTACGACCGCCCGCTTTACGAAGACGTGGTCAACGCGCGCGATGTCATCTTTCGAAAATATCAACGCCGGCGCGCTTCCTCGGAAGATGTGGAAGCGCTCGACGGACTTCTCCGTCTCTATGCGCCCGAAGAATAACCGACGCCGCGTCCCTCTTCCATGAATGCCGCGCGTCCGGCTTGGGACACCGCGGCCCTGATTGCGGCCGACAAGCGCCACGTCTGGCATCCCTTCACCGCGATGCACAAATGGCTCGCGCCGGAGCACACGCCACTTGTCCTCGTCGCAGGCGAAGGCGCGCTCCTTTGGGATAGCGAAGGCCGCGAATACATCGACGGCAATTCCTCCATCTGGACAAATATCCACGGCCACAATCATCCCCGGATCAACGCCGCCATCCGCGCCCAACTCGAGCGCGTCGCGCACACTTCTTTCCTCGGTTTTACCAATCCCGCCGCGATCACGCTGGCCGAAGCGATCGTAAAGCTCTTTCCCGCGGACACGCTGAGCCGCGTCTTCTTTTCCGACGATGGCTCCACCGGGATGGAAGCTGCGCTGCGCATCACGGAGCAACACTGGCGGCTGCGCGGCGAGGCGCGCACGCAGTTCATTTCCTTTTGCGGCGCGTATCATGGCGACACCGCCGGCGCTGCCTCTTTGGGCGCCAACGCCATGTTCAAGAATGGGCCCGATGGCTGGTATTTTCCATGCGCGCAGGTGGCGAGCGTGGCGGAACTGGAAGCGATTTTCCCCGAGGAAGAAGAATGCGTCGCGGCGGTGGTGATCGAGCCGCTGATCCAGGGTGCGGCGGGGATGAAGCTCTGGCCGCCGGGCACACTCGCAGCCATTCGGAAGTGGTGCGACCGGACGGGCGCGCTCCTGATTCTCGATGAAGTGCTGACGGGGTTTGGTCGCACGGGAACGATGTTCGCTTTCGAACAAGAGGATGCCGTGCCCGACGTGTTGGTTTTGGGGAAGGGGTTAACGGGCGGCTATCTTCCGTTGGCGCTCACGATCACAACCGAAGAGGTCTTCGCGCCCTTCCGGAAAGACGAAGGAGCTGCGAGCACGCTTTTCTACGGGCACAGCTATACCGGTAACGCGCTCGGCTGCGCCGCTGCCAGCGCAAGCCTGGAGATCTTCGAGGCGGACGCGGTGCTGACGAATCTGCAGCCGAAGATTGCTGACCTGCGCGACCTTTTGCAGCGCTTAAAAAATCTCCCGCCGGTGCGCGAGATCCGGCAGCTCGGGTTCATCGCGGCGATCGATCTGGACCCGGCGGGCGCTTCAGTGCCCGCCGGCGCAGTCGGCGCTGCAGTTTGCCAGGCCGCGCGCGCCCACGGACTCCTCACCCGGCCCATTCGCGATACCGTTGTTCTCATGCCGCCGTTTTGCATCACGGAGGAGCAACTTCGAGCAGCCGTCGACGCGCTCCACTTTGCGATCGGAGAAGTTTTCAATTTGCCTCCGCAAAACGCCGCTCCTGCTCATGCCTAAGAAAGCCCGCCTCGACGTCGTCCTGGTCGAGCAAGGCCACTTCGCCAGCCGCGAGCAAGCCCAGCGCGCCGTCATGGCTGGCGAGATCCGGCTGGGCGATCGGGTCCTGAACAAGTCCTCCATTTCCGTCGAGGCCGACGCGGAGCTGATCGTCGCCGCCGCGCCAAAATTTGTCGGTCGCGGGGGCTTGAAGTTGGAAGGCGCGCTTGCGCATTTCGCCATCGATCCCGCGGGCAAAACCGCGCTCGATATCGGCGCCTCGACCGGAGGTTTCACCGATTGCCTTTTGCAACGCGGAGCCGCCAGGGTCTATGCGATCGACGTGGGCCACGGGCAGCTCGCCTGGAAAATTCGTAACGATCCCCGCGTGATCGTGCGCGAGCATCTTAATGCGCGACATCTCTCCGCGGACGATATCCCGGAGCCGATCGATCTCTGTGTGATCGACGTCTCGTTCATCTCCTTGACTTTGATCTTGCCGAACGCCTTCGAGTTGCTAACTCCAACAGGAGTGGTCCTCGCCTTGATCAAACCCCAGTTCGAGCTGCAGCCGCAGGATGTCGGCCGTGGCGGCATCGTCACCGCGCCCGAGCTGCACGAGAAAGCGAAGCAGAAGATCGAGCACTTTATCCTCGCCAATGGCCGCCACTCGCTCGGCACGGTGGAATCGCCCATCACCGGCACGGACGGGAACAGGGAATTTTTTCTATGCGCCCAAAAACAATCGGCCTGATCGCGAACACCGGGAAAGCCGGTGCCGCAGACTTAACCGTAAAGGTGAGCGAAGCCTTTGCCCGCTTCTCCATCCCTGTGCTTTTGGAAGCAGAGACCGCCCAGCTTTTAGGAGGCGATCACCCGCACAGCCTGCCCATGGCCGAGCTCAGCCACGCGGTCGACCTCCTCATCGTGCTGGGCGGCGACGGGACCATTCTCAACACCGTCGGCCAATTAGGCGACGTGATTAAGCCCATCTTCGGCATCAACATTGGCTCTCTCGGATTCCTGACCTGCGCCGCCTCGAATGCCTACGAGGAAGCGGTGGCCTGCATCGCCAACGGCGAAATCGAGTTGAGCCAGCGCACCCTTCTCGATGTGGAACTCGACCCCGACGGGCCCGAGACGACTCAGGTTTTGCGTTGCTTGAACGAGGTCGTCTTCAGCCGCGGCGAAATTTCCCGGCTCATCCGTTTGGCGGTGCGGGTCAACGGGGAGTCGCTGACCGAGTTCAACGCCGACGGCCTGATCATTGCCACTCCCACAGGCTCCACCGCTTATTCGCTCTCCGCCGGCGGCCCCATCCTCGCGCCGGACTCTGGCGCGATGGTCATCACCCCGATCTGTCCGCACACCTTAACGAATCGTTCCATCATCATCGATGAATCGGCCGTGGTGGAAGTGGAGGCGACCGAACGTGAGTCGCCGGTCTACCTCACTGTGGACGGGCGCGCGCCGATCTTTCTCGAAAAAGGCTCGGTCGTGAACGTCCGCAAAGCAGCGCAGAGCCTGCCGCTCGCCGCCTTGCCCGGCGTCTCCTTCTTCAGCGTCATTCGCCAAAAACTGAAGTGGCGGGGCAGCAACGTGTAGAGGGGCTCGCGCCGCGATATTCCTGCGGACGCGCTCGACGCCTCGCCCGCGAGATCGTAAGTTCCAGGCATGATGAGACGCTATCTTACTTTCGCGCTTTGCAGCGCCGCGCTCGTGCTCGGAGGGCTTTCCGCTCACGCCCAGGATAAGGAACCGTCGAAGCGGGCAGAATTCGAAGCCAAGTATGGGATCTACCCCATCGCCTATCGCGAGCTTATTATGCGCTGGCTCGGTGAGCAGTTAATCGATCCCGCCAGTGCAGAAGTGGAATGGATCGAAGAGCCAAAAGCAGTGGTCGTGAACATGCCGGGAAAGCCGCCGTTCGCCGGCTACAAGATCGATTTCAAGGTCAACTCCCGTAACAAATTCGGCATGTATACGGGCAAGCAAGGACGCCGCGTTTACATCCGGAACGGGACGGTGGTCGGCGGCGGATTGATCCCTCGCTGATCGCCGCTAGTTTCCCCGCCTATGCGCGATGGCGATCTCGAGATAAGCGAACGACTCACCCGCCCTGCTAATCGGGTGGACGGCTCCAGTTTGGAACGAATGACGGACGCCTTCCACGGCATCCTCGAAGCGATCGGGGAAGACCCGCAACGCCAGGGATTGCTCAAGACGCCTGCCCGTGCCGCGCGTGCCTTCGAGTTTATCACTCAAGGCTACCAGCAGAGCGTGTCCGAGATCGTGAACGATGCCATCTTCGATTCCGATGCGAGCGAGATCGTGCTCGTGAAGGACATCGAGCTTTACTCCATGTGCGAGCATCATTTGTTGCCATTCGTCGGGAAGGCGCACGTCGCTTACATCCCGAACGGAAAAGTGATCGGGCTTTCCAAAGTGGCACGCATCGTGGACGTCTTCGCGCGCCGTCTGCAAATCCAGGAACAGCTCACCACGCAGGTGGCAGATGCCATCATGGAGACGCTCCATCCCGATGGCGTCGCCGTGGTGATCGAGGCGAAACATCTTTGCATGATGATGCGCGGCGTGGAGAAACAGAATTCCACCATGACCACTTCGTGTCTGCTTGGGTCGTTTAAAGACGACGCGCGCACGCGGGCCGAGTTCCTTTCGCTCCTGCGCTAAAGGCGCGCCCTGTCTCGCCCGATGTTCCTGACTGTCAGCAAACGCCTCGAGTTCTCCGCGTCCCGTCGCCTCTTCGTTCCATCCTGGAGCGCGGAGCAGAACGAGCGCGCTTTCGGCGCGGAGACGCACGCCCGCTACGGCGCCGGCCGAAATTATGTCGCGTGGTTCGTCTTCACCGGCGCCACCGATCCCGCCACCGGCATGTTGATGAACATCAGCGAAATCAAACGCCGCGCCGGCGGAGTGATTGACGATCGCTACGACCACCGCTTTTTAAACGAGGACAACGCTTCCTTCGCGGACACTCACTCCCACGGCCGAAAACGTGGCGCGCCAGCTCGTCCAGGATGTCGCGCCGCTCTTCCGCGCGTCCGGTGCGGAGCTGACGGCAGTGCACCTCGAGGAGACGCCAGAACGCAGTGCCACCGCCTTTGCGGATGGTCGGACGGAGGCGAACTACGAGTTCCGTTTTTCGGCCGCGCGACAGACCATGTCGCCGCATCTATCCCAGGAGGAGAACGAAGCGCTTTTCGGTCTCGCTGCCTCGCCTCATGGACACGGGCACGACTACCGTGTCCGCCTCACGGCGGCGGCTGGAAATGCCGAGGCCTCGCTTGCGTCCAGCGACGTGGAGAAGTGTCTCTCATCTCTGCGCGACGAGCTCGACCATCGTCATCTCAATCTGGACGTCCCCGCCCTCGACGACCGCCCAAAAACCACAGAAGCGTTGGCGCAATTCATCTTCGAGCGCGCGGGCGCTTCGCTTCCTCTCAGCCGGGTGCGCTTGCACGAGCGGGCGGATTTTTTCGCCGAATACCACGCTTCGGGCCAGCGCCGACTCGGGATGCAGATGCCGTTCAGCGCGGTGCACCGGCTGCAAAGCTATGAGTATTCGCCGGAGGAAAACACCGCCATGTATGGCAAGTGCAACAACCCTCGCGGGCACGGCCATCTTTACGTGAGCGAGGCCACGATCGGCGGCGCTTACGAAGAACGCAGTGGCACCATGTGCGACTTCATGGAATTCCAGCAAGCGCTGCGGCAGGCGGTGGCTGGATGGAATAATCGCCACCTCGACCTTGAGGCCGAGGAGTTCCGGCAACGTCCTTCCACCGGAGAGAATATCGTGCAGACGCTCTGGGAGAAAATGGATCCGCTCCTCTGGCATCGCCTGGAGCGGCTGCGGCTGTGGGAGACCGCGAACAACCGCTTCACCCTGCGGAAATCGGCTGAGGTCTAGGCGGCCGCTTTTCCAAAACGCTCAGCCGAACGCGCGCGCGCCTTGGCTGCTTCCACCGCACGATCACGAGGCGGAGCGTTCGTCACCAGCGCGGCCAGCAGCTCGCGCGCGGTGGCGGTTACTTTCTCGACCGCAAGGTGGAAGGCTTCTTCGTTGGCCTGCGATGGCTTGCTGAAGCCGCTGAGCTTGCGCACGAATTGCAACGCCGAGGCGTGGATCTCGTCGGTCGTCGCGGGCGGCTGAAAGTTATGCAGTGTTTTGATGTTCCGGCACATGGTGAAACCGTCTTCCTCCCGCTGGTGAAACGCAAGGCCCTGCTACAGTCCGCCATGCCCGAAACGAGAAGCGCGGCCGTCCTGGAAGCGGCGGCGCAACTGCGCGACGCCGTCAACGCGATGCACTTCGCAGCCCCGGTCGCGTTCACCTACAATCCGCTCGATTACGCTTGGGCCGCGCACGAGCAGTACGCGCAGCGCTTCGGGCAGACCCCGAAGCGCGTCATTTTCCTGGGGATGAATCCCGGACCATTCGGCATGGCGCAAACCGGCGTGCCTTTTGGCGAAATTGCGGCGGTCCGCGATTGGCTCGGAATCAACGCAGCGATCGGGAAACCGGCGCGCGAGCATCCGAAACGCCTGATCACCGGCTTCGCCTGCACCCGCAAGGAGGTGAGCGGGCAACGCCTCTGGGGGCTCTTCGCTGAGCGCTTTGCCAGCGCGCCGGAGTTTTTTGCCGACCACTTCGTGGTGAATTATTGCCCGCTCGTCTTCATGGAAGAAAGCGGCGCCAATCGCACCCCGGATAAATTGCCCCCGGCCGAGAAGGCCGCGCTCTTTCGCGCGTGTGATACGCATCTGCGTGCTGTCGCCGCGGCGCTCGAGCCGGCCTGGATTATCGGAGTGGGGGAGTTTGCCGCGCAACGTGCGCGCGAGATTTTTCCTGCCGGGGCTGTGCAAGTCGGCCGCATTCTCCATCCCAGCCCAGCCAGCCCGGCCGCGAATCGAGGTTGGGGCGCGCTGGCCACGGCAGAGATGCAGCGCCTGGGTCTCTGGCCCTAAAGCAGCTGTCCTCCATCAGATGGCGCGCGAGTCGTAGGCCCAATGTAAGAGCGCCTGACGTTGGCGTCGGCGACAGGACAAATCCCGCGGCGCGCAGTTCTTCTTCAGCTGCCCGATATGTCGCCGCACCGCGACCCAGCGTTTGATTTGGCGCAGATCGTCCTCTCCGCGCCGGCCGGAGTAATAGCGGCAATACCATTGAAACCATCCGCGCGGATCATCCGGGTGGAGCCAGCCCTTCTCCTGCCAGATTGCGAGCGGCTGCGAAGCTTTCACGCCGAAGAAATTAAGCGACGCGTCTGAGCGCCCCGGGGAAAGCTTCGCCTTTTTAAACCAGCTGGCCGGAAACTCCGCCGTGCAATCAGTCAGATAGCGGCCGCCAAAAATTCCCAGCGCCAACATTTCCGCGGGTGTCAGTTCTGGCTGAAACTCCGGGCGAAACTCGCGCCCCATCGGCTTCGTCCGAAAGTAGACGTAGCCCGTTTGCATCTTGTCGTTCACCTCCACGCGCACCGGTTCCATTGGGTATCGGTCGCGAAACCTGCGCCCGCCGCAAGTGCCGCTCGCGCAGGCGGCCCCTTCCAATTTATTGCGCGCATTGAAGACGTCGTCTCGCTAGCCTCCTTTCGCATGCCACGTTCGCCTTCTTCTGCGCTGAAAGATTTGGGGCCGCTCCGCGCGGAGATCCGTTTCCTCGGAGACGCGCTCGGTCGCGTCATCTCGCGCCTGGAGGGCCAGGCCACTTTTGCGACCGTGGAGAAGTTGCGCACGCTCGCGAAAGCCAGCCGAAAAGGCGATCGCCGTGCCGCGGCTCGCCTCGCGCAAACAGTCGCGCGCCTCACTCCCGAGGAAGCAATCCACCAGGCGATGGCATTCACTCTTTACTTCGAGCTGGTGAACCTGGCGGAGGAAAATTTTCGCGTTGCCTTGCTGCGGCAGCGGCGAGCCGCGCAGACCGCTGGCGACGGCCGTTCACCCAGCGAGCCGGTGCGTGAGTCCATCGAAGCGGCGATCATGGATTTGAAGGAGAAAGGCGTGTCCACGCGGCAAATGCAGGTGCTGGTCGAGCAATTGGAAATCGAGCTCGTCTTCACCGCACACCCGACGGAGTCGAAACGCCGCACGCTCCTGACCAAGTTGCGGCGCATGGCGGAGATCCTGCGCCAGCGCCATTCGCCCGGAGTGGAAGGTGACGGGCCGGACCCGGCGCAAGTAGAGCGCGAGATCGTTTCGCTTTGGCTGACCGATCGCAGCCGGGTCGCGCGCCCCGAGGTCACCGACGAAGCGCGCACCGGGCTTTGGTATTTTGACACGACCTTGTTCGATACTTTGCCGCGATTGCAGAACGATATGCAGCGGGCGCTGCGGCTTCATTATCCCAAAGTGCGGCCGCCGGCACGTTGGCTCACCTTTGGATCGTGGATCGGCGGCGATCGCGATGGCAACCCAAACGTCACCGCCGCGGTCACGGCGGATGTTTTGCTGCTGCACCGGAAGTTGGCGCTGAGTAAACTTCAACAACAGGTGCGCGAGCTCTCGTGGTCGATCAGCGTCTCGGACAAGCGCGCGTTGATCACGCCCGAAGTGCGGCGCTTTGTGAAAGCGAACCGGAATTTCTCGAAGAAAGTGCGGTTACAGAGCGAGCGTTATCCGCACGAGCCGTATCGGCTCCTCCTCATCCTGCTGCGGGAAAAATTAACTCGTGCCCTGGACGAAATCGGCAACGAGAAGAGCCTCGCCAACGAAGCGCTCGATGGCACTTCTTTCCTGCAGGTCGGCGCAGTGGACAAGATCTTCGAAGTGATTCGCCACGGACTCGAGGCTGGCCGCGGTGCCCTCCTGGCCGAAGGGAGAATTGCAGACTGCGATCCAGCGCGTGGACGCGTTCGGCTTGCACGTGGCCCGCCTCGATTTGCGACAACACTCCGCCGCGCATGCGGCCGCGATCGCCGAGATCACGGGACGGACCGACTATCCGGAATTGGAGGAAGCGGAAAAGCGCAGCGTGCTGGCGAGCGCGATCGCCGCAGCGCGTCCGCTGGCTCTGATGGCGCTGGTGGAGTTTTCGCCGGCCACGCGGCACGTAATCGAGCCGCTGCGCCTGGCTGCCTTGACCGCGAGGAAATTCGGGCCGGAGGCGCTCGGAATTTACATCGTGAGCATGACGATGGAAGTATCGGACCTGCTGGAAGTGCAGCTCCTCATGCGCCTGGCCGGTGCCAGCCTGCCGATCGCTCCGCTCTTCGAGACGCTCGACGATCTCAACCGCGCGCCCGGCATTCTCGCGCAGTTGGTCGAGCAACCTGTTTACGCGGCGCTTTTGAAAAAACAGGGCTGGCATCAACATGTGATGCTCGGCTACTCCGACAGCAACAAGGACTGCGGCTACCTCGCGGCGAACTGGGCGCTCTACCGCGCACAAGAGGAAATCGCCGCGGTGGCGACCGCGAAGAAATTGCGGATCACACTTTTCCATGGGCGGGGCGGCAGCATCGCCCGCGGCGGTGGCCCTGCTGCGAAAGCGATCCTGGCCCAGCCTGTCGGCCTGCGCGACGGCCGCATTCGCGTGACCGAACAGGGCGAGGTGCTATCGACCCGTTATCACGATCCCGATCTCGCTCACCGCGTGCTCGAGCAAATGACCTATGGGGTCCTCCTCGGCAGCCACGCCGCGCAGGAACCAACCGAAGTGCCCGCGAGTTGGGCTGATGCGATGGCGCGCATGAGCGAGACGAGCGTGGCCGTGTATCAAAGTGCGGTCAGCGACCCGCAATTCCTGGAGTTCTGGCGGCAGGCGACGCCGATCGATCTCATCGGCGATCTTCGTTTCGGCTCACGGCCCACTTATCGCAAGAAGACGCAGAGCGTGGCCGATTTGCGCGCCATCCCATGGGTTTTCTCCTGGATGCAGAGCCGTTTCAATTTTCCCGGCTGGTACGGTCTCGGCACCGCCTTGGAAACTTTGCTCGCTGAAGGACCGAAAGGGAAACGCCTCCTGCGCGAGATGCACGCCTCCTGGCCGTTTTTCCAAACGTTGATCGATAACGCGGAGCTCACCATGCGCAAAGCGGACATTGGGATTGCGCGCGTCTATTCTTCGTTGGTCGAGAAAAAGGCAACACGGGAGCGGGTCCTCCGTCTCTTGTTGGAAGAATTCGCCCGCACGGAAAAAGCCATCCTCGAAGTCACCGGGCAGAAACAGCTCCTGGGCCGCGAACCCGTCCTGCTCAACTCCGTCGAGTTGCGAAATCCCTACATCGACCCGCTCAATTATCTCCAGGTCGATCTCTTGCGCCGGCTCCGAAGCGGCAAACTCAAACGCGCCGCCGCGGAAAACGCCCGGGTCGCAATCGAGCTCACGATCAACGGCATCTCCAGCGGACTGAAGAACACTGGATAGGCTTGACGGCGGCGTCAGCGAGCGATTTCGAGTCCAGCCTTGTGATAGGTGACCAGCCGGAAGCCCCACTCGATGAGCGTGGCCTTATCTTTGTCGGCCTGTTTCTTTCCGTCTAAGAACGCGGCGATTTTTTGTTTGAGCGGGTTTTGCTCGCCGGTGTCGTCGAGGATTTCGAAGATCTCCATCGAGAGAAGCCAGTCGTCGGCGTGCTCGGCTTGCTGGGTTTCCCAAATTTCGCCGAGGCGTTCGTAGCCGACTTTGCGTTCGCGGATGTCGCGCACTTGTTGGTAGAGGCTCTCTAATTTCCGACGCTGGTCGTCGGAGGGGACTTTGATGGTGCGGTCCTTCGGGACGAGCGCGACTTGATTGTAGGAATCCTTGTCAGCGGCGCCGTTGAAGACGGAGGTGATGGTCTCGCCTACGGCCATGTCGAATGTGCCCCAAGCCGGCTCGAAGAGCGTGCGGTCGCCGTATTTTACCGTGCAATCCTCGAATGAAACCACCAGCAGCTCGCCTTCGTGGCGGAGCATCTTCGTAACCTGTCCCTCGACCGTGACGCCGCTCTCGAATTCCAGCCGCGCAGGCTTGCCTTCCGCCAGCTCGGTCTCCTTCCACTTTCCGATGGGCGACCCGAAACCTTCTGCGTGGTAATCGCGGCCGTGCCCGGGAAGCTGTTTATCGGCAAAGGCGAGAGCGGTCGGGCCGGTGGTGCGGAGGTAAATCGCGTTGTCGTGATCGTCGGTCACGACCTCGGTAAACGTTCCGCTGACCTGCAACCCGGAGGAATACTGGCAGGTGGTTGTGTTTTTGCAGTCGATGGCTTTGCGTATGCCCTCCAGCCCGCCGACGCGGAACGCCATCCGACTCGCGAACTCCTCCAGCACTTCGGTCAGGTGCGCGAAATCGTGGCAGACGAAGAGCTGGGGTTGCTTGGTTGTGATATCGAAGGCGGTATCCGCCGCCGCGATCGAGTATTCCTGCTTCTTCACGTGCGATTCGAGGCATGAGACGGATTCGCCGATCGAAGAGAGGAGGCCGGCGCCGTAGATTTTCGGTTCGTCGAGCGTGCCGATAAGTCCGTACTCGACCGTCCACCAATGCAGACGTGAAAGCAGCGCCATCTCCGAAGGTTCGCCAAGATTCTTCTGGCGCTCTTCCACGAGCTCTGTCGCTTCGGCCACCTTCGCGGGGTCGGAATTCGGCAGCTCTTTTAAAATCGAGAGCGCGCGGATCGCTTCGTAGAGTTCGAAGTCCTTCTTCGATTGCATCGCTTTCGCGCCCACTTCGCCGAAGCGCTGGAGGTAATCGGAATATTCGCGATCGACAATGATCGGCGCGTGGCCCGCGGCTTCGTGCACGATGTCGGGCGCGGGCGTGTATTCGATGTGATGGATCTGCCGCATGTCGCACGCGATCACGAGGACTTTGTAGGCCTGGAATTCCATGAAAGCGGCCGGCGGGATGAAGCCATCCACCGCCACCGCGCCCCAGCCGATCTTGCCGAGGATGTCGTTCATCTCGCTGATGCGCGGGATGCGCTCGAAAGAGATGCCGGTTTCGAGCAGGCCCTGGAAGTAAACTTTGTGCGCGTATTCCTTCAGGAAAAACGCGTTCTGCCGCATGATGAAACGCCAGACCGCATGATCGATTGCCGTGTAATCTTCGAAACGTTGGTCGACTGCAAACTGCAGGAGATGCTTCGGAAGCGCGGCGACGGCCGCGTTATCAAGAGAGATGCCGTTGGAATTCATAGGGAAAGAAGGAGGCGCGGAGCGCTTGAAAGGTAACGTATGAGCGAGGGGAGGGCGAGCAAGGGGTTTGAAGAGTCAGGCGTATCGGCGGAAGCGGCCGAAATGTTCGGCCCGGAACGGGCCGGGACCAGCATGGGCCAGCCGGTGGTGTGGTTGAATCTGCTCTGCCTCGATGCACCGCTGGTGGCGGTGAGCTGGCAGATGCTCTTCGCGCGCAGCTTCGGCTATCCGGTGGCTGGAGGAGAAATGGTCGCCCTGTTTTTGACCGCATGGCTCATCTACCTGGCAGATCGATTTGGCGATAGCCTGGCCGTTGATCCGCGCGGGCCTGCGTCGCTTCGCCAGCGCTTCTGCAGTCGTCATCGACGCGCCTGGCTGGCGGTGATCGTGATCGTGGCCGTGGCGGACGTCGCAGTCGTAGCCACACAACTGGAGCGGCAGACTCTGCTGGCCGGAGGAAGCGTGGGACTTTTTGCGGTCGTTTATCTCGTTGTGAATCAGGCGCGACCCGCGTTCTGGAAAATTCTTCCGGTGAAAGAACTCTGCGTCGGCTTTCTTTTTGCCGCGGGCACGATGGTGGGCTCGACGCCGTTCCTCACGATGGAGGTGGCAGCGGCGTGGTGTCTCTTCGGTCTTCTCTGCACGCTTAACTGCGTCAGCATCGCGGTCTGGGAGCGGACGTTGGACGTGGCGCAGCGGCGCATCTCGATCGCGACGGTTTTTCCCGGCATCGGACGTCTGGTCTGGCCGATGGTGGCCGTGTTCGTGGCCAGCTGCATCTTCGCCAGCGCCGTCGGTTCCTACGTGCTCCCGGCCTGTCTGGCGAGCAGTGCGGTGTGGTTAGGCATTTTGCATTGGGGAAGAAAGGAGATCACTCCTGCGGCACGCACCGCGCTGGCTGATCTGGTGCTGCTGACGCCCCTGCTGGCTTTGGCTGTGAGCTGAGGAATTACTCCACGGCGTCTTTTTCCCGACGGACTTTGCGGCGGCGGACGATGAGCTTGAAGATCCAGCCGACGAGCCCGAGCGCGAGCACCCAGGGAGCGAAGAACGCCAGCGCGACGCCGATCATGCGCAGGCTCCACATGAGCGCGGCCACCCCTTGCATGAGGGTGCGACGCACGGTCGCGATCAGGCCGCTCTCGTCGGAGACGATATCGGGCTGGCTGTAGACCTGGATGTTGACGTCGGCGGGCGCGGTGGCTTCGTCGATCGTGCCGCGGCGATCATCGCGCTGCACGCTCACGTCCCGCACCTTGCCGAGTTGATCGAGGGAGCTCATGAGTGCGGCGTAATTTTTCATCGGAAGACGCAGGGAGATGTTTGCTAATTCCTGCCCATCCGGAGTGCGGCTGAACGACGAGCTGCGGATCTCCGCGCCGCTTTGGGCGGCGGTCTCTTTTAATTGCGCCACGCGCTCCGTGACCTTGCCGGTGAGAATGCGCAGGCTGGTGGTCTGGAGCGCGGGCTCCTGTTCATTGCGCGAGATGGTGATGCTGAGCTCCACCTTGTCGCGCTCGACTTTCGCGCCCTGCGCCATGCCGCTGCCGCCTTGCGCGATGCGGTCGGTTTGTTCGTTGTAATTCTGGACGCGGCCCATGCCTTTGATGCGGTTGATGAGGGCGTCGGCTTCTTCCGGAACGATGAGCAAGACGAGGCGCGCGGTCGCTTCGCCGGTGCTGTCGCGATCGAGGGTGGATGAGGAAACCTGCGCCTTCGCGCCATCCACGATCGCCTTCACTTCGGCGAAAGTTTTTTCCACGTCGGTGGAGAAGAGCGCGAGCTGGGCGCGACGTTTCAAGAGGAAGGCGGCGGGCTCATCCATGTCTTTTTCGGTGAGCGTGATCGTGACCGTGGCGAAGGCGACCAATGCATCCATGTATTTCAGTTCGCCCTGCATGCGCTCGATCTCTGCGCGCACACGTCCAAGTTCCTTCTCCACCTCGAGCAGGTCGGCGATCTTGTTGCTCTTGGTCTTGAGAATCTCAATCAAACGCTGCTCCATCACGCGGGCGTTATTCAGGCGCGACTCGGTATCGAGATACTGTTTCGTGACGTCGTCGGTCCCGAGCGTCTGGTTTTTGACTTCGCCAAGTTCGCGCAATTTCGCGAGGAAGGCGTCCAGTCGATCGGGCAGGACTTTCACCACGACGGTGCCGCGCAGTTTTCCGTTGGCCTGCTTGTTCGAGCTGCTGGTTGCGACGTAGCCGCCTGCTTCCGTGGTTAACGCGGTGATTCTCTCCACCGCTTCGCCGAAGGCAGCGATCTCGATCTCGACTTGGGCGTTGCGGATGAGTTTGCGGTTGGCGTCCGGCGGAACCACGGGTGCGCCGGCACCGCCGGTGGGCGGTGGCGCAGATCCCTTCACGGATTCCAGTGGCTCTGGTTCGAATGCCTGTGGCGCATCCTGGGCGGGAACGGGGCGAGCCATGAGCGGCGCAGATTTCGCCGCGCTCATCGATCTCTGGCGAAGATTGTCCGCGGAATTGCCCCGCTTCTTTTCCTGAGCGTCGAGCATTGCGGTTTCCACCGGCGAAGCTGGCATCTCGCTGCCAGCTTGTTCCACGGCGTCCGGTGCGGAAACGGTTTCCTGAAAGTTAGAGAACGTGGAAACAGCGGGCGACTCCTGCGTCACGACGCGGCCGACCTGAACGAGGGTCAGTAAGAGTGCAGCCGCGCCGACGAGTTGGGTGGCTCGGGAACGCCACAGACCGCCCAAGCCCGCGATGATGCTGGAGCGGTGCGGGGTCTTTCGGCGAAAGGCAGAAACGACACGTTGTTCGAAAGCGAGGTCGGGCTTCGCGTGATCAAGGCTGGAGGCGATCATTTTGTTCATGGCAAGAGTTTGGGCGTGCAAGGCGCGGCAGGTCTCGCATTCGGCGAGGTGTTCCTGGAGGGCGGTGCGTTCTTCGGTGGAAAGCTGGTCGTGCACGGCGGCGGCCAGCCACGGTTCGATGTCGTCGTGAATGGTTGGCATGTTGGTTACTCCAATGGGGCGAGCGCGGGGTGGAGACGCTTGCGCATGGTTTGCAGGGCGCGGCCAAGGATGCCGCGGAGGGCGCCGTTCGTAAGGCCGAGGGTTTGCTCGATCGTGGCGTAATCGAGGGCGTCGAAATAGCGCAGCGTGATCGCGATGCGATGGGTCTCGGGCAAGGCGGCGAGCGCGCCGTGGACCTGACTATTCAGATGGGCTTCGCGAGCGATCTGATCCTGGTTTTCCGAGGCATCGTCGGCGATCTCTTCGAGCTCGTCGATCAAGGCGACGTCGCGGCGGCTGCGCGCGATATCGCGGGCACGGTGGCGGGCGATGGTGGCGAGCCAGGCGGGAAATTTCTCGGGATCGCGCACACGCCAGCGTGATTTCCAGGCTTTCACGCAGGCGTCTTGCACCACGTCCTCGGCTTCGGCGCGGTTTTGCAGGACGCCGTAGGCGATGGCGAAAAGAGCGCGGCTGGAGGAGCGGATGATCAGCTCAAAGGCATCGCGATCGCCTTGAATGGCGGCTTGGTAAATTTCTCGATCGCGGGTGTCCATGCGGCGTCCTTCACCAGCCTAGACGGACGGGTGCGCGATTCCGCGCGAAATATTTCAGGACTTTTTTTGGACAGGATTAACGGGATTTACAGGACGGAAACGGAAGCCAAGACTTCGCGCGCTCCCCCCAGTTAATCCCGAATAATCCTGTTAATCCTGTCCAAATCTCCAACGTCCCACGTCAGAAAATTTCGACGACGCAACCTTTGGTGACGAGGTCTTTGATGCGGGCGGCATCCCAGTTTGCAGTGCGGATGCAGCCATGGCTGGCAGCGCGACCGATGGTCTCGGGATTGTTCGTGCCATGCACGCCGACGTGCGGCTTGTTCAAGCCCATCCAGAGGACGCCGACCGGGTTGTTTGGGCCGGCGGGTAGATTGTAGAAATTGTCAGTCTTCACGCCGGAGTTCAGGACGCCTTCGTCGTGGCGGAACCAGGGCAGCGTGGCAATGCCGAGAATCTTCCAGGTGCCGATGGGCGCGGGGAGGGAGGAGGAGCCGGGCGTGATGGGGAACTCGGCGATGATCTTGTCGTTCTCGTCGTGGATCTCGAGGAAGCGCTCGACTGTGTCGATCACGACCTTGCGTCCGAGGAGCGCGGGGTTCTCCTCGATGAAGCCTTCCTTCAGGGATTCCACTTCAAACGGCTGCACGTTGGGCACGTTGACGGTGTCGCCAGGTTGCAGGCGCTCGAGATTAATCCCGGGATTGATCTGGCGGATGAAATCTTCCGCCGCGTGAAAGCGTTCGCAGACAAATTCGAGGACGGAGCCGTAGTTCAGCGCTTTCAGTTTGGCCTGCTGGGAAGGCTTGGAAGCGGTGGCGCCGACAAATTGCATATCTTCCGGGCGGATGGTGTAGCGGGTGTAAGGCTCCGGGACTTGCTCAAGGAGCGCGGCATCGACGGTGCCGTTCAGCTCCATGCCGTTGGCTTTCTTGTAGGAGATGAGCGCTTTGCGAAAGAATTCGCCGATCTTGCCATCGATCTTGCCGGGACCGAAGCCGTTGTTATCGAGAAAAATCTGGAGGCGCACGCTGGTGGCCTCGTCGTAATTTGGGAGCGCCACCATCGGGAGTAGGCTCCGGGCGGGCGCGTGGTGGAATGACGGGTGGAGTGGGGCGCTTCACCGGCGCGACCCGACGTGGCGGCGGGGTGGGAACGGGTGTGGGTGCCGGCGCGCGCTGGAAAAGGCGGAAACCACCCGGCCGCGGGGTGGGTTGGGGAGCAGCCGAAGCGAGCGCGGAGCCCAACGCCAGAATCGTAAGCGTGGCGAAAAATTTCATGGACGGAAGTAATCGGCGAGATCGCGGCGAGGCGCAATCGAGCGCTTCCGCTGAGGGTGCTGAGGAAGAGCGCGCGGCGAAAGAGTTTCGGCGCGCGGAGGAGATCGCGACTCCGCCGAGGTGGACCCTGGCGGGTCCACCTCGAGCGGGCGCGAGAGGAGAAGTGCGCTAGTTGCGCGTGTTATCGTCCACGCCGGTATCGCGCGGCTGTTGCGAGAGACCGAGGAATGGGAAGGTGTTTGTGAACGGAACGTCGTTCGCACCTACCCGATCGCCGGTGGTCAGGGCCTCGTTCGTGACAAGGAAGAGGAGGGTATCGACCACATCGTCCTGCAGACGACGACCATTCGGGAAGCCGGCGCCTGAGTTATTACCCCCGCCCGTGCCAGTGTTGGCAGTGTTGAGGTTCAGATGGAGATAATCGCCAGTCGCGACGGCGACACCTGCCAGGATATTGATGTGGGCCGAGTCGGTCCCGAGCGACTGCAGCGTGGCCACGATATCACCCGCAAAACGTCCCGCGGCGTCGTCCTGCGTGGTGGCAGCATTGTATTCGTCCTTCCGTCCGAACGGGATCAGGACGACGTTGACCGCTGGATTCCCTTCGCGGTCGATCTGGCGAAGGTTTCCACTAGCCGCAATCGCGCCGGTCTCCAGATCGTAAGCCTCGACCAACGCGACTCCGCTGGTGCCGCCAACTCCGGTGACAACAGCGGTATAACTCCCAGGCGCGAGCGTGGTGATCAGCGCAGCCTCTTTCGCATTCATCGGAGCGAGACCCACGGCTGTGAGTTCGGCGCCTTGCCCGGCGGTTCCCCAGTCATCATTCATGGCGATCGCCGTTCCCTGACGATCGAATAGGGTCACAGTCGGATCGGCCAGGGGCTGATTAACCCCGCGAGCACCGAGGCTGGGCCCGATCCCACGGATGGCGAGGCGTTTCACGTTACCGCCCGAAACGATGATGCCGCCAATGAGCGAATTCTCGCCTGTGCCCACCTGGCCACGGGTTGACATGTTTCCAAAAAGCGTGACCGGGAAGCGATCGTTGCGGAACGTGCGCACGTCCATTCCGGTCACGTCATTCGCACTGCGTAGAAGCGCTTTCGGGAAGCTCATCCCGATCGCGACCACGTTATAGCCGGCGAAGGTATCGCGGGCGCGCTCGAGGAAGGTGAAGTTCGGAGCACCGGCGAGGACCGATCCGACAAAGCGCGAAAACGCCGGGATATCGAAGAAGAAAGGATCATCAGCTTCACCCGCGAAGAAACTGACGCCCGATGCAGCGTCCGTAGTGACGACCGGCGTCGGTGGTGTTGCGTTCAGCGTAGGCACTGTCGCCGGAGCGCTAAACTCAAAGACCGTAGTGCTGCCCCGCGCCATCCGCACGGTGGCGATCTGTCCGCTCCGCGCACTGGTGCGGGGCGAGAACTTCACCGTAATGGTCGCGTCGGGGGTGGCATCGCCGGTCTCCTCGAGATTAAATTGATACGTGAGGTCTGAATCGAAGATGGCCATGTTCCCCGCCTCGCCAGGAACGATAAAGCCACGGGCAGTCGTCATAATCACGACGCGAGTATTATCGTTAGGGTCGAGGAAGAAATAAGCGTCAGCCAAATCGGCGGACGAATTATTCGCGGAGCTGGGACTATCGGCATGGTCTGCCGCCCGCACGGAAGCGAGCGGCGTAAAGACACAGAGGCCGAGCAACAGGAGCGTACTGCTTATGGTTCTAAGGGGGATTTTCATAAACGCTTTCTAGAGAATTTGGCGACGAAGGGCAATCCATTACTTTTCCTACGGACCGGTTCCGGTTTGTTACGCAGGCCTTGACTTTCGTCGGAAAAATTCACTTGGTGGCGGGATGTGGTCCCCCCGGTGGTTAGGCGCAGCTTTTGCCAGCGCCCTTTGCAGCGTAGCGCTCTTCAATTTATCCGGACAAGACGTTGAATCCCAGGCAGCAGAAGGCGCACGTTGGGCGCAGCGGGTGAAAGAGCGACCAGAGGATTTCGTGGCGTGGACACGGCTCGGGTATTGGCATCTGGCGCAAGCGCGGCAGCACGGCGATCTCGCACTCCACGCGGAAGCGGAAACGGCGTTCCAGGCGGCCCTGCGGGAGTTTGAGGAATACCCCGGGGCCTTGTTAGGCCAGGGCTTGGTCCATCTGGCGCGTCATCGCTTCGCGGAAGCGCGGTCGTTAGCTGAGCGCGTTTTGCAGCGCGCCCCGCGCAACGTGGAGGCGCGCTTGCTCCTGCTGGATGCACGGCTGGCTTTGGGAGAACTGGAAGCTGCTGCGCAAGTGCTCGAGGGCATGGAGGAGGCACCCGCGGTTTTGAGTCGGCGCGCAGAGTTGGCGCGTTTGCGCGGCGGTAATGATGAGGCGATTCGGCTGCAGTTGCGCGCAGCGGAGGCGGCGGAAGCACGCGGGGAAGGCGCAGTGCAGATCGCGTGGCATCGGGTGCGGTTGGGCGAGATGCTCTTCCGAACCGGGAAGCTGGCGGAAGCAGAGGAACAGTATCGTCGCGCGGAAACCCTGCAGCCGGGAAGTTTCACGGTCGACGAGCACCGGGCGGAGTTGCTTGGGGCGCAGGAAAAATTCAGCGAGGCGGCGGCGCTATACCAGAAGATCATCGCCCGATCGCGCCGCCCGGATATGGAGCAGGCGCTGGGAGATTTGCATATTTTTATGAAGCAACCCGAGCAGGCGAAAGAGTGGTATGACAAGGCGCTGGCGGGTTATAAAGCGTCCGTGGAACGGGGCGAGGTGCATTTCATTCATCATCTCGCGGGCTTCTATTCCGACGCACAGGAGAATGGCGTGGAAGCGGTAAAGTGGGCACGGCAAGACCTGGCCATGCGCGCGAGCAGCACAGCGCACGACGGACTGGCTTGGGCGCTCTACCGCGCGGGCGAGTATGAGGAGAGCAAACGCGAGATCGAAGCCGCGCTCGCGATCGGGGTGAAGGATGCGCACATTTTGCATCATGCGGGCTTGATCTTTTCCGCAGCCGGCGACCTGGCTCGCGGGCAGAAATTCCTCGCGGAGACGGCGGCAGTGAATCCGAGTTACAACAAATTCCACGTGCACCGATGAAACAACGTCTCCTCTTTCTGCTTTTGCTGACTTGTTGGTGGACGGCTTCGCTCGAGGCGCATCCCGTGGCGCAGGGAGGGATGGAGATCGAGGTGCAGGCTGGTCAGGTTACCCTGCAGATGCGGGTGGCGCCGGAGCAGGTTTTCGTCGCAAACACCCATGCGGCTACGCCGGCGACGACCCTGGCGGAAGCTTACGCCCAACACGGAGAGTATCTGCTCCGACATCTACGCGTCTCGGCGGATGGACAGGAGCTGACCGGCAAGCTCGTGCAGGCGGCGGCACCGCGGGCGGGCGAGCCAAACGCGCATGCGCTTTATGATTTTTCCTACCCGCTTGCGCAACTCCCGAGCTCTCTCCGGTTGGAACAGGATATCTTGAACGAGTTCGACTACGCGCCGGGCAATCGCTGGGAAGCGAGCTACGTGGTGCGGGCGCGGTTCGGAACCGTCATCGTCGCGGAGGGCGCACTTTTCACTTCCTCCGCGCCGTTGATTTTATCGGCAACGAGCCGGCCGAGCGCGTGGCGAACGATGGGCGAATACCTGCACCATGGGATCACCCACATCCTGACTGGCTACGACCATCTGCTCTTTATCAGCGCACTGGCCCTGGCGGTGATTTCGTTTTGGGATCTGGCCAAAGTGATTGCCGCCTTCACCCTGGCCCACACCGTCACGCTTACGCTTTCCGTGCTGGATCTGGTGCGGCTGTCGTCGCATGTGGTCGAACCGATGATCGCGGCGAGCATCGTCTTGGTGGCGCTTCAGAATGTGTTTTGGCCGCAGCGCAGCCAGGGTGGTTCGCGGCTGGCGGTGGCATTTTTCTTTGGCTTGTTCCATGGGCTCGGCTTCGCCGGTGGTTTGCTGGAATCCATCTCAGGCTTGCCGGGACTGGGGATTGGACTGGCGATCGTGGCCTTCAGTTGCGGGGTGGAGATCGGGCACCAATGCGTGGTCCTGCCGGTCTTCGGTCTAACAAAATGGGCTCGGAGCGGGAAACGAGCGGGAGCGGAGGAGGGCCAGGCCCCCGCAGGAGGCTGGCTCTTGCGCGGAGGTTCGGCCATCATTGCGGTCGCGGGAATGTATTATCTCGTGAACGCTCTCATCCAAAGTAACGGCATGTCGCCAGAGTAAGACAGCCGGCGCGGGGAGAGCCCGTAACCCTACCACTCCATGCCCGGACTCATCTCTCGCTACACTCATTGGCTCCACACTCAGTGGCCGGCTGGCACGGTTGAGCAATTGCCCGTAGCTGGCGAAGCAGGGATCACCAATCTGCCCGGCGTGCGCATCGTGGGTGATCTCACCGGCATCCCGCTGCTGAAATTCTCTTCGGATACCGGCGCCAGTGCCGTGCGCGCGATTTTGGCGGAGCCGGATTTCCAGGGCGGGAAAAGCGAGGCGCTCGATTTGGCGATCATCGGTGCCGGCGTGAGCGGGATCTCGGCCGCGATCGAAGCGAGCAAGGCGGGACTGAATTTTGTCGTGATCGAAGCGACGGAAATTTTTTCGACGGTGGTAAATTTTCCGAAAGCGAAACCGATCTACACCTACCCGACCGAGATGAAATTGGAGGGCGGTCTGCACTTTGAGGCCGATGTGAAAGAGGCGCTGCTCGAGGAGATGCACGCGCAGGCGCGAGCGGCGGAGATCGAGATCACGCCGGGACGGGTAGAGCGCCTCGAGCAAAAGGGGGACGCCTTGGTCCTGCACCTGGCGGAGGGCGAGCCGTTGCAAGCGCGGCGAGTGATCGTGGCCATTGGGCGAAGTGGAAATTTCCGCAAGCTCGGCGTGCCCGGCGAGGAATTGGACAAGGTCTACAATCGCCTCTTC
The DNA here is from genome assembly GCA_963730385.1 of uncultured Verrucomicrobiae bacterium. GTDB lineage: Bacteria > Verrucomicrobiota > Verrucomicrobiia > Chthoniobacterales > UBA10450 > JACCTI01. The sequence goes on from CAVSRQ010000003.1 coordinate 86,601, forward strand.
GATCCGAACGAATTTGCCGGGAAGAAAGCGCTCGTGGTGGGTGGGGGCGACTCCGCCTTGGAAACCGCGATCGCGCTTACCAAAGCAGGGGCGAATGTCACGCTCAGCTACCGGCGGAAAGAACTCTCGCGCGCCAAGCCAGAGAACATCGCCAAGGTCCAGACGCTGGCGCTGAACGCGGAGGCCGATGTGCAAGTGGAGCGGCCCAGCTCGGAACGCGTGAACTCGGCCATGACCGATGGAATGCATGGCGCAAAGGGCGGCGTGCTCTTGCTGGCGCTCGGGACCGAAGTGACCCGGATCGAAGCAGAGCAAGTGTCGCTCAAAAACGGCACGGAAGAGTCGCTGCCAAATGATGTCGTTTTCACGATGTTAGGCCGGGAAGCGCCGCTGGAATTCTTCCGCCGCAGCGGTCTGCATGTGCGCGGCGATTGGCGGCCGTGGACATGGATAAGCTGCCTCGCGTTCGTGCTTTTCTGCGTGGTGCTTTACCATTGGAAAAGCAATCACCCGCTCGAATGGCCGCTGCAAAAATGGGCGAACCAGGAGCAGGCTTTCCCTTACAACGTGCCCAAGGCAATCGATGCCGTGGGCGGCAAGCTTTCCGAATGGTCGAGCCAGGAGACGAACCTCCTTTACACCCTGAAACGCGGGCTCGGGAATCCGGCTTTCTACTACACGCTCGCCTATTGCCTCTGCGTCTTGATTTTCGGAATCAAACGCATCCGCCGGCGACGCACGCCTTACGTAAAGCTGCAGACGATCGTGCTCATCTGCTCGCAGTGGATTCCGCTCTTCATTTTGCCGGAATTGATCCTGCCGTGGATGGGACGAAATGGAATGTTTGAGCCCGGGCAGCCGCTGCACTGGTTGGCGAATCAGCTTTTCGAAAGCTACGACGGCTCGATAGGGCATGAGCGCGCCTACTGGCGGGCTTACGGCTTCATCCTCGCCTTCCCGTTGAACGTCTACAACGTCTTCACCGAGCATCCGATGTGGCTCTGGCTCGGGATTTCCTTCGTCCAGACTTTCGTCATCATCCCGCTCATCATCTTTCGCTGGGGCAAAGGCGCTTACTGCGGCTGGATCTGTTCCTGCGGCGCGCTCGCGGAAACAATGGGGGATACGCAGCGGGAGAAAATGCCACACGGCCCGTTTTGGAATCGGGTCAACATGGTGGGGCAGGCCGCGCTCGTCTTTGCCTTCGCCATTCTTGGGCTGCGCATCGCGGGCTGGGCGATGGGGGAAGGCTCGTGGGCCACGCACTGGTATCACAAGCTCTTCGAAGGCATCCCGTTTCTGAACTACGCCTGGGGCGTCGATATCTTCATGGGCGGCATCCTTGGGGTGGGGCTTTACTTTTGGTTTAGCGGCCGGGTTTGGTGCCGCTTCGCTTGTCCGCTCGCAGCGCTCATGCACGTCTACACGCGCTTTTCGCGTTACCGCATCTTTCCGGAGAAATCGAAATGCATCTCGTGCAACGTCTGCACCAGCGTCTGTCATCAAGGCATCGACGTGATGAGTTTCGCCAACAAAGGCCTGCCGATGGAAGATCCGCAGTGCGTCCGCTGTTCCGCGTGCGTGCAGCAATGCCCGACCGGCGTGCTCGCGTTTGGCCGCTACGATGGCGACCAGCAGATCGTGCTCGATACCATCCCGGCTTCGCCAGTGCGGATGCGGGAAGGGCGGCAGGGGTAAGGACGCTGCAGAGGAGTTCCGGAATTCTCTTCGTGCTCCACACGGGCATCGCGGTTAAAATTCCGCAGGCATGAGCGTCACCGTTGTCGATCACCCGTTGGTTGCCACCCGGCTTTCGCTTCTGCGTGCGCAGACGACGACGACCGCGGAGTTTCGGCGCAGCCTGCAACAGCTCTCCGTTTTCCTGCTGGCGGAAGCTTCGCGCACATGGCCGCTCACGAGCGGCGAGGTGCAAACGCCGTTGCAGACGTGTGCCGGTTTCGTGCTGGCACGGCCAATCGTGCTGGTGCCGATTCTGCGCGCGGGCTTGGGGATGCTCGATGGCATGCTCCCCTTTCTGCCGGACGCGCAGGTAGGGCACATCGGGCTTTATCGGAACGAGGAAACGCTGCGCCCGGTGACCTATTATTCACGCCTGCCGGCGAATCTGGCCGACGCGCAGGTGCTGCTGCTCGATCCCATGCTGGCCACGGGCCACAGCGCATGCGCGGCGGCTTCGCTCCTGCGCGAGCGCGGGGCGCGCGAGGTCCAGTTTATTTGCATCGTAGCCTGTCCGGCCGGGATCGAGCAGTTCGAGAAAACGCATCCGGAGATCCCGATCATCACCGCCGCGATTGATTCCCACTTAAACGATGTGGGTTACATCGTGCCTGGCCTCGGCGATGCTGGTGATCGTTACTTCGGGACGGATCCGGGATTCTAAGTGAAGGGCTGGCTTCGTGACGTGCCAGCAAAATTTACTTAACACGGAAAAACATCGTCAACCCGGTCACCTTCTCTTAACCTGGTGGCTTATGGGACTCCGTCGCGTCGCCTTCTTCGCTCTTATCATGCCGTGGCTCTGCGTCTCGGTCGCCCAAGGCGGCTTCACCGACCCCGTCGCCGGGGAATGGCCGACAAGCGGGAATGGCCCCGCCCGGAGCGGCTATTACCCAGCGACAGTCGGACCGGTTTCCATTGTTCCTGGGTGGAGCGTTAATTTCCAGCAAAGCATCAATGCCGTCGTAGTGGCAGGCGAAAGAGTTTTTGTCGTGCCGCATTATCGAACGAGCGGCGGCCCGCCATTCGAGGCGGTCGCGTTGGATGCGAGAGACGGCACCCGAATTTGGACGGTGCCGCTTCCGGAAGGGGACTTTGGGGCGCCGACAGTGCACGACGGCACTGTTTTTTACACCGCGAGTGAACCTGAAGGGCGATATCTCTACGCTCGTGATGCGGCCAGTGGTGCCCTCCGTTGGAGGACAATATCCCGTTTGTCGGATTCACCGATTGTCTTTTCGAATCGGGTCTGGACCTCCGGCTCGAACCAAGGCCGGTCTCTTCTGGAAGGCTATGATTCCGCAGATGGCACCCGCCAGTTCAGCACCGAAACCCAAAACCTATCACGTGATCCTGCGGCTTTGTACGAGGGTGTCCTGTATACCTACGAAAAAGGTATCTTTCGCGCCCGGGACGCGCGCCTTGGAACGCTGCAGTGGACTATCGATACAAATCTCAGCACCCAGACTTATTTCCTTTCTGGAAGCATGCCCGCCGTTCACAACGGCCGAGCGGTCGTCGTGGGAGAAAGCAACACGCTCATCACGTTCGATCTGGCCACACGGCGCGTCCTTTGGCGACGAACCGGCTCTTACCGTCCTAGTCCAGTCATCGATGGAGATACGGTCTACGTTTTGAAGGACGGCGCCTTGGTTGCTTACGATGCGGAAACTGGCGGGGAGAAAGGCCAATATGTGCGTGCCTTCGATCCCTCTGCGAACTACGCCGAAGTCAGCTCGCAGCCGATTATAACGGACGACCTGGTAGTCTTCAGCTCCATCGGCAGTACATTTGTTTTTAACAAAGCCAGTTACCAATTGATCGCGACGCTTCCGACTGGGGGCTTTCTCAGTTACGCGAAAGGAGTTCTCTATGTTGCCAGCGTCTCCGGGATCCTTAGCACCTACCGTTTCGAGGGAAGCACGGAACCCGCTTCTCCGCCGGGACCGGGACCGACCCCATTTCCGAGTCGAACCTCGGCGGTGCGGGGGAGAGTGGATTTGGTGAGCGTTAACCAGGCGGGCACCTCAAGCGTGAACGGCGTATCGTCAATCAACGCGCTCAGCCGGGCCGATGGACGGTATGTGCTTTTCTCTTCTAATGGGACGGATGTGACGACGCTTGCCGATGCGAACGGAATCTTTGATCTCTTCGTGCGCGACCTTCACACTGGGAACGTCAGGATGGTCACGACGGATCACACCGGAACTGCGGCGGCGCCGCGCGGAGTCGCAGTCGCAAGCGAGACCGCGAACATAACTCCAGACGGGAGATTCGTTTTTTTCGCCGACGTTCGGAGTGGTTTCATCCAGGGGATCGATCAAAACACTCTGGTTGATCTTTATCGTCGCGATATGCAGACGGACCAGATTGAACTCATCAGCGTGGGACGAGACGGTAAGGCGGCTGGGGGAAACCGGCTGTTTTTCACCCCGGATGGGAGATTCGCTCTTTTCAGCAGCGTGAGCACCGAAATTATCAGGCCAGATCTTAATGGAGCTGCGACCGATGTGTTTTTGCGTGACCTGCACACGAACACCACCTCCCTCGTCAGCTTTGATAAATCAGTCCTTGGGGAAGACGGAATGCAAGCAGCCGGGCTTACGCCTGATGGCAGATTTGCCCTTATGCAAGGTAACTCCCGCCCGGACGGGGCGCTTTACCTTTGCGATCTGCAGACGAGGACGACCACCCTGGCCAGCCCTACCATCCAGGGGTGGGCTCCGTCTGAGCGCGTTCTGTCCCCGCGAGTAAGTGACGACGGGCGCTTTGTGCTTTTTCAAAGCGAGGACCAAAACTTTGTCGCCAACGATGCCAATAGGTCCCTTGAGGATGTTTTCCTTCGCGACATGCAGACGCAAACGACGACTCGAATCAATACCCCTGATAACAAGACGGCGTCTCTTTTGGATGCCAGCTCCGATCTCCGTTACATCGCCTTCCAAGCCGATTGGCGCGCGCGGGAAATGTTCCTTTACGACCGGGTGACCGGACGCACCGAGCAGATACTGACTGGCAAGATCGACGCACTGGAAATGGATCGCACGGGGCGTTTCATTCTCTTTCGATCCGAGGATAAACACTTCGTAGATGGCGCTTCGGGAACCCTTCACGATATTTTCCTCCTGGACCGGTTACTAGGCACCACCTTGCTCGTAAGTCATGCCTTTACCGGACCTGTCTCGGCCAATAACGAATCGCGGATTGCGCCGCGAGTGTCCCTGGCGGACGATGGACAAACCGTCGTTTTCTCCAGCAGCGCGACGGACATCGTCGCGATCCCGAAATTCAATCATGGGCAGTCGCATCTGCCGCCATACAGCGACGCTTTCGTCGCCCGGATCGAGAGGACGGGACGTCTCTTAAACATCTCCACGCGCGGCCAGGTAGGCCGGGATGAGAACGTCATGATCGGCGGCTTTATCATCACCGGGGAGGGCTCGAAACGGGTGGTCCTGCGCGCGATCGGGCCATCTCTAAGCGCCGCTGGGGTGACCGGAGCGCTGGAAGATCCAACGCTCCAGATTATCAATCAAAGCGGCGCCATCGTCGCCGCGAATGATAACTGGGAAGAAAACGCGACCGCGATCACGGCCACGGGCGTTCCACCCTCTCACCCCTTGGAAGCAGCGGTTGCGGCGGAGCTGCCAGCAGGGGCTTATACCGCCGTCGTGCGCGGCAAAAATGGGACAACTGGCGTGGGCTTGATCGAAGCCTACGATCTCGAACCTGCGCAAGGGCAACTGGCGAACATCAGCACCAGGGGAGTGATCGGTCGGGGCGACGATATCCTAATCGGCGGCTTTATTGCAGGTGGAAACGGGGGTGGCGGAACGCGAGTCCTCATCCGGGGGATAGGTCCCTCTCTCGCCGCGGCTGGAGTGAATGAAGTCCTCGTCGATCCGCGCCTGGAATTACGCGATCCTAATGGCGCCTTGGTGAGCACGAATGGAAACTGGCGCGAGTCGCAGCGGGCGGAGATCGAAAGCACTGGTGTGCCTCCCACGCGGGACGAAGAGTCGGCCATCGTGCGTGTGCTTGCGCCCGGCCCATATACGGTCTTGCTCCGCGGTGAAGGAAATACGGCCGGAGTGGGGTTGGTTGAGGTTTTTTGGCTGGAATAATCTGGGGACCTGAAGGACTGCGGCAGAACGATGAAGGAAGGACGGCGTAACCGGCCTCGGTGTTATCCCCGTGCGCGTAGATGAATCTTGAGTTCCATACCCTCGACGTTTTCACCGATCGCATCTTCGGTGGCAACCAACTCGCGGTCTTTCCCGACGCGCCGGATTTGCCTACGGAGGTCATGCAAGCCATCGCGCGTGAGTTCAATTTGTCTGAGACCGTCTTCGTGCGGCCGACGGAGATGGCGGGCGCCTTGCGCAAGCTGCGCATCTTCACGCCTGGTGCGGAGCTGCCGTTCGCGGGGCATCCGACGATCGGGACGGCCCAGCTACTGGTGGAGCTCGGAGTGGCGCCGGCCGCGGGTGAGGGGAGCGCGTCCAGTTTTGCCTTGGAAGAGGGCGTCGGGTTGGTGCCGGTGGAGGTGACTCGCGATGACGCGGGCGGTTATTTTAGCTGGCTCACGACTGCGCATTTGCCCGAAACCCGCGACACCATTCCCGGACGCGACGCCTTGGCCGCGATGCTTGGTTTACCGACGGAAGACGTTTTGATGGATAACCAGGACGCGCCGGCGGCGTGGTCGGCGGGGGTGCCCTATCTTTGTGTGCCGGTGCGCGATCGTGCAGCGCTCGGTCGAGCCTCGCTGGAGCTGGCGCGCTGGCGGGAGACCCTGGCGAAGGCATGGGCTCACGACGTGTTCGTCTTTTGTCATGAGTCGGCGGGGAAGCCGGAGGTGCGCGCGCGGATGTTTGGCCCGGGCGTTGGGATCACGGAAGATCCTGCCACGGGCAGTGCGGTGGCGGCGTTCGCCGGCTACCTTTGGCAGCGGGAAAAACGCGCGGGCCATTGGACGATCGCGCAAGGAGTGGAGATGGGACGGCCGAGTCTGTTGCATCTTGAAATCCGCGCGGAAGGCGGAGAGCTTGCCGCGGTGCGCGTGGGCGGCAGTGCGGTGCGGGTCAGCTCGGGCACGCTGCGTCTCCCCGGTTAACGAAGCAAAATTTTATGGTCAAAGACACCCAGCATCTTCCCACCATCACCGAAACACGGCGCCTGGCCGCTCCCGCGCCGACGCCGCAAGCGTTGGCCTGGCATGACGGCGCGCTCTGGGTGAGCTCGCGCGATCGCCAAAGCGTGGCCGTAATGGAGGTGGACGAATGGAAGGTGCGGGAGGAATTCCTCACGCCGGGCATCCCATGGGCGGCCGTTTCGGATGGGGAAGGGCTTTGGTTTACCCTGGGGGTGGGCGCGGAGGACGATCGCTATCTGCGCCGGTATGTTCCGGGGAAAGGTTTTAGTGATGACGCGCCCATCGCGTGCCCGGATTTGACCGGCTCCTACTTAAGCTTCGATGGCGCGAACTTGTTTTTGAGCCAGTGGTACTGCCGCCGCATTTTGCGCCTGGCGCGAGATGGCAAGGTGGAGGCGGACTTCGAAATCGGGGAGGAAATCTGCGGGCACACCATGGTGGACGGAGTTTTCTATCTCCTGCGCGGGACGGAGGAGGCGGGCGAGTCGTGGTGCGTGGCGCGCTTCGATCCGCGGGAGCGATTGCCAGAGATCAAGGATCTGGCCCGAGTTCCGTTTGCGTGTCGCTCGCTGGCGTTCGATGGCGAGCGCTTCTGGACCAGTCACCGCGCAGCCGACGAAGTGGTGGCCTTCACCCTGCCCGAGGGCGGCCCGGTCGGTTCGTAGCAGCGCTCTCACGCGGTGGCCGCGCTCCACCCAGTCTGCTACCTTCCGGGATGCTCCACCTTATCCTGATCAATCAGGAACCGCTGCGCCGTTCCGCGGCGGCGGATTGCGCGGAGGCGATGGCGCAACTGGAGGAGGCGCGCGCGGAGTGGCACCGCTTCGAGCGCGAGGATAAGCCGGCCTTCGCGCGCTGGCGGGCGCGGGAGTTTGGCGCGCTCTTGAGTAAAGCGCGCGAGGTGGAAGTGCAGATCCGCGATTACCAAACGCTGGTGCACGAAGTGGAAATGGAAATGCGGCGTGGCTTTCAAGATGGGCATAGCGCTTATCAGAAAGTCATGTTCCGCCGGAAGAATCCGGGCGCGGCAGCCGAAGCCGAGCCGGAACCCGCGGAGCGAGACGCCGGCGCAGCGCGCCCGCTGAGCGAGTTTGAGCAGGAAGCGCTCTTCCAGGATTGGGTGCACAAATCGCTCGGGACCAATCCCGATAAGATGGACGATGAGGCCTACGAGACCAGCTTCGCCGCCTTCAAAACGCACATGTTCCGCGCGCCGCGCGAGGAAGCGCGGCCGCAGAATTCCTCCCGAGCGCGCGGCCCCGAGCGCGTGATCGAGGACGAGGAGGAGGACGACGATGAGAACGAGGCCACCGCGACGGATGTGCGGGTGAAAGAACTTTACCGCCGTCTGGTGAGACGATTGCACCCCGATCTGCGGGCGGATGGAAACACTTCTGTCTCGGCGCTTTGGCACGAGGTGCAGGAAGCGTATCTGGCCGGCGACGTGGCGCGGATGGAAATCCTGCTCGCGTTGAGCGATCTCGCGGCCAACCCGATGAACGACGCCACCAGCCTGGGGCAGATGCGCGCACTTCTGGCGGAACTGGAGCGCGCGCTGGACGCTTTGCTGGACAGCTTGCGCGAAGCGGAAGGCGAGGATGCCTGGAATTTTGCCCGCGCCGGCGCCGTGGGCGATCTCCGCCTGCGCGTGGGACGGCAACTAAAGTCCGATCTCGCCGCCCGTTCTCTCCGGCTCGACCTGCTCGCGCGAACGGTGGCCGCATGGGCGCAAGGCCCCATTGCCAACCGCCACGTCACCATCCCGCGCTCCGCGCAGTTTGCTCGTTAGCGGACGCGCGTCCGTTGGAGTCATAGAAGGTGAGAGGGCCGAGCGGCGTCGCGGCATCGCCTGATGAGGCCTTTGTGCGCTCACATCCACAGCAGATAAGCAGCTCCGCACCCGCCGAGGATCATCCCGCCGATGGTTTCGGAGAGAACGTGTCGCGACAGCACCAAACGCGACCAGATCAAAGCCGGCACACACAGAAGAATCAGCAAACCTGCGCGCGGTTGAAGGGTGCCCAGGAGCAGGCCGCAAAAGGAAGCGAACGCGAGATGCAAAGAGAGTTTAATCCAGTGGTTCAGAGCAAACGCCACCAGCATCATTGCGCCCACCACAAAACATCCGCGTACGAAAACCACGGATTGCTCCACGAAGTAAAAGTACGCTCCCGCTCCGATCAGCACCAAGCCGATGGTGAGATAGAGCACCGGACGATCTGCCTTGTCCGACGCATCGACCGTTTGCCAGCGTCCGGACGCCCGTGAGCGCCAGATGAGCAGGCCGAGCGGGAGCAGAACAATCAGCGCAAAGGCAAATGTCAGCCGAAGGGCGTTCTGCGGGCTGTGGCGTAGATGCAGCGACAACACGAGGAGCGACAGCAACACCAGCGGGTGTCCAATGATGGAGATGAACCGCGCCGTGAAAGTTCTCATGCTGCGGGCCTAACGAGAACAAGATCAGCGGCGGCGGGCGAGGGCGCGCGCGGATCGGGGTGAAAAGGAAATAGTCATCTCAAAGTGTGGAGCGCACAGCGGGTCGCAGTTCGCTCCATCGCATGGTTATGCGATTTCACGGTTTTGCATCTCGAGCTTTTGTGACTTTGATGGCGCGTAATACGGCGACGGCATCCTTCACTTGGGATTTATCGGAAGTTTGAATGGCGAAATCTGCGAGGCCTATCACCCACAAAGTGACAATCGGCTTACCGGGGCCATTCAGGCGCGACTCCGCGGTAATGTGAGTAGAGACCTCATCATCTTGTGCGCGTTCGTAATAGATCATTGCATCCAGCGATGTCCTCGGGAAAGCCGCTCAACTTCTTCGGGCCGCCTTCCGCAAAAGTATCGTACTCAATCTGAAATGGCTTATCCTTGATTGTGATGTGGCCAGTGCGCGAATCCATTCCATGGTCATCGTGGTTCGTGTATCCATCTGGAAGAGTGAGCACGAACGAACCGATCTTCAGGACAGATTCGGCGGCGAATAGAGAGGTAATTGCAATCTTGGAGCAGAAGGACTGCGCGTAGCAGATGGTTGAATAGCCTCATATTCGAATCACGGCATTAAATCCGCCTTACGAGAACAAGATGAGCGACGGCGGACGAGAGCGCGCGTCTCTCGGAGTGGAAGGGAGGACGTCATCTCAAAAGTGGCGCGCACAGCGGTCCGGCGTTCGCCCATCGCATGGTTAGATGCTTATTTTCAGAGACTCCACGTATCTTTTGTAATATTTCACAACCGAGGCCTCTTGTCGGGTCAGCTCTCCCCGCATGCTGATTGGGACCCCGGTGTCGAAGTACATTTCCCTTCGGCCGCGTGGTGTTCTGAACCACCAGTAGCTGATATAGTGTCCATTGTGCTCGAGAGTCTCGTGCTGCCACGGCTGCGGAGGTGTCTTATCACTCGGCTGCTTTCCGGCCTTGAGCCGGCGAACGGCGTCAGCCGCTGATTCCTGGAGGACGTCGCGCATCGCCAGCATGGGAGTATAACGATGCGACCTCAGCATCCACTGCATCTGCTCTTCCACGGCGTCGAGTCCACGATTCTTGAGCGGCACCGCCTTATCGACCGTGCTGCCGTCGCGCATAGCCGCGTGTACTGACGCGGTGAGCAGCGCTAGCACAAAAGCGATGATGTGGATGCGCCGTAGCATCTAACGAGAACAAGATGAGCGACGGCGGACGAGGGCGCGCGTCGCTCGGAGTGGAGGTGTGGAAGTCATCTCAAATGTGGCGCGCACAGCGGTCCGCCGTTCGCTCCATGCCTGGTCAGGCCATTGCGTGCTCTCAAAATCCTTTAAGTCGATCCGATTCCTTCTGCTTGATTCGAGCAGTGCGCTCTTCAACGTAATGCACCGTTCCGATCTGCAGCTGATTAGACATGTTGATCGCTTTCAGCCGTTTGTCGCTGCTCGTCCACCACATCGGACTCTTCACCCCTTCCTCGGCTTTCCATGTCACGCCAATCGGTTCGTATGCGGCGAGAATCGCCGCAACCTCGGCTTCGCTCATCGTCGCCCATTCTTTGTCACAGGGAATTCCTTCTTTGCACTTCTTGAATAATTCCACCTCGCTCTTCCAGTTTACGAAGGTGACGACGATGGTGAAGCCGTGGAAATTATACGTGATCATGTGGTTACCCAGTTCGTCTTGCGCCATACTGCGCGGGACTTGCGGGCCATACCGCGCCTCGATCTGATCAAACGTTTCGCCAAGTCGCCCGAAGGCCGTCGATGCGAGCAGAGTGGCTGCCAAGGTAATGATGAGACAACGTGTCATAAGGCCCTAACGAGATGTAGGCGAAAGTATGCAGATCGCGTGGGACGGGCCGTCTTTTTCTAGATGCATGAGGTGGCGAAAGTGGACCGATACTGCGCCCGAGGCTGATCGTTGGGCAAGGGATTTTCGAAGACGCGGACAGACGTAGCCGTCTCGCTTCTTGAGCGTTTCTGAGAAGCGTATTGTTCTCCTGGCCCCGGTTCCCAGAGCGCGCTCACGCCGGGTAATTATTGGGTAAAGCCATCGCGAACGGCTACTCCCTCGGGAGATCAATTCACAAGGTCGTCTTTCCGTTCGATCGCCCTCGATCTGCGGCGTTCCGCGTTACGCGCGCTGGGCAGCTGTTTCCAGCGCGGGTCCGTTAGGCCACGCGGGAGGCGAGGCGGCCGCCGTCGTAGATGGGCTCGAGATTGACCCGGCCGGCTTCGATGACTTCGTGGACGACGCGGCCGAGCTCGGCGGCTTCGTAGGGCTTCGCGATCACGCCGCGGAAGCCGAAATCCTGGTAGCGCGACATGGTGGAATCCATGGCGTAGCCGCTGGAGACGATGGCGTTTACGGTCGGATCGATCTCGATCAAATGCTTGAGCGCTTCCTTGCCGCCCATGCCGCCGGGCAAAGTGAGGTCGAGGATGACGAGGTCGAAGCGCTCGCCCGCTTCCAATTTTTCGCGATAGAGATTCACGCCATCGAGCGCTGTCTCGGCTCCGCTGACGACGTAACCGAGGCGATCGAGGGTGAACTCGACCAACGCCCGAATGGCCTCTTCGTCGTCCACAATGAGGATGCGTCCAGTGCCGGTGGCGACGGTATCTTCCGTCACCGGCGGTGGGCTCGGCTGGGAGCTGATGGTGGCGGGAAGCGGGGAGGTAAAGGGTGAAGGTGGAGCCCATGTGGATTTGCGAGTCCACGGTGATGAGGCCGTTGTGATTCTTGATGATGGAGTAGGTGGTGGCGAGGCCGAGCCCGTTCCCTTTCGCCTTGGTGGTGAAGTAGGGATCGAAGATGCGTTTCAGGTAATCTTCGGGAATGCCCACGCCTTCATCGCGGATCTTCACGCGGATGTAATCGCCGGGGAGAAGATCGGGGATGGAAGGGGAGGTCTCGGCCGAGTAGACGAAGTTCTCCAAATTGACGCGAACGGTGCCGCCGTTCGGCATGGCCTGGTCGGCGTTGACCACGAGGTTGCCGACGACCTGGCTGATCTGGCCGGGATCGATTTCGGCGGGCCAGAGATCGTCGCCGATCGTGAATTCCGTCCGGCTGTGGGCGCCGCGGAGCGAGAAGCTGACTGTGTCTTGAATGAGTTTACCGATGGAGGCGGTCTTCTTAATGGGCGCGCCGCCGCGGGCGAAGGTGAGGAGCTGCTGCGCGAGATCGCGCGCCCGGAGGGAGGCGTTTTTCGCGTCGTTTAAGCGCGTGCCCATCTCGTCGTTTGGCGGGAGGATGAGCGAGGCGAGAGAGATATTGCCGATGATGGCGGTGAGCAGGTTGTTGAAATCGTGAGCGATGCCGCCGGCGAGGAGGCCGAGCTGCTCGAGCGTGTCGGCTTTGCGGCGTTCCGCTTCGTTCCGCTGCCGTTCCGTGATGTCGCGGAAGACGAGCACCACGCCGACGACTTCGTTTTTGCTGTCGCGAATCGGGGAGGCCACCTGCTCGACTACGCGCTCGTCGCCGTTCTTCGAGATGAGAGTGGCATGCTCGGGCAGGCTAAGAAGGATGGAGTGGGCTTCGTTCCGGTAGCCGCTTTTCTGCGCCCGGGCTTGTGCGGCGAGATCGATCGCGACGGAGAAGACGTTCTTGAGCGGCTGCCCGATCGCTTCGCGGGATTCCCATCCGGTGAGCGTCTCGCCGGCGTTGTTGATCATGATGATCTTGCCTTGCACGTCGGTCGTGATGACGCCGTCGCCGATGGAGCGAAGGGTGACGGCGAGGCTTTCTTTATCGGCCGCGATTTCCTGCTCGAAGCGTTTCCGCTCGGTCACGTCGCGCACCATGGCGACGTAAAGGAGGTTGCCGTTTACGATCATCTCGCTCAGCGAGATCTCGATCGGGAAGGTGGCGTGGCGCCGGGTGCGACCGACGGCGAGGGTGGAGCTGCCGGTGCGGCGGGCGAGATCGTCCCAAGCGCAGGGGACGGGCTGGTCGTCGTGTTCCGAACTGTAGGATTTCGGCACCAGCTTGGTGAATTTGTGCCCGAGCATCTCTTTGTGAACGCAACCGAACATGCTCTCGGCGGCCGGATTCATGGAACAGATCACGCCCTGGGCGTCGACCGTGATCATGCCATCGAGGATGTTGTGGATGATGGATTTGATGCGCGCTTCCACGCCATCCAGCTTGGCCAATTGGCGCCGAACGAGGACGCTGCTGTAGATGTTTGAGATGGCAAGAAGGCTGACCGCAAGCAGGCAGAGCACCCCAAGCGCACTGGTATTAATGATGCGCTGCCGGCTGGCCGCAGCGGAGCGCGCTTGGTAGGCCTGCAGCTCGTTCTCCTGAAAAGCGCTGAGCTTTTGCAGAATCCCATCCATCAAATCGCCGGAATCGTCGACGCGCGCGGGCTCCAGGCTGGCTGCGGAAGTGGCAGTAGCCCATTTTTCCACGGCCCCGCGAATCTCCGCGAGCAGAGCTGACTGCTCCGGGCTCTTCGCGACCAGGATGGAAAGGTAGGCGTGGAATGTGGAGAAGGAGGCGGTGGCGCGCTTATAGGCGTCGGCGAAGCTCATGTCGCTCGTCAGGAGGTAGCCGCGCTTCTCTTTTTGCATCTCCATCACGGAGCGCTCCAGCTTGGGCAGAAGATCGAGGATTTGGGTGGATTGCACCGACCATTCCTGATCACGCACACGCTGGTTCAAGACGATTTGCTCTTCGTTTTGCAGGCTGCGGAGAGTCTCGCGCGCCTCATCCAGAATGGCGGTGCCGAACGAAGAGCTGCGCGGCGCGGTCGGGCTGGAGGCGCGGGCTTTGATTTCCGGCAGGGCCACGGTGTCGATCCAGCGATTGACCACTTCCTGAATTTTTTTCACGCGCTTACGCTGGTCCGGGCTGTGCAGAATCAACCCTGCCAGTGTCTCGACCCGATCCTGGGTGACCGCGCGGTGTCGCTCAAATTCGGCTGCGTGTTTCGCATCTCCGGTAAGCAGGAATCCGCGATGTTCCGCTTCCAAATTCGCGATATCCCGCTCCAACACGCTGCCGGAGCGCATCACCTCGACCGTGTGGGTGCGGAGCAATTCCTGCCGATGGTTCCGGTAGGTAACAAAGAGAAAAATGCCCGCGAGGAAGATGATGACGAGGACGCCAGCGCACGTCCCGAGCAGGAGCTTGACGTGAAAATGCCGCTGACTAAAGAGCCACTCTGAGCTCCGCTGCACGAGAGAGGATGGGTCCGCCGGCGGGGCGGGATCGGAGATGGGCGCAGCGGCGGGCGTCATTATGGTTGTCAAATCGACAAGCAGATCTTCTGCCAATCGGTTTGTGAGTCGCTTACTAAGCAGACTTAGTACCGCACCCGCTTGAGAAATAAGCCGGCCGCCGGTGCGGCATTGCGCGCATCGCTCCGGGTCGTGTTCGGCGCCTGCTAGATCGCTGCGCGATTTCGCCGCGAGCAGCCTGCCCGCGCCCCGCCCGCACCAGCGCGCCCACCATCAGGCGCACCATTCTGTAGAGAAACCCGTCGCCCGAAATCTCGATCGTAAAACAACGGCCGCGCCGTCGCGTTGTGACCGCGGTCATCGTCCGAAAGGTGTCGTCTTCGATCTGACCGCGGTTTGCGGCAAAGGCGGCGAAATCATGTCGCCCGACGAACGCGCGCGCCTCTGCGGCCATGACCTCAAAGTCCAGATCGCCCGGCACGTGCCAGGCGCGGCCGGCTTCCAGCGGCGGCAGGATGCGATCATTCCAGATGCGATAGAAGTACACTTTGCCGCGAGCGGAGAAGCGGGCGTGAAAAGTGGAGGGAACGTAGCGGCACCGCAGGACCCGGAGCGTGGGCGGCAGGGAGGCGTTTAAGGCCGCGGGCCATTGCTCCGCAGGCAGCGATCGGTCTGGCAAATCCAGGTGCGCCACTTGCGCCAGCGCGTGCACGCCCGCGTCCGTCCGCCCGGCGCCATGGACGCGGCCGGGTCGGCGCGTGATGACTTCGAGGGCGCGCTCGAGATGATCCTGCACCGCGTTTCCATTGGCCTGGCTTTGCCAGCCGGCAAACGGCGCGCCGTCGTAAGCGACGACCAACTTCAGCCGATGGAAAACCTCCGCCGCTGTGACCTCGCCGCGCTTCACTCGAGCGGGGCGGAGCCAACTTGCGCCACGCGATCCAGATAGCCTTGCAAGATCATTTGCGCCGCCACTTGATCGACTACGCCCCGCGTCTGCCGCGTTTTTTGGCCGGAGGCTTGCAGGGCGCGATGCGCCGCCGTGGTGCTGAGGCGCTCGTCCCAAAGAACAATCGGACATTTCAAAAGAGGCTGGAGGATCGCGCCGAAAGCTTTCGCTTCGTCCGCGGCGGCGCCGAGTTCGCCATTCATGTGGCGGGGCAGGCCGAGGATGACGCGCTCCACATCTCGCTCTTTCGCAATCTGCGCCACGCGCTGCGCGGCCTTCTTCTGTTGCGCGGCCGGCACTGTCTCCACCGGATGCGCCAGCATTCCCAGTTCATCGGAGATGGCCACCCCAATCCGCGCCCGTCCGTAATCCACGCCCAGAACGCGCCGCATGATCGCCAGCCCGCTCATTGCAAACCCTCGGGCAATTGGCCGATTAAAGCTTTGATCTTCTCCGCCTGATGCCGGTGACAGACCAGGAGGGCGTCGCCGGTCCGGACCACGATGAGATTGTGCACGCCTAGCAACGCGATCCGGGTTCCGTCTTGGTCGAAGACAATGTTGTCCGTGGAATCCAGCGCAGTCAGATCGCAATTGGCCGCGTTCCCATGGCTGTCGTTTTGGAAATAAGAAGCCACCGCCTGCCAGCTACCCACGTCGTCCCAATCGAACTCCGCTTCCACCACCAGCACGCGGTCGGCCTTTTCCATGATCGCGTAATCGAAAGAAATCTTCGGCAGCTCGGCGAACTTCGTCTGCAAGACTTCGGCAAATTTCCCGGACACCGAAAGTTGCGCGATAAAGTGAGCCAGCTCCGGCGTGTGGCGGTTAAATTCGCTCAAAACCGAAGGCACCGCCCAGACAAACATCCCTGCGTTCCAACGGAAGTTTCCTTTGCGGACAAACGTCTCGGCCAGCTCCGCGTTCGGCTTTTCCCGGAAGCGCACCACATGTCGCACCTCGGTGCTGCCGGGCGTGGCGGAAGGCACGACCGTCCCTTGTTCGATATAGCCAAAACCCGGGCAGGCCCATGTCGGCTTGATCCCGATCGTAACCAAACCGCCCGTCTCTTGCGCGGCAGCGGCGGCGGTCGCGAGCGTCTTCTGAAATGCAACGGTGTCTTTGATGACATGATCCGCCGGGAGCACGATCATGGTGGCGAGGTGATCGCGCGCCGCCACCCAACCTGCGCCCAACGCCACGGCTGCCGCGGTATCGCGCTTGGCCGGCTCGGCCACGATATTCGCCGCCGGGAAACTCGGGAGTAACGCCCGCACCGCGGCTTCCTGTTCCACATTGGTGAGAATCAAGATCCGCTCGCGTGGCACCAGGCCATCGAGACGCAGGACGGTGTCTTCGAGCAAGGTGCGCTCGGAGACGAGTTGCAAGAGCTGCTTCGGACGGGCGCGACGGCTGACCGGCCAGAAGCGCTCCCCGCTGCCGCCAGCCAGAATTAAAGCGTAAATGGGTTGCGACATGACGGGGCGAAACGAGGCAGGCAAGAGTAACGCGCGCCGCGCGAGATTTCCCATTTCTTTTTCGAGAACGAAACGTATAAGGATATGCGATGTCTCTCTCGCTCTCCCTGCCGAAGACAAATCCGCAGCTGCCGCTCGACGGTCTTCTGGTTCTCACTCGCACCGCTTTCGGCCTCGGAATCGGCATGCTCGTAGCGGATAAAATTAAAGGGCCAGTCCGCCAGGCCACCGCCATCGCCCTCGTCTCGTTGGGCGCGCTCGCAGCGGTCCCGTTGCTGGTCCGCTTTGCCCTCGAACGGATCAATCGCCCGGAATCGGATCGCGGCAGCCGCAATCGGTTGCGCTCCATCCGCGGAGAATCCGACTACTCGGACGACGACGTCTACTAGGGCTGACGCAGCGGCCACGCGCTGCGCTTGCTTCCACAGCCGGGGCGGCTTACCGGTCTTCCCTCATGGCCCGCTCCTCGACTGCCGCTCCGAATCCGCTCCGCGCTCACTGCGAATCTTTCGCGCAAGAAGAGGCCGTTCTGCGGGAAGGCGGCGGGAAAGCGGGCCAGGAACGACAGCATAAACTCGGACGCCTTTTCGCGCGCGAGCGCATCACCCAACTCCTCGATAAGGATTCGCCCTTCTTCGAGCTCGGGCTTTGGGCGGCCTACAAAATGTATGAGCAGTGGGGGAAAATCCCCGCCGCTGGTTCCATCGCCGGCATCGGCTACGTCGCCGGCGTTCCGTGTTTGATCATCGCCAACGACGCCACCGTCAAAGCCGGCGCGTTCTTCCCGGCCACCGCCAAAAAACTTATCCGCGCCCAGCGGGTCGGGTTTGAGAACAATCTTCCGATCATCTACCTCGTCGATTCCGCGGGCGTTTTCCTGCCGATGCAGGATGAGATTTTTCCGGATGAAGACGACTTCGGTCGCATCTTCCGCAACAACTCCGTCATCTCTGCCGCAGGCATTCCGCAGATCGCCGCCATCATGGGCAACTGCGTCGCCGGCGGCGCTTACCTCCCGGTTCTCTGCGATAAAATTCTCATGACCGAAGGCAGCGGCCTTTATCTCGCCGGCCCGTCATTGGTGAAAGCCGCCATCGGTCAGGTGATTGAACAAGAAGAACTCGGCGGCGCCACCATGCACGCGGAGATCAGCGGCACGGTCGATTTCCACGAAAAAGACGACCCATCGTGCATCAAGCGCATCCGCTCGCTCGTCGCGCTCCTGCCGGAAGCCGAAGCCGCGAAGCGCGCGCCGAAACCGGAGAAATTCAAAGCCGCCAAGGCGCCGGACGCGGTTTACGACGTGATCAGCCTCGATGGCCACAAGCCCTATGACGCGCGCGATCTTCTCGCCTCGATCATCGATGCTGATTCGCTCGACGAATACAAAGCCGAATACGGCAAGACTCTCGTCACCGCTTACGCACGCATCAGCGGCCGACCGGTTGGGATCGTAGCCAGCCAGCGCCAGCAGGTGCGCACGAAGAAGGAAGGCATCCAAATGGGCGGCGTCATTTATGCCGACAGCGCCGATAAAGCCGCGCGTTTCATTTTGGACTGCAACCAAACCGGCCTGCCGATCATCTTCTTCCAGGACGTGACCGGCTTCATGGTCGGGCGCGATGCCGAGCAAAGCGGCATCATCCGCAGCGGGGCGAAACTGGTGAACGCAGTCAGCAATTCCACCGTGCCGAAAATCACCGTCGTCGTCGGCGGTTCCTTCGGAGCCGGAAACTATGCGCTCTGCGGCAAGGCCTACGATCCGCGCTTCATCCTCGCCTGGCCGCATTCGCGTTACGCCGTCATGGGCGCCGCCCAGGCGTCCGATACTGTCTTCAGCGTGCTCGCTCGCGCGCGCGATCGCGGCGACAAAAAATCCACGCCCGAAGAGCTCGAAGAACTTCGCGCGCAGGTCAAAGCCAGCTACGAAGAGCAGACCGATATCCGCTACGGCGCCGCGCGCGGCTGGGTCGACGCCGTCATTCAACCGCATGAGACGCGCGATGTTCTCACGCGCTTGCTTAGCTACGTCTCGCGGCCGATGCCGAAAGCGCGCTTCCACACCGGGGTGGTGCAGGTTTAGCGAACTGCGCCAGGATTGCCGAGACGCTTTACCTGCGCGCGATTTTCGGCATTATCCCTGCCCAACCCCCGTTATGATGAACACTCTTCGTTGGATTTGTTTGGTTTTGATCGTTTGCGTCGCTGGTCCCATCAAGGCCGCGAACATGGTCCCCGGGCTGGAGGTGGTAGCCTTGAAAGGCTCCGCGGTTGTCTTCCGAGGTGTCACGGATGCGAAGGGTCGCTTCCAGACCGGACCGCTCGAACCCGGCGTCTATACGATCGAGGTCCGCACGGTGCCGAACACGCCGCCCACGTCGGCGCGTTTCTTCCTGGCCTTGGCCGGCGCGAAGCCGCTGGGCGACGCCACTTTTCGGCCCGGCGTCGCCGTGGCAATGAACGCATCGGTTCGTAATCCGGCCGGCATCCGCGGTCAGGTCTCCGCTCGCGGTGGCCTCGTCTATGTGCCGCGGGTCGCGCCTACCGTCGCCAGTGCTCCCGCTCCGGTCGCGCCCGCCATCTCCGCGCCGAAACCAGCCGCGAGCCGCCCGCCCGCGATCAGCGCGAATAATTCCCTGCCTCCGCTGGTCAAGCGCCCGGCCGGTCTCGAGCAGAAGGTTGTGAATGGCCAACGCTATCGTTGGGTGCCGAGCAGGGCTGGCATCAATATGGGACGCTGGATGCCCGAGAGCGCAACGCCCGCTTCGAAAAGCGCGCCCGCTAGTCAGACGCCCGCCCAAACTCGTCGCTAATTTTCGCCGAACGCGCGGCCAGCGTTTCCAGCGCTGCGGCAATCGGCAATGCGACTCCGCGTTCCTGGAGCGCTCGCGCCACTTCCTCGGTCGGGATGTTTCCGATCAAATCGTCCTGGGCAAAAGGGCAGCCGCCCAGGCCACCGATCGCGGCGTCGAAGCGGCGGCACCCGGCATCGTAAGCGGCGAGAATTTTCGCCACCGCACCAGCCCGTGTGCTGTGGAGATGGACGCCCACTTCCGTGGCAGATTTCGTGGCTCCGACCTCCGCCACCACTCGCCCGACCAACTCGGGCGACGCCGTCCCCACGGTGTCGGCTAACGAGACACAAGCGATCCCCAGTCCGCCGATGAACGCCACGGCCTCTGCCACTTGCGCCTCGCTCCACGGATCGTCGTAAGGATTGCCGAAGGCCATCGAGATGTAGGCCACCACTCCCAAACCCGCCGCGCTGGCAAGGTCCGCGATTGCCTCCAGGCGCGCGCGATTTTCTTCCAGCGATTGGTTTTGATTCCGACGCAGAAAAGTCTCCGAGATCGACAGCGGAAAACCCAGCGTGCTCACGCTGCCGGTGGCAATCGCGCGCTCCGCACCCTTCTCGTTCACGACGATGCCGATGATCTCCGCACCTTCCACGCGGCCAAGCTGCGCCAGGACTTCTTCGCTATCGGCCATTTGCGGCACCGCTTTTGGGGAAACGAAGCTCACCGCATCGAGGTGGCGAAACCCAGCCGCGATCAAGGCGCGCAGGTATTCCACTTTCCGCTCCACTGGGATTTGCCGAGGCAAACCCTGCCAGGCGTCGCGCGGACATTCGATAAGCTTGATTGATTCCATGGAGTCGGATGTTACTGACATAAACATGTCCGTCCTCCTCACCGAAAGACAAACGCCGCAGGTCACCGTCCTGACGTTAAACCGGCCTGAGCGTCGGAACGCCCTCACGATCGAGCTGATGACGGCGCTGAAGGACGAGATCGAAAAAGCTGCGGCCGACGAGACGCAGCGGGTCTTGATCCTGCGCGGCGCCGGGAAGGCTTTCTGCACCGGGCTCGATCTGGCGGAGGTCGGCGATGCTCCGGAGAAGGCGCACGCCTCCGCGGAAGCGGTCGCGCAGATGCTGCTCGCGATCAGCCAGACGCGCTTGATCACCATCGCCGCCGTGCACGGCGCAGCGGTGGCGGGCGGGGCGGGGGTGATGACGGCGTGCGATTTCGCGATCGCGGCGGAGAAGACGAAGTTCGGTTACCCGGAAGCCAGGCGGGGACTGGTCGCGGGATTGGTTATGACCTTTCTGCGCCGCCAACTGCGTGAGCGCGATGTGCGGGAGCTGCTCTTCACCGGCGAAATAATCGAAGCCGATCGCGCACTTGAGATCGGGCTCGTGAACCGCGTTGTCCCGGCAGAAGAAATGGATGCGGCTGTGGAAACAGTCATCGCGTCCGTTCTGCAAGGCGCTCCCGGCGCGCTGGCCAATTCCAAGCGCTTGCTGGAAGAGCTTTGGTCCACCTCCGTCCAAGAGGATGTCGACCGCGCCCTCGCGCATCATATGAAGGCGCGGGAATCCGCCGAAGCGAAAGAGGGCGTCGCTGCTTTCCGCGAGAAACGCCCGCCCACCTGGGCGCCGAAGTAGCTGCCATGCCTGCGCCCATTACCGTCACCGAGCCTGCGGAGTTGCTCAGCCACCTCTTCGCGCAGTGGCCGGACGAGAAGAAAAAGCAGATCCGGACGTGGCTGAAATATCAGGCCGTGACCGTAAACGGCCGGCCGACGAGCCAGTTTAATCATCCGCTCGTGCCGGGCGATGTGGTCGCCATCCGTTCCGATCGTTTTGCCATTCCGAAGACCAGACTGGCTTCCGGAATGCAGATCTACCACGAAGACGCGACCCTGATCGTGATCGATAAACCGGAGAATCTCCTCAGCGTGGCGAGCGTGGCGGAAGACGAGAAGACCGCGTATTTCCAGCTGACCGATTACGTGCGCCAGGGGAAGGATCATGCGCGCGATCGCGTCTGGATCGTGCACCGCCTGGATAAGGAAACGTCGGGTTTGATGGTTTTCGCGAAAACACCGGAAGCGAAGGCGATCTTGCAGGGCGGCTGGGAAACGGTCACGAAGCAGTATGAAGCCGTGGTGGAAGGGCGGGTGCAGAGCGACTCCGGCGTCCTCGAATCACACCTCGACGAGACCAGTCCGTATCGCGTGCGCAGCGCGCCTGCGAGCGAGCAGACGCGACATGCGATCACGCGTTACCGTGTCGTCGATCGCGCGGCAAAACGCACCCTGGTCGCGCTCGAACTCGAAACCGGTCGACGCCATCAAATCCGCGTGCAACTGGCCGATCTCGGGCACCCGATCATCGGCGACGAGAAATACCACGCGAAGACAAATCCCGCGCATCGGCTCGCGCTGCACGCCACCGGGCTTGTCTTTCCCCATCCGGTGACCGGCGAAGCGATGAAGTTCGAATCGCCGCTCCCGAAGGATCTGGCGAAGCTGATGCGATGATTCCGTTCCGTAATCTCGGCGAAGTGCAGACGCCCGATGGTTCGCGGCTCATCCTCCATGAGCACGACGGCGAGTTCTTCTTAAAGCTGAACGGTCGTCAGCTCATGAGCAGCGGCGCGACCACTTCCGAGCTGATGTTGGCGGAGAAGGCTTGCAAATATTTGACCGAGAAAGCCGCACCGCGCGTCTTGATCGGCGGGCTGGGGCTCGGGTTTAGTCTCAAGCGCACACTCGAGTTGATGGGGAAGGGGGGCGTGGTGCACGTCGCGGAGTTGCTGCCGGAAGTCGTGCAATGGAACCGCGAGCTGCTCGGGCCGAAACACGCGAGCTGGGTGAACGATCCGCGGGTGGAAGTGTTCGTGGCCGATGTCTTCGCCATCATCAAACGGAGCCGCAAGACGCCTTACGACGCCATCCTCCTCGACGTGGATAACGGCCCGACCTCCTTCGTGCAGACGAAGAACTCGCGCCTCTATAGCCGGCAAGGTTTGCAGATGATTCGCAACGCGCTTCAACCCGACGGCCGGGTCGCGTTTTGGTCGGCCGATCGCGAGCCGTCGTTTTGCGATTCACTTAAGCGGGCCGGTTTTCTAACCGAAGAGTATCCGGCCAAAGCGCACGAGCGCGCGAAGCGCGAGGCGCACATGATCTACGTGGGCGAGCGCGTCTAAGTCCGCCGGATAAACTCCGCCGTCTCGGACGTGAGACCGCTCGCCAGACATTCCGGACAAAGCCGCGTATCCGCATTCTCGCGCTCCGTCTCCTCCGCGAGGATGAAGAGCTTGTGACACGGATCGTGCAGACAATTGACGAACCGGCTCGTCGGCCGACCGGTGTGCGCGCAACGCCCGATCTGCACCAGCCCGTCGTCCACCTTCACCGTCATGCGTTGATCGAAAACGAAACACTCGCCCTGCCAATGCTCGTTTCCGAATTGCTCCTGGTAAGTGACGATGCCGCCGTGCAATTGGAAGACGTCCCGAAAGCCGCGGCTTTGCAATAACGCGGAGGCCTTCTCGCAACGAATCCCGCCGGTGCAATACATGAGCACTTTCTTCTCTTTCAACGCTTCCAGTTGCTCCACGTAAGCCGGCAGATCGCGGAAGGTTTCGATCTCGCACACGACCGCGCCTGCAAAACGGCCGGCGTCGGATTCGAAGCGGTTGCGCACGTCGAGCAGGACGACGTCCGGATCTTCTTCCAGCATCTTCTTCCATTCCGCGGGCGCGAGTTGCCGCTCGTGACTTGGCGCCAGCTCGGGCAAACCCAGGGTGACAATCTCGCGTCGCGTTTTCACGACGAGCTTGGGGAACGTTCCCGCGTCGCCCGGGCTCACCTTCATCTCTACGTCAGCAAAGCGCGGGTCCGCGTGGAGCGCGGTCACGTATTCGTTAATCGCGTCGACCGGACCAGCCAGGGTGCCGTTGATACCCTCGTGCGCGATCAGGACCCGACCTTTTAATCCCAGCGCCTCGCAAAGCGCCCGCTGCTCGGCCGTGAAGGCAACGGGGTCGGCAATGGCGACGTACTTATAGAACAGGATGACCGGCCACGCGCTCTCCATCACTCCTCCTACCCGTGCTGAAAAGCACGCCCATATTGCACTGGCGGCGGGCAATCGCCGCCCAGCTCCACCGCCGCCGCCAGCGGCCAATACGGATCGCGCAGAAACTCGCGCGCCATCAAAATCATATCGGCGTGCCCATCTTCAACGATGGTCGCGCCTTGATCCGGGGTGGTGATCATCCCCACGGCCGCGGTCGGGATCTCCGCCTCTTCGCGAATCCGCGCCGCGAACGGCACCTGATAGAGCGGACCGACCGGAATCTTCGCGCCCGGGACCGCGCCGCCGGAGGAGCAATCAATCATATCCACGCCGAGCGGTTTGAGCTGCTGCGCGAGCGCGACGGATTGCTCGATATCCCACCCGCCATCCACCCAATCCGTGGCCGAGATGCGCACGAGGAGCGGGTATTGCTCCGGCCAGACGCGACGAATCGCCTGCACCGTCTCGCGCACGAAACGGGTGCGGTTATCAAACGATCCGCCGTAATCGTCGCGCCGCTTGTTGCTCAATGGGGAAAGAAATTCGTGCAGCAGGTAACCATGCGCGGCATGCAGCTCGAGCATTTGCGCCCCAGCTTTTAAAGCCCGCCCGGCCGCGTCCGCAAACGCACGCGTCACCTTTTGGATGCCCGCGTGATCGAGCTCCTCTGGGACGATATCGTCCGTGTCGAACGGAATGGCGCTGGGCGCATAGATTGGTCGCCAGCCACCGTCTTCCACCTCCACCGCATTTCCGCCTTCCCACGGCGGCGCGGTGCTGGCTTTACGCCCAGCATGCGCGAGTTGCATCGCGGGAACGGCACCCTGGTCGGTTAAAAAACGGCAGATGCGCGCCAGCATTTCGATGTGTTCGTCTTTCCAAATCCCGAGATCCTGCGGGCTGATCCGCCCTTCCGGCAGCACGGCCGCGGCTTCTGTCATGACCATGGCCGCGCCGCCCACGGCGCGTGCGCCGAGATGCACGAGGTGCCAGTCGTGAGCGAAACCGTCCTGGCTGGAATATTGGCACATTGGCGAAACGCCGATGCGATTGCGCAAGGTCACATCGCGCAGTTGCAGTGGTGAAAATAGACTCATGAAGCGCTTACTTTACATGGTTTCGGGACGTGTGAAGACACCGGACACGCGACCGAGTTACCGGAACGCGCAGATTCTAACTCCGGGGAGCGCACGCTTGTAGCGTGCTGGTCTCGGCATTCTGCCGAGACGAACTTTTCTTTCGCTCTCACCGTGACGGAAAGCCGTTCAAGAGGAAGTTCGTTCTCGCAGAATGCGATCACCAGCACGCTGCAAGCGTGCGCTCCCCGGAGTTTTACAGCAACGTCAGCTGTGATTCCGCGACCTCGCGCGAGGCGAAGCGCACTCCCACGCCCATCAAGCGCACGCTCTTACCCGTGCGCGCCCATGCCTCCGCCAGGAGCGTGCGGAAGTCAGCCAGCGTCGGGAGCAGGCCCGCGCGCTCGACCGTGGTGCGGGTAAAGTCGGCAAACTTCAGCTTCACGAAGATCTTGGTAATCCTGCGCTCGCTCGCCTTTTGCGCCAGCTCTGCCGCCAGTTCTTCGAACAACTCCACCAGCCGTTCCTCGCACTCTTCCAGCGTGTAAAGATTGGTGGAAAACGTCTCCTCATTGCTGAGCGACTTCCGTTCGCGATCGGGCTCGACCGGACGTTGATCGATCCCGCGGCATTGCTCATAGAGTTCGAGCCCGAACTTCCCAAAGTGCTCGCTCAAACGCGCGCGCGAAAAGCGCTGCAGATCGGCACAGGTGGCGACGCCGAGCCGCTCGAGCTTTCGCTCGGTCACAGCGCCGATGCCCCAGAGCTTGCGCACCGGCAGCGTCTTCATGAACTCAGGAACCTCCTCGCGCGTGACGACGCACTGCCCGTCGGGCTTGTTCAGGTCGCTCGCGATTTTGGCGATCAACTTGTTCGGGCCGATCCCGGCGGAAGCGGTCAGCCTGGTCTTGCGGAAGATCAATTGCCGAATCACTTCCGCCAGCGCCGCCGGCGCGCCGGGATGATCACTCACGTCGAGATAGGCTTCATCGAGCGAGAGCGGCTCCACCAAGGGTGAGAAGCGATGGAGGATGGCGCGGATCGTCGCCGATTCCCGCCGATAAACATCGAAGCGCGTCGGGACCATGATGAGCTTCGGGCAACGCTGCAGTGCCATGAAAGTGGGCATGGCCGAGTGGACTCCGAATTTGCGGGCCTCGTAGTTGCAGGTGGTCAGGACGCCGCGCTTATCGCGCGTCCCTCCCACGCCCACCGGTTTCCCGCGCAGCTCCGGCCGATCGCGCACCTCGATCGCGGCATA
Source organism: uncultured Verrucomicrobiae bacterium (assembly GCA_963730385.1). Lineage (GTDB taxonomy): Bacteria > Verrucomicrobiota > Verrucomicrobiia > Chthoniobacterales > UBA10450 > JACCTI01. The sequence continues at coordinate 112,785 of CAVSRQ010000003.1, forward strand.
AAAGCAATCCATGTCGAGATGGATGATGGCGCGGTCGGGTTTCATCGTGATGCAGGCTTCCCAACTTGCATTCTTGAACGACGCGCAAGTTGGAATCTTGCGCCACATTCCGACATGCTCCCATCCGCTTCCAGTATTCTCGTCATTGGCGGCGGCCCCGCAGGATTGCGCGCGGCGGAGGTCGCGAGCGCGGCCGGTTTGCGGGTGGACTTGTGCGACGCGCAGTCATCCGTCGGGCGAAAGTTTCTCGTGGCAGGCAAGGGCGGATTAAATCTGACGCACAGCGAGCCGGTGGAGAATTTTCCGGACCGATACGGAGCGGAGCCGGAGCGATGGCGCGAGTTGCTGGCGGAGTTTAGCCCCGCGGATTTGCAGGCGTGGGTCGAGGCCCTGGGGATCGAGACCTATGTCGGGTCGAGCGGACGGGTTTTTCCCCGCGGACAAAAGGCGGCCGCGCTGCTGATGGCGTGGACCGCGAGGCTCAAAGCCGCTGGCGTCCAATTTCACTTCGGGTCGCGGCTGCAATCCATCGAGAAGACGGACAGTGGCTGGCAGGTCGGCTTGAAAACAGCCGGAGAAAATCTTTCGCTTCACGCCAGCGCGGTCGTGCTTGCGCTCGGCGGGGCGTCGTGGCCCGAGACAGGCTCGGATGGCCAATGGACTTCGCTGCTCGCGGACCTCGGCGTTGAGATCACGCCATGGGCTCCGGCGAATTGCGGGTGGGATGTGGACTGGCCCGCCGAGTTTCTAGCCGGCGCAGAAGGGTTGCCTTTGAAAAACCTCACGGTCACGGCCGGGGCGGAATCGTTTTCGGGGGAACTTTTGATCACGCGCTACGGGATTGAGGGCGGCGCGATTTATCGGCTCGGACCGATTCTGCGCGCGATGAGCGAACCGGCGGTGGTGATTGATTTGAAACCGCAGCTCACGGTTGAGGCTCTGCATGAGCGCCTCGCTCAAACCGGGGAACCAGGCGAGTGGACCAGAGCGATCAAGTTGAGCCCGGCCGCGACCCTGCTCGTGCAGACGCATCCCGCCGGAGCGCCGACCGAGGCGACGCGCTTCATCGAGCTGGTGAAAAATTTCCCACTGCGGCTGCGGGGTCCACGACCGATCGCGGAGGCCATCTCTTCGGCGGGCGGGGTCGCGTGGCGAGAGCTGGATGACACGCTCATGCTCCGCAAGCTCCCCGGCGTTTTCGTTGCGGGCGAGATGATCGATTGGGAAGCGCCGACGGGCGGCTATCTCATGCAGGGATGTTTCGCCACCGGCACGCGGGCAGGGCGCGGCGCGATTGCCTTTACCCGGAAGGTTGGATAGAAACGGGCATGAGCTCCCCCGCCTCCCGTGTTTTTCTCGTCCGCCATGGTGCCACTGTCCTCTCCGCCGAAGATCGCTTCGCCGGAGCGACTGACGTCGACCTCTCCGACGAAGGTCGCGAGCAAACTCGTCGCCTGGCGCAACGTTTGAGCACCGAGAAGATCGTGGCGGTTTACGCCTCGCCGCTGGGGCGCACGGTGGAAACGGCTGGTATCCTTGCGCAGCCGCTCGGTCGAAAAGTGGAGACGCGCGATGGGCTGCGTGAGATTTCGCACGGCCGCTGGGAACGCCTGACACGCCAGGAAGTGGAGGAGCGTTTTCCGGAGGAAGCAGCCGCGTGGGAGAGCGATCCGTTTACCTTCGCGCCGGAGGGCGGAGAGAGCGGGCTGGGCGTGACCGCACGTGCGCTCCCCGTTTTGCTCGACTTGGTCAGAGCCCATCCCGGCGAAGACATCCTGGTCGTCTCGCACAAGGCGACGATTCGGCTGCTTGTGAGTTCCATTCTCGGCTTCGATCCGCGGCGCTATCGGGACAACCTCGATCTCCAGCCGGCCTCGCTCACGATCCTCGATTTCAAAGGACCCACGAATTCCCGCCTCTCGCTCTACAACGACACCTCGCACTATGCCGCCTCCGGCAACGCGCTCCCAGCCGTGCCGCAGTCGCGTTTGTCGAAATCCTGGAGCGAGCAATCGCCGCCAACGTAGAAAGCAGCGTTACGGCGTTTCGCCGCCCACTCGTCGCATAATTTCCTTCGGATCTCTCCCAAGATGCATGACTGCCGCTACGATGATGCGACCCTCGATCGTGTAGAAAATCCCGTAAGGAAAGCGCGGAACCAGCAAGCGTCGATAACGATTGTAAAAGGGCGGCGCGATTTCAGGAAAGGCGCGCAGATGCGAGAAGGCCGCGTCTAAATGCCGTATGAAGACATCGCCGCGCCGATCTTGGTAATCCTCGTAAAATTCGTAGGCCGCCTGGATGTCCTCGTCCGCCGAGCGAAGGAAAACCAACTCGGACATCTACCGGGAATTTCCGAGAACCCGCTGTTTGATCGCCTCCCAATTCGTCGTGCGAGAGGGATCTTTGCGATACTCCTCCATCCGATGGTCGAGCTCCGCAATCTGCGCGGACGTGACCGGCACGTCATCCGGATTGGCAGCGAGATCATCCCAAAGCTCCGCCACCAATGCGAGCTTCTCGGCAGGCGCAAGGCGCTGGATCTCAGGGTGCTGCTCGAGGATCATGCGGGATTGTATCCAACCGATGGAATTTATTCAACGCTGGCGCTCGCGGGCATCTTGAATCCTTCGATCTCTTTCTTGATGTCGTGCACGAAGCTGGCCGCGCCGGCGCCGTTCACGACTCGATGATCGAACGTGAGCGAGAGTGTGATGACTTCGGTCGGCTTGCTGCCGTCGCCGTTCGCCATCGTTTCGTAATGGGCAGAGCCGACGAAGAGCGTGCCGACTGAAGGCGGGACGACGATGGGAGCAGCGGCGCGGACGCCGAAAGCGCCGAGGCTGCTGATGACAATGGGTGCGTTGACCGCGTCGACACGGCCGGTGCGGGTCTCCTCGACGGTTTCGTTGTAGCGCTGGACGAAGTCGGGCCAATCGCGGGTGTTTGCTTTCGTGACAACGGCAGTGGCGAGGCGATCATTTTCCAGCGAGACGGCGATGCCGAGATCGAACTCGGCATGCTCAACGATGCTGTCGTCCTCCAGCATGACGCGACGGAAGGGCGCGTGCTTTTCCATCGCGCGCACGACAGCCCACGCCAGCATGACGGACGGTGAGGCGGCCGCTTTGCCTTCGCTCTTTTTGAGCGCGGCGCGGGCTTCGCTAATCGCGGTCCAACGGGCGTCGATCTGCAGATTCGCCGGGACGACGCGGCCGAGGCGGCGCGTGATGGTGGGCGTAAGCGCGGGCTCGATGGCGCGCGCTTTAGCCGGGATCGCTGATCCGGGCGGCTTGGATTCCGTTTTCGGGGGGACGGGATCGACGATCCCGTCTACAGCATCCGCCAACTGCTCGGTCACTTCTTCGCCGGAGCCGATGACGGTGCCGATGTCCTGGCCGATATCGACCGTAGCGTCGACTTCGGTTTTCCATTCGCCCATGGTGCCGGCGAAGGAGGCTTCAATGGGGTAGACGGCTTTGTCCGTCTCCACTTCGCAGAGCGGGTCGTCGAGTTCCACTTTATCGCCCGGCTGCTTCAGGAGCGTGACGACTTTCGCGTTGCGAATGCCTTCACCCATGATCGGCACGATGATGCTGTGGGTGGCGGCGCTCTTCTTCGTCTTCGGCGTCGTTGTAGCCGGGGTCGCTGCCCCCGGTGCCGTTGTAGCCGGGGTCGCTGACCCCGGTGCCGTTGTAGCCGGGGTCGCTGACCCCGGTTCGGCGGCAGGGTTCGAAGCCACGCGGCCGGGATCGGCGATCCCGGCTACAATGCGCTCACTTTTGGTCGCCATCGCGCGGTCGACCGCGGCAATGATGCGTTCCACATCGGGAAGAGCGGCGTATTCGTAGATCGGATTGTAACCGATCATGACGTTGGTTTTGCTGACGAGAATGGGCGGGCTCACGAGCTCGCTCCAGAGCTCCGGCTGAGCGGTGATGTGCGAGATGATCATCTGCCCGACGCTGCAATTCTCGCTGTCCTCCTGCACAATGATGAGGCGGCCGGTGCGGCGGACGGACTCCTCAATCGCGGCACGATCCCACGGGACGATGGAGCGCAGATCGATGAGGTCGACACTGGTGGCGTCGCCGATTTTCTCGAGCGCTTCGAGCGATTTCTCGACGGTGTTGCCCCAGGCGACGAGCGTGACATCGGAGCCGGCGTGGCGCTTGCGCGCGACGCCTAACGGGACGGCTTGCACCGGCTCTTTGGATTCGTGTTCCGCCCACAGGAGATGTTTCGGGATGAGGACGAAGGTCGGATCTTCCGCGTGCATCGCGGTCCACATGAGGCCGGCGGCGTCTTCCGGCGTGCTCGGGATGGCGATGTTGATGCCGGGAAAGTGAGCGAGCGCGGCTTCGTTGGCCTGGCTGTGCCAGAGGCTGCCGCCGGGCAGGTAAGCGCCATACGGAGCGTAGATCACGAGCGGGCAGGTCCAACTGCCGAAGGAACGCCAGCGCAGGTTCGAAAGATTGGTCACGATCTGGTTCCAGGCCGGGCCGATGAAGTCGATGAACTGCAGCTCAAAGACGGGGCGTTTGCCGTAGGAAGCCAGACCGCAGGCGACACCCATGATGGTGGATTCGGCGAGCGGCGAGTTGTAAACCTGCTTGGGAAACTCGGTGGAAAGCTTTTGCGTGAGACGGAAGACGCCGCCTTTCGGATCTTCCACATCTTCGCCGAAGATGATGCGGTTCGCGTCGCGCTCGAGGCCGAGGCGCAGGGTCATATTGACGGTGTCGCCGATGCGATATTTGCCGGGCGGCAGGACTTCGTCGGTTAACTGCGGCAGCTCGCCGGTGACTTGGAGTTCCAGCTCATCCGCGCGGGGATCTTCGGCGCGATCGGCTTCGTTGAACTCGGCGCGGACGCGCTCTTTGATTTCCTTGTCGAGCTTCTCGTAGGCCTCGGCGGTGATGACGCCTTCGCTGATCAAGCGCTCGCTCCAGACGGTGAGCGGGTCGCCTTTCGCCAGTCCTTCGATTTCTTCCGCGCTGCGGTAAAGCTTGTGATCATCCGAGCTGGTGTGGCTGGAGAGGCGCTCCATGTTCACCCACAGAAATGCTGGGCCGCCGCCTTTGCGCATCTTCTCGAACGCGGCCACGCCGGCGTCGTAGATCTTTTGCACGTCGGAGCCGTCCACTTCCTGCCAGTCGTTCGGCTGGAAGACATCGAGGGCTTTCGGCGTGATGTTTTTCGTGGGGCTGCTGATGCCGTATTTGTTGTCTTCGACGACGAACATGACGGGAAGCTGGCGTTCCTTTGCGAAGCAAACGGCTTCGTAGAAATCGCCCTGCCGCGTGGCCGCATCGCCGATCGTGGTCACAACGACGTTCGGTTTTTTGTCGAGCTGAATGCCCCAGGCGATGCCGCAAGCAGGCAAGAGCTGGGCGCCGGTCGGCGTGGGCACGCTCCAGATGCCGCGTGATGCGTAGCTGTAGTGCGACGGCATTTGGCGGCCGTGACTCTGGCCTTTGCGCTTCGCGAAATAATCGAGCGCCAGCTCGGCGGAGGCGACGCCGCGGCCGAGCACGAGTCCGCGATCGCGGTAGTAGGGACAAACGTAATCGCCCTCGGTCATCGCCATCCCGAGCGCAGCCAGACCTTCGTGCCCCATTCCGGAAACGTGAAAATGCCCTTTGCCCTGGCGGTTCAGATTCTGTTCGCGCAGATCGCCGTGGCGGCTTTCGAGCAGCGTGGTGAGGAGACGCAGTTTATCTTCTTTGCTCAGAGCGGGCATGACGGATTGGGCAGGGTGAGTGGTGGATGGTAAGAGGTGAAGGGCGAGCTTTTTTTCGGCTGGGCGATCATTCTCCGCCCGCAAACCGAAACTCTCAACTTTGGCCTACGGTTTTGGCGCGACGACCGCGTCGGCTGGCTTGGCAAAGCGCGAATCCTCCGGTGTGGCGGTTGCGAATTTCACGTTGCTGAAAACAAGGCGGGCGAGGGCTTCGCCTTCGATGGTCTCGTTTTTCCAAACATAATACGCGGCCGACTTTGGAACCTTGAGTCCGTCGGCATTCTGCCATTCTTCGAAAATAATCGCGTGCGGCTCGAGCTGCTCCATCGCTTTGTCTTTGCGGATGGAGGAGTAGGTGACGACGTAGACAGAAAGCTTCAACTGGCCGGAAGCAGGGTCGACATACGCGATGTAATAATCCTCCGGCGAATCTCCGATGCCCGCTTTGAAAGGTGATTTTAACCGCGTCGTATTTTTGACCTTGGAACTCTTTCTTCCCGAGCGCTTCCAGCTTCACTCCCGGATCGGCGAAGACAAACGGCATGCCGAAGAAATAGAACGGTGTCCACATATAGAAGCGTGGGGGAGTGCCGCCCATGGCCTCGGCGTTTGGCTTGATCCAGACCTCGCCCTGGCTCGCTCCGAGCGTATAGGCATCCGAGGTGATGAGGCCATCACGGGTGTGCAGATTGAAGACCTGATGGTCGCGCTTCTCGCCCTTCGGCCGTTGATAAGCCAAATCGTATTCGACGGTGCCGAAGCTTTGCCATTTTGAGAGCCCGCCGTGCGCTTCCACGCATTTCTCGATTTGCGCGAAGGTCTGGTCGGGGACCAGAGAGAGAAGTGCGAGCGCAAGGACGGCGCTTCCGCAGGAGATACGTTTCATGGACGAACCTAAACGGCAAAGTCGCACCCGCCATGAAATAACGGTTGGCGAAAGGCGCGCCCTTGGCAGCATGGAGCGATGCCGATGCCCGCTCTCACCGCTACCACCCCCCATCGGGGCGAAGGATTAATCGCGCGCTACCGCGCCCATCTGCCGGTAAGCGAGGCGACGCCCATCGTATCGCTGGGCGAAGGTGGCACGCCGCTGATCCCGTGCCCGCGTCTCAGCGCGCGGGTGGGGAGGGGATGCGAGGTGTTTGTAAAATACGAGGGACTTAATCCGACGTGCTCCTTCAAGGATCGCGGCATGACGGTGGCGGTATCGAAGGCCCTGGAGGAGGGGATCGCAGCCGTTGTTTGCGCGTCCACCGGGAACACCTCGGCATCGGCTGCAGCCTACGCGGCGCGGGCGGGGATCAAGTGCGCGGTCATTCTCCCAGCGGGGAAGATTTCCGCCGGGAAGCTCGTCCAGGCCTACGCCTATGGCGCGAAGGTGGTGGCAATCGAAGGAAACTTCGACGATGCCTTGCGGGTGGTGCGCGAGCTTGGGCAGCGGGGAGACTTTGCGATTGTGAACTCGATCAACCCCCACAGGATCGCGGGACAAAAGACGGCGGCGTTTGAGATCGTGGAGGAACTCGGCGACGCGCCGGATCTGCACATTCTGCCCGTCGGTAACGCTGGCAATATTACCGCCTACTGGGCTGGCTACCGAGAATATCGCGCGAGCGACGCGGCCACGAAAATGCCCGCGATGCTTGGGTTCCAGGCGGAAGGGGCGGCACCGATCGTGCGCGGCGCGGTGGTGGAGCATCCGGAGACCATCGCCACCGCCATCCGGATCGGAAATCCGGCGAGCTGGGCGGCGGCAAACGACGCGATCCGCGATTCGCGGGGCGCGATCGATATCGTGACCGACGACGAGATTCTGGCGGCGCAGAGCTGGCTCGCGAGCAACGAGGGCATCTTCGTCGAACCAGCAAGCGCGGCGTCCATCGCGGGTTTGTTCAAAAGCTGCCAAGGTGGCACCCGCGCCGCCTTACCGATGGATCGATTGCCAGAAGGCGCTCGCATCGTCTGCACGGTGACCGGCCACGGATTGAAGGATCCCGATGCGGTCAGATTTCCGACAGCGCCGGCGGTGCAGCCGACAGAGGATGACGTGCTCCGCGCGATCGGATTTTGATTCAATCTCGGGAAAGTGATTCGAGCCACAGATAAACACAGATTTTCACAGATGGGGAAAAAAATTGCCTTCACAGATCTGTGTCTCATCTGTGTTCATCTGTGGCCAACTTCGCCTTGGTAAGGTCCCGATGAACGCGCCCGCAACTTCCGACATCCCAGATAACGCATGCGCCTGATCGTGCAAAAATACGGCGGGACCTCCGTCGGCAACCCTGAGCGCATCCGCAAAGTGGCGGAGCGACTCCTGGAAACCCAACGCGACAACTGCCGCGTCGTCGCCGTGATCTCCGCCATGGCTGGCGTCACGGACAGCTTGATCAAGCTCGCCCGCGAGACCTCGCCGCAACCGTCCGAACGCGAGCTCGATATGCTCCTTGCCACCGGCGAGCAGGCCGCCGTGGCCCTCACTGCGATGGCGGTGAACGCCCTGGGCGGGAAGGCCATCTCGCTCACTGGCGCTGAGGCTGGCGTCCTGACCGATCGCGGCCACACGCGCGCCAAGATTGCCAACGTTAGCCCCAAGCGCGTGCACGAGCTCCTATCCGATGATTACATTGTGGTCGTGGCCGGGTTCCAAGGCCAGACTGCCGATGGCGACGTAACTACACTTGGTCGAGGCGGTTCCGATCTCTCCGCGATCGCTCTGGCTGGGGCGTTGAACGCGGACGCGTGTCAGATTTTTACGGATGTGGACGGCGTCTTCACCTGCGACCCGCGCGTCGTCACCGAAGCCGCGAAGCTCGGAGACATCTCTTACGATGAACTGCTCGAGATGGCGGGCGCAGGGTCCAAAGTGATGCAATCTCGCGCAGTCGAGTTCGCTAAAAAGTTCAGTGTCCCGTTCGAGGTCCGATCGAGCTTTAACCGCAACCCTGGCACCGTCGCGCGCGAGGAAACGGCGAATATGGAAGACGTCGTAGTCCGCGGCGTCAGCATTGAGAGAAAGCAGGCGAAAGTGACCCTGGCGGACGTGCCGGACATCCCAGGGATCGCCAGCCGGGTGTTTTCGGCTGTGTCAGCTGCGAACATCATGGTCGACATGATCGTGCAAAGCGCTTCGGAGAAGAACACGACCGACCTCTCTTTCACGATCAACGAAGCTGACCTGCCGATGGCGGAAAAGCTCCTGGAGCCGCTCGTCGCCGGCATGGGCGGCACGACGCTCCTTGCGCAGAATGGGGTCGCCAAGCTCAGCGTGGTCGGGATTGGGATGCGCTCACACTCCGGAGTCGCCGCGCGGCTCTTCGAATGTCTCGGACGCGGCGGGATTAATATTCAGCTCATCTCGACTTCGGAGATCAAGATTGCCGTCGTCGTGGACGAAAAAGACGTGGATCAGGCAGCCAAATTGACCCACGAAGTTTTCGGGCTTGGACGTCGCTGACGCGGAAATTAATGCGTCGTCGACTGCTTTGACGTCTCTCCAGCCAGACTCAATACCGCCGAGAAATGGTTTCTCCCGGCTATGCACAATAGCCGGAGTATGACGCTTATAAGTGTTGGCTATACGCTTTATATACAACATCTTAAAGATGTTTTTACGTCAGAAAACTATCTACAAGTTATTGCGATATGTTTTAAGCGTATTAATTCCCCTAAGAGACTGTCCACTAGTTGTTTGATATGTTTCTCAGTAGTCCCACGACACCTTATCCCGAAAGTCGCTTAGTCATCCGAAGATGGGGAATGGAACCAAAGAGGAGGCTGCCCGCACCTGCATCCGAATACCCAAGTCGACGGTAGAACGATGCAGCCTCCTCGCGAGCATTCAGAACAATGATCTCAGCGCCCGAAACGCCTGCATGAGCTTCCAAAAGCGAGACAATCCGACTCCCGAGACCGAGCCCTTGTTGACCCTGTTCGACCGCCATATAACGGATCTGGGCTTCGCTGGGAGAGTTAAAATGGAGGCGACCTACAGCAACCGGCCGGGCACCATTCCATATCGCCACATGGAAGCTCTGGTCATCCAGGACGTCGCGTTCCGAGCCCCGAGGCTGTTGCCAAGGTTCACGCAGAATCCGCCAACGAAGATCGAAATATTGCTCCCATTCAGCCGCCGTTTCAGGGCTGCGCTCCGTAAAAGATTCTTGTCTCTCCATTAATACAACAATAGAGCGGGCACGTTCCACAGAGGACAGAGAAAACCGTCCCTATGCAGACGCGAAATCGGAGCGTAACGACTTCGCGAGCGCCATAAACGACACTCAGGCGTAGCTACAACGTCAGACAATGTATGTCATATAAAGTGGTTGGGTGTTGCCTCCGATTGAGTATGGAAATTACGTGCCCGACTTCACCGTTTTGCTCGCCCAGACGCGCAGCGACGGCGGCACCTTCATGCACGACGTGCGAAAACGGATTCGCGGCTCACGTCCAGATCGCGACTGAATTTCTCGCCCTATGAAGGACTCGTACGGGAGCACTTCGGATACGAGGGATTCAGCTACGGAACAGAGACAAAGGTTTTCGGCGAGCCTGAGCTGCTTGATGGCACGCTGGCGCGTCTTGGAAAGAACTTAGGCAGCCTCACGACTTCGCACATTGAGCGCGTGTTCCTGAGCGTGCGCCAGGAATTGAAGCGGTTTCAACGGAAGGGGCTCGGCTACTCAAAAGACCTCGAAACGCACAAGGCGGCAGTCGCGATGTTCCTCGGCGTTGACAATTTCGTGCGGAAGCACAAGACGCTGCGACGCCAGCGGTCGCGGCGGGCGTCGAGTGGGAGCGGTGGATCCAGAACGCGTTGTCGAAATGACGGCGAACTATATGCACCGTAAAGAGGATGCGGAATTTGAAGTCGCCTTTGCGGTTGGCGTGAATTTAGCTCGACATGTCCGGTGCGGGCGTCTTGACATTATGGCCAAGGGCAGGACGTTTTCTGTACAAAATATGAGCGAAATGATGCGACAATTCATGTTTGGTGCTGCCTCGCTGGTTTTGACCCCATTGGGGCTGTCGCCCGCGCCACGGTATCGAATCACCGTTCCTGGGAATACCCCAAGGAAGCGGTGGCGGCGGACTTCGCGCGAATCGCGAGCGATTTCCAGCGGGCTAGCCGCAAGGTTGAGAAAAGAGTCCAGTCGGAGTTTGAACTGAGCGCGTAATTTGGCTGATCCATCGGAGATTCCGCGGCGATTGGAACAACAACCCCAGTCAGGGGTGCCGAATTACACACAGGTAAATATCCTGTTTCCGGCGACGAACGTAGAATTGCCTTCGGCTGACACTTACAACGCATTCCCAGCGGAGGCCCAAAAGGCGTTGTTGGATGCGTTCAAATTCGAGCAGATGCAGCGCCACACGTATTTGAGGAATCAACAGCAAAACGATCACCAACTGAATCAACAGACGGCAGGGAATTATTTTAAATTGCGGCTGGCGGGATTGTTTTGTGCTTCAGTGATTACTGTCGCAATTCTCACTACAGGTGTGTTCCTGGTGAAAATAGGGGCGTCGCTAATCGGATTTGCGATGCTGATTACTGCAATTGCCGGACTGATCGGCACGGCGGTATGGGGCCACCGCTCAAAGAGCGTCGTCCACGAATTACCCGACCACGACGACGTTTCGAGAATCGGACGAATAAAATTACCATACCGAATCGGAGGCAACACCAGTGGTTGGCTCACGACCGGCCCACTTTTATCCGGACTCGATTATCCCGCTCGAATCCCAAGTCGGCTTCACCGGTTCACAACTCTCTGTGGGCAATTTTGTTCGCGCTTCGCATTGCCCGGTGGATAAGCTGGTGGCTTGAAAACCAATACCATCTCTCGCCGACGTTTTGCGCAGCTTCTCGGGGCCGGCGCCGCTTTCTCCGTTGCGCGTCCTGCTTTTTCTCTGGCTCGTTCGCCCGCGACTGCTGGCACGGTCGACGGCGTGGTTCGATTGAGCTCAAACGAAAATCCGTTTGGACCTTCCGCGAAGGCGCTCGCTGCGATTCCCGGCGCCTACGAATTCGCCTGTCGCTATCCCGATGATCACGCGGATTTGCTGATCGCCGCGCTGGCGAAAAACGATGGCGTGGAGCCTGACCAGATCCTCCTCGGCGCGGGCTCGGGCGAGATTTTGAAGATCTGCGCGACAGCTTTCGACGGTCCGCTCGTGGTCGCCGATCCCACTTTCGAAGCGATCATCGGCCACGCGAAACGCCGGGGATCGCAGGTGGTGACTGTGCCGCTGACAGACACCTTCGCGCACGATCTCCCCAAGATGGCAGCGGCCAAGGGCGGCCTGGTTTACCTCTGTAATCCGAATAATCCGACCGCCAGCATCACCCCGAAGAAAGCGGTGCGGGAATTCATCGCGCAAACGCCGCCGGAGACGATCATCCTCGTCGACGAGGCGTATCATCACTACGTCGAGAGCGCGGAATACGAGAGTGTGATCCCGCTGATCAAGGACCACCCGAATCTGATCGTGGCGCGCACTTTCTCGAAGATCTACGGCATGGCCGGGATGCGCTGTGGCTATGCGATTGGGCAGCCGGCCACGATCGCGCGGATGGCGCCGCACCAGCTTTCCGATAGCGTAAACATTCTCGCCCTGGTGGCGGCGAGCGCGAGCATTGCCGACACCGAGCATGTTCCCGCCGGGCGGAAGCTTAACCTCGAGACTCGCAAGTTTGTCACGGACGCGCTGGCAGCGGACGGCTTCGAGAGCATCCCGTCGCACGCTAATTTCGTGATGGTGAATTTGAAACGCCCGGTCGTGCCAGTGATCGCGGCGATGAAGGAGCGGAAGGTGAAGATTGGCCGCTTGTTTCCCACGTTGCCGAATCACATGCGGCTTACCATCGGACGCAAAGCGGAGATGGAGGCGTTCCTCACCGCCTTCCGTGCGGCGATAGTTTAGTCCGGCATGACGACAGCGGCTTTCAGTGCGGAAGCCGCTGCGTTGGCCGCGAAAAATGGAACCAATTCTTCGAGCGAAATCTCCCGGTCGATGAACAACGCGGGCGGCACGGCACCCTCCGCGAGCAACTCCAGAGCCTGGCGCACGTAACCCGGGCGATGGTGGAAGACACCGAAGAGCGAGAGTTCGCCGTAGTGAATCCGGTGCGCGTCCAACTCCGCGCGCGCCCCCGGCGCGCAGCCGCCGAAGAGGCAGACGCGGCCACCCTTTCGCGCCATTTCCACGCTCATGGCCCACGTCTCGGGTTTACCGACGGCCTCGATGACTCCGTCCGCTCCACGCTCCCCGTTCGTGCGGCGGCGCACGGCAGTCGCGCCCTCAGTCTCGCGCGAGAGATCGATTACTTCGTCGGCGCCGGCGTCGAGCGCGAGTCGCAGGCGACCCGGATCCCGGCCGAGCACGAGCACGCGCGCCTGCGCTGCTTTTAGCGCGCAGATTAAAAGCCGCGCCATGTTCCCGGCGCCGATCACAGCAATCGTCTCGCCTGGAGACAGCCGCATTTTATCCACCGCGTGCAAGGCGCACGCGAACGGTTCCGCCAGCGCGGCGGTCGCGAAATCAAGACTCTCCGGCAGCCGATGCACGTTCTGACGGGTGATGTGCGCCGGGACGCGAATGTATTCCGCGTAGGCGCCATTCAGGAGTTCGAGCTGGTCGCAAAGTTCCGGCGTTCCTTCCACACAATAGAAACACTGTTCGCACGGCGCAGAATTCAAAACCACCACCCGGTCGCCCGGCGAAAACGATTCCACGCCCGCGCCGCATTCGCTCACTATCCCCGCCATCTCGTGCCCAAACGGCGACGGCGTGTGCTTCAACAAAACCGCGTGCCCCTGGCGATACGCTTTGAAGTCCGTCCCGCAGGTCAACGCGGTGTGAATCTTGACCACAATCTCGCCCGCGCCAGCCGTCGGCATCGGAGTGTGCGCGAGCCGCAAATCGCCTGGCCCATGAAAGAAGACCGCGCGCATTTGCTCACTCATGAGGAGTCATGATCGCTTTCAAAATGGTGCGCGCTTCCACCGCGGCGAGCCCTTCGGAGAAACGCTCCAGGGGAAAACTATGTTTCGTCATTCCGTCCACCCGCACGGATCCATTCCCGAGTAATTGCAACGCCTCCGCCAAGTCTTCCGGCGAAGAGGAATAAGAAGTCACAATCTTCAGCTCGCGATAGTAGAGCTGATTCCAATCGAGGCGCACTTCGGATTCGGGATGGAGGCTGGCAAAGACGAGGCAGGTGCCGCCGTTGCGCAACCAAGTCAGCGTCGTCGGGACCAGGGTAGGATTCCCTGCAGTTAAAATCACTGCATCGGCTCCGCGCCCCTCGGTCGCTTCCAGAATGGACTCGCGCAATCCCTGCTCGTCGCCCGCATGCGCGGTCCGCAGGCCAAGCGTCCGGGCAAACTCCCGTCGCGCGGGATCCAGGTCCAGCCCGATACATTCCGCGCCCGCCGCTCGAATTAATTGCATCATCAGCAACCCGATTGATCCGAGACCGACCAGCACCACCACATCCGCCGGCCGAACGGCCGCACGCTTGATCGCTCGCACGCAACAACCCAGCGGCTCCATGAACGAGGCTTCGGCATCCGTCAGCGTCTCCGGAATTGCGAAAGCCACCTGCTCGACATGAATCGCTGGCACCCGCACGAACTCCGCGAAGCCGCCGGGGTCGAGATTCGTGCCCTTGAATTGCGCGCACATCGAGACGTTCCCGCGCAGACAGTAGTGACAGCGTAGACACGGCACGTGGTGCGCGACCACGACACGATCGCCGAGCTTAAACTTCCGGACGCCACTCCCCCGCTCCACCACCACGCCGGCCACTTCATGCCCGAGCACCACCGGATCAGGCAACGGTTGAAAGCGAATCTTGTGCACGTCGGAAAAGCAAAGACCGCATGCTGTCACCCGCAGGAGAATGTCCCCTGCCTCCAGACCGGGCTGCGGGATCTCTTGCACTCGCGAGGTGTGCGCCTGAGAAACGAGCGCCTTCATCCTGCGCGTCCGCGAATGGTCTCGAGCACTTTCATCGCTGCGTTGTGCCCGGGAATTCCGCTCACCGCGCCGCCGCGTTGCGCGCTGGAACCGCAGAAATAGACGTTCTCATACTCGGTCTCGACCCCCCATGTTCCCGCCGTTTCGTCACTGCTCGCAAAAGGAAAGGTGGGCGCGTTTTGAAAAATGTTGCCGTGATAAAGACCGAGCGCTTCTTCGATATCGACCGGGCTTTTGCTCTCCAGGCAAAGGCTGCCATCGCGCGCCACCGCCAGGCAATCTTCGAGCGGCTCCTCCAGCCACTGATCCATGCTGGCGATGAATTTCCTCTCCGCCGCGCGCCGCATCGTCTCGTTGTCCTGGGCAAACAAACTCCACGGCGTATCGAGCCCGAAGAGCGTCATGGTCTGGAAGCCCTGCGCGCGCAGATCCGGCGCGAGAATGCTGTCGTCCGTGAGCGTGTGACAATAGACCTCACACGGCGTGTGCTCAGGCAATTCGCCCGCGGCTGCCTGCGCGAAGCTCTGCTTCATCGCTTCGTACCCTTCATCGCTATGGAACGTCCCGCAGAACGCCTCCGCTGCCGGATAACGAGTCGCCTTCAAGCGCGGCAGGCGTCGCAAGAGCATGTTGATTTTAAAGACCGAGCCTTCGTCCGTCGGATCAGGTGCGTGAGGTCGATTAAGAATCTTCGCCAGGATGTTGCGGCCGAAGTTCACAAGAAGGAAGCGCGCTTCGACGGTCTGCGACTTTCCATTCTGCAAGAACTCGACCGTGCGCTTTTTTCCCGTCAGATCGAGCGCCTGAATGTCCACCTGCGTATGCATCGTCACGCCGCTCGCCCGCGCAGCGCGCTCGAGCTCCCCCGCCACCGCCCCCATCCCGCCCACCGGCACTTTCCATTCCCCCGTTTTGTTGCCGATCAGGTGATAAAGGAAACAGCGATTCTGTAAAAGCGTCGGGTCGTGCGGGTGGGTAAAGACACCGATCTTCGCATCGGTAAAAACCAAACCGCGCACGAGATCATTCTGCAGATAGCGTTCGACCGCGTTCCCGAGTGGTTCCTCTGCCAGGGATCGCCACGCTTCGCGCGAGACGTCGTCCGCTTGGAATCGATCGCGGAATTCCGCCTTCGTCCGCAACGGCTCGAGCATGCTGTCCCAAGTCTGCTCGGCGAAGACGCGTGCCAGTTCGTAGAAGCGCTGCAACTGCTCGTGCTCGCGATCGCTCCCTGTGCACTCGACCATCGAACGCCGGCTCGCCTCTTCGTCGACATTGCTCAAGAGCAACCCGCCGTGTCGCCCCTCTTTCTGATAGGGCGTAAACGAGCCGGTCGCGCGCCGGCGCAGTTCCAATTTGAGATCAAGATCGCGCACGATCTTTTCCGGAAACAGACTGACCAAATAGGAGTAGCGCGAGAGCCGGGCATCGTAATCCGGGAAGACCTGCTGCGACGTCGTTGCGCCCCCGATGTAATCGTTCTTTTCCAGGAGCAGAACACTGAGACCCGCTCGCGCCAGATAGGTCGCAGCGACCAGCCCATTATGGCCGGCACCCAGGATTACGACATCGAACGCTGCTTGCATGGAAGGACAAACTCACCGCATGGCCGGCTCCGGTCCATCGCAGACTACCTGCTGGTGGAGCGGACTCGTCTGCTACGGATAAGTGAAGCGGTAAAACCGTCGAGCTTTTCCGCCCGCGTTCGCGTCTTCGAAAACGAGCGCGCCCTCGGCATCCGCCGCCACCGTCGCGATCTCGACAAAATCTTCCACCAGACTTTCCGCTGCCTCCACCCGGTGCTGGGCCAGAGGAACGCCTTGGCCCTGCACCGAAACGCGCCCGCTCGACAACCGGTCGATCGCGGTGATGCGCAACTCCGGCGCCAACGCAGCTGTCGCCGGGCCGAGCACCGACCAATGCAGCGGCAGCGTCTGGCGCATATGCTCATCCGCGGTTGCCCAATTATGTCCCCCTTCGAGCACAGCGGCGATTTCGTTGGTCACGCCTTTCGCGGTCAGCTTGCTCACCAGGTGATCGCCGCGGAGATAGTTTGAGCTCAAAGGCTCGCCGCTGAGCGGGCCGTATTGCACAAACCAACGCAGACTTTGCATCGCCGCGGGAGAGGCGTTGCAGACCAGATTCGGCCCATTGTTTAGCGCAGCGAAAGCAGTATCGCGCGGATTGCCGAAGACCGGATCGAACATCGCATTCGTGGTAAAAGTGTTCACGTCGCGCACCGCATCCACATTCGCGCAGGTGGCATCTGCGTAGAAATGCGTCCCATCGAACGCGCCCACTGTCTTGAACAATTCCGGATGCTGCGCGGCGATCTTCACGCTCATGAAACCGCCCAGCGAAAAGCCATCCACTCCCCGCCCTTCGCGTCGCGCCAGGGTGCGGTAATGCGTATCGACGTAACCGATCACTTCCAGCACGAAGTAGTCTTCGAAACGTCCCGTACCCACGCCCGCGGCCGTGGTCAGTTGCGGCGACTTGAAGTTCGTCACCATGCCCGGGACGCTGTTATCGTCGCTGCTTATCCCGGGGAAAACGAAGATCATCGGGCCGACCGTTCCCGCCGCGAGCAATTGCTCATAAACGTCGATCACGTTCTTGCCGCCGCGCGTGCCGTCCTCGTTTTTATTGATCCATTCCTTCTCGTGTCCGCGGAAAAGATAGAGCACCGGATACCGGCGGCCGGGCGACTGCGCATAGCCGGGCGGAGTGTAAACATAGAACTCCTTCGTCACTCCCAAGGCCGCGCTTGCGAGCCGCACTTTCTCCACCCGCGCGTCGTAGAACGCAACGCAATTGTCGCCCCAATTAGCGACGGTGGCGGTGATGGTTTGGTCTTCATTCGCAGTGGCGGTGCGATTGGGAATCTCGCTGCAATCGATCGCCTTCTCCCCACGCGCCCAGCTCCCGCGGGTGAACTTGAATTCGAGCGACGAACCTTGAGTCACGGAGACCGTGCCACGCGCGCGCGTCGCGCTATCGCGGGTGAGCGCCGTCGCGCCCGGGTCCCAGCCTTGGAAATTTCCCGCCACGTAAATGGTGTCCTCCAGCGGGGTCGCAGCCGGCAGCGTGACTTCAAAAGTAATCTGTCTTGTCACCTGCGCCGTCGCCAAAGCGGGCACCAGAAAAATCAGCCATCCGCACACGGCGCGGGCTGAAACGAGAAATCTTTTGGCGATGCGAGAGCAGGCTTCCAGGGTGGGCATGGCGGTGTCTTTATAACGGCTCTCGCTGGCTCGCCAAGGGCCAATCGCAGGAATGGCCCGACATCCGCCGCAGCGTGCGCTCTCGGCCTGCGCGGCTATAGTCGTGGGTATGGCTCTCTGGCAAAAGATCGTCGTCCTTCTCCTCGCCTCGGCGATTGGAGGCAGCGGCGTCTATTTTACCCGTCTGGTCCTCCGCCCGAGATCAGTGCCCCAGGCGCCTTGGGTTAGCTACGTCCATCCGAACGTCGAGAAACTCCGAGCCGCGCAGGAGCTTCACAACGCCGGGCGCCTGCCAGAAGCGCGCGCCCTGCTTGCGGAAGCTCTCGTTTCCGCGCCGCGCTCCCCCGTCACGCGTGAGCTGCGCGATCTTTTGGGCCAGATCAACACGCAGCTCTTCTTCGCCCGGGAACCTTCCGTCCGGAAAACGGAATACACCGTCGCACGAGGCGACGCCCTCTCCTCCATCGCGCGCAAGCTCGCCTCCAGCACGGACGCCATCATGCGAGTGAATGGCCTTGCCTCCACTCTCTTGCGGCCGGGCGATAAACTCATCGTGCCGCGATTGGAATTCACGATCACGGTCGACCTCCCGCGCGAGCGGGTGGTAGTGCACGATGGGCACGGTTTCTTCACCCAATACGCCATCGCTGCGATCGATCTGCCAAAGACACGCGCCGCGCAGGTGCAGACAAAAGTCTCCGCGAAATCGTTTTGGGAGGATGGCAAACCCGTGGCGCGCACGCGCGGCGCCGATCCTCAAGCCGGCACCCCGTGGATCTATTTGCGGCGCGGCGGCTACGTCCTCTACGGCGTGGATGAGACAAGCGATGACGGCGATTCCAAGATCGAAATTGAAGGCGATGGCGACGCAGGCTCCCCTGACGCGGAGGGTCGCCCCCCGCAAGGCATCGCGATCTTAAAGCGAGACATCGTCGACCTTGAGTTGCTGATTAGTAAGGGGACGCCGGTTACTGTTATTCTTAGTCGGGAGTAACGGACGCGCGCGAGTTCTACCTCCTGACCGCAGGTTGGAAATTTGCGCCACCTAAGATTGCGAAATATCCGCTCGACGGCGGACTAAGCCTAACAATAGGCTGGTCGAGTGAGAGCGCGCTGGCTTTTGGTCGCCTTTGCCACCCTCGCTTTTCTTCCTTCGCCTTACGCGGCCGATCGCTCAGTCGATCCCATCGTCTCGCGCATTCCCCGGGCGGCCGTCGCTTCCACCGCTCTGGTGGCGGTGGGCTACAGCCGGAAATTGCACGCGCTCGAAATTGAGTTCCACGATGGCTCGATCTACCGCTATCTGGACGTGCCGCGCTCGCTTCATCGCGATCTGCTCGCGGCCGATTCCAAGGCTGGTTTCTACAATCGTAACCTGCGCGGAAAATTTCGTTGTCTGCGAGTGAAACGATCCCGCGCACGATGAAGAAAAAACGCGCGCTTCGTCGGCAATGGCTTGTCCTCACCCTCGAGGAGAAGAAAGTCACTGCCTGTGTCCTGGCCATGTTCGCGCTTGGCTGCGCGACTCAGTATTACCGCGCCACCCATCCCCGGCCCGCTCCGCCGCCCACTGCGCAAGAAATCCGTGCGGCCAAACGCGCGCAAAATCTCCTCGCGGCCAAAGCCCGCTCGCAGCGTGTCGCTCAGGCCACGCAGCCGACCGCGGCGGAGTCGGATGAAAGCGCGGCGGAGGCAAACGATTAGGTCACTGCGCGCGGCGGCCGGCTCATGATCATCATCGCTCCCCGCCCCAACACGGCAGCGAGAACCATCGCCCCGCCGACGATCGCCCACGGCCCCGGCCTTTCGCCCAGGGCCAGCATGACCCAGAGCGGATTCAGGACCGGCTCGAGCAATGGAATCAGCGTCGCTTCCAGAGCGGTCACCTGTTTGATCGCGATCGCATAAAGCACGTAAGGCAGACCGAGCTGCACCGTGCCCAGCAGCAGCAAACGCCAGCCATCGCCCGGCCCGAGCGAGGCTTGCCACATGAACGGCAGCCCGACGAGCGCGACCAAAATGTTGCCCAGGATAATGCTCGTCACCGGCGACCCCGCTTTCTCCTTCCGCAGGAAAACCGCCACCGAAGCAAAGGCGACTCCACTCCCCAGCGCGACGATGTTTCCCCAAAAACCGGCGACAGTAAGCCGATCCATGAAGAACAACGCGATCCCGCCCAAGGCGACCGCGATGACCAGCCAATCGATCCGCAGCGCGCGCTCGTTCAGATACCAACGTCCGATCAGCGCGACGTAGATCGGCGCGGTGTATTGCAGAAAGATTGCGTTTGCTGCGGTCGTCATCCGCGTAGCAAAAACGAAGAGGATTACCGTCAAAGCGTAGCCGATCGCGCCCCCGATCTGCGCCGTCGAAAAGGAAAATTTCGGTCGCCCGACAAAGAGCAACATCAACGGAATCGCGATCGCGCTTCGCCCTCCCGCGATGGCCATGGGCGAGAGGTCGATCGATTTGATCAAGACCCCGCCGAGGCTCCAACAGAGCGCGGCCAGGAGTAGTAAAAGAGGCGGGAAAAGGCGCGGCGGCATCAGCGTCCCGCCCATTACAAAGGGAGCGTCCCGGGCGCAACCGTTTCATGCGTCTCTCATAAGTTCGGCGTTGGACGTTCGGCGTTCGACGTTCGACGTTCCGGCTTCTCTAAGACCAATGAAACTTCTCCTCACCAATGATGACGGCATCGAAGCCGAAGGCCTCGCCGCGCTTACCGAAGCCGCCCGCAGTCTGGGCGATCCGATAGTGGTCGCGCCTGCCGGTCCCCAGTCCGGAGTCAGCCACGCGGTGACCTGGCACAATGGCGTGCGGATCGAGCCGCGCGGCGAGAAGCGCTTTGCCATTCACGGCACCCCAGCGGATTGCATCCGCCTCGGTCTGCTCCATCTGGTGACCGACGCGAAGTGGATCCTGAGCGGCATCAATCACGGCGCAAACCTTGGCGCAGACGTCTACTATTCCGGGACAGTGGCGGCGGTGCGGGAAGCAGTTCTGCACGGATGGCCCGGGATCGCGGTCTCGCATTATCGGAAGTCCGGGGTGGCGTTTGATTGGGCGCGAACCACCCGCTGGCTCATCCCCATTCTCAAGGAGATCATCGCGCGACCGATCGAGGCCGGCCTGTTCTACAACATCAATTTACCCAACCTCCCGCATGAGGTCGTAGACGCACCGGAAGTCGTGTGGTGTCCGCTCGATCCCAGCGCTCTGCCGTTAAATTATCGGCACGAGGAAGAGAGCGGACTCTATTTCGCGGGCGATTACCATCTCCGGACGCGCACGCCGGGAGCCGACGTGGATGTTTGTTTCGGCGGGCGCATCTCCGTGACGACGATACGGTTGCTCTGATTCCCTCGGGAACGTTGCGGCACATCAGTTGGGCGACAAAGCACTTGTCATCCCGAGCCGCGCAGACGGCCGAGGGATCCCAGCGCCGAAGTGCACGCGCTCTTCTCACCAAGGGAAGCCACATCCTGGATGGCACCAGGCATAGGGTGCACCTTGATGTTTTCGTGCCTCGTAGAGATCCCTCGGCCGTCTGCGCGGCTCGGGATGACCTTGGGCGGCTGGGAACCGATGGCTTGATCACAGGTCTTCGGTTCAAACTTCGCGCTTAACGCGGAAGAGAGACTGGCAAACCCGCTGATCTGCACGCAAACTGCGCGATGGTAACCGCCGCCCAGCCTTCCCTTTCGCCCGCCGAAATCCGCGCCCATTTTCCGGCCCTTGCCCGGCAACACCACGGCCAGCCGGTCGCTTACTTCGATGGGCCTGGTGGCACGCAAGTGCCGCAGGTCGTCGTCGACGCGATGAGCGATTATCTGCTTAACCACAACGCCAATAGTCATTGGGCCTTTCCCACCAGCGAAGAGACGGATGCTCATCATCGCCGGTGCGCGCGAAACGCTGGCCGATTTCCTAAACGCGTCGCCAACCGAGATCGCCTTCGGCGCGAACATGACCACGCTCACCTTTCATCTCGCGCGCACCCTCGGTCGCGGTTACGGGCCGGGCGATGAAATCGTTGTAACCGAGCTGGACCACCACGCCAACGTGGCCCCATGGCGTGCGCTGGAAAAAGAACGCGGAGTCACGATTCGCGTGGTTAAGATGATCCCTGAGACCGGGCAACTGGATTGGGACGATCTGAGCCGGCGCATGAGCGGACGCACCAAACTGGTCGCGATCGGTGCCGCTTCGAATGCGCTCGGAACGATTAATGACATCCGTCGCGCCGCCGACCTCGCGCACGAGATGGGCGCGCAGATTTTCGTCGACGCCGTCCACTACGCGCCGCATGCGCTCGTCGATGTTCGGGCGTTCGATTGCGACTTCCTGAGCTGCTCCGCCTACAAATTCTACGGCCCGCACATCGGGCTGCTCTACGGCCGCGAGGAACTTCTCGCGCAGCTGGATTTCCCCAAGTTGATCCCCTCGCCGAACACGTCGCCCGAGCGAGCTGAGACCGGGACACAAAATCACGAGGGCATGGCAGGCGCCGCGGCGGCGGTGGATTTCCTCGCGTCGATCGCCCCGGGAGCCACCCGGCGCGAACGCCTAACGAACGCGTTCGCGGAATTGCATGAGCGCGGCAGCGCGCTGCTGGCGCAGATGTGGGAAGGCTTGTCTGCGATCGATGGCGTGCAGCTTTACGGTCCAACGCCCGATGCGCCTCGCACGCCCACGGTATCGTTCACAGTCGACGGCGTTCCGTCCGTCGACGTGTCACGCCGTCTGGCGGAGCGCGGAGTTTTTGCTTCAAATGGGGATTTCTACGCCACCACCGCGGTGGAGTGTTTGGGCCAGAGTCGCCATGGTTTGCTCCGCGCTGGTTGCGCCTGCTACTCAACGGCCGAAGAGGTGCAGCGCTTGGTGGATGGCGTGCGCGCCATCGCCGGCTAAAAGGGACGCGTGGAGTCAGGCGCACCCGATCATTACGCTACGCTCGGGCTGGAGCGGGCCTGCACCCTGGCAGAGGTGCGCGCAGCCTATCGCACGCTGGCTAAAAGGCATCATCCGGATCTGAATGCGGATTCCTCGGAGGCGGCGGAGCGGATGGAAGCGCTCAATGCCGCTTATGAAACCTTGAGCGATCCGGCGCGACGACGCGCTTACGATCGCGGCGAGAGCACAGGCGCAAAGCCGGCTCCGCGCGGCCGGATCGAGCGGAACATCACGCAGGACGTTTCCCTTCGGATCGACGAGCTGTTTCGCGGCACAATCCTGGAGGTGCAGGTGAAGGATCCGGCGAATCCGGAGAGCGAGCACTACTCGTTAACCGTCCCACCCGAGACCGCGCCCGGCGCGCGTTTCCGGTTGCCGCGGAGCAGCGCAGCCGGCGGCGGCTTTGTCCAGGTGCGCGTGCGCGTCTCGCCAAATTACCGCTTCAAAACGCGGGGCTCCGATCTGCGCTGCGATCTGCGCATCAATGCCCGGCGCGCCGCGGAAGGCGGCACTGAAACCATTCCGGGCGCGACCGGGACGATGCTGCGCCTGCAAATTCCCGCGGGCGTGGGCCGCGGGGAGATCCTGCGCCTTTCCGGCGAGGGTCTGCCAAAAGCGCGCGGCGGGCGCGGCGATCTCCTGGTGCGCATTACCTACCGTCCGGAGGTTCGGATCACGCGCGGGCGCGCCGCTTAACCGCCTCGCAAGAATGCTTTGCGTTTTGTAACGGGACGATCAACTTCCCCCGTCAGCGCAACCCCTTACCGAAAGAACACCATGGGCATCATGAATTTCATCCGCGGCCAACTGATCGACATCATCGAGTGGACCGATGATTCGCGCGATACGATCTCCTACCGCTTCGAGGATAACGACGCGGAAATTAAGCGCGGCGCGCAGTTGATCGTGCGGGAATCGCAGGTCGCGCAGTTCATTTACCTGGGCGAGTTCGGCGACACTTTCGGGCCGGGCAAGCACACTCTCACCACCGATAACATTCCGATCCTGACCACGCTGAAATCGTGGAAGTATGGCTTCGAGTCGCCCTTCAAAGCGGACGTCTATTTTGTCACCACCCGCCTTTTCACCGGCAACAAGTGGGGCACCTCAAACCCGATCATGATGCGCGATCAGGATTTCGGGATCGTGCGCGTGCGCGCCTTCGGCACCTACGATTTCCGCGTCAGCGATCCGAAGCTGATGTTGAAGGAGGTGGCGGGCTCCGATCACAACTTCCGGCTCGATGAGTTCGCGGAGACGATGCGCTCCCGCATCGTCAGCATCTTCAGCGATGCGATCGCGAGCGCGAAGATTCCCGTGCTCGATGTGGCGACGCGCTACCAGGAAGTGGGCGAAGCGCTGCTCCCGCTCATCAATCCGATCATTCAGGCCAAATACGGAATCGAGCTGGCCAGCTTCGTCCTCGAGAACGTCTCCGTTCCTGCAGAAGTGGAGCAGGCGATCGACAAACGTTCCAGCATGGCCGCGGTCGGGAATTTAAACGACTACGTCAAATTCCAGATGGCGCAGGGCATGGAAAAAGGCGGCAGCGCGGGCGGGGTCGCGACCGAAATGGCGGTAGGCCTGGCGATGGCGCAGCAGATCATGCAGCAGCAAAACACGATGCAATCGGCCGCGCCTTCCGGCGGTGCCACCGTGGCGGGCGCAGCGGCCCCAGTGGCCTCGGCTTTGCCTGAACTTTTGACTCCGGCGCAAGCAGCGGAGGCGATGGGCGTGAGCGAAGCCGATGTAATGCAGAGCCTCGAAAGCGGCGACCTGAAGGGGAAAAAGATCGGATCAAGCTATCGCGTGACGCGCGCAGCGTTGAACGAATTCCTGCAGAGTTAGCGCATGGACGAGCCTTCGGAGAGCCCGCCCGCATCGTCGGCTGGACGCGGAGTCCCGCCGCCACTGCCGAAGAGCAACGCCAACGTCCCGCCTCCCCTCCCCACGCCGGCTGGTGTTCCACCGCCGTTGCCGACCGCTGTCCCTCAACCGAAAGCGGACGGTTCGGTGGACGTGACTGCGCGGCAGCGTTTCGATTGCCCTGCCTGCGGTGGCGCGGCGGAGTGGTCGCCCGCGAAGCAGGCGCTGGTCTGCCCTTTCTGCGGCACCGTTTCGCCGATGCAGCCGCCTGCAGCCAGCGAGGGCGCGGTGCGGGAACTCGACCTGGCCGAGGCGCTTGCGGCCATCCCGGAAAGCGAACGCGGCTGGCAAACCGCGACCCGCTCGGTGAAGTGTCAAAGTTGCCAGGCAATCTCGGTCTTCAAGCCGGAACGGGTGGCTCAAACCTGCGACTTCTGCGGCTCACCCGCGCTCGTGCCTTACGACGAAATCAAGGCGCCGATCAGCCCGGAGAGTGTGCTTCCTTTTAAGCTGAGCCAAAGCGATGTGCGGGAGAAGGTGCATGCCTGGTATCGGAGCCGGTGGTTTGCGCCGAATCGTTTTAAGAGCCGCGCGTTCACGGATACGATCCACGGCGTCTACCTGCCCTATTGGACGTTCGACGCGCAGGTCGCGGCCGAGTGGACGGCGGAGGCGGGGCATTATTACTACACCACAGAGACGTATCGCGACTCGAACGGGAACACCCAGACGCGCCAGGTGCAGCACACGCGCTGGGAATATGCGAGCGGCGCGCTGGAGCATTTTTTTGATGATGAACTGGTCGCCGCCTCGCGCGGCGTGCCGGCCAATTTACTGCGGAAACTGGAGCCGTTCCCGACGAAGGAGCTGGCGCCGTACGATCCCGGCTACGTTTCCGGTTGGGTGGTAGAGCAGTATCAGATCGATCTCGTGGCTGCGGCGTCCGCTTCGCGGGCGGAGATGGATGGGAAGCTACGGGAGATGTGCGCGGCCGAAGTGCCCGGAGATACGCAGCGCAATCTGCAGGTGATGGCGGATTACAGCGGCCAGACTTTCAAGCACGTGCTTCTGCCGATCTGGCTCCTGAGCTACCAATATGGCGGGAAGGCCTACCGCATCGCCGCCAATGGTGTCACCGGCACCATCGCCGGAAAATATCCGAAGAGCTGGATCAAGATCGCGTTTCTGGTCCTCGCGATTCTGCTCGCGCTCTTGATCGTCCTCGCGCTTTCGCAGGGCTGAAGCTGGCTCTAGCGACGACCGCCACCGCCGCCGCCACTTCGCCTTCCGAACGAACGACCCGCAGGTGCGGCTGGTCGCGAAGAAGCTCCGGGGACTGAGCCCGCAGGACGGCTGCGACGTTCGCTCAGATCGCCGCGCGGTTGCCCGCGGACTCGATCCTCGCGCGGCGGTGCCGCCATATCGTAATCGAAACCTTCCGCTTTCTTCCGCACAATCCCGCGGCCGATAAAACGTTCGAGCGACCGCAGCGGCCCATGATCTTCGGGAGTGATGAAGCTGATCGCGTCGCCCACGGCCTGCGCCCGACCGGTGCGGCCGATGCGATGGACGTAATCCTCGGCATGCATCGGGAAATCGTAATTCACCACGTGCGAGATGCCGTCCACATCGATCCCGCGCGCCGCGATATCAGTGGCGACCAACACCCGAACGGTGCCGGATTTAAAATCCTTCAACGCGCGCAAGCGTTGGTTTTGTGAACGATTCGAATGGATGGTGCCGGTCTTGATCCCGGCGCCTTCGAGCCGCCGTGCGATCCGATCCGCGCCATGTTTTGTGCGCGTGAAAACGAGCACGGTGTCGAACTCCGGATCCTTCATGAGATGGAGCAGGAGCGAAGGTTTGAGGTGTTGCTTCACCTCGTAGACAAACTGCGTGACCGTCTCCGCAGGATTCGCGCGCCGGCCGATCTCGATCACTTTCGGTGATTGCTGGAACTCGTGCGTGAGAGATTCGATCTCGCGCGACAGCGTGGCGGAAAACATGAGGGTCTGCCGTTTCTTCGGCAGGCCGCGCACGATTTGTCGGATCGGCGGGAGGAAGCCCATGTCGAGCATCCGGTCCGCTTCATCGAGCACGAGAAACTCGATCCCGGAGAAGTTCGTGTGGCGCTGCTGCATGAGATCGATCAAGCGACCGGGCGTGGCTACGACCAACTCGACGCCGGAGCGAAGCGCTTCGATCTGCGGACGTTCGCTTAAACCACCGACAATGGTGGCCATGCGCAGCGGCAGATGTTTTGCATAAGCGCGCACGTTTTCCTCGATCTGCATGACCAGCTCGCGAGTGGGCGCCACGACCAGCACGCGCATGCCTTGTCGGTTTCCTTCCGCCAAACGCTTCGCGAGATGATGCAGGATGGGAAGGACAAAGGCGGCTGTCTTGCCGGTCCCAGTTTGCGCAATGCCGATGACGTCGCGCCCGGCCAGAATCTCCGGAATGGCCGCGGCCTGAATGGGAGTGGGTTCGGTGTAACCAGCTTCCTGGATTGCTTTAAAGATGCGGTCGTCGAGACCGAGAGATCGAAATGGCACGAGCCGGGCACTATCGTCGAGGAGGGCGGAATCACATGTGGTTTCTTTCCGGACAGAGTGCGGACTTGAATCCGCGCCGCCTAACGCGCGCCAGCATCCCATGGCGTCGAGCCGCTCCGTGGGGGAGATTAGCTGCCCATGTCCGAGAATCCCGTGCCGCACCAACGGCGGCCGCGTTATCGCGGTAAGAACCCGCGCCGTTTCGAGGAGAGATACAAAGAGCACGACCCGGTGCAGCACCCCGAGACGGTGGCAAAAGTGCTGGCCGCGGGTCGCACCCCTGCCGGCTCGCATCGCCCGATCATGGTGGCGGAGATCCTGGAAGTGCTCCATCCGCAGCCCGGAGAAGTCGCGGTGGACGCCACGCTTGGCTACGGCGGGCATGCCGAAGAGTTGCTGAAGCGGCTGCAACCTGGCGGCCGCCTTCTCGCTCTCGACCTCGACCCGGTGGAGCTGCCGAAGACGGTGGCGCGCTTGCACGCGCTCGGCTTTGGCCCTGAGATACTCCACGCCGAACGCAGCAACTTCGCCGGCCTGCCGCAAGTGCTGACGCGAACGGGCGTGAACGGTGCGGACTTGATCCTGGCGGACCTCGGCGTTTCCTCGATGCAGTTTGATAATCCAGACCGTGGCTTCTCTTTGAAGCTGCCGGGCCCGCTCGATATGCGGATGAATCCACTCCGCGGCCAACCGGCCTCGGCCTTTCTGCAAAAGGTCGCTCCGGATGAACTGGCCGACCTACTGAGCGAGAACGCCGATGAAGTGAATGCGGCGCATCTCGCGCAAATGCTGGCCGGTCGCACCTTTGCCACCACCAGCGCCCTGGCCGCTGCGGTGCGCGCCGCTCTTCCCCGCGCGCGCGAGGACGACCGGGAGCTCGCGGTGCGGCGTGTCTTTCAGGCGCTCCGGATTGCGGTCAACGATGAGTTTGCGACCTTGGAAGCTTTCCTGCGCGTTCTGCCCTGGTGTCTGAACCCAGGCGGCCGGGCGGCGTTGCTCACTTTTCATTCTGGGGAAGATCGGCGGGTGAAAAAAGCTTTGCAGGAGGGCTTGCGGACCGGGCACTACGCGGCCATCGCAGAGAAGGTGATCCGGGCCAGCCCAGCCGAGCGCTACGCGAATCCGCGTTCTACTGCCGCCAAATTGCGCTGGGCGCGAAGGAGCGACGCATGAAGCTAAAACAAAATCAGGTCTGGAAAGCGGGCGGGGAATACCTGCGCATCGTCCATCTGGAACGCCTGGAGGTGCATTACAAATCGATCACCGATTTACTGGCCGGTACTGGACCTCATCATCAGGTGAGCAAGAAAGAATTCTGCCGGTTGATCAAAGAGGGCACTCTGCTCTCGCCAGAGGAAATTCGCGCCGCGTGGAAAGGCGACGCTCCCGAGGCGTAGCAGTCGATTTTCGACGGTCTCGCGAGCTTGTCAGGGCGCGCTGATTCCCACGCTCGCCGGTCGCGCTCCCAGTGTTCTCTCGTTAGCCGCATTGCATTTTTACCTCGCAAGCCGGCGGTCAGGGTTTATCGTCAGCGCTCGTTTATGATTCAGCGCGACTACCTTATTATCGGAAGCGGCATTGCCGGAGCCAGTGTTTGCGAGAGCATTCGCAAATATGACAAGCGGGGCAGCGTCACGCTGGTCGGCTCGGAAAACTTCCTGCCCTACAAACGTTGGATGCTCTCGAAAACGTTCCTGCGCGACAAGGTCCCGCCGATCAAAAAACTCCCGCACGCCGACGCCTCCTGGTACGAGAAAAACAAGATCGAGACGCGCCTCGGCACGATGGTGACGCAGCTGAACATCGAACGCCGGCTGGCGGTGCTGGGGAACGGCGAGACGATTGAGTTTAACAAAGCCTGCCTCGCGATGGGCAGCCGCCCTTTCCGCCCCGCGGTGGCAGGGACGAATCTCGGCAACGTGATCTACATGCGCACCACGCGCGACGCTTTCGCGCTGCGGGAAATGGCAAATCTGGAGAAAACGGTCGTGGTCATCGGCGGCGGTTTGCTCGCCTGTGAGGTGGCAGCCAGCCTGCGTCAGCTGAAGTTCAAGGTCAGCATGATGCATCGGAATTCGTATTTGCTGAACCGCTATCTCGACCCGGAGACGGGCGCATGGATCACGGGCTACTTTGCAAAACATGGAGTGACGCTGCTTTTGAGCCAGAGCTTGAATGGGTTCGAAGGGAAGACCGTCCTGCGAAATATCCAAACCAAGAGCGGCGATCGGGTCGCGGCTGGCGTGGCTATTGTCGCTTGCGGTGCGGAGCCGAATCTGGATCTGGTCCGCAATACGCCGCTCTCCGGCCCGCACGGTTCGCCGGTGACGGAGTATCTCGAAACGGAGGAAAAAGGGATCTACGCAGTGGGCGATCTCGCGTTTTACCCGGATCGCCTGATGGGCGGCGTACGGCGTCAAACCCATTGGGAAAACGCGCGCGAGCAGGGTTTGGTCGCTGGGTCGAATATCACGGGGAAGAAGCGGATTCGCTACGAGCAGATCCCCTATTTCTGGACGGAGATGTTTGATCTGCGGCTCGATTTCGTGGGCGACTTCAGCTTGCAGCCGACGCGGGTGGAGCTGGAAGGGACGCATGCCAAGAAGAAGTTTGTGGCGCGTTACTACCAAGGCGATCGCCTGCGCGGGTTGCTGCTTTGCCACGGGACGACCAAGGACGTGGAGTCTGCCCGGACCGAACTACGCGCTGCCTTGGGCAAGTAACTTCGGGCCCGGCGCGCACGGCCGGCGGCGGTTCAGGTTTACGCAGAGCGAGCGCCATTCAGCGCCGTTCTCTGCTCTCGGCGCTATCCTTCCGCGGAAGTGGCGTGGAGTTTGTCCAGAAAGCAAAATGCCTTTTCGCCAAGGCACGAAGGGTGCTTGTAAACAGGTGAACCAGCTGCGCTTAGCACAAGAAGAAAGCCGGTCGCACCAACACATATGCTCGAATACGAAGACCTTAAATGGGTGGCAACGACAACGACGGAGTTGAACACCATGCTGCAACAGATCTCGCGCTACGCGGATCTGTCTCGCCAGCATAAAGGCGAATACAACTACATCGAGCTACTCGACGAACAGGTCGCGCTTGCCTCGAAGACCGCTACGGCGCTCTTCGATCGGGTGACCTCCAGAATTCTTTCCGGCAATGCCAAAACCCCGCCCGCGTCGAAACCGGGTCGGCCGGCTCCTTTCACGATCGTGCCGCCACCCGCCCCGTCGGTCGCGGCGCTGCATGAAGCCGCAGCCAAAATGTCGGCGCCGGAAATTCCGGAAACTCGCGCACCTATCGCCGCGGTGGTGGAATCCGGGGTG
The DNA here is from genome assembly GCA_963730385.1 of uncultured Verrucomicrobiae bacterium. Taxonomy (GTDB): domain Bacteria; phylum Verrucomicrobiota; class Verrucomicrobiia; order Chthoniobacterales; family UBA10450; genus JACCTI01. The sequence continues at coordinate 143,425 of CAVSRQ010000003.1, forward strand.
CCGATTATTAATCCAGACGGTGCGCGCGAGTTGTTGTTGCTGGTGGATGACGAAGCGCAAATTTCGGAGCTCGCGTCTGCCATCCTCACGCAACAGGGATATAAAATGATCCTGGCAAGCGACGGGATGGAAGCCTTGAAAATTTACCAGCAAATCGGCAAGAAGATCGATCTGGTCATCCTCGATTTCTTCCTTCCAGTCATGGATGGCGACGCCATCTTCGATGAACTGCGAATGCTCAATCCTGATGTGAATGTCGTTTTGAGCAGCGGCTTTGCGGAACAGACCAAGTTGGGGTCGATGCTGGCGCGCGGACTGCGCGGCTTCATTCCCAAGCCCTACACCGGAGCGAAATTGCTCGCCCAGGTTCGCTCCGCGCTTGATGCTGCGCCGCAGCCAGCTTAGAGCCCGTCCGCTTCTCCCTTTTCGCTGGCACTCTTTTAGCTTTCTACCAAGCGCACACCCATGGCCCGGATCGACTCTTTCTTTAAACTCATGTCCGAGCAAAAAGCTTCGGACTTACATCTTGCTACGAACAATCCGCCGATGTTGCGGATCAATGGCGAACTCATTCGGGTCGATTACCCGCCCCTCCAGAATGACGACCTGAAAGCGATGGTCTATGAGATCGCGCCGGAAGGTAAGATCAAGATTTTCGAAGAAACCGCCGACGTCGATTTTGGTTACGAGGTCCCAGGGGTGGCGCGTTACCGCTGCAATTTCTTCCAGCAGAAATACGGCATCTCCGCGGTCTTTCGGTTGATCCCTTCCACGGTGCTGACCTGCGAAGACCTTGGCCTTCCGCCGGTGTTGAAGAAGTTTCCGCTCCTGAAAAAAGGCCTCGTCCTCGTCACTGGTCCGACCGGCTCCGGCAAGTCCACCACCCTCGCGGCCATGATGGATTACGCGAATTTGCAGCGGCACGATCACATCATCACGGTGGAAGATCCGATCGAGTTTGTGCATCGCAGCCAGAATTGCCTGGTGCAGCACCGCGAGGTGGGGGTTCATACCCGCTCGTTTGCCTCTGCCTTGCGCGGCGCATTGCGCGAAGATCCGGATATCCTGCTGGTGGGTGAAATGCGAGATCTCGAGACCATCGAGCTGGCGCTTACCGCCGCCGCCACGGGCCACCTTGTCTTTGGCACTCTGCATACTTCGAGCGCCGCAAAAGCGGTCGATCGTATCATCGACGTCTTCCCGACCAGCCAGCAAAACCAGATTCGCGCCACGCTGGCCGAGTCACTCAAAGGCGTGGTCGCGCAGAATCTTTTCCGACGCATCGATAAACCCGGACGCGTCGCCGCCCTCGAAATTTTAGTCGTGGATATGGCGATCGCGAACCTGGTGCGCGAAGCCAAAACCCACCAGATCCCGGGCATGATTCAGGTTGGCAAAAAGAAAGGCAACCAGCCGCTCGACGACGCCATTATGGAGCACTTGCGCCACACCCGCATCTCGCCGGAAGAGGCCTACGACAAGTGCATCGATAAGAAAAAGTTCCGCCCTTTCCTCAAAAATCCGCCCACGGACCTGGGCGACGAATAGACCTGCTGTATGAGAGCGCCTGATCTTGATCAAATCCTCCTCGCGATGCTTCGGACCTACGATGGCATCTCCGATCTGAACTTTTCCGTCGGCCATCCCCTGCAGGTGGAAGACTTCGGTGTTTTAAAACCGATCTACGTCGAGCCTCCGCTCGAAGCGCTCACTCCCTACCAGACGGAGCAGATCGCTCTTTGCCTCATGCAAGGGAATCGGCGTTTGATTTACGATTACCTCACCGGCGGCTCGTGCGATTGCAGCTACTCGCTCACCGACGTGGCGCGTTTCCGCGTGAATATTTTCCGCCAGCAAGGGCATTTCTCCATCGTGATGCGGAAGCTGGAAGGGATGGTTCCTTCGATCGACTCCCTTGGCTTGCCAGAGATTCTGAAAGAGATCGCCCGCGAAAAAAGCGGCCTCGTGCTTCTCACCGGCGCGACCGGGAGCGGCAAGACCACCACCCTCGCGGCCGTTCTGAATGAGATTAATCTGACCCAGGCCGTCCATGTTGTGACGCTCGAGGATCCGATCGAGTTCGTTCATCCGAAACTCAAAGCCACCTTCAATCAGCGCGAGCTGGGCCAGGATTTTAACAACTACCCGAATGGTCTCCGCGCGGCTCTCCGGCAGGCGCCGAAAGTCATCCTCCTCGGCGAAATGCGCGATCGCGCCACCGTGGAAGTGGCGCTGATGGCAGCCGAGACGGGACACCTTGTGCTCAGCACCCTGCACACCGTCGATGCCGGCCAGGCCATCAATCGTATCCTCGGCCTCTTTTCCCTTGGCGAAGAACAACAGCTGCGCATCCGCCTCTCCGATACTCTCCGCTACATCGTCAGCCAGCGCCTCGCGCCACGCGTCGGCGGTGGCCGCCACCTTCTCACCGAAATCGTGGGCAATAATCTGCGCACGAAAGAGACGATCGTGCAGGGCGAAGCCGAACACCGTAGCTTCCATGAGATCATTGAAGCGAGCGCGCCTTTCGGCTGGATGACTTTCGATCAATCGATCCTCGACGCTTACGAGAACGATCTCATCACGGAGGAAACCGCCCGCGTCTTCGCCTCTCGCAAAGGCAAGGTCAGTCGCGGAATTGATCTCATCCAAAAAAGCCGCGGCGTGGATAACGATCTCGACTCCGGGCTCCACCTCGACCTTCCCGCCAACGCCTTCCGGTAATTTTATGGCCACCGAACCTGCCCAGCCCTTCTTCGATGCCACCGACGGCACCGCTCTCGTCTGCATCGACCAGCAACAGTATCAAAAGCTGGTCGTGCCGCAGTTGATCGACATGACCTACAAGGTCCACCTCGGTCTCTTCGAGGAGGACGTCCTGCTCAAACTGCGCACTTACAGCTACGATGTGGTGGTAATCTACGAAGCCTTCAAAGGCTCGAACGCGCAGACGAATCCGATCCTGCGCGAAATGATTCAGCGCCCCGGCCCGGAACGCCGCCAGCATTTCGTCGTCCTCCTGAGCCATCATCTGGTCACGAATGATGCCATGTCCGCCTTCGCGCACAGCGTCGATCAGATCATCAACCTGGCGGACCTCGCCAACTTTAAGACCGTCCTGCGACGGAGCGTGGCGCAGCATCGCGAGCTGTATTCTTCGTTCAAAGAGACCTATAAAGCGGTTCAGGCCATTTAGCGCCGGCTCCGCCCCGGGCCTCCAGCTTTAGCGGGAGCGCAGATGCTTTCGGTAGAAGGCAGCCGCCGCGGTTTTCGTTTCGGTCATGGCTGCGCTGCTGAAGCCGTGCCCCTCCCCCGGAAAGAATAGCGTCTCCACCCGCGGAGACTTGCGCCGGAGCGTCGAGAGGAGCGGCTTCGCGTACTTCTCGAACGGCACTCGGCCGTCTTCTCTTCCGTGGACGAGCAAGATGGGCGGCATCTTCCCGAGCCGCTCCAGTTGATTATTCCAAACCCCACCAGCGTGCTCCACCACCGCTCCCACTGCAGGATTATCCGACGCCGCCGCCAGGGCGAGAAAAGCGCCTAACGAATATCCGTAAAGCCCCACCGGCGCCGCACTCCCGCGCAGTTTCTGGATCGCCGGGATCGCCGTCCGCACTGTCTCCAGCCAGGCTGGGGAAGTGCCGCTGCATTGTCCCATCCAGAGCGAAGACCGTCCCCGTGCGCTCGAAGTAATGCAGGAGATAAACCGCGTTCCCTTCCTCTGCCAGACGTCGCGAAACCCGGCGCATTTCCGGCCCGTCGAAAAGCATACCGCCAGCCCCGTGCAGCACGATCACCACCGGGCGAACCCGAGCCCCGGCGGTTTCGAACACCTCCGCGCGGATCTTACCGCCCGGCAAAGCCAACTCGATCGTCGAAGCCGCCCACGTTGATGGAGCCAGACACAAGAGCAGGCCAAGGATGGCTCCCTTGATGATCCTGAATTGCGGCCGCATGGAGCGTGATCTCACGCTTTTCCTACGAGCGCGCCGACTGCCGCGGATGCACCGCCCCTGGCCGCGTCCCTTCTATGACCGGTGCGGCGGACTTGATACTTGGTGCGAGGCACGGAACGGTGAAGGTGCATCGTCCGACCTGTGAACACTCCTCCATCCACTCCTGATCCTGACAAGGCTGGCCCTGAAAAGGGGGAAACTCCTGCGTCGGCGGTGACAGAGAAAAAGGGCATGGCCACTCCAACGGAGAAAGCTGCGGCGACCCCTGAGCCGGAACCCGTCGGGGAGAAGCCGGTTGCGCCCTATCGTCTCAAACTCTCCAGCAACCAAAAGAAGCGCTCCCGCCTGCAGCAGGTGGAAGAATCGCCCCCAGACACGATCCCCTCTGTGGCCGCGCCAGAAACGGCTCCGCCGCCCCCTCCTCTTTTGCGGAAGGTGCGGCTGAAACGCTCCGGGCAAATGCACGACGATCTCACCAAACCTCTCCCCGAGGAAAACAGTCCACCAGTCAAACCGGACGCGTACTAGGATTGGCGTTTCCGCCAATACCGCAGCGCCGCGGTTACAGCCATGAAACTTGGATCGGCCGCCTCGTAGTCGATCACTTCGGAGTCGGTCGCGCCGCCAGCTCGCAGATCGTCCTCTTCAAACCGCGCAAAGAGCGACCGGAAGCGCGCTTCATCCACGCCCTCCGCCATGCGCGCGCGGAACCACTCCGACCAGCGGCGCACGCGTTCTTCCAGCGCATCCAGATGGGTCTCGACTTCGCCGCGGACGACACCGAAATGCGGCAGATAAAGCTCTGCCGCCCGCAACGCGCGGATCTTCGCGATTGATTCCAGCCAGGCTTCCACATCCAGCTCGGGTGGCACGAATGGCGGGATGGGCGGCCCGTGACCAATCCGCACTCCCGCCACGTCGCCGCCGAAGACGCGGTCTTCCCAGTGGTAGACGTGATGATGACTGGCGTGCCCCGGCGTGGCCAGCGCTCGCACGTCCACCTTCCCTATCCTGACGCTCGCGCCATCCTCCAGCACTTGTAGTTGCCCCTCGGGCACCGGCATTAACCGACCCCAAAGGCGTTCCATTTGGTCACCGAAAATACGCGTGGCCGATTCAAGCAACCGACTCGGGTCTAACAAGTGCGCTGCCCCGCGCGGGTGGACGTAAATTTTCGCGCCCATCTCCGCAAAGCGCCAGGCCGCCCCGGCGTGATCGAGATGAATGTGACTAAGGAAAACGTGGCGCACTTCCGACGGGGCCGCGCCCATCTCGCGCAGGCCTTGGGCCACGTTCTCAAAAGTCGACTCCGGGCCGGTATCGAATAGCGCGATCCCCTCGCCCATCGGCACGGCGACCGAAGCGATCACATTCGGGCGGCCGAGATGCCGCGTATCCAGAATCACCGGCGTCACTCAGCGTCTTTCGCGTTGTCTTTAGGGAGGCCACGTTCGGTGGTCAGGTAAACGGCGAAGCTTCCCAGCCAGTGCCCGCCCTCATAGTGCTCGCCCGTCACCGCCGCCAGGCCGGCCTTCCGATGCGCCGCTGCCGTCTCCGCCAGCACTGCCCGGCGGGGATCGCTCGCCGGCAAGCCTGCTCGAATCCCTTCCAGCATCCAGGCGCGGCTGAGGTTCAAACCATCCAGATGCGCCAGCTTCGGATCGCTCGGATCGGGCGAGATGGCGACCGGCAGCCACGTTGCCTCGGACTTGGCGGGCAGTTGCGGCAAAAAAGTTGTGAGCCATTTCGCAAACTCCTCTGGCGCCAGAACCCGCCGCATCAAATCTGCCTCGCCAAGAATCGGAGAAAGGAAGTCTTCGCCCGATGGCTCGTAGGCGAGTGGTGCGTTCTGATCTTTTAGATAAAAAAGCCGCGCCTTGTCTTTGATGAGCTTCGCGAATGTTTCGTCCTTCGCGGCGCGCGCGTAGTCCAGCGCCAGGCCGAGCGCGAACGCGGTCTGCGCATGCTCGCCGACGCGGACTGGATGGGAGAGCTTTGGCAACCAGCTTTGCAGATGTGCCAGCGCCGCTTTTTCCAAGGGCTCCAGGTTGGCCAGAATGGCGCGTGCGTCGGGATCATCCCACTCCCGCAGCTCGGTCACGAGTTGCAGGAGCCAGGCCAGGCCATACGGACGCTCAAAGCTCGCGCGGCCTTCGCCCTGCAGATAAGCGGTTTCGATTTTCAAATGTTCGGCCGTGAGGCTCTGGCGGAGCGCCGCCCGGGCCGCCTCCACAAAAGGTGCCTCCGGAAAAGTGCGAACAAGACGCGCGAGCAGCCAGTGCCCGTGCACCGACGAATGCCAATCGTAGCACCCGTAAAACGCCGGCGTGAGCGTGCGCGGCGGCGCCACATCGGCATCGCTCAACAGGACGTGGCTAATCTTGTTTGGATATTCCTTGTGCACGCACCCAAGCGCCAAATCGGCAAAACGGGTTGCGGCTTCCACCCCAAAAGCTGGAGGAGCACCTGTGGCCATGGAGGAAAAGCTGGCGAGGAGCAGGAATGAGCAAGCGAATATTTTCATCTGCTGCCAGCCTACCTCCAGCGCGCGCTCTCGTCTCCGAGGTTTCTGCATGCAACCGTGCGGCGAGTTTTGTCTTGCCGATGGAGCGGAGGAAGGGAGCGGAAAGCCCACTCTCGCCTGAGTGGTGGCTGGGGAGGGAATTGAACCCCCGACACGTGGATTTTCAGTCCACTGCTCTACCAACTGAGCTACCCAGCCAGGACTCGAAAGGCACACTTTGCGTCCTTCCGGAACCGGGCCGTCACTATGCAAGAATCTGAATGGAGCGCAAGCGTGCAGCGTGGCGCCCGACAGCAGCAACTGGAGACGAGGCACTTCCGTGGCGCTGCCGCTTGCCAAACGCTCGCGCAAACGCAAAAGCCCTCGCGGATCCGCGAGGGCTCAGCTCTCAGTGGCTCACGCTCCCGTATGTTCGGCAGGAGCGCGGAGCCGCTGAGTGATTCTTAACGGCCAGTTTTCGCAGGGGCGAGTTTCGTCGGCGTGAGCAAAACAGCGCGATGGACACCAGCCTCTGGATCGAAGGCGAGGACGGTGATCTGCCCGCGATCGTTGATCGAGGTCGCAGCGCGGAGAACGTAATTCACCGACGCGGAGCCGATCAGATCGTTCAAGTTTTGCATTTGGCCGTCGCGGTAGATGAAGGCGACCTGCTGCGGCGCGCGGATCGGAGCAGACGGATAAATGTAGGCGGTGTCGTCTGAGATGTAGCTGTAACCAACGACCTGATCGAGGTTGTTTACCCCGAGGGCGTAGCTGTGATCGTTATCGATTGATTTACCGGCGAGAGAGCCCAGATCCAGCATTTCGTGTCCGTTGTAGAGGAAGGCGTGGACGTTCGAACCATCGTTAATGGAAGAATAGCCGACCACGTGGTTTTTGGCGTTGATCGCAGTGCCGTAGGAGGAACGACCGCCGAGAGTGCCGAGATCAAGCATCCCTCCGACCGCTTCCGTGTGAGCGTTCGGTGGATACGCGAGGAAAGCATGCGCCTCGCCAGGCCCGGTCTCGCGGGTCTGCGAGTTGCCGGTGCTGAACCCGTTTTCGTTAATCGCGGCAGCCTGCGCATAGGCGCCACCGAGGGTGCCGAGGTCGAGCATGCCGGTGTCCTGGGTCCAGAAAAACGCCCGGCTGGCGGGTGAGTCCAGTTCTTCCGAGCTGGAACCGACTACTTGCAGCGAAGAATTAATGCCGTTGGCGCGGCTGAACTCGCCACTGCCTTTAAGCGTCCCTAGATCTATTTCAGTTCCTTTAACGAAGAGAGCAGCGTGTCGCGTCTGGCTCTCCTTTACGTGACCGAAACTGGAATCGCCGACCACGTAACCAGTATCGTTAATGGCAAATGCGCGCGTCACGCTCGCCGCCGGGGTGTTGCCGAGATCATCGAAAGCAAACTGATTCCCCGCGGTGGAACGGAAGGCGGTGGCTTCGGTGCCCGCATCGAAAGTGCCTGCTACATCGCCGAAGCGATTAATCGCGGCGGGGCTGCTCTCCTTACTGCCAGGTAGCACACCGAGATCGGTGACAGTATAGAGCTGAGCCTGCGCAGGCGAGGTGAGTAGGGTGGCGGCCAACGCGAAAGAGCAGAGACCGATCGCGGAACGACGGGAGAAGCAAAAGCCGGTGAGCTGTGCGGATATCATAATTACCATAACAGCTATAATTGGACCATCTGGCGAAGTTTGTGAGTGGTCAGGGAGGGGGGAGCGGCAGAATCGACGAAAGTTCATAAAACATTGCCCCCTCACCCGCTCAGCTCCACCCGCTCAGCTCCACCTGCTCAGCTCCACCCGCTCAGCTCCACCCGCTCAGTCTCCACCCGCTCAGTCTCCATCCGCTCACCCCTCGCTCACTCTCCATCCGCTCACTCTCCATCCGCTCACTCTCCACCGGCTCAGTCTCCACCGGCTCACTCTCCACCGGCTCAGTCTCCACCGGCTCAGTCCCCACCGGCTCAGTCCCCACCGGCTCAGTCCCCACCAGCCACCAGCTCAGTCCCCACCAGCTCAGCGCCACTCCTCAGTCAGTCGCCGAATTGCCGCGTTAAAACCAGCGCTCCCGTCAGCAAGTGCATGTATTCCCGCCGGGAGACTTCCATCCCGCCGAACTGCAGCAGGTGCGGCGTAAGCCATTGCGTATCGAGCAATGAATATTTCCGTTCACGCAGGCGAGCGACAAGGCCGCAAAGCGCCACCTTGGAAGCGTCCGTCTCCTCATGAAACATGGACTCACCAAAAAACGCGCCGCCGATCGCCACCCCGTAAAGGCCTCCCACCAACTTGCCCGCCCGCCAAGCTTCGACGGAATGGGCGCAACCGAGTTCATGCAGACGGGTGTAGCTATCGATGATCTCTTCGTTGATCCAAGTCTCAGCGCGCTGCGAGCACCGCGACATTACCTCCCGGAACTTTGAGTTGATTCGAATTTCGAAAACCTCCCGCCGGACGGCCCGGGCGAGGGCATGAGGAACGTGGAAGTCATCGAGGGGAATGATCCCGCGCGGGTCCGGCGCGAACCACTCGATCGAGCCATCTTCCATGGCCATGGGGAAGACTCCCAGCCGATAGCCTTGGAGGAGAACTTCGGGCGCGATCACCGCGCGAGTCTTTCGCTCTATCAGGGAAATGGCAACCGTGAGGCTGGAGATTCTTCCTCTCGAGTGCCACCACCGCCGCCACTTCCGCTTGCCCTCGGATGGAGGGAAGAGCCTGGCCTTGCAAAGGCGGGCCGCAAAGATAACCTAGCCGCGTGAAATCGCTCCTTGCCGCTCTTGTTTTCGCCAGTGCAGCTGCTGGCCTTGGTGGCTGCGCCGGTGAGGGCCCTACCGGTGCCGAACTTCAGGAACGTTTGGGACGCGGCATTCGCGGCGAGGGTCAACTGACGCCGGACATCGATCGCACGGACGACCCCTACGTGAAGCCCCGCGGCGGAGCACCGCTCCGGAGCGAATAGCGCGCCGATGTCTACGCCCTCCGCGCACTCGAAGATTCTCATCCTCGATTTCGGCTCGCAATACACGCAAGTCATTGCGCGTCGCATCCGGGAGTGTCAGGTCTACTCGGAAATCGTCCGCTTCGATTTGCCAGCAGCCGAAATCGCCGCCTCGCAGCCGAACGGCATTGTGCTCTCAGGTGGCCCCGCCAGTGTCTACGACCCCGATGCGCCGCAGGTGGATCCGCAGATTTTCTCCCTCGGGATTCCCATTCTGGGCATTTGCTATGGGATGCAGTTAATGGCGCACCATTTGGGTGGGCAGGTCGAGTTTAGCGCGCGCCGGGAGTATGGCGCCGGCATGTTATACGTCGCGGGCGGGTCTCCGCTTTTCGAAGGAATCGCTGAGCACATCGATATCTGGAATAGTCACGGCGATAAGGTGACGGCACTCCCCGCCGGTTTCCGGGCCGCTGCGCATACGGAAAATTCCCCCTTTGCCGCGATCGAGAATCCAGAGACGCACCTCTACGGTCTCCAGTTCCATCCAGAGGTGGCGCACACTCCGCGCGGGCGCGAGATCATCCAGAATTTTGTTTATCACATTTGTCACTGCCAGATGGACTGGACGATGGGCTCGTTCATCGATGAAGCGTGTGCGCGCGTCCGCGCTCAGGTCGGCGAAGAGAAGGTGGTGCTCGGACTCAGCGGTGGGGTGGACTCTTCCGTCGTGGCTGCGCTGCTGCACAAGGCGATCGGCGATCAGCTCACGTGCATCTTCGTTAACAATGGCCTTCTGCGGGAACGCGAAGAGGAGATGGTGCAGCGCGTCTTCGGCGAAAACTTCCACATCAAGCTCAAATACGTAGACGCCTCGGAGCGCTTCCTCTCGAAGCTCCAGGGGATCACCGATCCTGAGCAGAAGCGGAAGATCATTGGGAACGAGTTTATCGAGGTCTTCCAGCAGGCGACTGAAGAGCTCCTGGCCGAAGATGCGACGCAGGGCGCGCATGGGCATTCCTACAAGTTTCTCGCCCAAGGCACGCTCTACCCCGATGTGATCGAAAGCGTCTCCATCGACGGCAACCCGGCCCACGTGATCAAGAGCCACCACAACGTAGGCGGTCTCCCGGAGAAGATGCACTTTGAGTTGGTGGAGCCAGTCCGGCAGCTCTTTAAGGATGAAGTCCGGCAGGCGGGCTTGCAGCTTGGATTACCGAAAGAAATTGTTCACCGGCAACCCTTCCCCGGTCCGGGCCTGGCCGTGCGCATCCTCGGTGAGATCACGCCGGAAAATCTGCGCATCCTGCGCGATGCCGACACCATCGTGACGAGTGAGATGGAAGCTTCGGATTGGTATTACCGCGTCTGGCAATCTTTCGCGGTCCTGCTACCGATTCGATCTGTAGGAGTGATGGGCGACCAGCGCACGTACGAGAACACGATCGCGCTCCGCGTGGTGGAGAGTCAGGACGGCATGACTGCCGATTGGGTCCGTCTCCCCTACGAATTGTTGGCCCGAATCTCCACGCGCATCATCAACGAGGTGAAAGGCGTGAATCGCGTTTGCTACGACATCTCCAGCAAACCTCCGAGCACGATCGAGTGGGAATAGCGGCCGACCCCCAGAGTCGAACCGCTTCAAAATCCCTCGTACCTGCTGGTCGTCCATAGCGCTGCGTGCAACCGCCGACTATCGGCAGCTACGCTGCGCTAATTGGTGTTTTGCCCTGAGGTCAGCGCGTAGGCTTCCACCAACGCCACACCGGTTGTGGCGTTTCTCCCTTGCACCACCACCGTGGATTGCGCTCCAGCCGGCAGATTCACGATCAGCGCGGGCTCCAGATCATTCGTTGGCGCGACCGTGGTGGCGATGATTTCAGCCTCCTGACCGCCGGTCCGCCAGTTGTCATTCGAGCCGAGTGACGTGCCGTTGCGGTCGAAGACTTCCAGCACCGGATCGGCCAGTTTCCCCGTCACCGGGAGAGAAGGTCCCACCACGCGCACGATGAGGCGGCGGTTGCTCTCGCCGGCAAGGATCAAGCCGCCGATCATGACGCTCTCGCCCGTTTGGACAAGGCCGCGCGTGGAAAGGTTGGCCAGCTTGGAATTTGCGTTGGGATCCAAATCGTAGACTTCCACCAAGCCGGTGCCGGACGTATTTCCCACGCCGCGCATGATCGCAGTGTAACCAGCGCCCTCTGCCGGGAGCGTGGCTACGATCGCGGACTCGGCGTCGTTCGAAGGAGGGACGGTGCTGGCGATGATCTCGGCCTGCTGGGCGCTACGCCAGTTATCATTAGTGGCGATCAATCCTCCCGGTCCGCGCAGTTCCAGGATCGGGTCGGCCAGCTTGTTGGTCACAATCGAAGGGAGAGATGGGCCGATGGCGCGGATAATCACCTTTTTAGGAGCCAGGCCATTGATGATGAAACCGCCAATCGCCACATTCTCGCCGGTCTGCACGTTTAGCCGCGTCGAGATGTTACCGAGGCTGGACGGAGATCCACCGGGGGTCGGCGTGACTGTCGGCATCGGAGTCGGTGAAACCGTAGGCATTGGAGATGGCGAAACCGACGGCGACGGGGAAGGGACAGGCGTGCCGATTGGCGTAGGCGACGGAGAAGCCGTAGGCGAAGGAGAGACTGTGGGCGATGGAGAGACTGTGGGGGAAGGAGAAGCAGTCGGCGAAGGGGAAGGCGTAACCGTCGGCATGGGGGTAGGCGACGGGTCCTGCGCGAAGGCCGCGAGTGGAAAAAGAATCAAAACGAGGACGGAGAGAGTTCTTTTCATACCTTTGTCATAACCAAATTTTCCGGCGATGCACCTTCTTTCGGGGGATGATGAAATATTCCCCCACTGTGGCTATCGCGTGGTCTAACTGAATTAGCCGAGAAACCCAGTCGGTATACTTCCGCAAAAAAAAGGGCGGCGCCGGAAAGCGCCGCCCTCTCGTTTGTCTGCTGGACGTTTCCAGCAGCGCCTCTGGTTCCGGTTTAAGGGAGTCCCGCGCCGGAGTTCGATTTTACCAGACCCACATCTCCCGAAGAGATCGAGCCGCTCGCGTTCACATCGGTTCGGAAGTTAGTCGAGCCGGCCGTATTTCCAGCCTGCTGTTTGGTCTGGCTGACATCAGCGTTACTCACTGACCCGTTGGCGTTCGTGTCGCCAAGGACAAGTCCGATCGGAATCTGGATGCTGCCCAGATTCGTGCCATCACTTACTCCCGACAGGGTAATCCCGAGACGCTGGAGGTTATTCGCTCCGGTGAGGTTTACCGTGACGACGTTTCCTGCCACGGTCGAGGTCGCTGTCCCTGTCCCTGTGGTCACCGAGGTGCCGCTGACGGTCACCGGATTGCTGAAGGTCACCACAACGGTGTGCTCACCAGCGACCGGGCCCACGCGCGGCTCAGTCCCGATGGCGCCACTTAACGGCACTAAGGGAAGAGGCACATCGAACACACCCGCTGTGCCATGCATCTTCCGGGAAGAAGCAGAAACAACGGTCGGCGCGCTCCCACCGCAGACGGTGTTTACGAGCGTCAGCGAGTCAATGCGCGACCCCGGATTCGTTGCCGGAGCGACGCTGCTATCCGAGCCCTGGCGCCACTTAAAGCGCACACTCTGACCAACAGCTGCGGCCGGCAGATTGACCACTGTCGTGATGTAAGCGGGCGCTGCCGCCGTGCCGCCGGACAATCCGGTCCAGGCCATCCGACTCGGCAACGGATTGGAGAAGGTCGTTGGCAGAGTGGAATTATAACCACCGCTAACAAAACTTCCGCCAGCCGCGAGGATATCCTGGAACGCGCCGCCGCCGATGCTTATTTCCAAAACCAACCCGTCGAAGTTTAGCTCCGTATTGAATTGATTGCGGAAGCTTAATTTCGATGCGCTCGAAATCATCACGGGAGCGGAGGTGACTTCGGAAAGCCCCACGGTGGTGGCTTCGCTCAGCTTGACTGCGTTTGGAGCCGAAGCCGGGAAGTCCGTCACGGTGACGGGGATCACACCACTTCCAGAAGCGCTGCCTTCCCATCCGGCAGGGAGAGCGGGAGCAGTCACGCCGTCGAAGTTCTCCAAGGGGCTGATCTGCGAGCTACCGGTGGTGAAGTTATAGGTCAGCGTGCCGAAGTCGGTCGCGCCGTCAGTCAACTTCAACGAAACCGTCACCGGACTGCCGCAGGCCAGGGCTGGATCAACCATGAAGCTGAAGTCGCGGAACGTCGCGGCTCCACCCGAGCAGACTGCGCCGAAGGTTTGTGGACCGGATGGGGAGACAACTCCACCGCCCGTCTGCAATGTTCCGACCAGATTGGACGTGCAGATAAAGCCTGGGCCGCCAATGTTTCGGGCGCCCAAAGAGACGACAACAGACTCACCCGGATCAAGGACGCCGTTTGGACCGGCGTTTACGATCGAAGAGCCGCCATTACCGATAATGTTCGTCGGGACGCTCGAGATCTTGAAACTCCCCACGCGGATCCGCCAACCGGTCGCACTGGTAGTTGGGACGTATTCGTTCACGTGCCAGAACGTGAGGTCATCCGTCGGATCGATGGAGAGCGAGGTGTAATCGCCCCAGCGACTTCCCCCACCCGTCTGCGATCCAGTTCCGTTCACGATCACCTCTTCGCCCAATGGCATCGTCCCGAGAGGGCTATCCGGGAACCGTCCGGTGTAGCGGATGCCGGGAAACACGGTTGCGTTACCGGCGCTATACGCCAGACCCATGTTGCCTTCGCGATCCATCGCGATGCTACCCATCCAGCGATGAATTCCGTCTGTCAGGCCAGGAGCAAAAGTTCCTTCCTGATGGACGATCGGAGCGCCCGGCCCGCGCAGATTACGCAATTCCCACCAGCGAACTCCGGAAACTTCTCCGCTCGTTCCACTGCCGCCCGAGACCGATTGGTTGGTCACCAGCGACTCGTGTGTTCCAAAATTCCGATAAGCCAGGCGGAACAATGGACGCTGGCGATATCCCAAGTGGTCCAGCCGGTTCGTTGTATTAGGTTGCGGGATGCAGGCGCGTCCGCTGCAGATGCCGAGAATGGAATTAAAAGCAGCGACCGGGATGGTATTTGCCAGAACGAAGCTCGAATTTCCCGGCGTCGTGAAGTCCGCTGTAAACTTCCAGAAAGTGAGCGCATCCTGCGGCGCGCCGTAAGGCCCGTTGTTATCCATTGAGCCCACGAAGTAGTTCGCGCTGCCGGCTGGCGGCGGAGTGTTTCCGTCCATATCCGAAGGCAGCAGACCGTCGCCCAAGTTGTAAGGGGTATTTCCCGGAGGCGCGACGAACGAGATCACTTGAGCCTGCGGATTCCCCGCGATCGCCTGCGCACGGTTCAGAGCATAAGCGCCTACTCCAGCAAAAGCGCTACCCGCGAACTCCCGGGTGCTGATGTAATAGGCGTCCGGCCAGACGCCGGCCTTCGGATAATCGGGGAAGTTCGTGCCGGTCGAAATCGCATAGCGATAGTAAGCGCCCGTTGGATCAGGCGTCTGTGAAATGGCCACGCAGAAGAAGTAGTTCGGACCCGCAGCGGTGAACTGAGAGAGGAACCAACGATCCGCCAGCCGATCGTAGAGCACCACGGGATCGCCCGCGTTTTCCGTCTGGCAAGGTCCGCCAAAGCCCGCCCAGAGCGTGTTGTTATTGGCAGGGCCAAACAACGAGGAGCCCGTCTTGTTGAAAATTTGGAAGGTCAGATTGACCATCGCGATGACGTGATTCGGGCCGACCGAGCCGTTTGGATCGGGGGGCGAAACACCCGCGCCATTTGGCTGCGCATCGAAACTCACGATGGGGCCGGCGATCTCCGTCCCGCTCGGGTTCCCGCTCCCTGCCAACGTCGCTTGGGCGGCTGGATCCCACTCCGGAGCGAAGCGAATCTTGAACGGCATGATCGTGCGATCTTCGTTCTCACGCAGTTTTCCCTGGCCGGGAGGGATGATTTCCATATCGCGCAACGCCGGCGAGACGTCGAATCTCACCACCGGGGAAACCCCGCGGTAGACGCCCTTAATTTCGGGCGCCTGAGGCGTAGGCCCCTGCGCCGTCGCCTCGCGGAATGTGGTAAACGCGAACACGAGGCCGAGCACACAGAGGAGCGCTCCGGCTAGAATACGCGGGTAGGAGAATGCCGATTCGGATGGTGAGTGTTTATGCATAAGGATTTAGGGTCGAAGTGAAACCGTATGTGAGGGATTTCGCGCGCAAGTGTCACGCGTATAATCCCTGACAAGTTTGTAAGGTTTCATCCTGGAAGCGTGGATTTGGCAAAAATCCCGGCCTTCCCGACGTTCTCTTTCCCGTCCTGTGGGGCGAAAATTTCTGCCCCCCGCGGCAGTCGCGAAGCGACCTAGTAGCGTCCCGTCCGCTCAAGCAGCGGCTGCCACCAGGCGCGATTTTCGAGATACCAATCGATCGTTGCTTCCAAGCCCTCCCGGAAATCGTGCAACGGTTTCCACTTCAACTCCCGCTCCGCAAACGAGGAATCGATCGCGTAGCGCCGATCGTGTCCGAGACGATCGGTCACGTAGGAGATGAGCGTGTGCGGTTTGCCCAGCTTATCGAGGATCAGCTTCACGACTTCCAGGTTCACCATCTCGCTGTTCCCGCCGAAATTATAAACCGCGCCCGCTTTTCCTTCGAACAATGCGGCCACGATCCCCGCGCAATGATCCTCCACATGGATCCAATCGCGCACGTTTTGCCCATCGCCGTAGACCGGCAGGGCTTCGTCGCGCATCGCTTTCACGATCATGAGCGGGATGAGTTTCTCGGGAAATTGGTAGGGCCCGTAGTTATTCGAGCACCGGGTCACGACCACGTCCTGACCGAAGGTGGTGTGCGAAGCGAGCGCGATCAGATCCGCGCCGGCCTTGCTCGCGGAATAGGGCGAGCTGGGCTCGATCGGCGATTGCTCGGTAAAGCGCCCGGTCGGCCCGAGCGAACCGTAGACTTCATCGGTCGACACCTGCAGGAAACGCTTCACTCCATGCCGGCGAGCCGCATCGAGCAGGATGCTTGTGCCCACGATATTTGTATGGATGAAATTCTGCGGGGAATCGATCGAGCGATCCACGTGGGACTCGGCCGCGAAATTTACCACTGCAAAAAAGAGCTGTTCTTTTAGCAGCGCATCCATCTTCGCCGAATCGGCGATATCGGCCTGGACGAAGTCGTAGCGCGCTCCGTACTGCTCAGCCACTCCGGCAAGATTCTCCGGATTTCCCGCATAAGTCAGCACATCCACATTCAGGATCTCCGCCGGGGTATAATGCTGGAGGACGTAGCGAATGAAGTTGCTGCCGATAAACCCGCAGCCACCTGTAACAAGAATGCGCATCGCAGCGCGTACTAGCAGCGGTCACTGGGACGCGCGAGAATTTTCTCCGGCGGAATCGTCCCGGTTGACCTGCCTCGATCCGCTCGACAAAATGCAGGGATGAAGCCCCGGCCAGACGTAAACCAGAGAGCGACGGCGCCGGGAATTTGGAAGTGATGTCCGTCCTGGAAATCTACCGGCACTCCCGGCACTCCCCGCAGCCAGGCCTTTTCTCCTGCCGATGAAATCATCGTCTGCGCGACCGAGTAAGATTAAGACCTCGTCGCTCCCGCACCCGAGCGGAAACGGAAGGCCCGTCGCCCTACAACCCTGGCAGGAGCGTTTGGCGGAGGTGGATTGGACGCCGTGGCTGATCGTGGCCCTGGCCGCATTTCTCCGAATTTTCCTGCTCGGAATGAAGCCGCCCCATTTCGATGAAGGCATCAACGGTTGGTTCGTCGATCAAATGACGAAGACCGGCTTCTACCGCTACGACCCGACAAATTATCACGGGCCGCTGCACTTCTACGTCCTCTTCATTGCGCAGACGCTCTTTGGCCGCAGCTCCTGGGTGATACGCATGCCGATCGTCCTCGCCAGCATCGCGACTGTCTGGATGATGTTCCGGTTCGAGCCGTTCGTCGGCCGCACCGCGGCGCGGCTGGCGGCGCTGGCCATGGCGATCTCGCCCGGCTTCGTTTTTTACGGTCGTTACTCCATCCACGAAGTCTGGCTCCAGCTCTTTTCGATGCTGTTCATTTTAGGCGCGCTCGGTCTGTGGCGAGCCGGGACGGCGCGCTATCTCTACTGCGCGGTGCTAGGCGCGTGCGGGATGATTTTAACGAAGGAGACTTACATCATTCATGTCGGCTGCGCGGCGGTGGCGCTGCTGGTGACGTGGATCTCGCACAAGATCACGCCTGCAGAGGAGACGGAGCGGGCCGAGCAGAGTTGGACGGGGCAGCAGTTGGCGATTGCTGCTGGCCATCGGCTTGGGCGCGATTCTGTTTTTCTACTCGGGCACCTTCCTGAACTGGCCGGGAGTGAAAGGTCTCTACGAGACTTTCGGCACCTGGTTCAAGACCGGCACGGAAGGAAACGGCCACGAAAAGCCGTGGTGGTATTGGCTCATGCTCATCGGCCGCTACGAGCAAGTGGTGGCAGCGGGATTGATCGCCGCCGTTTTCTGCCAGCTCTATCGGCGGGTCAGCGTGCGCTATCTCGCGATCTACGGCGTGGGCACGCTCATGGCCTACAGCATCGTCCATTACAAGACGCCCTGGTGCATCATCAGCTTCGTCTGGCCGCTCTTCTTCATCTTCGGGGCGGGACTGGATCGATTGCCGACGCGTTTCCGGCAGCTCGCGTATGGCGGCACGGCACTTCTCCTCGCCGTCTCCCTGGGCCTTTCGATCCGGCTCAATTACTTCCGGTGCACTACTGATACGGAGCCTTACGTCTACGTGCAGACGTATAACGACATCTTTAAATTGACCGATCCGCTCCTGCGAATGGCCGCGCGCGACCCGATTCATTACCAACTCATCGGTCACATGGTGCGGACGAGCGCGTATCCCATTCCCTGGATGCTCGGCGCCTTTTCGCGGATCGGTTACTACGAAGAGAAGAACGCGCCCAATCCCTACGACGCAGCTTTTCTTCTCGTGCAAGAGGACCGCATCCCGGAGGTGGAAGCAAAATTGCAGGACTCCTACTACACCACCCCGCTCACTATTCGTCCCTATCAGGACACCTCGAAGCTTTACTTTAGCGCACGCGTCTTTCGCGATCTCTTCCAGGGTCAGGCGCCCGATTTCGTCCCAGCACCGCCGGCAGCGGCCTCGCCGGTGCCCACTCTGCCTACCACACCATGAGATGGCTCACCGGCGGGCTTATGTTTGTCAACGCAGCGGTCGTCCTGGCCGTTGTCTCCGGCATGCTGCTGCGAGGGCTTGGCGCGCGGAGCGCGTTGCTCGCGCTTCTCCTTGGGCGCTGCGATCGGCTTTCTGGCTTTTCGCGCCACACCATATCTTCCTTCCGCGGATCGCTCTGATTCTGCTGCGGGCACGCGCGGCAATCTTTCTCGACCGCGTCTGGTTCTGGCTGGTCGCAGCTTGTTTTAGCTTCTTCGCGTTCCGCTCGTTCTGCTGGCTCCTGTTCATCGATGGCAACCAGCTCCGGGTTCAATCCTCCAATAATCTCGGCGATCTTTCGCTCCACCTCGCCTATCTGAAGTACCTCGCCAGCGGCGTGCCTTTGTGGCCCGAGAATCCGATCTACGTCTTCAGCAACCTTCGCTACCCCGTCGGGACGGATTTGTTTAACAGCCTCCTGCTGCTCGTCGGCGTGGATCTGATCCGCGGTCTCATCTGGGCGGGGCTCTTGGGATCGCTGGCCACCTTCTACGCGCTCTATCGTTGGGGCGGTTCGTTCGCGGTGGCGGGGTTTCTTTTCAATGGCGGCATCGCGGGGTTCCAAATTCTCGAGACGTGGAAGTTCCTCGATTACCAGGGGGACAAATCCATCGCGTGGAAAAGTCTGCCGCTGGCCATGCTCGTCACTCAACGCGGGCTGCTCTACGCGCTGCCCGCGGGGCTGCTTTTACTCGCGCATTGGCGCGCGAAATTCTCCCCTGTCTCACCTGAGAAACGCGCCCACCCGGAGAGCGCTCCTTCCTGGACGTTGCCGCTCTGGATCGAGGTTGCGCTTTACGCCACCCTCCCGCTTTTCCATCTCCACACCTTCATGGCGTTGAGCATCGTGGCAGCCTCTCTCTTCTTCATCGGCGACGCCGCCCTGCGCAAACATCTCGCTCTCGTCGTGGGCATCGCTTTCCTGCCCGCCACCTTCATCGTTTGGTCCATCACGGATCACTTCGGCGCCAGCTCCCTTCTCGCCTGGCATCCCGGCTGGGTGCAAGGCGTGGATGATTTCGCGAAAGGCTTTTTCAATTTCTGGTTCCAAAACTTCGGCCTCCTTTTCGCGCTCGTCCCCCTTCTGCTCGGGCTCACCATCTGGCGCGCGTCGCGCTCGGGCCAGCGTTTCACTTTCCGCGAACATCCCGCCCTCGCTTTCCTTCTCCCCGCCGCGTTGATCTTTCTCTTCGCTTTCTTCGTTAAAACCGCGCCGTGGGGCTGGGATAACATCAAGCTCATCATCTGGGCCTACCTCATCATGCTCCCGTTTCTTTGGAGCGAATTGATCGCGCGCTGGCCCGTGCCCGTGCGCGTCGCGATCTGTGTTGCCCTCTTCGCCTCCGGGTTCATCACCCTTTTCGGCGGGCTCCTGAACAAAGAGAACGGCTACGGCGTGGCCGATCGCGCGGAACTCGATGCCGTGGCCGTGGCCGTGCGCAAACTGCCTGTCTCCGCTCGTTTCGCCACCTTCCCGAATTACAATCACCCCGTCCTCCTTCAGGGCCGCAAAGTCGTGCTCGGCTATCCCGGCCATCTCTGGACCCAGGGCTTCGACTACGCTGCCGTCTCAAATCAACTCAATGCCTTGATGCAAGGCGCGCCCACTTGGGAAGAAGACGCGCGCGCGCTCAAGGTGCGCTATCTCTTCTGGGGTCGGGACGAAAAAGCGAATTACGCCGGCAGCACCCGCCCGTGGGAGACAAGCCGGAAACTAGTAGGCCGCGGCGATTGGGGCGCGATCTACGATCTGCTCACGCCCGCTCTCCCCGTCCCGCCCCGTCAATAATTTCGCGCGCACCGGCTGCGCCCCGCTGGAATCGAGCACCAACTGGCGCACCTGCACCTTCTGCGCCACGTAGCGCGGCACACCCAGGCCCTCCCTCATATCGGCCGCACGCAGGAAAACGAGAAGCTTCCCAGCGCCGCTGCGCTCACGTAAGAAGCGCACGATCTTCTCCGCCGAATACTGCTGACTCAACGCCTGCGCCCGAAAAGAAGGCGGCGCCGCAGAATCGCCCATGTCCCCCTCGCCTGCCGAGAGCGTCGCGTCCATCTCCGCTCCGCCTGGCGGCAATCGATAACCACTCGGCACCTCTCGCGCCTCCTCCACCGTTAAGCGCTC
This sequence comes from uncultured Verrucomicrobiae bacterium, assembly GCA_963730385.1. Lineage (GTDB taxonomy): Bacteria > Verrucomicrobiota > Verrucomicrobiia > Chthoniobacterales > UBA10450 > JACCTI01. Next base: position 164,207 of record CAVSRQ010000003.1, read on the forward strand.
CCGCGCATTCAACCGCGCCAGCAACGCAGCCGGATTCCGCAGCGCCAGATGGCGCAACTCCTGCAACCCTTCATCACGCAAAACCGCGCGACAGTGCGCCCGGGCTCGCCCCGTCCCCGCCATTTCGAGCCGGGTCACGATCAACTCCCGCGCCGCTCCCGTTTTTCCCACCAGCTCGTCCAGGAGCGCTTGTTGCGTCGCGTCCATCAAATCCCAGCCGATCGCGAAGGAGACATTCTCGCGCCGCAACGCTTCCAGAATCCGCGCCGAGGGCTCGGCCTTCGCGCCCGAGGCCGTCCGCTCCGACGGAAAATAAATGACCTCAGCGTCCGCGACGACCGCTGCGTAATCCGGCATCGTCATCGGCTCCGAAGTTACCGTCGAAGCCGTGCGGCGGGGCAGAGCAGGCTGACCTGAAAACAAATTGCAGCCCGACAGCCCCAGAAAAGCAAGTAGCGCCAGAACTTTGCCCACGAACTGCATCGAGCACGACATAGCGCACCTAAAGGCCTGTTCGCGACGGCACCAACTCCGAGCCGCGCGGCCTGTTCTCCGCTGGCATCGCTCGCGCAAATCGCGTGCGGGCGCGCCATCCGGCCCGCACGATTCGGCAGCCGATGAGCACGCTGCGCCGCCAGTTCACACCTGAAACTTTCTGCTCGCCAGCGAGGCGCCTGCGCTCGTGCACCGGAATCTCGCAAAGCCGCGCACCGCGGATGGCCGCGCCCACCTGAGCCTCGATCGTCCAGCCAAATGTCATCTCGCGCAGCGCCAGCGCTTCAAAGAGACGCCGCTCGATTAAGCGGAGCGGCGCCAGATCCGAAAACCAGCGGCCGGTCAGCGCTCCGCACCACGCTCCCAGGAAAAAATTTGCCGCCACATGCGAGAAAGTCATCGCGCTCCAGTTACTTCTCCGGCCCGTCCGCGCCCCTAAAACCAAAGCGTGCCCGGCCTCGGCTGCCCCCATCAGCGCCGTTAAATCAGAAGGATCGCTCGCCCCATCCGCCGCCATGAACACATACGCCCCCACTTCCGGATGGGCGCTCGTCACCGCATCGATCGCAACCTGGCAGCCGTGCCCGTAGCCGCGCTCCGCCGTTTCGGCCACCACCACCGGATAGCGACGCGCCAGAGCCGCGGTGTTATCCGTCGAAGCATTCACTCCCACCGCCACCAGAAACTTTTCCGGATCGATCGTGGCCAGCAACTCTTCCAGCACCAACCCGAGACACGCTTCCTCGTTACAAGCAGGAATAATGATGGCGATGCGGGAAGTGTGCTGATTCACGATGTTTCGAGTCCTGGGAATGGTTTTCATTCCCGCGCGGCTGGCGCCCCAGCAGACGAGATCGACAACACGAGTTGCCCCTCTGCCACCGGCGCGCCGTCCACCGTCGCCCTCACCGCAAATTGCACTAACTCGCCTACTTGCGCCAGTTTCTCGGCTCGGAGAACGATTCTCTCCTCGGGAAAAGCGGCCCGATGAAACTTCATCCCTCGAATAGCCGAGAGTAGAAAGAGCGGTCGGCTTCCTTCTGGATAGCCGGAGGCGGCAGCAATCCCGGCAGTCTGCGCGAGGGCTTCGGTCAGGATGACCCCCGGCACGAGCGGATTACCCGGGAAATGGCCGGCGAACATGGGATCGCTCGCGCTAAAAGTCACAGCGCACTCAGCTGAGGTTCCGGGTTCCTGCGCGAGCATTTCGCGCACAAAGACAAAGGGCGCGCGATGCGGGAGGCCGAAGTGAACGTCGGAAGTCACTCCCATTTTTACAGGACGCAGGCCCTTCTGACAATGCTCCCGGCGCATATCCTGCTTCTGCAAGGGCTTATGCTGCGGCCAGGACGACTAACGAGGGCGAAATGGACGCTCTTGCCTCTCGCCGTAGCGGCGGGCCTGGTTCTTTTACCGCAGCGATCGGATGCAACGGACATTTCCTGGACAGGCGCAATCAGCACCGATTGGGGGACGAACGAAAACTGGTCATCCGGCAAACCTAGCTCCAATGATGTCGTGGTGTTCGACCGGACCTTCACCAATCAGCCTAACCTCGCCTCGAACAGCTCGACTGGCGGAGTCTGGATGAAGACTGGAATCGGGCAAAATGTCGTTATTAGTGGCACCGGCGATCTCGTCCTTAATGCCAGTACCATTGGAGGGATAGCCGGCCTGGGGCTTCTGGTGAACAACTCCAGCGCGTTTACCTTGACCATCAACACTCCGATCAAGACGAACGACGCTCAGACCTGGACGAACGCTTCCGCCAATCTGCTCAGGCTCGGCGGCACCATTGATCTAAACAATCGAGCCGTCACAATCAACGGCGCGGGCAACACCACCTTGAGCGGTGTGGTCTCGAGCGATGGCGCGATCATCCAAGCCGGAAGCGGCACCCTCACCCTTTCGGCGGGTAACACCTACACCGGCGGGACGACGGTGAATGCCGGCACCGTCTCGATCAATAGCGCGACCAGTCTGGGTGCAACCAGCGGCGGCCTCGCGCTTAACAACGGAACCTTGCGAGTCTCCTCCACTTTCAGCACGACCCGCGCGATCACCCTCGGCCACGCGGCCAGCACTTTTCAAATCGAACCATCCCAAACCTTCACCGTTACCACCGCGATCGGCGGCGGCAGTGGGAGCCTGACCAAGACAGGCGCCGGCACCATGGTGCTCGGGGCTGCGGCGACCTACGGCGGCAGCACAAATGTGAGTGCGGGCTCGTTGCAGCTGAATGCGAATAACCGCATCCCGGATGCGAGTGCAGTCACCGTCTCCGGCGGCACACTCGATCTTCAGACGTTCACCGATTCCGTGGGTGCAGTCAGGCTCTCCAGCGGCACCATCGCCGGCACCGGCACGGGCACCCTCACCAGTTCGTCCACCTACACCTTGGAAAGCGGGAGCGTGACTGCCATCCTTGCCGGTTCCGGCTCGGTCGCGAAGAACACCACCGGCGCTGTCACACTCGCGGGGGTGAACACCTTGAGCGGCAACGTGTCCGTCAATGGCGGCACCCTCATCCTCGCGGCTGGCACGGGCGGCGCGCTCGGCGCCACCAACTCCATCACTGTTCATGCCGGCGGCACGTTGCTGCTCGGCGGCAATGATCAGATCAAAAACACGGCCACGCTCAATCTGAACGGCGGCACTTTGGCCAAAGGCAACTTCAGCGAAGGCAGCGCCAACACGCCTGGCGTCGGTGCCCTCACTTTAATCGCCACCGGTTCGCGACTGGACTTTGGCGCCGGCACGGTTGGCGTCCTCGAATTCGCCAGCCTGACCGTCGGTAGCTTCCTGCTCGCCATCGATAACTGGACCGGACTTGCCAACACCATCGGCAACGGCGCGACGGATCGCCTCGTTTTCGGGAGCGATCAAACGTCCAATCTCGGAGCCTTCAGCTTTACCGGTTACACCGGCGCCACGCAGTTCGATCTTGGGGGCGGCTACTACGAGATCGTTCCCACCTCGCCCGTCCCGGAACCCGGCACCTACGCTGCCGGGCTGCTCACTCTGCTCGCACTCGGCTGGCACCAGCGCCGCCGCTTCGCCACGTTCAAAAACGCGCTCCTCAGCCGTTGACGAAGTAGACGAACTTCCAACTTCCGTTCACCCGCCGAATCCCGACGCGGTATCCGGTGTAGTCCAAAGCCGGATCTGAAAATTGCGGAGGCGCGACCATGTATTCGTCCTTTTTCACAAACTTCTCCGTCAGAATACCCGACAGCTCAGGCCAAAGCCCGTTCTCATCCCAATACTGAAAGACGCCCTCCCCTTTCCGATCCCCTTCCGGCGTGCCGCCCATCACAAAGGCAAAGTCTGTTGTCATCATCGCGGCCAGCGCTTCAAGGTCCCGCGCGTCGACCGCTTGACGCAACCGGCCGACGAAGGCCTGGAAGTCCACGTCGCTGCTCTCCTCCATCTTCGCCGCTTCCTTCTTCGCTTCCGCGGGCTTCTTATCGTCCTTTTTCTTTCCGAACGAATTACAGCCGGAGAGCGTCACGGCGACGACGAGCAGGAGGGGCAGGATCTTTCTCATGGCAAGCACACCTTGTTTCATGTTTCGCGCGGAGCGCAAGCTTGCAGCGCTTTGTCTCCTCTCAGCCGTTCTGAATTCGGCGCGGCCAGCGCTTCCGGAGTGGATGCAGGATAAAGATGAAATACATCGTGCTCACGATATCCGCGATGCTCGCCGGCGGGCTGGTCAGTCGCCCCTGGCCACTGCGCAAGCCGGCGAAAACCGTTTCCGCGCTCAGCTCCCTCGGCCGCGGGATACTGGTGTAATGCGCGCCGAAAGCACTCAGCCGATGCGCATCGGACGTCGCCAGCAAAGGCTTTCCATGCCGCTTCGCCAAACGACGTGCCGGTCCGTTGCGACTAAACCAGCCCTTATGGAAATGGCAGATCTCGATCCCATCGAAGCAATCCAAATTCTCTCGCAGCCGCTTCCCGCCGATTGATCCACCCATGAGGTAAAATGGATGTGGGGCGAAGACGAACAGCGAATCGCCGCGGATGGCTCGCAACCGCCGCAGATCTTCGAAGTCCTTCAGCCCAGCCGCCTCCGCCGGGGTCACGTTTAAGAGCACCACATCCGCTCCCTGCAGTCGCATCTCCGCCGCTGGAATTAGCAAAATGCCCATCGCAGCCGCATCTGCAAAAACCTCCGGCCGATCGAAAACCGCATCGTGCAACGTGATCGCCAGAACCTCGATGCCCAGGCTGCGCGCCCTCTCCAGCAATTCATGGGCGGAGTAATCCAGCGTGTCCTTCGGGTCATCCAGCGTGTGGATGTGAAGGTCGAGCTTGATCCAATCGCGTCCAGCCATGACCCCGACTCTCGCAGCGGAGCCCGTCGCCTCAAGCGCGGCGCGGGCGACCTGGTGTCACCCCCGGGCCGCTGCGCCGCCAGATAATCGTTTCGCGGGAGAAGCGTTTCTGATTAAGTCGCCGGCGACCGGCATTTTTCAACGCGAGCTCCCGTGCAAAGCGCAAAACTAAAGAAGGATTGGTCGCTCACGACGGAAGCGTTTCACCAGTTCCTGCGCTGGCTGGATGAGGGCCGCGAATCCGAGGGCAAAACCTATTTGGAAATGCGCCACCGGCTGGTGCTTTATTTCGACCGAAAGAATTGCGCGGCACCGGATGAATTGGCCGACGAGACGATGAACCGGGTGGCGCGACGGCTGGAGGAAGAGGGCACGATCGAGACCGAGGCGCCGGCAAAATATTGTTACAGCACGGCGCGCTTCGTTTTCCTGGAGCACCTCCGCGTCCGAACAAAGGAACAGCGACATCACAGCGAAAGCCGCGCGGAGGCGTCGGCTGAACGAAATAATCCAGACCGTCAGGAAATGGAGCAGCGCCGGCTAACTTGCCTGGAACAATGCGCCGGCGCTCTGGAAGCAAAGCACCGAGAGCTGATTTTGCGTTACTACGGCGGCAGACCGGACACAAGAATCGAGCATCGGCGCGCCCAAGCCAGCGAGTTGGGTATGACCACAAACGCGCTTGCCATCCGCGCCTGCCGCATCCGCGACCAACTCGAGCTCTGTGTCCGGAAGGCCCTCGCCCCTGATGAAACGATTTCGTAGCATTCGCCTCATAGATGTGAAATGGAACCGCTACTCCACATGAGTGAGTTCGATCGTAGGCAGGAGATGACGCAGTATTTGCTCGGCGCATTGCCCGAGGCGGACACGGAACGCTTCGATGCTCTGAGCGTGGCCGACTCGGACTTCGCGGATGAGTTAAACGCGACCGAGAAAAACCTGGTCGATGCCTACGTAGCGGGTGAGTTGACGGGCGCGACGCTGGAGCGCTTCGAGGCGCACTATCTCGCTTCGCCGCTGCGGCGTGAGAAAGTGGAGTTCGCGCGATCTTTCCACGGTTTTGCGGAACGACATTGGGCCGCCCGAGCGTCCGAGGGAGAAGTCGCACGCCGACCTGCGACATCGTTTGCTGTGATCTCGACCGCGTTCCGCGATTTTCAGCAACGCCTGGTCTGGCGATGGAGTCTGGCGGCTGCCGCTGTGATCCTCTTAGCGATGGGCGGCTGGTGGACTTTTCACGATCGCGCAAATGGCGAAGGGAATGAACTGGTGGCCACTTTGGTTCTGGCGCCACCGCTAAGGGGAAGCGAGCGCGTGCCCAGCCTGTTGCTCCCGAATAAAACGGGAATGGTCGAGGTGCAGCTGGAGATGGAGTCGGATGAATATGCCGCCTACCGCGTCACGCTGGTCGATGAATCTGGCGACGCAGAACTGTGGCGGAGCAGCTCTGCCAGCGCGTCCGCCGCCGGGGTCAAATATCGTCTGGCCGTCCGTTTTCCAGCGCAGTTAATCAAGTCTCAGATTTACTCGTTAGTGGTCACGGGCGTCGGTCCACAGGGCAACACCGAGGTGATCGCCAACTATCCTTTTCGAGCTCAAGTCGAGTAGTTTTCGCGCGTTCAAGACATCGCGCGGACGACGCCCCGGGAAGGCCTTTCTAGAATTCCAACCCGCAATCCACGACCAGCCGAAAAGCCTCGTATCGTAAGCGGCAATCTAAAACTAGCCGAAAAGCCTTGTATCGTAAGCGGCTTACGCTGCATGCTGCGGGATGACGAAAAGTGAAGAAAGCATCCGCGCGTATCTGGCTACGATCGGGAAGCGCGGCGGTCTCGCCAGTCGCCGCGAACTTACCCGCCAGCAAGCCAGGCAAATGGTCGTCATAAGGGAAGCCAAACGCGCCGCGAAGAAGGCGGGCAAACCCTGGCCACCCTCTTCGAGTTTGGCGCTTAAGATATCGAAAGCGCAAAAACTTCCGGGCCGCTCTCTACCGCAGATTCGGAGCCGCATTTCCATAGTGCCGCCGCGCGTTTCGATGTGAGCGGCGGCGGTTCCGATCAAGAGCACTTGCCAGCATCGAAAGAAGCGTGCGCTGAGCATGTCGCACAACGCCTCCATGTCTCATCGTAAGCGGCTTACGCTTGCGGATGTTTGCCGCTTTTATCGATGGGTGCGGGACTGGAGTCCTGACCTCGCGGTGTGGGGAGAGATGCGAGGTCGCAGACAAGGGATCGCGAAAGGCGTTTCTGGAAAGCCCGTCCGAAGTGCCTTAAGTGGCGGTCGCTCCAGATGAAGATCGCATCACTTTTTTTGCTGGCTGTTTGCCTGGCCGCGGAAACCGCGTTGGCGCAGAGCTCGCCGCCAGCATCCGCCCCACTCGCGGCAGGAACCACGGTGGAGGGCGAACTGGCCGGCGGGCAAACTCGCGTTCATCAGATCCATTTGGAGCGCGGACAAATTGGCGTCCTCCAGCTCGAACAACGCGGGATCGATGTCGCCATCGAACTCTTGGGAAGCGAGGGCGAAGTTGTGGCTCACTTCGACAGCGAAAGCAGGAGAGAGGGCGTCGAGGAACTCGCGCTCGTGGCGGAGGCGAGCGGCACGCATCTCCGTGTGAAAGCCACGCTCAAGCATGCGTCGCCGGGTCGCTATGCGCTGCGTTTTCTGGAAGCGCGGACGGCGACCGAAGATGAGCGAACACTGCACGAAGCGCGCAAGCTGCGGGCGCAAGCCGCCCGGCTACACGCCGCGGGTAAGAATGAGGAAGCGCTGCCCCTGATCGATGAGGCGCGGTCCCGCGCTGAGAAGGTGCTCGGTCCGGAGCATGCATTAGCCGCGCAATGGATGCGCGAAGCGGGCGATTTCCACTTCGCACAGGCTGATTATGAGGAAGCGAAAGCGCGTTATGCGGAGGCGCTGGCTCGCTTCGAAAAAACTTTGGGACCGGACCATCTCCAGACCGCAGAAGCGAGGCAGGGTTTGGGCAGCGCACTGGTCACGCTGGGCGCGTTCCCCGAGGCAGACTCACTTTTGCGCCAGGCGCTGGCAGCGGAAGAGAAAGCGCTGGGACCTGAGCATCCTCGGCTGGCGCGCTGCTTGATGTCACTTGGGCGGATGGGGATGAATCGCGGCGAGCCGAAAGAAGGTGGAGCGGCTTATCTGCGTGCGCGCGAGATTCTGGAAAAGGCATCTGAGACGGAGACCGCGATTTATGCGCGTCTCTCCAGTTACCTGGCTCAGGTGGATCACCAACGTCAGGATTACGAAGGTGCCGAAAGGCTTTTGCAACGCGCGCTCGCGATCTACGAAAAGCTTTACGGACCGGACAATCTGGAGGTCGCCGTCATGCTGCAAAACATGGGCATCACGGCGACGGCCAAGCAGGAGTTTGGCAAAGCGGAGGAGGTCTACCAACGCGCGCTCGCCATCCGGGAGAAGGTGAAAGGGCCGGAGCACGTGGACGTCGCCTTCGGGTTGAATAATCTCGCCAATCTCTATCGCATCCAGGGCGAATACGAGAAATCGCTCCAGCACAGCCAGCGCGCGCTGGGCATTTTAGAAAAGGCGGCTGGGCCTTATCAAACCGTGCAGCTCCTCGCGCTGGGGAGCATCGCGCGCACTTATGCGGTGCAAGGCGATCTGCCGAACGCGATCAAGTTTCAGGAGCAGGTGGAGGACTTCGTCGAACGCAGTCTGGACCTGAATCTGGCGGTCGGTTCCGAGCGGCAGAAGCTCGCCTATCTGAAATCGATTCAGCTCCGGACGGATCGCGCGATTTCTCTCAATTTGCAGTTGGCTCCGACTGATCCCAAGGCCAGCGCCCTGGCCGCGCTCGTCGTGCTGCAACGCAAAGGCCGCGTCCTCGATGCGATGACGGATACGCTCGCGATTTTGCGCGGGCGTGCGGAGGCGGACGATCGCGCGTTGCTCGATCAACTGAACGAAACGCGCAGGCAATTGGCGCGCCTCGTTCTGGCCGGACCGCAGAAGACAATCGGCGCGGAGGCTGGCCCGGCCGTCGCCGCCTTGGAAGAGAAGAGGGAAAAATTGGAGGCAGAGATTAGCCGGCGAAGCGCACAATTTCGCTCGCAAGCGCAGCCCGTGACGCTGGCCGCCGTGCAGGCATTAATTCCGAGGGAGGCCGCATTGGTGGAATTTGTCGCCTACCGACCGTTCGATCCGAAGATCCAGCACGACCGCGAGTCGTTAGGGGAGATACGTTACGGTGCGTTCGTCGTGCGCAGAGAAGGCGCGCCGCAAGGGGTCGACCTCGGGTCCGCGAAAGAGATCGACGCGGCGGTGGAAAAACTGCGGCAGGCCTTGCGCGATCCGGACCGAAGCGATGTGCAAGCGTTGGCCCGAGCGTTGGACGAAAAGGTGATGCGTCCCGTTCGCGTGCACTTGAGTGATGAGACGCATCTACTCGTCTCGCCCGATGGGGAACTGAACCTCGTTCCCTTCGAAGCGCTGGTCGATGAGAAGGACGAACACTTGGTGAAACGTTATGCCTTCACCTACTTGACGAGTGGTCGCGATTTGTTGCGCCTAAAGGTAACGCGTGAAAGCGAGAGCAAGGATTTGCTGATCGCCAATCCGCGCTTTGGCGGGTCGGGGAACGCGGCCGCCGCCACGAAAGACGGGCAAGATCTCCAGCGCGGAAGCGTGACTTCGCCCGGAACTTTAGTTGAGACATACTTCGCGCCTTTGCCCGGCACGATGCGGGAAGCGCGTTCGATTCAAGCGCTGTTCCCGGATGCGCTTTTCCTCAGCGGTGCGGCGGCGACGGAGGCAGCGTTGAAGAAAGCGGAAGCGCCGCGCCTGCTTCACATTGCGACGCACGGATTCTTTCTCGCGGAATCGCCAGCAGCGGGAAAAGAGGCGACAGCCAATCCGCTTTTACGTTCGGGCCTGGCTCTGGCCAACGCCAATGCCCACGGCCAAAACGCGCCGACCGATGACGGCATCCTGACCGCGCTGGAAGCGTCGGGATTGAACCTGTGGGGCACGAAGCTCGTCGTGCTCTCCGCCTGCGACACTGGTCTGGGTGAAGTAAAAAACGGCGAAGGCGTTTACGGTCTGCGCCGCGCGTTTGTGCTCGGTGGCGCGGAATCGGTCGTGATGAGTCTCTGGCCGATCAGCGATGACTCGACTCGGCGGTTAATGGCTGGCTATTACAAAAATCTCAAAGCCGGGCTGGGCCGCGGCGAATCGCTCCGGCGGGTGCAACTCGATCTGCTCGCGCGGGATCCAAAACTCCATCCGTTCTACTGGGCCAACTTCATCCAGTCCGGCGCGTGGGCGGGGCTGGACGACAAACGCTGAAGCGTCGTCTCACTGCGCAGCAGAGCGGCATCGGAGAAAGACCGGCGACGAGCGCGTCGCCGCTATGTGAAATGCTTTCTCCCGTTTTGCCTTAACTGGGCAGACATGAAGAATTATCGCGCTTGTTTTGGGATTCTAACGTTGCTCCTCAACGCGGCCGCTCCGCTCACCGCCGCCCCCGGCGATCTGGATCCAAGTTTTGGCAGCAACGGAAAGGTCCGGACCGTCCTCGGAGGCGGCACGGATGAGGCAGCGAATTTTGCTTTCCAATCCGACAACAAAATGGTGGTGGTGGGCTCGACGCAGCGTTTTCCGGGCGGCGTCGATCTTTCGGAAATCGCGCTGGTGCGCTATCTGCCCGACGGCACACGGGACCTGACCTTTGGCGGTGGCACCGGCAAGGTCATTACCGGAATTCCAAATGCGGGCTGTGAGGCGGCTGCGGTCGGCGTGCAGGCGGATGGTAAAATCGTCGTGGCGGGAAGTGTGCGGGAATCGTCTTTAACGTCGATGATTGTTCTGCGGTACACGCCGGAGGGAGTGCTCGATCCCTCTTTCGGCGGTGGAGATGGAATCGTGACCCCGGCTCCAGGTGTGGCTGCGGCTGCACTCATCGTGCTCAGCGATGGCAAAACCATGGTCAACGGGAAAAACCTCGCGATCCGTTTGCTGAACGACGGCACCCTCGATCCCAGCTTTGGAAACCAGGGTCGCGCGGCGCTTGGCGCCAACATTGGCGATGGCAGGTCCGCCCTGCAAGCGGACGGGAAATTTCTTTATCCTGGCGGTCTCTGTAGCGGAGGCATTTTCCCCAGTTGCAATTTCGCGGTGCGCAGGCTGACCGCCGATGGCCAGCCAGATTCCACTTTTGGAACGAACGGCGAGGTGGTCCTCAGCCGAAACGCCGGCCCCGAGTTCGCGCACGCGGTGGGAATTCAGAAAGGAAATTTCACCGGGAGCAATCCCGATAAAATCGTCTTGGTCGGATCAGCCTTCAGCGGTCTGGATGTCATAGTTGCGCGGCTGAATCTCAACGGAACGCTCGATTCATCCTTCGCTGGCGATGGAAAATTGGAGCTAAGTTTCAGCGAGGGCGACGACGCTGCTCTTGACCTGACTTTCCAATCCACACCGTCTGGCGGAGCCACTCGGATCCTGATTACCGGCTCGACCAGTGCGGCGTTTGGCAAGAATCTCTATTGTCGCAAAATTTCTTCTTTCCGGTGCGCTCGACACCGCATTTGGAGGAGATGGCAGTGTCGAGACCGATCTCGGACTGACCGATATCGGCCGGGCCATGACGCTGCGGAGCGGAGCCGTGACCGTGATCGGCGACGCGGACAAGGATTTCGCTTTGGCGCGGTATGATTCCACCAGCGGCGCGCTCGATCCTTCGTTCAGCGGAGACGGTGTCGTGGTGGACGATATCGGTGATCTGCCGGTGGGCGCTCACGCGATGGTGATTCAGCCAGATGGAAAAATCGTCCTCGCCGGAGGCACCACCGCGGGGCCCAGCCAATTCGCGCTCGCCCGTTACCAGGAAGATGGCGCACTGGATTCGTCGTTTTCCGGGGACGGCGTATTGCTTTCGGTTGCGGGCGCCACCGCGCATTCCGTCGCCTTACAGCCCGATGGGAAACTGGTGGTCGTGGGCCCTTCCGCCAGCGGCTTCGTCCAGCGATTTCGTCCTCGCGCGCTTTTTGCCGGACGGTTCGCTCGACCCCGCCTTCAATGGCGATGGCAATGCCGACGGCGTGATCAAGACCCCGATCGGGACAGGGGAGGACAGAGCTCTCTCCGTCGTTTTGCAACCGGATGGGAAGATCCTCGTCGCCGGGAGCGCCACCACTGGGACGCAGACGGATCTCGCGCTGGCGCGCTACGAGGTGAATGGCGCGCTCGATCCTACCTTCGATCAGGACGGCAAGGTCACCACCGCGATCGGAGACGGGATCGACGAAGCCCGCGCGATCGTTTTGCAGCCAGACGGCAGGATCGTGCTCGCCGGGTTTAGCTTCAACGGCGGCCAGAGCGACTTCGTGCTGGTGCGTTACCTCACGAGCGGCGCGCTCGACTTTTCCTTCAGCTTCGACGGACGGGTCACGACCCCGATCCTGCTCGGCAATGACGGCGCGCTCTCTGCGACTCTCGATGGGAACAAAATCGTCGCGGCTGGCTTTGCCGCAAACGGCGCCGGAAACGACTTCGCCGTGGCGCGCTACAACAGCGACGGGACGCTCGATCAGACCTTCGCCGGAGATGGAACGACCAGCATCGAAATCGGGGCTGAGGATATCGCCGTCGCGGTCACGCTGCAAGGGAGCCGCATCCTCCTGGCCGGCTTGAGTTTCACCGGAGCAAACGACGATTTCGCGCTCGTGCGCTTAAACACCAACGGCACCTTGGATAACAGCTTCGGCAACACCGGACGCCTGACCTTTGATTTCCCGCCCATGGGCGATGATTTCGCGGAGGCCATCGCTCTCGACGGACTGGGCCGTGTGGTCGTGGCTGGTCAATCAGCCGGCGCCTTTGCGGTCGCGCGCTTGCTCGGCGACGGCACCGGCGCGCCTACAGTGATGAGTGCGGTTTCCCGGAAAGCTCATGGCGGCGCGGGAACCTTCGACATCCCCTTGCCGCTGACGGGCATGCCGGGCGTCGAATGCCGGAGCGGCTCCAGCCATCAGGTGATTTTGAACTTTGCGGGACCAGTGACGATGGGCGGGTTCACCGTTAGCGGCGGGGGTTCGCCCGGTGGCTTTAGCGTGAACGGCTCCGAGGCGACATTAACCGTCATCCCCGACGGCACGCCCGGAGGTAAGCGCCTGACGATAACAATGCAAAACGTGACCGTCGGCTCTTCCAGTGGCGACGTCGTCATCCCCATGAACCTTCTCGTAGGCGACATCAATAGCAGCAGCACTGTCTCCGCCTCCGATGTCACCCAGTGCAAATCACTTTCCGGCCAGACACTCTCGGCCGCCAATTTTCGCTCCGACGTAAACATCAGCGGCTCGATCAACGCTTCCGATATCACGCTCGTCAAAACTCAATCCGGAGCGAGTCTCCCGCCATAGGCACGCCCACCTCCGGGGTGACGATTTCGCGCCCTTGCTTTCCTGCGTTCCTGACTACATTTGGGGCCGCGCGAATTCCCGCGCCCACTCTGCTCGGGTGGTGAAATGGCAGACACGTACGTTTGAGGGGCGTATGCCGCAAGGCATGGGGGTTCAAGTCCCCCCCCGAGCACTTCCCCTCCTCCCCCGCCTTCTCATACTCCTAATCCTACTCATACTCTTAATCCCGCCTGCTCACGCCGTGAGGGGATGGGGTTAGGATTAAAAGTATGAGGGTGTGAAATCCTCAGCGCCGCACCGTTATCGGCGTCCCGATTCGCACCGCGTTGTAAAACTGCCGCGCCTTCCAATACGGCATCCGGATGCACCCATGCGATGCCGGCTGGCCCGGCAACGAACCGGCATGCAGACCGTAGCTCGGCGAAAACTCCACATAAAACGGCATCGGCGCACCGACGTAACGGGCCCCGCGCGGCTTGCGTGTTTTCCGCGTATCCACGTTGGCCTTCACGACCCGGCCACTCGCATTAACATAGGCGCCGTAGAGGCTCGAGCTATGATCCTCGTCCTTCCGGATCACGCGGAAGCGCCCGGTCGGCGTGCGGTAGCCTTCGCGTCCGCTGGAAATACGGGAGACTGCGACCAGCACCTTTCCGCGATAGAGTCGCGCTCTCTGTTCGCCCAGACTGACCACGACCGACGCGCGGCCCGTCTGGCGGGACGGGATATTTGTCGTGACCAGATCCGTTACGGTGCTGCAGGCGCCCAGCGCAACGGAGAGACCAGCGAGCAAGAGAAAGCGGAAACGGAGCATCGTTTATCTCTCCGCAACTCTAGCAAAATTGCACGCGCAATATTCCGGCTGGAAGCCTGATCGCAGCCGCTCGACGCGCGCAAGCCAGCCAAGCAAAGATCCTACCGCGTAGCCTCCCGTCCCCTCGTAACGGCCTTCCCGTGCCTCGTTTCCAACGAAGAACACCACCTCCGCGGGGACAGATTTGCCTTGTTATTCTCCGCCCGAAAAGGCAGAAAATAGGTCATGAACCTCCTAGTTCGTCAGATCGCTCTTACCCTCGCCTTTTGTCTGGCCAGCGTGGCCATGGCGGGCACCCCGCAAATCATTGTGGTAGTAACAACGGATCCGGGCGGCGCAGTCGTCTTTCGCGGCAAAGCCGATACCCAGGGTGGCTTCACGGCCGCCAACCTGAAGCCTGGAAAATACATCGTCGAGTTTCGCGCGGCCAAATCTGCCTCGCTCCAGCGCGATTCATTCGCCATGAAGGTCGCAGGCGGAAAGAAACAAACCGTCGCCAACGGCGTGCCCGGAGAGAAACTCGGCAACGGCGGCGTCGCAATGAGGGTCGAGGTCGGCCGAGCCGGCACTTTGAGCGGCCACATCGCCAGCCTCCAGCCCATCGCCGCCGCAGCTCCTGCCGGGATGCAGAAAGTGCGGGCCAACGTGAAGATCATGAACGGCAAGAGATACGTTTGGGTGCCCGGCCGGCTCGGGAGTAACATGAGCGGCAAATGGGTTGAGGAAGGGACCGAAGGCGCCGCTCTTGCCGTAACGAAAGAAGGCGAAGCCGGTCAGTTCCTGAGAAACATTCAGGATCAATCATCAAACATCGGGACGCGCGATCGAGCCGTGGATACTCGTCCGGGCGACGGGAGGTAAAAGCCGCGCTTCGAAACCGGGTTCCGGGTGAGTGGGAGCGGAAATCGCTGATTCCGACCCGGACCTATGACTCCCGGCGGATCTCGCTTGCACCACGCGGTGCTGCGCCTGATTAAGAGCGCGCCGCATGACCACGCTGCTCCTCCTTTGCGCCTTCTCCATGGCAGCAGGCTTCGTGGACGCGGTGGTCGGAGGGGGCGGTCTCATTCAACTGCCCGCCGCGCTCCTGCTTCTCCCTGGTGTGCCCTTCCCCACTTTGTTGGGCACCAATAAATTCGCTTCTTTCTTCGGCACCTCCATCGCAGTCCACCGCTATTCCCGCCATGTAGCAATCGATTGGCACGCCATCGCGCCTGCAGCCGTGGCCGCTTTCCTCTTCGCCTTCCTCGGCTCGCGCGCCGTCACCCTTCTCAACCCCGCGATTCTCCGGCCGCTGGTCCTGATCCTCCTCGTTGTCGTCGCGATCTACGTCTTCCTCGTAAAGGATCTCGGTCTCATTCATCAACCCAAACACGCCCCGCAAAAAACGCGCTGGATAGCGCTCGCGATCGGCTCTCTCCTCGGCTTCTACGACGGCTTCTTCGGCCCGGGCATGGGCAGCTTCCTTATCTTCGCCTTCGTCGGCATCCTCGGCTTCGATTTCCTTTCCGCCTCTGCTTCCGCAAAGGCGATCAATTGGTGCACCAATCTCGCCTCCATCATCTACTTCGCCTTCACCGACCAGATCCTTTACGGCATCGGCCTCGCCATGGCCGCGAGCAACGTCCTCGGTGCCACTCTCGGCACCCAGTTGGCGATCAAGAAAGGGAGCCGCTTCGTGCGCGTCTTTTTCCTGATCATCGTTGGCGGATTAATCGCGAAACTCGCGCAGACGCTCCTCTGGCCCTGACGTGGATTCCCCCAACGGATTCGCTTGCCACGAAGAAACGCGGTGACTAGCCTCACTTTTTTTCCGAACCATGAACGCAAAAGTGCTGCTAACTAGGAACAAGAATCATGGATTGCGGGCCGATCGATTGGGTAAGCTGACCATGATCCGCCACGTGACTTCGTTCCTCACTACGAAAAATGGCATCGTGCCGATCGCTCTCCTCGTTTGCTTCTTCCTGACGCCATCCGCGAGTGGGCAAAACGTCAACATCGGAACCAATATCCCGCCGATGACCCGGGGCCCTGGCATGACCAATCCACCGCCGTCGGTGCGTCCTACGACGGAGGAGCCGGGTCTCACCTCGGCCCTGGCCAGCTTCAACCTCATGGCGGCTTCGCAAGGCAAACGGTTGGTGGTCTGGACGGTTCTCGCGACGGAAACAAAAGTTCCGGAAGCAACATTACGGCAACAGCAAGCTCAAAGCAGCTTGGGCTACGGCGAACTTCTGGTCGCACACTTTCTTGCCGTCCAGGGCCGAAGCAGTTTCGATAAGATCGTCGCGCAGCGCAGCGCCGCTGGGACTTGGAGTCAACTCGCGAGGAACCTGCAGATCGCTCCCGCGTCAATCGCGACGCGCCTCGCTGCTGCCAGGACTTTCCTTAGCCGAACCAAGGCCGAGAAGTCTAAAAAAATAGGCTGACGCAATCCATTGATCCGTCACGCAGCACGTTATTTTAAGCTTGGCTCACCAGACCACTCCAATACCATCCTGATCATGAAAACGTTAGCTCACAGCATCCTCTCGCTTGCCTGCATCCTTTTGCTTCCCGTCTTCAGTCACGCCGCCACTTCGGTTGCGGTGGATGTGACTGCAAAAGAGAAGGCCAGCGGCAAGGTAGTCTATCAAGGCAAGACCGGAACCGGCGGAAAGTTTGCTACTAAGAGTCTCACGCCCGGATCCTACGTTTTCGAATTCGCCTCGAAAGATGGCGCCGGCTTTCAGGTCGCTCTTAGTGGCGGCGTTAAAAGCGCCAAGCAAATCAAGGCCAAGGGGGCCAGCCTCGCTTTCGCCGTCGAAGTCGGTGGGGCCGCGGCCGTGAGTGGACAAGTCACCCCGATGAAGGATGTGCCGGTGGCCGCAAACGCGAAGAGCAGCGCCAACGTCAAAATAATCAACGGCAAGCGCTACGTCTACGTGCGTGGCGAGCTCGGAAGTAACATGGGCGGCAAATGGATTCCCGAAGAGGATGCCGGGGCCACCAATCCCGACGGCTCCAAACGCAATGCGGGCGATTTTCTCACCAAGATGCAGGACATGGGTGGGCAGGGTGCCGCTTCGGGTCGCTAAGAACATCGGCCGACCGCCCGGGGGCGACGGAGCGAAAACGCGCGGGGCCGGGCAAGGTCGACAGACTTTGTCTGGCATCATCCGAACGGAGACAGACTGGTTGGCACTTTAGGCGCGTGTCGGGATAAGCCCCTTCCTGATTGGCCTTCCCGAGCGGACACAGAGGGCCCCAGGCTGGCTCACCTTTGGTCCGGAAGAGGCGACGCGAATTCTCGCGCCGTTACTGGCGCGAGAAATATACCGGCGGAGGGGCTCGAACCCACACACTCTTGCGAGTACCAGATTTTGAGTCTAGCGCGTCTGCCAATTCCGCCACGCCGGCTTGGGCGGTAATCGTCCCGCATCAGCGCCCGGGCGCAAGTTGAAAGTGCCACCCGACTCCCGTCGTAGCTGCTGACATGTCGGGCTGCGTGCCTGGTCAAGATCGCTGCCCCACATCGGTTCCAAAGTCTCTTCTCGCTCTATGAAAAATGATTGATAGAAGGGCTTGGCTCTGAGCGTATTCTCCCGTGCCTCGACCTTCCGCGCTCGTCCTTCTTCTCTCTTTGATCCTCTCCGCGCGCGCCGCAGAGCCGCCCGTCCAACTCCTTCTGCCCTCGCCTACCCTCGCCGCGGAGAGCACCTTCGAGTTGCTCTTCGCCACCGTAATGGTCGGCGCGGACCAGATCGGCCAGCCGGCCGCGGTCTCACCGTTGGTGACGGAGCCTGCCATCCCGGGACGCTTCGTCTGGCTGAGCGCACGCCGCGGCACCTTCGCCCCAGACCAGCCGCTCCCCCTCGGCACCACCTACAAGTTCTCGCTCCGTCCCGGCACCAAAAACGCCGCCGGGCAAAGCATCCCCGATTTGTTAGGCCAGACGGCCGCCACTCCTCCTTTCCGTCTCAAGGGCAGCGCCCCGATCGGCGAACTCACTCGGGATAACGCGACTGCCGTCCCGCGTTTTCTTCTTCTGTTCAACGCTGACGTGCGCGCAGACGCGGCCGCGAAATTTTGCCGCTTCGTCAACGGCGCTGGCCTCGTCGTCCCTGCCCGCGTCGAGCAGGCCAATGATCCCCGAAATAACGACCGCGTCTTCCCGCCCTGGCAAAGCGACGATGGCACGCTCTTGAACTGGGGAGAAAAACCGCCCGAGCCTTCCAGCCTCGCCTCCGGCGACAACTCCGAGACGTCGTCCTCCGGCGACGCGTCCCAGAAAGCTCCCCCCGCCCGTGGCAACGTCCTCTATCTAGCTCCCACCAAACCTCTCCCGCCGGGCCCAGGCTGGCGCCTCGTTCTCGATGCCGGCCTGCCGACGGAGGATGCGCGTCTCCGCCTCCCGAGCAAAAAGGAGATCGAGATCGGCACCGTCCAGCCCTTCCGCGTGTCATCGCTCCGCGCGGAGAGCAGCCGCATCGCCGGCCGCCGGCTGGTCCTCGAATTCAACAAAGCACTTCCGGAGGGTATGGACGGCGAGGAACTCGCGCGATGGCTCACCCTCACGCCGGTCCCGCCCGGGCTGAAAGTTTCCGTGCAATTCGCCGTCGTAAATCTGGAAGGTGATTTCGACCTCGGCACCCGCTACCGCCTCGCGCTGAAACCGGGCCTCCCTGCCCGCGAACCCACCACCCTCCGCGCCCCATTTTCTCAAGAGACCGCGTTTGAGCCGATGGCGCCCCGACTTTATTTCCAGGACTTCGCCACTCATCAATGGTCCGGCGGCACCCGGCAACTTCGCCTGCTCGCGCTCAACATCCCACGCGTCCGCGTTTCCGCCCGCCTCTTCGTCGGCGACGCCATTCCCGCCGCCACGAAGGCCTTCGATCAATATCAGGAGCAGCTGCCGGAAGAGCCTGATGAAGCTTACTCACGCGTCGACCCCGAGCTGCTCGCTGGAAAAACGATTTGGGAAAAGGAGTTGAGTTCCGCCGGCACGGTCGACGCCGAGCAAACCGTTCTCGCTTTCCTGGGACGAAATCCTCGGCTCCAACCAAACGGGCACCGTCCTGCTTACGGCCGAGTCGCTTGATCCCGTCCCGCCCAACGGGAAACGCGTGGGCACGCAGACCCTGGTCCAGCTCACCGATCTCGGCGCGGCCTGGAAACGCGATCGCGAGTCGACCTTCGTGCATCTCTTCTCACTCGCCAGCGGACAGAGCGCGCGATCGCTTCCCGTGCGCTTGCTTAATCACGAAGGCGCCATCCTGGCCGAGGCCGTAACCGATGCCACAGGGAACGCGCGCCTTCCGCAGAACGAAGATGCGCGCTGGCTTTTCGCTCGCGGCGAGAAAGATTCGCACCTCATCTCTCTCTACGGCGGCGAGAGCAGTCTCCCGCTCTACCGCCTCGGCGTGACCGAAGAAACTTCGGATTCCGATGATGCCGCCGCGGCCACGATTTACCTCTTCACCGAACGCGGCGTTTATAAACCAGGCGACACCGTCTATCTGAAAGGTTACGCCCGCGATCCGCGCGCTGATGCGCCGCTCATCCCCGCTCAGCGGAAGATCAAGGTCGTCGTCAACGATGCCAAGGGGCGGGAGGTCCTCACGCAAGAGGCCACCCTCTCCGACTACGGTTCGTTCGCACAAGAGATCGTCCTGCCGGACGGCCCACTCGGCCGATACCAGGTCGTGGCCACGGGCGAAAAAGGCGAGCACCTCGGCGGGGTTGTCTCTTTTCAAGTGCAACAATACAAGGCGAACGCCTTCGAGATCATCATCCCGAAACCGCCAGAGTCGTTAGGGGCCACCCAACTCGAGCTCCCGGTCACTGCGAAATATTTCTCCGGGAAACCGCTCACGAAGGCGCGTCTCACCTGGTCGCTCGTAGCCCGGGACGATGCCTTTTCTCCCGACGGCTTCTCGAACTTCGCCTTCAACAATGCGATCTACGATGGGCGTTTAAACCGGGCCCTTGATCGGCTCTCGCAGTTCAACGCCCAAGGCGAAGTCGCGATCAACGAAGAGGGGCGCGCTCTGGTTTCCACCTCGCTCCCGCTCAATCCGAAAGCTCCTCAACCCCGCGCCGCCACTCTCCTGACCGAGGTGACGGATCTCAACCAGCAGACCGTTTCCGCTGCGCGCGCGTTCGTGCAGCACAGCTCGGAATTTTACTTCGGCTTGAAGCGATTCGATAACGTCGTCGTTCAGGGACAGCCGCTTCCGATCGAATTGCTCGCGCTCAAAAACGATGGCCAGCCGCTCGACAAACCCACCTCCGCCACCATCCGCCTCACCCGCATCAAGTGGCAGACAAACCGTCTCGCCACCGCCGGCGAGACGAGCGAATACGAAAGCAAACCGCTCCTGGAAAAGCTTTGGGAACGCGAGCTCACCACCACGCCGGGCTTGGGCGACGATCGCAAACCAGCGCTGGCCCGCCTGGAAAATGCCGTCGCAGAGAAGCCCGGCGAGTATCTCCTGGAGGCCGTCGGGAAAGATGCCGCTGGCCACGAAGTCGTCACCTCGATGGTGGTCGACGTAGCCGGCGAAGCGGAGACGGATTGGAATTACCAAAACCCCTACGTCATCGATCTCGTCCCCGATAAAGACAGCTACGAGCCCGGGCAGACTGCCACGCTCCTCGTCAAAACGCCCATCGCGGGCGACGCCCTTGTGACGGTGGAACGCGATCGCGTTCTCCGTTCGTTTCTCGTCTCGTTAACCGGGAACGCGCCCGCCGTGCAGGTGCCCATCGCGGCCACCGATGGCCCGAACGTTTTCGTTTCCGTGTTGCTCCTGCGCGGCGCGAATGAGAGCGCGCGCAAAATCAAAGCGCCAGAGTACCGGATCGGTTACGCCAACCTAAAAATCGCGAACCCGAAAGCGAAGCTCACCGTTGCGGTCAAGCCTGCCCAGCCCGCCGCGAAGCCGGGCGATTCGGTCCAGCTCGAAGCCGAAGTGAAAGACGCGACCGGCCAGCCCGCCGCCGATGCGGAAGTGGTCCTCTACGCAGTGGACGAAGGCGTCCTCAGCCTCACTGCTCACGAAAATCCTGACCCGCTCGCGTTCTTCAATCAGCCGCGCGGCTTGAGCGTCTCGACCTCGCTCACCCTGCCCACCCTCCTCCGCGAAGACGCGGCGGAGAGCGACTTCGTAAACAAGGGCTACCTCATCGGCGACGGCAAAGGTGGTCCCTCGCTCCTTGATGGTTTGCGCACCAACTTCGTCGCGACGCCCTTCTGGAACGCCAACCTGCGCACTGATGCGCAAGGCCGCGCGCGCGCCGATTTTAAAGCCCCTGACAGCCTGACGCGCTATCGCGTCATTGCCGTTGCGGCCACGAAACAAAACCAGTTTGGCAGCGCCGCCTCGGCCTTCGAAATCAACAAGCCGGTCATGATCGAGTCCGCCATGCCCGCGTTTGCCAATGTCGGCGACAAGCTCGTGCTCCGCGCAGTGGTGCAAAACACCACCAACGTCAGCGGCACCGCCGACGTGTTGCTGGCCGTGGATGAGCGCGTCCGTGCAGCAGCGACTACGCGCCAGATTACGGTCGGCCCGCGGCAATCCGTCGCGATCGATCTCCCTATCGAAGGTCTCGCCATCGGTGAGAGCCGTTGGAAATGGGGCGTCAAATTTATCGGCACCGACGGAGCGGAATACCGCGATGCGGTGGAAGCGACCATCGCGCTGGGCCATCCCGCCCCGCTCCTACGCCAGGTGGAAACGAAGCGGATTGAGAGTGGCACCGGTGAGCTTCTTCGCCTCGACTCCCAAATCGCAGAAGGCACCGGGGAAGTGACCGTAAAACTCAGCAATAGCCGCGTGAGCGATCTGAGCGAATCCCTGCGCCAGTTGCTCAGCTACCCGTATGGCTGCGTGGAACAGACCACCTCCAGCATGCTCCCATGGCTGACGGTGCGCGATCTGCGCGCCACTTTGCCGGAATTGGGCGGGACCGATGCCGAGGTCGCGCGAGCGATCAATCGCGGAGTTGCCTTGCTCCTTTCCATGCAAACCGGCGATGGCGGATTGAGCTACTGGCCAGGTGGGCGTGGATCCATGCTCTGGGGCAGCGCGTATGGCGGGCTCGGCCTGGTGCTCGCGAAGAAACAAGGTTTCGCGGTGCCGGAAGCGGACCTCCAACGCCTCCTAAAATATTTGAGCGATCAACTGCGCGGCACCGCCGCGGAAACCACTGGCTACGGTTTGGGCGATCGCTGCCTGGCGGTTTACACGCTCGCGGTGGCCGGAGTCGCGGAGCCGGCCTATCACGTTCTTCTGCACCAGAAACGTGCCCAGTTGAGCACGGAAGATCGCGCCCTGGTCGCGCTGGCGATTCTGGAGAGCTCGGGCCCGAACGAGCTGGTCGATCAACTGCTCGCCACTCCCACTGACGACGCCACTTACTTCGAGCAATGGTTCGGCTCGATCGCGCGCGAGAATGCACTCCAGCTTCTCGCCTGGGTGAAACGCGACTCGCACGCGCCTGCAGTCGACTCCCTCGCAACCGAACTTTTCGGGCGACGCAAAAACGGTCACTGGAGCACGACGCAAGGCAATGCCTGGTCGCTCCTCGCGCTCTCCGCCTATCTGCGCACGGTCGAGAGCGGGCCGCGTGATTCCACCGGCACCGTGGATTGGGCCGGTGCGACGAAGCCGTTCACGCTCTCCGCAAACGCGCCGCTCGCGAGCAGCGTCTTCCCGATTACGCCCGCCGCTGCTGCCGCTCCGATCATGTTAAACAAAACCGGCGGTCAGGTTTTTTCCGAGACTGTGGCATCTGCCCGCCCGCCCTTCCTGGAACAGCCTCGCCAGAATAAGGGCTACGCGCTTACGCGCCGCTACGCGAAAATCGGCGATGATGGTCGCCTCACCAACGCCGACAATCTCCACGTTGGCGATCGCGTCCTCATCACGCTGGAAGTGGAGACCCGCCGCCGCGCCACCTACGTCGCCTTGGAAGATCCACTCCCGAGCGTGCTCGCGCCGATCAACCCCGCCTTCAAATCGCAAGAGACGCTCGCCGGCGAGGAGCTCGGGACGGAGTGGATCAGCGATCATTCGGAGCTCCGAACCGATCGCGCGGTGTTTTTCATCGATCTCTTGAATCCCGGACGTCACACCCTCCGCTATCTCGCGCGCGTCGTCGCTGCCGGCGATGTGCTCGCGCCTTCGGCCAAGATCGAGGAGATGTATCACCCCGAAAATTCTGGAACTACGGAGACCACCCGGCTCTCCGCGAAACCATTGGAGTAAGGCGTGAGCGCGCGCTTCCAGATGCTGACGAAACGCGGTCTCGTCGCTGACCGCTGCGGCGATCGTCCTCTGCGCGATCCTTGCCCTGCGCTTCATCTCGATTCCAGCAGCTTTGCTGCAGCCGCCTATCCGAAGCGTCGCCCTGCTCGACCGCTCCGGCACGCCTTTGCGTGAGACGCGCGTGCAGGAGCGTTTCAATCGCGAGCTCACGATCGAGCAAGTGCCGCTGCGTGTGCGCCATGCGGTTCTTGCCGCAGAGGACAAGCGCTTTTACCAACACCGCGGCGTCGACTGGCTGGCCACGTTGCGCGCGCTTGGCCGAGGAATCGCGCGCGGCCGCGTCACCTCCGGCGCGTCCACCATTACGCAGCAGCTGGTGAAGATCGCTCAACCCCGACCGCGCACCTGGCGCACGAAATTGATCGAAGCCGCCACCGCACTGCGACTCGAGCAAGTGTGGTCGAAAGACCGGATCCTCTCCGAATATTTGAATCGGGTCGATTTCGGCAACTTAAACGTCGGGCTCGCCGCGGCAGCCGACTTCTACTTCGGAAAACCGGTGGTGGATTTAAGCGCGGCCGAAGGAGCCTTCCTCGCGGGTTTGCCGCGCAATCCCCGGCGCTTGAATCCGCATGGCGCACTCGAGAAGGCGGTAGGGCGCCAGCAGACAGTTCTTCGCCGCATGGAGGAAAGTGGCTGGCTCGATGCGCGCAGCGGCGCGCAGGCTCGGGCGGAGCCGCTCCGCCTCCTTTCCCCACGCCGTCTTTTCCGCGCACCGCATTTTACCGAGCTCACCCTGCAGGAAATGAAGGAGGCGCCCGGCGCGGAAGTGCGCACCACGCTCGACCTGCCGCTGAATGATCGAGTGGAGCGCATCGTGCGCGACCGCCTTGCCCAACTGCGCGATCAGAACGTGCGCGACGCCGCTGCGGTGGTGATCGATAACGCCAGTGGCGATGTGCTGGCGCTGGTCGGCTCGGCCGATTACTTCGCGCCGGGAACTGGACAGGTTAATGGCGCCTGGGCGAAACGCTCCGCGGGTTCCACTCTGAAACCGTTCACCTATCTGCTCGCGCTCGAGCAGGGCGCCACCCCGGCGAGCATGGTCGCGGATGTGCGCACCAGTTTCCCGGCGCGGGATGGCTTTTACCGCCCCGAAAATTACAATCGCATCTGCCATGGCCCCGTCAGCTACCGCACCGCGCTGGCCAGTTCGCTCAACATTCCTGCGGTCAAAGTGCTGCAATCGGCCGGTGGACCGGAAGCTTTGCAAGAGAGGCTGCAGGCCGTGGGCCTAACGACGTTGAACCACCCGGCGGAAGTTTACGGACTGGGGCTGACTCTCGGGAATTGCGAAGCGCGGCTCCTGGAATTAACCAACGCTTACGCCAGCCTCGCGCGGCTGGGCGAGTATCGCCCGTGGCGGCTCTGGCTGAGCGCACCGACATTTTCGCGATCCTATTCGCAACCGGAAGTGGTCTGGCAAATCGCCGACATCTTGAGCGACAACGCTGCGCGCACGCTTTCCTTCGGGATCAACTCGGCCCTTCGTTTCGCCTATCCCGTGGCCTGCAAAACCGGCACCAGCACGGATTTCCGGGACAACTGGACGATCGCTTTCACACCGGAGTTTTCGGTCGGGGTTTGGGTCGGCAACTTCGACGGCGCTCCCATGCGCGAAGTCTCCGGCGTCACCGGCGCCGGACCGATCTTGCATGAAATTTTCGACCACCTGCACGCGACCAGAGGGACAAGTTGGTATCGCACGCCGTCCCAGATCGTCACGCGGACGGTGCACCGGCAGACGGGAAAGCTGCTGCCGGAAGACGACCCGCGCGGAGCGCAGGAGAAATTCGTGGCGACCAACCTGCCCGCGCCGGAGAGCGCCATGGATTACGAGCCGGATGGGAGCGTGAAACTCGGCGCGGAGTACGCCGAATGGCAGGATGGCGCGGAGAATCCAGCGCGAGCTTCCGCCAGCCGCCCGAGCGAGCTCCGCATTACTGCACCGCTGCCTGAAAGCATTTACCTCATCGATCCCGACGTGCGTTCCAGTGGCCGGATCCCGCTCCAGGCATCGGGCGGAGGTCAATTGGTTTGGGAAAGCGACACGCTCCGCTGCCGCGATGCCGATGGTCTAACTTTTGCGGAAGCGAAAGAAGGCCAGCATCGGCTTCGCGTTTCCGATCCTGACAGCGGAGAAAGCGCCGAGGTAGTGATCGTCGTGCGGGCCCTTTAAGGCTCAGCCAATCACATCGCGCGGTTGCATGCTGCGCGGCGGCCCAAAAATCTCGCGCAAGACAATCGCATCGCGCAAACCCTGCGGAGTCGCGAGTCGCGCGACGAGCGCTGCATTAGCGGCCTCAGTTTTCCTCGGGTGCAAAGCGGCTCCCAGGTCCTGCACCTCAAACGCGCTGCTCGCTGCTTCTGCCACACGAGCTCTTTTTCTTCGCGTGGGTTCCGCCGGAGGAAAGGCACTTGGCGTATAGACGGGAGGGGGCAGCGGAGGCGCGGCCACTGGTGGCCGGGGATCGACTCGACGGCCACGCGGCGCAGGAAAAGAATCCACCGGCATGATCTTGGGACGCGGTGCCGGCTTGGGAGCGGCAGGCTGCTTGGGCGCCGGCTGAACTTTCGGCGGAGGAGGACTCGACGCCGGCACGCCTAACGCTTCCAAAAATTTCCGCACACTCTCTTCTTCCGTCTGCGGGCCAGCCCGGCGCGAAGGAGCCGCTGAGACAGGAGCTGCCGGCGTCCCGGCCTGCTTTTCCGCCTCTGCGTTCCGCTTGTTCTCCGCCACCTGCGTGAACCAGCGGACCAGGCCCACAATCGCGACCAGGGCGATGAAGAGAATGTTTTCCATCAGGTGGGTGAATCTGTCTTAAACGCCGCCGGGGCAGATCGCTTAGGTTCCCTCGGTGGACGCCTTTTTATCGCCGCCAGCGATGGATTCGCGCATGGAGGTATCGGCTTCCACGTTTTTCATCCGCACGTAGTCCATGATGCCGAAGTTTCCGGAACGGAAAGCATCCGCCATGGCCTGAGGAACGAGCGCTTCGGCCTCCACCACTTTGGCGCGCTGTTCTTGCGTCTTCGCGCGCATCTCCTGCTCGACGGCGACCGCGGCCGCGCGCCGCACTTCGGCCTTCGCCTGTGCTACGCGCTTGTCGGCATCCGCTTGCTCGGCTTGCAGCTTGGCGCCGATGTTTTCGCCCACATCCACATCGGCGATATCGATGGAGAGAATCTCGAAAGCGGTCCCGCTATCGAGCCCTTTCGCGAGCACGGTTTTGGAAATGCGATCAGGGTTTTCCAACACTTCCTTGTAGGACGGAGCAGAACCAATCGAGCTGACGATACCCTCGCCGACGCGCGCGATGATCGTCTCCTCCGTGGCGCCGCCGACGAAGCGATCCAAATGCGAACGCACCGTGACGCGCGCCTTCACTTTCACGCCGATCCCGTCCTGTGCCACGCCGTCGATCGTGGGCCGGCCCATCGCAGGATTCGGGCAGTCGATCACCTTCGGGTTAATACTGGTGCGGACGGCTTCGAGCACCGTTTTGCTTGTGCCTTTGGTCGCGAGATCGATCGCGCAGGCGCGGTTGAAATCGAGCGAGATGCCTGCCTTGTCGGCGGCGATCAAAGCCAGGATCACGTGCCCTACATCGCCACCGGCCAGGTAGTGAGCCTCCAGCGGATCAGGTGGAATATCGAGGCCAGCTTTCACGGCCGTGATCCGGCTATCGACGATCAACCCGACCGGGACTTTCCGCAGGCTCATCCCAAACATCTTGAAAAGCCCTACCGGAGCATTCGCGAGACGAGCCCGGAGCCAGAAATTAAAGAAGCGGAAAACGATTATGGCCAGGATAAAGCCAGCCAGCGCGATCGCACCGGCGATGAACAGAGGGAGAGATTCCATGCGGGCAAGTTACGGAATCTTGCCGGTGAGGAAAGGCGAATCGCCCACGTGCCCGCTTTCAGAGTCTACGGAGCAAGCGAGAGGCCGAGACCGCCCCACGGTCCTGCCAAGGTTCAACGAAGGATGGACGCTGTCAGCCGACCATTCTCTTCCGCCGTGTTCGCGGGAAGAGTGCTGCCTGCCTTCGACTTCACCAACGCGACGTCAGCGGCGCTGAAGGTGCCGCTCAAGTTGACGTCGCCACGAAAATTTGTGGCCGTCAATGTCTGGCCGCTAAAGGATTTTAACTGGCTCACATCCGCCGCGCTCACGCCGCCGTTATTGTTCACGTCTCCGGTCAGAATGCCCATCCGCACCGCCACGTTATTTGTGTTCGTGCCATCGTTCACATCCAGGAGGGTAACGGTGAGACGTTGGACATCGGTGGCGCCGGTCACGTTAACCGTCACCTCGCTCGCGCCGCTGCCAGAGGTGGTCGCAGCACTGGCGGTGCCGGAAGTGACACTCGCGCCGCTGACCGTGACCGGCTTGGGAAAGGTGAAGACAATCTTGTAGGTGCCGTCCACTCCACGACTCTCCACGCCTGGGGTCCCCGTGAGTGGGAGCGGAACGTCGAAGTCGCCCGCGCTTCCGTGCGTCTTGCGTGAGGCTGCGCTCACTGCCTGCACCGGGAAACTGTTCGTCCAGAAATTTGGCTGGCCGTTGCTGGCGGCTTTCCGAACGACGAAACCGGTCCCGGAGGGAATAACATCGTTGCCGCGATCGGTCGCAAGATCCGGGAATAAACGCCACGGACCATTCGGCGACGACGCGGTCTGCACATAGATCGCCGGTTGTTTATCGTAACCGGCGACCGCGTTATTAAAGAGAAGCAACTGATCGTCCGATGTGAACGAGCCGTCCGCCAGCTTGAGCCCGGTGGCGTTCAGAGGCACATCAAGCGGCCGAAGAATTCCAACCGGGTTGTCCTGCTGCGCTGCCCCGGTCAGAAGAGGGACGGTGACTTTCTTGCTTAAAACTGTGCCGAGGCTGACCAGTGGGAGCGTGGGCGCGCCGTTGAGGTTGCGCACCACAAAATGGCTGTCGGGAAGGAGGGGATCGTCGCCCCGGTCCACCGTATCATTCCCAACCAGACGCCAGCCAACATTTCCGGCGCCGTTGTTGATGAAGAAGTAGGTCGCGTAAGGCGGATTAATCCCGGGCGCGGAGACATCCGGCACCCGGACTTGGGTTTTGAACTGCGCGCTGCTGGCAGAAGGCGTGAAGGAGACGTTTTGATCGCTCGGCGGGAAAGCAGTGGCGAGCGACCAATTTGGGATCACGGAGAGCTGCGCGTTGGCCGGGATGCCGGTGAGATTATCCGGTCCGAGATCGACCGTGATCGTATTCGCGGTATTGCTCACGATCGGGTAGGTATGCCCCTCTTTCGCATTGGCAGACGGCGCCGCGCCGATCAGGGCGTAATAGTGATTCGGCTGACTCCCCGCCGCGTAGACGAATTGGTTCGCGGTCCAGGGACTTCCGCTCACGGTGATGGTCGTCCCACCCGCCGATTGAATCCCGCCCACAAACGCCGCCGGACGGATGAACGGGAGCGTGATGAACGAATCCGAGTTCCCAAGCAAAGTGTTGGTGGTGAAGCCCACCGGCTCGGTTGTGACCGATTGCGCGGAGAGAGAAGCGGAACAGACGAGGCCGCCGAGAAGCACGAGACCGAGATGATTGACTTTCATAAGGTGGGGTAGATGACAAGCCACGCTATGCATTCGATTTTTCGAAAGCGAGAACTTTTTCAGAGGGCGCGGAGCGTTCGGACCGGGTGATAATGTCGCTTTTTGAACGCGGAAAAGCGGTCACGAAATTCAGCGGGCACTGCGGAATTAATGCAGTTGCGCGGTCGAGCAAGCGCGTCATAATACCCGTCTCAAGACGCGGGGTGGAGCAGTCTGGTAGCTCGTCAGGCTCATAACCTGAAGGCCGCGGGTTCAAATCCCGCCCCCGCAACCAATTTCCGCTTTCTCTCTCGAGAGGAAGTCAGACGATCCTGAGTAGCTCAGTGGTAGAGCGGTCGGCTGTTAACCGATTGGTCGTAGGTTCGAGTCCTACCTCAGGAGCCACGTGTTTAAACGCCTGATGACGGAGGCACTTCTCGTTCGGTCGGCACCCGTTCAGCGGCACAAGCGCTGCGGTTTCGGTTCTGCGCCCCGGCGCACTTCGACTCGGTGGATATCCAAGCTGTCGCCCGAACGCACGCCGGAAGACTGCCGGACTCTTGAAGCCGACGGAGCTCGCCACGCTCTCGACGTTTTCGTGCTGCGCCGCGAGGCGTTGGTGCGCTTCGTTGATGCGCAGCTGCTCGACAAATGCCGCCGGCGTGCTCTTGAACGTCTCTTTGAACAGGCGGTAGAAGTGCCGGGGCGAAAGGCATGCGCGTTCCGCGAGCACTTCAACGGTGAGATCATGGTGCAACCGACTCGTGATCCAGGTAGGCAACTCTGCGAGTCGCTCTGCGGGTCCGGGTTGATGTTGCGGCAGCGCAATCTGATGCGCGGCGCCGGCAGGGCGCAGATCGACGCCCAGCTCGCGCGCCACCGCGAGAGCCGTCTTCGCTCCGAAATCTTCCTCGATCAGAGCAAGGCTCATCTCGATGGCGGCAACGCCTCCGCCACACGTGTAGAACCGGTCTGATTTTACGAACGAAGCGCCGTTACGGACGGCCAACGCCGGGAACGCTCGCGCAACATCGTGTGCGATCCGCCAGTGCGTCGCGACGCCGCGTCCATCGAGCAAGCCGGTGCTCGCGAGCGGATAAATGCCGGCGGAGATGGCTGCGATGCGCGGCGTGGTTCGGGCGCGCTCAGTCAGCCAGGCGCTGATCGTGCGACCGGTCTCGGAGTTCCGCAAAGCATCGCTGCCGGGAACAATGATGGTGTCGAGGAGCGGCGCGCTTTGCAAAGTGTGTCGCGCTTTGATCACGGCGCCCGAATTAGAGATCAGCGTGCGGCCAGTCATCCCGATCACGATCGTTTCGTAGCAACGGTAGCGTTCGCCGTGCACATCGGAGAGTCGCGCCGCAGCGAAGGCCTCGAGCGGGCCAAACAAATCGAAGCTGCTGACGCCGTCGAAACCGACGAAGCCAATGCGCTTGGGTTCGGGATCCTCGGCAGTTTGACGCAAGTAATACGTCATCGCGGAACGGCCGGTTGAACCCTTGAATCAGTGGAAGATCGAAATACTCTGCACATCTGTAATGCAAGATCCGCGCGCAAATCAGCTCACGACGAAGTGACATTTCGTGAAATATTTTCTGCCAAAAGTGCGGGAGTTGTGGAGGTAGGCCTCGCGATCAATTACAATTATGTCCGATGGCAACGATCGCTCATCAGCTCGATTCGCTCTCCGCGTTCGCGCCGCAGGGCAGGAGCGGCCCGCCTGAGCCGGCTCCGGGAAAGGTCGATCCCGCAGTGTTTGATCGGGTATTGCCGGAGGTCTACGAGGAGCTGCGCCGTCTGGCCGCGGCCTATCTTCGCGGCGAACGGCCCGAGCACACACTGCAAGCGACAGCACTGGTGCATGAAGCCTATCTGGCGCTGCTCGCTCAACGGCGTCTGAACTGGGAGAATCCTGGACATTTTGTCGGCATCTTCGCGCGAGTGATGCGGCAGACCTTGAAAAACCACGCCGCCGCCAAGAGCTCCCTGAAACGCGGGGGCCCGGATCGGATGAGCGCAATGCTCGAATACTACGAGCGCGAGAAAATCGATGTCTCCGCGCTCGACCAGGTGCTGGAGGAACTGGAGAAGCAGGACGAACGACAGGCGCGCATTGTCGAGCTGCGCTTCTTTGGCGGGCTCACGATTGAAGAGATCGCGGGAGTCCTCTCAATTTCCCCCGCGACGGTGAAGCGCGACTGGATGATCGCGAAGATCTGGCTCCGGCGCGAGCTCTCCGAGACTCCGTGAATTCGCCTCGCATGAATACCCAAGCGACGACGCGGGAGAGAATTGACCCTGCGCGGTGGGATCAACTGAAGTCGATCCTGGACGAGGCGCTGCAGGAACCATCCGAAGCGACACGCGCTGCTTTATTAAAGGAGCGCTGCGCGGATGATACCCTTCTGTTGCGCGAAGCGGAATCGCTCCTTGCCGAAGCCAACACGCTCCTGAACGCTCCGAAGGATTGGCTGGAAGGCGGCGCGCAAGCAGCCACGCGAACTTTTTGGGACGACAAGGAGGTGTCGCGAGTCGGACAGCGGATTGGCGCGTATGTGGTGGTGCGGCAGCTGGGCCGGGGCGGAATGGGAGCGGTGTATCTGGCCGCGCGCGCAGACGGCCAATTTGAAAAAGAAGTTGCGATCAAGGTCCTGAAGCGAGGCACGGACACGGACGAAGTGCTCCGGCGTTTCGGCAAAGAGCGGCAGATCGTGGCGCGGCTCGATCATCCAAACATTGCCCGATTGCTTGATGCCGGGACGACGGATGACGGGTTGCCTTACTTCGTGATGGAGTTCGTGGACGGCGTGCCGGTGACCCAGCATGTGCGCGAGCATCAGCTTTCGCTCGAGCAGCAGCTAGAGCTCTTTCGGAAAATATGCGCAGCGGTCGAAGTGGCGCATCGCGCCGCGGTGATTCATCGCGATCTGAAGCCGCGGAACATTCTCGTGAACGCGGTCGGCGAGCCGAAGCTGCTCGATTTCGGCATCGCGAAACTGCTCCAGGCAGACGCGGAGGAGGCGACCATCACCGGTCGCGAGCATCTGACCCCGAGCGCAGCGTCGCCAGAACAGGCGCGAGGCGAAGATGTGACGGCGGCGAGCGATGTTTATGCGCTCGGCGCGTTGCTTTACGAAATGTTAACTGGCGAGGGGCCGCACCGCTTTTCCGGTCCGCATCCAGGGCGTGAGGAACTCCTTCGCGTGGTCTGCGAGGAAGAGCCCACGCCGCCGAGTAACGCTGTTGCGCAGACGGCGAAGGCGCAGCAGCTGCGAGGCGATCTTGATAACATCGTGCTGCACGCGCTGCGGAAGGAGCCTGGGCGGCGTTACAGCTCAGCCGCGCATCTGGCCGAAGACATTCGCCGATACCTAAGCGGCGAAGCGGTGCAAGCTCGCCGCACGGTTTCGAAGTATCGATTACTCAGGCCGCGCATGTTGGCGACTGCGGCAGTCCTGCTCCTCATCGCGGGCGGGATTGCTTCCCTGTTTTTGCTTGGAGGTCGCCCTCCATTGCCTTCATCGAATCGCGCGGAGAGCGCCGCCGCGGCGCAGCCGGGGAAAAGCATCGCGGTGTTGCCATTCGAAAATCTCAGCGACGAAGACGGGAATGCCTTCTTCGCCATCGGCGTGCAGGACGCGATCCTGACCGATCTGGCGAAGGTCGCGGACCTGAAGGTCCTGAGCCGCGCCAGCGTGAAGCAGTATGCGAGTGACACACCGCGCGATCTCCCTGCGATCAGCCGTGAGCTCGGCGTGGCCTACGTGCTTGAAGGTGGCGTGCAACGCGTCGCCAATCGTGTGCGTGTCACCGCGCGCCTTGTCGATGGGCGCACCGGCGAGCAGAAGTGGGCGGAGAACTACGATCGAGAGCTCGCCG
The DNA here is from genome assembly GCA_963730385.1 of uncultured Verrucomicrobiae bacterium. Taxonomy (GTDB): domain Bacteria; phylum Verrucomicrobiota; class Verrucomicrobiia; order Chthoniobacterales; family UBA10450; genus JACCTI01. Next base: position 197,031 of record CAVSRQ010000003.1, read on the forward strand.
ATGTTTTCACAATTCAGAGTCAGATCGCGCAGACCATCGTGGCGCGCCTGCAAGCGAAGTTGTTGCCGCGCGAAAAGGCGGCCATCGAGGTACCGCCTACGCGCGACCTGGTCGCGTACGACCTGTATGTTCGCGCGCGGGAAATGGTGGATAGCTATACCAACGCGCCCGACCCGAAAACTTCGCTCGAGCAGGCGATCGGGTTCCTCACGGAGGCGACGCAGCGCGATCCGCAGTTTGCTGTCGCGTGGTCCTACGCGGCGCGTGCGCGCATGATCATCACCGCACTCGGTCTGGCTCCGGACGGCACCCACGCGCGGGAAGCCGAGGCTGCACTAGGGCGGGCGGCCGCTCTCCATCCCGAATTGCCGGAAGTGCATTTTGCGAAAGCGGAACTCTTCTACCGCAACGGCGGCAGGTATGAGCAGGCGGAGAGAGAGATCGCGCTCGCTCTTCCCGGGATGCCGAACAGCGCTCCTCTGCACACGCTCGCCGGCAATGTCTGGCGCCGACAGGGGCGCTGGCATGAGGCGGAACAGATTCTGATCAAGGCGGTCGAGCTCGATCCGAAGAACGCGAATGCGATTTCGTTTCTCGCTGACACGCAGATCCTGATGCGGCGTTACACCGAAGCGATCGCGACGTATGAACGCGCACGTGCCCTGGGTTTCGACCCGGTGTTGTTCGCGGTGCGTGTGGGAATCATCGAGTTCCTGGCGACCGGCCGATCGGAGCCGCTTCGCGCGGCGCTCGCGCGCGGGCCCGCCGATCTCGACATCCAGGGCGGCGACACGCCGTGGCGGATTATGTTCGCGCTGATGGATCGTGATTACGAGCGCGCGGCGGCCGCGCTCGCCAGATCGCCGCGCGCGACGTTCCAGGATGTGGACCTGTCGTTTTACTATCCGCGCTCGTGGTACGAGGGAGTGATCGCGCGCGCCGCGGGTAGGAGCGACGAAGCGCGGGATGCGTTCAGGCAGGTGCTCGTTGATCTTGGCGCCGATAACGAAGACCGTCGGTTCACCCGCACCCGGACGATTATCGCGCAGGCTCGCGTGGCGGTGGGCGAGACGGAGCGCGCGATCCAGTTGGCAGAGCGCGCGGCGCAAACCGTTGGACCTGGATCCAACGCTTATGACGCGCCGCTCACCCAGCAAGGGCTGGCGCAGGTCTACACGTGGGCAGGTCAACACGATCGCGCGCTCGAGGTCATCGAGCGGCTGGTGAAATTACCTGGGTATTTGAGCTACGGACATCTGCTGCACGATCCCGCGTGGGAACCGCTGCGCGGGAACGCCCGCTTCCAGGCGATCGTCGCATCGCTCGCGCCGCGCTAGGAGCGACCCAATTGTCTCGGCAGGAATCGTTCGCTTTTCGGCATAACGCCATTTGAACGAAACCGACTACAAACGTTGCTGCACTCGCAAAACCTAAATTAACCACGCAACATCTATGACCCGACCCCCTTTCGTTCGCGCCTGCGCTGCTCTGCTCGTCTCTTCGGCGCTCGTCACGGCACAGGATCCGCCAGCCGGTGCTTCGCCGGCTCCAGAGCACCTCGATGAGCCGCACGGTACAATGCTGGACCGACCCTCGTCAGGTGCGATCCGGAGCCTCGATGAAAACGGAAATTCCGTCGATCGGTCAGATGGTGAAGCAACGGCACAAGCTACTGTCGCGCTGGATGCACGAGTCGGCGCGAACATCCGGCTCGGCGATGATCCGGCGGCACTTCCGCCTAACCTCCGCGCCCAAGCCGAGCCACATATCGCGCGCTCGCCGGTCGACCCGGATTTTCTCGTCGCCACCTTTCAGGAGGGACGCTTCACCGACGGCAGCGCAGTGAACTGTGGCTACTCCGTCAGTCGCGATGGCGGGCTCACCTGGACGCGCGCGCTCATCCCGGGACTGACTGCATCCAGCGGCGGCCCTTATCCGCGTGCGACGGACCCCGTGGCAGCGATGGACTTGAACGGCTACGCCTACCTCAACACCCTCGCCGCCGGGTCCTCGACTCGTCTCGGCGACATCCTCGTAAATCGCTCGACCGATGGCGGCGCGACGTTCGGGCCGCCGGTGGTGGCATATCGCGCCCCGAGCGTGAACGTCTTTCCGGACAAGAACTGGATCGCGGTGAATACGTTCGCCAATACGCCCACGGCGGGACGGATCGTCGTGACATTCACCGCGTTCCCTGGGGCCGGCCAAAATGGCACAACGCCGATCATGCGCGTCTACAGTGACGATGCAGGTCTCACCTGGAGCCCGGCGGCGTTCGTCCACGCAACGACGACGAACTCGCAAAGCTCACAGCCGGTGTTCCTGCCAGATGGAAAGCTCGCGATCGTCTACTGGAACTATAACAACGCCAACTCTGCGACCGATGATTTCATGGAGCTCGTTGTCTCGAACGACGGCGGAAATACGTTCGGCGCGCCCAGGGTGGTTCAGGCCGTGCCTACGACATGGAATCATCCGCAGATTCGCGACGGCTTTATCACTCCCTCAGCCACCGCTGATCGTGTAAACGGAAATCTCTACGTCGCCTACCAGGCACAGCTGAACGGACCACCGCGGATCGTCTTCACGCGATCGAGTGACGCCGGCGCGACGTGGAGCAGCCCGATTGCAGTGAGCGACCAACCTGGACACACCGGAGTGTTCAATCCCGCCATCGCCAGCTCGCCCGATGGGCAGACGATCACGATCGTGTATTACAGCAATCGCGATAACCCCGACACGTTCACCCTCGTGGATGTTTACGTCGCGCAATCCTTCGATGGTGGCGCAACGTGGCAGCCGAACATCCGGCTAACGAGCGTGTCGACGGATGCGACCCTCTCTCCTCTCACGCCTGCTGGTCATATGCTCGGCGACTACATTGGCATCGCTGAGTCGACTGGCCCGAATGTGCCGGCAGTGGCGATTTGGACCGACAACCGCACGGGCAATCCGGACCCGTTCGTGGCCCGCGTGGGCATTGCACCACAGGTGAATTTTGCCAGCTGGCAGGCCGCGCGCCTCTCGTTGGCCCAGATCAACGATCCGCAGTCCGGCGGGCCCTCAGGCGATGCGGATCGCGACGGCGAGCAGAACGCAATCGAGTTCAGATACGGAACCGACCCCAACGACCCGCTCTCGATCTTTCACACCGGGCGTCAGCTGAACATCTCAACGCGGGCGCGTGTCCTGACGGGCGACAATATCTTGATCGGCGGCTTCATCCTCACGGGCAATGAACCCAAACCAGTGATCATCCGCGCAGTCGGTCCATCGCTCGTCGGCGCAGGTGTTCCCGAACCGCTGCAGGATCCGATCCTTCAGTTGTTCGCCGGCAATGGGGTTGTGGTGGCGGAGAACGATGACTGGCGGGAAACACAACAGACGGAGATCGAGGCGACGGGCATTCCACCTTCCGACTCGCGCGAATCCGCCATCGTTCGCACCCTCCCGCCCGGCAGCTACACCGCCGCCGTCCGCGGCAAATCCGGCACCACTGGTAACGCGCTCGTAGAGGTGTATGACCTCGCACCAGCTTCGGGTTCGAAGCTCGCGAACATCAGCACCCGCAGCTTCGTCGATCAGGGCGATCAGGTGATGATTGGTGGACTGATCATCGGCGGCGGAGAAGGAACCGCCGGCGCGGGCAGCGCACGAGTCGTGTTACGCGGCATCGGCCCTTCCCTTGCGCAGCAAGGCATCAATGGCGCGTTGCAGGATCCTGAGCTGCTGCTCTTCGACAGTAACGGCAGCGTCATCCAGGCAAATGACAACTGGCGGCAGACGCAGCAGGGCGAGATCGAGGCGCTAAACCTCGCGCCGACCGACGATCGCGAAGCGGCGCTGGTGGCAAGCCTTCCGCGCGGCAACTACACCGCGATTGTCCGCGGCCGCGACGGAACCATCGGCGTGGCGTTGGTGGAAGCGTATAACGTGCAGTAACGCGCGGCGAAGGCTCGAAGGCTTTCGTCAACGAGCTCGCGCGAGCAATCGCCAGTCACGTTTGATTCTCACGTAAGCTGCTCACCCTGGCGACAGACAAAGAAGAGAAACACTGCCCCAATCCTACCTCAGGAGCCATCGTCAGCGCCCTTCGCAATGGCAATGGAGCCCTCGCTCCATCGCCGATCCGCACGCCGAATGGAAATGGCGCGTCGTTTTGGTTTTACCTATTCGCCCCCATCCGCGTAATCTGGGCGTCCAACCCCCAACCCCTTATGACTACCGCCGAGAAATCTCAATCCAATCCTCTGCGTGAAGGTATCGTCAGCCGGAGCGTGCCAGACGCATGCACCGTGGTGATCTTCGGTGCCACCGGCGATCTGACCCATCGCAAGTTGATTCCCGCTCTCTACAACATCGCGGCCGATGGTGAATTGCCGCCGCAGGTCGCGGTCGTGGGCGTGGCGCGCCGAGAGAAGACCGATGAAGAATTTCGGACTGAGATGGGAGAAGCGGTGCGGAAGTTTTCCCGGCAAACGGTCCGGGACGAACTCTGGGACGGCTTCGCCCGCTCGCTCTTTTACCACGTGAGCGAGTTCGGCGATGAAGAAGGTTTCAAGCGTTTGAAGACGCGGCTGGATGAGATCGATAAAGAACGCGGGAACGCGGGCAACCGTCTCTTCTATCTCGCGGTCGCGCCGGACCAGTTCGAGCCGATCTTGCAGCACATCAAAGCCACCGGTTTAAACACTCCGGGCGAAGGCGCCTGGACTCGGGCCATCGTGGAGAAGCCGTTTGGAACAGACCTGGCCACCGCGCGGCACTTGAACGAGATCGTGCAGCGCGCTTTTCCGGAATCGAGCACCTACCGGATTGATCACTTCCTCGGGAAGGAAACGGCGCAGAATATTCTCGTGCTCCGCTTCGCCAACGCGATCTTCGAGCCGCTCTGGAATACGCGTTACATCGACCACATCCAGGTGACGGCGGCTGAGACTCTCGGCGTGGAGGGACGCGCGGGCTATTACGAGGGCGCGGGAGCATTGCGCGACATGGTGCAGAATCATCTTCTGCAATTGCTTTGCCTGGTGGCGATGGAACCCCCGACCGATCTCGGAGCGGATAGCGTGCGCGATGAGAAGGTAAAGGTGGTGCGCTCGCTTCGACGCCTTTCCCCGGAAGACGTGGCGATCGACGTCGTGCGCGGCCAGTACGCGGCCGGCGCCATTAGCGGCAAACCGGTGCCCGCATATCGCGACGAGAAAAACGTCGACCCAAATTCCCAGACCGAGACTTTCGTCGCTCTTCGTCTTCGAATCGATAATTGGCGCTGGGCCGGCACGCCCATCTACATGCGCGTCGGGAAGCGGCTCCCGAAATCCGGGACGGAGATCTCCGTCCACTTTAAAAGCGCGCCTGAAGTTCTTTTCAACAAAGAAGGTCAGACTTCCGATCACAACGTCCTGGTGATCCGCATTCAGCCCGATGAGGGCATCTCCCTTCGGATGCAGGCGAAGGTGCCGGGAACAAGTTTCCGGATTGAATCCGTGAAGATGGATTTCCACTACGGAACGTCCTTCGGCAAAGCCAGCCCGGAAGCCTACGAGCGGCTCTTGCTCGATGCGATGAGCGGCGATGCCACCCTTTTCGCGCGCCGCGATGAGGTGGAGCAGGCCTGGGCGTTTATCGATGCGATTGAGAATGCCTGGAGTTCCGCGCAGCCTCCCCCACTCTTCCATCACCCCGCCGGTTCGTGGGGGCCCGATGAAGCCGATGACATGCTGGCGCGCGATGGTCGCTCCTGGCGGCGTCTATGAGGGATCTTCCATCCTGTTAATCACCACGGTCCCTCCATTGCCATGATAGCTACTGCCGAAACGTTCGCTGCCGGAATGCCGGTCGAGGTTGGTAAAATCGATCGCGCTTTGAAAACGCTTTGGGAACAAGGCGGTGAAGTCATGGCGCGGGCTTCGCTCATGAATCTCGCTGTCTATAGCGAGGCCCCAGGCTCGCTCACTGCCAACACCCAAATCGTCTCGCAAATCACGGAGAACCACGCTTGCCGCGCCATCGTGATTGCCGCCAATCCTTCGGGAGAGGATCGCGTAGAGGCGTGGATCAGCGCGCACTGCCACGTCAGCCGCGCGGGCAGCAAACACATTTGTTCGGAACAAATCTCCTTTGCCCTCCAGGGTTCCTTCGCCCGCCTGCTGCCGAACATTGTTTTCTCCCACCTGGATTCCGACCTCCCGTTCTATCTCTGGTGGCAGGGCGAATTCGATGACCCGATGGATTCCCAGCTCTGGACCTGGGTGGATCGGCTGGTTTACGACAGCCACGACTGGGCCGACTTCGGGGCGCAGATGCATCTGCTGGAAATGGCCCGCGCGGAATCGAATCACCGCGTGACTCTATGCGATCTTAATTGGACGCGTCTGGTGCAACTCCGATTGGCAATCGCGCAATTTTTCGATCAACCGCATTGCGTGTCGCGTCTCGCTCAGATCGATCGAGTGGAGATCGACTTCGCTCCGGGCTACCGCTCCACCAGTCTGCTCCTATGCGGCTGGCTGGCAGCCCAGCTTGGGTGGGTTCTGGACGAGGCTGATGAGACGGCTCCCTTGACCTTTTCCGCGGCTGCTGGAGGCACGATCACAGTCACCTTGCGCGAAGTCGAAGGCGATCCGATTGGCCGTTGCAGCATCTTTTGCGGCGAGATGGAATTTCGCGTGGAGGACTCGGTTGCGACCGACTTGCTCGAGATTTCGCAAACCGAAAACGGCCGCGAGCGGATGCGTGAACTCCTGCCAGGCTGCCGACACAATTCCGTGGCGTTAATGAGTGAGGAACTGATGCGCGGCGGGTCGCACAGCGTTTATCTGCGCGCGGTGGAAGCCATGCGCGACCTCTTCTAGCGCCGGCCGGCCGGGAGCGCCAGCCCAGGAGCTACTTAGTCGCGGAATCCTGCTGCGGCTTCCGCTTTAACAGAGTGATCTGTTTGATCCGGGCAGAATCCGACGGGCTCCACGTTCCGACCTCCGGGTCGTCCTTGAAGGCGTTATGGACGATCCGGCGTTCGTAGGAATTCATCGGCTCGAGCTGCATGGAGCGCCCGCTCATGCGCACCCGCTCCGCCAGTTCACGCACCCGCTGCACGATCCGATCCTCACGCATGGAGCGATACATCTCACAATCCACGATCACCTTTTCTGCATCCCGATCCTTCGCCTGGATGAGCCGGTTTAAGAGAAACTGCGTGGCCTCCAGCGTTTCGCCTTCATGGCCAATTAAGCGCGCACTTTCTTCGGTATAAATCTGCAGGGTCAGATTCCCGCTCTCACTTCGCGTCTCCTCGATCTGCACCACAAAACCGAGATAGCCGAGAATCGTATCCAGTAGTTCTTTCGGCGTCATGATCGTCCTTTTTTCCCGCGCTTCTTCACCGGCGCAGCCGTGGTCGCCAGCACCGGGATCGGTGTCCGGTTATTCTGCCACAGCTGCAGAATCGTGAAGAGGTTCTGCGTGGTGTAATACAATGACAGCGCCGCCGCGAAGTTGTAGCAAAAAACCAGAAAAATCAGCGGCATGAACATCATGACCCGGCGCTGCATGGCATCGCCCGTATTCGGCGTCATGCGCATGAGCCAGACGTTGGAGGCGCCCATCAGGATGGGGAGAATATTGATCGGCCAACCGAAACCAGGAAGGAAGGCCACGGTATCGGGCTGCGAGAGATCGGTGATCCAGAGGAAGGAGGCATTCCGCAACTCCGCGGCCTGACCGAGCATGCTGAAGAGGCCGAAGAAGATCGGGATCTGGATCAGCATGGGCAGACATCCGCCGACCGGATTCACGCCGTGCTCTTTGTAGAGCTTCATGACCTCCGTGTTCATCTTGGTCGGGTCGTCCTTAAACTTCGCCTTCAGCTCCTGCATCTTCGGCGCGAGCGCCGACATGCGGCGCATCGATTTGTTGGCCTTGTTTTGCAGGGGCCAGAGGACGCCCTTTACGCAGGCGGTCAGGAGCACGATCGCGAGACCGTAGTTCTGCACCCAGGAGTGGATGAGGTTGAGGAAATTGAGCAGGGCCTGGCTGACGAGCTTAAAGAAACCGAAATTCATGATCTCGGCCTCGTCGCGTCCGAGGTTTGCCAGTCGCGCGTAGACTTTCGGGCCGACGTAGATTTGAAAACGCTGGGTAGCGTTCTGCCCTGGCTGCAGGACAAAGCCCGGCATGCCCACTGCCCCCTCCATCCCGAGGAGCGGCTCCTCTGTCTCCAGATGCGGCAGTTGAAACGGCCGCGCCCAGATCTCCGAAACTTTGCCGTCCAGTGGCGTGATGATGGAGGTAAAGAATTGGTTGCTCATCGCGCCCCACTCCGCGCCGTTGACCTTTTCCTGGAAGACTTTCTGCTCGCCCCGCTTCTCGATTCCTACGATCGGATACGTCTGTGCGGCGAACCAATCCACATCCGTGCTTTTCGCCTTCCCGCCCACAAACCAGACCGCGCGCGTGTAGGCGGTCATGTCGTTCGGGTGCAGCGGCACGGTGGAACCGAGCGCGACGAAGTAACCGGGATTCGCGTAGGGAGCAGCGCCGGTGTTTTGGAAGTCCACCTGCAGATCCACGAGATAGCCATCGTTCTTCTCGTTCGCTGCCGGGAAGGCGAACCGCTTCCGCACCGTCACGCCCGCCGCAGTAGTGCGTTCAAATTGGACGCTGTTATCCGCGCCGCGCGACATGGCATACTCCACCAGCGTCTCGGTCGAAGGCTGCTCGACCAGAGCGCCGATTGGCAAACGATCAGGGCCATTAAGAACGACCGTGCCCTTTTCTTTTGGGCCCGCGTGTTGCAACAGCCGCACCTCGGCCATGCCGCCGCCGCGATTCGTAAACTGCAACTCGACGTCGGCATTGCGAATGGCCTCGGTCTTCTCGACAAAAGTGGGCGCCGCCTCAGTGGTCGCTGGCACTGGCACCACCGGCGCAGCGCCAGCCGCGGGTGACGCAGTGGGGACGCCCGCCGCCAACGGCTGACCGGGCGAAGGAGACACCCCGGGCGCCACCGCCGGCGTTGGGGCGGGAGCGACCACGGGAGGCGAATTTTGCGCCATGTAAAGTTGCCACCCTACGAGCCCCAGCACGCAAAGCGTAACGGCAATCCATGCTTGTCGGTCCATAAACGCGCGCCGACCGGCTAGTGAGAAGCGAGATGATTTGCACGCACTGGCGGCACAGGATCAAACCCCTGCCCACCCCAAGGCTGGCACCGCCCCAGACGCTTCAAACCCAGCCAGCTTCCCGAGAGCACTCCGTGGAGTTCCACCGCCTCCAGAAAGTAATGCGAACAGGTGGGTTGGAATCGGCAACCGCTCCCCGGGCCTCCCATCCAGGAAAGCACCGGCGAGATCGTAGCCTGATAGGCGCGAATGAGAAATCGAACGATCAGGCGCATGAGGGCGCTAGGATAAAAGCGCGCTTTGCGAGACGCAACCACTCATCTTCCAGCGTCGGGATTCCCGCGCCGGAGACGAAATCGCGAGCCCTCGCTCGAGCGCACCAGCATGCGTTTTCTTCATCGCTCGCCCGCTGCCGCCACGCGCTTTCGCCTTACGGCAGGGAGCTGCCCGAGTTGGATTTCACAATCCCGATATCAGCGCCGTTGATCGCGCCATTAGCGTTCACATCGGTCCGGAAATTAGCGTTGGTCGCGTCCAGACCGGAGTTCGCCTTTGTCTGGCTTACGTCGGCCGAGTTTACCTCGCTGGAATCGGTCGTATCGCCGGCCAAAACCTTAAAAGTGGATTGCACGCTCGCGCTGCTGTTTCCCAACGCGTCATTCACATTCGTCAGCGCGACGGTCACGGTCTGGCCATTGGTCACTCCAGTGAGAGTGACGATGTACTCTCGCGGATTCGATCCAATCACACTGCTTGCGACCGAGCCAGTGCCGGTGCTCAACGCGGCGCTCTCCACGTTGGTCAGGTCGTTCGCAAAGGTGAAGACGATCGTGTGACTGTTCATAGCGCCGCCGCTCCGGCACTCCACCCCAAAAGGCGCGGCCTGCGGCAGGTTGATCTCAAAAGTTCCCATGCTGCCGTGTGTCTTGCGGGAAGCCACGCTCGCGAGCGGCGCTGCACTGGGACCGGTGATGGTGAAATTCGTATCTGAGATGTCGAAGTAAACATTGCCCACTGCCGCCACCTTCACGCGCGCCTTGGTGGTGTTTACCATCGGCAGCGTGACCGTTTCCGAGCCGTCGTTCGGCGTGTTCGCGAGCAGCACGGTTGTGAATGCAGGATCGCCGCTGGCGGGCGTTGCGTCGGTAGTGAGAAGAATGTCGACGTTCGCGGTGTTAATGCCGTTCGCGGTTGTGCCAGCTACGTCCCAAGTGATTGTTTGCGTGCTGCCGCCGGCGTAGGTGACGGCGGTGTTCGGCGCGGTAACTTTGAAACCGTCGCCCGTGTTCACGACGTTGAGCCGGATGTCGTCTGTGCCGAAACCGCCGCGGTTATCGCGCGCGGTGATCCGGAAATCGAGCTTGCGAGTGGTGAGCGGGAGCTTCTCGCCGATCGTCTGGGTATTGTTCGCGAGCAGATCCGACCAGCGCGGAAAGGTGCGCGTAGGGTTCAAGGTCGGGTTAAAGGAACGGAAGAGCGCGCTGGAGCCGTTATCAGGCGCAGTGCCCGCTTTCTCGGGTCCGAGATCGGCCTCTTCCCAGCAGTAGGTGATCGGGTCGCTTTCTGGATCGGCGCCGTCGAAAGCCGTCAGAGCGAAGGGCGTCTGATCGGGGATGGTGTAAGCCACGGCTGGGAACGGCGGAATGCCGGCGCCCCGCGCGCTAACGGTGGGCGGATTGTTGCCGGTCGCCGTCGCCACTGGGCAGGTGCTGCCACTGCCATTCGAGCTATAAGCGAAAAGCTCCTGGAGGCTGATGAAGTGGAAATACGGGTCGCTGTTCGGCTGGAGATTATTCGCCGCACCGCAAATGCCCGCGTAAGCCTGAATGGTCGAGCCGCTGCCCGGCTCGTAGGCGGTGTCGGGATTCTGATTCGCAGCGCCGCAGTTCGAGCCGTTGCCGTTGAAGGTGTGATTGCCGCCAAACTGGTGTCCCATTTCATGCGCCACGTAATCGACCCAGAAAGGATCGTTCACCGGGGGATTAAAACCGGTGGTGCCAGCCGCTTTCGCGCTGCCGCCGTATGTCACGCTAGTGCCCCGGCAGACCACGCCCAGGCCGGCCACGCCACCGCTTCCCACGGTCACGACATGGCCGATATCGTAATTCGCAGCCCCGATTTTTTGGTCGAGGTAGGGCGCGTTCAAGAAGAGATCGCCGGGGGTGTCGCCGTAGGGTCCAGGGTTCGTGGGAGTGGAGATGATCTGGTCATTCGCGGCCACGAGCACCATCCGAATGCTCAACTCGCTTTCGTAAATGCCCGAGACGCGGTTGGTAAGGGTGACCAGGGCGGCAAGCACTTCCGGCACGGTAGGCAGAGCGGGATTTGCGCTGTGAAATTGGCTGTATTGGATGGAAGTGGCGCAGGCAAGACGATAGGTGCGCAGCATTTTGCCGGAGTTCGAATTGTCCGCCTCCGCCAGCGCGCGGACCATCTCGGGTTCGGGCTTGGCGGATTCCACGAGGCATTTGAAGCTCTCTTTGTCCCGCTGCAGATCGTTCTTCGCGTAGCTCATGTAGAGACGCCCATCGAGATGCCAGTATGGATCGATGTAAACCGCGCCGCTGGGCGAGAGGATCTGCGCCTGGAAAGTGCGGGCGTTCAGATCGAGGCGCAGGCGGGCGCTACGATCGTCTATCCCACGACCAGCGTAGGATTTGATCTCCGGATATTTCGCAGCCAGCTCCGGCGCCATCACCGGGGATTCTTCGATCTCGAAGCGCGCGAATTTTCCGTCCGGCATCGGCAGAGTGATCTGCACATTACCGCCCCGCGCGGAGGCGGGGGAAAATTCCATGGGCGCATTCGCGAGGATCGCCCGGAGTCGCGTCGCATCCAGAGTGAAGGTCTTGAAACGGTCCGGCCGGATCACCGCGCGGGCATCGGCCGGGGCGGCCGGCAATTGCTCTACCGCCTGCCAAAGCCGATCGGGCGATGCAGTCTGCGCCATGGCTTTTGTGACCAAGCCAAAGGCGAGAGCAAGGAGGAGAAGAAGGCTGCGAGCCAGGAAGGAGTAAAGCATGATAAGTTTTTTCGAGGGTTTACAGGGAGCGAAGCAGAATGCGACTGCTGCCGTAATGGCGCTTTCATTTCGGATTCGCCACCAAGATTGGCCGTTCCAGCGCCCGCGATTTTCGCGTTTAAGCGCACTGCCGGCGCCCGCGCCTCAAGCCCGCAGAACTTCCGCGCGCTGCGCGAGGCGCAGCCATTCTTCTTCCAATGCCGCGAAGTCTGCTTTCGCGGCCGCCGGTCGCGCTACGCAAACCATCCACAGCCCCGTCCGCAGCTCACCCTGATGTCGCCGCACGATTTCTCGCAGGCGACGGCGCACGCGATTGCGCACCACGGCACCGCCCACTCGTCGGGAGGTGACAAAGCCGGCGCGGAAGGCCGAGGCCGCTTCGCGCTCGAGATAGCCCAGGACAATAAATCGCCCGCGTTGGACTTTTCCTTCCGTCCGAACTTGCGCAAACTCCGCGGAGCGTTGCAAACGCCGATCGCGCCCGAAACGGAGGCGCGGCGCGTCGATGTCTTCACTCATGTTGCTTCGGGCAGGTTTGGCCGCGCCCTGCTCGCGCGCGCGCTTCCCGTACAAGCAAAAGTCTTCCCGCAGCCGAAGCCACGGGAAGACTTTGCAATTGGTTAACCTCGGAACTTACGGGTTCGGGGTCGAGGTCGTCGTCGACGTGGAGGTCGACGTGTCCGTCGTGGTGGACGGAGCTGGAGCAGTGTTGATGGTGGTGTTGGTCGTGGTCTCAGGGGCAGCCGGAGCGGCGGTCGGATTCACGATCGTGGTGTTGGTCTCAGACTTGGGCGCGTCCGCTGCCGGAGGATTCACGATGGTCGTGTCGCCTTTGTCCGCTGGAGCAGCAGGAGCGGCGGTTTCGGTTCGTTGTTCGCACGCGGTGAAGAGTGCGGCGGTGGCTAGGATGCAAATGTATTTCTTCATATTTTGGTAGGTTGCCCAACACTTTGGACGAAGCCTGAATCGAAGCAACCTCTCAGTTTGGACCTCTTTAGGAGGTTTTTTGCAGTGTTCGGACCGGAAAAACTTCTATAGCGCGGATTCGAACGGCAGACCGTGTGCATCGGCCACGGCCTGGAGGGTGAGACGCCCGTCGCGGGTATTGATTCCGCCGACCAGAGCTGGCTGTTTTTTGCACGCCCCTTCCAGACCTAGATCGGCCAGCAGCTCCACATAGCGCGCAGTGGCATTGCTCAGCGCCTGCGTGGAGGTGCGCGCATACGCTCCGGGCATGTTGGCCACGCAGTAATGCGTCACATTCTCCTCCACATAGACCGGGTCGTGATGCGTGGTGGCGCGCGACGTCTCTGCGCAACCGCCTTGATCAATCGCAATGTCGACGAAGACGCTGCCGGGCTTCATCAGCTTGAGCATCTCGCGCGTGACCAACTTGGGCGCCTTCGCTCCGGGCACCAGGACAGCGCCGATCAGCAAATCGGTGGTCGGCAGCATTGCGGTCAAATTCGCCTCGTTGGAGTAGAGCGTGTTCATGTTCGGCATGGTCAGATCGAGGAAACGCATCCGCTCGCCGTCCAACTCCAGAATCGTGACATCAGCGTTCAAACCCACCGCCATCCGCGCGGCGTTCACGCCCGAAGTGCCACCGCCGATCACGACGACCCGGCCCGGCATGACTCCCGGCACACCGCCGAGCAGGACGCCGCTCCCGCCATTATGCTTCGCCAAATAATACGCGCCCATGACCACCGACATGCGGCCTGCGATCTCGCTCATCGGCTCGAGCAACGGCAGCTTATTCCCCACCTGAATCGTCTCGTAAGCCACCCCAGTGACGCCCGAGGCGAGGAGCGCATCCGTCAACGGCCGGCTCGCGGCCAGGTGCAGGTAGGTGAAAAGAATCTGTCCTTTGCGCAGGAGCGCATACTCAGCCTTCAAAGGCTCCTTCACCTTCACAATCATCTCCGCCTGCCGGAACACTTCCTCCGCCGTCTCGATGATCGTCGCCCCGACTGCGACGTATTCTTCATCCGGATAACCGCAACCGATCCCCGCGCTTTTCTGCACCAGGACCTGATGGCCTCGTTTGGTTAAAGTGGATGCAGTGGATGGAAGCAGGCCGACGCGATGTTCCTGTTCCTTAATTTCCTTCGGGACGCCGATGATCATGGGAGGAGTGAAGTGCGGCGAGTGTCGGGTGACAAGTGATAAAGTGGAACTCCTGCGTCCACAGCCACACTCTGGCCGCACCGCCGCGAAACTCGGCCCTTCCGCCGCGCCGCTAATTCAAAGACGGGTCGTCCGGCGCCGCGGCCAGCAGTTTATACCACGGCCCCAGCGTCGACATGATCTCGAACCAAAGCCGCGGCAAACGCGATGGAGCGAGCGCGGCGCGTGAGGGCTTCTGCAAAATCCAGGTCTTCTCGGCCATCTCCGCTTCGAGTTGTCCTGCGCTCCAGCCCGCGTAGCCGACGAAGGCACGGATCGATGCCGGATCTTCGTCCGCTCGCTCATGCGCGCTCGCCAGATTGACGGAGTGGTTCAAACGCAATTCGTCCGCGCCTTCCCATTCGAAAGCCGCAAACATCAGTTGATCCTTGCCCACCGGGCCGCCTAAAAACACCGGCACGTCTTCGAGCCCTTCCGGCGGTTCGTCGCCCACCAGTTCGGCCACTTGTTTGTCCAACGGTCGGTTCAAGATCACACCCATCGCGCCCTCTTGCGGATCGTGCGAGGAAATGAAAAGCACGCTGCGCCGGAAGTTCGGATCTTGCATGCTCGGATGCGCCACCAGCAGCGAACCTGCCAGGCTCAAAGGCAATCCCTTTCCGATATTCCGCATAGAGGAAATAGAACCCCGCCCGTCCGGCGCGCAAGCCGCGCCAGTATTATCCGCCGGCGGCGAGCGGGTGCAGCTGACGCTCGCGCAACTCCACCACCTGCCCCTCATCCGTCGCCTCCCGCCACCCCAGCGCCGTCGCCGTGACCAACTTCTGCGCGCCCTCCGGTAGCGCCGCCAGGAGCCGGTTACGCCGCGTAGGATCCAGCTCACCAAAAATATCGTCGATCAAGAGCAAGGGCGGCCCGCCTTCCTCCGCCTCAAAAACGCGTGCCTGCGCAATCTTCAAGGCCAGCGCCAGCGTGCGCTGCTGTCCTTCGGAAGCAAACTGCGCCGCCGTCCGGCCATCGATAAGAAGCGTGAGATCGTCGCGATGCGGCCCCACCACCGTCTGCCGCAGCCGGGCTTCCTGCGGAGCTGAACGAGCCAGATGCGCGGCAAAGTCGGGCTCGTTTCCCGGCGTAAATTCGATCTGCAATTCCTCGCGCAGCGCGCTGATCTCGCGATGGACCCGCGGCGCAAACTCCGTCAGCCGCGCCGTTAGATCCGCGCGCAATAACGAAAGCTGCGCGCCGTGCTCCAGCAGCGGCAGATCGTAGGCCGCCAACTCGCGCGGACGCGGCGCCGCCGATTTAAGCAAGGCGTTTCGCGAGCGCAGCGCGCGCTCATAAGCCCGCAGAGTCGGTCGATAACTCGGCTCGATTTGCGCGCCGAGAAAATCCAGGAAGCGCCGCCGAAACTCTGCGCCGCCGCGCACCAGCTCGATGTCCGTATTCGCGAGCGAGACCACGCGCGCCAGACCAAGATATTCCGTTGCGCTCTTTTGCTCCGCTCCATCAAACTTCAACTTCCGTCGCAGGGGTGAATACCGAAACTCGAGCGAGTGCCCATCGTTTTTTCCCGCCACCGCGAAGGCTTTTTCGCCCACCTGCACGAGCGGTCCCAGCGTCGTGCTTCGCTGCGATTGCAGGCGCAACAACACGCAAGCCGCCTCCAGGATCGACGTCTTCCCCTGCCCGTTCTGGCCGAGGAAAAAGTTAAAGCCCGGCGCCAGGTCCACGCGCAACCCGCTGAAACAGCGGAAATGTCGAAGCTGCAGGTCCGTCAACATGCCAGCCGCTTCCGCTCCCTCAAAGTTGCAACAGCTCCAGCCGAAAAGTCATTTCCGAGCCCGCCTCTGCCGTGTGAAAATATGCGCCGCTAATCGGGGTCACATCGGCCGGCCGCAACCCTACCGCCGCGGCGACGAAGTTGTGATTGCAAAAAATCCCATTCGTCCCGTCCATGCCCACCCAGCCTGCACCCGGCAGATACACT
Organism: uncultured Verrucomicrobiae bacterium; assembly: GCA_963730385.1. GTDB lineage: Bacteria > Verrucomicrobiota > Verrucomicrobiia > Chthoniobacterales > UBA10450 > JACCTI01. The sequence goes on from CAVSRQ010000003.1 coordinate 213,292, forward strand.
TCCGTCCAGGCATGGAGCGAGCCCTCCGCGCGTCGCGTTTGTGCATCCCCTTCGCGCAGATAGCCGCTGACCAGCCGCGCGGCCAGGCCCGCCGAACGCAAGGTCTCCGCCATCAAAACCGCCACATCGCGGCAGGCACCACGCCCGTGAAGCAGCGTCTCCTGCGGAAGCAAAGCCGCTCCTTCCTCGCGCCGCTCATAAGCGATGCCCTCATGCAGCGCCTGGTTTAGTCCCACCAGCGTGCTCACCGTTCCCCGCGGCTCGCTGGGAGTCGGTCTCGTCCACCCAGGAATCTCGAGCGCGCCTTCCGTCTGCCGGAGCAGGTAGGGCTGCAACGCGGTCGCGACTTGCGGTTCGTAGATAAAAGGCAGAGTCGACCGCGCCCGGCTCCAGGATGAAATCGAACGCGTCCTTCGTTTCCAGATCGAGATCGATCTCGAGGGCGTAGCTCAGCTCCCGCATCTTCTCGTGGTAAATGCAGGAAGCGAAAACATTATCGAAAACGTCGCGCGCATACCGCACCGTCGCATTCCCGTGGGCGGTGAAACTCAACCGGCGCACGAAATGATAGCGATCGGTTCGCGGAAAGAGTCGCACCTCGTGCGGCGAGAAAGCCACCGGCTCTTCGTATCGATAGGCGGTTTCGTAGCGCAGACCCAGTTTCACCGCGGCAGACTACGGCAGATCGTCACTTTCGTCGTGCGCGTTGCTAAAAAACGTTTGCGACTCCAATGCATATCGGTTACTTCGTCCGCAGATTTGGAAGATTGTTCTGGGGGGAACAGCCGCCCTTCGTACCTTCGGGTGCGGGGGGCGGTACTTTTTTCAGGGGTTTGCTCGGGATGAACGACACATCGTCTCCACCGCCGCCGCGGAAATTTTCCTGCGCGCTCGCTCTCGTTCTCATCGTGCTGCTTCTCCTCGGCAGTGGCGCTTTTCTCTTCTGGCGGATCGAGACCTGGCCGATGCGAACAGCCCGCGATGGCAGCGCCGAACTCGAACGCCTCGGCCGTCAGGCGCGCGATGCATTTGTCGCGCTGACGCACCTGCAGCCGCGCGTCACGATCAACGACCGCGTCTACTTCGAGCGCACGCGCGAAGTGGCCGAGCTGGCGCTGGCCTCGCGGCAAACGGAGGTGGAACATGAATTCCTCCACACCTGGGCCGGCAGCACCAAGCGGGTGAAACTCCACGGCACTTTCAACGTCAAAGCCGGCTTCGATTTGCAGGAAAATTTCTCGGTCGACGTGCGCGAAAAGGAGATCGTGGTGGAGATGCCACACGCCAAAGTCCTGAGCGTCGAGCAACTAAAAGTCGACGTCCTCGAACTGCAGAACGGGCTTTGGAATCGCATCACGGCGGAAGATTTGCAGAAGGAGTTTGCCGCTCTTCCCGCCCTGGCCCGGCAACGAGCAGCCGAGAGCGATCTCCTGCAGGAAGCCGAAACGACGCTCCAGAAACAACTCGCCGAGCGCATCGGCGGCGAGCGTCCTGTCCGCCTCGCCTTTCCGCTAAACCCGACGACGAAGCCCTAGCCGCCGCGTTGCTACAACCAGCGCGCTAATTTCTCGCGCAGCTCCGGAGTCGCCTCCACCCGCATCCCGTTCCCGGCATCCAGCCGCACCCGCTCGCCGGCCGCGTTTTCGAAGATCAAACGCACGCCCATGAATCCCGGCGAAGTCGCCAGGATATCGCGCACCTCGCGCAAATCCTCCCGCGTCGTCTCCGGCGCGAAACGCAACACCATCGCGCTCGCCTCTGTGGCTGGAGCGCTCCCATTGGTCGGCGTCGGCTCGACCGCTGGCGCCGCTGGCTGGCTCGCATCCGCGGCCAACACTTTCAGCTTTTGCGCCGTCGCCCGCACAGAGTCGTCGCGCTTGTCGATCGTCCCCTGGATTGCCACCACTCGCCCAGGCAAGAGCAGCTCCGAAACTTTCACATAAACTTCATTCCACAGCACGACCTCGAGGTTGCCGGTCAGATCCTCCAACCAGACCACCGCAAAAGGCTTCCCTTCCCTCTTCGTAAACTTCCGGTCGACCTGCGTGATCGCGCCTGCCAGTCGGAAAGTTGCCCGGTCGGCCAGCTCGCTCAGCGAGATGATGGTCTGATATTTTCCTGCCGCGATCGTGCCCGCATAGGCATCAAGCGGATGGCCGGTCACATAAAATCCCAGCAGCTCTTTCTCGAACGTCATCGCCTCGTGTTGCGTCCATGGCACCACCGCGCGCAGGCCGGTTTTGGGTGCGGGCGGCGGGAGGTCGTCGAACAACGAGACCTGACCGCTCGCGCGATCGCGTTGCGAAGAGGAAGCCGCCGCGAGCGACTCTTCCACGCAATCGAAAAGCTCCGCGCGTTCGCGTCCGAGAAAATCGAACGCGCCCGCTTTCACCAGGCTCTCCAGCATTTTCCGATTCGCGACCTTGGCGTCGAGGCGTCGGCAAAAATCCTCCAGCGAGACGAAGTCGCCGCCGCGCTCGCGCTCGCGAATCGCGATTTCCATCGCGCCCTGCCCCACGTTCTTGATCGCTGCCAGCCCATAGCGAATCGCCTTCCTCGGCGCTTCCGCATCGCCCGCGGCGGCCGGTTGTTCCTCCGGCGTAAACTTCAAGCCGCTCCGGTTTACATCCGGCGGCAGAATCGGGATGCCCATCCGCTTGCACTCGCCCACCAGGATCGAAATCTTCTCGGTGTTGTTGACCTCGTTGCTGAGCAGCCCGGCCATGAATTCGACCGGATAATGCACCTTCAGAAACGCCGTCTGATAGCTGATCAGTCCATACGCGACGCTGTGGCTCTTGTTAAATCCGTAGCCGGCGAACTTCTCCAGCAAATCGAAAATCTCGCTCGCCTTCTTCGCGCTGATCTTGTTCGCCGTCGCGCAGCCGGCGATGAACGTCTCCCGCTCCTCCGCCATCTTCGCCTTGTCTTTTTTCCCCATCGCGCGCCGGAGCAAATCCGCCTGGCCGAGCGTGTAGCCAGCCAGAATCCGCGCCGCCGCCATCACCTGCTCCTGATAAATCATCAGCCCGTAGGTGTCCGCGCAGGCCTCGGCCAGGAGCGGATGCGCGTATTTGATCTTCGTCTCGCCGCGCTTCCGCCGGATGTAATCAGGAATCAAATCCATCGGGCCCGGCCGATAGAGCGCGTTCAAAGCCACGATGTCGTCCAGCGAGCGGAAGTCGAACTGCCGGCAGAAACCCGCCATGCCGCCATCGAGCTGGAAGAGCCCCACCACCTCCGCGCGGTTGAGCAATTCAAAGACGCCCGGGTCATCGAAAGGAATTTTCGTGAGATCGAAATCCGGCTCGCGTTGCCGGATCAACTTCACCGCATCATCGATCACGGTCAGCGTTTTCAATCCCAGGAAATCCATCTTCAGCAGGCCGAGATCGGTCAATGGCCCCATCGCAAACTGGCTCACCACCTCGCCCTCATTCCCGCGCATGAGCGGGATGTATTCCGAGAGATCGCGGTCGCTAATCACCACGCCCGCCGCATGAATACCGGCATTCCGCGAAAGCCCTTCCAGCAAGGTCGCGTGCTCCCAGAGCTGCCGCGTCGCGGGCTCGTTCTCGATGCTCTGCTGCAACTCGGCATTTTTCTGCGCGGCCTCCGCCAGGGTGATGTTCAGATTCCCCGGACCTGTCGGCACCATCTTCGCGATCCGATCGCCATCGGCGTATTTCAAACCCATCACCCGCGCCACATCACGGATCACGCTCTTCGCGCCCAGCGTCCCGAAGGTCACGATCTGCGAGACGGCCCGTTCCCCATATTTCTGCCGCACGTACTCGATCACCTCGCCGCGACGCGTCTGGCAAAAATCGATGTCGATATCCGGCGGTGAAACCCGTTCCGGATTCAAGAAACGCTCAAAGAGAAGATTAAACCGAATCGGGTCCACGTCGGTAATCCCGAGCGCATAAGCGACCATCGACCCGGCCGCCGATCCACGTCCCGGCCCGACCGGAATGCCCCGCCCCTTGGCGTAGTGAATGAAATCCCAGACGATCAAAAAATAACTGACGAAGCCCGTCGCGAGCATGACGCCGATCTCAAACTCCAGCCGCTGCAACAGCTCCGGTTCGCTCTCCGCCCGCTCGCCATAGCGCGCCCGAAATCCCGCCAGGCAGAGCTCGCGAAAATATTGTTCGCGCGTCTTCCCCGCCGGCGGCGTGTAATCCGGAAATTTCGACGTCCCAAATTCCAACTTCAGATTGCATCGCTCGGCAATCTCCAGCGTGTTCGTAATCGCCTCCGGATGCTCCGGAAACAACGCGCGCATTTCCGCGCCCGTTTTGAAATAAAGCTCCGGCACGTAATGCATCCGGCGCTCGTCCTGCACGTTCCGGCCCGTGCCGATGCAGATCATCACGTCATGCGCTTCGTGGTGGCTACGCTCCAGAAAATGGACGTCGTTCGCCGCCACCAATCCCAGCCCAAACTCGCGCGCCAAACCAGGCAACGCCGCGTTGCATTTCCGTTGCGCCTCGATCCCGTGATCGTGCAGCTCAAGAAAGAAATTTTCCGCGCCCAGGATGTCGCGGAAATCGGCCGCACTGGCGCGCGCCTTCGCGAGGTTATCCGACTGCAAGCGCCATGTTGATCTCGCCCTTCAGACAGCCGCTCATCCCCAGCAGCCCCTCGGAGTGCTTCGCCAGCAGTTCCTTATCGATCCGCGGCTTGTAATGCATCCCCTCGAGGTGCGCGGTCGAGACCAATTTCACCAGGTTGCGGTAGCCCGTCTCGTCCTTCGCCAGGAGGGTGAAATGGTAGGCCGCGTCGCGCTGGTTATTCGGTCGATCGCTGATCGAGCCCGGGGCCATGTAAGTCTCGCAGCCAATGATCGGCTTGATCCCTTCGCTGGTCGCGTCCCGATAAAACTGGATCGCGCCGTGCAGGTTTCCGTGGTCCGTCATCGCCACCGCTGGCATGCCGAACTCCTTCGCTTTTTTCATCAACTGCCGCGTCCGAATCGCGCCATCCAGGAGCGAGTATTCGGTGTGCAGATGGAGATGAACGAACGGATCAGCGGGCATGGGATTGCCATTATAAAGCGGGCGCCCGATGCGGCAAGAAATCGGCCGTCTCACCCAACGCGCGGCCCCTTTTTCGACAAATCCACTGGCTCAGCCGTCTCCGCTTAAAATCAATGTTGCACCCTGCGCATGCCGTTGTTATGACAGCGCTTGCGCCGGGCTTTCTCCCCATGAGCTTGCTCGACGCCCCAGCTCTCACCGCCTTTTAATTCTCCATGAAAAAACTCGAAGCCGTCATCAAGCCGTTCAAACTCGAAGAAGTGAAAGAAGCCCTCGCCGAACTCGGGATCGAAGGCATGACCGTGACGGAAGTGAAAGGCTTCGGGCGCCAAAAAGGCCACACCGAAATTTATCGAGGGAGCGAATACACTGTCGATTTCCTGCCCAAAGTGAAAATCGAGATCGTCCTCGCCGATGAGATGGTGGACAAGGCGGTCAACATCGTCGTCACCGCCGCGAAAACCGGCAAGATCGGCGACGGCAAAGTTTTCGTCATCCCGGTCGAGCACGCGGTGCGTATCCGCACCGAAGAGACCGGCGAAAAGGCGGTCTGAAGCAGTTGAGGACTTGGACGGTTCAGGGGATAGGTTCTGTCGGACCTGCCTTCCGTTCGTTGTTTTCCTGAGACGCTTCTAAAGTTCCCAACCCGCGAGCTACCTCGCACCCATACCTATGTCCAAAGACAAAAAATCCCCATCCGACGTCAGCAAAATGATCAAGGAACACGGGGTGAAACTCGTTGATTTCAAGTTCACCGATCTTCCGGGTGCGTGGCAGCACTTCACCACCACCCTCACCGAATATAACGAGGAGATCTTCAGCGAAGGTCTCGGCTTCGACGGCTCCAGCATCCGCGGTTGGCGCGCGATCGATGCCAGCGACATGCTCGTGATCCCCGATCCTTCCACCGCCTGGATCGACCCTTTCAACGCCGAGCCCACCCTCAGTCTCATCTGCACCATCGTCGATCCGATCACGCGCGAGCCCTACGATCGCGACCCGCGTGGCGTGGCCGAAAAAGCCGAGGCCTATCTGCAAAGCACCGGCATCGCCGACACCGCCTCCTTCGGGCCCGAAGCCGAGTTTTTCATCTTCGATGAGGTCCGCTTCGATTACACCAGCAACTCCTCCTTCCACCTCGTCGATAGCGTGGAAGGCCATTGGAACAGCGGCAAAGAAGAGTTTCCGAATCTCGGTTACAAAATCCGCGCGAAGGAAGGCTACTTCCCTGTCTCACCCGCCGACACCCAACAGGATCTCCGGAATGAGATGTGTCTCGAATTGGAAAAAGCCGGCATCCCCATTGAGCGCCAGCACCACGAAGTCGCCACTGCCGGGCAAGCCGAGATCGACATCCGCTTTGGCCCCATGAAGGAGATGAGCGATTGGATGATGTACTACAAATACATCATCCGGAACGTGGCCAAGCGGCACGGCAAGACCGTCACCTTCATGCCCAAGCCGCTCTTCGGCGATAACGGCTCTGGCATGCATACCCACATGTCCCTTTGGAAAGACGGAAAGCCCCTTTTCGCTGGCAACGGCTACGCTGGCTTGAGCGAAATGGCGCTCTTTTTCATCGGCGGCATTCTCCGCCACGCGCCTGCGCTCACCTGCATCACCAACCCCACCACGAACAGCTACAAGCGCCTCGTCCCCGGCTTTGAAGCGCCGGTCAATCTCGCCTACTCCGCGCGTAATCGCTCCGCCGCCATTCGCATCCCCACCTACTCCGCCAGCCCGAAATCGAAGCGAGTCGAATTCCGCACTCCCGATTCCGCCGCGAATCCCTACATCGCCTTCTCCGCCCTTCTCCTCGCCGGCCTCGATGGCATTCAAAACCGGATCGATCCCGGCGATCCGATGGACAAAAATCTCTACGAACTCCCGCCGGAAGAACTCGCGCAGGTGCCAAGCGTCCCGGACTCCCTCGCCGGCGCCATCGCCGCGCTCGCGGCCGATCATTCCTTCCTCCTCAAAGGCGACGTCTTCAACGCCGACTTCATCAAGAACTGGATCGAGATGAAGAAGAAGGAAAACGACGCCATGCGCGTCCGCCCGCATCCCTACGAGTTCGCGATGTATTTCGACGTGTAGGCATCGACGAGTCTGCATTCCGCGCAGCGACAGGCGGATGATTGCCAATGCCTTCGCTGATAACGCGACGGCACGGCACCGTCATCCCAGCCACGCGGAAGGCCTAGGGATTTCACCTTCACATCACCCTCCTTGCATTCCTCGGTGCGAGCCGTGGACCCTGCCGACTATTCGGGCTGAGAAAACGTGGGAGCCTTCGTGAGATCCCTCGGCCGTGCTGCGCCGGCTCGGGATGACATATCGCACACGCAGACCCACTCGGAGCGTCTGTGAAGGTCCAAATCCCCGAGGCCGAATTCCAAGTCGGGCGTGAGCAGCGCTCTTGGCAGTAGCCAGCTCTCCGCTAGCTGCCGTCATCCCGAGCCGCGAAGACGGCCGAGGGATCTCTCTCCCGCAGTTTACGCCCTACGAATCCCGATCCGCGCCGCCGCATCCAAACCCTCTTCCAGCCCAACCGCAGCCGCCTTCGTTCCCTTCGCGGTGAAAGTCGTCCCCCTACCGCGCCGGCAAAATCCGTCCCGTCACCTCACCAAACCCGACGCGATAGCCCTCGCCTTGCGCCCAGCCCGTGAGCGTGAGCGTGTCGCCGTCCTCCAGCCACTTTCGCGTTTCGCCCTGCGCCAGCTCGATCGGATTCGCCCCGCGCCATGTCAGCTCCAGCATGCAGCCGCGCGCGGTTTCTTCCGGTCCGCTGATCGTCCCGCTCGCCAGCAAATCGCCCGGCTGCAGGTTGCACCCATTCACCGTGTGATGCGCGAGCTGCTGCGCCATGCTCCAGTAAAGATGCTTGAAATTCGTCCGCGTCAGCACGTGCGCTTCCGACATCTTGGGCGTCCGCAAGTGCGCCTCGAGCTGGATGTCGTAGGTCGAGTCCCCTTGCGAACGCAGATAGGGGAACGGCTCCGGATCCTGCGCCGGCAACGGCTTCCGGAACGGCTCCAGCGCATCCATCGTCACCACCCAGGGCGAGATGCTGGTGCAAAAATTCTTCGCCAGGAACGGCCCGAGCGGCTGGTATTCCCACGTCTGGAGATCGCGCGCGCTCCAGTCATTCATCAACACCATTCCGAAGATATGCTGCTCCGCTTGATCGATCGGGATCGGCTCGCCTAACGGGTTCCCGCTTCCAATCAGAAACGCGGTCTCCAACTCGAAATCGAAAGCGCGGCTTGCACTAAAGATCGGCGTCTCAGAATCGGGCGGCTTGATCTGCCCGTGCGGTCGCCGCACCTCCGTCCCGCTTACCACAATCGAGCTGGCGCGCCCGTGATAGCCGACCGGAAGATACTTCCAGTTCGGCATCAACGCCTTGTCCGCGCCGCGCAGCATCGTCCCCACGTTGTGCGCGTGATGATAAGAAGAATAGAAATCCGTGTAATCCCCCACCCGCGCCGGCAGGAGCATTGTCACCTCGCTCTGCGCCTGCAGCGCCGCGCCGCGCAGGTCGGCATCGTCGCGCAACGTCGCCGTTTCCGCCGAAAGCAAATGCTGCACAACTGCGCGCGTCTTCCGCCAGGCCGGCCGGCCCAATTTGAGAAACCCATTCAACGAGTCGGCCGCGAAGACTTTCTCGCCCTGAAACTCCGCCGTCCCGAAATGCCCCTTCGCCTCCAGCACCGCGAGGTCCAGCACCTGATCGCCGATGGCCACGCCCACCCGGGCCGAGCCGTTCGCGGGCTTGAAAACACCGAACGGCAGATTGTGAATCGGGAAATGCGAGTCGTTCGGGACGTCGAGAAATGAGCGAAGAGGCATGGGCGTTTAAAGCAGGTTCAGGTTGCGCAAATCTTCCCGCGGCTCGTCGAAGCTGCAGCTTCCGAACGAGGTCACGAGCTTGCGATGCTCCGCGATTCGCTCCGTGGAAACGCTCCAGGTATTCCAGGAAAACTCCTCATCCGTGAAAACGAAATCCGGCGCGTCCTCGTGCTCGAGTAGCCGCGCGGTCTGCTGCACGTCCCACTCGTGCTCAGCCGCAAGCACGCCCGCGCCCAGGACATTTAAAAAGCCGTGCATCTTCATCTGCACGTTCGGATGGAACTGCCGCACCGGATGATGTAATCCCGCGGTAAACTTGATCGGCACTTTCTGCTGCACCGCTGCCACCAGCGCGCGCGCGATCTGGATCGAAGATGGAAACGCGGAGGCAATCACCCCGCCCGTGCGCAGCTTGTACCCGAACGTGTTCAACTCCGAGCCGTGCGAGGCCAGAAAGGTAATCGTCCGTTCCGCATCATCCGCTGGCGCTTCCCAAAAAGTCCGCCCGCGCAAACGCGCCAGCGCCGAGCTCGCCTCGCCCACATACGCGCCCGGTTGCGTCGGCAACGCCATCTCCGCCTGCGTCATCGCCACCGCCTGACCGTGGAAGTCCTCGAAATTCCGGATCGCCAGCGCCATCGCTTCCAGCGCCGCCAAAAATTGCGTCGCGTTCTCCGTCTTTGCACCCAGGGCGGACACCTCCAGCCGATGTCGCACATCAAACGCCTTCATCCACTCACGCGTCTCCTCGAATTTTTTCACCGGCAAAACAAACGCGCCCAACATCCACGCATCATCGTCCCGCACGTAGGCCGCATAATTCCGCAGCGACTCCTCCAGCGGCAGATTAGCCGGCGGGAAAAGGCCGGCGTAATCGATCGAGTTTACGAGCAGAGCGCGGAGAGAGGCAGCGGGATTCATTCTTTATTCATCAACCCCGGCGTCATCGTAAATGAGCGGCGCAGTTCGCCGCGCGCAGGCACAATTTGAATGCCCTCCTTGTTCTCAAATGCGCGCTGCTCATCATGATCCGTTAAACCCCAGCAAGGCTCGACGCAAAGGAACGGCCCGCCATCCGACCAAAGCGTCAGATACGGCACCTCGCTAAAATCAAACAACATCGTGCGCCCGCTCGGCCCGTCTTCGAACCGGAAGATTCGCTCGGGCACATCGACCAGCTCGACGATAAACGATCCCGGCAATTGCTCCGCCAGCACCGGCATTTGACCACCCGCGAAATGAAAGGTCTGCGTCTCCGCCGCGAGATAATTATTCGGCGAAAAATAGCGCCGATACTTCCCCGCCGGCATCTGGAACGAGAACGGCGCGCCCTCCGTTGTCACGAATCCCGGATGCAACCCAAAGCCCAGATGCGCCGCCTTCTCCGTCTCGTGATTTTGAAAATGGAAAGTCGTCCGCACACTCCCGCCGCTCAGCTCGTAGGTGAGCACCAGCGAGACATCGAGCGGGTAATCCGTCGTGCTAAAATCCGCCCGTCCGATCGTGTAAGAGAGTCGACCGCTCGCCGCTTCCGAGCTCTCGAGGTGCCACTCTTTTCCGCGTAGGAAACTATGCGTCCCGCCCGCGATTTCCTGCCCGCGATAAAGGCTGTGCCCATCCTTTAGCCGATGCAGAAAGTAGCCCATCACCGTGGCGTGGTTCCCCCAGCCCTGCGCCGCCGGCGTGATGTCGTCATCGCGATGGAGATAGCCCATCCACTCACCCGCTGCGGTCCGTTTCGCCAAACTGATGAGTTCCGCCCCAACCCGCGAGACCACCAGCCGCAATCCCGCCGCTTCGTCGGTCAAGACATCCAGGACCCGCTCCCCGCGTCGCTCCTCACGATACGAGAAACTCATGGCTTGTTCGGCACCGCGCGCTTCCTCGCCCTAGGGGAAGAGACCGCGCGAATGTTTCGCTTTCATTACCCGCTCCACCCCGATCGCCATCGCGGCCGTCCGGTGGGAAACTTTGTGATCCTTCGCCCGCTTGATCACTTGCGCAAAAGAATGCTGCAGGATGCGGTAAAGCTTGTCCGTCACCTCGGATTCGGTCCACGGGAAGCTCTGCAATCCCTGCACCCATTCGAAGTAGGAAACGATCACGCCGCCCGCGTTGCAAAGAATATCGGGAATGACGAAAACCTCGTCCCAACGCTCGTTTAAGAGCAGATCCGCTTCCGGTGTCGTCGGCCCATTCGCGCCTTCCGCCAGGATGCGGCACTGCAGCTTGTCGGCGTTCTTCTCCGTAATCACGCGATCGACCGCGGACGGCACCAGGATGTCGCACTTCATCGTCAGGAGATCATTCGGGTCTACCCGATCCGCTTCCATAAACGCGCGCAGGTTGCCCTTCTTCCGCACATGCTCATCGGCCGCGCGGATGTCGATGCCTTTCGGATTGTAGAGCGCCACGGTGGCATCGCTGATTCCCACCACCTTCACGCCCACCTTCATCGCCAACGCGAGCGCTGCGACTGAGCCCACGTTCCCGAAGCCCTGCACAATCGCTGTGCTCTTCTCCGGCTCCATCTTTAACATCTCCATCGCGCGTTCCACCAGATAGACCACGCCGCGCCCGGTCGATTCCCGCCGCCCTTCCGTGCCGCCCACCGTTACCGGTTTGCCGGTCACGATCTCGTTCACGGTGTAGCCCTGGAAAATCGAATACGTGTCCATGAACCACGCCATGATTTGCTCATTCGTGCCCATGTCCGGCCCCATGATGTCCGTATGCGGCCCCACAAACGGGATCATCTCCTGCATGTAACGCCGCGAGACGCCTTCCAGCTCGCGATGTGACAGCGTCGTCGGATCGCAGGCCACCCCGCCCTTCGCGCCGCCGTAAGGCAGGTTCGCCAGCGCGCATTTCCAGCTCATCCACATCGCCAGCGCCGCCGTCTCACCCATGGAGAGATTCGGGGCAAAACGCGTCCCACCCTTCGTCGGCCCGAGCGTGAGGTGATGCTGCACGCGGTAGCCCTGGAAGGTCTGCGTGCTCCCATCATCCATGTGCACCGGCAGCGTCACTGCCACCGCGCGCTTCGGATACATCAAGCGATCGCGATCGTTGACATCGATCTCCAGATAATCCGCGATGACCTGGAACTGGTCGCACGCCATTTTAAAAACGTCGTCGTTATAGATACTCATAAGGTCGGGCAGCCGGAACGGAGCGCTCCGGTCAAAATTAAGCTGCTATTAGCGCCCGCCTGACTGGAGCCGTCAAATCGAATCGAAAATTCCTCGCCCTTGCGCCTATTTTTCCCAGCGCCTCCTCGCTCGCCAAGCCCGCCCAGCTCGCCTTTACTCCCACTCATCCGCATGCACATCGAAACCCTAGCCGTCCACGCCGGTCACGCCGTCGATCCCAGCACCGGCGCCGTCTCCGCGCCCATCCAGCTCTCCACCACTTTCGAGCGCAATCCCGACAACACTTACCCGTCCGGCTACATCTATTCCCGCAGCAATAATCCCAACCGCGCCGCCCTCGAAATCGCCCTCGCCGCGCTCGAAGGCGGCCACTCCGCCGCCGCCTTCGGTTCCGGCCTCGCCGCCTCCGCCGCCGTCTTCCAGGCCCTCGCGCCTGGCGATCACATCATTGCTCCCGCCGATGCCTACCACGGCACCAACAAACTTCTCCGCGACGTCTTCATTCCTTGGGGCCTCGAAGTTTCCTTCGTCGATCTCACCGACCTCGCCGCCGTCCGTGCCTCCCTCAAGCCGCGCACCAAAATCATCTGCACCGAAACCCCCTCAAATCCTCAGCTCAAAATCACCGACCTCCGCCAGGTCGCCGATCTCGCTCATGAAGCCGGTGCCCTTTGCCTTTGCGACAACACCTGGGCGCCCATCGTCCAGCGCCCCTTCGATCTCGGCGCCGATCTCGTCGTCCACTCCACCACGAAATACATTGGCGGCCATTGCGACGTCACCGGCGGTGCCGTCATCGCGAAAGAAGAGAGCCCGCTTTTCGAAAAAATCCGAGCCATCCAGGGCACTGCCGGCGCCGTCCCCTCGCCCTTCGATTGCTGGCTCGTCCTGCGTGGCGTCCGCACCCTGCCCTGGCGCATGCGCGCCCATTCCGAGAATGCCCTCCGCGTCGCCACCGCCCTCGCCCAGCATCCGCAAGTCGAGCGCGTCCACTATCCTGGCCTAACAAGCGATCCCGGCCACGCCCTCGCCGCCAGCCAGATGAGCGCGGGCAGCGGCATGCTCGCCTTCGTCGTCCGCGGCGGGAGCGAAGCCGCCCTGGCCGTCGCCGCGAAAGTGAAAATCTTCATCCGCGCCACCAGCCTGGGCGGAGTCGAAAGCCTCATCGAACACCGCGCCTCCATCACCGGCGAAGATCCGAAAACTCCCCCCGGCCTCCTCCGAGTTTCAGTCGGTCTCGAAAACGCCGAAGACCTCATCGCAGATCTCCTGCAAGCCCTAGGCTAGGCGCGTACCCTCCAAATCTTAGCCCGTCATCCCGAGCCGCGCAGACGGCCGAGGGATCTCTCCGACGCAGCCCAAGCGTCCCTTAAAAAGAACGCGTCCCAAAGCCCAGATCTCCATCCCACTCCGCACTCCGCACTCCGCACTCCGCACTCCGCATTTCCCAACCTCAGCTTCGTCCCAACCGCCGGCGCAGCACCGCTCCTAAATCCCGCAGCTCCGTCACCCGCAACGCATACGCGATCGCAAAGAACACCGCCCCTCCCGCCGCGATCGTCGACATCACCCCCACCAGCTTCCCCCACTCCGTCTGCGCCACGCCCGCCGGGAAAAAATACCCCGCGCCCAGCCAGCACACCACGCCCAGGCCCGCTCCCGCCACCAGCAGCTTGCCCAGCGTCACCAGCGAGGCCGACGTCTCCAGCCGCCCCGCATAGCGCTGCATCATCACGTAAAGCAGCAGAAAATTAATCATCGCCACCAGGCTGGTCGAAAATGCCAGCCCGCGATGTCCCCAGCCCATCTGAAACGTGAGCCAATAGCTCAGCGCGCTATTCATCACGATCGAGAAAATGCTCACCAGCATCGGCAAATTCCGCCGATCCAACGCGTAGAACGCCGGCGCCAGCACCTTCACCGCCGCATACCCCACCAGCCCCACCGCATAGAACCGCAACGCGCCCGCCGTCTGCGCCGTGGCCGCGGCTGTGAAACGGCCATGCTCATAAATCAGCGCGATAATTGGCTCCGCTAAAATCACCAGCCCGATCGCCGACGGAATCGTCAAGAGCATCACCAGCCGCAACGCGTGCGCCAGCGCGCCGCTAAAATCCTCCATCTTCCCCGCCGCCGCGCTGCGCGAGATCAACGGCAGCGTCACCGTCGCCACCGCCACGCCGAAGATCCCCAGCGGCAACTGCATCAAACGAAACGCGATGTTCAGCCAGCTCACCGCCCCATCCTGCAGGTAGGACGCGAAGATGCTGTTGATCAGCACATTCACCTGCACCGCGCTCGCCGCGATCACCGCCGGCCCCATCAATTGCAACACCTTCCGCACTCCCGGATCGCGCCAGTTAAAATCCGGGCGAAACACGAAGCCCACCTTGAAGAGCGACGGCACCTGCACCGCCAATTGCAAAAACCCGCCGATCAACGTCCCCAACGCCAGTCCCACCAGCGCCCGCGCGCCGAACGTCGGGTCCAGCCACCACGCCAGCGCCACTCCGCCAATGATCGAGCCCAGGTTGAAGAAACTCGAAGCCAGCGCCGGCATTCCGAACACACCCTTCGCGTTCAGCATTCCCATCACCAGGGCCGCCAGAGAGACCAGGAGAATGAACGGGTACATCGTCCGCGCCAGCACCACCGTCAGCGCCGCTTTTTCCGGATCGAACCCCGGCGCCAGCACGCTCACTAAAAACGGCGCCAGCCACACTCCCAGCAGCACCACCCCGCTCATGAACACCACCGTCAGCGTCGCCACCTTGTTCGCCAGACCCCACGCCGATTGATCGCCGTCCGTCTGCATCTTCTTCGCGAACGTCGTCACAAAAGCCGTGGACAGCGCCCCCTCCGCGAAAAGGTCCCGCAGCATATTCGGCGCGCGGAACGCCGTCAGGAAAGCATCCAGATTCCGGCTCGCGCCAAAGAGCGACGCGATCACGATCTCGCGCACCAGCCCCAGAAGACGGCTGCAAAGAATGGCCACGCCCACCACCCCCGTGGCGCGCGCGCTCACCCGTTTATTTGCCGTCTCAGCCATCTCGGCGAGCAAGAACGAACGCCCCGCCCTTTTTGCAAAGGGAAACTACTACCTCCACCTTCCCGTCGTCCCTCCTCGCGAGGCAGAAAACAGAGGTCGCCCTCAGTTCCTCGTGGTCACCTCCGACCTCCGACCTCCGACCTCCGACCTCCGACCTCCGACCTCCGACCTCCGACCTCCAGCCTTCAGCCTTTCAGCCTTTCAGCCTTTCAGCCTTTCAGCCTTTCAGCCTTTCAGCTTTCGCTCTCCGCTCCCGCACGCCGGCCGGCTTTCGGCGCGGCGCGACGGGAGAGGATGAGCGGCAAACGCTAAGGCAGATTCGCGCCGGATTGCGATTTCACCGCTCCGACGTCGGAGCCGTTGACCACTCCATTGGCCGTCACGTCGTTGCGGAAGTTGGTCGCACTTGTCGGCGTCCCGGAGCTCGCTTTCGTCTCTGCGATATCCGCTGAGTTAACCATCCGATTCGGTGTGGTGTCGCCCAGCAGGACGCCGATCTGCACCGGCACTTCCGCCGTGGTGCCATTCACTCCCAGGAGGCTCACCGTGATGTTCTGTTGATTGGTCACGCCAGTCAGATTGATGATGGCTTCCGTCGTTCCGCTGCCGCTCGAGCTCGAGACCGTGCCTGTGCCCGAGGAGACGGCCGCACCGGTGAAGGTGATCGGCGCCGCAAAACTCAGGACGATCTGCGATGGGCCGCCCGTGCGGCACTCCGTCGCGGCGCCGGGGCCGAAGACGTTAATATCAAACGTCCCTGCTGCGCCATGCACCTTCCGTGAGACCACCGCCGTGGGAATCGGCGCCAGGGCCGGGCACGCCAGATTGGTGAACTGGATGTCGTCCACCCACCAGCCCACTCCGGGCACGAGGACGCCATCATCGAGCGCCATCCGCCAGCGCACGCGCACGCCGTCGCCAGCGAAGGCTCCCAGATTCACTTCCACCCGGCTCATCTCCGGAGCTGCCGCGGAGAGGCCAGTCCAGGCTTGTCGTCCTGCGATCGGACTGTTGAACCCGGTATCGATCGTGCCGTTATAGCCGCCGGTGATGAAGGACGCTTGCCCCACGTCCACCCAGGTGGCGCCGCCATCGGTGCTTACCTCGAGCACGCCGCCGTCGAAGCCATCTTCAGTGATGAACTTATGCCAGAAGATCAAGCGACTCGTCGCCGTCAGATTCTGCGGAGGCGAGATCAAGCGATCATCCTTGATGTCCGCCGCCGCGCCGTCGCTCATGAAGGAATGCGTCGGGCTATGCGCCTGCGGATCGGTCACCAACGCCCACGTTGGGCTCGGCTGATTATTCTGCGCCACCTGGAAGCCCCAGCCCGCGTCCTGGTTCGGCTCCAGATCATCGACGAATGGCGGCGGCGGGCAGGCCGTGACCTGATTCACGATCGCGCTAATGATCGAGCTGAAAGCGCTCGCCACCGTTCCGGGATAAGTGGTGCGGACGCGGTAGCAACGGGTGCCATTGCTCAAGCCGCTGTGCGTGAACGAAGTGGCGCTCGTCGTGACGAGGTCGGTGAAGTTCTCGTTCTCCAGCCGGATATTATCCACATACCAGCCGTACTGGAGGAAGGCGAAGAAGTTCGAACCTCCGAGTTGATAACGGAAGCGCAGCCGAATCGTCTGGCCGCTGTAAATGGTCAGGTCGAGCTCTTGCCGGGTGAGACCTTCCGTCGCGAAAGCATCCGCGCCCTGGTCTGGCAGATCACCCATCGGGCGGGCGTTCGTATAGATCGCCGTCCAGGTGGCGCCGTTATCCGTCGAGACCTCCACCAAGCCCATGTCGTCGTCTTCGTTGAAGTACCACTCCATGAAGCTCAGCTTCGTGAGCCCAGCCGATGGAATCGTGATCGGATTGGCAAACGTCAGGGTGCTGTTCTTGCCTTGCGTCTGCTGTTCGGAGACGGGATTCGCCCAGAACGACGTGCTGGCGTAGCCCGGCTTTTGGTTCGGCGGCGCCACCTGCCACATCGGCGCCGGTGGCGTCGGCGTGCTCGCGATGGTCCATTGGCCCGTGCCGCCCTCGGCATCATCGGCAATCAGCGGAGCGCAGGAAGTTTGGGAAACCTGCAGCACATCAGGCCCGATCGCACCGGGCGGACGAGTCCAATTGACGGTGTAAGATCCGTTTGTATCCGGGTTCTCATAATCCGGGCCCAGCGAAAGCGTGGGCGGCGTGAGCACCGGGCAGGCGTAGACGCGGATGTTATCCACATACCAACCGTCCACCCCGTTGCAGCCGTCCTGGCTGTAGGTGAACCGAATCTTGATCGTGTCGCCGGGGTTGGTCAGCGGAGCGAGATCGATGATCGTCGTGCCCCACGAACCCGGCGGCTGACCGGACGGGGTATTGATATTGGTGCCATGCCACGCTGGCTCGCCGGCATTCGGGTTGGTGTTGCCGTCCACTGCGCTCATGAAGGGCGCATTAGGACGGTTGAAAACGTAATTTCCGTCCGGCACCAGCGCGAAGGCGCCGCCGTTCACACTGATCTCGACCTGGCCACCATCGAAGCCAGTCTCGGTCGCGACGTAATGATCGAAGCTCATCTTCAAGTCGCTCGCCCCCGCCGGGACAAGAATCGCCGGGCTGTCGAACGTATATTGGCCGGAATAATCGCCACCCGGCGTGCACGTGCCACCGCCCGGTTCACCGATCGGGATATTCCGCGCCTGCGCCGCCGTCCCAGCGCGACCTGCCGGCAAAGTGCCGTCCAACACGAAGTCCCGCAGATTGCGCGTGCTGTCTTCCCAATCCGCCGTCAGTCCGGTGCTGGTGCGCGTCCAGCCATCGTCGCCCGTCTCCCAGTTCTCCGTATAGACATCCGTCGCGCCGTTGCAGATCGGCGGTGTATTTGGATCGAGCAGGATGATGGAAGGACACGGCGACGCGTTGTCCATCTCCACCGCCAGCATCGCTTTCGTGACCTGCTCACACGTGGTCGCCGAGATCGTATCCGCCGACACCACGCTCGCTCCCGAAGTGGCCGAGATCACATTGAGCGGCTGACCGATCAGATCAGTGCAGGAAGCCTGCAATGCTTGCGAATGCGTCGCGAAATCCGTTGTCGGCGTCTGGTAGACCGTCATCGCGCGGTAGTAGATGGCGAGCGCGCGATCAAACCCGATCGCCGCCACCGTCTGGCCATTGAAAGTCTTCCCGTCCACCAGCATGGCGAAGGCATGATTCGGCACGCCCGAGTTTGCGTGCACGCCACCGCCATCACCCGCGCCGCACGAGTAGTTCGGCGAAGTGGATTTATCCGGCTGGCCGTAGCTCGTCGGCGTCCACATATCGCGCAGGATGCCGAGCGCGGGCTGGTTAAATCCGTTCACATCTTCGCCCACCTGCCAACGCTGGCCCGCCGGCGGGGGCTGCGTGTTATTGGCCCCGCCCTCAGCGTCCACTCCGTTCAAGAGATCCGCCGTCTCGCCCAGAATATCGGAGTACGACTCATTCAACGCGCCCGATTGGTAAGCGTAGATCAGGTTATGGGTGAACTGCGTGTACGCATGACCCCACTCATGCGAGACCACGTCATCCGAATCAAAGTCCGGGCAATAATTGGTCGAGATTCCGTTCCAATACGCGTTCGGGCACTGGTTGTTAATCAGCAACACGCTTTCCATCACATGGCCCAACCCATCGTAAGAATCGCGGCCGAAACCGGATTTAAGCAGATTGTAACTGTGACCCGCGAAGACGTAGAGATTGTTAATCGGATCCGCGCCCGTCGTCCCCGGCGTAGGGCCCGGAGTCAGCGGATCGCCTTCGTGCCGCACATCAAACGGCTCGCCATATTCCGGCGTGTAAACCACACGGTTCAGCGCCGTATGACGCAGCGGGATGCGGATCAAAATCGCGCCCGTCTGCGCGTCCACCCACACCTGCTCGGTCAAACGTTCTCCGTTGATCTCCACCGCGTACGCCAGCCGGCTCGACACCGCTGTTCCTTCCAAAAGCCCGTGCGGATAAATTCCCAGGTCCGTTTTGCGCGCCATCAGGTCATTGCCGCCCCCACTTTTGCGCAGGATCCGGATCGCGTTCTCGCCCGCCTCCGCCGCTGATAATGCGGGCACCGTGCTCAGCGAAACTTCCGGCACGAAATCGCCGCTCAGGCCCGTCACACCCGTGTCGTTCAAGTGCACCACCACCTGCGCCCCAAAAACCTTCAGCCCCTGGTAGTACTGGTCGAACTTCACGTGCGTCTCCCCCAGCGCATCCGTGTGCGACTTCAACTCCTGCAGCGTGCTCCCTTTCGCTGTCTGAGTTTTCTGGCCCAGCGCGACGCGTTCCCGATCATTCAGGCCAATCAGAGCGCCATTCTCCGATAGGAAACTTAGCGCGCGCTCCCCGGCGCCGCCCCCGGCCTTCGCCGGTGCCAGCACCGCACCCGCGGGAGCCTTCACAAAATTATAAACCCCCGTTCGCCGGGAAGAATGCGCCACGATCGGCTCGCTCTTCGACGCCTGAAGCTGCGCCAGCACCCGCTCCGCTGGAGCCACCGGTCCTCCCGCCCCGCGCCCCCCCGAGCCCGCCTGCGGACCAGCGATGGCAAAAAAAGCCAGACCAAAACCAGTGCTCGCCACCAAGGCGGCGATCAAAAGCCGCGATGGAAACAAGCGTGAACGTGAACAGGAATGTTTTTTCATAAGAGCGGGGTAATCACCGAATCCTGAGAAATTACGAAATTTCCGGACTCGAGTGAAGACTTTTCGGGCATCGCCGACCGACCGGCCGGCTCACCCCCTCATAATTTTCGAGCCAAAGACCAGAGATCACCCCCGCCCAGAAGAGCGAAAACAAACTTCCAAAGCGCAAAAGAACCTGCTCGCTGCGTAGCGTGCCCATGCTGCCTCCGCACTCTTTTTCAGCTCGCCTTCAGCCTTCTCAGCCTTCGTCAGCCTTCCGCCTTCCGCACTCCGCATTTCAAATCTCCCCAGCGCGACGTCGCCCTGTTCTCGACTATCACCCCACGTCATCCCGAGCCGCAAAGACGGCCGAGGGATCTCTCCGACGCAGCTGAAAGGTCTCGTAAAGAAGGACCGCGAACCGAAGCCCAGATCTTTGCCTTCGCCCCTCCGCACCTCCGCCCTCCGCCTTCCGCCTTCCGCCTTCCGCACTCCGCCTCCGCCCTCCGCCTCCGCCCTCCGCCTCCGCCCTCCGCCTTCCGCACTTCCGCCTTCCGCATTCCGCCTTCCGCATTCCGCGTTTCAAATCTCCCCAGCGCGACGTCGCCATCTCCTCGACTATCACCCCACGTCATCCCGAGCCGCGCAGACGGCCGAGGGATCTCTCCGACGCAGCCCAAAGATTTCGTAAAGAAAGAAGGCGAGCCGAAGCCCAGATCTCTGCCTTCGCCCCTTCCGCCTTCCGCATTCCGCCTTCCGCGTTTCCTTCAGCCTTTCCGCCTTTCAGCCTTTCAGCCTTTCAGCCTTTCAGCGCCACTATCACCTCGCCCGGTCAAGTGGGCTCGTCACTCCCAACCCCGGCCGATTCAACACATGCGTGTAAATCATCGTCGTCGACACATCCTTATGTCCCAGAAGTTCCTGCACCGTCCGGATATCGTAGCCGTTCTCCAGGAGATGCGTCGCAAACGAATGCCTGAAAGTATGGCAGCTCGCCCGCTTCTGGATCCCCGCCGCTTGCACCGCCAACTTCACCGCATTTTGCAGCGATTTCTCTAACACATGATGCCTCCCCACCTCGCCCGTCCGCGGGTCCAGCGACCGCTTTGTCGCCGGGAAAACGTATTGCCATTCCCACGAACGTGCTGCCCGGGGATACTTCCGATCCAGCGCAAATGGCAGGTGCACCCGGCCAAAGCCGAGCTCCACATCTCGCTCATGCATACCTCGCACCGCCTTTAGATGTTCCCGCAGCGGACCGCGCAGCCGTCCGGGCAACATCGTGATCCGATCCTTCGCCCCCTTCCCATCCCGCACAATGATCCGGCTGTATCCGAAATCCACGTCTTTACCCCGTGAGATATTTTGCCAGCCTTACCTTAAGATACCGCTTTCCCCAGCAGTCTTTAGATACTTCTCGCGCCGCGCGGCATCGTGTTCGCTCAGGCAACCTTCCCAATAGATCAATTCGAAAGGTGCTCGTTTCCTGGTTGAGATCACTAGGCCTTTATTGTGCATGAGAAGGCGAGCCGGCAGGTTGCGCGTCAAACCGACGTAAAACATCCTATCCGACAGAGATCGCAGAACATAGACGTAGCAATGCTTGGCCATAGACAGATCAGCCGCGAGCCGGGGAACTAGGGCGACGCTCCCTATCTCATGGGGTGAACGCGCAATCGCAGGCACTCCAGCAGACGCAAACCGCTCCCATAAAGGATATCTGCCATTAGCCGGTAAGGAGGCGCCACGTGCGCCAGCACCGCTCTCACCTCCCGGGCCGTTAGCACCGTCGGCACCTTCACCGGCTGGTTCGCCCGCTCCGCTCCCTCAAACGAGCCCAGCTTTCTCTCGAAAAATTTCAGGTAAAGAAACAGGAGAGCGCTTAACGCCTGATTCTGCGTCGAGGCTGCCACCTTGCGCTCCACCGCCAGGTAGGTCAGGAATTGTCCAATCTCCGCCTCCCCCATTTCCGCCGGGTGCCGTTTGCCATGAAAGAGGATGAACCGGCGCATCCAATCCAGATAGGTCTCCTCCGTCCGAATGCTATAACGGCGGGCGCGCAACAAGTGCCGCACCTGTTCCAGAAGTTTAGGCTTGCCATCACCCGCGCTTCCCGGCTCAACTCCATCCACCACGGGCGGCAGCATACCCAGGTCCCGCGCTGGACTTCAACCCCCGAATTTCGCACCCCCTTTTGCTTGCTCTGGAGTCGCAGCTCACCCCTTTTTTCCCCCGCCCCGGTTTGGCCTCCCCACCCGCCAGTCCGACCCCCCCTCGAATTAGACGAAAGATTCGCCGCAATGCATTACGAACCTTCTTCTAATTCTCGTTAGGTCCTGATCGCAGCTGCCGTGGAGACTTCGTTGGACTACCTGCGTCATCGTATCGTCGTCGCCGTTCGTGTCGGCTCGATCGCTTGCTGACTCGTCGGACTGCCTGCGGCGTCCGCGCCAACAGCACTGTCGATCGGTGCGCGAGTCGGAACGGCCGCACGCGACATTGCCGAGCTGGATCTGCACACCTCGAATCGCATCTTCGACGCTTCGCATCCGACGCCCGATGCGGATCTACTGCCGCGCGAGGACTGTTGCTGCGAGTCATCGGCTCGTCCGATAACTGCAGGTGTTCGCTGTTTGCGTGGACTGGGCGGCATTCGCAGCGTCACACTGCATGAGCTCACGCCGAAACGGCCTAACCAGGCGATGGAGCGAACGGCGGACCGCTGTGCGCGTCCACTTTTGAGATGACTTCCACCCTTCCACTGCGAGCGACGCGCGCTCTCGTCCGCCGTCGCTCATCTTGTTCTCGTTAGATGCTGTCGCACGATGTCGACTCGCCACTCATGCGCCATGGTGCAAGATCGCCGTCGGAGCCGCTCGGTCGACGCTTCAGCGCACGGTGTGCATCGGCTCGCGGTCGGGCGCGTGCGTTGGTCGCGCTCGGTTCCGGACTTCGAGCGTGCGAGTATCGACAGTCGATTCGGAGCGCCGGCAGCGTAGTTGACGATCGCCTCTCGGAGTCGGCTCTGTTCCGATGCTCGCTGCGGCAGTCTAGCGATCGCCTGCGATCGCGCGCGTCGGCATCTCCGTGTCAAGCGCGCGCGACTGCGATGCAACGCCAACGATCTAACCAGGCGATGCAGCGAACCGCGGGCCGCTCTGCGATCACACTTTCCATGACTCCAACCCCACTCGTGTTTGCGACGCGCGCTCTCGCCCGCGGTCGCTGATCTTGTTCTCGTTAGGCCCCATGAATCCTGCGCTTCGACGAATACTCACGTGGACGATGGGAGGTTTCAGTGCCGGCGTTGCTGGCATAGTCTGGAGCGCTCCCGGTTGGCAGCTGGCCGGTCCTTTGCTGGTCACAGGTGCGATCAGCGGACTCGCCGCGGGGTGCGCAGCGTGCGTTCCGGTCGGGGCTGCGTTTCAGGCGATACTTGTCGGGGCGCTCGGCGGCTTTACGCTGGGAGTTCTGAGTTATGAGCTCCTCGGATCATCTGGCAGCTTCGCCTATTCCGTTTTGGGTTACGCCGTGGCCGGTCTCATCTCCGTCGGACTGGTGCGCTGTCTCTGCGGCCACGTAGTTGTTCCGTCGCTCTTCGCCCCGGAAGCGCCGAGGAGTTCGGAATCATGAAGCGACGCTCAAGGCCTAACCAAGCGATGGAGCGAACGGCGGACCGCCCCGCGTTCACATTCGAGATGACTTCCACACTCCCACTCCGAGCGACGCGCGCCCTCGTCCGCCGTCGCTCATCTTGTTCTCGTTAGATGGATGATGCGCTTCGAGTCACCGTCGCCATCGAGCGGCCTTCGGGCGTGTGCCACGCATCGGCATTCGGGCGTCGCTCGCGGCGCTTCGGACGTCGGTCCGGCTTCGGTCGCGCTCGAGCGGCGTCGATGGCCGCGCTCGGTTCGATTCAGCGCACTCGCGTCTTGGCGTCGTTTCGGACGCTGCCGATGATTTGGCGCTCGTCTGGCGGGCGCGGCTGGCTGAGTTCTCCGTGCTCGCGTCGTGCGGACCACGATTGCGATCGGTCTCGCTGCGCGAGCTTGTCATCGAAGATTCGACGCCGCGCATCTGCGCGACAACGTCAATCCATCTAACCAGGCGATGCAGCGAACCGCGGGCCGCTCTGCGATCACACTTTCCATGACTCCAACCCCTCCACTGTTTGCGACGCGCGCCCTCGCCCGCGGTCGCTGATCTTGTTCTCGTTAGACCTATGCAGCTCGCGGAGACATACTTCGTCGCTATCGCGATGTTCGCCGTCGGTGCCGCTCATCGTTCATGCCGTCGGAGTGTTCTGCATCGTCCGGACGCATAGCTCGTTGCAGCAGTACATGGATCAGCGGTCACGAACGACATCCTCTGCATCGCACGCCTGGATTTCCGTTCGACGTCGCATCCATCATCGCAGCATGATCTCTGCGGAGGTCCGTCTCGTGCGGCGCGCTGATCGCTGTCTCGGTAGCGCCGTTCGGCGTTGGCGCATTACTCGTGAGGCTACGATGAGCTCGCGACGCGAACAGGTCTAACCAGGCGATGGAGCGAACGGCGGACCGCTCGCGCGTCCACTTTTGAGATGACTTCCACACTTCCACTCCGAGCGACGCGCGCTCTCGTCCGCCGTCGCTCATCTTGTTCTCGTTAGATGTTATGCCGCGCAGCGACAGTGACGCATCGCACATGCAGCGTGACGTCGAGTCGCCTCTCGGCGCGACTCAGCGCGGTTGACGTGCTACGACAGCGTTCGCCCGCTCGCTGCGCTTCCCGGCACGCTACGGCACGACTGAGATGCGTTCGCGGACGTTCGGTGCTGCTTCGAGCGTGTTCCGTTGCGGCTCATCCTCGTGGGCGAGTCACGTGCATGCGGGTCGGACCACGCGCTCGCGGGTATGCTCGACATATGCATTCGCCGATGTCACGCTGTGAGGATCCGGACATCGCACGCCAGCTTCGACATCGGCAGATCGATCTTCGCGATGCGACGCCAGAACATCTAACCAGGCGATGCAGCGAACCGCGGGCCGCTCTGCGATCACACTTTCCGATGATTCCAACCCCTCTCGTATTTGCGGACGCGCGCCCTCGCCCGCGGTCGCTGATCTTGTTCTCGTTAGACGATTATGCGATCGACACGCTGGATGATCGCGATCCTTGTAAGCGTATCAGCTCTGTTTCCTTCGTGCACGGGCAAGACACGCCCAAATTTCTCGAAGGGTTTCTTTTACACCTTCGCGCATGATGGTCCGGCGATCATCCTTGATATGGTGTCGGCAGACGGCCGGCATTTAACGGGCACCTTTGGCTTCGAAAATATATCCGGCGAGCGGAAGCGGGCGAAGGATGTTGTTGTCCGTGGTGTCAGACGGGCGGGTGCATTTTGGGCGCACGCCCGCTGCGAAGTGCGGCGGGACGAGAACAGTTCTTGGGAACCGATTGGTCGGTCCTGGGTGCTCGGTTGGCCTGCAACGCTCAATGTGAAAGCAGAGTCGACCACGCCCGCCGAGTTTTCGGTCCGGCTAGACATCTTCGACGACGCGATCAACAAATATAGATTCGGCAGGATTATCCTAAGCTCTGGCGATACCTCGCAGTTTCTGCTTGAGGATCTCACATCCGGGAGCGAAAAATCGTCTAACCAGGCGATGCAGCGAACCGCGGGCCGCTCTGCGTTCACACTTTCCATGATTCAAACCCCACCAGTGTTTGCGACGCGCGCCCTCGCCCGCGGTCGCTGATCTTGTTCTCGTTAGATGCTGAGCCTCTCGCGTTTCACGGCCGTCATGCTGATTGCAGTGACGGCTCATGCCGTCACTGCTGCGCAGCCGATTGATACCGACCGATACAGAAGGCGTACGCAGCAACAATCGGCACATGTGCCGATTGTTTTGTGGACCGAAGGCGGTGGCGCCCCCGGAGTGAGGTTTCGTCCTCTTTGCGGACGGAGACCTGCTCGTGCCAAACGCTCGCGCGAAAAGCGGGCTTGGGAAGAGCCGGCTTAGTGTCGAGCAGGTCCGTTCGGTCGTCGCGAAGCTGTCAGCTCAGCCTCGCTTCTGGACGCTCGCGCGGAGCTACACGGCTCGTAACGCTAGCGTTGAGATTCCCGACAACACGATTCGTTTACGGCTGCCCGGAAGGTTTCCGTCACTGTGACATGTAGACGCCGCTTTGACCACTGGAGCGTCGGATCGGACGCCGCAAGCGTTCGTTGACTGCATGAACCTGTTGAAGACGTTGATCCCGGCGCATACTACGCCGTGGGACCCGGGCTATGTTGAGATTACGTGGTCGGACTTTAGTTACGCGCGCGCGCGACCGATTGCCTGGCCGAAAGATTGGCCGGGACTCACCGGACCGCTCGCACGGAAAGTTAAGGGATGGGTCATCCGGTGGATCGTCGCTTTTTCCTTCAGCGCGTGTGAACGAGTTAGACAGGTTTTTTGACAGTGAGTTACAGATGCGTCCGATACTAGTCGATGGCAGAAGCTGTCTGGTGGCTACGTTGCCTCGCCGACGTGAAAAGGCGTAGTCATGGCGACGTGAACGCATCTAACCAGGCGATGGAGCGAACGGCGGACCGCTGTGCGCGCCACTTTTGAGATGACTTCCACCCTTCCACTCCGAGCGACGCGCGCTCTCGTCCGCCGTCGCTCATCTTGTTCTCGTTAGATGACGGACGTGCACGAGCTTCTTCTGGTTGCGAGCAGGCGGGTCCGCCTTTGTTCACTTTTGGGCGGTGTCGTTTCCGTTGTTCGTGCTCGTCGGTGTAGCCTTAGCCGCCACCGTTCGGCGGCTCGACGCAGCAGCTGGGAGATTCGCGCGTGGCTATTCGCGCCATTCGCATGCCGCTCGCGGTTTCGGCGGAGCGGCGATGTGGCACACAGACGCCTCTGTCGCGGCGCCGCAATGGACATCGTACGTGCTTGGCGCTCTTCTCGTCGGTGGCGTACTGTTTTTCGGGTTGTGCATTTGGCGGTCACCGGGATTACGATGGCTGGCACTCGCGCTGTCGCTCTTCGCCGCATGGCTGACCTGCTGTTCGGCTTTCATCGCTGCGATGGCGCTCACAAATGACTGGCTGTGACGTGCCACACGAAGTCATCTAACCAGGCGATGCAGCGAACCGCGGGCCGCTCTGCGTTCACACTTTCCATGATTCCAACCCCACCAGTGTTTGCGACGCGCGCTCTCGCCCGCGGTCGCTGATCTTGTTCTCGTTAGATGCAAAGCCTCCCCGCTGGCGTCGTTCCACTGATTGTTCGGCAGTGTCATGGCTACAGCTTGGTTTGTCGGCCTGCGGAGGCGGAACCGGGCGTTATGTGTCGCAATTATGGTGGTCACCGCTTGCGTGGAGCCTCTGGATCGCTGTCTTCTTGCCTGTCGTGATCGGGCGAGGTGCCGTCGACAGGAGGGCGGCTGCGAAAACGGTAGTCACGCCGGACCACCGGGCCGCGAATATGGATGCCGTCATGGAGGCTTCGGAGATTCAGGTGCCTCTCGTGATCTCGCTCCTACTTCTCGGCGGCTTTTGCCTCACGTTGCAGCGGCAGGCCTTCCGAGTCCCCCGAATGAACGTCCGTGACAGCTGCACTTCGACGTGCACGCCGCCGAAAGCATCTAACCAATCGATGAAGCTGACGGCGAGCAAGCCTGCGATCTACGCTCTGGGTGTCTGCCATCCACGCTTTCGGTTCCATGGCTCACCGCATCGGGCTCGCCGCAGCTTATCTCCGTCTCGTTAGACCTCATGGCGACCATCGCGACCAGAGCATCCCGCTTTGGCGTGCCGCGTCGGCTTCGTTTGCTGCATGGCTGCGATCGCAGCCCTGTGCGTGGCGGCTGACGCGCGGATGACCGGTGCTTACGTAGTGTCTCATCGCCGTCGCGGCGTGCTTCGCCGCGGCCCTGACGCTGTTCGTTTATGCCCTTTGCTCGACACTCAGCGTGTTCCGCTGGCGGTTGCCGTATTCGCACTGTTTACACTCATCACGCGGCTACAGCGTCGGTCGCCACAGCGTTCGCGTCGTCGGCAGCTACTTCGGCATTCGCCGCTGATCGTCGGTGTGCTGATCGTGGGCTTCGCAGTGACTGGCGAAGCGACTGTTCGACGGTCGAAGTGTATGGCACGCGAACGGTCTAACCAGGCGATGGAGCGAACGGCGGACCGCTCTGCGATCCACTTTTGAGATGACTTCCACCCTTCCACTCCGAGCGACGCGCGCCCTCGTCCGCCGTCGCTGATCTTGTTCTCGTTAGACCTATGCAGCTCGTGGAGAATATTCGTCACTATCCGATGTTCGCCGTCGGTGCCCTCATCTTTCTTGCCGTCGGAGTGTTCTGCATCGTCCGGGCACATAGCCTTCAGCAGTACCTGATCAACTGGCACGAACGACATCCTCTCATCGCACGCCTGAATTTCCTTCGACGCCGCATCCATCATCCAGCATATCTCTGGGAGGTCCGTTTCTGCGGCGCGCTGTCGCTTCTCGGTAGCGCCGTTTGCTGTTGGGCATTACTCGTAGGTAGATGAGCCCCCGACGCGAAAGGCCTAACCAGGCGATGGAGCGAACAGCGGACCGCTCCGCGTCCACATTTTGAGATGACTTCACCACATCCACTCCGAGCGACGCGCGCTCTCGTCCGCCGTCGCTCATCTTGTTCTCGTTAGGCTAGACACATGATGGCGTATTTTTTCATCTCCTTCTGCTTCGCAACCCTTTGCATGGCAGGTTCTCCGGACGTCGTCGATGATCTGGCAAAGCTGGGTCGGCAGTTGCGTCACCTGCGCTCCTTGCCAGTAGGCGCGCCCGACCAGTGCGCGGTGCCCGGAGAATCTCAGCCGGTTCACC
Source organism: uncultured Verrucomicrobiae bacterium (assembly GCA_963730385.1). Taxonomy (GTDB): domain Bacteria; phylum Verrucomicrobiota; class Verrucomicrobiia; order Chthoniobacterales; family UBA10450; genus JACCTI01. The sequence continues at coordinate 241,882 of CAVSRQ010000003.1, forward strand.
GGGCTTCAGAAGAAGCAGATTACCGACGCGATCGGTTCACCAGATTATACCGAGGGAGGTTCGAAGACAGGCGAGCCACTCGAGTGGTCGTTCTTTTTCACGAGTCCAGTGCCCAAGGGTCAGCTTGGCGGAGGCTGTTCCTGAGCTGACTTTCATCTTTGGCCGCAACGGGCGCGTGATGCGAACGACATGCTATTGATTCACGTTGAATCGCACTAACCAAGCGATGGAGCGAACGGCGGACCGCTCTCGCGTCCACTTTTGAGATGACTTCCACACTCCCACTCCGGGCGACGCGAGCCCTCGTCCGCCGTCGCTCATCTTGTTCTCGTTAGATCTCGACGATGGACACCACACGACCGAAGCGAAACCCGCTCCTGCCCGCGTTCGTCGGCGCACTCGTGCTGGCCTACTTCGACGTGAGCTTTTATTTCGTAGAGCATCATTACGTCGCACTCGGCTCCGCGATCGTCGTCCCCGTTGTCATTTTTATTGTCCTCTTCCTCGCGAGATCGCCCTTCGCATGGCTGGCCGCAGTCGTCGTCCTCTTTATGATGGCACTCACCCTTTTGCTCACATATCAGCTCGGCTACATGGGCTTTTCGCTCACCTGGTTCGTCGGCATTGTCAACCTGCTTTTGTTCGCCTTGTTCGTGAGATACCTTTGGAAGACCAGAGAGCCCTATCTGCGCTATGTCGCGCCACGAGAGATCTAACCAGGCGATGCAGCGAACCGCGGGCCGCTCTGCGTTCACACTTTCCATGACTCCAACCCCACCAGTGTTTGCGACGCGCGCCCTCGCCCGCGGTCGCTGATCTTGTTCTCGTTAGATGCCGCAGCCACCACCGCTTCCTTTAGAGCCGCAACGAAGCAGCACTCGGGCGGTGAAGATCATCATCGCATTTGTTTGCTCTCTGCTGCTAGTCGGCGGTCTCGGACTATTCGCTTATTTTCCGTTACATTGGAGCGTCGGGTATGACACGTCCGCTCGACAACAAATTTGGCGACCAGAACCTAAAATCCACGGTTGCCCTTCTCGAACTCCACAAGATTCGGTATGGTCGCTACCCGCAGTCGCTCCGAGATATTCGCTTCAAGGGAGATTGGGACGAGATATGGTTGTATAGCACACGCTACATGGCTTCGCCTGATGGCACTGGATATTGTGTCGAGGTCGAGCGCGGCTGGATGGGCAAGCCGGTTCTCAGCTACCCACCGGAGTTCTGGCAAGGCACTGGATATTCGCCCGACCTGTGCTCGCAGTCACAGTGACATCTAACCAGGCGATGCAGCGAACCACGGGCCGCGCTGCGATCACACTTTCCATGATTCCAACCCCACCAGTGTTTGCGACGCGCGCCCCCGCCCGCGGTCGCTGATCTTGTTCTCGTTAGATCCTATGCGTCGATCATTTATCATCTGTCTTGCGGCGCTGGCTACGTCCCTCGCTCGCGCTGAAGACATAAAGCTCGCAAATGGCGATGTGCTGAAGGACGCGAAGATCACCAGCCACGATGCGATCGGCGTAACGATCACTCACTCGTCCGGTATCGGTCGCGTCCCCTACGATCTACTGCCACCCGAGCTGCGCCAGAAATTCAGCTACGATCCTGCGAAGGCGCGCGAGCGAGCCGATGCCGAGGCACGCGCTGCTACGCAGCGCGCGCAGGCAGACCAAGGATTCCGGGATCAGAAAACGCGCGAATCAGCGGAAGCGGAGCTGTCAGAGCAGCTCGACAAGGCGGCTGTCACAATCAGCGGTAAGGTTCTCTCTGTTGCGCCGGAGGGGCTTCTGCTCACCCGCGTATCCGTCAAGATCCCGGCGATGAAGAACGTCGTCGTATGGCGCAACCCGCTGGATGGCAGTCCACGATACGCGCGACAAGCCGGCTTCGACACGATTTCTCCCGACGAGCCGATTTTCGTACACGGTGCTCACGGGCTCGTCGACGGCGATGTGTATTCCGCCGTGGTTTACCCAGCGCCGAACTATGCCTACACCGCCACGTCAGGAGCAGCGAAGACCGTGCGAGCATTCGCAGCCTCCAAGAAGCTTTGCAGACAGCTTTTCGCGCAGCACTATGCCAAATAGGTCTAACCAGGCGATGCAGCTGACCGCGAGCAAGCCTGACGTTTACGCTCTTAGTGTTTGCCATCCACGTTTTCCCCCGCGTCGAGGCCGCATCGGGCTCGCGGCAGCTGATCTTGTGTCTCGTTAGGCCCCCGCGATGAATGCGTGCGACAAATCGTTTAAGATTCCGGGCGACCAGATTCGGCAGCTCGTCGAGCCTATGGGATCGTGCGTAGCGTCAGATCGTATCACGGTCGACGGCACTCCCGGGCTACATGTATAGGGAGCAGCCTCGGAACGACCATGACAGCGGCTGGCACTTCTTCGCAGGTGATGAGTCGCAGGAGTACGCCGACGATCCAGACCATTTTGCACTCTACGACGTCAACACGATCTGCAACTACGACCCGGCGATCATTCCGCTGCTTGATGCGTCGCATGATTCGGCTTTCGGTCGCGTCGAGGGCACCGACCGCTTTGAGCCAGAGGCGATCAATCGACCGGACGATGAACAGGCCTAACCAGGCGATGCAGCGAACCGCGGGCCGCTCTGCGATCACACTTTCCGTGATTCCAACCCCTCTCGTGTTTGCGACGCGCGCTCTCGCCCGCGGTCGCTGATCTTGTTCTCGTTAGATGTTGTGATCCTCGACGAGATAGCGCGGACGGTAGCGGAGACAGTCGTCTTCGTTCTGATGATGCTGGTTCGGCTTCTTTTCGCTTTGGTCGCCATCTTCGTGCTGGTGCCGCTCGTGATCGTGGTCTGCACTCCGTATCTCCTGCTCGCATCCACCTCCGACCCGGACGAGTACTGGTCCTCGTTTTGGTGGCGCCTGAAGCGTTTGGCTTCGTCCACAGCCGAAGTCGCTGGTGTTGTTGGCGGCGCCACACCATGATTGCAGTTCAGATGCGCTTTCAGCAGCCACGCGCCACATCTAACCAGGCGATGGAGCGAACGGCGGACCGCTGTGCACGCCACTTTTGAGATGAATTCCACACTACCACCACGAGCGACGCGCGCCCTCGTCCGCCGTCGCTCATCTTGTTCTCGTTAGGCCTTTACACGCGCAGTGGATTCCACGCCGACTAAACTGCACGCCGACAGCATCGCGCCGGTTCATCGCTTGATGGCCGAAGAAGTCTTCATGGTGCGCATGGTGGCAAGACCGGAACCCGGCAGCGACGATTTTGGCACCGAGGGCGGCGCATACGTCAATTGCTACGTGGACGCCGACGACCTTCGGGCAGCCGAGACGCGGGCCATCGCCCTCATCGAGTCGCACGGTTGGCGGCCCGAGCGTTTCGACACTTGGCAGCTTACGTGCGTGGACTGCGCAGGGGACGCGCCGCCAGACTACGACGCGCCCTCAGCACGCGAGCTCGTTGAGCAGGCGCGCGTTGACGGCGAGTGCTGCGTATTTCACACTTGGCCGATCGATGCACCCGATGCGGACGAACAGGCCTAACCAAGCGATGCAGCGAACCGCGGGCCGCTCTGCGATCACACTTTCCATGACTCCAACCCCACCAATGTTTGCGACGCGCGCCCTCGCCCGCGGTCGCTGATCTTGTTCTCGTTAGGACTTGAGCGTTCACGCCGTGACCGAGCGCGCCAAAATCAACCGGCCAATCACACCGGAGGAAGTTGCGGTCATCTGCGCGGTCTTGCAGAAAGCGCCCAGCGACACCCTCACTCCCGACCTCACGGATTCGCTCGGCAGTCTGCGGGCCGTTGGTCAGTGCGGTTGCGGCTGCGACAGCGTCGATTTCGTGCCACACGATCCCTCTCATATGTCACATCCGATCGCCGACGGCACCGGCAAGACTCCCGGTGGCGGCGATGTCGGTGTGATCGTCTGGGGTCATCCAGACAGCATCACCGGATTGGAGATTTACAGTTTGGGAGCGGCAGATCATGATCTGAAGCTTCCTCTTCCAGAGTCGATCACTCCCTTTACTCCCGATGAGTCCTAACCAGGCGATGCAGCGAACCGCGGGCCGCTCTGCGTTCACACTTTCCATGATTCCAACCCCTCTCGTGTTTGCGACGCGCGCCCTCGCCCGCGGTCGCTGATCTTGTTCTCGTTAGGCCTCATGTTGCGCGTCGTTCATCTTTTCAGCGCGGTGTGCCTGAGCGCCGCATTGTTCGGCTGTTCCACCCTTGGTCCCGATCCCTCGATTCATGTCGATGGTGACTCTAAGCTGAGCTGGAACGATGTACGCGAGATCGAGCGGTTGTTACCTGTCCTTGGCGTCAGCCGGCCGATCGACGGGATCTCCATGCAGGGTCCGGATCGAGCAGAGGTGCGATGCCTCGTGCGTCCCCTCAGCTTTGAGCATGAGAATGAGGCCATTACATTTACCGTCGTGCGCAGGAATGGCCGCTGGGTTCCGTTGGGCAAGCCGTCGAGAGGGCCGTTTATATTCACCGCGTGATGCGCTTTCCACGCGTTGGCCTAACCAGGCGATGGAGCGAACGGCGGACCGCGGTGCGCGCCACTTTTGAGATGATTTCCACCCTTCCACTCCGAGCGACGCGCGCTCTCGTCCGCCGTCGCTCATCTTGTTCTCGTTAGATGCCCATGATTGCGCGCCTCGCATCCCGCTGTCATCGTGGCAGCATGCACATGCGCGGCGGCCGCGCCGTGGGAAGTCGCTGAGTTCGTCGCCTATTCTGAGCCGCAGCCGTTCTATCTGATAGCTGGGGCCACGATGGCAAAGATCTGTTCGCCACATTCATGTATGCTGGCGTACCCGCATCGGAGCACCCGAAGCTGGTCCTGCAGATCAGTCACTCTTGGACGGGTCCGTGGAAGACAGTGGCCCGAGTGGATGCTGATCGAGAGATTTACAGTCAGGACCGCGAGGCGACCTCTCACAGCTCCGAGTCAGACTCGGCGCGTTCGCACCTTACCTCCGGAGCCACAAAGCCGGTCGGGTGGTGCTCGCCACAGAAGAAGCAGCCACGATTAGCCTTTACAGATTGCTTCACAAAGACAGAGCGAGTGGTTGCGAATGAGGCCTAACCAAGCGATGCAGCGAACCGCGGGCCGCTCTGCGTTCCACTTTCCATGACTCCAACCCCTCCACGTCTTTGCGACGCGCGCTCTCGCCCGCGGTCGCTGATCTTGTTCTCGTTAGATGTATCGGCACAGCATCCTCGCAGCAGGTCTGATCGCTCTCGCCGCGAGCGCGGGGCAGGCTGAGCAGCCTCCAGTCAATCCGCCCAAGTTCATGCTAGCGGTTTCTCCGCCCTTCAACACGTCCGGCCGCGTCGACCGCTTCCGAGCAGGGGAAGTGACCTACAGTGATGCGTCATTCCGCTTCATCACCACAGCCGCCTTCACTAGGCATTACGGCCGGTTTGGTCCCCGCGCAGAGAAGCAGTCAGGTTCCCACATTTGGAGCGTCGCGGTTTACGCCACATACAGCAAGAAAGTAGCCGCCGCGTACGCCTCGAAGAAAGATGGCTACCAACTGAGAATGACCGACGGGCCAGAGCTTGAGATTCCTGACTGGGGCTCGTATATGGTTGCTCGGGTGCAGCGCAAACAATTTCGCTGGGGTAATGCGGTCTCCTTCCTCAGCCAATTCTCGCAGGACAGCGAGTTCGAGTCCCCCGTTAACGGTCGACTGAACTATCAAGTCTGGGGCGTCACTGCTGATCGCAATCACACGGTGATCGCGAGCATCGCTGTCAGTCACCCGCAGCTGCCCGATGAGGAGCGCAACCGGGAGAGAGCGCGCCTCGTCCGGTCGATCGAGGCACTCAAACGCGACCCGGACTACAAGCTCATCGAGAGGTGCAAGCCCGAAGAGTTCGAACCGAGCCTGAAAGCGTTCGACACAATGTTGGATTCGCTCACAATCCGATGAATACATCTAACCAGGCGATGCAGCGAACCGCGGGCCGCTCTGCGATCACACTTTGATTCACTCGCGCGACTCGCTCACCCTCCGGGCTTCCCGTCTATGTCACGGCGTGCCCGTCCGTTCCATTCCATGATTCCAACCCCTCCACTGCGAGCGACGCGCGCCCTCGTTCGCCGCCGCTCATCTTGTTCTCGTTAGATGGTGAAGCCCCACGCGCGATGACCGCAGCGGAACTCTACAACGTTGCCTGCGTGATAGGCCTCGTGGTCTCAGCAGCGATAGCAGCTTTCGTATTTCCATTGTGGCGCCGCTACCGAATATCGTTCCTGCTGGTCTTCGGATTTTCCGCTCTGCTGGATATTCTCATCGCACTGACGGACTTCGTGTTCCTCGGCCGGTCATCTGCAGAAGACGCTTCAGCTGCGAAGATGATCCAGAGCCTAAACATTATCAGCGTGCTGGTTTTCGGTATCGGGTTGCTGTTGCTCGTGCGTTTCGTTCGTTCCGCTGGCATCACGGGGGCACCACCGAATGCAACGCCCATGGATATCGCGGCGTTGCCATTTTGTCCTCGCGGCGATTCAAAGGTGGTGTTCGTCGTTGCGATGGCCAGCTATGCAGTCGCAGCCAATTATCTTCTGGCGACACTTTTCTGGGCGACGGGTGCACCCCAGGCCCCTGTCGGAACGTTCACTGAGCGTGGGTCTCCCGCGCTCGACATTGTGACCGGCCTTCTACTCGCCCCAGTGTTTGAGTCGCTTGTCCTCATTGGGATGATCGAGTTGATGCTTCGGCTCAGGGTTCCCCCGTCTGTTCAAGTTGTGGTCTCGGCAGTGGTGTTCGCCCTTATTCATGCGCTTGAGAGCGTCGGGGGTTTGTCCGTTGCACCCGGGTGGGCGATCATGGCCATCGCGTATCTTGCCTGGCGGCACGTCTCATGGCGGGTCGGCTTCGTCGTCGTGGCTTCCATTCATGCACTGCTTAATTTGATCCCGGCGATATGGACGCTCGGTAATGCCGCCCGAACCATCTAACCATGCGATGGAGCAAACGGCGGACGGCGGTGCGCGCCATTTTTGAGATGACTTCCACCCTTCCATTGATTCACTCGCGCGACTCGTTCAGCCTTCGGCCTATGGTCTATGTCACGGCTTGCCAGTCCGTTCCATTCCGAGCGACGCGCGCCCTCGTCCGCCGTCGCTCATCTTGTTCTCGTTAGATCTTCAGAGCACACATGCCATCGTCGCCCTCAAATCGTCGGTATCGAACGCTCGCCTGGCTTGCGGTGATTCACGCGCTGGCGATTACCGTGTTCGATATGCTGATGCTGGTTCGTGGTCATCGTTCGTACTTTGAGGCAAATCTTTGGATCGGAGTCGCCACTCTGTGGCTGCTGTGGCCCGTGGTGCTGTTGTTGCATGCGGGACGCACGGCTTTCCGTCTCGGTGCCACAATTTGCATTTCTCTCTTGCTGCTTGTGCCGGCTACCAGGGGCTATCGCGCCGACGCGCCGACAGCGTTTGGGCTGCCGATGGGCGTTGACCTTTCACCGTGGGCAGTTCGCGACTATTTCGCATCACGCCGTCAGGGACGCGCGGACGCGGAAAGCGATCTTCGAGAGGGTCGACTCGCATTAGAGATTTGGGGACTTCCGACGCCAACGGCGTATCGCGAGATGCTGCAGGCTCGCGGAATCGAACTTCGACATACGGCAGGGTGCACCGAGGTGACGGCTGCCGTGCAGGGCCACGCCGACGGATACAACGAGCGGGCGGAGCGGGAGATCAAGCGGCGCTTTGGGGAGAGTTTTCTTTCCACCGCACGTGAGAAAAGTTACACCGATGCACTATCACCCGACCAGATCTAACCAGGCGATGCAGCGAACCGCGGGCCGCTCTGCGTTCACACTTTCCATGAACCCAACCCCTCTCTTGTCTGCGACGCGCGCTCTCGCCCGCGGTCGCTGATTTGTTCTCGTTCGGCGATGCTCGCGCTCACTGAAACTGAAGCAGACCCCCGATAACCTCTGTCACGCTCAACCATCACCACCAAAGAAGACAACCCATGACCAAGAACATCAAAACCGTGCCCACCCAAGATTATGCAGACGCCGTCGCGACGGTCACCAAATACGTCGAGGGGTTGCGCGTCGGCAACGTCGCTGGCCTCGCAGAAGCTTTCCACAAGGACGCTGTGATGTATGGCTTCACCAACGGCGAGTTGCTCGGCGGCCCGATCAAGAATCTCTACGACTTCGTGCAGACGAACGGCACCGCACCCGACATCAAGACGCGGATCGATGTGCTGGCGATCACTCCGACGACGGCGGTGGTGCGCGTGGACATGGAGAAGGACGCGATCGGCGCGGACTACACCGACTTCCACACCCTTATCAAACTTGACGGCGCTTGGCGCATCATCGCTAAAACCTACCACATGTATGAGGGCTGAGTGGCTTCATGATCGCACTGCAATCGGCCGCATCATCTAACCAGGCGATGCAGCGATCCGCGGGCTGCTCTGCGTTCACATTTTCCATGACTCCAACCCCACCAGTGTTGGCGACGCGCGCCCCGGCCCGCGGTCGCTCATCTTGTTCTCGTTAGATCGTGAAGCCGCAGCTCGCGTTTATCGTTTATCCGGTCAGCGACATTTCTGTCTCGCGCCGCTTTTATGATGCGGTGCTTTCAGTGGAGGCTCATGCGGTGAGCCCTGACTGGCTCGAATACGATCTGGGCGGGAGCACGTTCGCCATTACACCCGCGGACGCAGATCATGGCGCTCCGGTGCGCGGTGCTCTGGTGGCATTCGAGGTCGCCGATATCGAAGCAGAGGTCGTTCGCCTGCGCAGTCAGTCCGTTGCCTTCCGCGGGGACATTGTCGAGACTCCGATGTGTCGGTTCATCATCGCCCTTGATCCCGACCAGAGCGAGTTCCTGATTCACCAGCGCACGCCCGACACTGATGCCACGTCGACGATCTAACCAGGCGATGCAGCGAAATGCTGGCCGTTCTGTTATCCACTTTTCATGACTCCGACCCCAACGGTGTTCGCGCCGCGCGCCCTCGCCCGCGGTTGCTGATCTTGTTCTCGTTAGATCGTTCGCTTAGGAACCTTCCATGGCATCTGACCTCGCGTATGTTCTGCACGTCTGCGATCAGCTTCCAGACGTGGGTGCGGTATCCTACAAGAAGATGTTCGGGGAGTACGGGCTCTACGTGGGCAGCAAGATGGTCGCCTTGGTCTGCGACAACCAGCTCTTTCTGAAGCCGACGGAGGCGGGGCGCCAGCTTCTCGGAACGCCCTCCGAAGGCGCGCCGTACCCAGGAGCCAAACCTCACTTCGTGCTGGACGAGTACCTCGACGACCGCGAACTGTTGTCGGCGGTCTTCCGAGCGACCGAAGCGGCGCTGCCAGTGCCGAAGCCGAAGAAGCGGAAGGGCTCCTGAGGTGGGGCCACCGCCGACATCCGTGCCTGTTCGCTGAGCGTGTCCGAAGCGGCTTAAGGAGATTTTGCGACGGGCGGATCCCCCCAAGATGCCTAACCAAGCGATGCAGCGAAGCGCGGGCCGCTCTGCGCCCTACTCTTGAGATGACTCCCACACCTCCGCTCCGGGCGACGCGCGCCTTGGTCCGCCGTCGCTGATCTTGTTCTCGTCAGGTCTCACCTGCCGTATGTGAGGGACGGAGGGGCCTCGATACCCGGGCAGACGACACGGGGCCCCGATGGTAAACCTCGGCAGTCACGATATCGGTTGCCACCGATTGGTGGCATGCGCTATGCCTGGCGTATGAAGATTCTATTAGCGAGCGTTGCGGTTGTCTTCGCCACCACCTTGTGTCTCCTCGCGACCGATAGCGCTGCGGAAAAGGCTTTCGTCGAGAAATTCAAAGCCGCCTACGAAGCGAACGAGAAAGCGACGCTGGAATCTTTCCTCTACAAAGAAGGCGCGCATCCGAAGGCGCTGGAGTGGTTCCGGATGATGGTGGTCGACGGAGCAGGAGGCAAAGTGACAAGGATCGAGTTGGTCGACCTCTCTCCCGAGGAGTTGAAGATGGCGGAAGGCACGCAGGAAGGTCCCGACGGCGAGAAGGTGATGATACCTCTAAATCCAACGAAGAAATTGAAGCTGACGACGACCTCGAAGGACGGTGAGAGCGCTGGATCAAGCAGCAGTGCGCCTCTCGTGGCCGAGAAAGACGGTAAGTTCGTCATCCCGGTTCCTGTGCCTGCGAAGTAGGAGCGGCTACTCGCGAGCGCCACTTGGGCAAATGTGCTCGATCAGCCGGAACGATTCTTCGGCGGGCCAGATTTTGAGCTCATCAGCAAAGACCTTGATTGGAGGCTCGACCACCAGCAGGCGTCTGTGGCACGCTTTGGGCGATGGCCGACTCACGCAACCATCCAGTCTCTCTAGGTATGCGCACTCGCGACCGCAGCCATCGACGCGCTGATCTCGTTCTTGGCGAGGAACAGCGGGACGTCACGGCACTGACGGCCAACACAACACCGGAGAATCCAGATGCCCGACGACAGACCGAAGTTTGATCCGATCAAGTATAAGGACACCACGAGGCAACAGTGGGAATCTGCGGCGGAAGCCTGGCATCGATGGGGGCCAACCCTGGCGCAATGGCTGGGACCGGCTACCGAGATCATGCTGGAGATGGCGGGTGTGCGCACGGGCAGTCGGGTGCTCGATATCGCGGCCGGAGCGGGCGAACAAACCCTGGCGGCGGCGCGGCGCGTCGGCTCCTCGGGTTACGTGCTGGCCACGGACATCTCGGCCAGCATCCTCGAATGTGCCGCACGCGATGCCCACGCCGCCGGCTGCACCGCGGTGGAGACGCGCGTCATGGATGGTGAGGATTTGAGCGAATTGGCAGCGGACTCTTTTGATGCCGTCATTTCGCGCGTCGGTTTGATCTATTTTCCCGATCAACAGAAGGCACTGACCGGCATGCGGCGGGTGCTCAAGCCAAGGGGGAAGATCGGGGCGATTGTTTATTCGACCGCGGAGAACAACCGATTTTTTTCGACACCAATTTCCATCATTCGGCGGCGGGCAAACCTGGCGCCTCCTCTTCCGGGGCAACCCGGGCCGTTCAGTCTGGGTGCACCTGGCGCGCTGGCAGCCGCGTATGAGAACGCGGGATTTCGCGAGGTCGAAACCCGCGTGATCTCCGCGCCGCTGCGCCTGCCCTCGGCTGCGGAATGCGTGCGCTTTGAGCGTGAATCGTTCGGCGCGCTGCACCAAATGATGGCGGGGTTGAGCGAAAAGGAGCGCGAAGAAACGTGGCAGGAGATCGAACAGGAGCTTCAGCAGTTTGAGGAGCCCGCGGGATTTATCGGACCGTGCGAGATGGTGGTGGGAATCGGCAGCAAGTGATCGGCGAGCCGGACCATGGCCGCACACAAGCGGGAACCGATCGAAGAGCGAGGGCGCGACCACACTGGCCGCAGCGCGTTCCCTCCCCCGATACTTCCTTGGTCACTCCGGAGCGACGCGTGCCCTCGTTCGCCGTCGTCTTGGGCGATGTCGGGAGCGCCGCTCGCGAAGCTGCTGGGCTGCAAGAGCCGCATGCAGTGGACATCAGAAGCATCGGCCTCATTTTGCCAAGGTGACCGCCGCGCCTAATCATGCGATGGAGCGAATGGCTAAGCGCTCTGCGCGCCACTCAATGACTTCCAATTTTCCACTGCGAGCCACGCGCATTCTCGTCCGCCGTCGCTCAGCTTGTTCCCGGTAAGCGCTTGGCCTCCATGCAGACCTATCACGAAATTCTCACGACCGTGGTGCTCCTCTGGGCGGTTATTGATCCGATCGGGACCGTTCCCGTTTTCATCGCCTCGACTCAAGGAATGGCGGACGCAGAGCGAAAGCGTATCGCGCTGCTCGCAGCATCCACTGCCGCCGGCATTCTCTTGTTCTTCATTGTCGTGGGCGAAGTCCTGCTCCGCGCCATGCAGGTGCCCCTCCTGGCATTTCAAATTGCGGGAGGACTCGTGCTTTTTCTCTTCGCGCTCACGATGATTTTTGGGGAAGGCAAGCCTGCGAGCGAAGTGCGCGCGGGGCGCTCGATCCAGGATACCGCCACCTTTCCATTGGCGACACCATCCATCGCATCACCGGGAGCGATGATGGCGGTTGTTCTTTTAACGGAAAATGGCAGGCATTCGATCCTCCACCAGGCAGTCACGGCCACATTGATGCTTCTCGTTGTCCTCGCCGCATACATTCTGATGCGTTGCGCGGGCGCCATATCGCGACGGATCGGCGAAGGCGGCGCCGGTATCGTCAGCCGGATCATGGGTCTTATTCTGGCGTCAGTCGCTGCGGCCAATGTCTTGCAGGGCCTGAAGGATTACTTCGGGTGATTGAACGAACCCACCGTGCGCGCCACTTTTAAGGTGACTTCCTCCCTTCAACTCCCAGCGACGCGCGCCCTCCTCCGCCGTCGCTCATCTTGTTCCTGTTAAGCGATGACCCTGTTCGCAGAAACGCATCCGTCGTGGCACTGCATGTTTTTCGAACCCCAATCCGCCAGTGTGCGCGGGGCGCGCTTTGGCGGCCCGGTGATTTGTGTATCGTGAGAGGGATGGAGCACCTCCTGCTGTTCGACACACCAAATTGAATGCGCTCGATGGGATCTGAAATGACTCCGAATCTTAGGGACAGACCACACCACCTAACCCTTGAGAAACACATGAAAGCCAGTGCGGCCGATCTTTACCGGGCTTGGACAGAGGATTTTGATCTCTGGTTTGCGCAGCCCGGCGAGCTCGTTATGGCACCCGCAATCGACAAACCTTTCTTCTTCTACAATCGACACGATTGGGGGCGGCATGCTCACTACGGAAGGTTTCTTCAGTTGGAACAGGACAGACTCATTGAAATGACCTGGCTGACCGGCAAGGGCGGCACTTTCGGAGCTGAGACGGTCATAAGAATTGAACTCGTGCCTCGAGACGGAGGCACATTGTTCCGCATGACTCATTCGGGATTCGATAGCGAGGAGGCAGCGAAGGCGCACGAAGAGAATTGGCCACTCGCTCTCGAAGAGCTGGATCAAAAACTCGCGTCGTAGCCGGGGCATTCCATGGACGACCGGTCGCGTGCCGTCGTCGTCCACACCGTCCGAGCTGCCGTCAGCTGGGGCAGTGCCACGGTATCGGCATCAATAATGTATACCGCCGCACCTGCCCCACGAGCAGGATGCACCCCCGTCCGCTGTTGCTGATTTTCGATCTCGCTCGGTGCCAAATCCCCTGATTAAAATTGGTCGATGGCCGCAAACAAAACCAAGCCTACCGGCGCCAGCGTCGAGGATTACCTGCTCGCGCGAGGCAGTGAACAGCAGCAGGCGGATTGTCGGGCACTCATCGCGCTTCTGCAGAAAGCCGTAGAACAACCACCTCACATGTGGGGACCGAGCATTGTCGGTTTTGGCTCCTACCGGTATACCTACCCGAGCGGACGCACGGGCGAGGCGCCGCTGGCGGGCTTCGCGATCCGCGGTCGGGAAATAGTGCTCTACCTCGACTGTGAACAAGAAGCGCAGAAGTCTCTGCTGGCAGAGCTCGGACCGCACCGGATGGCCAAGTGCTGCCTCTACTTCAAGCGCCTGGGAGATCTCGACCTGTCGGTGCTCAAGAAACTTGTCATGCACTCGATCGCCGAGACCAGACGGTACCAAGCCAAGTGCGACGCGGCTTGATTCAGCGCGCCCCATTTCCTTCAGCGCTCACCGCATGCGCGGTCTCCACCCCGCGATTGATTTCTTTCTCAAGAGAACGCTACCATCCGACTCATGCACCCCCGCACCTGTTTCTCCCTGATCGCGCTGCTTTGTTTTTTGGCCACGCCAGGATCCGTGGCCGCCCAGACACAAAAATCGAGCGAGGAGCACGTCCGCGATTATGTGGCGGCATTCAACAAACACGATGTCGAGACCATGCTGGCCATGGTATCCGACGACATTGAGTGGCTGAGCGTGGCGGGCGAAAAGGTAACTGTGGAGACGCAGGGCAAAACGAAGTTGCGCGAGAGTCTGGTGGGCTACTTCAAGTCCACGCCGGGTGTGAAATCGGAGCTGGAATGGGTGCAGGTGACCGCGTCTCGCGTGGCAGCATTGGAGCGCGCCTCCTGGCAGGGCAAGACCGGTCCGAAGTCGCAGGCGAGTCTTTCCGTTTATGAACTCCGGGACGGTCTTATTGCGCGGGTGTATTATTTCCCAGCGGAAAAGTGAGATCGCGGCGAGCTCCTTCCTCCCCGTTATGCAGCGCGTGCTCGCGATCCGGGCGCTCATGATTTATCAGGTCGTCGCATGAGGACACCCGCGCGATTTCAGGATCCATTGCGGACGATTGAGTCCTTTGGCCGTCGCTTTCTGGTGGTGTGTCCGGGCTGTGCCGGCTGCGCACATGTGAATCGACGGCACGATGATGAGACAGATATCCGATTCGTCTGCCCGTCTTGCGGGCGCAGCGAACATTGGCAGGGGAATGCGGGCGTTACCTATTATCGATGGGGGGACGCGGCACCGCCATCTGGCTTTCTGTGTGTAGGCGCTCCGGTGGATTGGTATTTCCATTACCCGGTTTGGCTTTCAACTTCGTGCGGCAGGGAGACGTTGTGGGCTTACAACGAGGAGCATCTGGATTACCTCGAGAGCTATGTCTCGGCGACCTTACGCGAGCGAGCGCCGGCTTCGCCTGAAAGTGCGACGCGCGTCCGTAATGCCAGTCTGGCATCGCGGCTCCCAAGCTGGCTCACCGCGGCCAAGAACCGCGAGAAGGTTCTGGCGGCCATCGGAAAGCTGCGGACGCGTTGCCTCGAAGGATGCCAGGGCAAGGCATGACAGGCGAGCTCTTCGTGAATCGCGCCTCCGCATCTGATTGGGGCCGACTCCGACCCGGGTGTGCTCGCTGACCAAGCGTTGCAATCGCCAGCTGGCCCCGCGCAAGGAAGACGATTTCTCCTACCGGATCGGTGCTGCGAGCAGTGGTTGGTTTTCCAGCAGTCATCGGTGACGATTTCGGTATGGTGGGGATCCATGGAACAATTTCACCATTTCATCGAGCTCCTCGGGATGGGGATCGACGGTATCGGCGTGCTGGTGATCGTGCTGGGCGCGCTCTACGCCACGGCCCGATTCGCCTTTTATCGCAAAGAGAATGCCGATCAATCGTTCCGCAGGTATCGTCAAAACATCGGACGGGCGATTCTCCTGGGTCTGGAGTTCCTGGTGGCCGGCGACATCATCCGAACGGTGGTTTTCGCTCCGACACTCGAGAACATCCTGGTGCTGGGATTGATCGTGCTCATCCGAACGTTTCTCAGCATGTCGCTGCAGATGGAACTAGAGGGGCGTTGGCCCTGGCAACGTGGGAAGAATGACAACGCGGCGACCTAATCGGGCCCGCTGGCCGGTTGGGCAGAGGGCTATGAACGTTCTTGTCCGGAGCCGAAAGGCTTCCGCTGGCAGGCCAGGGGTGCAGCCCTAGATCGCGCCGCGCCCGCCTTTGCGTCGCCGCGCGCATCGCTCTCGAAATCTCTCCATCTTGTCGGCCGGGCGGATGTGTGTTTTTATTTCTCTCAAATCCGCCTCACACGAAAACACTGCGCCATTTCTCCCGATGAAAATTGCCAAAAACGCCATCCCCTCCACGATCGACATTCCAGGCGCAGTCGCGCGGCAGAAGATGGATTTCGGTGACGCGTCTGGATATGGCGCCATGGCCGCAGAATATTTCTCGCTGGGCGCTGGGACGGACATTGCTCCGCTCTTGAAAGGCCTGGAGGGCGATCTCTGCCAGTCTCCGCATTGGGGCTATTTGATCGAGGGCGAAGTCATCGTGACCTACAGCGACGGGACGGAAGAAACGATCGCGGGCAGCGACTTATTTTACTGGCCTCCCGGCCATACGGTGCGGGTGGAGCAGAACGCCGAGATCATCCTTTTCAGTCCACAGGCGGAGCATTGCAAAGTGGTGAATCATCTGCGGAGCCAGCTGTGCGGATAACGCCAGCACGGACATTCCTGTGAAGCGAAGCGCTCGTTTTTTCTCCTTGGCCATGGCCATGCTGGCCTTGCTCTCGCACGTCACCATTGCCGGCGAGCGCGTCGATTTCTCTCCGCGGGATCGGGCGCAGCTGCAGAGCATCGCAGATGGCATCGGTCGGGCCTCCACCTTCACCCTGCACGAAGGATTGCCGCATCCGATGTGGGAGGCAGAGGCGCACAAAAAGGAACTGGCTACAAAAGAGATTGTTCGCTTCCACGGCTCCTCGTTCTACCAGCGACCTCTGGCCGTAGCCGCAGTCGAAGTCGAGGAACTGCGACGACTTGTCTCCGCTCCAGACAGCTATCGACCTTATAGCGGGGAAAAACGCTGCGGAGGTTTTCATCCTGACTATGCCTTGACCTGGCAGGACGGCACCGATGCCTACCGACTCTTGATTTGCTTCGGCTGCCACGAGATGAAGCTCTATGGCCCGAAGGTGGGGTTGACTCTGGATATCCGCGGCGACGCCTTCCGAGCGTTTGAAAGCACGCTTAAGAAGCACCGGCAGCAACGTCCAGAGCGCAGCTGACCTCACCCGCCGTGAGAGAACCTTGTCTCGGAGGGTCCGAGGCATGGTCACGTTCTTCTTGCCGGCGCTTGCGGACTCTGGTTCGATCAACCTCTCGCACGTTCCGTTCGACCTTATGGAGACGCCCAAAAATCGGTCCGCCTGGTTCTTCCTTTTCACCTTCGCTTTGGTCTTTTACGGGCTGGGTGCCGCCGCCGTCGAAAGCTTTGTAAATTATCCTACCTGGCGGTTGATCGGAGCGAATGAGTTCCGCGCTTATCATCAGGCGCTGAGCCCGCTCATCATCGGGCATATGGTGATTCCTCTGCTCGTCGCCACGTTGATGACCATCCTTCTTCTCTGGCTTCGGCCCACGGCCATCCCGCGCTGGATGGTCTGGGTGGCGATCGGATTGCAGTTGGCCGCTTGGGTTTCTACGTTCACGATTCAGTTGCCCATCCAGGGGCAATTGAGCGCCGATGGCCTGTCCTTGCCGCTGATCGAGCGTCTGCGTGTGACGAGCTTCTGGTTCCGCCGCGTGCCTTACTTTCTGAATGCGGCTTTGTTTTTGTGGATGATGTCGCTTCTGTTACGAAGCAAACCGTCACACGCAGCGGACGCTTGATGCCGCGCCCGGGTCTCGGGATCTTTTTTTCGCCACGAATCACCGGGAAACACGGATAGGGACAGACGCCTGGCCTTGATCGAGTGCTGTGAGCTGACGCCGGTGTGTGTTGGCCGTGTTTCCAGCAGCCGCTCCATCTTCAGCGCGAGTGTAGCGCGGCGTCTCGCCTCAAAACTCGCAAGTCCATGGTCCCGATTTCGAACTAGCTAACGAAAGGGATTTAGAGCTGTGAATGCAGCGCCAGGCTTCTGTGGCCCTCCGGTTAGAAATGCATCGATTGAGAGGCGGAGGTTCTATGCGCGACTAACTACTGACTCTCGACGTGTCTCGCGCAGAGCTTAGAGCGCCACGAATGCCGACGTTGAGCGTTAGGCTTTAGGCTTGACTTGATAAGGGCCGGCAGATTCAAACCGGGAACAATGAAAATCCCCCTAAACATCCTCTTACGTGGCGCCATTGCAGGCGCGCTTACCATTGCATGTTGATAGCTTGCGCAACCAATCTCAACCGGCTTGCCGGTTCGGACAGCATTCCGGGACGGGGAACCGCCGCGTTATAACAGGAAGGCGATTCTCTCATAGTCCCGCGGGTGCTTGCCTTAAATCGGGTAGATCATCACGGAATGCTGAAGGAACATTTTGGAGAAGCCTCCGATCCCGCGCTTTATGAGGTCATGTGGTATCCGCTCAGTGGACCGCCGGGAAGCCGAGCCTGAACGGCAAGCTGGGCTGCGTAACCAGCGCGGAATTAAAGATGGTAGAAGACGCAGCGGATCGAAAATCCCGGAGCAGCGAATGTGGCGGTGCAGATCGGCGGAAGGAAGATACCGGACGGGCAGTCTGGCAGTAGCTGCTACACGATAACCAAGCAATCTGGATGGAGAGGCCGATAAGCTGCAGGCCAGGTCCGCGGATTTTGCGGAAATATTCGTCGAAGTAAGAGCAATACTTCCTGAAGCCTGTGGTCTCGAGGAGGGCGAAGCGCGTTTATCTGGCGTGCTTCGCCCTTCATTTTATTTTGGTGGGAGCGGCGGCGAGTCGCTCGACCTTTGGTGCCTTGCGCAGCGGGGGGACGTTGCTTTCGGCGGAGTGGACGCTTTGGATGGAGACGGGCAGGCAGCGCATGGCTGCGCTTCTGGGCGAGGAGTTCGCGCCGAATAATCCGGTGCGCCAAGCAGTGGAGTTGTATACCCACAGCACGGGAATCGAGGGCGGCTATGGATTTTTCGCTCCGAATGTGCCGGATAATTACAAGCTGGTCTTCGAGTTGCGCTTCCCGGACGGACGAGTGGAGCTGGTGTTGCCGGCGGTGGGAAGTGAATCCAGTGGAGTGCGGATGGTGGACTTACTGGATCGCCTGGCGCAGGTGGAATACCCAGCCCTGCGTGAGTTGATGGTGCGCATGCTGGCCACCGCGACCTGGCGACGATACCCGGAGGCGGAGCAAATCCGCGCGGTCTTCGGCGCAGTGGCTTTGCCGACGCGGGAGGGATTTCGACGAGGAGAGAAGGAGCAATACGAGCCTCTCTTCGTTTACGACTTCCGCTTTATCCCCTCCCCGCCGGAACGATGAGGTCGCGGATGGATACCGACGCGGCGGAGCTAACATCGGCTTCTCGCGCAACGAAGCGGAGATGGGCGGCGCGGCTACAGGATTGGTTCTTCGCGCCCTGCGCGGATACGTGGCTAACCGTGTTGCGCTGGGGCATGGCGCTGCAGGTGATCGGCTATTGCCTGAGCACGCGCGCAGACTGGATTCTGTTTAACGCGAGCGAAGGGCGCGGTCTGATCAGTCGCGATCTGGCGGAGGCTATCCTCTCGGCAGACTCGGCCTTTGTGCCACGACTGGGTTGGGTGGTGGAGGCGGGACAATTCTTCGGCCTGAACGAGGCAACGATGCTCTCGCTCATCTGGTGGGGGCTGATCAGCGCGGGTGTGCTGCTGTTGATCGGCGCCTTCACCCGTCCGGCGGCGATCGCAGCGTGGTTTCTCCATCTCTGCGCGGTGAAGAGCGGCGCGCTCTCGGCTTACGGGATGGATAACTTCACCACCATTGGGCTCTTCTACTTGATGATCGCGCCGCTGCCGGATGGGTGGTCGTGGGATGCGTGGAAACGCGGGTGCCCGGCGGGGGCGGCGGAGTTGTTAGGCTTCCATCGCCGGGTTCTGCAGGTGCACCTGTGCGTGATTTATTTTTTCGGAGGCGTGACCAAGGTCGTGAGCCCGGCGTGGTGGGATGGGGAGAGCATCTGGCGGGCGCTGATTCGCGCGCCCTTTGATGTGCTTCCCGCTGAATTATTATCAGCCTGGGGCGGGTGGTTTCCGCTGCTGGGAATCGGCGTGTGTCTGCTGGAGGTGGCTTATCCGGTGGGGATCTGGCCGCGTGCGTCGCGTCCTTTTTGGCTGGCCGGAATCGTGTTGATGCACGTGGGAATCGGATGCGCGATGGGGCTGGTGCTTTTCGCACTGATCATGGTGGTGCTGAATCTGGCCGCGTTCGGGACGGATTTCTGGCCGTTACGCCTGCTGGCGCGGACCCCTCCGGCGCAGCCGGCAGACGGCGAGGAATGCGCTCGACGCCTCCCGGCCAAAGCGGAATTATAGACCGCACGCTTTAGACGGTTCCGCCGCGCGCTTCATGATCCCCGAGCCCGAACCCGACCTTACTCTCGAGATTGCGCATGTTTTGCTGCTGGATGTGGTCGGCTATTCGCGGCTGTTGGTGGACGACCAGATCGTCCTGCTCGGTTCGTTGAACCGCATCGTGCGCAGCACGCGCGAGTTCGTGCAGGCCGAATCTTCCGGGAAGCTGATCCGCCTGCCGACGGGTGATGGGATGGCGCTGCTCTTTTTCGATAACCCGGAGACGCCGGCGCATTGCGCGCTGGGAATCGCGCGTGCAGCGCAGGCGCACGAGCAGATCCGCTTGCGCATGGGCATCCACAGCGGCCCGATCAAGAAGGTCCTGGACGTGAACGATCGCTCGAATGTGGCGGGCGCCGGCATCGACATCGCGCAACGCGTGCTGGATTGCGGCGATGCCGGCCACATCCTTCTCTCGCAACGCGCGGCGGACGATCTGCGCCCTTACCGGCACTGGAATGCGTGTCTGCAGGACCTCGGTATTTGCGAGGTGAAACACGGCGAACGGCTGCGCATTTTTAATCTCTGCAAGGATGAGCTGGGCAACCCGAAGCTGCCGGAAAAGATCCGTCGACAGCAACGACGGAGCGCGAAGCTGCTGGCCGCAGCCTCGCACGCGGCGGCGGCTTCCCCGGCGAAGAAGGCGGGCGTCATCGCCGCGTTTTGCGCCGCGCTTCTTCTGGTCCTGGGCGGCGGCGGCTGGCTGGTTTGGAAGACAATCGCGGGCGGACGCGGCGGTGAGGCCACGCTGGATTCGCCTCACCAGACGCCGAAGAAAAGCATCGCGGTGCTGCCGTTCACGAACTTGAGCGATGACCGCCAGAACGCCTACTTCGCGGAAGGGGTGCAGGACGAAATCCTGACCAACCTGGCCAAGATCGCGGACTTGAAAGTGATCAGCCGCTCCTCGGTCATGACCTTCAAGGAAAGCGCGACGCGGGATCGGCGAAAGATCGGCCAGGCCCTGGGAGTGGCCAATGTCCTGGAAGGAACGGTGCAACGCGATGGCCAGCGCGTGCGCATTACCACGCAGCTGATCGAGGCGGCGAGCGACCGGCAAATCTGGGCGGATCGATATGATCGTGAGCTCTCGGACGTCTTCGCGATCCAGACGGAAGTGGCGGAAAAGGTGGCCCAGCAATTGAAGGCGCGGCTGTCATCCGAGGAGAAGGCGCTGATCGAGGAGCAGCCAACAAATAACCTGGAGGCCTACGAATTTTACGTGCGCGGAAAGGCGCTCCTGGCCTCGACCACGTTTACGGCGCGCGCGGGAGAGATTTTCGCGGCGGGGGTGCGGCTGCTCGAGCAAGCGGTGGCGATCGATCCGGATTTCTTTCTCGCGTATTACCAGCTCGCGGGCGCGCACGATCAAATGTTTTGGTTTGGCGTGGATCACACGGAAGCGCGGCTGGCGTTGGCGGATGCCGCGTTGAAGAACATGACGCGCTTGCGCCCGGATGCGGGCGAAACCCATCTGGCGCTGGGCCAGCACCTTTATTGGGGCTATCGCGATTACACACGCGCGCGCGCGGAGTTTGAGCTGGCGCGGCGAGCGCTCCCGAACAACCCGCGGCCGATCCTGCTCACGGCCTACATCGATCGACGGCAAGGTCGCTTCGAGGACGCGCTCCGGCGCTTTCATCGCGCGCGCGCGCTCGATCCGCGGGACTTGAATATCCTGCAGCAGATCGCGTTGACCTATCAACCAATGCGGCGGTTCGAGGAGTTGACCGCGATCCTGGATCGCGCGCTTGAGATCGCGCCGGACGATCCTGGGACGCGCGTGCGCCGGGCGGCGGTGGAGCTGGAGTGGCGGGCCAACCCCGCGCCGCTACGCGAGGCGATTCACGCCCTGGTCGCGCCGGACCCGACCGCAGCGTCGAGTGTAGCCGAGCAATGGCTCTCGCTGGCTTTGCGCGAGCATGATCCCGCGGAAGCAGAGCGCGCGCTGGCGGTGATGACGGCGGAAGGGTGCACGATCGAGGGTGTCGTCTTTCCGCGCGACTGGTGTGTGGGCCAGGCAGCCCGGGCGCGCGGCGATCGCGCAGGAGCGGAAGCGGCTTTTCGAAGTGCGCGGGAGGAAGCGGAGGCCACGGTGCAGAAACAACCGGACTACGCGGAAGCGCTGAGCGTGCTGGGAGTGATCGATGCGGCTTTGGGCAACAAAGAGGCAGCGATCCAAGCGGGGCAACGCGCGGTGGAAATGTTGCCGCTAACGGAGGACGCAATCGACGGCGCGATCCTGCTGGAGAACCTGGCGCTCATCTACACCTGGACGGGCGAACATGAGCTGGCGCTGGAAAAATTAGCGGCCACGATCGCGATCCCGAGTCAGCTAAGTTACGGACAATTGCGTCTGCACCCGAATTGGGATCCGCTCCGCGGGCAGCCGCGCTTCGAAGCGCTGGTCGCTTCTTTGGCGCCGAAATGAGGGAAGACTTGAGCGGGCCAGCGGAAGAGCTTAAAACCTTGGCCGATGCGGATTCTGCTGATCGAAGATGAAAAAAAGACAGCCGCCTTTTTAGCGAAGGGTCTGCAGGAAAGTGACTTTACCGTAGAGGTGGCAGGCGATGGAGCGGCCGGTCTGGAGCTGGCGCTCGCTCGCACTTTCGATCTCCTGATCGTGGATGTGATGCTGCCGAAGAAGGATGGCTGGACGGTGGTGGCGGAGCTGCGCGCGACCGGCAACCGCACGCCCGTGCTTTTCCTGACTGCGCGCGATCAAGTGGAGGATCGCGTGAAAGGGCTGGAGCTGGGCGCGGACGATTATTTGGTCAAGCCCTTCGCTTTCGCAGAGCTGATGGCGCGGGTGCGTTCGCTCTTGCGCCGGGCCAGCCCCACGCCGGCGGAGGAGACGCTGCGGCTGCGCGATCTGGAGATCGATACGCAACGGCACCGCGCGGTACGCGGCGGGGTGGCTCTGAATTTAACCCCGAAAGAATTTCTCCTCCTCACGCATTTGGTTCGGGCCGGAGGCGAAGTGGTGTCGCGAGCCGAGATCGTGGCGCACGTCTGGGACATGGCGTTCGTCCCGGATACGAATGTGGTGGATGTGGTGGTGCGGCGGATGCGCGCGAAGGTGGACGATCCTTTCGAGACGAAACTGGTGCGGACAATTCGCGGCGTCGGGTATGCCATCAACCTCGACTGAAGCGCGCTCGATCAGCTCGCAGCTGGTGTTCCTCTTCACGGCGGCGGCGGCGCTGCTGCTCTGCGCTGGACTCGGCATTCTCTACTGGGTGGTGGTGCAGCACGCTTTCGAGGAGGATAACGAAGCGCTGGCCGATCGCCTTTTCGTAGTGCGCGCAAATCTCCGGCAGGCGGGCGGGCCCGGAATCGAGAAGAGCGATCCCGAGACGCAGCGCCCGCGTGAACGCGTGACCTATTGGATTCGCGTCCTCGATGCCACCGGCCAGACTTCGAAGGAAACGCCCGGGATGAGCGGGCTGCTGGAACCGGAAGTCTTCCCGCCGCTGCCGGCGGATTCTGAGGGCACAGTGGAGCCCGTCCTCCTTCGGCGCGCCGGTAAACTCTGGGCGCTGCTAACGGCACAAGAGGAGGTGCGCGGGAAATCTTATCTGCTCCAGCTCGCGCAAGATCGCTCCGTGGATCAGGATTTTACCAAACGCTTCGGCCTGCTCGTGCTCGCGGTCCTGGTGGTGGGAAGCCTGGTTTCCGGCCTCATCGCGGTGAGCGTCACCCGGCGGGGTCTGCGGCCGCTGGCGGAGATCACGCGCTCGCTCGAACGCGCCGGTCCCACTCATCTGGACGAGCGGGTGGAGCCGGCCACCTGGCCGCGGGAGTTGCGCCCGATCGCGATCGCCTTCGATGCCATGCTCGAGCGGCTGGAGGAATCATTCACCCGGCTCTCGCAATTCTCCGCCGATCTGGCGCATGAACTCCGGACGCCGGTGGCGAATTTGCGTGGAGAAGCGGAGGTGGCGCTGACCCGGCCGCGGAGCGCGGAAGAGTATCGCGAGGTGATCGAATCGAGCGTGACGGAATGCGAACGCCTTTCGGCCATCATCGATAACCTGCTCTTCCTCGCGCGCGCGGAAGCGGCGCAGGGACTCGCGGAACGGACGACCTTTGATGGCCGGAGCGAGCTGGAAAAGATCGCGGCCTACTTCGGCACACTCGCGGAAGAACGCCGCGTCACGATTGCCTGTCGTGGGGAAGGCGAGATCCATGCCGACGCGTTGCTCTTTGGGCGCGCGGTCAGCAACCTGGTGGAGAACGCGCTGCGCTTTAGCCCGGATGGCGGCGCCATCACCATCGCCCTATCGAGCACGGAGGGAGGTGTGCAAGTTTCGGTGCAGGACGAAGGAGCTGGGATCGCGCCGGAACATCTGCCGCGTATTTTCGATCGACTCTATCGCGCGGATTCGTCGCGAAGCTCCGTGGGGAGCGGGCTTGGCTTGTCGCTGGTGAAGTCGATCATGGAGTTGCATGGTGGCTCAGCCGCGGCACGCAATCTCGCGGGAGGAGGCGCGGTTGTGACGCTCACGTTTCCCAAGGAACACTCGTCCGCGCTGGTTGCTTAGCGCGCGGGGCGTTACATAAAACGGCATCTCATCCGGCTTTACGCCACTCCGAAGCAGCCGTCGCCGACCTCCGCCCCGATCTCTCTGCGCATGGCCACCCCCATTTCGAAACCAAGATCGGCTGACGCGTTAGTCGGCCTATGGACGCTCGCGCTCGCCGCTTTCCTCGTGGCCGCGCTTTACATCGGGCGCGAGATTCTTATTCCGCTCTCGCTGGCCGCGCTCCTCACCTTCCTGCTTTCGCCACTGGTCACGCGGCTTGGGCGTTGGATCGGGCGGATCGCAGCCGTGCTGGTGGTGGTGCTGCTGATCTTCGGCGCGCTCGGTGCCGGCGGCTGGGTTCTTACCCGCCAGATGGTCGATCTCGCGACCAAGCTCCCGGATTACAAACAGAATATCCAAAGCAAGCTGCGCTCTTTCAAAGCGCCGCAAGGCGGCGCGTTCCAAAAGTTCTCGGAGACAGTGGAGGAACTAAAACACGACCTGCCCGGAAGCGAGCCGACCACAATCACCGAGACCCCGGGCAAGCCGCAAACCGCTGTGACGAGTTCGCCGCGCGCGACGCCGCCGCCAGTGCAGGTGGTGCAAACGTCGAAGGCAAATCCGCTCGATCTCATCCGCGTGATCGTGGCCCCGGTGGTGGGTCCGCTCGGCACCGCCGCGCTCGTACTCCTGCTCGTCATCTTTATGCTGCTGCAAAAAGAGGACCTGCGCAGTCGGCTCATTCGACTGATCGGCCAGGGACGCATCAGCACGACCACCCGCGCGATGGACGACGCGGCGGATCGCGTTTCGCGCTATCTCTTTATGCAACTGGTCGTGAACGTGAGTTACGGCGTGCCGGTGGCGATCGGGCTCTATTTCATCGGGGTGCCGAACGCGATTCTTTGGGGCGCATTTGCGATCGTGCTGCGCTTCATCCCTTACATCGGCCCGTGGATCGCGGCCGCGTTCCCGATCATCCTTTCGCTCGCGGTCTCGCCGGGTTGGATGATGCCGCTGCTTACGATCGGTCTTTTTGTGGTGCTGGAATTATTGAGCAACAACGTGATGGAACCGTGGCTCTACGGCTCGAGCACCGGTGTTTCTTCCATGGCGCTCATCGTGGGCGCGGTTTTCTGGACCTGGCTCTGGGGCCCGGTGGGACTGGTCCTGGCGACACCGCTCACGGTGTGTCTGGTCGTGATGGGGCGGCATGTGCCGCGGCTGTCGTTTCTCAGCATCCTCCTGAGCGATGAAGAGGCGCTTACCCCTGCGGAGGATTGCTATCATCGCCTCCTCACGGTCGGGGAACAGGATGAGATGGAGCTGGTGGAATCGTTTCTGAAAGCGAACTCACTCACGGCGCTTTACGATTCCATGCTGGTGCCGGTCTTGACCGCGGCCGAGACCGATCATCGGCGCAATGTGCTCGACCACGAGCAACGCGCTCTCGTCGTGCAAAGCGTGCGCGATATCGTGGAAGACCTCGGCACGCGACCGCCTGTCCCCTCGAAAATCGACGCCGATAAAGCAGTCGCAGCCGTAGTGGACACGCCGGCACCGGCGCCGGCGAGCCGGGTTTATTGCCTGCCTTCGCGGGCGGAGCGCGACGAACTCGCGGGAGCAATGCTCACGCAACTGCTCAGGCAACAAGGCTTCGAAGCGCAGAATGCCTCGGCGAAAATGGTGGGCGGAGAATTGATCGCGCTCCTGGAGGAGGCGCAGGTCGACGCGGTCTGCCTGTCAGTGGTGGCGCCTTCCACGGTGATTCACGCGCGCTACTTATGCCTGAAGATTCGGGCCGCTTTTCCGCAGATGAAGATCGTGATCGGGCTCTGGGGAACGACGGAAAATGTGAACGAGGCGGCACGGCGGCTGCGCGATTCCGGCGCGAATGAAGTGATCACTTCGCTGGCGGATGCGGTGGTGCAGTTGGCCAAACTCTCGCCCACGCAGGATGAGCCGATGCAAGTCGCTCCCCTCCCCGCAGATGAAGAAGCCCGTCTTGCCGCGCTGGCTGAGTTGGATTTAATGCGCGGAAACGCGCCGGCGCTGGACCGGCTCACGGCCAGGCTCACGCGCGTTTTCGAAGTGCCGATCGCCCTGGTGACTCTCATCGATCGCGACCGGCAATTTTTCAAAGCGCAAGAAGGGCTGCCCCCTGATCTGGCGCAAGCGGGCGAGACAGCGCGGGACGTTTCCGTGTGCAGCCACGTGGTGGCGGCAAACAAACCGCTGGTGGTGGAAGACCTCGCGCGTGACCGGCGCTTTGCGAACAACCCGCTGCTGAAGGATCGCGGGCTGCGCTTTTACGCTGGCATCCCGCTCCGCGCCGCAAATGGCCAGCCGATCGGCTCGCTTTGCCTGCTCGATACAAAACCGCGCCGCTTCACGGAGCGCGAGCAAAAGTTGCTACAGGAGTTTGCGGCGGAAGCGATGGAGGCGATCGGTGCGATCGCGCTCCATCGTCCGGGCGTCGAGCAGCCGTAGCCCGGCTGCGCGTGGGCTCGTTACTTCACCGCCAGCGTCGTCACTGGCTCGGTGCCTTCGTGCAGACGGCAATGCGACTGGTAGGTGCCCGCCTTCAGGTCCACCTGCATCGTCTTGCTTTCGCCGGGCGAAATCGCCAGCCAAAAGCTCTTCGCCATCTCGGCGCCTTTGATCTCGAAGTTGTGTTTCATCTTGCCGGTGTTCTTGACGATGAACGCCGTCTTCCCGGGCTTGAGCGTGGCGGGTATCTTGATCCCTTTATCGGAGACGGTGACGTTGACCTTGCGCGCATCCGCGTCCGGTTTTTCGATCGCATCTTCCACTGCCTCGACCGCTTGCACGGTCTTTTCCTTTACAACGGCGGCAGCGTCTTTCGTGACCTCTTTTGTTTTATCCCAAGCCTCGGCCGTCTTTTCGCCGACGGTTTTGTTTTCATCCGCTGCGCGCAGCGATCCTGCACTGAGGATGAAAGCTGCGCTGAGCGCGATGACAGAAAAAGTGTTTGTCTTCATATAGGGGAATCGCATCCCGCGCTGGCTTTGCGTGCGAGCAACGCGCCCCTGCCTTGAAATCGCCGCTGGATGGCGCACCTTCCGGACTTGCCGGCGGAGGCCGCGGGTCTCCTTTCGGACAACTCCCACCATCCTTATGCAAACGACGCCCAAATCCTTCCGCTACCTCGGAGCCACGGCTCTTCTGGCCACGCTTCCGCTTCTCTCCATGCAAGCTGCGACACCCTCCCCCACGCCCGGCAAAGATAAGAAGGCAGCCGCCTCGGCCAGTGGCAATCCCATTCTGGCGGAGAGCAAATTGCCGTACCACATGCCGCCTTTCGACAAGGTCAAGAACGAGCATTTCGCCCCGGCTTACGAAGCTGCGCTCGCAAAGCATTTGAAAGAAATCGAGGCCATCACTGAGGTAAAAGACGAGCCCACGATCGAGAATACCCTCATCGCGATGGAGCGCTCCGGGCGCGATCTTCTCCGCGTTGAGTCGCTCTTCTCCAATTTGGCGGGCGCGCACACCAACCCTGAGATCCAGAAAGTCGAAAGCGAGATGGCCCCGAAATTGGCCGCGCATTTCGACGCCGTCCTTCTCAACAGCAAGCTCTTCGCGCGCCTCCAGGCGCTCTACGACAACCGCGAGAAGGCCGGCCTCGACGCAGAATCGAAGCATCTGCTCGAGCGCTATTACAAGGATTTCGTCCGCGCCGGCGCCAAGCTTTCTGAAGCAGATAAAACAAAGCTAAAGGCGATGAACTCCGAGCTGGCCAGCTTGCAAACGAAGTTCTCGCAGTTCGTCTTGAAGGAGAAAAACGCGGACGCTGTGCTGGTCGAGACTCGCGCGGAGCTGGCCGGAATGTCGGATAACGATATCGCCGCTGCCGCGGCGGCCGCGAAGGAAGATGGGAAAGACGGCAAGTTCCTCATCTCGCTGCAGAACACCAGTGGGCAGCCTGCTCTCTCCGCTCTGCAAAATCGCGCGCTCCGCGAGAAGATCTTAAAGACGTCGATCGCTCGTAACAGCCACGGCGGCGAGTTCGACACGCTGGAATTGGTCAAGACCATCGCGCGGCTGCGAGCTGAGCGCGCGGTGCTGCTCGGCTACGAGAATCACGCCACCTATCAGGTGGAAGATCAGACGGCCGCGACCGTGGGCACGGTGAACAAAATCCTCGGCGATCTCGCTCCGCCAGCGGTGGCAAACGCGAAGAAGGAAGCGGCCGATCTGCAGGCGATGATCAAAAAAGAGGGCGGCGATTTTGAACTCGCGGCCTGGGATTGGAGCTTCTACGCCGAGAAGGTTTTGAAGGATCGTTACGCGTTCGAGGAAGCGGAGATCAAACCGTATTTCGAGATGAATCGCGTCCTGGTCGACGGTGTTTTCTACGCCGCGACCCAGCTCTACGGCATCACTTTCAAAGAGCGGAAAGACCTCCCCGTTTACCAGGAAGACGTGCGGGTTTGGGAAGTGTTTGAAGCGGATGGCAAACCGCTCGCGCTTTTCCTGACCGACTTTTACGCGCGCCCTTCGAAACGTGGCGGCGCCTGGATGAACGAATACGTGGGCCAGAACGGACTCTTCGGCGACAAGCCGGTGGTCGCGAATCACCTCAACATCCCCAAACCGCCGAAAGGCGAGCCAACGCTGCTCACCTTCGACGAGGTGACGACGATGTTTCACGAGTTTGGCCATGCGTTGCACGGCATGTTTTCGGACGTGAAATACCCGCGCTTCGCGGGCACGAACGTCCCGCGGGATTTCGTGGAGTTCCCTTCGCAGGTGAATGAGATGTGGCGCGTCTGGCCTTCGATCCTGAAGAACTACGCGAAGCACTACAAAACCGGCGCGCCGATGCCGCAGGAGCTCCTCGACAAAGTGCTGGCCTCGCAAAAGTTCGATCAAGGGTTCAAGACGACGGAATACCTGGCCGCCGCTCTCCTTGATCAAGCCTGGCATCAGCTGAAGCCGAGCGAGATCCCGACCGATGCGCTCGCTTTCGAAAGCGCCGCGCTGAAAAAAGCCGGGGTTGATTTCGCGCCCGTCCCGCCGCGCTATCGCACGCCGTATTTCTCCCATTCCTGGGGCGGCGGTTACTCGGCTGGCTACTACTCCTACATCTGGAGCGAAGTGCTCGATGCGAACACGGTGCAATGGATCAAGAACAACGGCGGCTTGAAAAAGGAGAATGGCGATCGTTTCCGCAAAACCCTTCTTTCGCGCGGCGGCAGCGTGGACGCGTTGCAGCTGTTTAAAGACTTCACCGGCGCTGAGCCAGACGTCGCGCCGCTGCTCGAGCGCCGTGGGTTGAAGGAAACTTCGGACCCAGCGCAGGCTCCGAAGGCGGATTCGGGCGAAGCGCCCAAGAAGTAGCGGACGCCGTCTTGATCATCTTTCACGATCCGAGTTGCGTGGAATACGCGCGCGTGGGCCACGTGGAGCGGCCCGCGCGGATTGCGGAGAGTGCGCCATTATTAAAAAAGCGCCACCCGGCCTGGGACTGGCGCGTGCCGGCGCCGGCGGATGAAGCCACCCTGCTCCGCGCGCACACGGCGGATTATCTCGCGTCGGTGCGCGCTGCTTCCGCGGATTTCGATGCGGATTGTCCGGCGTATCCGGACGTCTTCGCTCATGCGGCGCGTGCGACGGGCGCGGCGGTGGAGGTGGCACGCGCAGCGATGCGGGGAGAGCAGAGCTTCAGCTTGATGCGGCCGCCGGGACACCACGCGCTGGCCGATCGCGCGATGGGCTTTTGTTACTTCGCGCACATCGCCATCGCCGCTTTCGATGCGCTCGCGCACGGCGCGAAACGCGTCGCGATTTGGGACTTCGATGCGCATCACGGCAACGGCACCGAAGCGCTGGTCGCTGGTCATGCCCAGATCGTCTTCGCGTCGATCCATCAGCTCCCGGGTTGGCCCGGCAGCGGCGCGAAATCGTTCGGGAACATCAGCAACTTCCCCATCGCCCCTGGCACACCACGTTCCGTGCATATGGCGGCGATCGAGGAGGCGTTGCGAGGCCTCCTGCAGTTCGAGCCCGACCTGCTTCTCGTCTCCGCTGGCTTCGATGCCTACGCGCGCGATCCGATCATGCAGATGACGCTCGAGCCGGAGGATTTTGCGACCTGCGGCCAGTGGTTGCGCGAGACCGGGGTGCCGACCGGCGCGATTCTCGAAGGTGGCTACAGCGATGAGTTGCCGGAGTTAATCGATGCTTTTCTCACCGCGTGGAGCGGTGGATGAGATTAGGGAAAAAACTCCGTGTCCTCTGTGATCTCTGTGGTTAATTCAGTCTCCGAGAACGGGCCGTAGCACAGCTTGGTAGTGCGCTTGAATGGGGTTCAAGAGGTCGTGGGTTCGAATCCCGCCGGCCCGACTTTTTAGCTCCGCTTTTTCTTCCGGAGCGCGAGCACTCCCGCACCTCCCAGGAGGAGGAATGCGAACGTCGCGGGCTCAGGAATTTGGTTCGCATCGGTGTAGATGGTGAAGACCGGTCCATTCGATCCTCCGATATTTACATCCATAAAACTCGTGTTCGACATGATGCTGCGGGGGTCGAGGAAGATGTGGTAGATCGCTCCGGGCTGGAGGTTCAGCGCCATGATCTGCAGATCTTGCAGGCCGAAAGCTGCCGGGCGCTTGATTGTTTACTTGATCACTCGTTCCACCGAGATCGGCGGTGGTCGGATTAAGGAAACCACGGGTCCCAGCGAGCGCGACCTCGTCGGGCGCGAGCGGAAAGACATGGGTTCCGGTGTTTGGATGA
The DNA here is from genome assembly GCA_963730385.1 of uncultured Verrucomicrobiae bacterium. Lineage (GTDB taxonomy): Bacteria > Verrucomicrobiota > Verrucomicrobiia > Chthoniobacterales > UBA10450 > JACCTI01. The sequence goes on from CAVSRQ010000003.1 coordinate 272,957, forward strand.
ATGGGCGATGTGTTGACGCGGGAGACAACCTGGAAAAGGCCGCTGCCGTCCAGACTGGTGAATAAGACCGAGTATCCGACCGAGACAAAATTCGTCGTCACGGCCAGGCTCATGACGAAGGGAGTGTTCGGGCTGGCGACCACGTAAGGGTTGCCGTTGTTCGTGAGCGACGCGGTGGCGACGTTGACCTGCCCCTGCGCGAGCGAGGTGACCGCCGCGAAACCGAGCAGCATTACGGTCCAAAGGCGAAGCTTGCGTAAACGTGAGTGCCAGAAGCGGAGGGGGGAATTCATATTACCGGCTTAGAGGAAAATGATTTCTTAGACAAGCGTAATAGCGCTCGTGGGTCGGGCGGGAGGCACAGCAATTTCACTAGTGGGCGCGCAGCCTGCGCGTATTCTTCTCGCACGATGGCCGATCCTTCTCTCCCGCTCCCGACCACGCCCGGTGTGGTCCCGCGGGAGGACGCGAATTGCGTTTATCGAAATGTCGCGCGGCTCTTGAGCGAGGAGCCGCAACTCGAAGCCGTCGCGTTCCAACCAAAGAACCAGCTCCTTTCCATCGCCACTCTGGGCGACGATCGCAGCCATCGCATCGCGGATCGCGTGAGCGAAGCGGTCGCGGATCGCCAGGCGCAATGCGGCATCCTGGATGCGCGGGGAAATTGCGAGCAGTGCGGCGAACCACCGGCGCGGAAAGTCGGCACCGCGAACGTGGTCGTGAAGGAAGTGCTGGGCAGCACCGTGATCGAGAAGCTGACCTGCCGGACGGCGGTGGGTTTCTGGCAATGGAACGCCGTCGGCTGGCCACGCGCGGGTTGTTGCGGACCGACCGTGGGACACGGCGATCCGGATGAATGGAAGAAGCTGGCCTGGCTCTCCGGGGCGTGTCTCATCTCCGGCGTAGGCGCTCTGGTTGCGCAGCGTTTCGGCGCAGCCGGCGCGCTTGTCATTACGCTTTTTGGCATCAGCTATCTCACGGGGGCATGGGACGCCGCGATCGAATCCTGGGAGCGGCTCCGCCAGGGCTCGCTCGATATTCACTTCCTCATGCTCGCGGTCGCGATCGGCGCCGCCCTCGTCGGCGCGTGGAGCGAAGGCGCGTTGCTGCTCTTTCTCTTCTCCGCCTCCGGCGCGATGGAGCACTACGCGGGCGCCCGCACCCAACGCGAGATCAGCGCCCTCTTCCGCGGCGCGCCCAAGACGGCGACGGTGCTGGAAGGCACGGAGGAAATCGAGCGGCCGGTGGAATTGCTTACACCCGGGATGCGGTTGCGGGTGCGCGCGGGCGAACAAATCCCGGTGGACTTGCGCGTGACGCGCGGTGAAAGCGCGTGCGACGAGTCGAACCTGACCGGCGAAGCTCGCCCGATGCCGAAGCACACCGGCGACGTGGCGCTCGCTGGCACCTTGAATCTCTGGGGAGTGCTCGATGGCGAAACGCTCCGCCCAGCGCACGAGAGTGCGGTGCAGAAGATCATCAATCTGATCGAGCAGGCGCAGCATTTTAAGGCGCCTTCGCAGCGCTTCAGCGACCGCTTTGGCACTCGTTATACCTACATCGTCCTCTCGCTCAGCGCGGCCTTCTTCGCGGTCGGCTGGCTTGGGTTCGGCTGGCCGCCCTTTGTCGGCACGGAGAGCGGCGCGAGTGCCTTTTATCGGGCAATGACGTTGCTGGTGGTGATGTCGCCTTGCGCGCTGGTCTTGAGCGTTCCTTCCGCCATTCTGTCGGCGATCGCTTCCGGAGCGCGCCGCGGGATTCTTTTCCGCGGCGGCGCCGCGATCGAGACGCTCGCAGATGTGCGCACGGTGGCGCTGGATAAGACGGGCACGCTCACGCGCGGCGTGCCGGAGTTGGTCGGCATCGATGTTTACAAAGGAGACGAGGCGGCTGTCCTCGCGGCCGCCTTTAATCTGGCGCGCCTCTCGCATCATCCCCTCTCTCGCGCCATCCAACGCGCGGGCACGCAGCGTGGCGCGGCGCGCTTCGAGCTGACTCATGCGGAGTCGCTCGCCGGCAGTGGCGTGACCGCGCGGAAGGATGGCTTGCTCTATGTGCTGGGCAATCGCGAATTCGTTCGGAGCGCGCTGAAAGAGGCGCCTTGCGATGCGCCGGCGGCGGATGAGAACGATGTCGCGGAAGTGTGGGTGGCAGGACCGCAAGTCTGCGGTCGGCTGCGCTTGCGCGATGAACTGCGAAGCGAAGCGCGCGGCATGCTGGAGACGCTGCGCCGCGCGGGCATGCGCATCGTCATGCTGACGGGCGATCGCGAAGCGACCGCGCGTTTGATTGCCAAGGAGGCGGGACTCGATGAAGTGCGCGCGCAGCTTTCGCCCGAAGGGAAGGTGCATGCGGTGCAGGAGCTGAAGGAAGGCGGCGGCAAGGTGGCGATGATCGGCGATGGCGTGAATGATGCGCCTTGCCTCGCGGCCGCCGATGTGGGCGTGGCCATGGGCGCGCGCGGATCGGACGCGGCGATGGAGCAGGCTGAGGTGGTTTTGATGGATGACCGGCTGGAGAATTTTGTCGCCGCCTACCAGTTGAGCCGAAGAGCCAAAGCGATCATCGGGCAGAACATCACGATCGCCCTGGGCACGGTTATTTTGATGGCGCTGCTCGCGGTCACCCGCGGCATTCCGCTTTCGCTCGGCGTGGTCGCGCACGAGGGCAGCACCGTCATCGTGGTGCTGAACAGCCTCCGCCTTCTCTTCCGGCGGTAGCTTTGCAGAGCGCCCCATTCGACGGTAACGTCCGCGCCTTATGTTAAGCGCTGGAATCGTCGGCCTGCCCAATGTGGGGAAATCCACCCTCTTCAACGCGGTCACCCGCTCCCGCAAAGCGCAGGCCGCAAATTACCCGTTCTGCACGATCGACCCGAATCTCGGAGTTGTGACCGTGCCCGATCCGCGTCTGGAAGTGCTCTCGAAACTTTCCGGTTCGCAAAAGGTGATCCCGGCCGCGATTGAGTTTGTCGACATCGCTGGACTCGTGAAGGGCGCCAGCGCCGGGGAGGGTTTGGGCAACCAATTCCTCAGCCACATCCGCGAAGTGAACGCGATCGTGCAGGTGGTGCGTTGTTTCGAAAACGGCGACATCCATCACGTCAGCGGCACGATCGATCCCGTGCGCGACATCGAGGTGATCAACACGGAGCTCGTGCTCGCGGATCTGGCTTCGCTGCAGAAACGGCGGGAGCGGTTGCAGAAGGAAATCCGGTCCGGCTCCAAGACGGCGAAGGCGGAGGACGCGATCATCGAAAAACTTTTGCCGCACCTCGACAGCGGGAAGCCCGCCATCACCGCGGAGTTAACCGATGACGAGAAGGTGATCGCGCACGACTTTTTTCTCCTTACTTCCAAGCCCACGCTCTTCGCCTGCAACGTGGCCGAGACCGATCTCGCGCCCATCGCGAAAGCAGACGAAACGCACGAAGCGATGAAACACGTGCGCGCAGTCGAGAGCTACGCGCGGAGCCATTTTGGCAGCGAAGCGGTGGTGATCAGCGCGCAAATCGAGAGCGAATTAGTCGACTTGAGTGACGCCGAAGCGGGTGAATACCTGCGCGACCTCGGGGTGGAAAGCAGCGGGGTAAGCGCGCTCATTCGCGCCGTCTATCACCTGCTCGGTTTGCGGACCTACCTGACCACAGGCGAAAAGGAAACGCGCGCCTGGACGATCCACGAAGGCGACAAAGCGCCGGCGGCCGCTGGCGTGATCCACACCGATTTCGAGCGCGGCTTCATCGCGGCGGAAGTGGTGCATTACGACGATCTCGTGGGCCTCGGCTCCTCCGCAAAAGCCCGCGAAGCCGGCAAGCTCCGGATCGAAGGCAAGGAATACGTCGTGAAGGATGGCGACGTGGTGGAGTTCCGCTTCAACGTGTAGGGAAGCCCGCCCAGACGCTGCTCGCGTCATCCCGAGCCGCGAGACGGCCGAGGGATCTCCCCGAGGGACCTTCAGCGATCGATACCTCAACGCGGAACCGCAGGCCGGTCCCCTGGCGGAGAATCGGAGCTGCGGAGAGATCCCTCGGCCGTGCTGCGCCGGCTCGGGATGACCGGTAGTGTGCTAGGGTCGCCCGCGCAGCATCTGCTCCGCGGAAGATTTCTAATTCGTGGAGCGCCGCTTTGACCTTTAAGGGAGCGCCACTCCATACGCTGCTCACTGTCATCCCGAGCCGCGCAGACGGCCGAGGGATCTCTCCGAGGGACCTTCAGCGATGAATACGTTGCCGCGTGAACCGCAGGCCGGCCCCCCCTGGCGGAGAATCCGCGAGCTGCGGAGAGATCCCTCGGCCGTGCTGCGCCGGCTCGGGATGACCGGCTTTGTTGCTACGGTCGCCCGCGCTGCATTGCATTAGCAGGACTGCATCGACGTTCTGAAAAACGCCTCGGTGTTACTCCACCGAATAGAGAATCCGTCCGCACTGCTCGCACCCAACAATCTCGCGCCCGCTCTTTACTCGATGCGAGGTCTGGGCGGTGATCTTCATGTGGCAGCCGGTGCAGACTTCATGCTCTAACGCGACGACCGCGGCGTTGCCTTTGCTGGCGAAGAGACGCTCAAACCGGTCCAGCACGTCTTCATCGATCTTGCTGGCAATCTCGCCTCGCTCTTGTGTGAGGCTGGCTAAACGCTCGTTGAGCGCCGCCACCTTCGCTTCCAAATCCGCAGATTGACGCGCGACCGATTCCCGCTCCGTCGCCACCTTCTTTTCTTCCACTGCCACGTCCGCCTTTAAGTGGTCGGCCTGATCCATGAGCTCCAGCTCTTGATCCTCAATCGCGCGAATCTCTTTCTCGTAGCGCTCGATCTCGTTCCCCATCGCGCGGAACTCCTCGTTCTTGCGCGTCTCGTATTGCTGCGTCTTAAGGCGATTAATGCTCTCGGTCCGCGTGCCGGCGTCGAGCTCGAGCTTCTTCCGCTCCACTTCCAGCTGCTTCGTTTTTAACTTCGCCGCTTCCAGCCCAGCCGCGCTGGCAGCCAGATGCGCCTCCAGTTGCGCCCGCTGCAGCGGCATCATTTTCAGTTCCGCCTGAATCTGCCGGATCTTCTGATCACGATTTTGCAGGATGAGAAGCTGCTCCAGTTCTGGTTGCACGAGCGGCAAGGTTATGGGTTCGGCGGGAGGTCGTCAATTACCCGCATGCGAGAACTAATACGTCTCCACCGGAGAGCGTTTTCCATCCTCCGCGCTCCGCTCCGCAGCCCGTTCCGGTCCCAACACTGCCACTCGCAGATCCCAAACTTCGCGGTCGAGTTTCTGAAAGGCGTCTTCGGAAAATTCGGTGGGCGGGGAAAGCTGCTGCTTAAAACGAGCGACGCTCGCCAGCGCGGCTTCCACGTGAGAAGAATCGACACCGCCGATGGCTCGGCGCGCGTCTTCGATGGCATCGATGCGATGGCAGATCATGGCCAGATCGTTTCCAGCCGCGAGCGCGCGGTGGATCGTTTCTTCCAGGCTGTATTCGTTATAGATCGCTCCCATGTCTAGATCGTCCGTCATGATCAGACCGTCGAACTTCAGCTCTTGCCGGAGCAGATCTTTGATTACGCGAGACGAAAAGGAGGCCGGCAACTTTTCCGTCTCGAAACACGGATACCATCCGTGACAGATCATCATGCTGTCCACTCGCGCGGCGAAAGCCCGAAAGACAGCGAGCTCGTTCTCTTCCAGTTCGGCGAGCGAGCGGTCGATCCGCGGAAGATCGTGATGCGCATCGATTTCAGCAGCGGAGTAGCCTGGGAAATGTTTCCCGCAGCTCGCGATCCCTTCCGCGCGAAGAGCGTCGTTAAATGCACCGGCCATCCGGACGACCTGCGCGACATCGTTGCCGTAGCAGCGCCCGCGCAAGGAATTATCCGCCTCGTCGTCGAAGGAAATATCGAGCACCGGACACAGATCGAGATTGAAGCCGAAGAGACGCAGCAAACGCCCGGTGATCCGGCCGTGTTCCTGCACGAGGGCCTCGTCGTTCTTCTCGCGTAGCTGCTGCGCATTTGGCGGCTCGTTCCCGATCAGGCGCAGGCGCGAAACCCGGCCGCCTTCCTGATCGATCGTGATGATCGGTTCCACCTCGCTCAGATCGCGCAGATCATCGATCAGCTTCCGCAACTGCACCGCGCTTTCGATATTGCGACCAAAGAGGATGAAGCCGCCCGGCTGCACCTTGCGAAAGAGCGCGGCCGTGGCGGAATCGAGGGCGGTGCCGGGCACGCCGGTGAGAAGAAGCTGGCCAAGAGAGTCGGGCATCGTAGCGCAAGCTTTTAGCTGGGGCGGGCGTTCGTGCAAGCGGGAAGCTTGCGCTACCTTGCGCTCGTCTTGAGCAAGATCGGCATATACGGCGGCACCTTCGATCCTGTCCACCACGGGCACTTGATTCTGGCGCGGGAGGCTCTGGAAGAATTGGAGCTCGATGAGGTTATCTTTGTCCCTGCCGCCCGCTCGCCGCACAAGCCGACCGACGCGCCCGCACCCGCGGCCGCACGTCTGGAAATGCTGCGCGCGGCACTGCAAGACGAGCCGGGCTTTTCTCTGGACGACCAGGAGCTGCAGCGCCCGCCTCCTTCCCGCACAATCGATACGATCGAAGCGCTCCGGCACGCGCGGCCGGACGCAAAACTTTTCTACCTGATTGGCTCGGACAATTTAGCCGCCCTTTCGACCTGGCACCGGATCGAGGATTTGCAGGAGCTGGTGGAATTTGTGGTCCTCCATCGCGGCAGGGACGCCACCCCTTCGCGCTATCGCACCATCCAGCGCTCGGTCGATATTTCAGCGACGGATATCAGAAACAGGGTTGCGCAGGGGCAGTCCATTCGTTATCTCGTACCGCCGACGGTGGAAGAGATTATCCGGCGGCTTCACCTCTACCAGGACTCCCTCCGATCACTTCCGAAGAACTAGCCAAAAACTGCGCCGAACTCGCCTCGAACAAGAAAGCCGAGGACATCGTCGTTCTCGATCTGCGCGACATTTCCACCTTCACCGACTTCTTCGTCCTCTGCTCGGCAGCCTCGGAGCCGCAGCTGAAAGCGATCGCGGGTGAGATCGAAGGCAGCCTTAAACAAGGGCACAAAATTCGGCCGACCGCGGTGGATGGCTTCCCCACCAGCCAGTGGATCGTACTCGATTACATGCAGGTGATCGTGCACGTCTTCCACGCTGAGAAGCGCGACTTCTACGCGCTGGAAGATCTGTGGAGCGATGCGCCGCGGCTGGCGTGGGAATCCCCCACGCCGCCGCAGGCATAGCGAGCCGCGGGGCTCGACGTTCTTACTTCGCGGTCGGCTGGGCCGAAGCCGCGGGCGAGGCCGTTGCGCTAGCCGCAGGAGTCGCAGCCTTGGCTGCACCCGCCGGCGTGGTGGCACCGGCTGGAGTAGTGGTAGCTCCCGCTGGGGCGTTCGCACCTGCTGGAGTCGCCGGCGCTTCCGCTGGCTGCACCTTCAACAGTTCCACCTCGAAAATCAGCGTCTCGTTCGGCCCGATGTCTTGACCCGCACCACGCTCGGCATATGCCAAAGCGGCGGGAACGAAGAGTTGGTATTTCGAACCTGGCTTCATCAACTGCAGGCCTTCGGTCCAACCTTTGATGACGCGATTTACCGGGAAGGAAGCGGGCTCATTCCGCTTGTAGGAGCTGTCGAATTCCGTGCCGTTGATCAAGGTGCCGCGGTAGTTGACCTCGACAGTATCGGTCTCTTTCGGGGAGGCGCCGCTGCCTTCCTTCAGGACTTTGTATTGCAGTCCGCTGGCGGTGGTTTTCACGCCTTCTTTGCCTTTGTTCTCCGCCAGGAATTTTTCGCCCGCAGCGGCGTTCTTCGCGCTTTCCACCTTGGCCTGCTCGGCTTGCTGGTCGCGCATTGTCTTCGAGTAGGCGGTCATCGTTTCCTTGACCTGCTCTTCGGTGAGGAGAGGTTTTTTGCCTTCGGTCAGCGCATCGCGCATCCCGGAAAGAAGAATGTTTGGATCGATATCCATTTTCTGCTTCTTAAAGGTGTTTCCGATGTCGAGCCCGATGCTGTAACTGACTTTATCTTTATCGGTCTTCAGTTCGGTTGTGCCCTGAGCGAAACCGGTGGAAGTGGAAAGAAGAGCCGCCATGAGAATGCTGGAATATTTCATAAACAATTTGGACCAAAAAACTGCCGCTCCCACGATGGGGAGGGCGGTGGAAGTGAGCATGCTAAAGGAGAAATTTGGCCCGTCAAGATGGGGTCGCGTGGCCGCTCAGGTGGTCGCCTTTACCGCCTGCGCCCTCGTTTCCGCCTCGGGCGCCGTCGATCTTTCCCGCAGCGAAGCGCTCCGGATCGGGAAGCTCATCTGGCAAAACGAGTGCGCTGGCACGGTGGAGGGCCTGACCTCCTGGAACTCGGGCGAAAACTTCGCTTCACTCGGCATCGGTCATTTTATTTGGTATCCACAAGGGGTGCGCGGGCCGTTTGCCGAAAGCTTTCCGGATCTTCTCCGCTTCATGGAGAAGCGCGGAACGGAGCTGCCACCGGTCGCGGCTCAAAATCGTTCCGGCTGTCCATGGAACACGCGGGCGGAGTTCCTCGCCGCACAGTCCGGCGCCGAGATGCGGGAGCTGCGTCGCTTTCTCGCCGGGACGGTGGACCTGCAAGCGCAGTTCCTGGTGCAACGTTTGCAGAGCGCCCTCCCAAAAATGCTGGCCGAAGCCCCGGCCGGTGATCGCGCGAAAATCGAGGAGCGTTTCAACCGTGTTGCCAGCACCGCGCAAGGTTGTTACGCCCTGGTCGATTATGTGAATTTCAAAGGCGAAGGCGTGGCCAGGAGCGAGCGCTACGAAGGTCGCGGTTGGGGTCTTTTGCAGGTGCTGGAGGGGATGACGGATACCAGTGGCGGTGCTGCCGCAGCCCGGGAGTTCAGCGCTTCAGCGCGCCGTGTCCTGACCCAACGGGTGCAGAATTCCCCACCGGCGCGCCGCGAAGCGCGATGGCTGGACGGGTGGGTAAAAAGAGTGAACACTTACGCCGCAAATTGAACGTCGTGACCTCCCGCCTCCCGCACCTTACCCTCGCTTTTCTGCTCTGCGCCGTCGCTGGCGATGCGTTTGCACAAACGCCTCGCGCGACTGTCCCCGTCCCGGGCATTCCCCGGCGCAGTGCCGAGGTCCGGCCAGCTGCCCCCCTGCGCACGAACACCAATACTCCAAGGCCGATGCGAAAAGCCTCCGAGTTGATCAGCCGGCAGGCGGCCCTCACGGTGAAACAAGAAGTTTACGATGCGCTTACGCCTGACCAATCGCGCGTCGTGATTTCCCTTTCGAAACAGCGCGCCTATTTGCTTCGGGGCGAGGATTTGGCCATCGACAGCCCGATCTCTTCCGGAAAACGCGCCGGTTCGACGCCGACGGGCCGATTTTCCGTGACGGAGAAAGATAAGGACCATCGCTCCAGCATTTACGGCGACTTTAAAGACGCAAAAGGGCGGACGGTGCGCGCCGGCGTAAGCTTAAAGATCGATTCCGCGCCCAGCGGGACACGTTATGTGGGCGCGCCGATGAAATGGTTTATGCGCCTGACGAACGATGGCGTAGGGATGCATGTCGGCATTCTGCCGGGCTACCCCGCATCGCACGGTTGCATCCGGATGCCTCCGCAAGCAGCGGAGATGTTCTTCAATCGGGTCAAGCTCGGCACTCCGGTCGAGATCCGACAATAGCGGCGCGCATAGCCGTGGCGGGCACGGTCTCCGCAGCGTTTTATTGCGCTAACAAGTGTTCGCGCAGCAGCTGCAGCGCGTGCTGAGTGGCGAGATGCTTGAAGGCACTTCGTTCCGCGAGAAAAAGCCGCCGCCAGACCACGCTTTCTCCTGTCGCACTGGCGAGCGCGATAAATACCGTGCCCACCGGCTTGGCCTCAGATCCTCCAGTGGGGCCGGCGATGCCCGTCGTGGCCAGGGCATACTGCGCGCCAGTCCGGCGTTGTGCCCCTGCCGCCATCGCCCGCGCGACCTCCTCACTGACCGCGCCATACTCCGCAATCAGGTTTACCCCCACCCCCAGCTCGCGCGTTTTTGCCTCGTTGGCGTAGGGAACAAAGCCCGCAGCGAAGACGGCGGAAGCTCCTGGCACATTCGTCAGCCGATGCGCGAGATAACCACCGGTGCATGACTCCGCCGTCGCCACCCGCGCGCCTTTGTCCTTTAGCATCCGCACCACAGCCGCTTCCAGCTCCTCGTCCTCTTCGGTGAAAAGCTGGAGAGGATATGCTGCGCGCATGATCTTTTCAGCGGCCGCGAGCGAGGCTGCAGGCGCGAGGACGCGCACGTCCACCTCACCCATGCGGGCGCAGTAGCCAAGCTCCACCTCCGGCAAAGCCAACAGCTGCGGGCCCACTTCCTTTTCCACCAGCGATTCTCCCACGCAGGCGAGGCGGAACGTCCGGGCCTCGATCCCGGCGCGTGACGGCGCGAGCTTGCGCAGAATCGGTAAAACCGAATCGCGAAACATCGGCTGCAACTCCCGTGGCGGGCCTGGAAGCAGGAAGAGATGAGGCGACCGCCCCGACTGGAGATTCCGCGACGCGAGGTAAAGACCCGGGGCCGTCCCATTGGCGTTCGGCAAGACCAGCGCACCTGTCGGCACTTGGGCCTGGCGTAAAATCCGGTCGGTTAATTCAAACCCACGGGTCCGCATTCTCTCCGTGATCGCCTCGGCCACGGTGGCGTCCTCCGCCATTTCCAGACCGAGTAACTCCGCCGCCGCTTCGCGCGTGATGTCATCCGTCGTCGGGCCCAGACCGCCGGTGACCAGCACGACGTCCGCCTCTGCGAAAGTAGCGGCAATGGCCTTCCCGATCGCTGGTCCGTCCGAGACCGTTTCTTGCCTCGCCACCCGCAATCCCAGCGGAAAGATCTCGCGAGCGATAAAGGTCAGATGGGTGTTAAGAACGCGACCAAGTAGGAGCTCGGTTCCGGTGTTAAGGACAACGATATTCATGTGGACACGGACAGGCGAAGGTCGAACGTCCCACGCCCGACGTCCAACCTCCAACAGAAGAGCTGCGCGCGAGCAGTCGCGTGCAGAGTGCGCTCTCGAGAATGAGCGCCCCCCGCAAGATGAGCCGAGCGCCGAACGCGGAGGGACAATCAACGATCTCGTGACGCCCGCCCCACCGAGTGTCATCCCGAGCCGCGAAGACGGCCGAGGGATCTCTCCCGCGCAGTCTGTGTCTTCGCCCGACGCGAGACGGGAGCCGCAGCGAAAGCGTCTTCGTTTACGCAAGACACTCAAGTCATCGAGAGATCCCTCGGCCGTGCTGCGCCGGCTCGGGATGACCATGCGTGAAGGTGGACCTCCTCGATACCTTCGGCGGACAAACGTTCATCGTTCATCGACGGAACGCCCAAACGTCCCGTCCCCGCTTCTTTACGCCGCGTCCTTATCCTGCTTCTTCCGAATCAGCGGCAGCTTTTTACCTTCCACCACCGCACGATTGATCGTCACCTCCGCGATGTCTTCACGGCTCGGCACTTCATACATGATATCGAGCATGATCCGCTCAAGCATGGAGCGAAGCGCCCGCGCTCCTGTGCCCTTCGTCACAGCCTGCGCCGCCAAGGCTCGCAACGCGTCCTTCGTCACGCTCAACCGCACTCCCTCCATCGAGAAGAGTTTGGTGTATTGCTTGATCATCGCGTTCTTCGTCTCGGTCAGGATCATGACCATCTCGTCTTCGGTCAGCGCATCGAGCGCCGTCACAACCGGGAGACGCCCGATGAATTCGGGAATCATTCCGAAGCTGAGCAAATCTTCCGGCTCCACATGGCGCACCGCCGCTTTCGCGAGCGCTTCTTCCGCCGCGAGATCAGGGCTGTTGAACCCCATCGTGCGCTTGCCAATCCGACGCTGCACAATCTTGTCGAGCCCAACGAAAGCGCCGCCGCAGATGAACAAAATTTTGTCAGTATTTACCTGGATGTATTCCTGGTGCGGATGCTTCCGGCCACCCTGCGGCGGCACGTTACAAGTGCTGCCTTCGAGAATCTTCAGCAGCGCCTGCTGCACCCCTTCGCCGGAAACGTCGCGCGTAATGCTCACGTTGTCCGTCTTGCGCCCGATCTTATCGATTTCGTCGATGTAAACGATCCCGATCTCCGCCCGTTTCACATCGTAATCCGCGTTTTGCAGGAGCCGGAGGATGATGTTCTCCACGTCCTCGCCGACGTAGCCCGCCTCGGTCAGAGTCGTCGCATCGGCGATGCAAAAAGGAACGTCGAGCACCTTGGCCAAAGTTTTCGCGAGCAGGGTTTTGCCCGAGCCGGTGGGGCCAATCAAGAGGATGTTACTCTTCTCGATCTCCACTTCCGCAAAAGGATCTGGCTGGAACGCGGCCGCCGAAGAGTCAGTCGCCGGCGCACTTTGCAAGACGCGCTTAAAGTGATTATGCACGGCCACCGAAAGCGTCTTCTTGGCCGTTTCCTGTCCGATGACGTAGTTGTCGAGCGAATGGCGAATCTCCGCCGGCTTCGGCACCCGAATGTTGGAAGACTGCCGACGTGCGTCTTCGCTTAGCTCCTTATCGAGGATGCTTTTGCAGACGTTGATGCAGCTGTCGCAAATGTAAACGCCCGGCCCCGCGATGAGTTTACGGACCTCGGCGTGGCTTTTGCCACAGAACGAGCACATCGTGAGGTTGGAAGCGCGAGCCATGACTTACCTTACGCCAAGCAGGTCTTATTCCTGAACCTTGTGCGGCAATGCCGCCTCCGCGATTGCGGTCGCGGCCTCCGGAATTGCACCATCCGCCAGCTTGGCCTCTTTGCGCGACTTGATCACCTCGTCGACCAGCCCGTATTCCTTCGCCTCGGCAGCGGAGAGAAAATAGTCGCGATCGGAATCGAGCTTCACCTTCTCCTCGGGTTGCCCGGTATGCGCGGCCAGAATCCGGATCAGCCGCTTCTTGAGCTTAAACATGTATTCCACCGTCCGCTCCACGTCGCTGGCCTGACCCTGCGCGCCGCCGGAGACCTGGTGGATCATGATGTCGGAATTCGGTAAAGCGAAACGCTTGCCCTTCGTGCCCGCCGCCAGCAGGACAGCTCCCATGCTCGCGGCCATGCCGAGGCAATAGGTGGTCACGTCACAGGTCAAAAACTGCATCGTGTCGTAAATCGCCAACCCCGCCGTGACCGAACCGCCGGGCGAGTTGATGTACATGCTGATGTCTTTCTTGCCGTCTTCCATCTGCAAGAAGAGCAGCTGCGCGATGACCAGATTTGCGATGTGATCATCGATCGGCGTGCCCAGAAACACGATCCGATCCTTTAACAAGCGCGAGTAGATGTCGTAGCTGCGCTCCCCGCGTCCGGTCTGTTCCACTACCATCGGAACGAGGACACCCTGATTATTGTGCGTTAGAGTCATGAAATTATTGCGTCGGCTCACTCGCGCCGGGCGAGTTTAATGATGTTTGGATGGTAACGTTCTCCTTCAGAAAATCAAGGGTCTTGCCCAGCAGGATCTCCTCGGCCAGACCGTCCATGCGGTCGTGTTCCTCGAGGTCTTTCCGCATCTTTTCCACCGAGGTATTATACTGCGCCGCCTGCGCCTGAATGCGCTCGTCCACGTCCTCGCGCGTCACCGTCAACTTCTCGCGCTCAGCGATGCGATGCAGGATGAAGTTCGTCTTTAAACGATGCGCGGCCAGCGAGCCCGCTCCCTCGATCAATTCCTTTTCCTTCCCCTTCAACAAATCGTCCGGCACGCCGCGCTCGCGATTCCGATGGACCAACTCGTTCAAAGCCCGGCGCGTCTCGCTCTTCAACAGCGGCGGCGGGAGATCGAAGGATATTTTCTCCTGCAGATACTTCACAATCTGCGCCTCTTTCTCCCGCTCGATCTCATGCTCTTTTTCGTGCTCGAGATCGTGTTCAAGACGATGCCGTAGCTCCGCCAACGTTTTGCCCGGGAGAAGCTTGCCGGCGAACTCGTCGTTCAGTTCCGGCAACACCTTCTCTTTAATCTCATTCAAGCTGACGGCGTAATCGGCCTTCTTCCCTGCCAGCTCCGTCACTGGAAAATCTGCAGGAAATTCCACCTGCACACTCCGCGTTTCACCGGCATTCATGCCCACGATCTGCTCCACGAAATTTGGGAGGAAATTATCGCCCGCCACGCGCAGCCAGAACTTCTTCCCGCCGTGCAAATTCTTGCTCGCTTCCGGCACGATCTCGCTGATTGGAACCCCATCGATCGATCCATCGAAATCGATCACGGCAAAGTCTTCCATCTGCAGCGCACGCCCGGCTACGTCCGAGAAATCGGCAGATTGATCGCGCAACCGCTCCACTGCAGCGTCCACTTCGTCGCTCGATACCTCGCCCGCCGGCAGCTCCACCGGAATATTCTTATACTCAGGCAGCTCGAATTCCGGCGCCGTCACCACCGTCGCGCGAAAGCGCATGGAACGGTCGTCGCCAAATTCGACCTCCTCCAGATTGGTGAGCGAGATCACGCGCAGCTGCTTTTCGGCGATCGCTTCGTGATAACTCTTCGAGACCAGCTTCTTCGTCAGTTCGTCCTGGATTTCCTTCCGAAATTTCCGCTCGATCACTGGCCGCGGCGCTTTGCCCACCCGATACCCCGGAATGCGGGCGTAACGCGCGTAATTCATCGCGATCGCATCCCATTCCGTGCGCACTTCCTCCGGTGGCAGTTCAATGCGGAGGATGGCGGTGCTGTGCGGCTGCTGTTCTACTTCGACTTTCATGAGCGTGCGACGTTAGCGGCGCGGCACCTAATGCGCAAACGAGGCAGGCCCTTAGCGCGTGAAGACGCGACTCGCCGAGCACATAGACGGAGTGCGTCTGCGGCAGCCCAAAGATGTAGGCCAGCTCGCGATAATCCGAGCAATCGAAGATGGAAAAATTAGCTCTTTTCCCCGCTTCCAATGAGCCAATCCGGTCGCCCCGCCCCAGACTGTAAGCGGCGTTAATTGTCCCCGCCGTCACTCCCTCCGCTGGCGTCATCTTCATCTGCGTCGAAGCCAGCGAAAGCATCATCGGCATCGAAGGCGTGGGCGACGAACCGGGATTGAAATCCGTCGCCAGCACCACCGCCAGGCCCGCTTCGATCATTGCCCGCGCGCGCGGGTAACGCGTCTTCCCGAGCGCATAGACGCTTCCCGGCAGGAGCACCGGCTGCACCCCCGCCTGTTGCAGCGCCGCGATGCCATCGTCCTCCGTCTGCTCCAGATGATCCGCCGTCACCGCCGACAACTCCGCGGCCAAGTGTGCACCGCCGGAATTCGTCAGCTGATCCACGTGCATCCGCAGTCCCAGCCCGTGCTGCTGCGCTGCCTTTAGAATTCCTCGCGCCGTTTCGAGATCGAAGTAACCGCGCTCGCAAAAAATATCGCAATACTCCGCCAACCCCTCAGCCACCACCGCCGGCAACATCTCGTGCACTACCATCTCCACATAGCGTCGCGGATCGCCCTGCAGCTCCTCCGGCGTGGCATGCGCGCCCAAAAATGTAGGAACGAACTCGAGCGGCGACTCCGCGCCCAGGTCACGAATCACGCGCAAAATCTTCAGTTCATCCTCCAGCGATAATCCGTAGCCGGATTTCGCCTCCACCGTGGTCGTTCCGCATTCGAGGAACCAACCGGCGTGCCTCAGGGCCTGCGCCTTCAACTCTTGCTCGGTCGCCTCCCGCGTCATCCGCACCGTGGAGCGGATGCCTCCACCCGCCGCCGCGATTTCCTCATAGCTCGCGCCGCGCGCGCGCTGCTCAAATTCATCCAACCGGTTCCCGCCAAAGACCGGGTGCGCATGCGCATCTACAAAGCCCGGCAACACCACGCGCCCAGCGGCATCGACTACTTCGGCCTCACTGCCCATCTCGCGCTCAATCACATCGGACGGACCTGTCTGCACAATCACGCCGTCGCGGATCAACATTCCGCCATTCGGCACAATCCCGAGTTCACTCAGCTCCGCCCCCACGCGCGGGCGGGCCGGTCCGGCCATGGTGACCAACTGCGCCGCATGCAGGACGGCCAGCGTCTTCACCTTAGTGCAGCTTTCCTTGCACGATCGCGTTGATCCGTTCGAACTCGCTATCGGAAACCGCGCGGGCCTTCTGCATCTCCTCCCGCAGCGAGGACCTGACCTGCTCATCCTTCAAGCTGCCGAGATTGATCTGCACGTTCATCCCGGCACCCTCGATGCAAGCCCGCGTCGCGAGCAATCCCACCCCCACATCCGAGATGGAAGCCGGGTTTCCCTGCTCCGCCATTTCGCCCAGGATCTGGTAGGTTTTGCCGGCCGTCTGCATCACGCGCAGCGGAATCTCCGCCGCATATTTATTCGCTCCCTGGATGGCGGCGGACCGCGCCGTCTTCTCCTCCGCCGACTCCTTCGGCAGACCGAACGCGTCCATCACCTTGTTGAACGCCGCTGTGTCTTCATCCACGAGGAAAAGCAGTTCGTCCTTCAAGACCTGCGCCCGCACGGCCCAATCGCTGAAGTAATTGCAGCTTGTCGTCCCAACCGCGCTTGCCGGCGGAAAGGTTCGCCACCATTCCGCCTAACGACACGCCCAGCGCGCCCATCAGAGCCGCAACCGATCCCCCACCCGGCGCCGGCGAATCGCTCAGCGTCTCATTGCAGAACTGCCGGAGATTCATCCGCACGAGCGATTTCTTCGCCGCCGTCGCCATCTTGAATTCGATGATCTTCTCCTGCGGATCGAACGGCTGGACCTCACTCAGGCCCATCGTGCGAATCGCGAGATCGATCAGCTCCTCCTCCGAAGCGCCTTCCGACCATTGTTGTTTCCGCAGGTAATGTTTGCCCGCCTCGACCAGGCAATTCTTCGGCAACATCCCCACGATCTCCGAACCGGTAACCCGAAGCCCACGCTGGTTCGCCGATTCCACGCAAGCGTCGAAGGCCGCGTGCAGCGGCGTTTCGTCCAGATTGGTCAGGTTCATCGAGACCTGCGCCATCCCATATTCCTCCACAAACCAGCCGATCGCTTTGACGTGCTTGAGCATCCCGGGCACGCGGACCGGCTCGCCTTTTTCGTCGAGCACCTTCTTGCCGGTCGGTTTCCCATCCTCGGTTTTCACGCGCCCGTTTTCGCGCACATCGAACGCCACCGATGTCGCCCGCCGTGTCGCCCGCGTGTTCAGATTCACATTGTAAGCGACGAGAAATTCCCGCGCGCCGATCACCGTCGCGCCCGAGCGCTCGCTGAAGATTGCCGGCCCGAAATCCGGCTTCCACTCCGGCTCTTTGATCTTTTCAAAGAAGCCCTCGTATTCCCCCGCGCGGATGATGGACAAGTTCGAACGCGCCGGATCGCGCGCCGCTTTTTCGTAGAGGTAAACGGGAATCTTTAGTTCCTCGCCCACGCGTTTTCCGAGCTGCTGCGCACACGCGATCGCTTCCTCCCAGCTCACGTTCGCCACCGGGATGAACGGGCACACATCCGTCGCGCCCATCCGCGGATGCGCGCCCTTCTGCTTGCTCATATCGATCAGTTCTGCGGCCTTCTGAATTCCCCGGAACGCCGCTTCCACCGCCGCCTCCGGGGTTCCGGCAAACGTGACCACCGTTCGATTCGTGCTCGCGCCCGGATCCACATTCAGCAGCGTAATCCCATCCACGCTTTCGATCGCGGTCGTGATCTGCCGGATGATCCCAAGGTCCCGTCCTTCCGAAAAATTCGGCACGCATTCGATAATTTTTTGCATAATTCAATCCCGCGCCTGCGATTCCATCGGCACCTTCACGTCGTTCTCCTGCGCGAACTCGATCGCCCGCGTATAGCCCGCGTCAGCGTGGCGGATCACACCCATTCCCGGGTCGCTCGTCAGCACGCGCTCAATCCGGCGACGGGAATTTTCGGTTCCGTCCGCCACCACCACCATCCCGGCATGCTGCGAGTAGCCGATGCCCACCCCGCCGCCATTGTGAATCGAGACCCACGACGCGCCCGCCGCCGTATTGACCAGTGCATTCAGGAGCGCCCAATCCGCGATCGCGTCGCTCCCGTCGAGCATCCCTTCGGTTTCGCGATAGGGCGAAGCGACCGAGCCGGTGTCGAGGTGATCGCGGCCGATCACGATCGGCGCCTTCACTTCGCCGCGTTTGACCAGGTCGTTCATGGCCAGCCCGAACTCCGCCCGTTCGCCGTAACCGAGCCAGCAAATGCGGCAGGGCAATCCTTGAAACTGAATCCGTTCCTTCGCCAACTTCATCCAGCGCGAAAGGATCGCGTTATCAGGAAACATCTCGAGCGCGAGCCGATCCGTCCGCGCGATATCCGCCGGATCGCCGCTCAACGCCGCCCAACGGAATGGCCCTTTCCCCTCGCAAAAGAGCGGCCGGATATACTCCGGAACGAAGCCCGGGATATCGAACGCGTTCTCTACGCCAGCCTTCTTCGCCTGCGTCCGCAGGTTGTTCCCGTAGTCGAACGTGATCGCGCCTTTCTTCTGCAAGTCGAGCATCGCCTCGATGTGCTGCGCCATCGTTTGCATGGACCGCTCCAGATACTCATCCGGTTTTGCCGCGCGCATCTCCAGCGCTTCGCGAAAGCTCATCCCGTTTGGCACGTAGCCGTTGAGCGCATCATGCGCGCTCGTCTGGTCGGTCAGGACATCGGGCACGATCCCGCGGCGGGACATTTCCGGCAGCACATCCGCGCAATTTCCCACCAGTCCAACCGAAAGCGCCTTCTTCTCCGCGCGCGCCTGGTCGATCATCGCCATCGCTTCATCGAGCGAATGCGCGATCTGATCGCAGTAGCCGCTCTTCAAGCGCTTCTCGATCCGCGTCGCATCCACATCGATCCCGAGAAAGACCGCGCCCGTCATCGTCGCCGCGAGCGGCTGCGCCCCGCCCATGCCGCCCATCCCGCCGGAGACGACCAGTTTTCCTTCCAACGACGGCCCGCCAAAATGCCGCACCGCCGCCGCGCTAAAAGTCTCAAACGTCCCCTGCACGATTCCCTGGCTGCCGATGTAAATCCACGAGCCCGCGGTCATCTGGCCATACATGGTCAGGCCGAGTTTTTCGAGACGATTGAACTCCGGATAATTCGACCATTGCCCGACCAGGTTCGAGTTCGCGATCAAGACGCGCGGCGCTTCTTCGTGCGTGCGAAACACGCCCACCGGCTTGCCCGATTGCACGAGCAGCGTCTCATCATTTTCCAGTTCGCGGAGCGAGCGCACAATCGCATCAAACGCTTCCCAACTCCGAGCCGCGCGCCCCGTTCCACCGTAGACGATCAAGCGATCGGGATCCTCCGCCACGTCGGGGTCGAGGTTGTTCATTAGCATCCGCAGGGCGGCCTCCTGGTGCCAGCCTTTGCAGCTCATCTCCGCGCCGTGCGGCGCCCGGATCACACGTTTTCCGCTCATAATTTTTCCCTTTCGCTATCGAATGCTCCCTCGCGAATCGCCTGCGCCACCTGCGCGATCTCGCCATACATCGCGCGATCGTCATCCAGTGCCGGCACCATCGTGCGCAACTGCGCGTAGGCCGTCTCCACCCCCGCCCCTGCTTTGAGCGGACGCCGAAACTCGAGCGCGCTCCCGGCGGCCAGGAGTTCAATCGCGAGGAGGCTCTCCGCATTCTCCACGATCGTGCGCAGCTTCAGCGCCGCCGTCATTCCCATGGACACATGATCCTCTTTGCCGCCGGAAGTCGGCAGATTATCCACGCTGGCCGGGTGCGCGAGAATCTTGGCTTCGTTCAAGCAACGCGACCGAAGCCACGTGCGGAATCATGAAGCCCGATTGCATCCCCGCGCGACGCGCGAGGAAAGCGGGCAGCCCTTCGCTGGTATCGGGGTTGATCAGACGATCCGTCCGCCGCTCGCTGATGCTCATCAAATCGGTCGTGGCGATGGCCGCGTAATCGAGCGCGAGCGCGAGCGGCGCGCCGTGGAAATTGCCGCCCGAAAGCACATCGCCATTATCGGTGAAGACAAGCGGATTATCGGTCGCCGCGCCGGCCTCCACCGCCAGCACTTCCTCGCAATGCGCGAGCGCGCCCCGCACTGCGCCGTGCACCTGTGGCATGCAGCGCAGACTGTAAGCGTCCTGCACCCGCGGATCGCCGGTGCGGTGCGATTCGCGAATCTCGCTCTCGCGCAAAAGCCAGCAGAGATGCTGCGCCGCCGCGAGCTGGCCGGCATGCGGACGCGCTTGATGGATTCGAATATCGAACGCTGTGTCCGTGCCTTTGAGCGCCTCCAAAGTCATGGCCCCGATCACATCCGCCACGCGGGAAAGGCGCTTGGCGCGGAAGAGCGCCAGCCCGCCGACTGCGTGCATGGCCTGGGTGCCGTTGAGCAAGGCGAGACCTTCCTTCGCTTCCAAGGTCACTGCTTGTAGTCCCGCCCGCTCGAGAGCCTGCGCGCTCGGCATCCGTTCGCCTTGAAAGAAGGCCTCGCCTTCGCCGATGAGCGTGAGCGAGAGGTGCGCCAGCGGAGCCAGATCGCCACTCGCACCGACCGAGCCTTTCTCGGGAATCATCGGATGCACGCCGCGATTCAGGAGTTCCGTCATCAGCTCCAGCACCTCCAAGCGGATGCCGCTGAAGCCGAGCGCGAGCACGTTCGCGCGGAGCAACATCATCGCGCGCACCTCCGGCTCGGAGAGCGGCGCGCCCACTCCGCAGGCGTGGCTGCGGACGAGGTTCAATTGCAGCTGGCGCAAATCGCCCCGCGCGATGTGCACCTCGGACAGTTTGCCGAACCCCGTGTTCACGCCGTAGACGATCGCGTCGCTCTCCGTGATCCCTTCGATGACCCGGCGCGCGGCGTGGACCCGCTCATGCGCGGAAGAGGCGATGGCGACCGGCTCCCGCGCGTGCGCCACGCGGGCGAGATCTCGGAGCGATAAATTTTGGCCGGCTAAATCCATCGGCGCATCATATTCACAAGTGCGGGAAAGGGAAGCGGCGCGCGTTCTCCCAAGGAAGGGGCAATCGAAAGCCGTGCGCGGCGAAGCACGCGAATCGCCGCGCCCTGCAAAAAGGCCAGGCCGAATGAACGGCCTGGCCTTTAGAAAAAGCTATCCGGAGCGGACAACTAAAAACTACTTCGAGTAGGTGCTGCTGGTCGACGCGGTCGTAGACATCGTCTCCTTCTTCTGTGCGCAAGCGCCCAGGCTCAACGCGCTGGCCGCAATGGCCAGAACCAAAACTGCTTTAAAGATTTTCATGTAAGTTATTCGCCCCCTTTCCGAGCAAGTTGCTGCCCGTCATTTAGGCAGGTCGCTCCTCACGCGCAACGCTTTTCTCACCCTTTTTTCCGACCCGTCTCCGCGGGCGTGGAGGCGCGATTACCACCGGCGTCTCGACCGGGACAAGCTGGTAAAGTTCGGCCACATCGGCGTTTCGCATCCGGATGCAACCGTGGCTCGCGGGCTCGCCGATCAGCTCCTCGTGATTCGTGCCGTGGATGTAAATGTAGCGTCCGTACGAGTTTGCATTTCCCGGTTCCAGCCCGTCCAACCAGAGAATCCGGGACATGACCAGATCCTCGCCCTGTAACATTTCGGGCGTGGGCGCGAGCGGCAGGCGCGACTTGAAAGCGATGTCAGTCGGCAAGCCGTCGCCAAATTTCTCCGCGATACGAAAGCGCCCCACCGGTGTCTTGAAACTTCCTTCCTCTGCGCCCAGCCCATACTTCGAAGTGGAAATGGGAAACCGGCGCACCGTCAGGCGTCCGCGCTTTACACTCAGACGCTGACGCGCCACCGAGATGTGGATGCGAAGATGGGTCGGGGCAGTTTGCTTCATCGAGGACCGACGATAGAGTGCGCCCTCCGTGGGGAAAAGCTATCAAATCGCAATCGTCGGCGCGACCGGTGCGGTCGGTGCAGAGCTGCTCGATGTCCTAACGCGCCGCGCCTTCCCGGTCGGCGGGCTGCGCTTGCTCGCGTCGGCACGTTCCCTTGGAAAACGTCTCCGCTTTGGCGACAAAGAGTTCGCGGTGGAGGAGCTCAGCGCGGACTCGTTCGCCGGAATCGACATCGCTTTCTTCAGCGCGGGGGGCGATCTCTCACGCCGATTCGTTCCTGCCGCCGTCGCAGCCGGTGCGGTGGTGATCGATAACTCGTCTGTCTTCCGCATGGACCCGGCCGTGCCGTTGGTCATCCCGGAGATTAACGGCGCAGATGCGCGGGAGCATCGCGGGATTATCGCGAATCCGAACTGCACCACCGCGATCGCTCTCATGGCTCTGGCGCCGCTCCATCATGCCTTCGGTTTGCGCCGCGTCTTTGCTTCCAGTTATCAAGCGGTCTCCGGCAGTGGCGCGCGAGCGATCGCGGAATTGCGCCGGCAAGTCGACGAAGTGAGTGCGGGCCGCGAGCCCACGGCTGAAGTCTATCCGCACCCGATCGCCTTTAACGTCCTCCCCCACGTCGATGCCTTCCGCAGCGACGGCTACACGAAAGAGGAAATGAAGATGCAAGATGAGGGACGCCGCATCATGCATCTGCCGGATTTCCGCGCGTCGGTGACCTGCGTGCGCGTGCCGGTCTATCGCGCGCATTCGGTCGCGATCAGTGCGGAGTTTGAGCGGCCGGTTGATCTCGATGTCGCGCGCGAGGTCCTCGGGCAGGCGCCGGGACTCGACCTGTGCGACGAGCCGGGCAAGAACGTCTATCCGACCCCGCTCGCCGCCGCGGGCCGGGACAACTGCCAGGTCGGTCGTCTCCGTCGGGATTGCGCGCTCGAGAACGGGCTGGCCTTCTGGGTGGCCGGCGACCAGTTGCTCAAAGGCGCTGCCTTAAATGCGGTGCAAATCGCAGAGCTGCTCTTGCCGCTTTAGCGCGGCCATTCTCCTCGGTGCCGCCACGCGTCATCCCGAGCCGGCGAAGCGCGGTCGAGGGACGACGCCACTGTAAAGAGCGATCGCGGCAGCGAACGACGACGTGCGAGTCAAGCGATCAAGCCTAGGAAAGGCGTTTTCCAAAACGCCTTCCCCTCGCCGTGCACAGGTCCCCGGCGTTTTGGAAAACGCCGCTCCTTGGTTCTCGCGTCGGCGCTGAAGAGTTTTCGAAAGCAGTTCGTGATCGATTTCGCCACGGGTCATCCCGAGCCGGCAGCGCGCGGTCGAGGGATCTCTCCGGGGTCCTGAGAGCTTCCGTGATGGGCGGTGTTGGACGAGGGTCGATCGCGTGAGGAGCTGGCTTTGGCTGCGTTGAACGATCGAGGCGTTGCGCACGACACACTGTTCCTCGGAGAGATCCCTCGGCCGTCTGCGCGGCTCGGGATGACCGGGCGCGCGCGCAGTTCTCCGGGGGAGTCGGGACGCTGTCGCGACTTTAAGGGACGCTCCGCCCAGCGTTGGCTTTCACCCGGCTGATATCAGCCGCGTTGATGCCGCCGCTGGCGTTGACATCGGCAGTAAAATTCATCGCGTCCAAGGCGGCGCCGGCATCGCGTTTGGTGAGGCCGACGTCTCCGGCGTTAACCTGTTTGCTCCCGTTCACGTCTCCAGCGAGGAAGTTCACGCTCACCGGCGTCTCGGGCATGACTTGCGCGAAAGTATCCGTCACATCGCGCAGGGTGAGGGTGAGCTTTTGCGCGTCGGCCACGCCGCTCAAGTTCAGCGTCATGGTGTTGCCGGCGAAGACCGGCGCGCTGGCGACGGCTCCCACTCCACTGGTCACGCTGGCGGTGCCGCTGACGGGTGGGTTGCTGAAAGTAATCACGATGAGATGGCTGCCGCCGGTTTCGCGCGATTCGACCGCGGGCTCGCCGGTGAGGGGCAGAGCGAGATCGAAGACGCCGGCGCTCCCGTGCGTCTTGCGCGAAACCGCGTTCGCCGCCTGCAAAGGCGCGCACGGGGCCGGCGCCTGGATGGCGACGGTGATGGGCGAACCGGTTTTGAAAAACCCGATCGTCGCGTTCGCATTCTGCGGCGGGCGATCGGAATCGAAACGGAAATTGTACATCGTGGCGAAGCGGACCGCGTTGGCGTTCGGATTCTGCGCGAAGGTCTCCGTGTTCCAGGCGACGGCGCCTGCGGTCTGATTGACCGACCAGGCCGCATTGCTGTAGCCGGCGTTACCGACGGTGTTGTCGTTTGGAAAACCCGGATGATTCGGCGGCGCGTGAAACCCGAGATTGCTCAAAGTAATCCCGCAGCCGAGCGGCACGCTGAAGGACTGAATCGAGCGATCGAGGTTCTGGTTGTGGACCGCGTATTCATAATGCCAGACGCCGTTCACCGGGCCGCTGACTTTGTAGACAACAAAGGCGCGGCCATCCACGCCCGGCGCGGGTTCGATCGTGCTGGAGGATGCGCCAGTCCAGGCTCCGGTCGCGGGCACGGTGGGCTGGGTGAGCCCACCTGCGGCGAAGGTAAAGCTGGTCGTGCCGGTGACGTTGTAGCGGCGATAGGAAGCGTTGTTGTACATGTTGCACTCGCCCGGGTGCGTCTGGCACCAGGCGTACTCCTGCGGGCTGTCGTATTGCACTTCGCAGTAATAGGTGGCGCCGGAATTCAGGCGGGTATCGAGGTCGGAAGCATTCACGAGCAGACGATGCGAGGTGGGAGTGTGGGTGTGACCGGTGTGATTTTCCGGGCGCGGATTGGTGGAGAAAATGCCGGTGAAGGGATTGATCCACGCCCGCGAACCGAGCGCGCCGACCTGGTTGCCTTGCGCCCCGTTTTGGCTGGCCGCGTAGGGATCGGAGCAACCCACCCCGAGCTTGGTTGCATTCGGATACGGGGTGCAGCCGAAGCCACAAGCGTCGTCCTGATTCGCGCCAAAGGTGTGCTTGACCCAGGACTGCCCGATCTGCTCGAGGCGCTCGTCGTTGTTCGCGCCTCCGCTCATTCGATAAAGATTTTGCGAGACGACGGAGTGATCAGGATTGGGCAGTTGGAAAAAATTGTAGTCCTGGTTGCCGTTGTTGCAGGAGGTGGTGCCGACCGCGAGGCCTACTTGCCCCGCGCTGCTGCCATACTGGGTCAAGCCGCCGATTGTTCCGATATCGCCCACGATAATGTCGGGCCCGGGCACGCCTGCCATGGGCGCACCGGGCGCTCGCGGCCAGGGCATGGGCTTGCCGTTTCCGCCGCTCATCGCACCAGCCTCCAACGGAGCCATCGTCGCCGCGATCGCGATCGTCCCGGCCTGCTTCCTTTCCTCTGCGGGACGGCCGAGCGCTTGCGCGAGCTCCCGGGAAATCATCAAGCGCCCGCCCTCGATCCGCAGCTGACGTGTCGCTGGTTCGTAGTCGAAAAGGTGACCTTCCACTCCGAAGAAAACGAAGCCCGTCTGCTCGTCGCGCACGACAAATTCGAAGGGCGCGCCGGGAAGCGTTCGCTCCAGCACGAGCTGTTGCGCGGCCGCGCGGAGCACCGCCGGCAATGCGCGCGTATTCTCCCAGCGCAGCGGCAACGTGCCCGGCTCCGCTCCACGCATGACGTTGGCAAAGCGAACGATCGTCAGCGAAGGATTCGGCCGCAGCGCGAAGTGATAAGTGTCCCGCTCCACTTCGGACCCCAAGTCGCGCTGGTTCCCCTCTGCGGAAAGCTGGCGCAGATCCAGATCGAGCACCACGCTTCCGTCCGTCACCGCGAGTCGCTCCTGCAAAGCCGGTGGCCCGTCCAAGCCGGCGCCAGGCGCAGCCGCGAGACCCTCACCGCCGCTCCAGAGGAGCAATAGAAGTGAGGCGACGCCGGCGTGAAGTAGCAGTTTCATTTTGAAAGAGAGCTTTCCGTTATTGATCAACGGGTTCGCGCCAGGACGTTTCCCCGCGCACTCGACCATCTTTAAAAAATTCAGCCGCTTGGCGATACGCAATTTTGGTCTTGGCACCAAGGCTCTCCTTTTTTAGCCTCAAGCCGCGATGTCGGACGAAAAGACAACGCTGGCGCAACTGGAAGATCGCCTCGATTTGGTGCGCGATCAGGTGGACGAATTGCAGGTCCGAGCGGCGGAACCGCGGCGGCGTTGGTATCGCCAGACACCCAGCTTGCCCAGTCTCCTCGCGCTCCTCTTGTCCATCGCCACCGCCGTTTACAGCAGCTACGAGCGGCGCCAGCAAGACGTGCACGGGAAGAAAGAAGAGCTGCGCCGCCTCACTTCTTCCCTCATCGATTTGCGGATCGACTACCAGAACAAGGTAGGCTCGGCAGAGTTCGCCACCCTCGCGCCCGCCACCCGCGAATTCCTCTCGGGAATGATCAATCGCAAGCGCATGATCTACATGGAAGACGCCGATAATCTCGTGCGCCAGATCTCCACTCATGTCCCTTCCGCGACCTACGATTTTCTTTCCGGCGAGAAAGCCGCCGACGGCAGCGCCAAAGCAGTCGACTACCTCCAAAAAGCAGTCGAGGTGAGCCAGGAAAAATTCAGCCGCGTGATCGCAGTCCGGAATCTAGGGATCCTCTACTCCCAACGCGGACCGTTCTACAATCTGGCCAAAGCGCGTCAGCAGTTTGCCGAAGCGGTCAGCTTAACTGGTGAGACCACCGACGACGAAGCGTTGCTCTACAACCTTGGCTACACTTGGGAAATGTGGGGAATGGCGGAAGCGGGCAATGGTTTCCCGGAAGCCGCGCAAGAGAAGCTCAGCAAAGCCCGCGCGCTCTACGAAAAACTCTCGCCCTGGAATCAAGTGCGGCAGAACGCCATCGCCTTTCTGGAAACGCGCGAGCAGCTCACGCGCGGCACCAATGGCCCGGGCATGAACGCGCCGCTCCCGTTCTCCTCCCCGCCTGCCGTGCCGGCGCCTCCTGTGCCGATTCCTTAGCTGCCGCCTTCCGCAGGGCTAGGGTTCCGTTGGTTTCGCATTCCAGACCGCCATCATATCCGGCGAACCCTGACTGCGCACGCCGTTGTCATTCAGGATGTCTTCTGTGGCCGTCAACATCTCAGCGCGAGGGAAAACCAAAGTCTCTCCGCCACCATTCAGGTCGAACTTCACGACCACGAATTCATCGCGCGAGTCGCGCAGGATTTCGACCAGGTGGGCGAGGTTTTTCAGCTCAGTGCCGTTGACCGTTTTCACCACCTGTTGCGACGGGTTCCCGTAGCCTTTCGCCAGCTTGTGCGGAAAGAACGGCGCGCAAACAAAGACCAGGCGCTCGCCCGGAAAACGCGGCTTGTCGCCCGCGCGGGCGATGAGCGGGCTACCGGTGTAGCCTAGATCGAGCAACCATTCCGCGGCGCGGTTGCCATCGCCGTAATCGTTCACCAGTTGCGTCGTCGCTTCCGAGAACGCGAGCGGCCCGTAGATAAAATAGGAGGGGTGCGCGCCCATCAAATCTGGGATCACGCGCGGGCGTTGTTTCACCAGCGGGAGCTCGATCCGCACCTCCTTGCCGTCGCGCACCACCGTCATCGGCACCTTTCCATCCTTGGTATTGCGCTGGATCAGGTATTGAAAGCGGACGCGCAGGTTGTTCTTCACCTTTACCGTTCCTTGATTGTCCACCGGGGCGTCGGCGATGCGCGAGATGATGTCCCATTCACGCAAAGGATAGGCAGGGTCCGCGCTTTCCGGCTGGCGCACGATGATCCCCTGCACCGCCGGACCGATTTTTAGGAACGGTCGCAAGGCTGGATTATCGAGCGTCTGGAGCGGCTCATACATCGCTCCTTTCCCATCGTAACGCCCATCCGCCACGTCCTGCAGAAACAACTCGATCTCTTCCGTCGGTATGATGTAACCGATATTTTCCGAGCCATCGAGCCGGCTAAAAGCGAGCCCGATCATCTTGTTTGCCACCACCGCCGGGCCGCCGCTGTTCCCGGGATTAATGGCGGCGTCGATCTGGATGCGCAGGCCGGAGACGGAGGTGTTATAACCGGCAAAATCGATCCGCGAGACGATCCCTTTGCTGACCGATAAACTCGTCCCGCCTTTCGGGTAACCGTAGACCATGACCGCGTCTTCGATCTCCGGGAGCGCCCGCGCCGAAGGCAAAGCGCGATGGGTTTCAAAGAACGACTCGTCGTCCAACTTCAGCACCGCCAGATCAATTCCGGGCGCGATGTATTCCACCGTCGCGGACAAGGCATCGCCGCCTTGGTTGGCCTGCACCTGCACCTCGCTCGCGTAGTAGACGACGTGCGCATTCGTCAGGATGCGGTTGCCGGCAATGACCACGCCGCTCCCGGTGACATCCGAGGGTCCTTGCTTCATCCATGGCTTATAGACCGAGGGGTAACGCACGGTCGCAGAGATCTTCACCACCGAGCTCTCCACCGCGTCGCTCGCGCTCACCGGTTTCGGAGGTTCCGGGGTTGGCGATGTCTCCGCCGTCGCCGGCGCGGCATTCGGTGCGGGCGTAGGGGAAATAGCGGGATCGCCCGGCGCCGCGAGCACGCTGGCGAGGGTGAGGCAAAGAAGTGATCCAGCCCAGGGGAGTAAGCGGAATGACATGCGCGCACTACAGCGGGCTCGCTGCCGGAAGGCTAGAGGTTTCTTAGCTAACGCCGCGCTGGCGTGATCTCGAGCAAGACCTTCTCCAGCGCACTAACCAGCCGGGCCATGGCTTCGTAATCCAGCTGCTCGGGCGTATCGGTGGAGCGGTGGTAATGGGGGTAACGGAAAGGCGCGGTGTCGGTAATCATAAGTGCAGGAAAGCCGTGCTCCCAAAAAGCCCATTGATCCGACCAACCTACTCCTGGAATGGAAGCTGGAAGTGCGGCGCCCTGCGATGGAAGAGTGGCGTGCTCCCGAAAGCGGCCCAGCACTTCGCGCAGAAGCGCACGGGAGGAAACGTTACTGACGAAGGCAATGAAATCGCCGGCGCTCGGGTAGAACAGGTTCAACCCTGGCACGGGATAATGCTGCGACGCTGGCTGACGCGAAAAATAGCCGACCGTTTCCAGGCTGATCATGCCGGCGATCTGATCGCCTCGCGCCCGGCAGGCGTGCGCGTAGACCCAGCTCCCCATCGCTTCGGTTTGGAAATAGCCCGCCTCCTCATTCGCAAACGCGACCAGGCGCAGCGTGTAAGCCGGCGGCACCGGGCTGGCCGCGACCGCTCGCGCCAGCGCCAGTAAAGCGGCCACGCCACTCGCATTATCATTCGCGCCCGGCGAGCCCGGGACGGAATCGTAGTGCGCGCCGATGACCAGGATCGCAGGCGAGGCACCGGCGATTTGCACCTCGATATTCTGGCAAAGTTTTCCGGCGACCTCGTAGCTTTGCCGACGCGGAGACAACCCGGCGGCGCGGAAGGAATCCGCGATAAAATCCGCCGCCGCTGGAAGGCTGGGAGGACGCGCGAGATTTCGCGAGCCGATCTCGCCGGCCAGCTTTTGCACATCGGCGCGAAGCTGAGCGCGGAGGATTTGTTCCGCATTCGTCAGTGGAGGCGGAGCTCCCTCGAAGCTCGCGCCCGGCATCCGAACCATCACCAACCAAGCCGCACCGATGCTCGCGGCAATTAAGAAAAAGCCGATCGTGACGAGTCTGGCCAAGGAGAAGGAAATCATGCGTCTTTCCACAAGATCATCCTTTCCGAGAGAGCGCGCGAGCGTGGTCCGCTCGCGCGCGTCACCTTACGGAACCCGGAAGACTTCGACCAAGGCCACGCCAGTCGAGCCGTTTTTGCCTCGCACCACCGCGGTGTATTGGCCGGGCGCGAGCGCGGCTACGAAAGCCGACTCCAGATCGTTGCCCGGCGCGAGGGAGCTCGCCCGCAACGCGACCGATTGATTGCTCTGCCAATCATCGTTCGCGCCGATTTGCATCCCATTCCCATCGAAGATTTCGAGCGTTGGATCCTGAAGCGCATTCGCCACGCCGGCAGTGGTCAGGCTAGGCCCGAGCGCGCGCACGACGGTGATGGCATCGTCTCCCTGTCCCACGATGACGCCGCCGATGAGAATATTATCCCCCTGCCCGACTGCGCCCCGGGTGCTGAGATTGGCCAGAGTGGATTTGGCTGCACTGTTCGCATCGTAAATTTCGACCAACCCAATGCCGCTGGTGTTTCCCACCCCGCTCAGCACGACGGTGTAATCGCCCGGCGCCAGCGTCTGGATCATGGCCGACTCGAGGTTGTTCATCGGCGCCAAACCGCTGGCGAGGATCTCGGCCGCTTGCGTGTCCATCCAGTTGTCATTCACGGCCAGCGAAGTGCGCGCCGCATCGAAGAGTTCGATCCGCGGATCGATCAAAGCGCCCGCCACGCCCCGGCTGGTAAGCGACGGCCCGATCCCGCGCAGCACCACGCGCTTCGGCTCGGTGCCGGTGATGATAAAACCGCCGATCGCGACATTATCGCCCGTCTGCACATTCGCCCGAGTGGAGAGGTTTAACGCCAACGCCGTGGGCTGCGACGCTCCGCTCAGGACGCGGTTTGCTTCCTGCGCGATCTGGAAGTGAGCTGCGGTGGTGGGATGAATATCGTCCCAAAAAAGATATTGATCGGGATTGGCGGAGGAACGTCCCTGCGCAGGATCGAGGATGTTCGTAAAGCCGAAGGTGGTCGGATCGGCCGCAAAACGGACGAAGAGCGACCAGATATCGAGGCGGTAAACCACGGGCGCGGTCGGCCCCGGGCCGGCGATGACGTTGATGTTGAGCTGATTGTTCAGCTCACGGCGGAACTCACGCGAGGCGACGTTCAGCTCTTCCTGCTCGGCCGCGTCCCCATCGTAAAAAGGGATGCTGCCCAAGGGCGGGACATTTGGGATGAGAAAATTCCGCGCTCCGGCATTGATCAAACGATTCACGTTGGCGACCACGCGCTGCGCGCTTCCGAGGATGGTATTGGCGGATTGATCTTTAAAGAGATCGTTCCCGCCGCCCCAGATGATGTAGAGCGCCTGGGGATCGACCGTTTGTTCGTTCAGGTAGCGATCCAACTGCCGACCGATGTTATCGATCGTAACGGTATTCGTGCCGCCTTGGAACGGGGTCGGGTTATTGAAAACGGTCACATCCTGTGAGCCTTCTTCCGTCGTGGCACCGCCGAAAGCGTAGTTTAGTCCGCCGCGCAGACTGGCCGTCGCTGCCGGCAAACCAAGGAACCTGCTTGCCAATTGTTCATGCCACACGCCCTGGAAATCCACCGAGCGCGGATCGGTATCCGAGCTGTTGGTGAAGCGGCCGTCGCTGTAATTAAAGTCGCCGCCCGGATAGGAGATGAAGAATTTGTCCTGCACTTTCTCGCGCACGTTCCCCACGTCCGAAAGGCTGTCGCCGAAGACGATCACGCGCGAGAAGGTCGGCATCGTTTGCGCATTGGCCGTAGTCGACTGAAGCAGGAAAGCTCCAAGAAGAGTGAGAGAGAGGACGCCGCCCGTAAGGGCACGGCGAAACGGAAGAGTGAAAGATAGGATCATGACGTGGTGTGGTTGAGGACTCGGCAGCGAGCCGGCCCAGCTTTATGCATTCGATTCGACGCGCCGATCGGACGCTTTTTTTTAGAACTGCGTGAAAATATTCACGTAGGTCGGGAGGGCGACTTCGACAGAAGCTCGCCCCAACCGCACGGCACGGTAGCAGAGATCGGGGTTTTTTCCATGGACGCCTTCGCTCCGCGCAGTCTGTGCTAGGCTGCTCGCGCCTGTGACCACTCCGAAATCCCAACCCGCCCCTGACCGCGCTGCCGCCCGGCGTATCGAGCGCGAAGCGGCGCGCCAGGAAGCGTTCGCCCGAGGCGAGACCTCGATGGCGCGCCTGCCGACCGAAGGGCTGAGCACCGGACCGATTCTGCGCGCCACCCTGGACCGTATCCGCGCACTCGCCCCCGGCTTCTCCGGCGATTATCTCGATCTCGGCTCGGGCAACGGTGAGCTGATCGATCGCGTGTCGCGGGAGTTCGACGTGCGTCCGCGGGCTTGCGATTACCGCGCGGATCTTCTCACGCTGGCCAATCTGGAGGTGGACGTGGCAGATCTAAACGCCGATCCCCTGCCCTACCCGGACGCTTCCTTCGATCTGGTCACCTGCACGGAAGTGATCGAGCACCTGGCGCACTTCCGTTTTGCGCTGCGTGAGATCGGGCGCGTCCTCCGGCCCGGCGGTCTTTGCATCGTGACCACGCCGAACGTGCTCAATCTTCGCTCGCGCCTGCGCTACCTCTTCTTCGGCTTCCACAACATGTTTGGTCCGCTCCGTCTGGGCGATGATCGGCACCACTCCACGCACGGGCACATCAACCCCGTCGGCTATTTCTACCTCGCGCAAGCGCTGGATGCGGTCGGCTTCCGCGAGATCGAAGTGGTGGTGGATAAATGGCAACGCGGCTCTTTCCTCCCGCTCGCTCTGTTATGGGCACCGCTGCGTCTCTACCAAGCCCGGGCGCTGCGGAAGGAGCGGGAGAAATTCCACACTTTGGACGCGGCGAACGAGCCTTTTGTCCGCGCCATGAATCGGGCGGACGTCTTGTTAGGCCGCACCATTATCGTCAGCTGCCGCAAAGCGCCGGCTCACTCTTCGCGCGCCACCGGGTAAAGCTGCCAGCGTTCGTCCCGGAACGGCGTTTTCTCATAAAACCAACGCAGCCGCGCGCGCGCCGAACCGCGGAAGGTCGCGTCGTTGGCCAGCTTCTCGCGAAACTCGGCCGCCAGTTTCGGATCGGCTGCCAACATTCGTTCCGCCATCGGCTCGATCACATAGGGCTCGATGTATTCCGTCTCCTGCAGGACTTCGTGAAAGAAGCCCCATTGGAAAAAAGAATCCGGCGAAGCTGGCTCCAGCAACACGACCGCCAGATCGCCCAGCGGTTGATCCGTCGAGACCCGCACGGATCCCGCGGGAAATCGCTCCGTCCGTTCTTCCACCACCGGCTTCGCCTGCACCCGCACGTGACCCTCGAACGCCTCCGTCTCCAGCTTCGGCTCGGTTAGGCGATACATTTTCACTTTCATTTCCCGCCCTTCGGAGATTCGCTCGATCTTGATCCCGTGTGCCTGCACTCGTGCGATCACCTCTGTCCACGCCGGCGGAATCCAATAAGCGCGCGGCCGCGCCACTGAGAGCGCTACTCGAGTCTGTTGCAGGTATGGCACCTCCGCCGTGGCGGGTTTACCAGTGTATTCCAGGTGCACGCCGCCCGAGATCGGGGAAAGAACTGGGCGCGCTTCCACTCCTTTGTATTCCACTTTCTGCACTGGCAGTTTCGGGTCCACCTCCCAACTCAAAGGCACGGTGGCATTACGCCGTTTCCGATCGGTCTCCGCTGCTGCTCGCAGCTCTCGCCCGGCCTGCCCCGCCACCCGCAACGCACCTTCCAAGATACACGTAAGTACCGAGCACGCGCTGCGGATACGGCTTCAGCGAATGCGTCTCCAGCAAGACCGTCGGCAGATGCCGCACGTCGCCGTAGCCAGTCGAGAAACGCGGATCACCGATCCAACCGCGGAAGCCTTTCCGCCAATCGAGCGGGTCGATCCAGTTCGGCACATCGACCACGCCGGGAATGTGCCCCGCTGCCGTCAGATCTCGCGTCACGGCCGGGCGAAACTTCCGCTCCAGCCAGTCCGAGATCGCCGGCGAATGACCGCTCCCGACGTTGCCGCCAAAGGTGATGTCGTATTGATAATCGACGCCGTCCGTCACGTGCAGATCGAGGTAGAGATCGGGCGACCACGCCGTCAATGCGCGGAGCATCGCCTGCATCTCTGGCGCATCGGCCTTCGCGTAATCGCGATTCAAATTCAGATTCCGCGAAGTCGTCCGCCAGCCCATCACTTCCGGTCCCCGCTGGTTGACCCGACTGAAACGGGAACTCCGCTCATGGCCATCCACGTTGAAGATGGGAACGAAGAGAAAGTTCGCGCGTTCCAGCAGCTCCTTCTTTGTCCCGCGCACGGTCAAGTCGCGCAGAAGCATGAGCCCCGCGTCCTTCCCATCGATCTCGCCCGCGTGGATCCCTGCCTGCGCCAGAACCGTGGGTTTACCGCCGGCCCGGAGCGCCTCCGGCGTGAACTCCTTCTCCGTCGTTGCCACCACCATCCAGATCTCGCGCCCCTCCGGTGACTGGCCTAACGAGAGCATTTGCAATCGATCGGGTGCCGCGGCGACGAGCTTTTGCAACCAGGCCACCGTCTCGTCGTAAGGAGGCGAGGTCTGCAAATCGCCCCGCTCCGCAGGTGTGATCCACGGATCGTCCTTGGCCACGACAAGCGCGCGACTCTTTCCATTCCACTCCGGCAATGGCGGCAGGATCGCCTCGCTCGCCGCCGCGAAATACGGCGGCGGCGGGACTTGCGCGCCCGCAACCGACAACCCCAAAGATAAAAGGAAGAGTGACAACTTCATCGACTCTGTTGTCGGCAGGAAGCCCGCGCTCCGTCAATCTCGAGCTCGCGAAATTTCCCGGAGAACACAGGCTGACAGCCCTTTCTTTCTCAACATCAGACATCGCATGCGACAAATCCCCACACGCCGTGCTTATTAGCCGCATGGTTTTTTCCGTTCGCCTCGCTTCCGTCGTTCTCATTGGTGGATTGGCCTGCACTTTTGCTCTTGCTCAGGAAGAGTCTGTGCCGGCCCCTACCGCCACCGCCACTGCCGCCGGAGTATCCGCGTCGCCCGCATCTCCCGCGTCTGCCAGGCCGCTAACCTTGACCGAGGTGCCGCCGCAGTCGCCGGTCGCACCCCCGCTGACCGAACTCCTTTTCAAGAATCTTAAGACGCGCCCCGTCGGCCCGGCCGTGATGGGCGGCCGCGTTTCCGAGATCGCGCTCGATCCGCGCAATCCCTCTCTCTTCTACGTCGGCCTCGCGACCGGCGGCATTTTCAAGACCACGGATAACGGCACCAGCTTCGACCCGATCTTCGACAAGGAATCCACGCTCTCGATTGGCGCGATCGCGATCGCACCGTCCGACTCTGACATTCTCTGGGTCGGCACCGGCGAACCAGCGGATCGCAATTCCGCCGGCTGGGGCAACGGCGTCTATCGCTCCGCGGATGGCGGCAGCACCTGGCAAAACGTCGGCCTGAAAGAAAGCCGCGCGATCGGCCGCATCGTGGTGCATCCGAAAGATCCGAACGTCGCTTACGTCGCCGCTTCCGGTCATCTCTGGGTCGACGGCGGCGAGCGCGGCTTGTTCAAGACCACCGACGCCGGCAAAACCTGGAAGCCTGTTCTCCAGGCCACCGGACAGGGCGCGGCCCGCACCGGTAGCCCGGACGTTGTGATGGACCCATCGAATCCGGAGATCCTTTACGCCACGCTGTACGCGCGCCAGCGCACGCCGTGGAATTTCACCTACGGCATCTCTGCCACCAACGGCGACGACGTGGGCGGCATTTTCAAGAGCACGAATGGCGGCGCCACCTGGAAGAAACTCGGCGGCGGTTTGCCGGGTCAAACCGGCCGCATCGGTCTCGCGATCTCCGCGAGCAATCCGAAGATCGTCATGGCCACGGTGCAAAGCGACGAAGGCGGCGCGAGCGACATCCGCGATATCCACAGCCGCGCCGGCGGCATCTTCCGCTCGGAAGACGGCGGCGAGAAATGGACCCGCATGAGCGACATCAATCCGCGGCCGTTCTATTTCAGCGAGATCAAGATCGATCCCGCCAACGATCAGCGCGTTTACGTGCTCGGGTTCGCGGTCCTGGTCTCGGACGATGCCGGCCGCACCTTCCGCGAAGATTTCTCCGACAAGGTGCACCCCGATTGCCACGCACTCGTGATTCAACCAGGCACGACGCTTCCGCCGAAGCCAGCGAAACCGGAAGATAAAAACAAACCGCCCCAGCCACCCGTGAATCAGCGCCTGCTTCTCGGCACCGACGGCGGCGTCTACCAGAGCTACTCCGGCGCGAAAGGGTGGGATCACCTCGCGCGCATCGCGGCCGGACAATTTTACCGCATTTCGGTCGACGACACCCAGCCTTACTACCGCATCGCTGGCGGTCTGCAGGACAACACGAACTGGGTCGGCCCCTCTGGCGTGAACAGCAAGGACGGGATCATGAACGGCGACTGGACCACCCTCGCAGGCGGCGACGGCTTCTATGTCGTCTTCGATCCGCAGGACCGCGACATGTTCTACGCGGAGAGCCAGCAGGGCTTCGTCCATCGGATCAATCTCCGCACCGGCGAGATGCGCCGTCTTCGCCCCGAACCTGCGGAAGGCCAGCAGGAATACCGCTTCCATTGGAGCGCCCCGCTCATCCCGAGCAAACACAAACCCGGCACGCTCTACCTCGCCGGTAACCGCATCTTCCGCCTGACCGACCGCGCGGAGAAGTTCGCGCTCATCAGTCCCGACCTGACCATGAACGACCCCGAACGCATGGGCGCGGCCGGCAGTGGAGCAGAGAACTTCGGCACGATCTATTCGTTAGCCGAGTCGCCGCTCAAGGCCGGCCTGCTCTGGGCCGGCACCGACGACGGCCGTCTTTGGATCACCGACAATGAAGGCGCGAAGTGGACGGAGTTAACCCAGAACCTGCCCGAGAACGTGCGCGGGCAATGGATCGTGCGCATCGAAGCCAGCGCGCACGACCCGAAGGTCGCCTACGTCGCGCTCAACGCCTACCGCAGCGGCAACGATAGCCCGATGCTCGTGCGCACCGCCGACGGCGGCGCCACCTGGACGAGCGTGGTCGGCGAGGGCTTGCCCGCCTACGCGCCGCTGGAAGTGGTGCGCGAAGACCCGGTCAATCCGCAGGTGCTCTACGCCGGCACGCATTTCGGCTTGTTCACCTCGCTCGATGGCGGCGCGAAATGGATGCGCCTGGCCGACGTGCCCGCAGTGCGTGTGGACGATCTCGTGATTCATCCGCGCACCGCCGATCTCGTGATTGCCTCACACGGCCGCAGCCTCGCGATCCTCGATGACACCCGTCCGCTGCGCGAACTCACGCCCGAAGTCGCGGCCAAGCCAGCGCATCTCTTCAGCGTCGGCAAAGTCAACGGCGTTTACCGTCTGGGCGGTTGGGTGGATTGGGCCGGCAAAGGCGAGTTCCGCGGCAAGAACCCGCCCGAAGGCGCGATCTTTAACGTCTGGAACAAGGAATTCACTGGCGACGAAATCAAAATCGCCATCACCAATTCCGCGGGCCAACCGATTGCGAACTTGAAAGCGCCCGCCGCTGCTCCTGGTGTCACGCGCCTGAGC
The DNA here is from genome assembly GCA_963730385.1 of uncultured Verrucomicrobiae bacterium. Taxonomy (GTDB): domain Bacteria; phylum Verrucomicrobiota; class Verrucomicrobiia; order Chthoniobacterales; family UBA10450; genus JACCTI01. Next base: position 310,022 of record CAVSRQ010000003.1, read on the forward strand.
TGGGATCTGCTCCCGACCGACGACGTCCTGACGCAATACGGCGGCGTGGACGCGAAGCGTCTGATCCCAAGCGGCGACTACACTGCCGAACTCAGCGTCGGTAAGAACAAAATGAAGCAGAGCTTCCGCGTCGATGTGCCGGAAGGAATCAAGACGCGCTAGGCCCATAAATTCCGACTTCCCCGTTGGACGTGCAGCGTTCAGCGTTGGACGTTCCCGCTTCCCGCCCGCCGATGGACGCCCCTAACAAATACGAACGCGAGCAGACCACCGATCTCGATGACGAGACGCCGGACAAGCCCAAAGGCATGGCGCTGCACACGCGCATCCTGATCGGTCTCGGCGTCGGAATTGCGGCCGGTGTGGCTGCGAACTACTTCCTCGGCGGTGATGATGCGCGCGTCGTCTGGACGGTTTCGAACATCACCGAACCGATCGGCACGCTCTTCCTGCGGCTGCTCTTGATGATCGTCGTCCCGCTGGTCTTCTCCGCGCTCGTCGTGGGCGTGGCCAGCATCGGCGATATCCGGAAGCTCGGCCGCGTCGGGCTGAAATCCTTCGGCTACACGCTCGTCATCTCCGCCATTTCCGTGCTCATCGGCATCACCCTCACCAACACCATCCGCCCCGGCGAGCGCGTGGATGCCGCCACCCGGGCCGGGCTGGAAGCACGCTACGGTGGCGATGCGGAGAAGCGCGTTCTCGACGCCACGAAGAAGCCGGCCGTGCCCGAGTCCGCCCTCATGCAGGTGGTGAAGACAATCGTCCCGGCGAATCCCGTGGCCGCCGTCAGCAGCGACACGCCCAACATGCTGCACCTGATGTTATTTGGCGTCATTCTCGGCGTCGCGGCGACGCTCGTGAAACCGGCCGTCGCCGCACCGCTCATCGCCGCGCTGCAAGCGCTCTTCGAGATTTCCTGCAAGGTGATCGACCTCATCATGCGGCTCGCGCCCTACGCGGTGGCGTGTCTGCTTTTCAATAATACCGCCCGCTTCGGTCTCGATCTCTTGAGCGCGCTCGGCTGGTTCTTTGCCACTGCCATGCTCGGCTTTGCGCTGCACATGTTTGGCGTTTACTCGCTCTCGGTCTGGCTGCTTTCGCGCATCAATCCGCTGGAGTTTTTCCGGCGCATCAAAACGGTGATGCTGACCGCGCTCTCGACGTCGTCGTCCAACGCCACTCTCCCCACCGCGCTGCGTGTCTCCGAGGAAAATCTCGGCGTGCCGCGCGAGATTAACGGCTTCGTCCTCACCGTCGGCGCGACGGCGAACCAGAACGGCACCGCGCTCTACGAAGGCGTTACCGTCCTCTTCCTCGCCCAGCTTGCCGGAGTCGACCTGACGCTTTGGCAGCAGCTCGGCATCGCCTATTTCGCCATCCTCGGCGGCATCGGCACCGCCGGCGTCCCCAGCGGCTCGATCCCGTTCATCATTATCATGCTCGCGACCTATGGGATTAACCCGGCGCTCATCGCCATCATCCTCGGCGTCGATCGCATCCTGGACATGTGCCGCACGGTCTTGAACGTGACCGGCGATCTCACCGTCGCCACCTACGTGGCGCGCTCCGAAGGCTTCGAGTTGTTAGGGCCGAAGACGAACTCTGCGGTTCAGCGCGGCTCATAGCTTTCGCTTGTTGCCGTGACCGGGTCGAAAAAGTCGCGCACGCTCGAGGTGAGGAAATCGGGGATCAACGGCCGCGGTTGCTTTGCGCTCGTGACCCTGCCGGCCCGGCGCAAGGTGGGCGAATTTGCCGGTGAACGCATTACCAACCGCGAGGCCGCGCGGCGCGTGGCTCGCGGTGGCAAAGTGAAAGTTTGCGAGATCGGCGACGGCTGGAGCATGGACGCCAGCCGCGGCGGGAACGAGACCGCGTTCATCAATCACTCGTGCGCGCCGAATTGTTTTTGCCGCGTCATGCATGGGCGGCTGCTCTTTTTTGCGTTGCGCGAAATCCCGGCCGGGGAAGAGCTCACGCTCGACTACACGCCCTCGCAACATCCCGGCCGCCCGTGCACCTGCGGTGCGGCCAACTGCCGCGGCGTGATGGAGTAGAAACGATGAGCTCTCTCACAGAGTCGGATCGCGCTTTCCTGGAAGCGTTCCGAGCCTGTGAAATGACGACGGCGACATTCCGGCATCGAGAACATCTGCGCGCGGCTTACCTTCACCTCACGCTTTTTTCCTACGATGAAGCGCTCGCAAAATTGGAAGCGGGCTTACGCAGGCTCCTCGCTCACCTGGGAGCGCCGGCTTCGGCATATCACCGCACGCTGACGGAAGCATGGCTGCGCGCGGTCCAGAGTTTCATGGAAAGGGCAGGACCGACGGCGGACTTCGAGCAATTCATAAAGACCGCGCCGCAGTTGCTCGAGCAGAAGATGATGGAGGAGCATTACTCGCCCGCGTGGCTTGGGTCCGATGCCGCGCGAGCAGCTTATGTGGAACCTGACCGCGCCCCGATCCCGCGCCATGCCGGATGACAAAGAGATGGCTCCGTTGAGCTACCTGTCGCCAAAGACAGTGGTGCGGGCGAGCCCGATCCATGGACGTGGACTCTTCGCCTGCGCGCCCATTGCCATGGGCGAGATCGTCGCGGTGAAAGGCGGTCACGTATTCAATCGCGAGCGACGGTTGTTGTTAAATCAGATGCTTGGACCAGCAGAAATCCAGATTGGCGAAGGACTCTACCTTGGTCCGGTGACGGTCGAGGAGCGTGAAGGCTGTATGATATTCAGCAATCATTCGTGCGAACCAAATCTCGGGCTGGTGGGCCAGATCACCTTCGCGGCGATGCGCGCGATCCGAGCAGAAGAGGAGCTGACCCATGATTGGGCCATGACGGATGATGACGAGGATGCGATGGCTTGCTGTTGCAGCTCGGCAAATTGCCGCCGCCTCATCACCGGCAAAGACTGGCAACTGCCGGAATTGCAGGCTCGCTATGCGGGATACTTTTCGCCATATTTGCAGCGAAAAATTGTCGATCAAATGCGCGCATGAAGCTTCTCGCTTGGTTCATTTTTGGTCTCGCTCTGTTCCTGGCGCTGCCGACTCCGGCAGGCGCGCAGGAGGACGTGGCCGAGATGGACGAGTTTATCGTGGAAGCGCCCTTCGACGTCCGGCTGGAGCTTCCCGACGAACGCGCGGTCAAGCATCTGCTTGAGCTGATGCAGGTCCGCGTCGAGGCCGAGCGGGCTCTGGCCTTGCGAGTGGCCAATCGCGATCCTCTTTCTCGCATTCTCGAGCTCACAAAATACAGCCCGATTCCGCTCGGCTCGAGCGAAGTGAGAGTGGATACGTTCTTTCTGCAGAATGCGCTGCGGCCGGATCCGCGCCGCGACGATCCGCTCTCGCTTCGGCGCTGAGGGCCGGGTTAAGATCGGGCATGTCGCTTCTTCTTTTTCGGCTGGCCTGCGGACTTTGCTTCTTCGCGGTGGGATTGGGCGCTTTCGGGGCGCACAGTTTGAAAGGAATCCTGGAGGCCAACGGCACCCTGGAGGTTTGGAAAACAGCCGTGCTCTATCATCTCGCGCACGCAATCGCGCTGCTGGCGCTGGCGTTGCACGGCGGCGCCAGTCGTGGCGCCTCCTATCTGCTGGTGGCGGGCGTGGTTATTTTCAGCGGCAGTCTCTATGTGCTCGCGGTGACGAATATTCGCTGGCTGGGTGCGATCACTCCGCTGGGCGGGCTTTGCTTGCTGGCGGGTTGGGCCTGGCTGATCGCGGCGCCTCCGCGGTAGGTCCCTTCCTCCTCCTACTCCTACTCTTAATCTTACTCCTAATCTGTTCCCCGCACGCGGCCGAGGGCCGGAGAATCAGAGTAAGATTAGGAGTAGGATTATGAGTAGGAGTAAGAGGGGAATGGGGAGAGAGCTTGTCCGGCTCCCCTCGGAACTGATAGTTTCCCTCGCAGAAGATGTTCGAATCGTTTTTTCGGCCGCAGGAGCCGGTCGCCACTGGCCTCGCATTCATCATCACGTTTCTGCTCGCGCTGATGGTGGGCCGATTTCTGAAACGACGAGCAGGCGTGCGGCTCGGGATTTTTTATCAGCTTTTCAGTCTCACCCTCGCCTTCTACGCGGCGCTGAATGTCTGGGGATTGCGCTCGTCCTGGCGCGACCATGTCGGCGCGGCTCTGATCATTCTCAGCACCGGCATTCTGGTCGCACTCATCGATCGCTATCTCTGGGATTACTACTTCGGAAAACGGCGACAGATCGTCATCCCGAAATTGCTTCGCGATACGGTGGCGATGCTCCTTTTCCTCCTCGCGCTGCTGCTGGTGTTGAGCATCGGTTACAAGGCGCAAACGCAACTCAAAGGAGTGCTGGCGGGTTCCGGGGTGGCGGCAATTATCCTCGGTCTGGCTGCGCAGAATCTCATCAGCAGCCTGGTGGCGGGGATGTCGTTGCAGATTCAGCGGCCGTTCAAAGTGGGCGACTGGCTGAAGCTGAACGACGTCTACGCCGAGGTGGTGGAGATCCGGTGGGGCGCCACCCGCTTGCGGACGAACGACGCCATTTATCTGCACGTGCCCAATAACGAGATCGTGAAGCAGACGATCACGAACATGAGCTACCTGAGCCCGATTCACGCCATGCGCATCAGGATAGGCGTGGACTACAGCGTGCCCCCGAACCGGGTGAAAGACGCCCTCCTGCGCGCCACCACTCAGGCCAATCGAGTCCTGCTCGAACCACCGCCGAAGGTGTTTCTGCGGGATTACGGCGACTCGGCCATTATCTACGAGATCAAGTTCAACATGACCAGCCACGCCTTTTACAACGACGTGTGCGATGCGATCCGGACGAATATTTGGTACGAATTTCGACGCCGGAAAATCACCATCCCTTTCCCGATGCGGACGTTGCAAATTCAGCGCAAACCCGCGTCGCCGACGCAGGGGCTGCGCGAGAAAGCGCGAGAGATGCTGCGCCAGGAAGCGCTTTTCTCCTGTCTCGACGACGAAGGGCTGGAGGGTTTGATCGCGCATTCGGATGTGAATCACTTCGGACGCGGCGAGGTGGTGATCGAAGAAGGGACCGATGGTGACTCCATGTTTGTGTTGGTGGAGGGGACGGCGCATGTCTCGGTGGCGCGCAATGGCTCGTCGCTCCGCGTGAGTGCACTGCGGCGGGGCGATTGTTTCGGCGAGATGTCCCTGCTCACTGGAGAGAAACGGACCGCCACCGTGCGGGCGGACCAGGATTGCGAGATCATGGAGATCAGCAAACCGGTGATGGGCGAACTCTTGCGTTCCTCTCCGGCCTGCCTGGAACAATTGAGCGCGTTGCTGGCTCAGCGGAAGATGGATACCGAGGGCATTCTGAAGGAGGCCGACGCTCCGCACGGTCGCCCGGATAAGAAGGCGGAATACACCGCAAATTTTGTTTCGCGGTTGCGATCCTTTTTCGAATTGTGACCGCGGGGGCGCGCGTTCCCGTCTCTGCGATTCCTTCCGTGAAGAGGGAAACCGCTTCCTGTATCTGCGCGCCTGCGGCGGCCGCTCCTCCGATTTTCCCCTACCTTTTCACAAGGGGAGATAGCCGTTGCCAGAAAGGCAAAAGTCCCTAGAGTCCCCCACTTCCGAACCCGACCCCACTATGACCCTCTTAGCCCTCTCAATTCTGGACTTTGGCGTGACCCTTTCCATGCTCTGCGCAGCAGGCGGCCTCGTCTTTGCGTTCATCCTTATTAAAGCCGTCATCAGCCGCTCCCCCGGCAATGAGCGGATGCGCGAAATCGCGAGCGCGATCGAAGAAGGGGCCAAAGCTTATCTGCGCCGGCAGGTCATGACGATCAGCGCGATCGCGGCCGTAATTTTCATCCTTCTCTTCCTCTTTATTAAGGACGCGGCTGGAGCCACCGCCATCGGCTTCTTAATCGGCGCCTTCTGTTCCCTGGCGGCCGGCTACATCGGAATGCGGATCGCCGTCCTGGCCAATGTGCGGACGACGCAAGCGGCCAGCAGCTCGCGGACGCTCGCGCTGCGGGTGGCGTTTAATGGCGGCGCGGTCACCGGCCTCCTCGTGGTGGGCCTCGCCCTCCTCGCGGTGGGTATTTTCTACACCATCGCGACGAGGATGGTGGGTCAGGAATTGGCGGTGCGGAGTTTGATCGGCCTCGCGCTCGGCGCCAGCCTCATCAGTGTCTTCGCGCGGTTGGGCGGCGGTATTTACACCAAAGCCGCGGATGTGGGCGCGGATTTGGTCGGTAAAATCGAGAACACTCTGGAAGAAGATGATCCACGGAATCCGGCCACGATCGCCGATAACGTGGGCGACAACGTCGGCGATTGCGCCGGTATGGCCGCGGACGTTTTCGAGACCTACGCGGTCAGCTTGATCGGCGCGATTCTGATCGGCGCACTCACCATTGCGAACGACCCCGCGGCGGTGGTCTATCCGTTTGTCCTCGGCGGCATTTCGGTTCTGGGCGCCATTCTTGGGATCATGTTCGTGAATACCACCAGCATGAAGCCCGGCACCGCACTCATGGGCGCAGTGGGAGCGAGCGCGTTGGTTTCGGCGATTCTTTTCTGGCCCGCCACGCATTGGATGTTCCCGAACGGCATCGTCGTGAACGGTCTGGCCCGCTCGGCTAATTCGCTTTATCTGGCTGCCCTGGTAGGCCTCGCGCTCACCGGCATCGTGGTATTGATTACGAATTACTACACCTCGACCGCGTATCGGCCGGTGCGGAAAATCGCGAAGGCCTCGGAGACCGGCCACGCCACCAACATCATCGCCGGCCTGGCCATCGGCCAGCACGCGACCGCGCTGCCTGTCGCTTTCATCGGCCTCTCGATCTTGCTCAGCTATCACTTTGCCGGGCTCTACGGGATCGCGATCGCGGTCATGAGCATGCTCTCGATGTCCGGCATTATTATCTCGCTCGATGCTTTCGGCCCGATCACGGACAACGCGGGCGGCATCGCGGTGATGAGCAATCTTCCGAAGGAAGTGCGCGACACCACCGATGAACTCGACCAGGTCGGCAACACCATGAAAGCGGTCACGAAAGGCTACGCCATCGCCTCGGCTGGGTTGGCGGCCCTCGTGCTCTTCGGATCTTATGTGGAGGAATTGCGCGCGCATTACCTCGCGACCGGCCGGGCTTACTCCTTCGATTTCTCGCTGAACGATCCGAAAGTGATCATCGGTCTTTTCATTGGCGGCCTGCTCCCGTTCGTCTTCACCGCCTTTAGCATGGACGCGGTGGGCAAAGCCGCTGGCGCAGTCGTGCGCGAAGTGCGGCGGCAATTAACGGCCAAGCCCGGCATCCTGCGGGGCGAGGACAAGCCGGACTACGGCGTGTGCGTCGACATCGTGACGAAGGCCGCGCTGCGCGAGATGATCATCCCCGCGCTCCTGCCGGTGGCATTCGTGCTCGCCGTCGCGTGGATCAAACCACTCGGCCCTGTCGTCCTCGGCGGCATGCTCGTCGGCACGATCGTGACCGGCCTCTTCGTTGCCATCGCCATGACTTCGAGCGGCGGCGCTTGGGACAACGCGAAGAAATACATCGAGGAAGGTAATCTCGGCGGCAAAGGTTCCTTCGCGCATGCGGCTTCAGTCACCGGCGATACGGTCGGCGATCCTTATAAGGACACCGCCGGTCCGGCGATCAATCCGATGATTAAAGTGGTCAACATCGTGGCCATTTTGATTATCCCGATGTTCTTTTAAGGCACGGGCACGGCAACGCCGCGCTCTCCCACAGCGATGGATATTAAAAACACGGACGCGGCTCCGCGGGATTACCAGCTGATTGCGGCGAACCCCGCCCCGATGAAAAAGGAGCTGGCCCTGCCCGATCCGGGGGCGACCCCGTTCAAGGTGGTGGTGGACCCGGAAATGCGGCTGAAGCTGCGGCGCGCGCTGATTGAGTTGATCGATTACCACGACGAAGCGCTGGCCGAGCATTTTGCCGAGGGGAAGCTCGAGCTCGAATCCTACAAGGAATACATCGAACTCTTCGCCCGCAGCTTGAAGGAAACGATGGAAAGTCGCGAGGGCGTCTCCCATCTTCTGCGAGCGGTTGGATTCGATGTGCCGGCGGAAGAGATCAATCTCAGCCCAGATCTGCGCTGGAAGCGCGGGGTGCCAGGGGCATTCGGTTCCAGCCTGCTCTAAAAGCTGGCGCTGGCGACGCAGGCTGCGCGACGTGGAGGACAGAAAGTTTCTTGCCTGGCAAGGTAATTGTTATTGACCCTGCGACGCAAAAATGAAATAACAGGACTGTCGAAACTCTGGGACTGAAAAAGATTCGACGCCTTACCAAAAGCCAATGATTAAAATGAAAAACAAATTCGCCCTTCTCGGAGCCCTCACTGCAGCTGCAGCCCTGGCTCTCACTTCCGCCGATGCGGCCATCGTCTGGAACCTGAATCCGAATAATCAGCACCAACCTGTCGGGTCCAGTACGCAGACCTTCAGCTCTGGCGGTTTCCAGATCACGGCGACTGGTTACAACAATAATAGCGGGACTGGCACGACGACCGGACTTTTCTACAAGAGCGCGCCGGACTCAGACGGAGCGACCGAACGCGGCCTTGGTCTCGCTAATTCGCCGCACAATGAGCTGAACGCGGGACCGAACGCAGGCAGCCCGCTCAATTTCATTCAGCTCGATCTCACTTCCATCCTGGCGGCTAATGCCATGAACGGAATGATCAGTGTGGGCAGTCTCCAAAATGGCGAAGGCTTCCAGCTCTTCGGCTCCAACACTCAAGGCATGCTCGGCACTGCGATCGCGGGCCCTTTCACTGGCCTCTCCTTCGATAACATGTTTGTCGCCGTTCCTTCTTTCGGCAGCTTCCAATACATTTCGGTCGCGGCCGCGACTGGTAACGTGCTCCCAGTTGCTTTCTCGGCCGAGATCAATCCCATCCCCGAAATGGGCATGGTGATGCCAATCGTCGGTCTCATCACTGCAATCGGTGCGACCAGCTTCCTGCGTCGTCGCCGCCTGGCGCAGATGAAATTGTAGAGCAGCGCTTTCTGTTCGTTTGTTTGGAAGCGGCCGTCCTTCGGGACGGCCGCTTTTTTGTTTGCGCGGCACGGGTCAATCCTTCGACGTTCGGCGTCTCCCTCCCCGTCCTACAATCCGGCATCCCCCGCGGGGCAAAGAGCCCGACGGAGCGCCCCGCAGATGCGGACCTATCGAGCCTCGATCACTCGCGCCTTTTCCAGCAGCGCCTTTTCTTCCGGCAGAAGAAACGCCTGCGCGCCTCGCTCCAAAAACGGAAGCGCTTCCGTGGGCTTGCCGGAGCCGGCCAGGATGATCCCGTGATAAAAAGCCACTGACGGATCGTTTTGTTGTTCTTGGCTCAACCGCGCCATCGCTTTCAACGCCGCTGCGCCATCGCCCTTCGCGTAAAGCGAATAAGCGTAGGTGGAGACAAACGCTGCATTGGTGGGCTCCTTTTGCGCGAGATCGGCCGCGATCCGCCGCGCCCGCTCCAAATCGGCGCCAAGCAGGAGAGAGACCTGGGCCAGATTATTTTGCATGACCAAATCTTCGGGAGCGACTTCAGTGCTGCGGAGAAGCACCCGATAAAGTCCCGAGGTATCGCCGCTCTTGGCGTAATGCTGGTAGAGCAGCTGCAGCGCTTCTTTCCGCGTATCGTCGGCTTTGCTTAAGGTCCAAAGCAGATTGATCGTCTCGTCCTGCCAATCCCAGGCAGAGATCGTTCGCGCCAGCATAAGAAGAGTCTGCGGCTGGACTGAAGCTTTCCGCTGCGCGCGGTCCCATTCCTGATTTGCCGCCGTTTGCAGGTCCTCATCGCGCAAGGCCCGGGCCAGATAGGCATGGCGGAGAAAATCGAAAGCGCCCCAGTCTTTTTCCCCAGCCATCTTTTTCAGTCCCTTCCAATCCTTCAAACGCGCATACGCTTCCGCGACCGCGAGCGGAACCGGCCAGGAGACCAGCAGCTCACTGGAGAGCGTGGCCGAGTAACGGATCGCTTCGTTCATGTTCCCCGTGGTGTTCATCCAGGAAATCAGACTGGCGGTATCCGCTGCTGCCGGCGGCGCTTCTTTTTCCAGGCGAGCGAGATATTCTTCATAACCCGGATCCTGCAGCTGCCGCAGAATTTCGAGGTAAAGGAGACGATCGCTAAACGTGGCGTCAGGAAACGTCTGAAGCTCCGCTGCGAGAGCCCGGAGCCGCTCCGCTGCCAGCTTCCGGGTGCCGCCATCAATGATGAGGGCGCGGGTGGCAGCGGCCCGCTGTTTCGGATCGGCCCGCAACTGCTCCAAAACATCAAGCGCCTGCTTGCGTTTGGCCTCATCGGCGGAATCGAGGCGAATGATGGCCAGCTGCACTTGATAGGCCGACTCCTCGGGCGCCAACTCGGCCGCCTTTGCCCAATGCCTTTCCGCCTCGTCCTTCCTTCCATTGGTTTCGGCCAGGCGCCCTCGTGCGGCCTGATAGCCCGGGGCTGCCTGGGCAAAGGGCTCCATCGCCTGCAAAGTCCGCTCTGCCGTCCCCAAATCGCCGGCCCGAAGTGCAGCCCGGGTCAACGCCAGGCCGTCGTCGATCGATTGCGGCTGCAACTCAAAAACCTTCCGTCGCCAAAGCAACTCGGAGCCGTCGAGCGCCTTCTCGCCGATCGTCGCCAAGAGACGCGCCGCCTCCACGCTCGAGTCATTTAACTGAAAAGCTCGGCGCGCGTTGAGCGACGCGGTCTTCACATCACCGCCAGCCAGAAAACCAGTGGCTCGTCGAATCAAGTGACCTTCCTGCCAGCGATGAAATCCGTAAAGCCCACCCCAGGCCAGCAAGACTAGAAGAAGCGTTCCGACCAGCACGAACGCGGTCAGCCGGAAGTAGATGCGCTCGGTTTTCTCAACAGGATTTTGCAAGAGTATGAACTAAAGGCTCCGCCGATCTGCGTCAACGGTCTGCTGGTCGCGCGCGTCGCAGCGAGCCTCCGTCTCCACCTTTCGGACAGCTGGGCCCTCGGAGGTAAGCGGCGTCCCACCCTCTCGCCGAGCGCGGGCGATTTTCGGCCGGCTCAGATGCAGACTCCGGCGGAGTAAACGTCGGAAGTGGAAAGGCCGGAGATATTGCAAGTGCGCGGCCCAGTGAGCCCACTCTTCCGGCCAGCGCCGTTCCGCGCGTAACGCCAGGCACGCTTCCGTGACGCGATGAAACGCCACCTCTTCCGCAAACCATTCCAGCCAGGCCGCGCGGGCACGATTTCCCATTGCCACCGCCTCATCCTCCCGTTCCTCCAGGATACGCGGCACCTCGCGGACCTGCCGCTCCGGAATGCGCAGCGAGAATTCCTTCCAGGCCGGGCCGGGCGGTTCCACCCATCCATCCGAAAGAATCACCGGCACCCGCCCGAGTCGCAGCGTCTCGAAGAGGCGAATACTGGACGCGCTTAAGCCTCGCGGACAGAGCACAAACTTGCTCTGCCGCATCACGTCGGTGAAGCGCTGCAGATACTCCGCTCGTTCCGCCGGTTCCATCGCGCCCCGCAGCGCCCGCTGGAAGTCGACCGACGTTTCCCGAAAAAATCCCCGCGGATGCTCCAGCGAAGGGAGCGCCTGCCGCACCGATGCCGTCTGGATGGATCCCATGAAGCTGAAAAGATATGGGAGCGAGGGATCCGGTGGCACAAATGGCGCCGTATCATGGGCCGACACTTTCAGGTAAAATCCCCCCACCGTCCGCCGGGAAGCCCAGCGTCGATCGATCCCGGTGTAGACGCCCGGCAGGAATGGGATCACGTAGGGATTCTCGCAATAGATGAAACATTTTTCGCGGAACCTCCGGGTGAACGGATGCTGGCGGACCCGCTCGAAATGCCAGCCCGCGCCATACGTTTCCGCAAACAAAATTACATCCGCCGCTTCCGGATCTTCCGTCAGCTGGTGCACCCCAAAACGATCCCGGGCTGCGCTGGCTTGAAGGCCATGGAAGACCGACAGGTGGTCGGGCGTGGAGTCGTCGGGCGGAGTCGCAGATAAAAGAAAGACGCGCGCCATTGAGGATCTCCCCGAGCAAATTTCAAACCCATCGTCGGACTCCGCTGCACGGCTGGCAATGGAAAACCCTCCTCCCTCCGCCCCAGCCGCTCGCGCTGCTGTAAAATTCCCACGCCAGTTCCTGGCCTGCGGGGCCTGGGACCGGCTGAAATTAGCAGGCCACCTCCATTCGCCCCCAGCCCCCCTCACATAATGACTTGGCGTTCGCCGCTCCGACTGACACACTCCCCGCTCGCATGCCCACAGTATTACTAATCGAGGATGACGACGAGGCGCGCCGGGCCACGAGTGAGCTATTCGGACGCGAAAATTGGGCGGTGATGGAAGCGGGCGATGGCGAGGTCGGGATCGAGCTGGCATTGAAACACCGGCCGGACGTGATCCTCTGCGATCTGCTCATGCCGAAGGCAAACGGCTTTCAGGTTTGCCGGGCGGTGCGGGCGAAACTGCAACGCACTAAAATCATCGTCATCTCAGGCCGCGATTACGGCGTCGATCGCTCCAGCGCGCTGCAAGCCGGCGCGGATGAGTATCTGGTCAAACCCATCACGTGGGAGAACCTCTCCGCTGTCATCGAACGCATTCTGCCAGACTTGCCCCGGGCCGAACCTTCGACCGACGCGCAGGTGCCGTTTCACGCGCCCGCCACCCGGATCAAACTTTGGGGCGTGCGCGGCTCCATCCCGGTGCCCGGCCCGGGCACGGTCCGCTATGGCGGCAACACCAGTTGTGTCGAAGTGCGCGCCGATGGCGAGATCATTATCCTCGATGCCGGTTCCGGCATTCGCGAGCTGGGGATGGAGCTGGAAAAAGAGTTTGGGGAAGAACAGATAAAACTCACCCTCCTTCTCACTCACACCCACTGGGATCACATCCAGGGGTTGCCATTTTTCCTCCCGGCTTACCTGAAGAAAAACAAGATCCACGTCCTCGGCTACGAGGGCGCCCGTGCCGGGCTCGCCGCCATCCTCGCCGGCCAAATGGAAACGCCGTTCTTCCCGGTCAGTCTGCGCGATCTTCCCAGCAACCTCGAGATTGACGAGCTCAAGGAGATGGAATTTGCGATCGGGCGCGTCTCGATCAAAGCCAAGTTTGCCAATCATCCCGGGATCTGCGCCGGCTACCGACTCAACACCAGCGGCGGCTCCATCGCTTACTTCCCGGACAACGAGCCGTACGAGTTGCTTAAGGTGCATCTGGCCGATCGCGAGAAGAGCAGCCTGCGCGAAGCTCGCGCTTTCGCGAAAGCGGAACGGGAAAAACTGGCGGAATTTCTGCGCGAGGTCGACGTCCTCATCCTCGATACGCAATACACCGACGAGGAATACCAGAATCACATTGGGTGGGGCCACGGTTCTCTCAGCCGCGTCGTTTCGCTCGCGCTCGAGGCGCGTGCGCGCAAGCTCATCCTCTTCCATCACGATCCCATGCATGACGATGGACAAATCGATGACATGTTGGAACGCGCCCGCCTTCTTGTGGTGGAAAGCGGCCTGCCCCTCGAAGTGGAAGCCGGCCGCGAAGGCTCCGAGATCTGGCTGAGCAAAAGCGATCGTCGCCCGTAGCGAACTGCCCTTTGGTCATCGGCGTGGAACTTGCGCGAGCGCGCTTCCCGGCTTTAGGTCTCCGCTCCGCTCTTGCCTCGTGGTGTAACGGTAGCACGAGAGATTCTGAATCTCTTTGTCAAGGTTCGAATCCTTGCGAGGCAGCCACACCCGCCACGATTTCTACGAGCAAAATGGCTCATTCTGCGCGATGCATACGCGCATGTTTTACCAGGTTATTTCCGTCCTCGGCGCGATCCTTATTCTGGCCGCTTACGTCGCTCTCCAAACCGGCCGGCTCAGCTCCAGCAACCGCTGGTTTAGCGTCCTAAATTTCCTCGGCTCCGCTCTTCTTACCTGGGTCGCGATCATCGACTGGCGCGTGGGGTTTGTCTTCCTCGAGACCGCCTGGATGATTCTCTCCATCCCGGGAATGTTCCGTCGCTCCGGCGTTGCCAATCCCTAGTCCGCCACTGCCACGGCGGCGTGCGCGAAAGAAATCCTGGAGCAACGCGGCGCATTCGTGCGCAAGGACTCCACCGGTGATCTCGCAATGGTGATTGAGACTCGGCAGCTGCAAAAGATTCAGGAGCCCGCCGGCCGCCCCCCCGCGCGCGTCGGGGCATCCGAATATCACCCGCCTCATGCGCACGTGGACCAGCGCGCCCGCACACATCGGGCAGGGCTCCTTCGTCACATACAGATCGCAATCGCTCAGCCGCCAATCGCCCACCGCTGCTTCCGCTTGCGTGATGGCCAGCATCTCGGCGTGCGCGGTTGCGTCTTTCAGCAGCTCGACCTGATTAAACGCGCGGCCAATAATCCGTCCCTCGTGCACCACGACCGCGCCTACCGGCACTTCGTCGGCCTTGCCCGCTTTCACCGCCAGGCGCAACGCCTGCCGCATGAAATTTTCGTCAATTTCTGTGTCGATCACGCGCGGTAGTTAACGGGAGCGTCGCGCGATGAATTCATCGAATGGCCGGCGCGCTTTTAAGAAGAGCCGCTGCGCATCGCGCTTCGTCCGATAGAAGAGCTGCTTGATCCGGACTTTAACGACGTTCTCGTCTTCTTCCGGCTGGTAAACTTCGTCGTCCTCGTAGCTGTCTGAAACGATCATCTCCTCCCCACCGGTCGGGTCCTGTTGCACGTTCGCCATGTTCGCGCCGCGATACATGCCCTCCACCCGGGTCACGTTCCCTCGATTGGCCGAGATGTGAATGGTGCCGACCGGGGCGCGGGTGTGGTCGAGAATGGTCACGACCCAAACCGGCATCCCGCGATCATTCAAACGCAGGGTGTAATCGACTGAGTTAAAATTCGTGTGCGATTTGTCCGCGGTGTAATTCGTCACCGTAAACGCGCCGTCGGAATCGAGATTCAACTGCGCCGTGCGAATGGTCTTGCTGCGACCCGAGCCCGCCCCCATCTCGCCCTCGCGGTTGGCGATGATTCGGCCGTCTGCGACCCGCAGTTCCCGGACGCCGCTGGGCAAATTCCGATCCGCCACCAGAACCGTCCACTCCGTCGGCTGCGGATCACCCTCGGTCCCGTGCACCGAGATGATCCGTTGCAAAGCCGCGCGGCTGAACTGGTTTCCCACCACGAGGAGAGCGTCATAGGCCGTGCTCTGCTGCGCGCCGAAGGCCATCCCCGAAACGAGGAAAAGCGCGAAAAAAATCTTCCACATGGCCAGAAGCAAATGCCCATGGCGCGCACTGTCCAACCGTTTTCGTTTGCGAACCTGCCCCCGCCCGTGCGTATGTTCCCCCCGCGTGCGGTTAATGAAGAAGAAAGTTCAATTCTCCAGCCACACTGGAAATCTCGCTTTGATGCGCTCTTTCGTGCGCGGCTTTCTGGACTCCCTCCCCTTCTCGGAAAAGGAACGGACCCTGATGGTGCTGGGAGTGGATGAGGCCTGCACCAACATCATCCGCCACGCTTATCACTTGCAGGACGACCAGCCGATCGCCCTTTCGCTCGAAGCCAAGAGCAACTGCGTCTGCATGCGCCTGCGCGATTACGGGCACCAATGCCGGCCGGATAAAATGAAAGGCCGCGCGCATGATTTGATCAAGCCGGGCGGCCTCGGTTTGCACTTGATCCGGACGGCGTTTGATAACGTGGATTACGTCCTGAAAAGCCGGGGGACGGAGCTCGTTCTGACCAAACGTCTGGGATGAGGCGCGCCTTTCGGGCGACGGCGCGGCGCTCTCCACTTTCCCACTCACCCCGATGAATCCCGCTCCGCTGCAACCGCCGGCACTTGATCCCGCGCTCGAGATCTCGCTTCGGCCGCCCATGTTCAGCGAGTTCACCGGCCAGGTGAAAGTCTGCGAACGACTCGCGGTGTTGGTCGAAGCCGCCAAGCAGCGCGGCGATGTGCTCGAACATATTTTGTTAAGCGGTCCTCCCGGTCTGGGCAAAACCACCCTCGCGCACATCATTGCCAACGCGA
Source organism: uncultured Verrucomicrobiae bacterium (assembly GCA_963730385.1). Lineage (GTDB taxonomy): Bacteria > Verrucomicrobiota > Verrucomicrobiia > Chthoniobacterales > UBA10450 > JACCTI01. The sequence continues at coordinate 326,027 of CAVSRQ010000003.1, forward strand.
TGGGCGTGAACGTGAAGAACACCAGCGGACCCGTGATCGAAAAGGCCGGCGAGCTGGCGGGTCTCCTGACCAGTCTGGAAAAAGGCGACGTCCTCTTCATTGACGAGATCCACCGGCTCCAGCCGACGATCGAGGAATATCTTTACCCGGCGATGGAGGATTACCGGCTGGACATCATCATCGATCAAGGCCCGCAGGCGCGCAGCCTGCGCTTGCAGCTGCCGAAGTTCACCCTCATCGGCGCCACCACCCGGGCTGGCATGGTCAGTGCGCCGCTGCGCTCGCGTTTCGGAATGACAGCGCGCCTCGATTACTACGCCGCCGAAGAGATGCACAAGATCATCACTCGCAGCGCGGGATTGCTCGGGGTCGAGATCGATGATTCCGGCGCGGCGGAAATCGCCGCCCGCACTCGTGGCACTCCGCGCACTGCGAATAATCTTCTGCGTTGGGTGCGCGACTACGCGCAAGTGAAAGCCGACGGCCGCATCACCGCCGAGGTGGCCGATCGCGCGCTCACCATGCTCGAGATTGATCGCGACGGGTTTGATCAATGGGACAAGCGCATTATCGAAGCGCTCATCCATAAGTTTAACGGCGGCCCAGTCGGCTTGAATTCGCTCGCGGTCGCGATCGGCGAAGAAGCCGGCACCCTCGAAGAAGTGAACGAGCCTTACCTCATCATGGAAGGCTACATCAAGCGCACGCCGCAGGGGCGCGTGGCTCTGCCTCACGCTTATCGGAAGCTCGGGCTCAAGCCGCCCGTCGGCGGGCAAAGCGATCTTTTCGGGTAGCCGTGCAATCCGACTTCTTTCAGCAGACCGCGAAAGTCCTCACCGTCGCGGAGTTGACCCGCGCCATTCGCGGCACGTTGGAAACAAAATTCGGCGCCGTGTGGGTGCAGGGCGAAATTTCCAATTACAAAAGCCACCCCTCCGGTCACCAATACTTCACGCTCAAAGATCAGCGCGCTGCGATCGCGTGCGTGATTTTTCGCAACACTCTCCCGTCCAGCGCGCGACCGCTTCGCGATGGCGCTCAAGTGCAAATCTTCGCGCAGATCACCGTCTTCGAAGCGCGTGGGCAATATCAGCTGAACGTCCAGCTCGTGCAGGAACGTGGGCTCGGTCTTCTGCAGGCCAAGTTCGATGCGCTGAAACGGAAGCTGGAAGCAGAAGGCTTGTTCGATTCCGCGCGCAAGCGTCCCCTGCCCCGCTTTCCGCGACGCGTCGGCATCATCACCTCCTCCAGCGGCGCTGCCCTGCGCGACGTGCTCAATGTTTTGCAACGGCGCGCGCCAGCGTTGCAAATTCTGCTTAGCCCGGTGCGGGTGCAGGGAAGCGGCGCGGCAGCGGAGATCGCGACCGCCCTGCGCGAACTTTCGCAACCGAATAAAGCCTGGGCGCCGCTCGATCTCATCGTCCTGACCCGGGGCGGCGGCAGCATCGAAGACCTGTGGGAGTTTAACGAAGAGATCGTGGCGCGAGCCATCGTCTCCTCTCCGTTGCCGGTGGTGAGCGCGGTCGGACACGAGGTGGATTTTACCATCGCGGACTTCGTAGCGGATTTGCGCGCGCCCACCCCGAGCGCGGCCGCGGAGTTGATCGTGCCGGATATGCTCGACCTCCTCCGACGAGTGGATGGGCTCTCGGCCAACCTCGCGCGACACCTCCGAAATTTCCTCGCGCAGAGCCAGACTCGGCTTCGTTATCTCTCCGAAAGAACACTCGCGCGCGAAGTCACCGCGCGGCTGCGTGACGCGCAACAAACTGTCGATCTCGCGCGCGACGCCTTTGCCCGGGTGACCAGCCGCACGCTGCTGCAGGCGCGTGCGGTCCTCGCCAGTCGCGCCCAGACGTTGCAGGCGCACTCCCCGTTGCGTGCGATCGCCGCACGCAGCGAGCGGGTGAAAGAGTTGCAGCGCCGCCTTGCCGCCTGCCCCACGGCTGCGCTACGCCACGCGCAGCAGCGGTTCGCTCACACGGAGGAGGTCCTGCGCGTCCTCGGACCGGCGGCCACCTTGCAACGCGGCTACAGCATCACCACGGATGAGGCCGGACGGATTATCACTTCCGTCCAACAAGTCCGGACCGGGATGCCGTTGCGCACCCAAGTGGGCGATGGGACTTTCGAGTCCACGGCGGCGAGCCGTTAATTTCCGCTGGGATTTGTCAGCACCATCGAGGCGGTCTCCGTCACGGGCGGTGTGGCTTCCTGACCTTCCACCGGCAGGACGCCGATGGCACTTTGATACTTCGCGATGTCGCCTCCGCTATTGGCCTTGGTCGCCTGGTTTTTTCGGAAGACAGACGCATCGCCGCCTTTGCGCATGATGATGAAACCTTTGTCGCCGTAAGGAACCCCGCCGGCCGGCAGCGCGGTGTCGTAAGTAAAATTGGCACTCGCCGCGAAGATCGTGTTGGAGGCGTCGTTCTCGCTAATGCGATAGACTTTGAGCGCGCTCGTGCCGGTCATCCCCACTTCGGCCGTCTCACTCGCCGGCGCGGTCACCTGCAAGGTGGTGCCCGGCGCGTTGAGGATTTTCTGCAAATCCCCCGTCTTCAGGTAATCGTTTTGCACCAGGCGCGTGCCATAGGCTTGCAAGGTGGTCATCTGCGGATTGCTCCCAGGCCAGGAGTAATTCGGATCCGAATTCGTCGCGCCATCAGTCGCCATCTGGAAGCCGGCGAGGTAAAGCTGGCGCGCGTTATTCATCGTGCCCGTCATCTGGCCGCGGGTGAGCGCATTCGTCAGCGCCGGCACTGCCAGCGCCGCCAGAACGGCGATGATCGCGATGACTACCAGCAACTCGATCAGGGTAAAAGCGGCGACGGGCTTTTTCATTTTTCGGTGGCCAATAAAAGCGGGACAGCGCGATTTTGGTCAAGCCTCAAACCCGAGCGAGTTATCGCTTTTCGCGGCCGGTCGGATTCCGGTAGAACAACCATCTCCCGCCAACCGCTCTCCACCCTATGAAAATCACCGTGACCCAATATCTCGACGTCATCTCTTCCTGGTGCTTCTGGGCGGACCCCGCGTGGAAAGAGTTGCAGCAGCGCTACCGCGATCGCGTCACGTTTGAATGGAAGATCGCGTTGATGGATGCAGCTGGGTTGCCCACCTCGCATGAGCAGATGGATTGGTTCTATCGCCGGAGCGGGATGATGATGCGCTCGCCGATCATGTTGAAATCAGCCTGGGCCGAAATCGGGAGCCAGGAGTATCTCGCGCCCAATGCAGTCGCGGAAGCAGCGCGCGAAATGGGCGTGAGCGACGATCGGGTGCGACTGGCCCTGGCGCGAGCGGGTATGCTGGAAGGTCGACAGACAGGCCGCTGGGAGATCGCGGCCGAGGTGGCAGCGGCCGCCTCTGGCTTGGATGAAACGCAATTGCTGGAGCGCGCTCGCACGCCCGAGATAGAGCAGCGCCTCCGCGCCAGCACAGCGGAGTTTCATGCGTTGCAGGTGAACCAGCGGCCCACCTTTGTGATCGAGAGCGAGAACGGCGATCGCGCGATTTTTTCGGGTTTTGCCAAGGCTGCTCCGATGGCGGCTGCGCTGGATGCGATGCTGGAAGATGCGGCGGACTACGCCGCCCACGCCGCGCACTTCGGCTCGCCTCCGCCAAACTAAAGCCACTCGCCCGGCGTCGCCTAGTTCCTCAGAAGACGCGGGTTCCTACCAGATTCGTCTTGCTACTGCGGCCATGATGCACTCAACTTCCCGCAATCGACGCCCAGGCGGCGATTCGCAGTCGCGGGATCGCATCCGTGATGGTGCGGAGTGTTCGGAGTGGCTGCGGCCGCGCCGGAGAGAGGCGATGACTAAAGAAACACGGCGACGCGGTTCACTCCCCAATTCGCCGGCTCGGAGCTAGATTTACACTGCAACCACAAATTCGTGTCAACGGCCGGATTCGCGCACGCGAAGTTCGGGTCATCATCGGCACCTCGGGCGAACAGCTCGGGGTCATGAAACTTTCGGACGCGCTGCGCAAGGCGCAGAGCCTCGGGATGGACCTGGTGGAAGTCGCGCCCACTGCCAATCCGCCGGTCTGTAAAATTGTCGATTTCGGCAAGTTCCGTTACGACATCGCGAAGCAGGAGAAAGAGAAGCGCACCACCGGGACGAAGCTGAAAGAGATCAAGTTCCGCGTGAACATCGACGCGCATGATTACATGACGAAAATTCGTCATGGCGAAGCTTTCCTCGACAAGGGAAACAAGGTGCGGGTGCAGCTGCAATTCCGCGGCCGCGAAATGGCGCACCAGGAAATCGGGATGCAATTGATGTATCGAGTGCGCGACGATTTGAATTCCATGTCGCAAGTGGAGATGGATCCGAAAGCCGCCGGGCGAAACATCACGATGACGCTTTCGCCTTTGCCGGCCGCGCGTCGGAAGCGCCGCTTCTCCAATGCCTCGGATGATGCCGAAGCGGAAGCTGCGAGCGAAGCGCCAGACGAAGCTGACGACGAGTAAGGAAGCGCAAGCTTCCAGCTTGCAGGCCCCTTCGAACTAAGCTTGCGAATTGGAAACTGGCGCGGCGCCAACCGCTGCCTCCTCCGCTCCCGTCATCGGCGCGGCAATGAGCTCGTTCACGCGCGTGATGGAGAGGGCGCGACCAGTTTCCTCGTCGATCTGCACCACGGCACCACAAAGTCGCACAGGCCCCTTTGCCACCGGAAACGGGGCGGGAATGTTGGAGATAAAGCGGTCGATGATTGGATGAATCGCGCGACCCAAAATGGATTCGGAAGGGCCGCACATCCCGGCATCGCAAAGAAAAGCCGTGCCGCCGGGGAAGATCTGCTCGTCGGCCGTCTGCACGTGGGTGTGGGTGCCGATCACCGCTGAGACCCGGCCGTCCAGGAACCGCCCGAACGCGATCTTCTCGCTTGTCGTTTCGCCATGCGCATCGACGAAGATCACCTTCGTTTCCGCACGCATCTGCTCCACCGCTTCGTCCAGAGCTTTAAAAGGATTTTCGAGAATGGGCTGCATGAAAGTGCGCGCCTGCACATTGATCACGCCCACCTTTCCTTTTGCGGTCTCGAGCACGATGGCACCATTCCCCGGGGCGCCGGCCGGGTAATTAATCGGCCGGAGCAGACGTGGCTCTGAATCAATGAAGTGAGCCAGGTCCTTCTGATCCCAGACATGATCGCCAGTGGTGATGACGGAGGCGCCAGCGCGCAAAAGATCGATCGTGATCCGGGAAGTAATTCCGCGACCGCCGGCCGCGTTCTCGCCATTTACGATCACAAAATCAACCGCATGCCGCTCCTTCAGCGTGGCCAGTTGGGCGATCACCGTGCTCCGGCCAGGCTCGCCGACGATGTCGCCGAGAAAGAGAATCGTCAGCATTTTGCGAACATGGTGTTAAATAGGACGAAATCCAATCCGTGATGGTCCTTCACTCTCGCCTGCTCCGCGCTCTTTCCACTTACGCTTTCCTCTTCGTCCTCGGCTCGGCTGGCGCGGCGACCACGATCAGCCCCCTGGCGAACGAGCCGGATTGGAGCGCGCTCGAAAAATATCAGGAGACGATCACGCACGATGAATTCGTCCGGCTCCTGCAGGGTGTTTACTGCACGCGTGGAGTGAGCGAAACGCTGATCCGGGTCACACCGGAGACGGCCGAGATTTTAGCCGACCAGGAAAAGCAGACGCGCTTCACGCTGCGCTTCGCCAGGGATGAGGCGTCGGCCAAGCCCGCGCCGCATCGTTGGAAGGCCGCCGGGAAACTGCCGCGCACTTCCCGCTTTCGGGAGTTAAAAGGACTGCATATCGCGCTCGATCCCGGGCATCTCGGAGGCAGTTGGGCGCGGATGGAGGAACGGTGGTTCCAGGTGGGCGATAGCAAGCCGATCCAGGAAGGCGACATGACTCTGCTCGTAGCAAAAATCCTGGCGCCCAAACTGCGCGCGCTCGGCGCCAAGGTCACGCTCGTGCGCGACGAGGCCGCGCCAGCCACAGCGAAGCGGCCGGAGGATTTATCGGAAGTGTCGAAAAACCTGCTTTTCCGCTCCGGCGATCCGGCACCGCGCGAGGATTACAGCGGACCGGAAGATCCGGGAAAAGAACAGACCGTCCGCTGGCAAAACGAGCGCCTCTTTTATCGGAATAGCGAGATCCGCCAACGCGCAGAAAAGGTGAACAAGGAGATCAAGCCCGACCTCGTTCTTTGCTTGCACTTCAACGCCGAAGCGTGGGACGACCCGGTGAAGCCCAATCTGGTCGAGCGCAATCATCTTCATCTGCTCGTGAACGGTTCGTATCTCCCAGCGGAACTGGAACTGGACGACATCCGCTTTGAGATGCTTGATCGTCTGCTCAGTCGCACCCACGCCGAGGAGATCGGCCTCGCGGAAGTCCTCGCGAAAACGATGGCGCGGCGCACCCAGCTTCCGCGTTACGAATACACGACCGAAAACGTGAGCAAAGTCGGCGTAACCGGCTACGTCTTCCTGCGCAACCTGCTCGCCACCCGTGTCTACGACGCGCCGGTGATTTATTTCGAGCCGTATGTCATGAATAGCGACGAAGTCTTCTGGCGGGTGCAGGAGGGCGATTACGACGGCATCCGGAACGTGAACGGAACCAATCGCCCCAGCATTTATCGCGAATACGCAGCCGGCGTGGTCGACGGGTTGATCGAATACTATCGCGAGAAGCGAAACTGAGGGAACTCGGTCCCGTCGGGAAGCTCGATAGTGATGGGCAATATAATACAACCGATTCGGGAACATGTGCCACACTGACGGATGCGGTCTGCGCGCTTTCTCCGTTCTCTCGAAGTAACGGGCTTGGGTTGCGCCGGGAGGTGCTCCTCCTCAACCGCTTGAAACGGTCGCGTCCTTGACGGTCCACACGAGAAACAAAATGAATCCTCCAACGCTCTCACATTCAGTCGCCACCCATCCATTTCTCATCGCAATCGGTGAATCCCATCTGCGACTGCTCGCGGAGTGCGCGATGCAGACGAAGTTCGAATCCGGCGAACTCATCTTCCGAGAGGGCGAAACCGCCAATCGCTTTTATCTGATCGAAAGCGGGAAGGTGGTGCTGGAGTCTGCCGGCGACGCCGGCGCGGCGGTGACGATCGATACCATAGGCGCCGGAGATCTGCTTGGATGGTCCTGGCTTTTCCCTCCGTATGTTTGGCAGTTCAGCGCGCGGGCGCTCGAACCTACGAACGCCATTTTCTTTTATGGGACGGTTCTGCGCGAGCATTGCGATGCCGATCCATCACTCGGTTTTGAACTATTCAAGCGGATGGGCGAGGTCATGATCAAAAGGCTGCAATCTGCGCGGACCCATCTGCTGAAAGCCAAAGGCAGCGCGCCGAAAGATCTCGGGTGAGATGCCGGACGGCAGACCTTTCGCAGCAACGCCCGACAACGTTAAGTCATCGTAGTTGAAGGCGAAGTGATGGGAGCAGACGGCCTAAAACCGTCGGTCAATCACACGACAGTCTTCGCATCGGGAAATCGACGGCTTTGGGTTGGCCGTTGCTACGGCCTTCGATGCGACCGAGGAGCACGCCGTCATCCCGCGATCGATAGATGATGCGTTGCGGGAAATCGTGCGTGGGATTTTCGAAGATGACTTCACGTTGGCCGACTTTGACCAACTTGAACCGCGCCTCCGCTTGCCCGGACGGTTTGGCGATGAAGTAGATCTCGCCGTCGGCTTCCTGGGCGATGCGCATGAATTCGAATTCGATCGTCTTCTCGCCGGCAATCGTTCGACTTAAGCCGAGCATGGTGCCGCCCGCCGGCTTCATCCAGTGCTCGGTCGTCGTTCGTTCACCTGAGGCCACCGACTCCCAACAGCCCTGCAACCACGCCAGATCGGCGATCGTTCCCGCGGCGACGTCCCGCGAGGCCGCAACCCCGAAAACGACAGAGGCGATTACCAGCAGGGTGAATGCTCGTAATCGCCTCATCGATTTTCGCCCACTCGAGGTGAGCTGGGTATCGGCTACTTCTTGCCCTGGCCGGGACGGTAATCTTCCTCGGCAGCCTCGAACGCTTTCTCCAGGCCGACCATGTCTTCGCCGGGGCGAAGGCTGTCGAACGCTTCGGATTCGCGCTTGAGATCTTCTTCGGAATAATTCGCGGCTTTGATCGAGAGACCGATGCGGCGCTCGACTTTGTCCACCTTGATGACGCGGGCTTCGACTTCCTGACCGACCTTGAGGATGTCTTTCACCTTCGTCACGTGCTCTTCGCTCAACTGCGAGATGTGCACGAGGCCGTCGATGTCGTCCTGCAATTGCACGAACGCGCCGAAGCTGGCCAGCTTGGTGACCTTGCCGGTGACGAGATCGCCGATCTTGTATTTCGAATCGATTTCCTTCCACGGATCGTCGCTCAGCTGTTTGATGCCGAGACTGATGCGCTGGTTGGTTTTGTCGATGTCGATGACTTCGGCTTCGACGTCGTCGTTCTTCTTAAAGACTTCGCTCGGGTGATTGATCTTCCGGGTCCAGCTCAAATCGGAGACGTGGATCATGCCGTCGATGCCGTCTTCCAGTTCCACAAACGCGCCATAAGCGGTCATGTTGCGGATCTGGCCCTTCACCGTGCTGCCGATGGTGAATTTCTTCTCGATCTCATCCCACGGATTGGCTTCGAGCTGACGGAGGCCGAGCGAGATTTTCTGCTCTTCCTTGTTAACGCCGAGCACGACCGCTTCCACTTCCTGGCCCTGCGTGAGGACGTCGGATGGACGCATGATGCGCTTCGTCCAGGACAACTCGGAGACGTGGATGAGGCCTTCGACGCCTTCTTCCAATTCCACGAACGCGCCGTAGGGCACGAGGTTGGTGATCTTGCCTTTGACGTGTTGCCCAGCCGGGAAACGCTCTTCGATTTGATCCCAAGGATTTTTCTGGGTCTGCTTGAGGCCGAGGGAGACGCGCTCCTTCTCCTTGTTGATATCGAGGACGATGACTTCGAGTTCCTGCCCGACTTTGAGCAGCTCGCTCGGATGGCCGAGACGGCCCCAGGTCATGTCGGTGATGTGGAGCAAGCCGTCCATGCCATCGAGATCGATGAAGGCACCGAAGTCGGTCAGGTTCTTGACGCTGCCGTTGACCATGTCGCCGATCTTGACGCCTTCGAGGAATTTCTGGCGCTTCTCGCTCCGCTCCTGCTCGATGAGCTCGCGGCGGCTGAGGACGACGTTTTTGCGGTCGTCGTTGATTTTGACGATCTTGAAATCGTAGGTGTTGCCGACGAATTGCTGGAGATCCTTCGGCGGGATGATGTCGATCTGCGACGCAGGCAAGAATGCCTCGACGCCGATGTTGACCATGAGGCCGCCTTTGACGACGGACTTCACTTTGCCCTTGATCAAGCCGTCGCCCGCGAAAACCGCGGCGATCTTGTTCCAATTCTGGCGATAAGCGGCCTTCTCCTTCGAGAGAATGACCATGCCCTCGTCGTTCTCGAGACGTTCGAGGAGGACTTCGACTTCGTCGCCGACTTCCATCGAGTCGAGGTCGTCGAATTCATGAGCGGGGATGATGCCCTCGGACTTGTAGCCGATGTCGACCATGACCTCGCGGGGGCGGATTTCGAGGATGCGACCTTTGACGATGCTTCCTTCTTTGAACTCGCGAAATGATTTCGCGAGCAGTTCCTGCATTTGTGGCATAACGGTTAATTCCCCTCGTGGCCGGCAAAGCCGCCGCGTTCCGTGATGAAGAGCTGGTTCCTTAGGCCGCGCTTCTCGGTGGAAAAAGGGGAGCCAAACTAGGCACGTTCCCTTGGGCGGTCAACTGGGGAGGCCCTGCGGCTTCGCATTCATTGCGAGCTGCCACTCTCGTGAGAGTGAGGAGCCTCGGCGCAAGTTGACGCTCCAGCGCATCGCGTGTCGCTTGCTTTAACCCGATGAAGACATCTCTCCTCGCTGGATTCGCCGCTCTTGTCACCCTGGTTTCGGTATCGTTTGCCGAGCCGAGCCCGGTGGAAAAAAAGGTCGCTGAAGCCATCAAGGCGCCCGGGCTGAGCGTGGTGCACCTCTGGGCCTCGTGGTGCGGCAACTGTCTCGCGGAAATGAAAAGCGGCGGTTGGACAAAGATGGTGAAGGACAACCCGGAGACGCGTTTCATTTTCGTCGCCGTCTGGGATAGCGGGAACGATGGCCGCGCGACGCTGCAGAAATACGATATTGGCGAGCAACCGAACGTGACGATCCTGGCCGATCCCGGCCCACGCCGCGGCGACGGCAAGCTCACGCGCTTCCTCGACCTGCCGGTGACCTGGATCCCGACGACTTGGGTATTTAAAGGAGGCGATCTGCGTTACGCGTTGAACTACGGTGAAGTCCGCTTTGACGTGCTGCAGCAGATTTCTCGCCGACAGCATGTCGGAATGGTCGCACGAAAGCGCAGCGCCAAAGCCCTAAGCACGGGGCTGCATTCGGCGCGCGCAACGGCGCCGCTGGGCTCGCGTGGGAGAGAGCTGTCGATCCGTGCGTATTATTCGTGGGGCTGGAGAACCACCGGCGTCCTTTGGTTTCCCTGACTACGGCGAAGAGGCCGTGGTCGCGCGATAGAAGCGCTGCGGAAACAAATCCGCATCGGCATCGCCAAACTGCCAGGCGCCGATCGCGTTGATCATGGTCGTGCCGATGGGATTAAAATTTTGCGAAGTGAGGTCGGGCGCGGCCTGGATGGTGAGCAACGCATTCGCCGCCCCGGAGCCCTCGAGCAGGATGTCGCCGTTCGGCTGGCGGATGATCGACGTGATCCGCAGGTTCAAGGGCGCGAACGGCTGGGAAATCGTCCACGCGCCGCGACCGAGCGTCCCGGCCACGAGCACGTCGTCGGTGTAGTTGTATTGCAGATCGAAGGTCAAATTGCGCGGCAAGCGCGCGCCCGCCGCCTGCCAGGGTGAGCCGGTCGCGGTCTGCGGATCGCGCAACTGGAAGACGCCTTTCGCCCCGCCGGCGATGAGCACGGTGTTGTTGTTCGCCACATCTGGATTGTAAACCTCGATCGTCAGGACCGATGGGCTGAGGTCGGACAGGTTGAGGGTCAGGTCCGTCCAGGTGGCGCCTTCGTCGAATGAAGCGTGCACCCGCCCATCGAAACCGAGCACATAGATGTGTCGGCAATCCTGCGGGTCGAGCACGATGACGCCGGGCGTGGCCCCAGGGTAAGCGCTTACGTTCGTGAACGGGTCGCCAAGGTTCTGCCGACGATAGAGCCCGCTGCTCGCGCCGACGTAGATCAGGTCCGGCTTGGCGACGCCGTTTAGTCGGCCGCCATAAGCCACCCCGGCGGCGCCTTCGTTCGCGACGAAGCCGAGGTTGGCGAAGGTGTCGCCGCGATCCATCGATTCGTAGACGTTCGTCGTCCAGATGAGGAAACGCGCGGGCGTGATCCGGTTAAGCGCGCGTATGCCATTCGGATCGTAGACCTGCACATTTTGCCCGCTCCCGGCGCCGGAGGTGATCAGGAAAGCGACGTCCTCGGCGCTGACCAGCGTATTGCTCGAGTTCCAGGTCGTGCGCTGGTAACCCGCGTTCGTCGTCACATAACGGATGGTCGTCCCGGGGTGCGCGTTTTGGTCGTTGTCGACCAGCACATTGGTCGCGTCTGCACCGCCAGTGTGTTGCCAGGTGAGATTGCCGGCGGCGATCTGATAGGCGTCGCCATTATCCTGGAAGCTGCCGAATGGCGTGTCGTTCAACGAATCGTAGGCGACCGTCGGCATCTCGATCGCGCCGACGTTGCCGTTCATCGAGGTCCAGCGGCGCGTCCCGGGCGTGTTCGGGTTCAGGAGGCGGTTAATCCCGCCGTCGGTCGTCGTGATGATGCTGCCATCGGGCGCAAAGGTCATGGAGCGCGAGTCGGAATGCGGCGCGGTCCCACTGGCTCCGTCGCAAACCACGTTCTCCCACACGTTCCCGACCGCGTTTCCGCGCCAGGCGCTCAACGCATCGCTGATGCAGCCATTCACGCCACCGTCCTGCCGGTCGCCTCCGATGAAGATGACGTTCGCATTCTGCGGATCAGCCACGATCGCGCCGTGGACGCTGCCCTGGCCGCCCGGGTGCGTGTTCACCGGCGGCACGCCCATCGAGGTCCAGGCCGCGCCGTGATTGCCGGACCGGAAGACTTCCTGCAACGAGCCGGTCGCCTGGTTGATAATCATGGCGTAGACCGCGTTCGTGCTCGCGCCGGCATTATTGTGCACCGCGAGAAGAAAACGCGCCGCGGTGTTCAAGCCGGTCAGCCCGCTGTTGACCGCGGTCCAGGTCACGCCGCCATCGGCGCTCGTGTAGACGCCTTCGAGGCCTGTCGTGCTCGGCGACCGTTCGCGCTTTTTCTCTGCGCGTTTTTGTTTGTTGCCCGCCACTTCCGCCCATGGGCGGCCATCGATCATCGCCGGGTGAGCCATTGCGCCCGCCGCCGTCGGCACGCCCGCGTAGAAGCGCTGCGGGTCGCCCGGGTCGCCGACCAGGCTGCTCACGCCCTGGTCCGGGAGACCGCCGGTGCCTGAGATTTTGGTGAAATTAACCCCGCCATCGGTGCTGCGGTAAACGCCGCCGTTCAACGAGGCGGTCAACACCACCTGCCCACCGCCGAGCGTCGTCGGCACAATGCTGTTCAGCGCGCGACCGGCGAAAGTCGCACTCGCCAGCGCCTGCCAGGTCGCGCCGCCGTCGGTCGAGCGCGCAACCCCGAAAGGCGCGCTGCCTATTAATCCGTAGGAGCTGGTGCTGCCCGAGCCAGCGAAGACCATCTGCGGATTCACCGGGCTGATCGCGAGCGAGATGAACGAGAGCCCCGGCAGGGTGTTGTCGGTGTTCGTTTTCCAAACTGGCGTGGCCGCGTTCGCGTTGGTCGTCTTCCAGATCCCGCCGTTGACCGCCGCGAGATAGACCGTGTTCCCCGAGGGATCACTCGGGTCGATCGCGACCGCGTTGATTGCACCGGTGACTGGCTGATTCGTGATGCCCTGGCCGATTCCATCCAGTTCCGGGGCCGGCCCGCGCTCCACCCATGTGCGGAGAACCGACGGTGTCTCCGAGCTGAGGTCAAGCTTCGCCGGTTTGGGTTGGGCGCTTGCGGCGGCGGCGAGCAGAGCACTGAGGGCGAGCGAAAGCAGGGAAATTTTCATCGGAATGAGCGCAGTGAAGCGGAAAATGCGATCGACGCATATCTAATTGCGCACGGATGTTACGACGCAGCTCGGCCTGCAGACTGCAGAAGTTTGCTGGTGGGCAGCTCGGAGTTGTTCGTGAGTGATCTTCAAGGCAGGACCAATCGCCTCTTCGAAAAAGCACGGCGTCGCTCGGCAGGGCTCAATTCTATATTTTCATCAACCTGTCTGAGGACCCCGCTTGCGGATGCCGAAGTGGCAGGGTCGGGCCGCGCATGCAAGCGCTCCTCTTGTTCCTCGATCCGTCTTCGTCGCCTGCGGGTTTTCAAGACCGCGCGTCCGGGCTAGGTTGGCCGGGTAATGAGTAATTTCGAGATTCTCGGCCTCCCCGTTGACGAGATGCACGCCTTTCTGGCGGGCGCGCATCCAGACCCTTTTCGTATTCTTGGCCCCCATCGTGTGGGCGAAAACCTGGTCGTGCGCGTCTTCCGACCGGAGGCGCAGGAGGTGCGGATCGTCCACGGCGCGGGCGAAGAAGTGCTCGCGAGCCGTTTGCATAACGAAGGCTTTTTCCAAGCGATCCTGCCCGGGAAATCGCGAGAGCTGGATTACCAGGTGCGCGTCCTGGGTTGGGATGGCTCGGAGCATTCCTCCCACGATCCCTACTGCCATGGCATCCTGATGGGTGAGGTGGATCTCCATCTCTTTGCCGAGGGAAATCACCATCAGCTTTACGAAAAACTCGGGGCGCAGCTGCGCTCGATCGATGGCCGCGCCGGCGTTTACTTCGCGGTCTGGGCGCCCAACGCGCATCGCGTCAGCGTGGTCGGCGATTTCAATGGCTGGGACGGTCGCGTCCATCCCATGCGCCGGCTGCTCGGCAGCGGGGTGTGGGAGTTATTCGTGCCCGGCGTGGGCGAAGGAGCTCACTATAAATTTGAAATCCGGACGCCCGGCGGCGCGTTGCTTTTGAAGAGCGATCCGTTTGGTTTCTTCGGCCAGTGGGGCAAGGAGACTTCGTCGCTCGTTTACGACCTGCGCCGCTACACCTGGTCGGATGACGAGTGGATGCAGGCGCGCCGGAGCAAGGATTGGAACAAGAGTCCGGTCAGCATCTACGAAGTGCATCTCGGATCGTGGCGTCGGCACGCGGAGGGCAACCGCATGCTCAGCTACCTCGAAGACGCCGAGACCCTGCTGCCTTACGTGGTCGAGATGGGCTACACCCACATCGAGCTTATGCCGATCGCCGAGCATCCGTTCGAGGGCTCGTGGGGTTATCAGGTCACCAACTACTACGCGCCCACCAGCCGCTTCGGCACGCCGGATGAGTTCCGCCACTTCGTCGATAAATGCCACCAGGCCGGCATCGGCGTGATCATGGATTGGGTGCCGGCGCATTTCCCGAAAGACGCTCACGGGTTGGCCGAATTTGATGGGACCGATCTTTACGAACACGCGGACCCGCGGCAGGGCGAGCATCAGGATTGGGGCACGCTCATCTTCAACTTCGGCCGGAACGAGGTGCGCAATTTCCTCACCGCGAATGCGCTCTTCTGGCTGCAGGAATATCACATCGATGGACTCCGCGTAGATGCCGTCGCCTCCATGCTCTACCTCGATTACTCACGCAACGCCGGCGAGTGGGTCCCGAACGCTTTCGGCGGCCGCGAGAATCTGGAAGCCGTCCATTTCCTCAAGCGCACCAACGAGATCTGCTACGAGCGACATCCGGGCACCGTCACCATCGCCGAAGAATCGACTTCGTGGCCCGGCGTCTCGCGTCCCACCTACCTCGGCGGCCTCGGGTTTGGGATGAAATGGAACATGGGCTGGATGCACGATTTCCTGCATTACATGGCGCTCGATCCCATCTTCCGGCGCTATCACCACAACAGCATCACCTTCTCGATCATGTATGCCTTCAGCGAGCATTTCGTGCTCGTCTTGAGCCACGACGAGGTGGTGCACGGGAAGGGCTCGATGATCGGCAAAATGCCGGGCGACGAATGGCAGAAGTTTGCCAATCTCCGGATGTTCTACGCCTGGATGTATGGGCACCCCGGGAAGAAGCTGCTTTTCATGGGCCAGGAGTTCGGCCAGGTGCGCGAGTGGAATCACGATCGCGGGCTCGATTGGGAATTGCTCGAGCAACCCAAACACGATGGCCTCCGTCGTCTCGTCCAGCATCTGAACTACACCTACAAGAGCGAGCCCGCGCTCTGGGATCAGGATGATTCGCACGAAGGTTTCGAGTGGATCGATTTCCACGATGCCGATAACAGCGTCGTCTCCTTCCTCCGCCGTTCGAAGGCGGGCGAGGTCGTCGTCTTCGTCATCAACGGGACGCCGCAAGTCCTGCACGGCTACCGCCTCGGCGTGCCCGCGGGCGGTTTCTATCGCGAGATCATTAACACCGACGCCGAGACCTATGGCGGCAGCAACGTGGGCAACATGGGCGGTCTCCAGGCATCCGATGAATCGTGGCAGGGCCGCACCCACTCGATCATGATCGAGGTGCCGCCGCTCGCGACGATTGCGTTTAAATGGACGCCGCCCGCAGACGACACCGGCAGCTCTCCCAGATGAAGCGGAGAAGCCGGATGAGACGGCCATCCCTGCCTCTGCTGATTAACGGGGAACGCCTCTTCGCCCACCCCTTCCCCGCTTGCTCGATTACAATCGTCTCCTGCTGTTCCTTGCGGTGCTTTCGCCGCTCGTGGTGCTCTTGCGCACCGCGCGGCGCGGCCCGCAAAATCGCGGGTGGCAGGCGGCTGGCGTGGGCGTGTTGCTCGTTACCGCCGTGGCGTGGGCGATCGCGCCCGCGTTCGCCGGCTACATCGGCGGCGTAGTTTGGCTTCTCTTCCTTTTCCTTCCGGCCGTGGGGTTGCGCAAGGAAGGCGAGCTGGTCGTCGCCGAACGTTATGCCTTTGCCCGCCGCATCGTTTCGCTTCTGCGCTGGCTGCATCCCACCGCTGCGCTGCGCGCAGAGTTCCTTTTTCTCTGCGCCATGGAAGCTGCGCAAGCCGGCGAAAGTGATCGCGCGCTTCGACTGTTGGATCAATTGCGAGGGGCCGACAGTCGCGCCGGTCTTCAAGTTATCGCGCAGAGCTTCCGCATTCGTGGCGACTGGCTGGGCTTGATCGACTGGTGTCGCGAATTCGTGCCCCCGATGAGTCTCGGGCGCGAGCCAGTGGTGCTCCCATTATATCTCCGCGCGCTGGGCGAAATGGGAGCGATCGACGAGCTCGCGATGCAAGTCGCGGGGCGCGCGCCGCGGCTGCTGGCCTCCCCGCAACACGAGGCCACCTTCGATGCCAGTGTGCTGGCCTTGCTCGCCTTCACGGGCCGCACCGCGGCCGTCACCCGCTTGCTCCAGACGCGCTTCCCCGGCCTGACGCGCGATGTGCGCGAGTTCTGGCTGGGCACCAGCGAAGTCGCTGCAGGTGTGGGCCGCGCCCGCCTCCTTGCCCTCGAAAAGAAAACGCAAAATGCTTTGGTGAAAGCCGATCTCGCCGCGCGTCGCCGCGTGGGTGATGGACTCCCGGCGCCGCTCTCTTCCGCCACGCAAGACATCGTCGCGCGCTTCGAGAAAAGCCTGGCGCAACGCCGCCCGTCCGTCCTCTCCGCCAGCTCCGGTCCGGTCACCTTCGCAGTCGGCGGTCTCGTGGTTGTTAATCTCGTTATCTTCCTTCTCGAAGTGCGCATGGGTGGCGCGACCAACTCCGTCGTCCTCTACCGGCTCGGCGCACTCGTGCCCTCCGCCGTCCTCGTGGGCGGGGAATACTGGCGCATGTTCAGCGCGCTCTTCCTCCACTACGGCCCGCTTCATCTGGCGGTGAATCTCTACGCGCTCTACGTCCTCGGCCCCACCCTCGAGCGGGCGTTGGGATGGTGGCGTTTTCTCATCTCCTATTTCCTTGGAGGCCTGGGCTCCAGCGCGGGCGTGGTCGTTCTTTGGAAACTGCGCCTCACCGAAGCCGATCTCCTTGTCGGCGCTTCGGGCGCAATCATGGGCATCGTCGGGGCATGGGCCGGTCTACTCCTGCGGCATCATCGTGTCCCCCTCGCCCGCCGCCGGCTTTTGATCATCGGAGCGATCGTCATCGTGCAGACGGCGTTTGATTTTTACACCCCTCAAGTCAGCATGGCCGCGCATTTGTGCGGGCTGCTGGCCGGTCTCGCAGTTGGCCTCATCCTCGTGCCCCCCGAAGACCCAGCGCCATCCCCTTCCCCCTCTTACTCCTAATCCTACTCTTACTCCTACTCGTTCCAGGCTGACGTCCCCACTGCCCCCGGACCTGACAGGAACACTTGCTGCTTCCCACTTTACTGACAAAATTCCGATTCCCGTCGCCACTGCCGGCGGCACCCCATTTTCCCATGCCGACGTATCACACCTACAACGTCATTCCCACCCTCCCCACCGCGCTCGAGCCGCTTCGCGAGATCGTCTTTAATGTCTGGTGGACGTGGGAACCTTCCGCGCGCCGCCTCTTCCGCCATCTCGACCCGGAACTCTGGGATCGGACGAATCACAACCCCGTCCGCATGCTCCAGCTTTCGCGGCAGGCGCGGTTGGAAGAAGTGGCGCAGGACGATGATTTCCTGCGCGAGCTGAAGACCGTGCACGAATCTTTCCGCGCCTACCTGGCCCGGCCCGATACCTACGGCAAAAAAGGCAACGGCAGCGCGCTGCAAAGCCCAGTCGCTTATTTCTCGGCGGAGTTCGGCTTCCACGAATCCATCCCGAACTACTCCGGCGGCCTCGGCATTCTTTCCGGCGATCATTGCAAATCGGCCAGCGATCTGGATCTGAACTTCGTCGCCATCGGGCTGCTTTATCGGCACGGTTATTTCAAGCAACAGATCGATCGCGATGGCACCCAGCAAGCCGTCAGCTTGAATCAAAATTTCCATCACCTGCCGCTCCGCGAAGTGCGCCGGGATAACGCGCGCGTCCTCGTCTCGGTCCAGATTCTCGACCGCGAGGTTTACGCCAAGATCTGGCAGCTGCACGTCGGCCGGATCAATCTTTACCTCCTCGACACCGACGTGGCGGAGAACTCGCCCGAGGATCGTCTGATCACGGCCGAGCTTTACGGCGGCGATCTCGAGATGCGCATCCGGCAGGAGATGGTGCTGGGAATCGGCGGTGTGCGGGCTCTGCGTGAGCTCGGGATCGGCGCGCAGGTTTTCCACATGAACGAAGGCCACTCCGCCTTCCTCGCGCTGGAGCGCATCCGGGTTCTGCGGGCAGAGAAAAATCTCGATTTCTATTCCGCCCTGCAAGTCGTGGCGGCGGCTAATATTTTCACCACGCACACTCCCGTGCCGGCGGGGAACGACGCTTTCCCGCGCGAGATGATGCGCCGCTACTTCAGCGACTTCGCCCGCGAACTGGCCATTCCATTTGAGGAGCTTGTTCTCCTTCGGCCAAACCCGCGTCAATGCAGACGATCCCTTCAGCATGACCATCCTCGCCTTGCGCGCCAGCCGCCATGCCAACGGCGTGAGCAAGCTGCACGGCGACGTCAGCCGCGGACTTTGGAAAGACGTTTGGGCCGGCGTGCCGGTGCAGGAAGTGCCCATCACCAGCATCACCAACGGCATCCATACCAAGACCTGGATGGCGCCGGAATTTTCCGCGCTCTACACCAAGCATCTCGGCGATTGGGAGGAACACCTCACCGACGCAAATTTCTGGCGCGGAGTGATGGACATCCCCGACGCGCAGCTTTGGGAGACGCATCAAAAACTAAAGCTGCGCCTGGTGGAGTTCGTGCGCGAACGCGTGCGCCTGCGGCGAAATCGCGTGGGCGAGTCGATGGAATCCATCCGCCGCGCCAACAGCATCCTCGATCCGGAAATCCTCACGATCGGGTTCGCGCGTCGCTTCGCCACTTACAAGCGCGGCGCCCTCTTGTTCAGCGACAAGGAACGGCTCGCCCGGATGCTGAACGACAGCACGCGCCCGGTGCAATTCATCTTCGCCGGCAAATCGCATCCGCGCGACGAGGGCGGGAAAGCGCTCATCAAAGAGGTCTACAAATTCAGCCGGCAGGAAGGCTTCGAGAATCGGATCGTCTTCGTGGAAGACTACGATACCTACATCGCACGGCGTCTGGTGCAGGGCGTCGATCTTTGGCTCAATAATCCGCTCCGCCCGCTCGAAGCCAGCGGCACCAGCGGGATGAAACTCCCGCCAAACGGCGGCCTCAACCTGAGCGTCCTCGATGGCTGGTGGTGCGAAAGTTTCAACGGCAAAAACGGTTGGGCCATTGGACCCGAGATCGAAGACGGCGGCGTCGATTACCAGAGTGAGGTGGACGCAAACAGCCTCTACCAGCTCCTCGAGAATCAGATCATCCCGCTCTACTACGCGAAGCCCGACGGCAAGCTCCCGCTCGCCTGGCTCCAGCTCATGCGCGAGTCGATCCGCAGCGTCACCCCGGTCTTTAACACTCACCGCATGGTGCAGGAATACACCGAGCGCCTGTATTGTCCCGCCGAGCTCGCCCAAGCCGAATTCACGCGCGACGATTGCCGCGCGGCCGTCGAGTTGAGCCAATGGAAATCCCGCATCCGGAAAGATTGGGCACAGGTCAAAGTGACCGATGTCCAAATTGGCAACGAAGACCGGCATAACATTCCGGTCGGCGACACTCTCCGCGTTTCCGCCTACGTCCACCTCGGAGCCGTCGATCCGCAGCACGTCCGCGTCGAGGCCTATCACGGCGAGGCGGATAACGATCAGGTCCGCAACCCCGCCATCACGGCCCTCCACCAAAGCGACCAGACCGACGGCCGCGGCGGTTACCTATACCAGGGCGCAGTCCCGGCCAGTGAAAGCGGCATGTATGGCTTCAGCGTTCGCGTGGTCCCCACGCATCCGCACCTCGTCCAAGCGCACGAACTGCGACTGATCACCTGGTCGTAGACGCGCCCGGCGAGCCCTTACGGTTCCGACGTTTCCACCACACCAGCATCGCCACCGCCTGCACTCCCAAAGCCCACGTCGCGGGTTCCGGAATGGGCAGAAGCATGATCGACGTCGGCGTATAAGCGACCCTGTAATTCGATGGCAACCCAGTGACCGTGTTAAAGGTCCCGCCCCCAAGATTCTGGGTGAACGACGCGACTGTGTAGGCACTGCCATCAAATGCTCCAGCCAATCCTTTAAGCTCGAGCGTGTCGCTGGAACTGGTCAGGTCAATGTAACCCCCGGCGATTGCGAGTAAGTCGCTCCCTCCGCCCGATCCGATGTCGACCAGGAAAACGCCCTGCGAGCCGAAAATAACGCCGCCTGTCCCACTCGTGATGACGCGGAGCGTTCCAGTGGCGGAGTCGCCGCCTGCGCTCAGTCGCGACATCTCAACGCCCCCGCCCACAGTAATCTTACCATTAACAGCCAAGCCTATCGTTCCCGATCCCGTTAGAAGCGCGAGGGATGTAGCAGTCGTTCTCACGGTGTAGTCGCCTTGACCCGTCGTGACGCCGTTGATCCGAAGCGTGGCCCCATTCACAGTCGTCGTACCACTGTAGGTATTCGCTCCCGAGAAGGTCTGGGCTGTGGTCGGATTTCCCAAGTTGATTCTGACGCTTCCGCTACCCGATATCGTCCCGGCAAAACTTCCGCCCGGGACGATGTCGGCCTCAAGTCTCAACTCCACCGCCGGTCCCGTCAGATTGATGTTTGCAGTGTTAACGCCCGAGGATGGGGTGGCGATTGTGCCATTCAAACCTCTGAACTGTACTGAAGTCTGCACATTAAGGGTGACAGCGTTTCCTACTCCTGTGTTCGGGTTGCCGACCGAAAGGCCGGTGCGGGACGCCGTCGTAACCTGAAACCCAGGCAAAAGGTTCATCGTCCCCCCGGAGATGGCCAGAGAACCGCCGAAGGCACCGTAGTTGCCGCTGAGATTCAAAGTCCCAGCGCCAATCTTGGCCAAAGAGGCGCTTTGTGAGGCGATGCTGACGGGACCCGTGATATTCAGGATTCCTCCGCCTTGAGCGACATTTACGCCGCCAAAATTAATTATGAGAGACGTTGCTATAGTTAAATTGGAGCTATTCCCGCCTAAAAAGATTACATCGGAGGCATTAGCGCCGACCACGTTGCCGCTTGGGGAAAGGGACAACGATCCATTCGAGATAGTGTAATTCGTATTGTTGAGCTGATTGAGCGAGCTCATGTTGAGTGACGCACCATTCAGAGTGAGAGCCGTCGAAGCGGTCGTCAGCAAGACATCCGACATCGAGGTCGGCAGCCCTGCTGGATTATAGTTAGTTCCGTCGCTGAGATCATTCCCTTGGAAGAGATCCCTTTGAACGCTCGCAAAGCTACAGGCGTAGGAAAAAATCAGAAGCGCAGGAGCGAGACTAACCCGGAGCAGGTTCATCCTCAGATCATGAGGAATGTTCCGGACGAAAGACAAGCCGGATTTCCTTTTTGCCGTTCGCGGAAAATCCAAAATCACCCGTCCAGCGCTACGCGCTCACGCGCCCGCCCAAGGGCATCGCCGACGGAAGGTCCACAGGCCCCCACGTGCCCGCAGCGATGCTAGCAGCCTGACCTCGCTTGGCGACTCCAAGGGTGCCGCCACCAAATCAAGGATAAGGAAGCTTTCACCCCCAGTGCCCAAGCCGCCGGCTCCGGCACGGGTTGGAGCATGATGGCGGTCGGGGTATAGACCACCGTAAAGCGAACTCACCGGGATGGAGGCACCAATTAAGGTCAGCGCGCTCACCGGTGTGGTCAGCACCACGTCCGAACTCAACGACGGCAGACCCGCCGGGCTGTAATTATTCCCATCATTTAGGTCCGCCCTTTAAAAGAAATCCTTCCGCACAGCGGCCAAACCTAACGTCGCGACGGAGAGGAAGGATGGGCAAAGCGCCGCCAGATAATTCCCGGCCAAAGTCCTCGCTTCATGCTTTCCTGATACACTCCGCAGATTAGATGGCGAGACTCTCTCACATCTCAAAACAGGATTTTATAACGCCGAGTCTCAGCCACCTGGCGGCGCGCCATCCATTACGTCGCGCCACCAGATCCCGTCGAGCTGCCACTCGCCCCCCACGACCGCACCGATCCGCGCGGAGAACCGAACCCGGCCTTGGTCGCTTTGCGCTGAGGCAAACATTACCCCTTCGCTGACCAGGCTGGCCGGAAAGACGAATCTTAACCGCAGACGCCCGTTGGCGCGCTCCGCTTTGGGCTCCGCGCCCAGTCGCAGGTAGCAGTCGGTTGTGAACGCGCTTAACCGATCCCATCCCGCCTCGCTCTGCAATCTCGCGGTCGCGTGCCGACGAATAAACTCAGTGTCGTGTTCCACGAAGACGCTGTGAAAGGCGCGATCCGCAAACGCGCGCGCCTCCCGCTCCAGCTTTGCTCTATAAGCACTCAGCGCCACGAAGGTGCTGCTGGTGCTGAGCAGAAGCAGCCCAAAGACAGCCGCGACCACGATGGCTTCCTTCCATCGCATTTTCGCTTTTTGCCTTAAGGCAAAAAAGTAAACCGCGGGGGCGAGTGCGAGATACGAGCCGGTCCCCAGTTCGATCACTCCGCCGACCAGCCAGAGCGGGCTGCCATCGCGCAGGCCCCAGATGATCTTGGCGAATCCGAGCAGGCAGGAAAACCCGCCTGCGACCCAGCGCACCCAATGCACACCTATCCAGATGAAATAATAACAAAACCAGAAGACGATCGCACCCAGTCCCGCGTAAAGGACCACCTCCAGATTTCCCGCCAGGAGCTGGCTGCCGACGACCAGTAAATGCAGCAGGAGCTGCCAGACCGCCAGCAGGACGAGGAAGAGTCGCCCGCGTCGCCAAGGCTCGGTATCCCCCACGACCGAGCGCCAGAGCGGTTCTGGGTCAGTCGATTGCATCGACCGATCCCTAACCGATAAGCACCGTTCTGCAAAGCAGCCAGGGGACATCGACAAGAGCGTCCTTCGCGACATCACGACATTGCTCACACTTCATAAGTCGTGATCTCCAGCTCATGACCGTCCGGGTCTTGAAAGTAAATGGAGTGCGAGATTTCGTGATCCTGGAAGTGGACTTGAATCCCCCTCTCCTCCAGCTCGCGCTGGGCTGCCGCGAAACCCGCCCGACTCGCACGAAACGCCAGGTGCAGCATCGTGATGCTCCCCCGCGGTCGAGGAACAGGCGCGGGATGGTGCGTGGCGAAAAGAGCCAGGTTCGTGGAACCCAAGCCAACGAAAACCGGCACGCCATCCCACATTCCTTCATGCCGCCGTTCGAAGCCGAGCACTTCGATATACCAGCGCGCCGAGCGTTCCACGTCTCGCACTGCGAGTGCCACGTGATCGATTCCTTCCAAGTCCATCATCTTGCCAAACGCTGCCGCATCGCCAGCCCCGCGGCAAGATGGCTACGTCAGCAGCGGCGATGAAAGCAGCGCGCGCCAGAACGCATCATAATCCTTCGCCTCGCGCAGCATGGTGTGGAGAGCAGCCAGGCGCGCGTCCTCCGCCCTGGGTTCCGGCAGGCGCACGGTGCGAGTGCGTTTCCCTTCCTGAAAGATCACTTCGTCCCATTGCAGTGCGCTGATCGCCGAACCGAAGCGAGCCACCGCGCGCCCACGGAAATAAGCGCGAGTCGTTTCCGGCGGATTCACCATGGCGGCTTTAATCTCATCCTCCGAGACAACCCGTCGGACGACGCCCTGCTCTTCCAACGCGGCGAAGAGCGCCTCCTCGCCGTTCACGTGATGATATTCCAAATCGATCGCCTGCAGCCATGGATCGCTCCAGTCGAGCTTCTCCTCGTCCTGAAGCGCCCCGAGGAGATTCCGCTTCGCCACCCAATCCACGCGGTCGCCCGCCAGCAGAACGCTGCGTTCCAGATCATCCAGCACCGCTTCCCATTCCGCCAGCAGCCACTGCGTTTCCTCGTCCGCATCGTCGATTCGCATCCTGCGCCGCACGCAAATAGAGCCGTTGCAGGTCAATCGCAGAGATCGTGCGGCCATCGCTCAGTTCAATGATCCACGCGAAAGTTTGGTCGCGGCTGATGGCCTTGAGCGCAGCGAGCGGCTGCGCCAGCTCGATCTCCGGTGCAAGGCCACGCTCGATCAAATCGAGCACCAACGCCGTCGTCCCCACCTTTAACGCCGTCGCCCACTCGCTCATGTTCGAGTCGCCGATGATAACGTGGAACCGCCGATATTTGTGCGGGTTCGCGTGCGGCTCGTCGCGGGTGTTGATGAGCGGCCGCTTGTTCATCGTATCGATGCTCACGAGCACGCTGAAAAAATCCGAGCGCTGCGAAATCTGAAACACGCCCGCCTCGCCGGCCGCGCTCTCCGCCTCGATGCCCATCTTGCCCGCGCCGGCAAATATCTGTCGCGTGACCAGGAACGGTTGCATCCCGCTCACGACCCGACCCCACGGGACCTCGCGCGAGATGAGGTAGTTATCGTGGCACCCGTAGCTGTGGCCGACGAAGTCCGTGTTGTTTTTGTAAAGCCGAACCACCTGCCCTTCTGGCAACGCTGCCGTCCGGCGCCGCGCGCACTCGGCCACGATGCGCTCGCCCGCTTTATCGTGCGCCACCAGCTCGCGCAGCGTGGTGCACTCCGGGGTCGAGTACTCCGGATGCGCATGGTCGTTGTAGAAACGCGCGCCATTCGCCAGCACCAGGTCGCTTTTGATCTCCTGGAAACTCAGCGGCCGGTTTCGATCGATCTCGAAGTAGGCCGACTCGTCCGTATCCTGCAGCAACTCCGCGGCACGGAAGCCACGCGCATCGAGGTGTGGATCTTCCAGCGCGTAATCCCATTTCATCAGCGCCCCCTGCTGCGTGTAGGAGCGGACCAGCTCGATCGACTCCGCCACCACATCCACGGTCGCGGCCCCTTCCACCGTGATCCCATACTCCGTCTCCAACCCGAAAACTTGCGCCATTCCCCAACCCTACGACGCCGTGAGCTCCTCGAAACACGTTCCTCGGTGAACCCAGCGATTTTTATCCCCAGCAAAAAATCGGGAAAACCCCTAGATGGTTTTTCGCGACGAATGCGTGGCGCGGTTCACAGTTTGCTCAACAAAAGTGCCATCAAATGTCAGGAGAAAATTCCGTATTATCTACATCTTTGCCGTCCGTCTCGAAGATCTCGTCCGCCCTGCCCGGCGACCTACCGCAGGGCGATCTTTCCCTCCTCCGCCTGGTCTTCGCCCAACTTCGCGAGTCCGTCGTTATCACTGATGCGGTGCTTGAAGAGCCTGGCCCGCACATCGTCTATGTGAACCAGGCTCACACCCGCATGACGGGATGGGAAGCGCACGAAGTCATCGGCAAAAATCCGCGCTATATGCAGGGGCCCAAGACCACTCGGAAAACGCTCGACCGCCTCCGCGCTCAACTGGAAAAAGGCGAATCGTTCACCGGAGAGGACATCAACTACCGGAAAGACGGCTCGGAGTTTTATATCGATTGGTATATCGAGCCGCTCCGCGATGCGACCGGCACGATCACTCATTTCATTGCCGTGCAACGAGACGTGACCGAGCGCCGCCGGTTGGAAGAGCAACTCCTCCGGGCGCAGCGTCTCGAGGGCATCGGGCTGCTCGCGAGTGGAATCGCGCATGATCTGAACAACGTCTTCGCGCCGATCTTGATCGCGCCCCAGATCCTGCGGGACCAATATCCGACGCCCGGTCAGGAGGAGGTTCTGGCCCTGGTGGAGAACTCGGCCCAGCGCGGGATCAATCTTGTTAAACAGGTCCTCGTCTTCGCGCGCGGGGCGGATGGTGCCGCCGGCTTCGTCCAGCCTTGTCATGTCATCGACGAGCTGCTCAAGGTCGCGCGCAGCACCTTTCCGAAGGCGATCTCGCTTGTCTCGGACGCGCCCGCAGACACCTGGCTGGTGGGGACGGAAGCCACTCAACTCTACCAGTTGCTCCTCAATCTCTGCGTCAATGCGCGGGACGCGATCGATGAAGTGGGCACCATCACCGTGCGGGCGCGTAATCTTGCAGCGTCCGCACCGCTCCAGCTCGCACAGGGCGATTTGCCCCCCGGCTCCTACGTGGTCTTGACCGTCAGCGACAGCGGCAGCGGCATTACAGCCGAGCACCGGAAGAAACTCTTTGAGCCCTTCTTCACTACCAAAGACGCAGACCGCGGCACCGGACTCGGATTGGCTACGGTCGCGATGGTGGTCAAAAACAGCGGAGGCGCGATCGATGTGGAGAGTGAGGTGGGCCAAGGCACAACTTTTTCCGTCTACTTGCCCGCTGCCGAAGCGGCCACGCCGGCGCAGATTGTTCCTCCGCCTCTCGCGGCTACCTCGACTCCGCGCTCGATTCTTATTGTCGACGATGAGTCGGCCATCAGCGGATTAATGCGCGAAGTCTTGCAAGGGGCCGGACACAGGGTCACCACGGCCTCGAGCGGGAGCGAAGCACATGCCGCTCTCGGGCAGGCACGCTTCGACCTTGCCCTCGTCGACCTCATGATGCCCGGGGAAGCGATCGGCACGACCGCGCGCGAAGTGCAGCTCCGCGGTCTGCCGCTCATTGCGATCAGTGGTCTCGGTGCGGAGGAGGTGGAGGCTGAAACGCCCGACATCACTTTCCTGCAAAAGCCGTTCACGCTGCTCTCGCTTTTGGCCGCAATCGATAGCGCCCCGCTCCCGGAAGAGCGTTGATCATTGTTGGCGATCACGGGGCGAGAACTCCCTGCCCGGCGCGGAAACCCCTTGTCCCTGACGATGGCGGGAGGTAAGGCTTTTGCCCCCGGCTTATGAAGATCGACCTGCATACGCACATCCTCCCCCGGGAATGGCCGGACCTCGATGCGCGCTACGGTTACCCGGGCTTCGTCCGGCTGGAGCATCACAAACCCTGCTGCGCCCGGATGATGATGGGCGACCGCTTCTTCCGCGAGATCGCCGATAACGCCTGGGAACCCACTCGTCGAATCGAGGAGTGCGACCGCGCCGGCGTCTCCATGCAGGTGCTCTCGACCGTCCCGGTCATGTTTAGCTATTGGGCGAAACCGGCGGACGCGCTCGATCTCTCGCGTCGACTAAATGATCACATCGCGGAGGTGGTGCGCGCGCACCCGACTCGCTTCGCCGGGTTGGGCACCATCCCGATGCAAGATCCGGAAATGGCCGCGCAGGAATTGGAGCGCTGCGTGGGCGAGCTGGGCTTGAGCGGAGTGCAAATCGGCACGCACGTGGACGCGAACGAGTATTGCCAGGGCCCGGAATGCCGGAATCTGGATGACCCAGCGCTGCACGCCGTCTGGAGCACAGCCGAGCGTCTGGACGCCGGGATTTTCGTGCACCCTTGGGACATGATGGGCAAGAAGCGGATGCCGAAGTATTGGCTGCCCTGGCTGGTGGGAATGCCAGCGGAAACAAGCATGGCCATCTGCTGCTTGATGCTAAGCGGCGTCTTCGATCGGTTCCCAAAACTCCGCGTCGCTTTCGCGCATGGCGGCGGCGCGTTTCCGTTCACCGCCGGCCGGATCGAGCACGCCTTTCATGTGCGACCGGATCTTCTGGCGGTCGACAGCCAGCGCCCGCCGCGCAGTTATCTGGCGCGGACCGATGAGTCCGGGGAGGTTGTGCCCGCGCGCTTCTTCGTCGACTCGCTCGTGCACGATGCCGACGCGTTGCGCATGCTTTGCAAACTTTTCGGAACGCAACGCGTGGCGCTCGGCTCCGATTATCCCTTCCCGCTCGGCGAAGATGTGCCGGGGGAATTGATCGAAGCGATGACGGATTTCTCCGCAGCGGACAAGGCGCAGTTGCTCGCTGGCACCGCGCGGGAATTTCTCGGCCTGCCCTTGTAGCTGCGGCCGTTAAACCGCCACCGCCTCGGGCTGCGGCACTGGCGGACGCAGGCGCATTTGTTGCGCGCGCAAAGTCGTTTCCGAAGCGCTCTCGCCGACCTGGAATGTTTCTTCCAGGAGCGGCTCGACGAACGAAAGCTGCATGTCGAGCCGGAGGATCGATTCGCGCAGCGCGTTCCGCACGTCGTTAAACATCTCATCCACGATCGGGCTGAGGTGCGCCTCCAGTCGCACCCGGAAATCGTTTCGCGAAGTGCCCAGCCGCTCACGGAAATCCTGGAGCAACCCGGAGCGGCGCCAAAAGATTCCGGTGACAAGAAGGAAGGTGCCGACGGCGACCAGCGACACGCCCACCAGATCAAGCCAGCTACTGAAGGAAAACGCCACCGTGAGCAAGCCAAGCAAAATGAGGACGCCGCCGCCGATGGTGAACTTCTTGATGTCCGCCGTCTCCGTCATCGTCTCATGCACCAGCTGGCTCATCTCGACCAGGCGCAGATTGGTGAGCTTGCTCTTTAATTCTTCGAGCGAACCCAAACCGCCAGCAGCTTGCGGAAGTTGCACGCCCTCGCGTATGCGCGCTTCGCGCTGCGCGATCTGCACCCGCAGATCGTCGGCCAATCCTTCCATCTCGGCGAAAAGATCCTGCGCCACGCGCGGCGCTTCCCGCGCCATCTCGCCGCGGGCTGATTCGTGGAAACGCGCGCGCAAGTGCCGCAACTCCTGGTCGCTCTGTTTTTCGCCCACGAAGGGAATCGCGCTCCGCAGGACTTCGCCGAAGCGCAGGCTGCCCGCAAATTCATCCTCGGAGGAACGCGCGATCCGGTCGTAGCTGGCGGAGAGCCGGCCCACGATGGAAACCTTGAGCGAGGCGGCGCGTTCCTGCCGCGTCTCCACTCGCTTCAGCAGATCCTGATAGAACGCACGCTCTTCCGTGAGCGCGGTCCGCTCTGTCCGCAAGTGCGCCAGCAGCTTTCCCATCACGGTGCGCACGGTCTGCGACGAGCCCTCCACCTTCGTCCGCCACACTTCGCCGGCTTCGATTCCGTAGCGGAGAAAATTTCGAAACGGCGCGAAGCCGCTCTCAGCCGCGCCTTCCAATTCCCGCTTCGCGGAGAGCGTGAAGACGGTCGGATTTTGCACGCCACGAGCGCGGGCGTAATCCTTCACGTGTTCGCGATTCGCGGCCAATTCCTGCTCGCTCGCACGGTCGGATTGTTGCAAGACGAAGACCATTTTGCGGTGCCACTCCCGGCGGATCACGGTGAGGAATTCCCACGCGGAATTTGTGTGAGGATTGGCAGCGGAAAAAACGAAGACCACCAGGTCGCTCTGCGGGATGTAATTCTCCGTGATCGTCTGGTGATCCTGGATGATCGAGTTCGTGCCCGGGGTATCGACGAGCGTGACCTCGCGCAAAACTTCCTTCGGGAGATAAACGCGATCCCAGGCATTTCCGAGCGTGGCCACGCTCCGCTCCGCGCCATGGACCAGCTCCTGGATGCGCATGGTGCAAGGCTCGGGCGCGACCCGACAAACGTCTTCCTGCACGAGCGCGTTGATGAAACAGCTTTTGCCGGCTTTCACCTCGCCCACGATCACGAGCATGGCGGCCGATTGCAGGTTTGCCAGGCGCGCTCGCAGAATTTGGGCGGCCTCGGCGTCGGCGCACTTTTCTGCCAGCCAGAGCGCCCGCTGCAAGAGCAGGCGCAGGGCCTCAAACTGCTCCTTAAGTTCCGGGCTTAGAATGTTTGGTGGCATCGCTCGGTTTTCTTGATCAGCGGGCGGATGATACTGAGCGCGACCGTCCCTGCCTATGCGGAAATTGTTCAGGAAACAAAAAAATCAGAGCCGCCGCAGATACTCGCGATCCCACGCGGCCGGGATGCTCTCCCGACTTGAGTAGGGCCCCGGCCGATACG
Source organism: uncultured Verrucomicrobiae bacterium (assembly GCA_963730385.1). GTDB lineage: Bacteria > Verrucomicrobiota > Verrucomicrobiia > Chthoniobacterales > UBA10450 > JACCTI01. The sequence continues at coordinate 355,906 of CAVSRQ010000003.1, forward strand.
CGCGGGAAGCGATCCCTTGCTGGCTCCACTCGCAAACCTGCCAGTCCTGCCGGTTCGTCACGTCCCAAAACTCGATCGCATCTTCCGGGCGGAAATCCGCCTGAGCGAACGCGTCCGGGTGAAAAAACCAATCGCAAATCACCCGCGTGCGATCCGGCGCTTCCGGCCAGATTTGGTGCACCATGACGTAGTCCGGATGGAGGCTGAGAAGCAGATTCGGGAAGATGGAATAATAGAAAACGCGGGTGTCATCTCCTGGTGCCATCGAGCCCACCGGCATCGCGCAAGCCTTGCCGCTCATGGTCAGGCTCGCGCCTTCCGTGATCTGCATGAAGCCTCCCAGGAACGGTCCTTCAGCGAGATCGTTCTCCGCCGAATCATAGGGCGACACCTTCGACAGCATCGGGTGCACACCCGGGCAGTGGTAGCACTCCGAGTAGTTCTCGAAGATGAGCTTCCAGTTCGCGCGCACGTCATACTCCACTCGTTTCGCAGAGCGCAAGGCGGGTAAATTCCAATGGGAAAACTTCCCGGCCAGCGGCGCGAACACCTCCTGCAGCGGCGCAGCGGTTTCCGCTAGATTAACAAAGACGAAGCCTTCCCACACTTCCGCCCGCACCCCGATTAAAGCGTAGTCGCTCTTCGCGAAATCCGGCGTCTCGCTCATGTGCGGCGCGCCCAGCAGCCGGCCATCCAGCCCGTAGGTCCAGGCGTGATAGGGACACTGGATCGTCGCCGCATGTCCCCTCTCCTCGTGGCAGAGCCGGGTCCCGCGGTGCCGACAGACGTTGTAAAACGCGCGGACCACTTCCGCTGCGTCGCGCGTCACGATCAGGCTCTCGGACGCTATCTCCGCGAGGAAGAAATCGCCGGGCCGAGCAAGTTGGCTCGCATGACCTACGCAGACCCATTCTGCGGCGAAGATCTTCTCCTGTTCTTGCGCAAAGACCTCCGGGGAGATGAAGAAAGATTGCGCCAGCGTCTGCGCTCCTGCGGCCTCCGTTGAGTGTTCGGCGGAAGCGCGAAGAGGGTTGGAAGCGGAGAGAGGCATGGCGTAGGCGTCGGCAGCGTAACCGCCTCGCGCCCGCAGAGGCAACTCGCGACTGTGGGTTGAGAGGATGGAAGATGAGCCGGGTAGGGGGAGGCGCGGTGGGCTTCAAGCGTTGGGCGTCAACTAGCGTGAGCGTCATCCCGAGCCGGCGAAGCGCGGCCGAGGGATCTCTGCGCAGGTCCTCGATGCTCGCAGAGTGGCATGGCCTGCGGTTCACGCTTTCCCAGAAGGCATGACACAGTGTTCCCCGGAGAGATCCCTCGACCGTCTACGCGGCTCGGGATGACCGTCCGCTTCTTAGGTTCGTGATGGAGCATCGTGAAACGGCGGGGACACGAGGATCGGGCGTTCGTGATGCGTGAGTCGTCATCCCGAGCCGGCGAAGCGCGGCCGAGGGATCTCTGCGCAGGTCCTCGATGCTCGCCAAGAGTGGCATGGCCTGCGGTTCACGCTTTCCCAGAAGGCATGACACAGTGTTCCCCGGAGAGATCCCTCGACCGTCTACGCGGCTCGGGATGACCGTCCGCTTTCTTAGGTTCGTGATGGAGCATCGTGAAACGGCGGGGGACACGAGGATCGGGCGTTCGTGATGCGTGAGTCGTCATCCCGAGCCGGCGAAGCGCGGCCGAGGGATCTCCGCGCAGGTCCTCGATGCTCGCCGAGAGTGGCATGGCCTGCGGTTCACGCTTTCCCAGAAGGCATGACACAGTGTTCCCCGGAGAGATCCCTCGACCGTCTACGCGGCTCGGGATGACCGTCCGCTTTCTTAGGTTCGTGATGGAGCATCGTGCAACGGCGGGGGACACGAGGATCGGGCGTTTGTGATGCGTGAGTGGTCATCCCGAGCCGGCGAAGCGCGGCCGAGGGATCTCTGCGCAGGTCCTCGATGCTCGCCAAGAGTGGCATGGCCTGCGGTTCACGCTTTCCCAAAAGGCATGACACAGTGTTCCCCGGAGAGATCCCTCGACCGTCTACGCGGCTCGGGATGACCGTCCGCATTGATGGCATTAAGGGTGAGTTACCCGCCGGGGATGTCTGCAGAGAGTCCTATCAGCAATCGGCGATCATTCAGGTAACCTCCACCGGTGCCTTTGCTTCCCATCCTCCTTATCCTCCTGCTCCTTCCGGTCATCATCGCACTGGCGCTGCCTTTCTCGCTCCTGCAACGCTATCGCAGCGGCACCGCCCGACGGCGGGCGAAAGGTTGGGTCGCATTTATTAATCTGGGGCTGCTCGTCATCTCCGGCGCGATCTTCCTCTGGGTGGCCGCACTCACGAATTTCTGGGTGCCGCACGCTTTCTCCTATTCGCTCCTCGGGCTGGCCGGAGGCGGGGCACTGGGTGTTCTCGGTCTCTTCATCACCCGCTGGGAGGCGTCGCCGGGCACCCTCCATTACACGCCGAACCGCGCGCTCATTTTGCTCCTCACGTTCGCGGTCGCGTTACGCCTGGTCTACGGACTCTGGCGGGCCTGGCACGCCTGGGGCACGCACGCGCCTGAGACCTCGTGGCTGGCCGCGGCGGGGGTGGCCAACTCCATGGCGGTGGGCGCCGTCGTGCTCGGCTACTACTTCGTCTACACCGTGGGCGTGATCCGACGGCTTGCCGCCCAGCGCCGGCAGCCGCGCCCCGTTCGATAACGAATGTTGCTCGGGCCGCGCCCGCTTCCCGTCGCGCTAGCTCAAAACTGCGCGATGGAACCCATTCCAATCATCGAGATTGTTCAAGTTCACCGCATCTCGCGGAGCGTGTTCATCATCCGCGATTTTGCAATCGGCCAGAATTCCTTGCCGCGTGGCATCGTCGTGAATGTAGCCGCGCACCGACGCGTTGTGCTTCTCGATCGCCTCGGCATTGAGCGAGGTGGCATTCTTTTTCACCCACGCTTCAAATTCCGAGTAGGTCGGCTTCTCGGCTTTGACGAAATTGATCATCGCCTCTTCCTCGAGCCCGAGCGCGGCACAGGTCATGGCATCATACCCACGGCCCATTCCCGGATAGCCGGCGGCGAGTTTTCCCTGCGCTTCCAGAGACAGTTTCTGCCAGAGACGTGGCAGATGCAGAACACCGAGAGGGCCGGCGGTGCCGGAACTGATAAGTGGGACGTGAAGATCGCTCATGCCTCTCACTAAACCCATCCCGCCACGCGGCCAAGAAATTTACCGCGGGCGAGGATGCGCTCGACCACGCGTCTGGGCTTCCTACCTTGCCAGACGCGATGAAATCCTTCCGCATCTTTGTCGACTTTGTCCTGCCGCCCGACGCCCTCGCTTTGCTTCGTAGCGCCACCACCGCGCACGAGCTGATCTTCCCGGAGAAACCGGCCACCTCTGTCCTCGCGACGGGCGAGACGGATCCGCGATTTGCCGAAGCGGAGATCGCTTTCGGCCAGCCCGATCCGGCCGCTGTCGCCAGCAGTGAAAACTTGCGCTGGATCCAGCTCAGCACCTCCAGCATCGAGCGCTATGACAACGCCGCTTTCCGCGCCACTCTGGCCGCGCGTGAGATCGCGTTTTGCAATAGCGCCAGCGTCTACGCAGAGGCGTGCGCCACGCACGCGCTTAGCTTCATGCTGGCCCAGGCGCGCCGGCTGCCTCTCGCTTTAACTTTGCGCGCACCGGGCGGCAGCGCCGCCTGGCATGCTCTCCGCGCCTCCTCCGTCCCACTGGAAGGGCAGACAGTGGCGATCATCGGCTACGGAGCGATCGGGCAGCGGCTGGTGGAATTACTCGCGCCGTTCCGGATGAAGATTGTGGCCTATCGACGGCACGCTCGCGGCGACGAGAGCGTCCGGGTTCTCACTCTGCCGGAGCTGGACCGCGCGCTCGCGACCGACGTCGATCACATCGTCAACATCCTCCCGGCTAATCCCGAGACGCGGCACTTTTTCGATGCGACCCGATTTGCGAAGCTGAAAGCGGGCGCCGTTTTCTACAACATCGGTCGCGGCGCGACCGTGGACCAGAATGCCCTGGCGGCCGCGCTCCACGCCGAACGCCTTGCCGCCGCCTGGCTGGATGTGACCGAGCCCGAACCGCTGCCCGATGAGCACCCGCTCTGGACGGCTCCGAATTGCTTTATCACCCCACACGTCGCGGGCGGGCATGCGCATGAAAGCATAACGCTGGTTCGGCATTTTCTCCGCAATCTCGAACGCTTCGAACGCGGCGAACCGCTCGTCGATTCGCTGAGTTAACAACGACCTCGTATCGGATTATCACCGGCTAGACCCCGCTCGGTAATCGTTTCCACTCGCAAGCAACGCACCCGTCATCCCGAGCCGCAAAGACGGCGGAGGGATCTCTCCGAGGCACGGTCGATTTCCGGATTGGCTCAAACGCTCGACGCAGCCAAAGCCAGCTATCGACCCGTTCAACATATCGCCCCACAAAACCCTCAGGACCTCGGAGAGATCCCTCGGCCGCGCTTCGCCGGCTCGGGATGACGTGCATGATGCAGCGGCCCTATCGTGCATCTTCATCACTTCTCTTGTGCGGCCATCGCTCCAGAAAGCATCGTTTGAAAACCAAACTTCTGGAAGATCGCCTGCGCTTCGGGCCCATGCAGATACTGCGCGAATCTCCGGCCAGCCTCGGGCGTTTTCGATTCCTTTGTGAGCGCGATCGGGTACGAAATCTTTGGTCCTTCCGCCGCGGGGATCTCCACCGCCACCTTCACTTTCCGCGAGAGCAGCGCGTCGGTTTTGTAAACAAAGCCCGCCTCGACGTTGCCTGCTTCCACCGCTGCCAGAGCCGCACGCACATTCTCCGTTGGCACGATTTTTTCCTTCAGCGTTCCCCAAAGCCCCAGCTCTTCCAAATAAGCCCGCGCATAGATTCCGGCCGGGACGGTGGTCGGTTCTGCCAGCGCGATTTTTTTAAATTCCAGCTCGCGCGAGGGCGGCAGCGGATTTCGGCACATCGGCCGCATCCTTCCGCACGATGATGACCAGTGAGTTGGTCAACAAACTGCGCCGCGTGCCTTCCAAGAGCAGTCCCTGTTTCTCCAGCGCATCCATCTTGGCTTCATCCGCGGAGAGGAAAACGTCCGCGGGCGCGCCCTGCTCGATTTGCCGCGCCAGCATGCTGGAGGCCCCGAAATTAAAGCGTACCCGTTCGCCCTCGTTTTCCTTCTCGTAGCGAACGCCAATTTCCGTCATCGCCTCAGCCAGGCTGGCCGCGGCGGCCACCGTCACTTCCGCCGCAGGCAGGATGGACGAAAAGCAAAAGAGCAGAACGGAGCAAATGACACTCGGGCGGCGCAAAGCTCCGGCTCTCATTCGCTCAGTGAAAGTGCGACGATTTCTCGGCGAACTCTTGTTCGAGCTTCGAACACATCAGGTCGCAAAGCTCAAAGATTTGGGGATCGGAGATGGCGTAATAGACGCTGGCGCCCTCGCGCCGCCGCGCCACGATGTGCGCTTCCGCGAGAATCCCGAGATGCTTGGAAACGCTGCCTTGGGCAAGATCGGTTGCCGCGACCAGAGCGGTGACGTTTTGTTCGCCGTCACGCAACGCCATCAGGAGCCGGAGCCGCACCGGTTCACTAAGAACCTGGAAGCGACGCGCCACCAGCTCCAGGCCGCGAGCGGAGAGAACGGTTTTTTTGGTTGAACGAGCCATGAGAATTTGCGTGCGAGGAAATGCTACTATATCGTGATATCTCGATACAATAACTACACCTCATCTTTCACCATTCCATGAAATTTGTAAATCTCGTTCCCAGCACTCTTCTCATCGGCATCCTCGTGGGCGCTCTCCTCGGCAGCGCTTTGGGCTACTTCGGCCAGTGCACTTCCGGCACCTGCCCGCTCACCTCCACCTGGTGGCGAGGCGCGCTTTACGGCGCTTTCCTCGGCTTCCTGTTCACTTTCTCGACCGGACGCGATTCGAAGGCCCCCACCACGCCGGCCGATTCCGCCCAACAAAGCTCGACCACCGAGGGCCGCATTTCCCACTAGCTCGCGCCAGATCCATACCCGCAAACGGCAGCCGCCCCGCGATGAAAAAGTGGATGGGCGCGCCGCGCGTCCACAGAACCCAAATCATTCAACCCAAGGAAATCTGATGAATATTCTGAAACAGAAATCGTGGTCACCCTACGTCGTCGGGGTGGGCATCGGCGTGCTGAGCTGGTTCGTCTTTCTCACCGCGGATCATCCGCTCGGAGTCTCGACCTCCTACGAAAACACCGCGGCGCTGGTGGACCAGGCCGTCAATCCTTCCGCGGTCGCTACGAATCCTTATTTCCAAAAGAAGCAGGCGGAAGGCAAGCCGCCCAAGATCGATTGGGAATGGATGCTGGTGGTCGGGATTTTCGCGGGCGCTTTCGCCAGCGCGAAACTGAGCGGCGATCGCACCAGCCAAAGCGTGCCGCCACTCTGGCAAAGGCGGTTCGGTTCGAGCGCGGCCAAACGTTTCGCGGGCGCATTCTTCGGCGGCGCGCTCATGATGTTCGGCGCGCGACTTGCGCAAGGCTGCACCAGCGGCCATGGCATTTCCGGCGCGCTTCAGCTTGCGTTCTCGAGCTGGATTTTTGTTGTCCTTCTTTTTCTCGGCGGCGCCATCACCAGTTTCCTCATCTACGGAAAGGAGGGTCGGACCCATGTTTGAAGGACCTGAAAAACTTTTGCTCGGCCTGCTCTCGGGCATCCTCTTCGGCTTTCTTTTGCAGAAGGGGCGCGTGGCCAAGTTCCGCGTGATCGTGGGGCAATTTTTGCTCAAAGACTGGACGGTGGTGAAGATCATGCTCACCGCCGTGGCCGTGGGCGCGGTGGGTGTGTGGGCGATGGTCGCCCTCGGCCTAACGACGTTGCACATCAAAGCCGCGGCCTTCGGCGGTGTCGTCGCCGGCGGGCTTCTCTTCGGCGCCGGGATGGCAATCTTCGGCTACTGCCCCGGCACGAGCGTGGCTGCTTGCGGCGAAGGACGGCGGGACGCTATGGTGGGAGTGGTCGGCATGCTGGTGGGCGCTTTCGTCTACGTCGTCGCTTATCCGTCGCTCCAGGGATTGATCACTGGCTTCGGCGATTGGGGGAAAGTGACGGTGGCCGATGTGACTGGACTCTCTCCCTGGCTCTTCATCGGCGCGATCGTTCTCGCCACCGTCATCACCCGTCTTCTCTGGCCCAGCGCGGCGCCCCAACCTCAACCAATCGAATCCTGAAAACCTATGTCACTCATCTTCGAACGAATCCAAACCGACGGCATCGCTGAGCTTTCCTATCTCGTGGGAGACGATAGCGCGGGCGTCGCCGCCATCTTCGATCCCACCCCGGACGTGGATAAATATGTGGAGCTGGCGCGCGAAAATAATCTCTCCATCACTCACATCTTCGAGACGCATATCCACGCTGATCTCCTGAGCGGCGCACGGGAGCTATGCGCGCGAGTGGATTCGGCGAAAATCTTCGCCAGCCACGAAGGCGGAGCGCGCTACGGCTTCGATACCGAGAAAGTGAAGGATGGCGATACCTTCACCTTTGGCGATACCGTGATCACGGCGCGCCACACCCCGGGCCACACGCCCGAGCACATGAGCTACGAGCTCGCGGAAGAGGGGCGCACCAAGACGCCGTGGGGCGTGTTGACGGGCGATTCGCTTTTCGTCAGCTCCGCTGGCCGCCCTGATCTGCTCGGCTCGAGTGAATCGGAGAAGCTGGCTGCGCAACAGTTTCACACCTTGCGCGATTACTTCCTCGAGCTGTCCGACAGCGTGATGATTCATCCGGCGCACGGGGCCGGTTCTCCGTGTGGAGCGGATATCGGCGATCGCTTGCAGAGCACGATCGGCTACGAGCGGGGCACGAATCCGTTTCTGCAATTTGAGGACGTAAAAGAGTTTACCGATTACGCACTCAGCACCGCGCCGCCCGTCCCGACCTACTATCCGCGGATGAAGAAGATCAACGCGAAGGGGCCGGAGATCATCGGCAACCTGCCGCGGGTGCCGGGCTTGCCGGCGAAGGTCTTCAAGGAAGCGATTGAGCAAAAGGATAACGTGCTCATCGACACGCGCACGATGCTCGGCTTCGGCGGCGGACACATTCCCGGGGCGCTGAACATTGGCGGCTCGCCCATGCTTTCGATTTGGGCTGGCTGGCTGCTTGATCCGGAAAAATCTGTCCTCCTCGTCCTCGAGAAAGACAGTGGGCTGGACGCGATCGTTAAATATTTTATCCGGACGGGCTACACGAAGTTCGCCGGCTATCTGGTGGGCGGGATGAAGGCATGGGATAACGCTGGCTTCCCGATCGAGAAGGTGGAGCAGACCAGCGTGCACGAAGTGAATGCCGCCCTGGACGAGTTGCAGATTTTCGACGTGCGCACGGCGGACGAATGGAAGGGCGGCCACATCCCTGGCGCGCATCATCTCTTCCTGCCGAAGCTGCGCGAAAAATCCGCGGAGTACGACAAGAGCAAGCCGACCGCGGTGTATTGCGACAGCGGCTACCGAGCCAGTATCGGCACCAGCATGCTGAAACAGGAAGGCTACACCGACGTGCGGAACATCCCCGGCAGCTGGCAGGCGTGGAAGAAAGCCGGCTTCGAAGTGGAAGGGAAAATCGAATAATGCGCACCGTCTTTATCGCTCTGCTTTTCCTGCTGCCTTCGCTCGCCTTCGGGGCGGAGCCGGCCGTAGACGCTCGGAATTTCCCGGGCCCGGCCTGGTCGCCTTACCTGGTCGGCGCCGGGATCGGCGTCTTGAGTTGGCTGACCTTTTATTTCGCGAACAAACCAATCGGCGCGTCGTCCTTTTACGCCACGATCGCGGGGGCGCTTGGCCGCATCTTCGCGCGGAAACACACCGACTCGCTGGAGTATTATAAAGAAACGCCGCCGAAGTTCGGTTGGGAGACAGTCCTGGTGCTCGGCACCATCATGGGAGGCTTCATCGCCGCCAGCACGGGCGGGGAGTTTTCCAATGAATGGCTGCCGCCGTTTTGGATCGCGCGCTTTGGCGAGAACTCCACGCTCCTGCACGCCGGGCTTGGCTTGGCGGGCGGACTCCTGATGGCTTTCGGGGCGCGTTTTGCCGGTGGTTGCACGAGCGGCCATGGCATCAGCGGCACCCTGCAACTCAACGTCGGCTCCTGGATTTCGGTCATCTGCTTCTTCATCGGCGGCATCGTCGTCGCCTACCCTCTTTACCTCTTATGATTGATCCCGGTTCTGTGGTGAAAAAAGGGAGCGAAAAGCCGGAAGCGGCCGCTGCTCCACCGGCCAAGCTGCTGCTCGCGCTCGTCGCTGGACTCGCCTTCGGCTTTCTGTTGCAGAAAGGCGGAGCGGCCAAGTTTAATGTCCTGATCGGTCAGCTACTGCTGCAGGATTGGACAGTGGCGAAGATCATGTTGAGCGCCATCATCGTCGGCATGCTCGGGATTTATCCGCTCCATCAAGCGGCGAAAGTGAACCTGCATCTCAAGCCCACCAGGCTCGGCCCGAATATCATCGGCGGTCTTGTTTTCGGCGCCGGCTTCGCGCTGATGGGCTATTGCCCCGGGACGGCGGCGGCGGCGTTGGGACAGGGAAACTGGGACGCGCTCTTCGGCATGTTCGGCCTCGTCGTCGGCTCGTATTTTTACGCCGAAATCTCGGGCTGGCTGAAGAACACTGCGCAGAAATGGGGCGACTTCGGCAAGATTACGCTCCCGGATGTGATCCGGGTCCCGCGGCTTCCGTTCGCTCTCGGTTTCGCTGCCATCCTCGCAGTCGGCCTCTTCTTTTTGGAGAAGCTGACCGTTCGGTAGCGCGGCCGGTTTTTTGTCATGTTCATCGCCCTGGCCTTGGCCGTCCTGATCGGTCTCTCGCTCGCTTTACTCGGGGGCGGCGGCTCCATCATCACGGTGCCTGTTCTCGTTTATGCGGCGGGCGTGTCTCCGCAGGACGCCGTCCCGATGTCGCTCGCGATCGTAGGCGCGGTCAGTCTTTTGGGCACGGTGCAAAAGGCGCGGGGCGGGTTGGTGCATTGGCCAGCTGTGGGTGCATTCGGCGCGGCGGGGATTTTCGGAGCGATGCTGGGCGCGCAGGGCACGCGTCTGGTGCCGCCCCAGATTTTGCTGCTGTTGTTTGCTCTCCTCATGCTCGCCGTCGCGATCAAGATGTGGCGACAACCTGCGCGCGATCCGGAGCGCGGGGCGGAATGCAAGCTCGCGCGTTGCCTGGCGGCGGGCTTCGTCGTGGGCGCGCTGACGGGCTTTCTCGGAGTGGGTGGCGGCTTCCTGCTCGTCCCGGCGCTGGCGTATTTTGCCCTTCTTTCCACGCCGACGGCGGTCGGCACGTCGCTCGCCATCATCGCGCTTAATTCCTTCGGAGGTTTGCTTGGCCACTGGAAGAGCGCGAGTGGTCACTGGCAATTGACCGGTCTGTTCCTGCTGGCAGCGATCGTAGGAATGCTCGCCGGGTTGCCGCTCACGAAGCGCATTTCCGCGAGGGCGCTCAATCGCAGCTTTGCCGTTTTCGTCGCCGTGGTGGGCCTCTTTGTGGTGGGCCAGACCATTCTCGCGCCTCCCAAAAATTTCCAAAACAACCAACCGAAAGAGAACGCCAAATGAACGATCTGATGAAAATTAACGACCAAATTACGGTCGGTGGACAACCAACCGCAGCCGACATCGAGCAACTGAAGGCCGACGGCTTCCGCACGATCGTGAACCTGCGCGCCGCCGGCGAAGACGATCAACCGCTCAGCCCGGACGAAGAACGCGAAGTGGTCGAGAACGCCGGGATGAAATACATCCACCTCCCCGTCTCGAGTGCGACGATGGGACCGGAAACCGTCGATCAATTCCGCGAGCATTACCGCAACTTCGAGGGTCCAGTCCTGGTCCACTGCCACGCTGGGACCCGCGCAGGGGCGTTCACGATGATCGCGACCGCAGTGGACGAAGGCTGGAGCGGTGACGACACTTTGGAGAAAGCCGAAGCGATGGGCTTTCGAATGCAAAGCGCCGCAGCTGAAACAGTTCGTCCGGAGCTACGTCGACACTCATCAAAAAGAAGAATAAGTAGCGCTCTTCGGCGTCTTAATTTCGGCCCCCGGATTCGGGGGCCGGTCCAAACAAATGAAAAACAAAACATTCTCGATCCTTCTCGCCCTTTTCGCCGCCGTCGCCCTGCCCGCCTGCGGGCAGGCGGCTGAAAACGCCAGCGCGGAGCAAGCGTCATCGCAGCTGGATTGGATGACAGACTTCGAAGCGGCAAAAACAAAAGCGAAGGCCGAGAACAAAATGGTCTTCATGGACTTCACCGGTTCCGATTGGTGCCCGCCCTGCAAGATGCTGCAAAAGGAAGTCTTCGCGCAGCCAGCCTTTGCCGAGTATGCGGCGAAGCATCTCGTGCTCCTCGAAGTTGATTTCCCGCGCCGGAAACAGCTCCCGCCTCAGCAGGTGGCAGCGAACGAGGCGTTGCAGTATCGCTACGGGATCGAGGGTTATCCCACGATCGTTGTGCTGCAAAGCTCCGGCGAGCCGCTCGGGAAATTGAGTTACATGCCCGGCGGGCCGCAGCCATTCATCGAGATTCTGGAAAAGGCACGCATCGCCGCTCAAACCGAAAAATCCAGCGCTTCCAAACCCTAAAAATCTATGCAAACCAAACTCATCATTTCTTGCGTCGCGATCGCCAGTCTTGGACTGGCCTTCGCTTATCGCTCCACCGCGAACAGTGACTCCGCGCCCGTCTCGTCCATCCAGACGGTGGCGGGCAAAGGCGAGGCCGCGCCGGGTTTCGAGCTGAAAGATCTCGAAGGCAAAGCCGTTAAACTTTCCGACTTTAAAGGAAAGGTCGTGCTGCTGAATTTCTGGGCCACATGGTGCCCGCCCTGCCGCGAGGAGATTCCTGATTTGGTCGCACTCCAGACGAAGTATGAGAAACAAGGCCTCGTCGTTCTCGGCGTCTCGCTGGATGAGAAAGGCCCAGCGCCGGTCAAGGCTTTCGCCAAGCGGATGAAAGTGAACTATCCGGTCATCATGGGCGATGAGAAGACGGTGGCGGCCTACGGAAATTTCCAGGCCATCCCCACCACGTTTTATATTGATCGCGCGGGACGCATCGCCGGAATCCACGAAGGCGGCGCGGACGAGGCGATGTTTGAGGCGGCGGTCAAGCCGCTCCTCGAAGGGCCCGGCGCCTGATCCCTGGCGGGCATCGAGGATGAGCTGTTTTTCGCTATGAGCAAAACGAAGACCATTGCCATCCTCGGCGCCGGCTCGGCGGGCCTTACCGCTGCCCGCACCGCCCACGAGATGGGCGCGCGCGTCTTACTTTTCGTCGGCACGCGGGGCATGCGGGCGTCGCTCTGTATCGAGCGCGGCTGCATGCCGTCGAAGGCGATCTTCGAACCGATCGATGCCATGCACCACGCCAAGCGTCATGGCTGGCTCGAAGTGCGCCCGCGTAAACCCGAGGAGTTTCTCGCGCAGATCGTGGCCTGGAAAGATCGGGAGATCGCGCGCTTCCGCTCTTATCGCACCGAGACGCTGGTGGACCTGGGGCAGCGAGAAGACTTCAAGGTGATCGAGCGTCCTGCCCGTTTCGTGGACGATCACCAAATCGATGACGGGGAGGAGCGGCACCGGTTTGACGCGGCGATCATCTGCACCGGCTCGCGCAATACCATCCCGCCCGAAGTGCACGTTCCGATCGCGCTCGATGGCGCCTGGACAAATAACGAGATCCTCGCCAACACCGTCCTCCCCCGCTCGCTCGCCGTGATCGGCGCAGGGCCGGTCGCGCTCGAGTTCTCGCTCCGTTACGCGCGGCTCGGGTGCGCGGTGACGATCCTTTCGCGCTCGCAGCTGCTCTCAAAATATCCGCCAAAGTTTGGCCAGCGCCTCGAGCAGATTTACGAACGCGAAGGCGTGCGGATCCGCACGGGGCACACCTTGCGCGGGCTGGAGCGGGCGGCCGCAGATTCCTTTCGCATCACGACCGAATGCGCTTCCGGCGAGGAGACTTTCGAAGCCGAGCGCGTCCTGGTGGCGACGGGCCGGCATCCGGCTTTGGACGATTTGAATCTCGACGCCATCGGCATTGCGCCGAATCAACGTGGCAAACTCGACGTCGGCCTCGACATGCGAGTCGAAGGCAGCAGCCATGTTTTCGCCGCCGGCGATGTCGCTGGCCTGCGCATGGTGGTGCATCAGGCGCACATCGAAGCTGGCATCGCGGCCGAGAACGCTGTGAAAGACAGCAAGCGCGAGTGGGATCGGCGCTCGAACATCCAGGTCGTCTTTTCCGATCCCGAGTTTGCCTTCGCCGGACAAAGCCGGGAGACCGCCGAGAAGGCTGGCCACACAGTCGTCACGGCCGAAGCCGAAAGCTCGGATGTGGGCAAGCTGCACCTCGCGGGCGACGATCTCGGGTTTGGCGAATTCGTTGCCGATGCGGATGATGGCCAACTGCTCGGCGCGGGGCTGCTCTGCGACGATGCCAGTAATTTGATCCATCTCCCCGCCTACGCGATCGATCACTGCCACACCGTGCACGATCTCGTTAACGGGGAATATTATCATCCGACCAAAGTCGAGATCGTCTCGGAAATCGGCGACGCGCTTTGTCGGAAGATGGGCGGGACGCCGTTCTGCCGCGCGCGGGAATAGCTGCTACCTTCTTTTATGCGCAAACGCCGCCTCTTTATCTGGAGCCTCGTTCTCGGCGTCGGCGTGAGCATGACGGCGGCGGGCTGCGCGCAGGGAGTGAAATGGACGATCGTGAATTGGAAGGTCCGGAACGATTTCCCGAAAGTGGAGCGCATCTCGCCCAAGGAAACAGCGCAATGGTTGCAGGACGCGAAACGCCCGCAACCCATCCTGCTCGATGTCCGAACCGAGGCCGAGTATAAGGTCAGCCACATCCGCGGCGCGCGCCGAGTGGAGCCGGGAGCGGATGCCAGCGGGCTCGATCTTCCAAAAGACAAACCGATCGTGACCTATTGCTCGGTCGGCTACCGCTCCGGCGCGTTCGCGACCCGGCTGCAGGAAGCCGGCTATAAGAATGTGAAGAACATGAGCGGCTCGATTTTTGAATGGGCCAACGCCGGGTATCCCGTCGAGCGCGACGGCCAACCGGTGCAAAAGGTGCATCCCTACAGCGAGAAGTGGAGCACTCTGCTGAAAGAGCCGCTGCGGGCCAAAGTGCCGTCCGCCGGGGACGGGATGTGAGCGGACCGGGTCCACGGCAGCCGGGCGCGGGCCATGACGACCGGTCGTTCCTGCGCCATCGTGCGGAATGAAAAGTTTGCGCGGCCTTTCCCTCCTTCTCATTCTGTGCGCGATGCTCGCTCCCACCGGCTTCGCTGAATCTTCACCTTCGCCCGCACCGACCAGCGGAATCGAGGGCGTGATGACGATCAGCCCCATCCAGGGTGGACCGTTGCGGCAAGGCGACCCAGTTTCCCGACCGCTTCCGAATACTGCCTTCACCGTTCGCCAGGAGATGAAAGAGGTCGCCACCTTCACGACTGATGCGGAGGGTCGCTTCCGCGTCGCCCTTCCTCCGGGCAAATACGATGTCCTGGCGGCGGATCAGAAGCATAAGTTCGGGGGTTGGGGTCCGTGGCCGGTCGAAGTCGGTGCGGGGAAATTCACGAGTGTGAAATGGGATTGCGACAGCGGTCTGCGCTAGACCGAGATGAAGATTGCCGTCGCTCAAATTGGCTGCGCTCTCGGCGATCCGCCGGCGAACCTGGCGAAGATCCAGAGCTTCTGCGAGCGCGCAGCCACGGCTGGCGCGGAGCTCATCGTCTTCCCGGAAATGGTCGATACCGGCTACGCGATGGCCACTATCCGCCAGCATGCACAGGCGTGGGATGGCGGCACGGTGCCCGCGTTGCGCGAGATCGCCCGCAACCTCTCGCTCGGGCTGGTGTGCGGAGTTTCGGAACGAGCCGACGGCTGCATTTTTAACACCCAGGTCTTCATCAATTCAGCCGGCGAAGTCGCGGCCAGATATCGCAAGACGCACCTGTTTTCCCCACCGCCCATCGAAGAGCACACCTGCTTCACGGCCGGCGGGGAGCTCGTCACCATCGAGCACGCTGGCTTCCGCTTTGGCTTCAGCATTTGCTACGATCTTCGCTTCCCTGAGCTGTATCGCGCGCTCGCACTGGAGCACGAGAGCCAGGTTTTTCTTCTGTCCTCAGCCTGGCCCTTTCCGCGAGTCGAACACCTGCGTCTGCTGGCCACCGCGCGCGCGGTGGAAAATCAATCGTACCTCATTCTCGCCAACCGCGTCGGCACCGATGACGGCGTGACCTTCTGCGGCAACTCCGCGATTATCGATCCTTCGGGCACCGTCGTGGCAGCCGCCTCCACCGAGCGCGAAGAGCTGATCATGGCCGAAATTTCGCGCTCCGTTCTCGACCAGGTCCGAGGTCGCATGCCCGTCTTCGCCCATCGACGGCCCGAGCTTTACCTCCCACGCCTCGGCTAATTCGGTCGCCCGCTTACTCGACGATGTCCCTTCCCCTCGCTCCGCCCCGCACGCTCTTGCGCGTCCTCGGCATCGGCTTCGGTGTGGCCATCCTGGTCGGGAACACGATCGGCTCAGGAATCCTGCGCGTGCCGGGCGAGATCGCGGGTCATCTGCCCTCCGTTCCGCTTTTCCTTGGCGTCTGGATTGCCGGTGGCATCTACGCGCTCCTCGGATCAAACGCGGTCGCCGAGGTCGCCTCCATGACTTCCGAATCTGGTGGCTACACCGTTTTCGTTCGCCGCGGGCTGGGCCCTTACTTCGGTTTTGTGGCCGGCTGGAGCGATTGGCTATCCACCTGTTCGAGCACCTCCGCTGCAGCCATTCTCATGGCGGAATCGATTAACCTTCTCATGGGCGGCAGCGGCCCCAGCACCGCGCTCGTGGCCGCTGCGGTGCTGCTCCTTTTCTCGCTTCTGCAATGGCGCGGCGTCCGCTCCGCCGGCACCACGCAAAACATCACCACCGTGCTGAAGGCGCTCGCCTTTCTTGGCTTCATCGTCATCTGCTTCGCCTGGAAGGGCGACCAGGCCGCACTCGCCGCCGCCGCACCCGTGGTTCCGCAGGGCATGCCTCTCTTCATCGGACTTGTCCTCGCCATGCAGGCCGCCATTTTTGCTTACGATGGCTGGGTCGGCCCAGCCTACTTCGCGGGCGAAATGAAGAATCCTGCGCGCGAATTGCCTCGCAGCATTTTCGGCGGAGTCGCAGCGGTGATTGTTATTTATCTCCTGGTAAACTTCGCTCTTCTGCACGTCCTCCCCATCGGCCAGCTTGCGGGAGATCCCCTCCCCGCCGG
This sequence comes from uncultured Verrucomicrobiae bacterium, assembly GCA_963730385.1. Taxonomy (GTDB): domain Bacteria; phylum Verrucomicrobiota; class Verrucomicrobiia; order Chthoniobacterales; family UBA10450; genus JACCTI01. Next base: position 372,227 of record CAVSRQ010000003.1, read on the forward strand.
CCGCGCCATCGGGGTGGTCTTCGGACAGGACGGTGAGGTTATCCTCCGCGCGCTCGTCGTCCTCGTCCTGCTCAGCGCGATCAACGCCTGGCTTCTGATGTCGTCCCGCACCTTTTTCGCGCTCAGCGGCGCGATTGGCTTTCGGGCAGGGAAAAAAGTCAATGCCGGCGGCACGCCCACCGTGGCGCTTCTCTTAAGCGCCATCGCGGCGGTCGCCTTCGTCTTAAGCGGCGGCTACCAACGCGTCATCGCCGTCACCGCGTTTCTGTTCGTGGCCAACTACACCTTCACCTACCTGAGTTTGTTCGCGCTCCGTCGGCGCGAACCGGAAACCCCGCGGCCTTACCGCGCCTGGGGACATCCCTGGAGCACCGGCCTGGTCCTGCTCATTTCGATCGCTCTTCTTCTCGGCGCGCTCGTGGCCGACCTGGCCAACAGCCTGGTGTCACTCGCCCTGCTCCTCCTCAGTTACCCCCTTTATCGCGTCCTGCGCTGGCGGGCCGAACGCGCGCTGCCTCGATCCGAGGTTTCTTAAATGCCTTGCATCTTTCGACGAGGGGCCCAACGTATCTTCCAGGTATGATGTTTCTCGCGTTCATGAATATTGGTGGCCAGGAACTCATTCTCATTCTGGTCATCGTCCTCGTTCTCTTCGGTGCCCGGAAATTGCCCGAGCTGGCTCGTGGCATGGGTCAGGCGATCAAGGAATTTCAAAAGGCGAAAGACGAATTCAGCGACGAGTTGAATACTGCAGGCAAGACCGACGTGGCTGCCCGACCAGTGCCTCCGCCGGTGGCGACCGTCCCGCGGATTGAGAATCCTTCGCCAGAAGTCGCGCGCGCTGAGACGCCGGTGCAGGCAGCCGAGCCCGGCAGCCGGATCTAACGGCTCTTTCGGGAAGCGTTTTCCCTTCCCGCGGTTGACTTCGTGAACGGTTGCGACACTGTCGCGCTTCCCGTCTTATGTCCGATCCCGATCTTCGACAAAGCATCAAGGAGATGCTGGTGAAAAATCTGATGTTGCAGGTGACTGCGGATCAGATCGGTGATGATCTGCCCCTCTTCGGCCCCGAAGGTCTCGGTCTTGATTCCATCGATGCGCTCGAGCTGGTCGTGAGCATGGAGAAAACTTTCGGAGTCGGCGTGCCCAATTCCGAAGTCGCGGGGACGGCGCTGCGAAGCGTGAATACGATCCACGATTACATCCTGGAAAAGCGGGCGGCGGCTTAAATCTTTTCCAACTCGGCGGCGTTGATCGCATCGATCAACTGCCGGAAACGCCCGAACGCGCGTCTGTGCGGCGTGAGCACGATCCGTGGCAGCGCCCAGATCTCTGGCTCGTTCTTTTCCTGGCGCAACGCGGTGCCTTGCACGATCTCGCCCTCGCGCACCACATCGGAGAATTGCTCGTTTAAAATCGCCACCGCCGCCGGAGTGAGGCGATGTTGCAGCCGCAAAACCAACTGGTCGCCCACCCAGCGGGCCGACTGATACACCCGGTAGAATTGCTTGATCTCCGCCACTGCTTCCGCGGCGTCGTGCACGATTTTGAAAAAGTGAAAATCCTCCGCGCCGATCAAGCCGAGCTTGAAAAGGTGATCGGTCAGGAACTTCATCCACGTCTCCCAATAGGTGCCGTTCGGGCGGTCGATGAAGACGACCGGGATGATCCGCGCCTTCCCGGTTTGCATGAGAGTGAGGGCCTCAAAGCCCTCGTCCATCGTCCCGAAACCGCCCGGGAGAAGCGCGAGCGCGTGCGTCTCTTTCACGAAATTGAGTTTCCGCGTGAAGAAATAGTTGAAGTTAATCAGCTTCGCGTCGCCGTGGATGGTCTCGTTCGCCCGTTGCTCGAAGGGCAGTCGGATGTTGAGACCGAAGCTGTGCTCCCGCCCTGCGCCGCGTTGCGCCGCGCCCATGATGCCATCGCCGCCACCGGTGATGACCATGTACTCTTCCGCCACCATCAAACGCGCGAACTCTTCTGCCACTTGAAACTCCGGCTCTGTCGGAAGCGTCCGGGCCGAGCCGAAGACGCACACTTTTCGAAAATCGCGGTAATTGGAAAAAACCTTGGCCGCGTAACGCATTTCCTTCAGCGACCGGTTCATGAGCTTCAGGTCCGCTGTGCCCATCTTGTCGCGCGCCATCTTCAGCGCGGTCATGATCATTTCCTCGACCAGCTCGGGCGATTTTTCCGCGCCCCACTCTGCGACTAAATCGTGAATGCGCTTGTCCCACTCCGGGCCCAAGGTCGATTGCCGACGGACCGGCTGATTCTGCGTCGTTCCTGCGGTAAAATCTTCCACGCCCCAGTTTCCCGAGGAAGGAAGCAGGCGCACGGAAAAAGTAGGAACGCTGTGCCATCTGACCCATGACAGCGTGACAACATCCGGATGATCGGAGGGCCTGATCCAGCGCCGCCCCTGGCGCCAAACCCGCTCCTCGTCATCCCGAGCCGGCGCAGCACGGCCGAGGGATCTCTCGCGGCTCCGCTGTGTTCGTGCACGAACCTAGCTGTCCTGCAGCCCAAGGTCTCTGGTTTGATGACACAGCGTCCCTCGTAGAGATCCCTCGGCCGTCTCCGCGGCTCGGGATGACACGGCTCGCAAACGCGCACCTTCCACGCGAACAGCCGTTCGTCCCACGCCCGTCGCCTGCGCATTCGAAAACCTCAACCTTAGCCGCCCACACGGCATGACACCCGCCCTCGCAATGCTAAAGTAGCCGATGGCTTTCGAGCTCGAATCGAATTACTCCCCACGCGGCGATCAAAGCCAGGCCATCGCCAAGCTTCTGAAGTCCATCTCCGCCGGGAACCGTCACCAAACGCTCCTCGGCGTGACCGGTTCCGGTAAAACCTTCACGATGGCAAACGTGATCAAGGAACTCGATCGCCCCACCCTCATCATCTCCCACAACAAAACCCTCGCCGCGCAGCTCTACTCCGAGTTCAAACAATTCTTCCCCCGAAACGCGGTCGAGTATTTCGTCAGCTACTTCGATTACTACCAGCCGGAAGCCTACATCCCGCGTTCCGACACCTACATCGAGAAGGATTCGTCGATCAACGAAGAGATCGAGCGCCTTCGCCTCGCCGCCACCAGCGCCCTTCTTTCACGCCGCGATACCATCGTGGTCGCGAGCGTCTCCTGCATCTACGGCGTCACCTCGCCGGAGGATTATCTGCGCATGCTCCTGACCGTAAAGAAAGGCCAGCAGATCACGCGCGAAGCCGTCCTGAGCCGGCTGATCGACATGCTCTACGGACGGAACGACATCGAGTTCGCGCGCGGTAAATTCCGCGTCCGCGGCGATGTGGTTGAGGTCTACCCCGCCACGGCGGACGAAGAGGCCATTCGGCTGGAATTTTTCGGCGATGAGATCGATGCGATCACGCGCTTCGATCCGCTCACCGGCCAGGCGCGCGAGCAGCTCGGCGTCATCACTTTCTTTCCGGCCAAGCAGTTCGTCACCCCCGCGGACAAGTTGAATCGCGCGCTCTCCTCCATCCGCAACGAGCTCGATCACCGGATCGTCTTCCTCGAATCGCAAGGCCGTCTCCTCGAGGCGCAACGCCTCAAGATGCGCACCGAATACGATCTCGAAATGCTGCAAGAGATGGGTTTTTGCAACGGGATCGAGAACTACTCGCGCCACCTTTCCGGTCGGGAGCCGGGCTCGAAGCCGTTCACCTTGCTCGACTTTTTTCCGAAGGATTACCTGCTCGTGATCGACGAATCGCACGCCACCATCCCGCAGATCGGCGGCATGTATGAAGGCGATAAATCGCGGAAAACCGTGCTGGTGGAATACGGCTTCCGCCTCCCGAGCGCGCTCGATAATCGCCCGCTCAACTTCAAGGAATTCATGGGCAGCGCGAACCAGCTCGCCTACGTCAGCGCCACGCCGGCGGAATTCGAAATCAAGAACAGCATCGTCGGCAACACCGGCTACTTCCCGCACAAACGCGAGCGCATCGGCGAGAACGAGACCGTCCCCTTCATCCTCCCCGGCAAGAGCAACGGCGTCGCCGGCAACCCCGTCAGCCGCACCGATCAGCCCGTGGCAGAGTTCGACGTCCACACCCCCGGGGCACCGCTCGTGGTCGAGCAAATCATTCGCCCCACCGGCCTGCTCGATCCCCGCATCACGCTCAAGCCGCTCAAGAATCAGATCGATGAAACGATCGAGCTCTGCCGCCAGCGCGTGGAAGTGCAGGAGCGCGTCCTCGTCACCACCTTAACCAAACGGACCGCTGAAGATCTCTCCGATTATCTGCGCGATGTCGGCCTAAAAGTTCGCTACCTCCACAGCGACATCGACACCATCGAACGGGTGGAAATCCTGCGCGGTTTGCGCGCGGCCGAGTTCGATATCCTCGTCGGGATTAATCTTCTCCGCGAAGGTCTCGACCTCCCGGAAGTGTCGTTGGTCTGCATCCTCGATGCTGATAAAGAGGGCTTTCTCCGCAGCCAGACTTCCCTCATCCAAACCGCCGGCCGCGCCGCGCGTCACATCAACGGCGAAGTCGTCCTCTTCGCCGATACCATGACGCAAAGCATGGAGGCGCTCATCTCCATCTCCGATTATCGCCGGACGAAACAGCTCGAGTATAACGAGAAGCACAACATCACGCCCACGACCGTGAAACGCGCCATCCAGGAAAGCCTGCACACGATCTTGAAAGGCCGTGAGATCGCCGCCTCCGTCGTCCAGGAGGCGGGCGGCGACTTCAATCTGACCGAGCTCCTGCGCGAACTGGAAGACGAGATGCAAAGCGCCAGCGCCAATCTCGAATTCGAGCGCGCTGCTCTCTTACGCGACCAGATCATGGAAGTGAAAAACGGCACCGGGCTCTCGAAGATCGAGCCGAAGCGCAAACCCGTGAAATACTCCGGCCGCGGCGGAGGCGGCACGCCACGCCGGCGCGGTTCGCGAGTCTAGAGCACGATCGCCCTGCGACGACGAGACTCTGCGAGACGCTACCGGCGCCGCGCCAAACGCTGCTGCACGCTCTCACTGCGCAATTCCCGGAGCGCATGCTTCCCGATCCAGCGCGCTGCTCCTCCCTGCGATTCCGCCAGGCGTTGCGCGGTGGCCTGCGCCGCAGCGTTTAAGGGCGCACTCCGTTTCCCAATCGCCCGGAGCGCCATGTTCACCGCTTTTTTGACAAAGTTTCGTTCGTCGTCCGCGGCGCCCTCGATCACACGAAGACCTTCGTGATACGGGTCCTCGTCCTTGCTCTTGTCATGCAAAGCCAGCGCCCAGAGCAGTGCAAACGACGCGCGTTTCTCAAACTCGGCCGTGCGCTGGTGCCACTGCCGCACCTTCGCCCAGGCGTGCGGCGTGCGATCGAAAAGGGCAAAGCAAAACATGTCGCAGATGGCCCAATTATCGAAGCCGCGGCACTGGCGATCCATCTGCGCGGAGGTCACGCGCTCTGGCTCGTCGACGAGCGCGCTCAGCATGCGCGCTTCGTAGATGCCGGTGGGCCAGAGGGCGAGTGCCAGCTCGTGGTTGCGCCCAAGCTTTTTGGCCAGGAGGCGAAGGTCTGCCACCGTCACGCCCAGAGCGTGATCGGACGGGATGGCAAACCGCGCCATGCCCGCGCGCGTCTCTTCGTTGGCGTTGTCCTTTAGCCAGTCGAGGACGGATTTCACCTCAGCATTGGAACCTTGTGGCATGGTGGGAACCGGAATAGCAGATGACTGCCTATGCGGCGAGAAGGCCTTTCCCTTAAGAGCGTCGCGGGGCAGGTGCACGATTCAGCTTCATTGACAGGAAGACCGCTCTTCCGAGAGACTCGCCTCGTCGTATGAGACGTTTTTCGGTGCCCTTTTTCCTGGCCATCATCGCGTGCGTTTTCGTTCCAGAACGACTCACAGGTGCGACCTTCAATATTGCGAATGGGGACGTGGCCGGTTTGCGCAGCGCCATTATTACCTGCAATAGCAACACGCAGAATGACGTGATCAATCTCGCCGCTGGCGGGACTTATGTTCTGACCACGGTGGATCCGAGCAATCCCTCCGCGATGACCGGCCTGCCCACCATCCTGCGCGATGGGACGGGTGGGAATCCTTCCCACACCTTAACCATCAACGGAAATGGCGCTGTCATTCAGCGCAGCGCCGCGGCGGGCACGCCGGAGTTCCGCCTGCTCAACGTTTCCTCGGAAGTCTCTCCGTCTGCGCTCGTCACGATATCTGGTCTGACCCTGGAAGGTGGCCGCCTTTCGGGCCCCACCACCCTGGACGATGGCGGCGCCATCAAGACTTTCGGGAATGTGGTCCTCAATGACTGCACGATCAGAAACAACACGGTTCAAACCTACGGCGGCGGGCTCGCCAATCGGAACGGAACCGTGAGCCTGAATCGATGCGCCATCTACAACAATTCCACCATCAGCACCGGGGGACGAGGCGGCGGCGTGATTAACTGGTTCCCTTCCAATCGAGATTCCGTAATGCACCTGACCAACTGCACTTTCACGGGCAACACCGCGGCCAAAGGAGCTTCGCTCAATAACTGGGATAACGCGGACGCGGCCGCCGTCGTTCAGGTCGTCAGCTGCACCTTCAAGGGAGGCGAGCTGTATAATGAAGGACGTAGAAGCGACACCAAAATCACCCTGTTCAATACGCTGCTCGCGGATTCGCCGCTCACGAACCTACCGGGCCCCATCACACCTGGCCAAATCATCTCGGGCAATTACAACCTGAGCACCGATAACGGAGGCAACTTCCTCAACAATGTCGCAGATCGCATAAATGCGGATCCAAAGTTGGACCCGGCCGGACTGAGCTTTAACGGCGGTCCCACTCCCACCTTCGCGCTCACCGTCGGCAGCGAGGCGATCGACGCCGGAAACACTGTCTTCCTGGCCACTGACCAACGCGGATTTCCACGTCCGGTGAACAACCCATCTGTTCCAAACGTGAGCGATGGGGCCGATATCGGAGCGTTCGAAGCCGCGGCCGATCCCCTGCAGAGCGGCACTTCGCTCGTCGTCAATACGCTGGACGACCATGACGATGGCGTTTGCGGCGGGCTGGATTGCACGTTGCGCGAAGCGCTCCAGCGCGCCAACGCCGTGGCACCAGTGAACGCGATTACCTTCGCGCCTGGCCTAACGGGTGTGATTACGCTGAGCGGTGGAGAACTGACCGCACTCGGCAGCGTTTCGATCACCGGCCCGGGGGCGCGTTCGCTGGCGATCAGTGGCAATAATGCGACACGCATCCTGCGCGTGCTCGGCGGCGGGACCACCATTTCGGGCCTCACTTTTCGCGACGGTTACGCTTTCCAAGGAGTGGAAACGTCCAGTGTCGGCGGCGCGCTTTATGTCGAAACTTCACTGACCCTGAACGATTGCACGCTGAGCAGTAACCGCGTGCTCGGCGGCGCTGGCCTGCCCCTCACCGGCCACGAAGGCGGTTGGGCCCGGGGAGGCGCGATCTTCAACGGGCAATCACTCACCCTGAATCGCTGCACTTTCTCCGGCAACGGCGCCTTCGGCGGCAGTGGCGGATCACCGATCGACGATGGGGTCCTGCGTACGGGCGGCAGAGGCGGCCGGGGACTGGGTGGAGCCGTGTTCAACGATATCAACGGCGTTCTCATCATCTCCCAATGCACCTTTTCGGGGAACAGCGCGATCGGCGGGAATGGCGCGAACGGCGCACCGGCCGGCGGCGCGGGCGGCGCGGGCGGAGTCGCCGTTGCCGGCGTTTTCAATCAAGGGGCGATGACCGTCTACGGGAGCACCATCACTAACAACAGCGGCTCTGGCGGCGCAGGAGGCCAGGGGCGAGGTGCTCAGCAGGATGGAATCCCAGGCAAAGGTGTAGGCGGCGTGCGCGCGGAGGCAGGGACGAGCACGATCGGCAGCAGTTTGATCGCGGGCAATACGCGCAATCAATCGGGCGGGCCGGATGTGGATGGCATCTTCGCGTCCATCGGCTTCAACCTGGTCGGTATCGGGGATTTTAGCAGCGGATTCAATCAAAACGGCGACCAGGTCGGCACCACCGCCGCGCCGATCAATGCCATGCTCGGACCTCTGCAAAATAACGGCGGGCCCACCGATACGATCGCGCTGCTGAACAACGGGCCCGCGATCGACCGTGGTAAGCGATTCGGGACCAGCGATCAACGTGGACTGGAGCGGACGCGAGATTTGCCAGAGTTTTCCAATGCCGTCGGCGGTGATGGGACCGATATCGGGGCGTTCGAGTTAAATGCCGGTGTGCCAGTTTTCTCCATCGTCTCCCGCAAGACGCATGGTGCCTCCGGTGTTTTCAATCTGTCGCTTCCAACGACTGGCGCGACCGGGATCGAGTGCCGCGCCCCCGGACCGGGGATGAGCCACCAACTTATCCTCACCTTCCCTCAGCCAGTGACGGTCGGCGGACTTTCCCTGGTCAGCAGCGATAGCCAGGCCAGCGGCAACTACACCGTGGACGGACAGGTTGTGACCCTTAATCTTTCGGCAGTCGCCAACGCCCAACGTCTCGGGATCACGTTAAACAACGTCACGATGGGGGCTATCCAGGGCAGCGTCCCGATTTCACTTGGCCTATTACTGGGCGATAGCACCCGGAACGGAATTGTTGCCTCTTCGGACATCAGCCTGGCCAAATCGCTCTCGGGTCAGCCCGTGTCCGGAGCAAACTTTGCGTCCGATGTCACCGCCAACGGCGGATCGATCAACTCTTCCGATATCACCATCGTGAAGGCACAGGCCGGCAGACAACTTCCAGCCTCCTCCGGCGCCCCTCTCGAATCATCGAAGGAAAAATAGCCGTCCGCCCATCCTGAGACGGATCCGTGCGCCCGAAGGGCACCTACTGAGGTTTCCCGACACGACCGAAGCTTGAGCGCGTCGCGCATCGCGCCCAAACTGTCGCCCATGCCGAAAGCCAAAGCCGCGCCCACGTCCTCCAACATCCACGCCGTGGTCGGCTCGGATGAGAGCGAGGTGAAGCGCGAAGCAGCGGAACTCGCGGCGAAGCTGACGCCGCCGGATGCGGGCGATTTCGGGCTCGAGATCATCGATGGCGCGGGCGACAATTCCGAGCAATCGGCCGCGCGCGTGCGGGCGGCGATCGAGGCGCTGCAGACACTCCCGTTTTTCGGCGGCAAACTGGTTTGGCTCAAGAATGCCAATTCACTTGGCGATAGTGTGATCGGTCGCTCCGCCGCGGTGCAAGAGGCGCTGGAAGAATTGGGCGACGTCCTGGCTGGTGGCCTTGCCCCGGACATCACCTTTCTGCTCAGCGCCACGGAGGTGGACAAGCGCCGCGCTTTCTACAAAGCGCTTTCGAAACGCGGCGAGATTCAGGTGATCGATAAGCTGGACGCTTCCCGCAGCGGCTGGGAAGAAGAAGCGACTGAGATCGTGCGCGGCAAAGCCAAGGCCCGCGCTCTGCGCTTTGACGAAGAAGCGCTCGATCTTTTCGTTTTGTTAACCGGAGGCAATACCCGCCAGATCGAGAATGAACTCGAGAAGGTGGACCTCTACGTGGGCGAAAAGCGCAACGTCACAGCGGACGAAGTGCGAATGCTCGTCCCGCTTTCGCGCGCGGGCGTCATTTTCGAACTGGGTAATGCGCTCGCCGCATGCGATCTCGACCGCGCCCTCGCGCTTATCCGCAGTTTGCTCGATCAAGGGGAAAGCGCGATCGGCATTCTGCTGGTGGCGATCCTGCCGACGGTCCGCAATCTCTTGTTGGCGAAAGATCTGATGGAGCGCCATCGGCTCGCCCGCCCCTCCGCGCCGTTCTCGTTTATCTCGACCGTGAACCGTCTCCCAGCCGCCGCGACGGAGCATCTGCCGCGGAAGAAAGATGGGACGGTGAACACCTACGCGCTCGGGATCGCCGCGATGTCAGCCCACCGTTTCCAAACCGGCCAGCTGATCGATGGGCTGGAAGCGTGTCTGGAGGCCAACCTGCAGTTGGTGAGCAGCGCGCGCGATCACGAACTGATCCTGACGGAGATCGTGGTAAAGCTGCTGGCGCGCTAAAGGAACCGCGTCTATCCCACAGCGCCGTCGACCTGTTTGCGCGCGATCGGTCCGATGTAGGGGATGTCCCAACGCACGCCGGTGAAAGCCTTGATCACCGAAATGATAAAGATGATGAGGAAACCGATCGTGACCACGGCCCAGACCAATCCCCACAGGATCACCAGCAGCCCACCGATTCCGGGAACAGAGGCGAAGACGGCATGGACGATCCGGGCCACCAGATCAAACATGACCCAAGCGCCACCGAAGATGATCGATTGCATCGCGTAGAAACGAACGAACTGATCGTGCTTTTCCAGGACATAGAAAATGATGCCGCCGAGCAGCGGAATACAGGCGAGGGCCGCGGCCACATTCGAGGGCAAACCGGTCGAACCCGAATTCGCGCCGGCACCTGCCGGGCGGGCGGCCTGGTTGGTTGGGAGCGGATCGACGGGATCATTCATGGGTATATATAGACGGGAATCGTCCGCAGGGGTCAAGTGAAGTCCCAGCGGCGGGCAGCACGATGAAGACGATCACAATCACAGCCGGCGGCGGTAGCTACCAAGCGATGGTCGGCCCCGGCTTGCTCGCGCAATGCGGGAGGCTCATCGCGTCGCGCCAGCGCGGGCCGGGTTGTGCATTGATTGCGGATGCGACGACCGCGTCGCTTTTCGCTGCGACGGTGCAGACGAGTCTGCGCGAAGCGGGCTTCGCTCCCGTTCTCTTCACAGTGCCCTCTGGCGAAAACGCCAAGTCGCTCGCACAGGTGGGCGCCCTTTGCGACGAAATGACGGGGGCGGGCCTGGATCGCACTTCTTTCGTGGTCGCGCTGGGCGGCGGCGTGGTGGGCGACCTGGCCGGCTTCGTCGCCGCCATTTATCACCGGGGGATCCCGCACGTGCAGATTCCCACCACCCTCCTCGCGCAGGTCGATAGCGCGATCGGCGGCAAGACCGCGGTCAATACCACTGCGGGTAAAAATTTGTTAGGCGCAGTTCACCAACCGGCCTTGGTCCTCGCCGATCCTGAGACGCTCGCCACCTTGCCCGAGCGGGAATTTCGACAGGGTTTCGCCGAGATCATCAAGCACGCCGCCATCGCCGACGCCTCGCTCTTCGACATGGTCGCGCAAGCTTCCACCTTGCGGTCTGCTGATCCTGCCAGCCGGGAGCATGCGCTCTCCTCCCTCATCGCTCGCAATATCGAGATCAAAGCCGCGATCGTAGCCGGCGATGAGCGTGACGTCTCCGGCACGCGCGCGATCCTGAACTTCGGCCACACCATCGGCCATGCGATCGAGCAGGCTGCCGGCTACGGCACCTTTCTGCATGGCGAAGCCATCAGCCTCGGGCTCGTGGCCGCCTGCGAAGTTTCCGTCCGCAGAGCCGGCCTCTCGGAGCCGGAGCGCGAGCGAGTGGTAGCCACACTTCAGCAAGCTGGCCTTCCGACCGCTCTGCCGCCCGAGGTCTCGCGCGACCGTATCCTGGCCGCGGTGCGGACTGATAAGAAATTCGAGCGCGGCGCCGTGCGTTTCGTAGTCTGTCCCAAACTCGGCTCTGCCCACTTGGCGACGGATGTGACGATGCACGACCTCGAGGCCGCGATCGCTTGCCTGTGAACGGGGCGACCGCCTTAAAGCGGCAGTTGCAACTTTAGCTCACGGTTCTCCGCCTGCGTCGCTTCCAGTTCCGCCACCCGCGCATTCAGCGTGGTCTGGAGATCGAGAATCCGCGCACCGACACTCAAGCGCGCGCGCAGTTCATCCTTATCAAACGGCTTCGAGAGGTAATCATCCGCCCCGGCCTGCAAACCTTCCACCACCCGTTCCTTTCCGGTACGCGCAGTCAGCAACAGAATGTAGGCCGTCTTGTTAATCTCGCGCAGGCGCCGGCAGATCTCCGGACCTTCCAGCCCCGGCATCATCCAATCCAGGATCGCGAGCACCGGCTCGGATTCGGCGCGCAGCGCCTCCATCGCCTCCCGGCCATCCGCCGCTGCGACCACATGAAAGCCCCATTTCTTCAAAAGGCTGGTCAGGATCTCGCGCGACACCGGGTCGTCCTCCGCGATGATGATTTTCCGCAAAGCGGCCAGACCCTCCTGGGATTTCTCTCCCAGAAATTTTTCAGACGAGAGCGGCCTCGGCTCGGTGAGAACACTCGAAGCGCTCCAGTTCGGCGAGAATGGTATTGATTTCATAATGTAATTCCGCGATGCGCTCATCCAATCCGGCGAGCATTTCTCTTCGGGCCAATTCTTCGATTTCGCCGGCCAGGCGAGCCGCATATTGCGCGGTGAGATTACCCAGGGAGCCGCGCAGAGTGTGGGCCGCCCGCACAATGGCTGGAGCGTCCTGCGCCGCGCTCTCCTTGCGCAGCACCGTCATCAACTCCTGCGCGCTCTCGCGAAACATGTCCGCGATGCGGAAGAGCAAATCTTCGTCCCCTTCAAATTGTTCAAGCAGACGCTCCGGGGAAAATTCCGTGACCGACTTTGCCTTCACCCGCGCCGCCATCGGCCGCGCTATCGCCACCGCCGAAGTGGGGGCGATCTCTCCGAGGCGTCCGATGACCTCAAGGAATTTGTCCTTTGAGACCGGCTTGGAAAGGTAGTCGTCCATCCCCGCCTCCAGACAGCGCTCACGATCGTCAGCCGCCGCGCGCGCCGTCATCGCAGCGATAGGAGTGCGGCGACCGGTCCCAGCTTCGGCTGCACGAATACGCGCCGTCGCGGCCAGGCCATCCAGCTCGGGCATCTGCACGTCCATCAGGATCAAATCAAAGCGCTGCCGCTGCGCGATCGCCACGGCTTCCCGGCCATTCACGGCGAGAGAAATTTGATGCCCTTGCTTCTCCAAAATTCCCGATGCGACCGAGCGATTCACGACATTGTCGTCCACCACCAAAATCTGCAGCGCCACGACCTGCGCAGCGGCAGGTGCTGGCGCGGAATGGGCCGCCACCACCGGCGCAGCCGTCGGCGCGAAACCCGCGGTAAAGTGAAATGTAGTTCCCTCCCCGGGGGTGCTTTCCAACCAGATGCGACCGCCCATGAGCGCGACCAGCTGCTGACAAATCGCCAACCCCAAACCGGTGCCTCCGTATTGGCGGGTGGTGGAGTTATCCGCCTGCGCGAAAGCTTCGAAGATCACCGCCTGCTTCTCCAGCGGAACGCCGATGCCGGTGTCCTGGATTGAGAAATGCAGACCTGCCTCGCTCCCGGGGAGTTCGCAGTTCTCCACCTGCAAAACGATTGTCCCTGCCGGCGTGAACTTGATCGCGTTCGCGAGCAGATTAATCACCACCTGCCGCAGCCGCATCGCATCGCCGAGGAGGAAGCTCGGCGCGTCGGGCGCGATCTCCCAAGAGAGCGCCACGTGCTTCATCCGGGCGCGGGTGGCCAGCGGGCGCGTGGTTCGGTCCAAAAATTCTCGCAGGTCGAACGCCACCGGTTCGAGAGTCATTTTGCCGGATTCGATCTTCGCGAAGTCGAGCAGTTGATTGATCAACTGGAGCAACTCGCCAGAAGATTGCTTCACCATCTCGAGGTAATCGCGCTGCGTGCTCGTCAATTCCGTATCGAGCGCCAGCTCCGTCACGCCCATGATGCCGTTTAGGGGCGTGCGCACTTCGTGGCTGATGTTCGCCAGAAAATCGCTCTTCGATTGGTTGGCCAGCTCCGCTGTTTCCTTCGCTTTGACCAACTCTTCCCGCTGCTCCGCGAGCAGCCGGCTGGCGTGGTGCCAGGCCCTCCCCAACCGTCCGATCTCATCCTGTCCCGAGGGCGGAGCGCCCAGCGTTTCACCGCGAGTGACCGCCTCGGTATCGGCTACGATCCGGTCCACGCGCGAGGCGATTCCGCGAGTAAAGAGCGAGATCGCGGCCAGGCCTGTGGTTATCCCCAAAACAATCACGCCGAAAAGCGTAAAGAACGCCGTGCGCCGGACAGATGCCGCCCGCGCCTGCCGGTCGCCCAATAAGCGATTTTCCTCCGCCATAAAGGTCTCGAGCTCGTCTCGCACCTCGTTCATCGTGCTGTTCCCGCGCTGGAGGATCGCATGCAAGGTCGGTTCCACTGGCGCCATCCCTGGGTGCGCGAGCGCTTCATGTTCCAGCTCGATTCGTTGCTGAATCACTGGATCGATCACATTCGTGAGGCGGTTAACCTGTAATGGATTGTCGCGGATGAGCGTCCCGAGCCGCTGGCGGGCAATCGGCAACTGCCTCACGCCTGCTTCGTGCCGGGCGAGAAAAGTTTTTTCGCCGGTCAAAAGGAAACCGCGCATGCCGGTCTCGCTATCCACCAACAAGCGAAGAAGTTCCTGCGCCTGCTCCTTCACCTGAAAAGTGTGGCTCACCCAGGCCTCGGCCGTATCGCTCCGCTGGCGGGCCGAGAAGAACAACGCCAGCGAAAGAATCATCGCCAGCAGCGGGGCGGAAAGCACGATCACGCCTTTCCCGCGAAGCGGGAAGTCGGACCAGGAACGGATCAATCGATTAAATGCCATGCGACCCGGGTTAAAGCCCGGCTCGGCCTTCTAAAGCAGCTTACGTGCGACGCCTCGTATTAATCCCGGCCACCAAGGCGGCCCGCGACTAAAATTCCGCGCTGCCCGGCGTGCGCGCGAATGGGATCACGTCGCGGATGTTCGAAACCCCGGTCACGAACATGAGCATCCGCTCAAACCCCAGCCCAAAGCCCGCGTGCGGCACCGTCCCATAGCGGCGCAAATCCAGATACCACTTGTAGTCCGCCGGATCGAGGTCGTGCCGGCGCATGTTTGCTTCCAGCACTTCCAGGCGTTCTTCGCGCTGGCTCCCGCCCACGATTTCGCCGATCCCCGGGACAAGGACGTCCATCGCGGTCACGGTTTTATCGTCGTCGTTCAACCGCATGTAGAAGGGTTTGATCTCCTTCGGATAATTGAACACCGTCACCGGACATTTGAAGTGCTTCTCCGTCAGCCACCGCTCATGTTCCGATTGGAGATTGGTCCCGTACTCGACTGGATATTCAAACTTCTGCCCGCTCGCCAGGAGCAACTCCACCGCCTCCGTGTAGCTGATCCGCTGGAAGGGACGCTCCCGCACAAAGTCGAGTCGCGTGAGCAGTTCCTTGTCGACGAACTTCGAGAACAGCTCCACCTCGTCCGGGCACTGCGCGGCGCACGTCGGCGATCAGGTATTTCACCAGCTCTTCCGCCAGATCCATGTTGCCTTCCAGATTACAGAAGGCCATTTCCGGCTCGATCATCCAGAATTCGTTCGCGTGCCGGGAGGTGTTTGAGTTCTCCGCCCGAAAGGTCGGCCCAAAGGTGTAGACATTCTTAAGCGAGCAGGCAAAAGCCTCCGCCTCCAGCTGACCGCTCACGGTCAGATACGTGGAGCGCGCGAAAAAATCCTGGCCGTAATCAACGTTTCCATCCTCGCGCCGTGGCGGGTTTTTCGCATCGATCGTGGTGATCCGAAACAACTCGCCCGCTCCTTCGCAATCGCTCCCGGTAATGATGGGCGTGTGCACATAAACGAAGCCGCGCTCCTGGAAGAATTGGTGAATCGCAAAGGCCAGCCGGCTGCGCACGCGAAAGACCGAGCCGAAGAGATTCGAGCGCGGTCGCAGATGCGCGATCTCGCGCAGGAACTCCGGCGTGTGCCCTTTTTTCTGCAACGGATACGTCTCATCCGAAGCGCCCAGAATCGTTATTTCCTCCGCTGCTACTTCCCAACTCTGCCCTTTCCCCTGCGAGGCGATGAGCTTCCCGCGCACCTCGATCGAGGCGCCGGTCATGAGACGTTGCACGTCCGCGTAGTTCGCGAGGGAATCGGGCGCGATAACCTGAAGACTTTTCAGCGACGAGCCATCGTTCAACTCCAGAAACGAAAATGTCTTGGCATCCCGACGCGTCCGGACCCAGCCCTGCACGAGGACATGATCCTGGGGCGCAGCGCTCCGAAGCGCATTTTTGACAGAAATGGCGGCAATCATGGCGGGCAATGTAGCGCAAGCCGCTCGCTTGCCGAGCGCGGGATCATTTTCCCGCCGGCATCCCTGCCTGTCCTCCGAGTTACGCGGTCGGCGAGGCGATCGAATCCGGGCGTTTTACCGGTGCGTGACTCGGCCCGTCGTTGAGCGAAAGGTAGGTGTACTCCTGCAAGCCCCGCTCGTAATCCGCCAGTAATTTCATCGCGTCGCTCGGCTTCAGGCGGTCGCTTTTGATCGCAGCATCCACCTGCAACTTTACCAGCCGCAGCAGTTCGATTTTGTCCCACTGCGTCAGCGCCAAGCACCTGCGCGATCGTGCTGCCTTCGATCACTTCCTCAATGTACCAGCCACTCTCCTCGTCCGGATCGAGGAAGATGTGCACCTCGGTTACCCGGCCGAAAAGATTGTGCAGATCGCCCATGATGTCCTGATAGGCGCCGACCATGAAAACCCCGAGATAATACGGCTCGCCCGGATTGATCGGGTGGAGCGGCAACGTCTCCCGCACGTCCTGCAGATCGATAAACTTCGAGATCTTCCCGTCGGAATCGCAGGTGATGTCCACCATCGTGCCGTTGCGCGACGGGAAGGTATCGAGCCGATGAATCGGCATGATCGGGAAGAGCTGGCCGAGCGCCCAATGGTCGAGGAGCGACTGGAAAACGGAGAAATTGCAGAGGTATTGATCGCTCAGCGAAGTCTCAAGCTCCTTCACCTCTTCCGGCACGTAACGCAGGCCTTTGTGCAGGGCCACAATGTGCTCGGCCAGCTGCCAGTAAACGCTCTCGATCTTGGCTTTGCTCTCCAGTTCCAGCAACCCGACGGAAAATAGCTGCTGCGATTCTTCCTTGATCTGTTGCGCATCGTGCAGGCTCTCCCGCCGATTGTTGCGCCGCAGTTTTTGCTGCACTTCGAGAATGTCGCGGACCAATTTGTGGTCGCTCTCCGTCGCTTCCACCTTCGCCGTCTGGCTGTTCTTCTCGATCGAGCCGAAAGCTTCCACCACCAGGATGGAATGGTGCGCCACGATCGCGCGGCCACCTTCGCTTACGATCGCCGGATGCGGGACGCCCTCGGAATCGCACACGTCCATGATGTTCCAGACCACATCGTTTGCGTATTCCTGCAGCGAGTAATTGGTCGAGCTGTCGAAGCTCGTGCGCGAGCCATCGTAATCCACACCCAGACCGCCACCCACGTCGAGATAGCCGAGTTCGTGGCCCAACTTGGAAAGCTTCGCGTAGTAACGAGCGGCTTCGCGCACGGCGCGTTTGATCGTGGAAATATCCGGCACCTGCGAGCCGACATGGAAATGCACGAGCTTGAGGCAATGCGCCAGCCCCTCGGCTTTTAGAAGTTCACTGGCTGCGACCAGGTTTGCCGTGTCCAGCCCGAACTTCGCATCCTCGCCCCCACTCGTCGTCCACTTGCCCGAACCTTTGCTGTGCAAGCGCACCCGGATCCCGATGTGCGGCTCCACCCCCATCTCGCGCGCTACGCGGATGGTCTGCTGCAATTCCTCGATCTTCTCCACCACGATGATGACCGATTTGCCGAGCCGCCGGCCGAGCATGGCCGACCGGATGTAGGCGCGATCCTTGTAGCCGTTGCAGATGATCAAGCTTTCCAGATCCTTGTGCATCGCCAGGGCCGCGATCAGCTCCGGTTTCGAGCCGGCTTCGAGCCCAAAATGAAATTCCTGCCCGGCTTCGACGATCTCTTCGATCACCTCGCGCAACTGGTTGACCTTGATCGGGAAAACCCCGCGATACTTGTTCCGGTAACCAAATTCGCTCATCGCCGCCTGGAAAGCGCGGTTCACCGAATGCACGCGGTGACGGAGCAAATCCTGGAAGCGGATCACCAGCGGAAAGCCCAGTCCACGCTCCCGCGCTTCGTTTACCACTTCGAGAATATCGATCGAGGACCCGCCATCCTGGAGGGGCCGCACTTCGGCATTCCCAGCCGCATTGACCGTGAAATAGCCGCTCCCCCAGCCGTCGACATTGTAAGTCGAAATTGCAGCGTCAATATCCCAATCGGTTTTCGGTTTTTCAGTTACGGCAGCCAAGGTAAGCGCACATTCATTGAGTGCTGCGAACATGCAAGCCTGCGGTTCATTTTCGAGCTCCGCGGCTCGTCGCCGGGCCTCCCCCAGGCGGTGGCAGGCTGGGCGCGCCCGCTTGTATTCCGGATTTGAAACACATAACATCGCTTGATGAACAAAACGGTCGTCGAGGTGCAGGTGCGGGCGGTTTTGCCCACCAATGGAGGCTGTGCTGTCTTCCTCGGGAACAACGACAAAGTCTTTATCATCTATGTCGATCAGACGGTCGGGAGCGCGATCACGATGTTCATGCGCGATATCACAAAGGAGCGTCCCCTCACCCACGACCTCCTCGGCCATCTCATGACGGCGCTCGGCGCGCACGTCGAGCGGATCATCATTAACGACCTCAAAAACGCGACCTATTACGGCCGCATGATCATCCGGGCGGAGAACGAGCTGCAGCAGAAAAAGATCGTCGAGCTCGATGCCCGGCCCAGCGATTGCATCGCGATGGCCACCCAGCAGAAAGCGCCCATCTACGTGAGCCAGGAAGTGTGGGAGGAAGTGGACGATATGAGCGACGTCCTGCGCAAGATGGAAGAGGAAGGTCTCCGGCCGGACGCGGATTTAGGCGAAGAAGAAGAGTAGCAGCAGCGAGTAAATCCGCGCACGCTTCCACATCCACGCCGCGCGCAAGTTCAAGCGCACGAGTCGCATTCCGCGCGATTCTCACCCCGTGTCATCCCGAGCCGGCGGAGCACGGCCGAGGGATCTCCCGCAAGCCGACTGGTCTGTTTCGCTCCAGAGAACTTCCGCGCATTTCCCAGCGCCTGCTAGAAACGCAACGCGCACTCTCCGCCGGAGAGATCCCTCGGCCGTGCTCCGCCGGCTCGGGATGACCTACTGGCGAGAACTCACGTCCGACCCAACCGCTTCACCTTCCCCTACCCGATCAGATCTCCGTAATGTCGTTGCGCCACCTCGCCGCAGCGCGCCAGAATCTCGCTCGGCGAATCCAACAGCATCGCCTCCGCCACCAGCTTCTCGCACTCTGGCAGGTCCAGGCTCTGCACCGCACGCTTCACCCGCGGGACGAGCGACGCGCTCACACTCAGCTCATCCATTCCCAGCCCGAGCAGCAGCGGGACCATGGTCAAATCGCCCGCCATCTCCCCACACACCCCGACCCAGATGCCGTGCGCATGCGCCGCATCGGCCACCATCTTCAAGAGCCGGATCACCGCCGGATGGGTCGGTTCATAAAGATGCGCGATCCGTTCGTTCAAGCGATCGACCGCGACCGCGTATTGAATGAGATCGTTCGTCCCGATGCTGAAAAAATCCACCTCTCGCGCGAGCGATTCCGCGCAGAGCGCCGCGCTTGGGATTTCGATCATCGCCCCCACATCCGTCCCATCTTCGAACGCATTCCCTTCACTCCGCAGCTCCTCTTTGCACTCTTCGAGAACGGAAAGCGCCCGGCGCAATTCCATCACGCCCGAGATCATCGGGAACATGATCTTCACGTTTCCCGCCGTGCTCGCGCGCAGGATGGCGCGGAGCTGCGTCTTAAAAATGTCGAGATTCTCGAGCGAGAACCGAATCGCGCGCAGCCCGAGGAACGGATTCTGTTCGTCATCCGTGTCGAGATGAGCCGCAATTTTGTCCCCGCCTAAATCAAAGGTGCGGATGATGAGCGAATGCGGCGCCACGCTTTCGGCCACCCGCCGATAGATCGCCAACTGCTCCTCTTCTGTCGGCAGAGTGGGACGGTTCAGGTAAAGGAATTCCGTCCGGTAAAGCCCGATCCCTTCCGCGCCATTCGCGAGCACGGAGACGACGTCGTCCGGCAATTCGATATTGGCCGAGAGGACAATGTGGCGGCCGTCGCGCGTGGTGGATTTCGTTTCCCGCAGCCCGCTTAACTGCTCGGTCACGAGCGCCTGCCGGCCTTTTAATTCTCCGTAATGCCAGAGCGTCTCCGGCGTGGGATTGAGAATGAGGAGACCGTTATAGCCATCGAGCAACACTTCCTGCCCGGTCTTCAATTTCAGCGTCGCATCGTGCAACCCCACAATCGCCGGGATGCCCATGGAACGCGCCATGATCGCGGTGTGCGACGTCCGGCTCCCCAGATCGGTGGCGAAGGCGAGCACCTGTTTCCGATCCATCGTCGCGGTGTCGGAAGGCGTGATATTATGCGCCACCAGGATGTGTTGCTCATTCAAACCCAGGAACGCTTTCGGCGCTTTGCCCTGCAGATTGCTGATCACCCGCCGCGTCACATCTTGGATATCGAGCGCGCGCTCGCGCAGATAGGGATCGTCAATCTTGCTCAGCGTGTCGGAGTAGTTCGTAGCCACTTCATGGAAGACGAACTCCACGTTGCACAGATCCGCTTCCAGCTTCCGCAGGACCTCGTCGATTAACGTCCGATCCTCCACCACCAGCAGATGCGCGTCGAAGATCGCGGCATCCTTGGCGCCAATCGCTTCCGCGATGCGTTGCTGCATCTCGAGAATTTGCGCGCGTGTCTGGATAAGAGCTGTCTCAAAACGCCCGATCTCCCCCGTGATTTCCTCCGTCGCAATGGGGCGGCGCGCGATTTCTTCAAAGTCATCCGCCACGACATGGATCTTGCCTTGAGCGACGCCGGGAGAGACCCCCACACCGTAAAGCCGGATTTCAGATTGCGTGGTGCCGTCCATGCCGGTGCGAGAGTAACTCGTTTGTCAACTAGAGCAAAGGGCAGCTGCAGGCCATCTTAGACTAGCCTTCTAGAGACGAAGAGCGCTCTAGTAACGCCGAAATCTGAGCTTATCCGATCTCTCGCGATGGCAAATTGATCCACCTGCTACGATCATACTCCCGCGCTCTCCTGCCCCCCGCGATGCCTCAACTCTTCCTTCATCACTCGAACCAACTCGATGCCCTGGCAGACTCTCTGGCGCAGCTTCTGAGCGAAGGTGTGGACGATCCGCTCCGCGGCGAGATCGTGGTCGTGCAGAGTCTCGCGATGCGCCGCTGGCTCACCCTCGCCCTGGCAAAGCGGAACGGCATTTGCGCGAACGTCGACTTCCCCTTTGTAGGAGGCTTTTTCTCTGAGCTCCTTGAAGGAGCGAATCATCGAGCCGCTCCGCGTGCCACTCCGGAAGAGATGATCTGGGCGGTGCACGAGCGGTTACCCGGCCTCCTCGAGCAGCCGGCCTTCGCCTCCGTGCGAAGCTATCTCGCCGATCGCGACCCGCTGAAGCTCTACCAATTAGCCGCGCAGATCGCCCGCCTCTTTGATCAATACCTCGTCTATCGACCAGCCATGGTCGAGCGCTGGGCGCGCGGAAAGGAAAAACCCGCCGAGGCATGGCAGGCAATGCTTTGGCGCGAGATCCACAGCGACTCCGCTTCGCCGCACTTGGAGAAGGAGCTGGCCGAGGCCATTGCCGCCCGCGCCGCAGCCGCGCTCCCGCCACGCGTCTTCGCTTTCGGTCTCACCACGCTGCCACCGGCCTACGTCGCCGGGTTCTTCCATCTCGCTCGACACTGCGATGTCCATCTCCATCGCTTGCAACCCTCGCGCGAATATCACGGAGACGATCTCACCCCGCGCGAGCGTGCCCGGCGCGGGATCGCCGCTCCCGCCGAAGCCTCGGGCAATCCTCTGCTCACTTCTTTCGGCCGGCTCGATGCCCACTTCACTGAGCTCCTCCTTGAAACTGAGGACCGCTTGGGAGCGAGCGGGCAGACGGCGACGGAGCATTTCCCGGAGCCTACTTCTCAGACCCTCCTCACTACCGTCCAACGCGACATCCTCACAGCCACTCAGGGCGATGAAGATGAAGCCGGATCCGCTCGACCACACCTCGAGGCACAGGACCGATCAGTCGCGATTCACTCCTGCCATTCGCCGATGCGCGAGGTGGAAGTTCTCTACGATCAACTGCTGGATCTTCTCGCGCGCGATTCCACCCTGCGGCCGCGCGATATCCTGGTCATGTCGCCGGAGATCGAGCGCTACGCGCCGCTCATCCGCGCGGTCTTCGAGTTTCCCGAAGTCGCTTCGCGCAAGATTCCCTACAGCATCTCCGATCGCGTGGCGCGGAGTGACAGCCCGGTCATCGAAACCTTTCTCTCGCTCCTCGCGCTCGTGGGCGGTCGCCGGAGCGCGCCCGAGATTTTCGGCCTGCTCACCTCGCGCCTGCTGCAAATCCGTTTCGGATTTACCGAGGACGATCTGGAGCATCTCCGCGCCTGGATCGATCAAGCTGGCATCCGCTGGGGGATCGATGCCGAAGATCGCCAGCGCGTTTCGGGCACTTCCTTCGCGGAGAATAGCTGGCGGGCCGGGTTGGACCGTCTCCTCCTCGGCTACGCCATGCGCGGAAACGGGACCGAGCTCTTCGAAGGCATCCTCCCTTTCGATGAAATAGAGGGAGACCTCGGCGAGCTACTGGGCCGCCTCGTTTCCGCCTGCGAAATCATCTTCGCTTTTCTGGAAGAAGCGCGGACGGCGCGCTCTTTAGCCGAGTGGTCCGAGTTGCTTCTCACCGCGGTGGATCAGATTCTGCCGATCGAAGGCGAGGAACTCGTGCGCGATCTCCATCTTCTTCGGCGCACCCTGGCCGCGTTAGGAGAGACGAAAACGGACAACCTAACTGCGCTCGACTTCGCGGTGGTCCGCTACCATCTCGAACAAGTTTTTGCCGGCATGGAGCAGCGCGGCTCCTTCTTCACCGGCGGCGTCACCTTCTGCGCCCTCAAACCCGCCCGCAGCCTCCCCGCCCGCGTCATTGTTTTGCTTGGCCTGAACAACGCCGTCTTCCCACGCCATCCGCAGCCCGCGCAATTTGACCTCATGGCCGCCACGCCTCAGCTCGGCGACCCCTCCCCACGCGATGATGATCGCTACGCCTTCCTGGAGACGCTCGTCTCCGCCCGCGAACGCCTGCTCATCACCTACATCGGCCGCTCAAACATCCACAACGAGGAGATCCCTCCCTCTGTCGTGGTGAGCGAGTTGCTCGATTATCTCGACGAGCGTTTCACCTTCGCCGAATCGAAAGACGCGCGCGCCGCTCTGGTCGTCGAGCACCCGCTGCACGCTTTCAGCCCGCTCTACTTCAGCGAAAAAAACTCACCGCTCTTCAGCTACTCACAGGCGAACGCGCAAGCCAGCGCCAGCGTCCTGCAAGTAGGCGAACGCGCGCAGCCGTGGACATTTTTCAACGGAGAACCGATCGATGAATCAGCAGCCACCAAGCGCGAGTTCACGCTCGATCAGCTCGTCCGATTTTTTAGCAAGCCAGGCGAATACTTTCTGAAGAACCGCTTCGGGATCGACCTGCGAGACTTCGAGACCTGCATGGGCGCAGAAGAGCCTTTCGATCTCGACAGCCTCGACCAGTGGAGCCTGGAGCAAATCCTTTTCACTCAGGCGCTCGCCGGAGAAATTCCGGCCGCGGAACTTTGTCGCGCTGCCGGGAAGCTTCCCATTGGCGCAATCGGCGCGGTCCAGTTCGAACGCTCGCGCCAGCGCGTGCAGGATTTTGCCGGGCTCGTCCTCCGCACCGCCCCGCCCGAAAGTCGCGGCGATCCGCAAGCGGTGCGGGTCGAACTGGCGGACGCCATTGTCACCGGCACCATCCGCAATCTCTACGGCGGTAAGCTGGTCCGGTTCCGCTGCGCGAAACTGAAAGGGAAGGATTACGTCGCCGGCTGGCTCGAGCACCTGGCGCTTTCCGCTGCTGGCGTGGCGACCGAGACGATCCTCCTCGGAGTTGATAAACGCGTTTCCTGGGCCGCCGTTCCGGATGCGAGTGCGCAGCTAACCGATCTGGTCGCCCTCGCAACGCGAGGATTGTCCCGCCCCCTCCCTTTCTTCCTTCGCAGCGCTCTCGCCTATGTCTCCGCCGGCGGAAAAACGCCCATGAGCAAGGCGCTGAAAGAGTGGAACGGCGGCGAGATGGTCAACGGCGAGAAGAAAGAGCCGGCGAACGCTTTTCTCTTCGGGGAGGACTATGAGCTGGGCGAGGAATTTGAAGGCCATGCGCGTGCGGTGTTTTCTTCCATGCTGGCCAGCGCCGAGGAGGAGGTATTTTGACGAAGGAGTTCGATCTCAGACACGATCTCGCTCCGCCCCGGTGTGACCCTGATCGAAGCCAGCGCCGGCACCGGGAAGACGTATTCCCTCGTGGGACTTTTCCTTCTGCTTTTGCTCGAGGAACACCTGCCGATCGGCGACGTCGTTGCCGTTACCTACACGATTGCGGCGACCGAGGAGTTGCGGGAGCGGGTGCGGGCAGGTTTGCGGGATTGCCGCGCCGCGCTCACCCGAGGCGATGAATCCACCCCGCTGCTCCAGCGGCTCGCGCGGCTGGGCGATCGGGAGCGCAGCCTGCGCGAACTCGATCTGGCGCTGATCAATTTTGACGACGCGCAAATCTTCACCATTCACGGCTTCTGCCAGCGTCTTCTCCACGATCACGCCTTCGAAAGTGGGATGCCTTTCAAGACCGAATTCCTGCGCGAACCCCGCGCGCTCTTCGAGGAAGTGGCGCGCGATTTCTGGCGGGCCGAGCTTTACCATGCTGAAGCGGAAACCGTCGCCTGCGTGCTGGCCTCCGACCATTCACCCAAGCGCTGGGCCGATCTTCTGGAGCGCACGCTCGGACATCCGCGCCTCGTCATCCTTCCTCCGCCTGTCTCCGGACCACCCGCGGAAGAGTTGAAAAAACTACGCGCGCTCTTTCAGAAGCTTTCCGCATCCTGGATCGTCGGACCGGGATTTGCTGACCGGATTTCTTTCCAATTCGAGAAAGGTCTCGCAAGCCAGGGAAACCGGCCTCCCCGCCGCTCGTCTCAAGCCCATTCTGGCGGCGATCGATCGAGCGGCGGAGCGCAAGACTTTCGACGATCCGGAGGCGATCAAAGCTTTCGCGGAGCTGACAAAGGAGCGGATCGCCAGCCTCATGATCCATAAGAGCATTCCCCTGCCGCATCCGTTCTTCGATCTCTGCAGCGAATTCTCCGACCTCGTCGAGCACTCGAGCAATGCGCTCACCCACGCGTTTCTCACCTACGCCCGCACCGAGCTTCCCGCTCGCAAAGCCCGGACCGGCACGCTCGGCTACGACGATCTTGTCTCCCGGGTGCACGCTACCGTAACCGACCCGACAGACGCCGCGCCTCTCGCCTCCATCCGTCGCCGCTACCAGGCCGCTTTGGTTGACGAATTCCAGGACACCGACCCTCTCCAATTCGAGATCTTTGATCAGCCTTTTTCGCACGCCTGAGCATCGGCTCTTTCTCGTCGGCGATCCCAAGCAAGCCATCTACGGCTTTCGCGGTGCGGATATTTTCACCTACCGGCGAGCGCGTGAAAACGCCGAGACGCATACGCTGCCGATCAACTGGCGCTCGGAAGAAGGCTTGGTCGAGGCGGTGAATCACCTTTTCCGAAACACGGCCGACCCATTTGTTTTTTCCTGGCTCGAATTCCCCTCCGTCGCTGCCGCGCCTACAGGAGGGCGCCCGCTCTTTCAGGCCGGGAAAGACGGCCCCGCGCCGCTGCAGTTCCGCCTCCTGCCCGAGCCGGCGAAGGATATCGAGCTCTCCATTAGCCGCGCCGTCGCGAGCGATATCATCGCCCTCATCCAGAGTGGCGCGAAGATTGGCGAGCGCGCTGTCACCTTCGGTGATCTGGCCGTGTTGGTGAATTACAACCGGGAAGCTCTGCTCGTGCAGCAGGTGTTGCGTGAGGCCGGCCTCCGCAGTGTCGTCCAGACCGAGCAATCCGTTTTCACCTCACCGGAAGCAAAGGAATTACAGCACCTTCTGCAAGCCATCCTGGAGCCCCGCCGCGAATCGCTCCTGCGCGCAGCGCTGGCCACGCCTTTCTTCGGTGTGGGCGCGGACGAACTCCTCACCCTCGAGACCGACGAAGATCTCCGGCAGGCCTGGCTCGATCGTTTCGCCAGCTGGCATCGGCTCTGGACGAGCGGTTGCTTCATTGCCCTCTTCCGAAAACTCCTGGTCGAACAACGGGTCAGGGAACGCCTCGTTAGGCTGCCAGCCGGCGAACGCCGCCTGACCAACCTCCTCCATCTGGCCGAGCTGCTGCACGAGGCCGAAACCACCGAACGGCTCAGTCCCGATGGGCTCTGTGCCTGGCTCCGCGCGCAGCGGCAGGAAACCAGAACCACCGCCGATGAATTCCAGCTCCGCCTCGAGAGCGATGGGGACGCGGTGCAAATTGCCACCATCCACAAAAGCAAAGGCCTGGAGTATCCGATCGTCTTTTGTCCGTTCGGCTGGCGCGCGGTCGCGTTCCCCAAGGATGAGCTTTTTTTCCATGATCTCCTCCAGGACGACCAACTCACCTTTGATCTTCGTGGGAGAAAGCAGGGGGAACAGCAGCACCAGGATTGGCAAAAAGACGAGAAGCTCTCCGAAGAGATGCGGAAGTTTTACGTCGCCGTCACGCGCGCGCAGCATCGCTGCTATCTCTATCTCGGCCCGAAGTCCGGGCTCGAAAGTTCGCCGATCGGGCAGCTCCTCAATTACGAAAAAGGGGCCGATCTAAAGGAGGCGGTGACTGCAACCGCGCGGGCGTCTCGAGGGACCATCGGCCTTTCGCTGGTGGAGGACACTGCGGCGGAGATCGCGCCATCGCCCGCGGACCGTCCCGCACTCTTCCCAGCCCGCTCCTTCTCTGGCCACATCGCCCGCGTGAGCATGACGACCAGCTTCACTGGCTTGAGTGCCGGCCGCCATGCGACGCTGGAAGATCGGCCGCTGGACGAGCCGTCGCCCCCACCCGCACCGGCCCTTGCGCCGCTGCCAGATCGACCGCGCGATACCATCTTCGATTTCGCACGCGGCGCGCAGGCGGGGGATTTCTTTCACAAGGTGCTGGAGGATCTGCGCTTCGAAGATCTGAGCGATCTCGAGGATATCGTGGCGCGTCAGCTGACCTGGCACGGCTTTGCTGCTACGCCTTGCCGAGCGGCGCTGCTGGAAAAATTCGGCCAGCTGGCCGCATTGCCGCTGAACCCGAACCTGCGCCTCGATCGCACGCACGCTCGCGATCGCTTGCTCGAACTCGAGTTCACTCATCGCCTGCGCGCGCTCACGCCGGACGCACTGCGGGCCACCTTTGCCCGTTGCACCGATTTGCCGGCTGGCTTCGACGCGCGGCTGGAGGAAGTGCAATTCGATCCGGTGGAAGGATACATGCGCGGCTTCATCGATCTGCTCGTGCGCGCGGGTGGGAAATATTATCTTGATCGACTGGAAATCGAACTGGCTCGGTCCGGCGGCGGCGGATTACGGGCAGGAGCAAATGGGGCGCGCCATGCTGGAGCGTAACTACCTCCTCCAGGCGTATCTCTACGCCCTCGCGGCCGATCTTTTCCTGCAAGCGCGGCTGCCCGGCTATCGCTACGAGGAACATTTCGGCGGCATCTATTACGTCTTCCTTCGCGGCGCCGATCCGCGGCGCCCGGGCTCGGGCATCTATGAATTACGGCCATCGCGACAGACGATGGAAAACCTTCGCGGGCTGGTCGCCTAATGGACTCTGCGCCTGACTCCATCGCGGAAATCGATCGGCATTTCGCGCGTTTCCTCCTGCGCTTCGGCGGAGATGCCCTTGCCGAGCGCGCCATCCATCTGCTCAGCCGCGCTGTGCGCGAGCATCACGTTTGTCTCGATCTCAATGCGCCCCCTCCGTTTCTCGAAAGTGAAGCGCACTGGCCGGATCTGGCAGAGTGGCGCGCGGCGCTCGATCAGTGTCGCGCGGTCGGCGGCCCCGGCGACACACACTCCATTGGTGCTCACGGCGAGCGGTCGCCTTTACCAGCGCCGCTACTGGGATTACGAGCAGGCTCTGGCTACTGCCTTGCGGACGCGGGCTGGCTTGAATCCGGCCAGCGCACGCCCACACCTGGAAGCGACTCAAGAAGAAGCAATCGAGGCGGCATCGCAAAACTGGCTCACCATCATCTCCGGCGGTCCGGGCACCGGAAAGACGACCACCGTTCTGCAAATTCTCGCAAAATTGCTCACCGCCGCGGGCGATCGCCCGGTCGAGATCGCACTCGCGGCGCCGACTGGCAAAGCGGCCGCGCGTCTGCAGGCCTCGCTGCGCGAGTGGAGCGACCGAACGGAGCTTTCGGAAAGCGTGCGCGCGCGTCTGCCGCAGGGCGCTTCCACCATTCACCGCCTACTGGGTTGGAAGCCGCGTTCGATCGGTTTCAAACACGACGCGGCCAATCCTCTCACAGCGGAAATCGTAGTGGTGGATGAGGCGTCGATGGTCTCGCTCCCGCTCATGGCGAAACTCTTTGCCGCGTTGCCTGCCAGCGCACGTGTCGTCCTTCTGGGCGATCGCGATCAACTCGCTTCCGTGGAAGCCGGCGCCGTTCTGGCCGATATCGCCGACGCTGCAGCGGCTGAAAAAAGTGCGCTTCGCCAGGCCTTTTTCGTCCTCGAAAAAAACTTTCGCTTCGGCAACGAAAACACCATTCACCGACTCGCGAGCGCTGTCCGAAAAGGAGGAGTCGAGGCCGCGCTTTCCTTGATCGAACAACTGCCGACCTCGGAGTTCAGCAGCGTCCCAGTTTTAAGCTCGGCAGATCTCACGACCCGTCTCACCGTTCTGGCACCCGCCGCCTTTGGCTCCTTCCTGGCTGAGCGCGACCCCGCGGAGGCGTTAAAAAAGTTCGATGGCTTCCGTTTGCTCACGCCGGTGCGTCAGGGTCCGTGGGGCGTCGAAACGCTTAATCCGGTCATCGAATCCATTCTTCACCGCGCGGGCTTGATCGGTTCTCCGGGCCTACTCTACGCGGGCCGCCCGATTTTGATCACGCGCAACGATCCCGCCTCCAAGCTTTACAACGGCGACGTGGGCATTCTGCTTCCTGATCCTGCCAAACCCGACGACCAGCTTTGGGCCTGGTTCCCGGCGCCCGATGGACGCACGCGCAAGATCGCGCCCGCGCGCCTGCCCGAGCACGAAAGCGCCTTCGCCATGACTGTGCACAAAGCGCAGGGCTCGGAGTTTACCTCCGTTCTTGTGGTGATGCCCGACCGTGACTCGCCGGTCCTCACCCGCGAGCTGGTTTACACTGCGCTCACGCGCGCTTCGAAGCGGGTCGAGCTTTGGTATCAACCAGACACTCTGCGTGCCGCTCTTACCCGCCAAGCCAGTCGCATCTCGGGCCTGCGCGAGGCATTGATCGAGAACCCGAAAGCGCCTGCGACCATGGCGGCCCGCGCAGAAACGCGGCGGAAGAAAAAGACTGGAGCCTAGGGGGTTCGAACCCCTGACCCCCGCAATGCCATTGCGGTGCTCTACCAACTGAGCTAAGACCCCGTCAGAACTTCTGATTGTAGATTTCCGAACGCTGATTGCAACTGGCAGCTCGCGTGACGACGGCGTCGATCACTCCCCGCAGCCGACGATGGAGATCTGGTCGCGCGTGGCCAGACTGAGAAGATCCTCCTTCTCGAGGAGCAAGGTGCGGCCCGCCTCCACCGCGATGACGCGCACCTTCGCTTCGGCCGCGACCGCGAGCGTAGCCGCGCCGATGACTGGGACATCGAAGCGCATGTCCTGATTCGGTTTCGAAACTTTGACCACGATGGCTCCCTTTTTCGCCAGCGCGCCCCCGCGCTTCATCGCCTCGTTCGTTCCTTCAAAGGCTTCGACGGCGAGGACGGTTCCGTTTTTCACGACCACGGTCTGGCCCACATCGAGCCGGCTCATCTCCCGCGCGATTTCGAATCCAAAAGCAACGTCCGCCTCTTCGCGACGGGTCAGCGCCGGACCAGCGATCCGTCCCGTCGCGGCGAGCAGATCTTCCAGGAATCTGAAAGCGGGGAGCAGCTCCACGCCCACGTGCGCGAGCTCGTCGGCGATGGCGCCGAAAAGGGTCTCGGCGTTGCGACGTTTCACGCGCGCCAGCAGAAGCAACGCTTTCCAATCCGGCCGCAGATCAAAAAGATTTTTCGGCGCGATCTGGCCGGCCATCATGCCGTGCGTCGTCTTTGCGCTGCCGAAAAAGTTGAGCATGCGCCCGAGCTGACCCACTCGCAGCCACTCGATTTCATCAACAAGATCGCCCAGTTCCGGACGCGTCTCGCCCGTGAAAGCCGCGGCGACGATCTTCTTCACGCCCGCCGCGCGAGCAGCTCGGGCGAGCAGGATGGGATACGCGCCGTTCCCGGCGATAATTCCGAGAGTTTCCGGCGTAGACACAGGAGCGAAGCGCGCCAGGATGCGCGCGCGAAATTAATGACGCCGACGCTTCACGTGCAGCTGCGCGAGCGCTTTCTGCAAGGAGGCCTGAATGGCGGCGACTTCTTCGCTGCCGTGGTCTTCCTTCATCGCCGCTTGCGCGCGAGCAACTGCCGCTTCCGCTGCGCTTTCGTCGATGTTCGACGCTTCCAGTGCCAGATCGGTTAATACTGAGACAGCATCGCCTCTTACTTCGACGAAACCTTCACCCACCGCGAGGTAGGTTTCCTTGCCGCCTTTGAGCACACGCAACTCGCCCGGCTTAAGAGTCGTCAAGAGCGGCACGTGATTCGGGTACACGCCCAGCTCGCCATCGGCACCCGTGAGCGTGACCATCTCCACATCCTCGGAGTAAGCCGTGGCTTCAGGAGTAACGATTTCGAGTCGGAGCGTCGCAGCCATTAGGCGTCCTTAATCATGTCGATGCCGCCCTTCATGTAGAAGTTCGTTTCCGGAACATCATCATGTTTGCCATCGAGAATTTCTTTGAAGCCGCGAATCGTCTCCGGGATCGTGACGTATTCGCCCTTTGTGCCGGTGAAGACTTCTGCCACCGCAAACGGCTGGCTGAGGAAACGCTGAATCTTACGAGCGCGGAGCACGGAGAGTTTATCCTCGGGGCTGAGCTCATCCATACCGAGAATCGCGATGATATCCTGCAAATCGCGATAGCGCTGCAGCACCTTCTGCACACCACGCGCAACCGCGTAATGCTCCTCGCCCACGATTTCCGGTGCGAGTGATTTCGAGGTGGAAGCCAGCGGATCGACCGCCGGGTAAATGCCGAGCTCAGCGATGGAACGCTCAAGCACGATCGTGGAATCAAGGTGAGCGAAAGTGTTCGCCGGTGCTGGATCCGTCAAATCGTCCGCCGGGACGTAAACCGCCTGCACCGAAGTGATCGAGCCCTTTTTGGTGGAGGTGATGCGCTCCTGCAGATCGCCCATTTCCGCGGCGAGAGTCGGCTGATAACCGACCGCCGACGGCGTGCGTCCGAGCAGAGCCGACACTTCGGATCCCGCTTGCGAGAAGCGGAAGATATTGTCGATGAAGAGCAACACGTCCTGGTTGCGCTCATCCCGGAAGTACTCCGTCATGGCGAGCGCAGAAAGAGCGACGCGGAGACGCGCGCCGGGAGGCTCGTTCATCTGGCCGTAAACGAGTGCCACCTTTGATTTGCTCAAATCTTTCTGATCGATGACGCCGGCCTCGCTCATCTCCGTGTAGAGATCGTTGCCTTCACGCGTCCGTTCACCCACGCCGGCGAACACCGAAAAGCCGCCGTGGCCCTTCGCGATGTTGTTGATCAGCTCAAGGATGACGACCGTCTTACCGACGCCCGCACCACCGAAAGCGCCGACTTTACCGCCCTTGGTGAACGGGCAGATCAGATCGATGACCTTGATGCCCGTTTCCAAAATGGTCGCACCAGTGTCCTGATCGGTCAGCTCGGGAGCCTTGCGGTGAATCGGGTAACGCTTCGTAAACGAAACCGGTCCGCGGCCATCGACCGGGTCGCCAGTGACGTTAAACACGCGACCGAGTGTTCCCTCGCCGACTGGCACTGAGATTGGCCCACCCATGTCGGTAACGGACATGCCGCGCTTCAGACCCTCTGTGGAAGACATCGCGATCGAGCGCACCCAATTCTCCCCAAGATGCTGCTGCACTTCGAGCGTGAGCTTGGTGGGGGTGCCGTTGACTTCATATTCAAGCTCCAGCGCGTTGTAGATGCGAGGGAGCTGATTGCTCGCAAACTCGACGTCCACCACGGGACCGATGACTTGAACGATGTTTCCTTTATTCATAAATGTAATTAGCCGCCGACCGCCATTTGCGCGGTCGAGATTTCGAGCAGCTCAGTCGTGATGCTGGCCTGGCGCATCTTGTTGTATTCGAGGGTGAGATCCTTGATGAACTGCTTCGCGTTATCGGTGGCGCTCTTCATCGCGACCAT
This sequence comes from uncultured Verrucomicrobiae bacterium, assembly GCA_963730385.1. Lineage (GTDB taxonomy): Bacteria > Verrucomicrobiota > Verrucomicrobiia > Chthoniobacterales > UBA10450 > JACCTI01. The sequence goes on from CAVSRQ010000003.1 coordinate 404,526, forward strand.
CCGCGCGCTGTGCTCGGAGGCGCGGGCGTCGAGGATCATCTGGAAAACTTGATACTGCAGATAATAGGGCAGCATGACATCGAGCACGCCTTCCGGCGAAGGCTCAAAAATGTAGCCGCCCATTGGATCGGCCGTGCCATCGGCAGCGGGCTCGGTCTCCGCAGCGGCCTGTGCCACTTCGAAATTCGAGATCGGGAGCAACGTCCGCACGGTCGGCTTCTGAGAAATTGTGTTTACGAAATGGGTGAAGAGAACGGAGACGCGATCCACTTCGCCACTCAGAAATTTTTCACTCGCGAATTGCGCGATCACCTTGGTCTCCGGAAACGAAGGCGCGTCTTTCAATTCGAAATCGGCCAGGATTTCGCGGCGGGTGCGCGAGAGGAACTGCCGCGCCTTGCGACCGGCTGCGACGAAGACAGTCTTCGTCATGTCGAAGTTGCCCGCTTCGCGGAAAAGGTTGGTATTGAGTGCGCCCGCGAGGCCCTTGTCTGTGCTCAGCACAATCACGAGTTCCTTCTTCACTTCGCGCACCTGCAGGAGCGGATGCATCTTCGGATCCGTCCGCTGCTGCAAAGAGACGAGCACGCGATTCATCAAGCTGGCATACGGCCGGCCCGCGAGGGCATGCTGCTGCGCTTTCCGCATCTTCGAGGCGGCCACCATCTGCATCGCCTTCGTGATTTGTGCGGTGTTCCGGATCGACTTGATCCGGCGCCGGATGTCTTGCGTATTAGCCATTCCTTAAAGTCTCGTCCAGGATCAGGGGCAGATGAAATTGCGCACCGAGCTTACTGAAAAGTAGCTTTGAACTCGTCGAGCGCGGCCGCCAACTGCGTTTCGATATCCTTATCGACCGCCTTCTTCTCGAGGATCGCATTCAGGATGCTTTCCTTCCGAGTGCGCAGATGGTCCTGCAATTTGACCTGGAATTCTTTGATCCGTTCCACCGGGACAGAGTCGAGGTAGCCGTTCTGCATCGACCACAACACCGCGACCTGCTCTTCGACCGGGATCGGGTTGTATTGCGTCTGCTTGAACAATTCCACGATGCGCATTCCGCGATCGAGCCGGGCTTTGGTGCCCGCATCGAGATCGGAGCCGAACTGCGCAAACGCGGCCAACTCGCGGAACTGGGCCAGGTCGAGCTTGATCTTACCGGCGACCTGTTTGATCGCCTTGATCTGCGCGGCGGAACCGACGCGGCTGACTGAGAGACCGACCGAAATTGCCGGACGCACGCCTTGATAGAACAAGTCGGTTTCCAGGTAAATCTGGCCGTCTGTGATCGAGATGACGTTGGTCGGGATGTAAGCCGAGACGTCGCCCGCTTGCGTCTCGATGATCGGCAACGCGGTGAGTGATCCGCCGCCTGCTTCTTCGGTGACGCGAGCGCTGCGCTCGAGCAAGCGCGAGTGAAGATAGAAAACGTCGCCCGGATAAGCTTCACGACCGGAAGGACGCTTCAGAACGAGCGAAACCTGACGGTAAGCGACTGCGTGCTTCGAAAGATCGTCATACACGATGAGGGCATCCATCCCGTTATCCATGAACCACTCGCCCATGGCAGCACCGGCGAAAGGCGCGAGATATTGATTCGCCGCGGTGTCGGACGCTGGCGCGGAGACGATCGTGGTGTAAGGCATGGCGCCATTCGCTTCGAGAACGGCGAGCGCGCGGGCAACGTTGGAATTCTTCTGGCCGATCGCGACGTAGATGCAATAGAGCGGCCGGAAATCCTTCAGCTTGCCCGCCTCGCCGGCTTTGTTGAGCTTCGCCTGGCTGATGATGGTATCGAGCGCCACCGCCGATTTACCCGTAGCACGATCGCCGATGATCAACTCGCGCTGACCGCGACCGATCGGAATCATCGCATCGATCGCCATGATGCCGGTCTGCACGGGCTGGTTCACGCTCTTCCGCTTGATAACGCCCGGCGCGATCTTTTCCAGCGGATAGGAAGCTTCCGCCTTGATCGGGCCTTTCCCATCGAGCGGCTCGCCGATGGTGTTAACCACCCGACCGAGGAGCGCTTTACCGACCGGCACCTGTAGCAGCTTGCCGGTGGTTTTTACTTCATCACCTTCCATCACCTTGGTCGTGTCGCCAAGGATGATGGCGCCCACTTCGGTTTCTTCGAGGTTGAGCGCGAGACCGAAGACGCCGCCCGAGAATTCGATCATCTCGTTCAACATCACGTCGCTCAGGCCTTCGATGCGGGCCACGCCGTCGCCCGTGTCGCGGACGATGCCGACGTTGCTTTTGCTGGTCGAGGTCTTGAGACCCGCGATTTGCGTTTCGATGTCTTCTAGGATGGTGCTCATAAGGTGGCGCAAGCTTTCCGCCTGCGATTTGGTAGGATGTTAAAGTTGTTGCTGGAGGCGTTGCAGGCGGTTGCGCACACTGCTGTCCCAAACGTCGCTCCCGACGCGGATCCGCATCCCGCCGAGGAGTTCAGGATTAACCACGAACTCAGTGGTGAGATCGGCGCCGTATTTGCGGCGAAGGTTTTCCACGAGCGCGGCGGCCGCATCGGGCGCCATCTCACTCGCGCTCTCGATTGTGGCGCTGCGTTTCTCGACTTCGAGGCGGATGAGCCGCTTGTAGGCGTCGAGGACTTTCAGGTAGTTGCGCGGCTTGGTCTCGATCAACGCTTTCACCAGCTGACTCACCCGCGTCGCATCGAGCTTTCCATCAGTGATGCTGGAACGCAGGAGCTGACGCGAAAGCTGGCGGGTTTCTTTGTTGATCTTCATCGCGGAAAACTAGGAGGCGAGCTGGCGCGAAGCTTCTTCTTGCAAGCGGCGCTGATCGTCGCTGTTCAAGACCTTGCCCGTCACCTTCGAGGTGGTATCCACCACGAGACGTCCGAGTTCGCGCTTCAATTCCGTCATGGTCCGCTCGTGCTCGATCGCGCTGGCTTCGCGCGCCTTGGCCACGATCTGCTCGGCGGCAGCGACAGCTTCCTGCTGCTTCCGCTCGGCTACATGGCCAGCGCTTTCCCGCGCTTCTTCGATCATTTTCTGCGCCTGGGCATTGGCCTTGGCGAGGATCTCCGCATAGCGCTGCTCCGCTTCCGCGAGCTGAGTTTTAATCTTCTCCGCGTTTAGCAAGCCTTCAGCAATCCGCTGCCGCCGTTCTTCGAGAATCCCGAGGATCGGCTTGTAAGCGAACTGGCGCAGGAGCAACGCCACGATGACGAAGCTGATGACCTGCGAGAGGAACATCCACAGATTGAACCCGAAGGTCTCACCCGTGGAACGGGCGATGTCCGTCAGGCCACCTGCTTGAGCGAGGAGTAGGTTCATGGGCAAAAGGAGCGGCGCAGCCAAAGACGCGACGCGTAATTACTTAACGAGGAACAAGGCGTAGAACACGATCGCTTCTGCGAGCGCGATGGCGAGAATCGCCTGGACCAGAATCGGAGTCGCTGCACCAGGGTTACGACCCACGGCGGAAGCGGCGCCCATGCCGATCAAACCCACGCCAATGGCGGCGCCGAGTGCTGCGAGACCGACGTGAAGGCTTCCGGTCAATTCTGCGAGGATTGGTAACATCATAATATTATTTATTGGTTGGTTGTTCTCAGCCACTCCGCGGGAACCACGGTCATATGGCCGAAAGGGTTAATGATGCGCAGCCTTGTGTTCTCCCTCATGCGAGGCAATCAGGAGCGTAAAGACGGCGGTCAAAAGCATAAAGACGAGGGCCTGCACGAAACCGACGAGGACCTCGAGAAAGTAAAATGGGATTGCGATCAGCCACGCGAACAATTGCCCACCAGCGATGGCCATGGACTCGAGCATGATCTCGCCCGCGTAGACGTTACCGAAAAGCCGGAAGCTGAGCGAAATCGGACGGAAAAGAATGGAGACGATCTCCAGCCAGCCGACGATGAAAAAGATGAAAATCATCAAGACCTTCAGCACGCCCTTGGTGTCGCCTTTCGGCGCAAAGAGATGCATGATCACGCCGCCAACGCCGTTTGATTGGACCGCCCAGACCATCCAGCAAACGAAGAAGGTGCAGGCCATTGCGAAAGTAAGATTAAGGTCCGCGTTCGCCCCGCGCAGCAGCGGCGTCGTAACCATAAACCCGCCACTCGCAGTGCGGTGGCCCCAGCCGATCGTGCCCACCCCCGGGATGAGGGCAAACCAGTTCAAAAAGAGAATGAAGATGAAGACCGTTGCGAAGAACCAGAAGGTCTTCTTCACCAGGTCCGAGCCGATCATGCCTTCGAGGAAATTGTAGAGACTTTCCACCATCCACTCCCAAAAGTTTTGCAAGCCGCTCGGGACAGCCTGGATCTTGCGAGTCGCTAATTGCGCCAGCAGAATAATCCCAGCCGCGACGAACCACGTCACCATCATCGAGTTCGTTACCGTGAACTTGCCGATCTGGAAAAGCTCCGGTGGCTTTAGCGGCAGGGTGTGATGCTCTTCGCCTCCGTGCGCCGCATCAGCCGCGCTCGCCGCCGTGCCGGTGCCATGGGGAACTTCTGCTGCCAGAGCCAGGCCAGAAAAACTCGCCAGAAGAACGAAAGTCAGCGTCAGGATAAACGAATAACGGTTGGGCATGCGCGGGAGTTTTGGCGGGCAGCGACCGATGCTGTTCGATGATCGCGAAAGTCGCAAAGACTATGCCATCATCGCAAGGGGCGCCGCGCGCTTACCAAAGCCTGTTTTGTCAGGATGACAAGAGACTTTCAGACATTTTTCCGCACTCGGTCCAGAGCGTCAGACAGAGCTCTACTTGGCCGAGACCGGGGCACTGAAACGCTCGCGCAAACCGAGCGAGCGACGCTCGCGCACGCGGGCTCTTTCCTCCGAGAGATGACCCACCTCGTCATAGTGCCGCTCCAACTCGCGGATCTGCGCGCTCTGCTCGAAATTCGAGACGACAAACTCACTCCCGAGCATCCCCATCTCGCGAAAAGCGGCCGAGGATTGCGCGATCTCCTTCAAGGCAGTCGCGAGCGCTTCGAAGTCACGCTCCTCCACCAGCAACCCGCCGCGTCCATGCTCGACCGCTTCCGGAATGCCGCCGTGTTTTGTTCCCACCACCGGCAGGCCGGTCGCCATCGCTTCCAAAACGGAATTGGGCACACCTTCCTGGTTTTGATCCGGCGGAGTTTCGCTCGGGTGCAAAAAGATATGCGAGGCGGCGTAAAGATCGCGCAACTCCGCCTGAGAGAGAAAGCCCCGGAAATGCACCTTGCCCGCGACACCGAGCTCGAGCGCAAGTTCTTCCAGAGTGCGCCTGGAGCGGACCTTTCCCCGCGATGTGCAGCTCGGCGTTCGGATATTTCTTTTGGAAAATGGCAAAGGCGCAGAGCGTGGTGGCCACTCCTTTTTTCGGAATCAAGCGGCAGGCTTGCAGCAGCCGCCACTGGCCATCCACCGGCGCTTCCCGCCGCACGAAGGGAAATTGCCCGAGCGGCAATCCCGTCCGCGTGATCCGGATCCGGTCCCGCGGACAACCTAATTCCGCCAGCCGATCCGCCAGCGACGCGCACCGAGCGAAAACCAGAGGCACCGCCCGAAACAAACTCTGCAGCTTGCGCGCGTAATCACGGATATCCTTCTTCAGCGCCACGTCGGCGCCGTGAAAAGAAACCACACACGGTTTGTCCCAACGTTCGATGAACGGCAGAAGATGCACTCCTGTATGCCCGAAGTAGATGTGCATCAGATCCGCGCCGCGCCGCTCCAGGAGCGACGACAACATCTGGAACTCACCCCGATACACGATCGGCGGTTTCCGTTTCACGTACTTGAGCCAGCCGTGCCGGAGCGGATTCATGTGCGGCTCCGGAATAATCTCGAGATCGTCGACCGGAAAAGCGTCCCGATTCTGGCTCGCCTTCGTCATGACAAAAGTCCGGTACCGTTGCAGGGCCGTGACCTGCCGGTAGATGTGGAGCATCTCCGGCTTCAAGAAGGTGGTGCAATAACTTGCGACTATCGGTCGTCCCATATTTTCGTCTCTTAAATCAGCTCGCCGTCACCGCGACGTGATCAATCTCCGCAGGAAGATCATTTCCTACTGCCGCGACCGTTTCCTCTTTTGACGGGCGCTCGCCCGTTTCCGTCAACCATTTTTCCAATTGCGTTTTGATCTCTGCGATCCCCTCGCCGCGCTCCGCTGAAATAGGAATCACCGGGATATACGGAAAGCGGGTTTGGAAGGCCTGAAAGTTCTCCTCGCTTCCCGGAAGGTCCATCTTGTTTGCCAGAATCCCCCACGGCCGTTGCGAGAGACGGGGATCATACAGATCGATCTCGCGGCGCAAACTTTGGAGATCCTCCAGCGGATGTCGCCCTTCGCTCCCAGCGATATCCACCACGAAGAACAGGAAACGACAACGCGTGATGTGCCGCAGAAAATCGTGGCCCAGGCCCACATTGCGATGCGCTCCTTCGATCAAACCCGGGATGTCCGCGATCGTCGCGCGCCGGTAATCATCGATCTCCACCACGCCTACGCTCGGCCGCAATGTCGTGAACGGATACGCCGCCACCTTCGGATGCGCGGCGGAAATCGCCCCCAGCAAGGTGGACTTCCCGGCATTCGGATACCCGACCAAAGCCGCATCGGCGATCGTGCGTAGCTCCAGGAGGAAATGTCCCTCCTCGCCCTCTTCGCCCTCGGTGTATTGCACCGGCGCGCGATTCCGCGAGCTCTTGAAATGGACATTCCCTTTCCCGCCTTTACCCCCGGCGCAGAGGACGAATCTTTCCCCCTGCTCGGATAAATCGGCCACGATGTCTGGCTCCACTTCTGCCGTTCCCGCAGCCAACAACTCCGCGGCCGGCGTATCCGTGCCGTCCGGTTGCACGCGCGGCACCGGCGCCTGCGCGCGGTAGACCACCGTGCCGATTGGCACTTTCACGATCTTCGAGATCGCGCCACGTCCATGCATTTTTTTGCCCAGCCCATGGCCACCCGATTTCGCTTTGATGATCGGCTCGTAGAAGAGGTTCGCCAGATTGTCCGTATGCACATCGGCTTCCAGGATAACGTCGCCGCCGCGGCCGCCATCGCCGCCATCCGGACCTCCACGCGGCACAAACTTCTCGCGGCGGAAGCTTACGCAACCGCGTCCGCCATCACCGCCCTGTGCAAAAACTTTGATTCGATCGACAAACATTCTGAGGGTCCATTCGTTGGCCTACAGTGCCACCTTTCCGCTCGCTGTCACCCTTGGGGAAGGCGAAGCGCGACGCTCCGAGCCTATCGGTTCCGGCGCAGTGACTCGTAGAGGTTCCTCGTCTCCTGCGCGATCGCGGCCCAGCCAAACTTTTCCTCCGCCCGCTTTCGGCCGGCTCGGCCAAACTCTTCCTGCAAGCTGCGATCGGCCATCACTTCGTTAATCCGCGCTGCCAGGTCGCGCGCGAAACGCTCCGGCTCCCGCGCTTCGAACGGGCTCTCGCTCATTTGCGCCAGCGGCACCAGGTAACCAGTCTCGCCATCGGCCACCACTTCCTTTATGCCCCCCACCGCACTCGCCACCACCGCCGTCTCGCACGCCATCGCTTCCAGATTAATGATTCCGAACGGCTCATAAATCGACGGACAACAGAACACCCCCGCGTGCGAGTAAAGCTCGTAAACGCTCTGTTTATCCACCATCTCTCGCACCCAGATCACGCCTTCCCGCCGCGCACTGATGCGCGCCACTGCTTCCTCCATTTCACGCCCGATCTCTGGCGTATCCGGCGCCCCTGCGCACAGCACCACCTGGAAATCCGGCGCCATGAATTCTATCGCGCGCACCAGATGGATGATGCCTTTTTGCCGGGTGATCCGGCCAACAAAGAGGACGTAAGGCTTGCTCGCATCCACTCCGAAACGCTGCAGCGCCGCCGTGGTCGTGACCTTGCGATACTCCTCCAGATCGATCCCGTTATAGATCACATGCAGCCGTTCTGGAGCGATCTGGAAGAGACGTTGCAAATCTGCTTTCGTCTCCTTCGAGACCGCGATCACCGCATCTGCCATCTCTAACGCCGTCTTCTCCAGCCAGACGGTAAAATCGTAGCCGCCGCCGAGTTGCTCCCGTTTCCAGGGACGCAACGGCTCCAGAGAATGGACCGTCACCACCAGCGGAATGCCGTAGTTCAGCTTCGCCAGAATCCCACCCCAATGGCTGTACCAAGTGTGGCAATGCACCAGATCCGCCTCGATCGCGGTGGTATTAAAATCCGTGCAGCGCTGCACCGCGCCGAAGACCGAACGCAAAGGCGCCGGAGCGGTATACGCCGCGGGGTCGACCCCGAATCCGCGCACGCGCGGGTTGCCTTGGGTAATCAGTTGCTCGCCGAAGCAGCGCACTTCCACCGGCATCGTCTTCGCCAGCTCGCGCGCCAGATAATCCACGTGCACCCCTGCCCCGCCATACACGTTCGGTGGATATTCGTTCGTCAACAGGAGCACTTTCATCGCTGCCGTTCTAATCGCCCGGTCGCCAGATCGCAAGCCGCCCGGGCGCCAACATTTCCCGCTTGCGGCCTCGACTCGCAAAAGTTAGCATCGTCTAACTTTATTCGTAAAGCACAACAATGTATCGCCGCCTTCTCTCGCTCATCTTCTGTGTCTTCGCCTGCACCGCTTGCGACTCGCAGCCGGCGGCTCCCTCCGGCAAAATCCCCGTCACCGCCACCACCACCATGGTTGCCGATCTCGTCCGCGAGATCGGCGGCGAGCGCGTCCAGGTCGAGACCTTAATGGGGCCCGGCGTTGATCCCCATCTTTACAAAGCGGCGGCCTCCGATGTTTCGAAGCTGCAAAGCGCCCGGATCGTTTTCTACTCCGGCCTTTTTCTCGAAGGCAAGATGCAGGACATCTTCACCAATCTGTCGCATTCCCAAAAACGCGTGGTCGCGGTGACGGATGCGATCCCAAAAGATCGCCTTCTCGCCCCGCCCGAGTTCGCCGGTCATCCCGACCCGCACGTTTGGTTCGATGTCACGCTTTGGAAACTGTGTCTCGATCCTGTGGTGCAGGCGTTAAGCGAAATCGATCCCGCTGGGAAAGAAGAGTTTGAACGCCGCGCCCAGGCGACACGCCAGCGCATGGACGAGCTGCACGCGTGGGCCCTCGCCAAGGCGGCCGAGCTTCCGCCCGAGCAGCGTTTCCTCGTGACGAGCCACGATGCCTACAACTACTTCGGCCGCGCCTACGGGTTCAAAGTCATCGGTCTGCAGGGCATCTCCACCGTGTCGGAAGCCGGCCTCGCCGATGTCGGGAAGCTGACCGATTTCATCCGCAGCCAGGGCATCAAAGCCGTCTTCGTCGAGTCGAGCGTGCCGCATAATACGATCGAGCGAATCAGCAAAGATACCGGCGTGAAGATTGGCGGAGAACTCTTCTCCGATGCCATGGGCACCGCGGGACAAATCGAGAACGGCTATGACCTCGGAACCTTCGAGGGCATGGTCAAACACAACCTCACCACCATCGTGGATGCGCTGAAATAATGCACGAGTCCTCCCCCTCGCCCAGCGCCGAGCCTGCCCCGCTCGAGATCCACGATCTCACCGTTGCCTACCACAAAAAGCCCGTGCTGTGGGGCATCGATCTGGAAGTGCCGCGCGGCAAATTGATCGGCATCGTCGGGCCGAACGGCGCGGGCAAATCCACCCTCATCAAAGCGGTCATGGGGCTGGTCCCGATCAGCAGCGGCTGGGTCAAAATCTTCGGTCAGCCCGTGAAGAAAAATCTGCAACGCATCGGCTACGTCCCGCAGCGGGAGTCGGTCGATTGGGATTTCCCAGTCAGCGTCATGGATGTCGTCTTGATGGGACGCTACGGCCGGCTGGGCTTGCTCAAGCGACCGTCAAAAAACGACCGCGAGATCGCCCGCGCCTGTCTGGAAAAAGTCCACATGCTCCCGTTTGCCAATCGCCAGATCTCCAATCTCTCCGGCGGCCAGCAGCAGCGCGTCTTTCTCGCCCGCGCCCTCGCCCAGGAAAGCGATCTCTACTTCATGGACGAGCCGTTTTCTGGCGTCGATGCCGCGACCGAGTCCGCCATCATCACCCTCCTGCACGAGCTCCGCGCGCAAGGCAAAACCATGCTCGTCGTTCATCACGACCTCCCCACCGCGCGCCAGTATTTCGACATGCTCATTCTGCTCAATCTGCGGCTCGTCGCCTTCGGCCCGACCAACGAAGTCTTCACGCAGGAACTTCTGCAAACGACCTACGGCGGACGTTTGACGATCCTTTCCGACGTCGCCGAAGCGGTGAAGGAACAGCGCATTCTCGGATGAAAAAAATCGCCCTCGGCGTTCTCGTTCTGATCGCCCTTGCCGCTCCCGCCCACGCGGACAAGATGAGCGACATCTCGAGCACGAATCTGGTCGAGCAAGCGCTGCGCTTTTTCACCTTCCGCGACCCTTCGCTCCGCTACGCCTTGATCGGCTCGCTACTTCTCGGGATTACCTGCGGACTCCTCGGCAGCTTCATTGTCGTGCGCAAGATGGCGCTGGTCGGCGACGCGCTTTCGCACGCTGTCCTGCCCGGCGTGGCGATGGGATTTCTTTGGTCGCAAACCAAAGACCCGGTCGCGATCTTCGTCGGCGCGACCCTTGCAGGATTAATCGGGACCACCGTCGTCAGCTTGATCAAACAAACGACGCGCTTGAAAGAGGACGCCGCCCTCGGCCTGGTCCTGGCCTCCTTCTTCGCCGTCGGCATCTGCATGCTGACCATGATCCAACGCCTCCCGACCGGGAACAAAAGTGGGATCGACAAGTTCCTCTTCGGCCAGGCGGCTGCGATCGGCGCCGGTGACGTGCGCCTGATGGCGATCGTGGCCATCGTCTCGTTAGGGGCGATCGTTCTTTTTTATAAAGAGTGCCTGGTCTCGAGCTTCGACGTCGAGTTTGCCGGCGCGGTGGGGATGCCGACGCAGTGGATCCATCACGGCATCATGTTGCTCCTGGCCTTCGCGATTGTCGTCGCCCTGCAGGCAGTCGGTGTGGTGCTCGTCTCTGCCATGCTCATCACCCCTGCAGCCACTGCTTATCTGCTCACCGATCGCATGAATCGCATGCTCATCCTGGCCGCGATCTTCGGCATGCTGGCCGGCGTCTCGGGCGCGTTCCTTTCTTTCCTGGGCAATAATCTGCCCACCGGTCCATTCATGGTGCTGGCAGCAAGCGCGATTTTTCTCGCCGCATTTTTGGTCGGACCCAAACATGGCGTGTTGATGCGCTGGTGGAAGCGTCGCTCCCGCGCCGGGCGGATTGGTCGCGAGAACACGCTCAAGTCGGTCTATCGCGTTCTGGAAGAGCGCGAATTTGATGGCGAAGGCGTGTCCCTGCGCGAGCTGGCCGAATCCCGCCGCGAAAGTCTCGAGGAAGCCCGGCGCGAGACCGCGGGCCTGGCGCGTCACGGATTAGTGACGTCGCACGAAGAAGGGAACATCATCTTTTTCACTCCCACCGGCTGGCAGCGCGCCTGCGAGATCGTGCGCAACCATCGTCTCTGGGAATTGTATCTCACCAACGCGGTCCAGTTTGCGCCCGATCATGTGCATGAGGACGCGGACAAGATCGAGCATGTGCTCGGAGCCGAAACGGTGCGGCAACTCGAACGACGTCTCCAATTTGCCAAACGCGACCCGCACGGACGGCTCATCCCCGGACTCGAAGATATCTACCCCGCACACGCCAGTCGGCGCTCATGAGCGAACTCATTCCTACCTTCGATTTCCACCGAGTCTTCGTCACCCCCTGGACGGCAGGCGGCCAGAGCTTCGCCTGGATCGCTCTCATGGGTTTCTTCGTTGCGGCCTCCTGTGGCTTGATCGGCAACTACCTCATCCTTCGCCGCATGGCTCTGGTGGGCGATGCCATCAGTCACAGCATTCTGCCCGGGATCGCCATCGCGTTCCTCCTCGCCGGTTCCCGAAATACCTCGGTCATGTTCCTCGGCGCACTGGCCGCTGGCATCCTGACCACCGTCATCATCGAGGTCATCCACAAGCGCTCGCGCGTGAAGCAGGACGCGGCCATCGGCATCGCCTTCACCACCTTGTTTGCCATCGGCGTCGTCCTCATCAGTCTTTATGCGGACCGGGTCGACCTCGATCAGGAGTGCGTGCTCTACGGCGAAATCGGCTTCGTCTGGATGGCGCCATCGGTTCATCTTGGGAGCCTGGTGCTGGGACCGGAACCGGTCGTGCGGATGGGAGTGGTCGCGCTCGTCACCGCGGTGCTCATCGGCCTTTTTTACAAGGAGCTGCTCGTGAGTTCGTTTGACCCGGGATTGGCGGCGTCGGTCGGGATTAACGCCAGCGTCATGCACTACTCACTCATGGCGATGCTCTCGATCGTGGTCGTGAGCGCGTTTGAATCGGTCGGCGCCATTCTGGTTATCGCGATGTTGATCCTGCCGGGCGCCACCTCTTCGCTGCTATCGCAACGCCTCCCCGTTGTCCTCTCACTCAGTGTGCTCCACGCCGCGCTCAGTTCGCTGCTCGGGATCCATCTCGCGGTTTGGCTCGATTGCTCAACCGCCGCGGCCATGGTCGTGATGGGCGCGGTCCTCTTCACCCTCGCCTGGATCTTCGCGCCTCGGGCCGGCCTGCTCGCGCGCTGGTTTTCGCGCCGGGTCGCAATCCCGAAACTCGAGGAGGCGTATGGCGGGTAAAGGTCCATCCGCGCTCGGGAATTCCGCCGCAGTCGAAGATTATCTCGAGCGCATCCTCGAGTTGATCGATTCGAAGGGCTACGCCCGTGTCGTGGACATCGCCACCAGCCTCAAAATCTCGCAGGCCAGCGTGACCAATATGGTGCAACGCCTCGACGGCGAGGGTTTGCTTAAATACGAAAAATATCGTGGCCTGGTCCTAACCGCAGCGGGCGAAGCACTGGCGCGCAAGATCGCCCAGCGCCATCAGCTCCTGGCAGATTTTCTCGGTCTCCTCGGTCTCGAACAAAGCGTGATCGATCACGACGTCGAAGGCATGGAGCATCACATCAGCTCTGCCACCTTGCGCGCCATCGAAAGTCTAACCGACCAGCTCCGGCGGCATCCGGCGATGCTCGCGAAAATCAAAGCCGCCGCTGGCTGATGCGTGCGCTGGTTCTAGCCCTGGATCTCGGCAGCTCGTCGGTGCGCACGGCGCTCTTCGGCACCGACGGCCGGCGCCTGCTGCCCTCCACCGCCAGTGGCAAATACTCGATCGCTTACTCTGCGGCTGGCGGCGCAGAATTGCTCCCCTCCGTCGTCCTGCGCGAGGCTCGACGTTGCCTCGGAAGAACCTTGCGCTGGCAGGCGCAATCCGCTGGCCGCTCGGAAATCGTGGCTGTGGCAGGGTCCGGGTTTTGGCACGGCTTGATGGCGCTCGATCTTGAACGCAAGCCCATTACTCCCATTTACACCTGGGCGGATTCGCGCAGCACGGAAGAGGCAGCGGCGCTGCGGCAGCGCTGGGAGGAGAGCGAAATCCAGCGCCGCACCGGGTGCATGATCCGCGCCCCTTACTGGCCGGCGAAACTGCGCTGGCTTCGGCGCGCTTCTCCCGCCCTCTACGCGCGCGCGGCCTACTGGCTCTCCCCGCCCGCGTGGATTTTTGGCGAGTTGTTTGGCCAGGATGCGACCAGCCATTCCATGGCCAGCGGCACCGGACTTTACCACCTTCAACTGGGAACGTGGGATCCGCAGCTTTGCCGCACCTGCCATGTCCGCCCGGCTCAACTGGGTCAAATAGCGGACCAGCTCACCGTTCGCGATTCCTCCTTTTCCGCGCTCGTCGGCTTGCCTCTTTTTCCTGCGTTGGGCGACGGCGCGGCCAGCAACCTGGGTTCCGGCGCGGAAGGCCACGACCGCATCGCCATTAACGTCGGCACCAGCGCTGCCGCACGAAGGATTCTTCGCCATCCTCCGCGCAGCCTTCCCCCCGGTCTCTTCCTGCATCGGGTCGATCGCGATCGCCTCGTCCTCGGCGGTGCCACCAGCAATGCCGGGAATCTTCGCGAATGGCTGCGGCGCGAGTTGCGCCTGCCTGCGGATCACGACGAGCTGGACCGCGTCGCCGCCACACGCGATCACCTCACCGTTCTCCCTTTCCTGGTGCGGGAACGCGCTCCCACCTGGCCAGAGAATCTGCACGGCAGCATCGTGGGGCTTACCCCCGCGACCTCAGCGGCGGAAATCCTGCGTGCCGCGACTACGGCCTCCTATTACCGGCTGGCCGATATCGTCGATGCGATCGATCCAAGCCGCAGAGCCGTCATCATCGTTTCCGGTGGAATTCTGCATTCGAAAACCGCGCTCGCTCTGCTGGCCGATTGCCTCGGGCGCGACCTCCGCGTGGCGCGGGAACTGGAAAGCTCGCTCCGCGGTGCAGCCCTCCACGCCTGGCAGGCGTTGGGCTTCTTCCCCACCCCACCACGCCCCGGGCGCATCGTTCGTCACCGCCCAGCGCTGGCCCGTTTGCATCACCCGCGTCGAGCAGCGCAAAGGCAGCTCGAGATCGTGCTGGTCCATGGACAGGTGCCGACAGGATCGGGTAAAAAAAATTGAGTGCCGACCCGTGGAGCTGACGTGACTTCTCGATTCCAATCAGGCACTTTCCCCGGGAAATATTTTGAAGCCAGCCAATCCTCCTCCACAACCTCCAGGCGCGCGCGCCAAACGCCCGCGCATCCCATGGGAAGATAATCCGGTCAGCATCAAGTATTACGTCAAACGCTTCATCCAGCGGAACCAGGCGCGGCTCGCGAACAAGGTGGTGATCGATACCCCGGCCGGCTCCGGCATCACCGCCCAGCTCTTAAAAAACGCCGGCGCCAGCGTGCACGCGTACGATCTTTTCCCCGAATACTTCAAGGTGAAGGACGTGGTCTGCGAGCGCGCCAACATCGTGGACGGTCTCCCAGCGCCGGACGAGTTCGCCGATTTCCTGATTTGTCAGGAAGGGATCGAGCACTTTAGCGATCAATACCGCGCCCTGAAGGAATTCAATCGCGTCCTGAAAATGGGCGGGTCGCTGATCGTGACCACGCCGAACTATTCCAACCTCCAATCGCGCCTCAGCTATTTCGTCTTCGAGACCGAGTACCTCTTGAAAAAGATGCCGCCGAACGAGTTCGACAGTGTCTGGATGAGCGATGCTTCCGAACGCGAACTTTACCTCGGGCATTATTTTCTCATCGGGATCCAGAGACTGCGTGGCCTCGCCAAGCTCTGCGGATTTCGCATCAAAGACATCGTCTTTACCCAGGCCAGCAACACCTCGGTCGCGCTCCTGCCCTTCGCCTACCCGCTCCTGTTCTGCGCCGCCTGGTGGACCTATTACAATCACTCCCGCCGCAACCGTCTCCCGCTCTCCGCCGAGCGCAAAGAAGGTTACCGCGAGCTCATGAGCCTGAATACCAATCTCAGTGTCCTCGTGAGCAAGACGCTTTTCGTTGAGTTTGAAAAAGAGGCCGAGCTGCGTTCGATCAAAGGGAGCTTGATCAGTCAGCACGAAAGCTTCGACGTCACGCCCTGACGGGTTTGGGCAAGGGGCGGTCGAACGAGCGGATTCAGTCGCCCTCGCGCACTTCCAGGATCTCGCCCGGTCGGCAAAGGAGAGTCAGCTCGATCGGGCGACAGCAGACGCTGCAATCTTCCACCAGCATCTGCTCCCTCTGCGAAGTATCGACCGCAAGCGGAAAGCATTCCCCACAATGCGGACACGAGACGTCGGTCTCGACTGTGAGTTCCATCGCAGGGTTACGGGGCGGCGTCGGCCTTCGCCACCGGAGTTCCTGCCGGCAAATCGCTCAGTTTCTGGAAGTGCAACTCCTCCACTCGCCGGCCGTCGGATTTCGTGATCGTGACCCGATAACCCTCGATCTGCACCTGCTCACCTTGTTTCGGCAGATGGCCCAGCAAGATGCGTCACGTAACCGCCGATCGTGCTCACGTCCGCGCTCTCCAGCGTCAGGTCCGCCATGTCCTGCAGCTCATACAACCCGACCGCACCTTCCACCGTAAATTCGTTTTCGTTAATCTCGCGGAACTCGGCCTTCTCCGTGTCGAATTCGTCCTGGATATCCCCCACTAGTTCCTCCAGCACATTTTCCAAAGTCACCATCCCGACCGTGCCGCCGTATTCGTCCACCACCACGGCCAGATGAGCGTGCTTGGTCAAAAACATGTTCAGCAGTTTCTCCAGCTGCATCATCTCCGGCACATTCAAAACGTCGCGCCGAATCCGGAGCAAATCCGGCTCGGCATCGCGCATCATCGGGACCAGCTCTTTGATGTGAATCAACCCGATCGTGTTATCGAGATGGCCCCGGCAAAGCGGAAAACGCGTATGTCGAGAAGCCAGCGCCTTGGTCACGTTTTCCTCAAAGCTCTCTTCCAGGTCCAGCGAGACCACGTCGCCGCGCGGCGTCATGATATCGCGCACCACTCGCCGCCGCATATCAAGTGCGTTGACTAAAATGTCGCGACCCAAAGTCGAGACTTCATCGGATTTCTCGCTCTCATCCAGGATCAGCCGCAGTTCCTCTTCGCTGTGCGATAGCTCGCCCTCGGTCGCTGGTTCCAGGCGAAAAACGTTTTTCAAAACCCAGTTCGAGGAAGCGTTCAAAAACCAAATCGCCGGGCTAAAGATGGCGTAGAAGAACCGCAACGGCGCGCCCACCCACAAGGTCGCAGGCAACGGCTTCCGGATCGCGAGAATCTTCGGCGCCTGCTCGCCCAGAACGATGTGCAGGAAGGTGATGATGGAGAACGCGAACGTAAACGAGATCGAAGCAATAATGGTGGGCGATGTGATGTGCGCGATCGCGAAGAGCGGCTGCAACATTTGCGCCAGAAATGGTTCGCCGACCCAGCCGAGGCCGAGGCTTGCCAGCGTAATCCCGAGCTGACAGGCCGAGAGGTAGGCGTCGAGATTGCCCAGCACATGCTGCCCGGTTTGGGCGCGTTTATTGCCTTCCGCAGCGAGCGCTTCCAGCTGACTCCCGCGAATTTTAACCAGGGCAAATTCCGCCGCGACGAAGAAGCCATTCAAACCCACGAGCAGGGCAATGATGCCCAGTTTCGCGAAGATGACGCCACCGGAATCCCACTCTTGCACCGTGCTGACCGCAAGAGGCCACTCGGCTAAGAAAACTGAAGATGAAATGCTCATCGGACGGACACGACCCGCGTGTCCGAAACCCGCACCACCGCAGTGGTTGCTACCAGCTCGACTTTGTCACCCCGGGGATTAACCCCGCAGAGGCGAGTTCGCGAAAGGTTAAACGCGAGACCTGAAACCGGCGGATGAAAGCGCGCCGGCGACCACTGACCACGCAGCGATTGACCACCCGCGTCGGGCTGGCATTGCGAGGGAGGGCGGAGAGACCGGCATAGTCCTTCTTGGCCTTCAATTCGGCTCGCAGCTCCGCATACTTTTTCACGGTTGCCCGCTTGCGCTCATTTCGATTTAACCAGGAAGTTTTCGCCATAAAAAGGAACGCGGAAAGTAGCGACCATCTCCCGCATTGCAACCATATTTTCCCTTTAAGTCTTTCGCGGGCCGCGATCGGCGCACGCGTCTCCGGGTTGGACGATTCCCGACCAGCGCCCGACGTTCTCCCATGTTTCCACTTCAGACCGATCGCTTTCCCGAGAACGCTGCCGACCTTGCCCGCCTTTTAAATGAGAGCATCCGCCAGCTCTTTTCCGGCCTCTCCGATCCGGTGAGCGTGGAGGACGACGCCTTCCCGGATTTGCGCCAGCTGCAGATCACGCTCGACGGAGCCGAGATGCGCCCGAACCTCGCGCGCCCATCTGTCCCGGCAGGAGACCACACACCTGCCCTCCAGGTGGCCGCACTCGGCCTTGCAGGAAAAAGGGTCAAAGCTGGCCCAGCAACGGTGGATTTGGCGTTGGACGCACGCGATGTCGCATTCTCCCAGGCACCCGACGCGCAGGGGAACATCGTCCTCCTTCTCCAGCGCGCCGCGGAAGGGAAAGTCGAGATCAGCACCGCCAAGGCGGACCTCGAAGCTGCCATTACCGCCGTCGCTACCAGCGAAGCTGGGAAACAAGGAGTCGCGATCGAAGGGGTGCGCCTGAGCGTACGCGAGCGCGGTCCGCGCAGCGTCAGCGCCGAAGTGGAAGTGAAGGCTAAAAAGCTTTTCTTCAGCACCACCATTCGCATCGTCGCCGACCTCGATCTGGACGAGCAGTTAAACGCCACCCTCTCCGGTTTGGCCTGCCGGGGCGATGGCACCATCGGCACATTGGCCTGTGGCGTTCTCACTCCTCATCTGCAAAAGCTCGACGGCCGCACCTTCCCCCTCCTCGCTCTTCCACTAGGCGAGATTCGGCTGCGTGATATCCGACTCCTGGCCGCGGAGCGGATCGCCGTGCAGGCCGACTTCGGCGCCTAACCTCTCAGACGCGGCATGACAAAGCGCGGGTGGAAGGTATAGTGCGCACCCCGCCGCATCGGCGGGGCCCCATCCACATGCATATCAAAATCGGCTTCGACATGGAATTCGAGCTTCACGGCCCCACGCCGATGATCCTCATGCTTTACGTGCATCCATCCCGTCAGGCCGACCTGCTGGAGCCGGAGAAGATCCAGATCGAACCCGCGATGCCGTTGCACGATTTCACCGATCTCTACGGCAATCGCTGCGCCCGCGTCTTTGCGCCCGCAGGGAAGATTCGTCTTTCCCTTGAGACCACGATCGAAGATAGCGGCCAGCCCGATGCGATCGTCCCCGACGCGATCCAGCACAACTTGCAGGACCTGCCGGACGACGTGCTGCCGTTCCTGCTCACCAGCCGCTATTGCGAAGTGGATAAGCTCTCCGATATCGCCTGGAAACTCTTCGGCCACACGGAGCCGGGTTGGTCGCGGGCGCAGGCGATCTGCGATTGGGTGCACCATCACATTACTTTCGGCTATCACTTTGCCGACTCCACCAAGTCAGCGTTCGATTGTTACAACGACGGACGCGGGGTTTGTCGCGATTACAGCCACCTCGCCATCGCCTTTTTCCGCTGCATGAACATCCCGGCGCGCTACGCCACCGGTTACATGGGCGACATTGGGGTGCCGCTGGTTTTGCCGATGGATTTCAGTGGTTGGTTCGAAGCTTACCTCGGCGGCCGTTGGTACACCTTCGATGCCCGGCATAACAAACCGCGCATCGGGCGCGTCGTCATGGCCCGGGGACGCGACGCAGCAGACGTGGCGCTGACCACAAACTTCGGTCGCGCCATCCTGAAAAACTTCTTCGTCTTGAGCGACGAAGTGAAATCCGCTGATCCAGCCGTGGTCGGCAAATAGCCGACCGCTGCCTCAGCCGCGCGCCAGAAAAATCACGAGCCCGATCGCTCCGAGCAGGAGCGCGAGCAGGCCCGCAGACACGGCCCGGTCCTGCCAACGCGCCCGTCGCAGCGCCTTCGCGTATGGGATGCGCGTAAACGAAACCATCGTGTAGAGCGGCAGATAGACGCCAGGAAGCGCGCCCTCCAAAAAGTGGTCCAGCTTCTTCTTCGCGCGGAAAACTGGTGAGGCCGTCTTGTCGCGCATCTCGATGAAATTCTGCACCGCCAGATCGGCCAGCGCGTCCCCGTTTTCCTTCCGGCGCTTCGTGTATTCCGCAAAAGCCCGCGCGCGGTTCTCGGGATATTCCGCCAGGCATTCGTCGAAGACGATGCAGTCTTCGAAGGCGGCGTTCATCCCCTGGCCATAGAACGGAACGACCGCGTGCGCGGCATCCCCCACCAGCGCCACCTTGTCCTGATAATGCCAGGGCGCGCAGCGAATCGTTACCAGCGAACCGGTGGGATTCTCCCGGAAATCCTCCAGCAACGTCGGCATCAGCGGAACAGCGTCCGGAAATTCCTCCTCGAAAAATTGCTGGAACCCTTCCTCCGTTTTGATGCTGGAAAAACTGCGCGGCCCCTCGAACTCCCAAAAGAGCGTGCAAGTAAACGAGCCGTCCGGATTCGGCAGCGCGATCATCATGAAACTTTGGCGAGGCCAGATATGGAGCGCGTGTTTCTCCATCTGCCAGCCGCCATCGAGCGCGGGCGGGATGGTCAATTCCTTGTAGCCATGCGGCAGATAAGTCTGGCTAAACTCGAAGCGATCGAGCCGTTGCATCGCGCCTCGCACCGCCGAAAAAGCCCCGTCCACACCCACGATCGCATCGCCCCGCGTAGCGACCTCCGCGTTTGTCTCCGTGTTGATTAGCCGCGCCACCGGACCGTCCAGATCCACGCCGGTGCAGCGGTGATTAAAGTGCACCTGCACATTCGGGTAGCGCCGCGCGGCCTCGATCGTGGCGGTGTTCAGCACGCCGCGTCCGATGGAATTGATGCACTTGTTCGGGTCGCGATCGTAAGCGCTAAAATGCAGCTCGCCCGAGCGATCATGAATCATCCGCCCGCGCATCGGGATGGCTTCCTTTAAAACCTCATCCGCCAGGCCGATCTGCCGCAGCGCGTGAATTCCTCGCGTAGAGAGCGCCAGATTAATCGAGCGCCCGCCCACCTGATTCCCTGCGTGCGGATCCGGCCGGCGCTCGAAGAGCTCCACCTCGTGTCCGCGTCGTCCAAGACATGCCCCGAGCAACCCGCCTGCCAGGCCGCTGCCGATCAAAGTGAATTTCGTAGGCATGAGAAGGTGGGCGCAATCAGGACCTACACGAGTGCCGCGCCTCAGTCCCGCATTATTCCTCTGCAAATCCCCCTTTCTGTCGATTCCGAGGACCTTCGGTTTGCACACAGGCCCCTTCGACAGATCAAGTAATGTGATCTACGGGTAATGGTGGCACTGCGGGTGCTTAAACTTACGCCTCCCTCTCATGAACCCCGAGCCTCGCCCCGTTCCCAACCAGAGCGTCCATCCTCTGGAGTTAAAGGCCATCCTTTTGGTCGATGACGATCAGCAACTCGCCTCCGCTCTCCAGTGGATCCTGGCCGACGAGAATTACCTCGTCGATCTTGCTTTCGATGGTGAGGAAGCTCTTCTCAAAGTCCGCGCGCATGAGTATGACGCCGTGATCTGCGATCTTAAAATGCCGCGACTGCGTGGCGACGAATTCTATCTCGCGGTCAAAGAACTGCGCCCTACCCTGGCCGATCATTTCATCTTCATCACTGGCTACGCGGGCGACCCGAAGATTCACCAATTTCTCTGCGAGCAGGAAGTGAAATACCTGGTCAAGCCCTTCGCCGTGCAAGGCTTGATCAACTGCGTCAAAGAACTGCTCGACTAGGAGCGCGCGCCCGGGCTTCCCGGTGGCTTTTTAATCGAGCAGCTGCGCAAAGCGCCACACCTCGTGGAAGGTGTTATAGAGCGGCGTGGGCGCGGCGCGGATCACATTCGGCTCGCGGAAATCGCACTTCACCCCGGCGGCCTCGAGTTTCGCAAAAAGCTCGCGCGGATTCTCATGCACCAGGATGGAAAGCTGCGCCCCGCGCGCTTCCGGCGCCTGCGGCGTGATGACCGTGAAACGCTGGTGCGCTCCGTCCGATTTCAGATCAAGCAGGAACTCGAGATAGCCGGTCAGCTGCAGCGACTTCGCGCGCAAGACGTCCATCCCGCCCGCCTCGTCGAAAATCGCAAACGACGACCGCAAGGGCGCCATGGAAAAGATCGGCGGATTGCTGATCGCCCACGAATCGGCCGAAGGCACGGGCACAAAATCCGGCTCCAGCTGCATCCGGAATCGCGTCGCGGGATCGTTCCCCCACCAGCCCGCCAGCCGCGGGAGGTCGCGATTGGTCGCGTGCCGCTCGTGCACGAACGCGCCCGCCACCGCGCCGGGCCCAGAGTTCAGATATTTGTAAGAGCACCAGACCGCGAAATCGACGTTCCAATCATGCAACGCCAACGGCACGTTCCCGACCGCGTGCGCGAGATCAATCCCCACCATGCAGCCGCGCCGCTGCGCGTCGGCGGTGATTTTCTTAATCTCGAAAAGTTGGCCGGTGAAAAAATTCACACCCGCGAAAAGCACGAGCGCGATCTCGTCGCCGTGCTTCTCCAGCGCGGCGTCGATGTCCTCTTGCCGCACAGTGAACTCCCCTTCCCGCGGTCGCACCAACAGGAGCGCCTCCTCCGGGTCGAACCCGTGATGCGCGATCTGCGATTTGATCGCGTAGGTATCGGAAGGAAACGCCGGATCCTCCATCAAGATCTTCGAGCGCGCTTTCGTCGGCCGGTAAAACGTCGCCATCATCAGGTGCAGATTCACCGTCAGGCTGTTCATGCAGACCACTTCGTTCGGCTGCGCGCCGACCAGCCGCGCTGCGCCCTCGCGCACCGTTTCGTGATAGGAATACCACGGCGTCTTGCCATCCAAATGCCCGTCCACACCCAGTCCCGCCCAATCGTCGAGCTCCTGCTCGATCAAGCCGCGCGTCGCCTTCGGCATTAACCCGAGCGAATTGCCGACAAAGTAGATGACCGGCTGACCGTCCGGCCCCGGCGGAACATGAAACCGCTCGCGAAATTGACCGAGCGCATCGTCCCGGTCCTGTTGCCGCGCGTACTCTTCCTCAGCAGAAAACTTCATCGCCTTCTACTTAGCGCGTTCGGGCGGTGGCTGCATGAACTCAATCGTGATCCCATCTGGGTCGCGCACATAGACGACACGTCTCCCGGCGTTCGGACCCGCTTGCAGCGTCTGCGGTTTCCCCGCCGCTTGCCAACCGGACGCAGCGATTGTGTTCACGACCGCATCGAGATCATCCACCGTGAAGGCGACATGCACCGATCCCACATCGCACGGCCGCGGCCGCAGGTGCTCCCGATCGTCCGGCGCCAGATATTCCAGCAACTCGATCTTGTGCCCGTAGCCCTTTAGCACCGCGATCTCGATCTCCGCGCCCGGCACTCCGGTTATCTCACTCGCGAGATCGCCCGTCTGGTGTGGACGATGCGACAACTCAAAGCCCATCACATCGCGCCAGAACGCGAGCGAGCGCTCAAGGTTCGAGACCGTGAACCCTGTGTGGTCCGCAGCGAGAATACGAAAAGCCTTCATTTTCACTTCCGGCAGGATGGGCCGATCCGTCGAATCTTAATCCTGAAAATCCTGTTAATCCTGTCCACTCTTCACCGCCGCGATCACTTTAAGTTCGATCGCAATCGGCGTCGGTAACGCACCCACTTCCACCGTCGTCCGCGTCGGGTTCGGCTTGCCTTCCCCAGCGAAATACTCCGGGTAAATGCGATTGAAGATCGGGAAGTCCTTCTTCATGTCGGTCAGGAAAACCTGCACATCCACGATGTCGTTCCACGAGGCCCCGGCGTCCTCAAGCACGAGGCGCACATTCTCGAAAACAGCGTGACACTGCTTCTCGATATCGTAGGCGCTGATGTCGCCCGCCGCATTCAAGGTCACACCCGGTATCTCTTTGCTCCCCCGCACGCGCGGACCGATCCCGGAAAGGAAGAGCAAGTCGCCCACGCGCTTCGCATGCGGAAATGCGCCCACCGGTTCCGCCGCGCGTTTGCTTTCGAAGGATTCATTCATTTGGAATTTCTTAGCCACGGATTCACACGGATTAAACACGGATGGGGAACAATCCATTTCCGGCTCCAACTTCTTCATCTGTGAAAATCTGTGTTCATCTGTGGCCAGAAGAATTATCCCCCTGCGATCGCGCCGATAATGAAAAAAGGCTCTACTCCGCTCGCCACCGCCTCCGGCAAATACCGTGTCCGCTGGCGCGTGCGAGACATCCTCCTCGCAGGCAAAAAAGCGCACCAGCGGCCGGCGCTTCAGCGTCCCGTGCTCGCGAATCGTCCCGCGCAGCGCCGGATATTTCGCCTCCAGCGCCTCGAGAATCGCGCGCACCGTGATCGCTCCCGCGACTTCCAATTGCACCTCATCCCCCACCCGCGCCAGCGTTCGCAAATGATGCGGCAGCACCACGCGAATCATGGCAACGTCTGCACCTCCACCGAGAGCACCGCCGGCAGATCGCGCACGATCGCGTCCCACGTATCGCCTCCGTCGGCCGACACGTAAACCTGGCCGCCCGTCGTCCCGAAGTAGATGCCGCATTGGTCGAGCGAATCCACCGCCATCGCGTCGCGGAGCACGTTCACGTAGCAATCACTTTGCGGCAGACCCTTCGTCAGCGCCTCCCATTCATTGCCGCCCGTGCGGCTGCGGTAAACGCGCAGCTTCCCATCCGGCGGGAAATGCTCCGAATCACTCTTGATCGGCACCACGTAGATCGTCTCCGGCTCATGCGCGTGCACATCAATCGGGAACCCAAAATCGCTCGGCAGATTCCCGCTCACTTCGTGCCAGGAATCGCCCGCGTCATCGCTCCGCATCACGTCCCAATGCTTCTGCATGAAGAGCGTGTCCGGCCGCGACGGATGCAGCGCGATCCGATGCACGCAATGCCCCACCTCCGCGTCGGGATCGGGCATAAACTGGGAGACCAACCCGCGATTGATCGGCTTCCACGTTTCCCCGCGATCATCGCTGCGGAACGCACCCGCCGCCGAGATCGCGGTGAAGATGCGGTCAGGATTTTTCGGATCGAGCAGGATCGTGTGCAGACACATCCCGCCCGCGCCCGGCTGCCATTGCGGCCCGGTGTTATGCTTTCGCAGACCCGATAACTCCTGCCACGTCGTCCCGCCATCCGTCGTTCGAAAAAGCGCCGCATCCTCCACCCCCGCATACACCAGGTCGGGATCGGTCAGCGACGGCTCCAGATGCCAGACGCGCTTAAATTCCCAAGGATGCTGCGTCCCGTCATACCACATGTGCGTGCCCGGCAGGCCGTCATAAACGAACCTGTTACTCTCGCCTTGCGGCATGCCATCCGGCGTCTTCTCCATCCCGCCGCCCGGCGTCTCCCACGTCTTCCCGCCATCGTCCGAGCGCTGAATGATCTGCCCAAACCAGCCACTCGTCTGCGAAGCGAAGATTCGGTCCGGATTCACCGGCGAACCCTTCAGATGATACATCTCCCAACCGGCAAAATGCGGCCCGTCCACCTTCCAATTCTTCCGCTGCCCATCCGCCGTAAGAATAAACGCGCCTTTCCGCGTCCCGACCAAAACTCGAACGCTGCTCATAGGAGCTTTTGTAGCGTCCGTCGTCACGCCCGGGAAGGCGAAAGAACAACTGCGCTACCGCGCGATGCAGATGTTTTTCGGCTCGGTGAAGAAGTGGAGGGCTTCGTTGCCGCCTTCGCGGCCGACGCCGCTTTGTTTCATTCCGCCAAAAGGGACGCGCAGGTCGCGCACGAGCCAGCAATTAACCCAGACGGTGCCGGTGTGGATCGCCTCGGCGACGCGATGAGCGCGGCTAAGGTTTTGCGTCCAGACGCTGGAGGCGAGGCCATACTCGGTGTCGTTGGCGTAGCCGATCACTTCGTCTTCGCTGTCAAACGGGGTGATTGAAATGACGGGGCCGAAAATTTCTTCGCGGTTGGTGCGGCAGCCGACCGGGAGATCGGTGATGACGGTGGGCGGGAAGAAATAGCCGTCGGCGCAACGGTCGTTCACTCGCTCGGGCGCTTTGCCGCCGAGCGCGATTGTGCCGCCCTCTTGCTGCGCGAGGTCGACGTAGAATTTTACTTTTTCGAGCTGGGGCTGCGAGACGATGGCTCCTTGCTCGGTGGCCGATTCCAATGGGTCACCCACTTTGAGTCGCCCAGCTTTCTCGACGAAGCGGTCGACGAAATCCTGATACGCGGAGCGCTCGACGAAGACGCGCGAGCCGCACAAACAAACCTGCCCCTGATTCGCAAACGACGAGCGCAGGCTGCCGTTGATCGCGGCGTCGAGGTCGGCATCGGCGAAGATGATATTGGGATTCTTGCCGCCGAGTTCGAGCGACACTTTCTTGAACATCGGCGCGCACGTTTCCGCGACCTTCCTGCCGGTGACAGTGCCGCCGGTGAAGGAGATCGTGCCGACTTTCGGATGCGCGGTGATGGCCTGGCCGACGTTCGGGCCGGTGCCATGGACGATGTTCAGGACGCCATCAGGCAAACCAGCTTCGCGGCAAATTTCGCAGAGCAGGTATGCGGTCATGGGCGTGAGCTCGCTCGGCTTGGCCACGGCGGTGTTCCCGCAGGCGATGGCGGGCGCGATTTTCCAAGTCAGAAGATAGAGCGGCAGGTTCCAGGGAGAGATGAGACCGCAGATGCCTCGGGGTTGGCGCAGAGTGTAATTAAAAGCGATGCCATCGGTGACGTGGGCTTCGTTTTCCGTGTGCAGGATGGCGGTGGCGAAGAAGCGAAAGTTCGAGGCCGCGCGCGGGATATCGAGATTGCGGGCGAGCGTGACTGGCTTCCCGGTATCGACCGACTCGGCGAGGGCCAGCTTCTCCAGGTCGCGCTCGATCAGATCGGCGATGCGCAGCAGAATGCGGGAGCGATCGGCAGCCGGGGTGCGCGACCAGGCGGGGAAGGCTTTCTCCGCAGCCGCGACAGCCGCCGCTACATCTGACGCGTCGCTATCCGGCACCTGCGAGTAAACCTGTCCAGTCGCCGGCTCGATGTTATCGAGATATTTCCCGGTGAGAGGCGCGACGAACTGGCCGCCGATGAAGTTTTGAATCTGCTCGCTCATGACACGTTTTCGTTACAGCAATTCCCGCAAAATGCGCAGCCAATTGCCACGCAGAATTTTCTCGATCTCCTCTTCCACGAAGCCACGCTCGATTAACTTCCGCGTCAAATTGCGCGCGTGTCCGTGATTCCCGAGATCGGGCAAAAAGCGCGGCGTGGTGAGCCGGCTTTGCAAGGCCTCGCGTTCCGCCTCGGGCAATTGCCGCCAGAGAAATTCGCAGAAGTCGAACCCGATCCCGACCCCGTCGATTCCGATCAGACCCGCCACGTGCTCGATGTGATCGACGTAGCGGTCGAGGGTCGCTTCTTCCTTTCGCGGGCTGACCAGGATGGCGTTGATCCCAACGACCCCGCCGCGCGCGCCGATCATTTTGATCTGCTCGTCACTGATGTTCCGTTCGAGATCGTAATAGCGCCGCGCGTTGCTGTGCGAGACGATCAAAGGCCGCTGGGTGAGCGCGCAAATTTCCTCGAAGCCCGCAGGGTTGATGTGCGCGAGGTCGAGGATAATCCCGAGGCGTTCGCACTCCGCCACCAGCTCCCGCCCGAAAGTCGTTAGGCCAGTGGCAGGCGAACCGCTGGCGGCAAAGATGCCTCCAGCCGCGGCGGCATTCACCCGCGCGTGCGTAAGAGAAAGAGAGCGCAACCCGAGGGCGTGGAAGCGAGCCAGCAAGGCGAGATCTTCGCCCAGCGGTTCCGCGCCTTCCATCGTCAGCAAAAGCGCGATCCGATTGCCCTGCCGGGCCGCTTCGATCTCCGCGTAGGTCCGACACAGAACCAGGCGCGGGCAATGCCGAAGCTCCTCTTCGAGCAGGGCGACTTGCTCCAGTGCCACCGGCAGCGCCCGCTCGCCCACATCCGCGTCCTCGACATAGAGCGCCACGCCCAAGACCGCCATTCCACCCTGCTCAAATTCCGGGAGGAAGTCCGATGCGATCACCTCTCGGCGCGGTCGGCTAAGATAAAGGCTCAGCGGCAGATCGAAGTGGAGATCGATGACCCCGCCGGCATGCAAGTGGGCGACCTGTTCTTCGACCGTCTTCATGCAGTGGATTCGAGCGCCTCTACAATCGCGCGAGCCGCATTCTCGCTCGCGCCGCCTTGGCCGAGCTTCGCGATGATAGCATCGAAATCTGCGATCATCGCTTTCCGCCGGGCGGGCTCATCCATTAAGCGCAAAACGGCGGCGGCGAGCGCGGCCGGTCGGGCTTTTTCCTGGATGAATTCGGGAACGATCTCGCGCCCTGCGAGCACGTTCGGCATCCCGAGATGCTTCACTTTCACAACCAGACGCGCCGCGAAATAAGTGAGCCAGGCCACCCGATAGACGAGGATGAACGGCAACCGGAAGAAGGCGGCCTCAAGCGTGGCCGTCCCGGAAGCAACCATCCCCGCGGCCGCGCGCTGCATCAGGGCGCTGGCCTGCCCGGTGGAAATGGTGACTCGATCTGCCGGCAATCCAGAGGCGCGCAGAAAGGCCGCGCACTCCTCCGCTCGCGCGTGGTTGGCGGCGGCTATTTCGAAATGCGTCTCAGGCCGGGCGGTTCGGATTCGAGTCGCAGCCTCCAGCATGGGGGGCAAAATTTTACGAACCTCGCGCGCTCGACTCCCGGGGAACAACCCCACCAAATCTGGATCGCGCGCGACCTCGACACGCGTTGTGCCCAGCGACTCCACCATCGGATGCCCGACGAAGATCGTGCGCAGACCGGATTGATTATAAAGCTCCGCCTCAAAAGGAAAGATGCAGAGCATGAGATCGAGTGACTCTGCCATGCGCGGAATGCGGCGGCGGTTCCAGGCCCAAACCTGCGGGCTGATGTAATAGATAATCTTCAGCCGTGGCAGTTCCGCGCGGAGCGCGCGAGCCAGGCGGAGATTGAAGCCGGGATAGTCGATCAGGACGACTGCGTCCGCTTTCTGCGCGCGGATCTCGCGGAGGGTGGCTGCGAATTGTTCGCGGAAGTATCCGTATTTCTTCAGCACTTCCCACAGGCCGAGAACTGCGGAGTCGTGATTCCAATCGGTGAAGCCATCGCCGGCCAGCGCGTGCATCTGCGGACCGCCGCGACCGAGAAATTTCCATTCGGGCCGCAGCGCGCGCAGCGTGCGGAGCAAGGCGGCGCCGTGCGTGTCGCCACTGGCCTCGCCCGCGACAAAGTAGATTCGCTTAGACACCGCGCGCGGAATCGATCCGCTTTGTGATTTCGATCGCCAGCTCAAGCGCGGCGGTGGCTTGAAAACCCGAAACGCGCGGCGCGCTGCCAGTGGCGGCGCATTCCACGAACGACGCGAGCTGCTGTTTGAGCGGTTCCTCCCGTTCGATCTCGACCTCCTCTTTCACGATCCCGGTGGGCGTGCGGCGATAGATCTCGCCGCTCTGTTCCTGGTAATCGAGCGAGAGGTAGGCGTCCTCCTGGAAGACGCGGATCTTGCGCATCCGTTCCGGGCTGATCCGGCTGGAAGTAATGTTGGCGACACAGCCGTTTTCAAAGCGCAGCCGCGCGTTCGCGATGTCCTCGCCGCGGCTCAGCACCGGCACGCCCACGGCGTCGATCGTCTGCACCGGCGACCGCACCAGATGGAGGATGATTTCCAAATCGTGGATCATGAGATCAAGGACCACGCCGATATCGGTGCTGCGGTTCGGATAGGGCGAGAGCCGATGCGCTTCGATGAAGCGCGGATGAGTGAGGCGCGCTTCGAGTGCGCCCAGGACGGGGTTGAAGCGCTCCACATGTCCGACTTGCAAGACGAGGCCGCGCTGCGCCGCCAGCTCGGCCAGGGCCGTGGCGTGCGCCGGATTTTCCGCGATCGGCTTTTCGATTAAGAGATGTTTGCCCGCATCGAGCAGAACGCGCGCGATGTCGAAATGGCTGCTGGTGGGAGTGGCGATGGAGGCCGCGTCCACCTGAGTGGCAAACTCCTCCAGGGTCTGCACCGCCACCGCGCCATACTCGGCCGCCAGTTCTTGGGCGCGAGCGAAGTCCGTGTCGAAGATCGCAGTAAAGGCTGCGCGTTCCGAGAGCGCGGCATAAAGGCGGGCGTGGTTCTTCCCAATGTGGCCAACGCCCACCACTCCGACGCGAGGTTTTGTCATAAGGCGGCGACCGCAGTTTCTTTGTGAGCAAGGAACCACTCGTAGGTTCGCGCGATCCCTTCCCGCAGCGGGATCTTCGCCTGCCAGCCGAGCGCGCTCAGCTTCGAGACATCCAGGAGTTTGCGCGGCGTGCCATCGGGTTTGCTGGAATCAAACGTCAACGTCCCTTCGAAGCCCACCACCTCGCAGATCATCTCCGCCAGCTCGCGAATCGAAACGTCAGCGCCACAACCGACGTTCACAATCTCGGGCGACTCGTAGTTCTGCAGCAGGAAAAGGCAGGCCTCCGCGAGGTCGTCCACATGGAGAAACTCGCGTCGCGGCTGACCCGATCCCCAGACCACCAACTCGGCGGCACCTGCGCGTTTCGCCTCGTGCGCCTTGCGCAGCAAAGCGGGCAGGACGTGCGAACGTGCCGAGGTCGAAGTTATCGTTAGGCCCGTAGAGGTTCGTGGGCATGGCCGAGAGAAAAGTCTCGCCATATTGCGCCGCGTAAGCCTGGCAAAGTTTAATGCCGGCGATCTTGGCAAGCGCGTAGGCGTCGTTCGTCGGCTCCAGCGGCCCCGTCAAAAGCGCGCTCTCGGGGATCGGCTGCGGCGCGAATTTCGGATAGATGCAGGAACTCCCGAGAAAGAGCAGCTTGGCGACGCCGTGCCGATGCGCAGAGCTGATGACGTTGTTCTGCAGCCGCAAATTATCGAGCATGAACTCGACCGGTTGCTCACTGTTGGCCTTGATCCCACCCACCTTGGCCGCCGCGAGGACGACGACCGCTGGCTTCTCACCGGCGAAGAAATGATCGACCGCGGCTTCGTTGCCCAAGTCCAGCTCCCGACGCGAGCGCGTGACCAGGTTCTCGAAGCCCTGCACTTCCAACCTCCGCACCACGGCGCTCCCGACCAAACCCCGGTGTCCGGCAACGAAAATCTTGTCTCCCTTTTTCATGCGGTCGTTTGCGCGATTACCATTTTCTTTTTTAGGGCCTTACGCAATCCTCACTTCCGTGGCGACAAAAGAATCGCGGATCGCAGTCCAAAAGACCTACAAGCTCTACATCGGCGGCAAATTTAGCTGTGAAACAGAGATAGATATTACATGTATATTGGCATAATATTGTAATTGTAAAAAGGTCCTTTGTTAAAAGAAAATAGTTGACAACGAAAAGGTTGAGAAAGGAGATTAAAATAGAAATTTTCAAGATTATAATATTTTCGACACTAGTCTGCTGTAGCCTAGTGATATTTAATTTTTTTTCTCGAGATTTCGGTATAAAGAAGGATTAAAGATTAGGCCTATTTGGGAAACTATGACAACAACAGACGAATTCATCAGGAAAGGAGACAAAAAGTCTGCTTATGTAAATATAATAAATTTTTAAGCAATGGACACAAGTTGATAAGGACATGTTTTGAGAGGGGAAGACTTCGGTCTACTGAAAGAGGGAATAGAAGGAAAGGAAAAGGAATAATATATGTAGAATGGTATGTCTAAGTGGCTCAATTTGTAACGTCATCCACCTGTCCGAGGTTCAAACTCAGGTAGAGTCAAGCAGAAAATAACATCGCTGATATTCATCCCACGGGAATAGTTTATATATTGGCCTAGCTGATTGTTTGAAGCATAGACCTACTAAAGTGTCGAGTAGTAGCCTTATAATATATATACTAGTTGTACATTATAAATAATCTGTATAATTGATGTAGACCTATAGATAAGGGCCTTCGATAAGCTCATCTCGTCTCAGAATAACTAAACAAACAATAATTGCAGCTGATTTTAAGCCAATTACTTTTCTGAATAGCCTATAAATACATACACTATTGCTGAAAATTTCTTCTATTTATCTTCCATGCAGGCCGATATTTGTAGACAATAATTTTGATCTTCTGAGGATGCCAGCAATATCATAATAGGCCTATACTAACTATCTATGGATTAAAACTTAAAAAAGCAAAAATAATTTTTTTTAAACTTAAAAGAGCAAAAAAATTTTTGCTCGCTCCGCTCGCAATTTTTTTTTGGGGGGGGGGGGGGGCTAGACATTTTTCAAGCCCCCCCGTAGCCCCCCCAGTTTTTTCATCCTAGAACCGCCACTGATCCGTATTACACAGTCCAATGCTGCCAATGCTGCCAAGGCTTAGTGTCTTGGGCACACGAGGCTACAATTGTATAAAAGGTAAAAGGTAAAGTGTAAAAATTAGTTTAATTAAAGACGAGCTTGATAATTGGAAATACTAGAAAGAAGAAATATATATGTTGGTGACAGAGAGCTATATGAAAAAATTATTAAAATTGCAGCATATGTACAGCAGAATTTGATTGAAAAGAGTGTAACAGTGCCAAAAGTCTACAGCACCCGGTATTCCCAGGCGGTCACCCATCCAAGTACTAACCGGGCCCGACGTTGCTTAACTTCGGTGATCGGACGAGAACCGGTGCTTTCAACGTGGTATGGCCGTAGACATCAAAG
The DNA here is from genome assembly GCA_963730385.1 of uncultured Verrucomicrobiae bacterium. Classification (GTDB taxonomy): domain Bacteria; phylum Verrucomicrobiota; class Verrucomicrobiia; order Chthoniobacterales; family UBA10450; genus JACCTI01. The sequence goes on from CAVSRQ010000003.1 coordinate 436,672, forward strand.
CAACGATCGTTTGGAGAGTAATAATTGAGCAGATTGATCTAATAATTCTAAAATTATGTGCTGTTTTTATAGGCGATTAAAACCTTTTATTATAATCAACAAATAAAACTAACAATTTTACATAATATTATGTCATCATGCTGATATAGAAATTTGCTTATTAGGTGCATATCTTACATTTTTAGATACAATTTATGTAGATCAAGAGCTTTTTACATTAAATAATTTAGCTGTTTAATTTTTTAACGAAAATATATTTGTATAGAAGGCCTATTGCAGTAAGAAATTTATCAAAAAGAAGATACTGGAACGGGTGTAAATATCTTAATTAAAAATATTTCAAATTCATGGTTTTCTAAATATATTTGTATAAAAAGTGAAAAAGTCTACAGCACCCGGTATTCCCAGGCGGTCACCCATCCAAGTACTAACCGGGCCCGACGTTGCTTAACTTCGGTGATCGGACGAGAACCGGTGCTTTCAACGTGGTATGGCCGTAGACATTATCAACTAAAGCAAAACGATTTGAAACAGTGTTTGTGGTTGGGATATGTAGTCGCTGTGTCAGAGCTATATGATTAGCGCATTTATTTTCGACTTCCATTGGTGTTTTCCAACACGGAAACTTTGAAACTGTAAAGTTTCCCGTATTACATAGTCCAATGCTGCCAAGGCTTAGTGCTCTTGGCACACGGGGTACAAATTGTATAAAAGGTAAAAGGTAAAGTGTAAAAATTAGTTTAATTAAAGACGAGCTTGATAATTGGAAATACTAGAAAGAAGAAATATTTATGTTGGTGACAGAGAGCTATATGAAAAAATTTTTAAAATTGCAGGATATGTACAGCAGAATTTGTATTAAAAGTGTGTAACAGTGCCAAAAGTCTACAGCACCCGGTATTCCCAGGCGGTCACCCATCCAAG
>CAVSRQ010000004.1:0-428686 GCA_963730385.1 uncultured Verrucomicrobiae bacterium
CCGGCCGATCTTCTTCGCGATGGCGATCATCATCCTCGCTTTCGTTCCGGTCTTCGCGCTCACCGGCCAGGAAGGGAAACTTTTCCATCCGCTCGCCTTCACCAAGACCTTCGCCATGGTCGGCTCGACTTTGCTCGCGGTCACGATCGTGCCGGTGCTTTGCACCTGGCTGGTGCGCGGGCCGTTTCATTCGGAAGATCGCAACGTCGTCATGCGTTTCCTGCTGCGGCTTTACGACCCGGCGCTGTCGTTCGCCTTGCGCCGGCAGGGGACGGTGCTCCTGGGCGCAGCGGTGCTTTTGCTTCTCGCGGCGCTGCTGGCGTTTGGACTTCCGGCGGGGATCAATCGCCTGCTGAGTTTTGCGCCGCCGCTGCAGCGGCTAACCGCGGGCATGGGCAAGGAATTCATGCCGCCGCTGGATGAAGGCAGCCTGCTCTTGATGCCGACTTTTGTCCCGGCGACGGCGATGACGGAAGTGAAACGCGTGATGGCCTGGCAGGACCGCGTCTTGAGCCAGACGCCGGAGGTCGCATCCGTGGCCGGGAAGCTCGGCCGCGCCGAGACCGCGACCGATCCTGCGCCGACGGAGATGATTGAAACGACGATCATGTTGAAGCCGCGGAGCGAATGGCGCGCGGGCATGACCAAGCAAAAATTAGTCGACGAACTGACGGAGAAATTGCGGCAGGTGCCCGGCGCGGTGCCGGGATTTTTGCAGCCGATCGAGAATCGCGTGCTCATGACTTCCACCGGCATCCGCGCGCAGCTCGGCGTGAAAATTTTAGGCGACGATCTCGACGCCTTGCAGGCGAAAGCGTTCGAAGTCGAGCGCGTGATGCAGGAGGTGACCGGCGCGGCCGGGATCGCGGCGAGCCGGGTCCAGGGCAAGCCGTTCATCGAGGTGGAAGTGAACCGCGAGGCGATGGCGCGCTACGGCCTCCAGGCGAAGGACGTTCTCGACACGGTGGAGATCGGCCTCGGCGGCAAGAACGTCGGCATGACGATCGAGGGCCGCGCGCGTTACCCGATCCAGGTGCGGTTCGAACGGAGCGAGCGCGAAGACCTGACGCGGCTGAAGAACGTGCTCGTCTCCGCGCCGAACGGGAAGGTCATCCCGCTCGGCCAGGTGGCGGAAATCAAGCGCGTGGAGGGACCGGCTGAGATCGCGAGCGAGAACGGCAGGCTGCGTGTTTTCGTGCAGGCGAACGTGCAGAATCGCGACCTCGGCGGTTTCGTTGAGGAAGTGAAAGAGCGGATCAACCGCGACATCGTCCCGTCGTTGCCGGCGGGGATGACGATCGAATACAGCGGCGAGTTCGAGAACCAGATCCGCGCTGGGAAGACGTTGCGGCTGATCGTGCCCGCGGTGCTCTTCATCATCTTCATCCTGCTCTACATCGTCTATCGCAGCGCGCGCGAAGCGGCCCACGTCATCCTGGCGGTGCCGTTCGCGCTCAGCGGCGGCGTTTTCCTGCAATATCTGATGGGCTACAACTTCAGCGTCGCGGTTTGGGTCGGATACATCGCGCTCTTCGGCACGGCCATTCAAACGGGCGTGGTGATGGTGGTTTACCTGGAGGAAGCGGTCCAGCGACGGCGCGCGCAACTTGGCGCCGCGTTTAATTACGCCGACCTGGTCGATGCGGTGAAGGAAGGCGCGCGGCTGCGTTTGCGGCCGAAGGTGATGACGGTGGCGACGATCGTGGCCAGCTTGCTGCCGATTATGTGGAGCACGCGCACGGGCGCGGAAGTGATGAAGCCGCTCGCCACCCCGGTGATCGGCGGGATGATCAGCAGCTTGCTGCATATCCTGATCGTGACGCCGGCGATTTTCCTTTGGCTGCATTCCCGGCGCCTGGGCGCGCCCAGCGCGGACGACGACGACGGAGGTCGGCTAACGATGCAGGCGGATGCGTTTCGCGAGTATTGCTTGAAGAAGGCGGGAGTGACGGAGGAGACGCCGTTCGGGCCGGAGCATCTCGTCTTCAAGGTCGGCGGCAAGATGTTTGCCCTGCTCGGTTATGAAGAGGTGCCGGTGACGGCGAATCTCAAGTGCGATCCGGATCGCGCGCTGGAGCTGCGCGATCGCTATGAGCAGGTGCGGCCGGGTTACCATATGAATAAGCGGCATTGGAACACGGTGGAGATCGCGGGTGGGATTCCGGAGGCGGAAGTGCGGGGGATGATCGATCACTCGTATGAGCTGGTGGTCGCGGGACTTTCGAAGGCGGCGCGGGCGAAGTTGTAGCCGGGATCGCCGATCCCGGCTCGGGGTGGGCTCTTGCTGCTGGGGGGCCGGGGTCGGCGACCCCAGCTACAACGGTCGGGGTCCGGGGTCGGCGACCCCGGCTACAACGGCGACCCCGGCTACAACGGGCGGGTTTCTACTTCGCCGATCTCCAATTGCAGCGCCTCGCGGGCGACGCGGAGGAAGGCATCGGGTGGATCGGTGAGCGCGACCTGGAGGGCGGCCTGGTTGTTCTCTCCGGCTTGCAGGTGTTCGGAAGCGAGGAGGTCGCGCACGGCGAGGGCGCAGTTCTCGGCGGAGTCTACGAGCGTGACGGCGTCGCCTAACAAGCGGCTGATGGCCGGACGCAGGAGCGGGTAATGGGTGCAGCCGAGAACGAGGGTGTCGATGCCGTCGTCGAGCAGCGGCTGCAGATATTGCAGGAGGATCTGGTCGGTGATCGGACTTTCGAGCCAGCCTTCTTCGATGAGCGGAACGAGGAGGGGACAGGCGCGGGCGACGACACGGGCTTCCGGTTGCAAAGCCTGAATGGCGCGCTCGTAAGCGCCGCTCTTGATCGTGGCCCGGGTGCCGATGACGCCGATGTGGCCGTTGCGCGTAGCGGCCGCCGCGGCCTGCGCGCCCGGGGCAATAACGCCGGTGACGCTGATGGGCAGCTTCTCTTTCAGGACAGGGAGGGCGAGGGCGGAGGCGGTGTTGCAGGCGACGACCACCGTCTTGGCCTGGCGCTCGAGGAGGAGCGCGGCGATCTCGAGGCTGTAGCGCTGGACGGTGGCGGCGCTTTTCCCGCCGTAGGGAACGCGGGCGGTGTCGCCAAGGTAGAAGATCGATTCATTCGGCAATAACCGACGAAGGGCGCTGACGACAGTGAGACCGCCGATGCCGGAATCGAAGACGCCGATGGGCCGGGGATCGGCAGCGGACGCGGGCTGGGAATTATTCTCCGCCATTGATGGAGACAGAAGGTTTCTGCGGTGGAGGAGCGACGGCGGGTGGGCGGGCGTCGAGCGGCTCGGTGATGGAACGCTCGTGCGGCGGAAGATTGGCGCGGACGGCGGCGAAGGTGAAAGGAGCGTCGGCCTGGTAATTCACGGCCGCGTTGTAATTCTGCACACCGGTGGCGATGGCGTCCCCGAGCTGCTGACGATATTGCGGGGTGGCGATGCGTTGCCCTTCGTTGGGATCGTTCAGGAAGCCGGCTTCGAGGAGGAGACCCGGGACGCGGAGGTGGCGCAGCACTTTAAAACGAGCGTGCCGCACCCCGCGATCGTAGGGCCGAGCCAAGGTGAGGACGGCGGCATGCACGGCGGCGGCGAGGGAGATGTTTAGGTTATCCTGGGCGTTTCCTTCATCGCCGGCGGCGTTGTTATTCTCCATCGCGTGATGTTCGCCGGAGGTGGCCGCGTTTGAAGGCGCGCCGCTGGGCGCGAGGCGATAAGTCTCGACGCCGTTGCCGCCGCTCCCGGCGTTGAAATGAATGCTGACGAAGACGGAGTTGGGAAATTTATTGGCGAAGGCGATGCGGTTTTCGAGCGAGATGCCGGTGTCATCGGAGCGAGTCATCTCGACTTTGAAGCCGGCGCGCAGGAGCTGCTCTCGCGCGCGGAGAGCGACTTCGAGCGTGTAGGTTTTCTCATTCCCCCAACGGTTGGCCGTGCCGCTGTCGGTGCCGCCGTGGCCGGGATCGAGGACGACGGTCTCGATTTTTTGCGCGGGCTGAATGCGACTGGGGCGAAGGATGGGCTCGATCAATTTACTGACATCGAAGGCGGAGATGAGCTGGCCTTCCGCCTGTTCGCGCAGGGGGAAGTGGGTGAAAAAGCGGACGCCATTAATATAAACCTGGCTGGTCCCGACCTGGGCGCGGAGACCGCGTTGCGCGCTCTGGAGCGAGATGGTGCGGTTGGCGTGGCTGTATTCTCCGAATTGGTAAAACTCGGCCAGATTGGCGAAGGAGACGTAATCGCGCTCGCCGACGCGAATGACCTTCCACTCGACCGCGCGCGCGCTGGAAGCGAGGAGCGTCGCCAGAGCGAGCGTGGGGAGGAGCGTCCGAAGGTCCATGGCGAAGGGGAAGCTGGCGGCGAGGCGGAAAGGCTGCAAGTAACAGGCGCAGCGCGGGATCGCGTGACCTGATGAGGGCGAACTCCGCGGCAGGTTTCGTTTTGCAAACAGAGCCGGCGCTTCGATGATGCTGCCCCGTGGCTGAATTACCGAAAAACTACGAGCCCAGCGCAGTGGAGCCGAGGTGGTATGCGCAGTGGCTGGAACGCGGGGATTACCATGCCGACGCCAGCTCGAAGAAGCCGGCCTTCTCGATTGTCATCCCGCCGCCGAACATCACGGGCGTGCTCACCCTTGGGCATGTCTTGAATAATACGATCCAGGACATCCTGGCGCGGCGGGCGCGGATGACGGGGCATGAAGTGCTTTGGCTGCCGGGGACGGATCATGCCGGTGTGGCGACGCAGACCGCGGTGGAGAAATATTTGTCGAAGACGGAGAAGAAGAAGCGGCAGGATTACGGACGCGAGGAGTTTTTGCGTCGGGTGGTGGAGTGGCAGGACAAGCACGGCGGGATCATCATTCGCCAACTGCAACGGCTGGGGTGCTCGTGTGATTGGGCGCGGCAGCGATATACCTTTGACGAGGATTATGTGCGCGCGGTGCAGCAGGTCTTCGTGGACTTGCATGCGAGGGGTCTGATCTATCGCGGCAAACGGATGATTAATTGGGACCCCGCCGCGCAGACCGCGCTCTCGGATGAAGAGGTGATCCCGACGAAGCAGAAGAGCGTGCTCTACTATGTGCGCTACGAGATCGTGGAGCAGCCCGGACGTTTTCTGGAGGTGGCGACGACACGGCCGGAGACGATCATGGCGGACGTGGGGCTGGCGGTGCATCCCGGCGATGCGCGTTATCGCGATCTCGTGGGCAAGAAGGTCTGGCGACCGCTCGTGCGCGAGGAGATTCCGGTGCTGGCCGATGAGGGAATCGATCCGGAATTCGGGACGGGGATTCTGAAGATCACGCCCGCGCATGACAAGGTGGACTTCGAGATCGGGCAACGGAATGGGCTGCCGGTCGTGGACGTGTTGCATCCGAATGGACGGATTAATTGCCCGGCCTTTCCGGAGCTGGATGGGATGGAGCGGTTCGAAGCGCGGAAGCGGGCAGGTGAGTTGCTGGCGGAGCGCGGCCTCCTTGGAAAAGAAGAGCCGTATGAGAATACGGTCGGCTTTAGCGAACGCGCCGGGGTGCCGATTGAGCCGCGCTTAAGCGAGCAATGGTTTCTGCGTTATCCGAAAACAGAGGAGGCGCTGGCGGTGGTGCGCGAGCATCTGGTGCGATTTTTCCCGACGCATTGGGAGAAGGTTTACGAGCAGTGGCTCACGAATATCCAGGACTGGTGCATTAGCCGGCAGGTCTGGTGGGGGCACCGGGTGCCGGCTTGGTATGGTGTGGCGCAAGTTTCCAACTTGCAGTCTGCAGAAGAGTCCAAGTTGGGAACTTGGACTACGGCGGATGCGGCGCCGGAGTTTCGTGGATTCGACGAGTTCGCCGAGGTGGAGATTACGCGGCGGAGTCTGCCGCATTGGGAACAGGAGGGAGCGACCTATTTCGTGACTTTTCGGTTGGCGGATTCTTTGCCGGCGGAAAAAATAGCGGAGCTGGAGGAGGAACGCTCGCGCTGGCTGGCGAAGCATCCAGAGCCGTGGTCATTGGAGGAGAAGCGCGACTACTACGAGCGCTTTTCCGCGCGGATCGAGGAGTGGCTGGATGCCGGGTATGGATCAGCGGTGCTGGCGCGGCCGGAAGCGGGCGAAATAGTGGCGCAGGCTTTGCAGCATTTTGACGGAGAACGTTACGCGCTGCGCTCCTGGGTCGTGATGCCGAATCACGTGCACGTCCTGGTGACGCCGAACGTGGGCCACAAATTGGGCGATATCCTGCACTCGTGGAAGCGATTTACCGCGCAGGAAATTAATCGATTACTGGGAAGTTCTGGTCAGCTTTGGCAGCGAGAATCGTACGATCACATTGTGCGTGATGCGGAGGCGCTGGCGCGGATTGCGGATTATATCGAGGGAAACCCGGGGAAGGCTGGTCTGGAGGTGGCGCAAGTTTCCAACTTGCGGAATCAGAGTGTGCAAGTTGGAAACTTGCACCACGAGCCTGGAGATGACGCAGTGCGGGTGCAGATCGAGTCGCCGGGGACGGATGGCGGCAGGATGAGGATACGCTCGATACCTGGTTTTCCTCCTGGCTTTGGGCTTATGAGACGATGGACGCGCCGACGCGGGCGAAGTTTTATCCGACCTCGGTGCTGGTGACGGCGCCGGATATTATTTTCTTTTGGGTGGCGCGCATGATCATCGCGGGCCTGGAGTTTCAGCCCGGCAAGAGCGCGGCGGCGGTGGATAATGTTCCGTTTCGCGATGTCTATTTCACGGGGCTGATTCGCGATCGTTCGGGACGGAAGATGAGCAAGTCGCTCGGCAATTCGCCGGACCCGATCGAGTTGATGGAGAAATACGGCGCGGATGGGGTGCGCTTCGGTTTGATGCGGATTGCGCCGAGCGGGCAGGACATTCGCTTCGAAGAGAAGCAGGTGGAGGAGGGGCGGAATTTCGCGACCAAGCTCTGGAACGCAGCGCGCTTCCGGCAGATGCATGGGCCGAGCGAGGCGGCGCCGCGCCTGGAGGAGCACACGCTTTCGATCTACGCGCTGGAAGTGCTGGCGCGGCTGGACGCGACGATCGGGACGATTGAGGAAGCTTATCAAGGCTATCGCTTTAGCGAAGTGGCGCAGGCGCTCTACGATTTTTTCTGGGGCGATTATTGCGACTGGTTCGTGGAAGCGGCCAAGACGGACATTTTCTCCGAAGTGGCAGAGCGGAAAGCGGGCGTGCTGGCGGTGATGGATCATGTGCTCTCGGCTGTGTTGCGGCTGCTGCATCCGTTCATGCCGCACATCACGGAGGAGCTTTGGTCGTTGCTGGGATTCGGCGCGGGCTCGATTCAGTTTGAGGCACCGCCTGTGGCCGGACGCGCACGCGATGACGTGACGGCGCGCGAGCAGGTGGCGGCGGTCTATGGCTTCGTGGAAGCCGGGCGGAATCTGCGCGCGGAATCGCGGGTGCCATCGAACAAAAAGGCGGAGTTTATTTTACAGACCTCGGCGACGTGGCTGGAGGGCGAGCTGCCGACGTTGGGGCGGCTGCTAAACGCGGAATCGCTCGCGTGGGAGCCTGCTTATGAAGCGGCGCCCGGGGTGCCGATCGCGGCCACCACTTCCGGCAAGCTCTACCTAATCGTGGCCGGCGGTGATGCGGCGGCGGAAGCGGAGCGGCTGGAGAAGGAGATCGCCAAGCTGGAGAAGGAATTGGAAGCGACGGTGCGGAAGCTCTCCAATGCCTCGTTCGTGGACAAGGCGCCACCGGCGGTGGTGGCGGAGCACAAACAACGGCAAACCGATTTCGGCGAGAAGCTCCTACAGCTCAGGGCTGCGCGAGAGCGGCTGCAGTAAAGGTGACGCGGTTGGCCACGACCTTGCCGCCTTTGCGCTGGAAGTATGCGAGCAGCTCGGGCGTGTAGTTCGTCCCATCGAACTCCTGGTTGAGCTCGAGATGGACCAGACCGCCGGGCTTGAGGGATTGCAGGAGGTCTTTGAAGAAGAAATCCCACTCGGCCGGGCCCCAAACGTGATCGGTTTTGTGATCGTTAAAACAGATCATGTAGGCGGTGATGAGATCGAAAGGGGCGTCGAATTTCGGGAGCGGCTGGTAGCGCTCGATCCGCCAGATCACGCGGGGGACGCCGAGCAGCTGCGTGAGATCGTTAAACATGGGCGACTCATCGAGATCGAGCCCGAGGACCTCGTGGCCGAGCTGCCGGCAGATGTAGAGGAAATAGCCGGCGCCGGAGCCGATATCGAGCACGCGGCGGCGCGGCAGGCAATCGAGATTGAGATCGCGAATGCGGCGGATGTTTACTTCCAGCCAGCGTGAGAGCTCGAGATATTTTTCCGGCGCGTCGCCGGGGTTCGGGACGGCGTGGCGGGCGTGAATGGCGCGGAATTTCTCCGGATCGATGCTGGCAATGATGCTGTCGGGATTGATCCGCAAAGCGAAACGGCGGGTGAGGAGAATGCGGCGGGCATGATACTTCATGCTCGCGGGCAGGCGGGGGTCGCCGAGTTTTTTGAGCTTGTCGATGAAACGCATGGCGGAGGAGGAGCGACTCCCTAATTGAAGGGTCCCGCGAAGTCAAAAGGCGTGAGGCTTGGCGAGCAGGACCGGTTCTGCTAAACGATGACGCCGCGCTCGCTTTTATGTCTCTCCTGAAACGATTGCTTTGGATTCTGGTGACCCTGCTCGGGCTGGGCGCGCTGGCAGTATTGGCGCTCTCGCGCGGGGAGCCGGTGAACGCGCTCTGGATCGTGATCGCGGGCATGTGCGCCTTCTCGATTAGCTACCGCTTCTACAGCAAATGGCTGGCGACGAAGGTGCTGATGCTGAACGACGAGCGCGCGACGCCGGCGGTGGTGCAGGAGGATGGGAAGGACTTTGTCCCGACAAATCGCTGGATGGTTTTCGGTCATCATTTTGCGGCGATCGCGGGGCCGGGGCCGTTGGTCGGGCCGGTCTTGGCGGCGCAGTTTGGGTTTTTGCCGGGGACGCTTTGGATTCTGATCGGGGCGACGTTGGGCGGCGGGGTGCACGACATGATTGTGCTCTTTAGCAGCGTGCGTCGGCGCGGGAAGACGCTCGGGCAAATGGTGAAGGAGGAGATCGGGACGGGCGTGGGCGCGCTCGCACTCGTGAGCGTGCTCGCGATCATGGTGATCTTGATGGCGGTGCTGGCGTTGGTGGTGGTGCAAGCGCTGGCGGAAAGCCCGTGGGGCGTTTTCACGATCGCGACGACGATCCCGGTGGCGTTGATCATGGGTTTGGGATTGCGGAGCGGACGCGTGAGCGTGGGATGGATCACGGCCTTCGGTTTGGTGGGGCTGGCCTTCGGCGTGTGGGGTGGGCAATTCCTCGAGCATTACCCGGCGGTGCAGGAATTCTTCCGGCGCGACGCGAAGTGGCTGGCCTGGGCGCTGATGATCTATGCCTTCGCGGCCTCGACGTTACCGATCTGGTTGCTGCTCACGCCGCGCGATTACCTGAGCACGTTTCTGAAACTGGGAACGGTGGCCGCGCTGGCGGTGGCGGTGGTGGCGATTCGGCCCACGCTGCTCATGCCTTCGATCTCGCGCTTCATCGATGGCTCGGGGCCGGTGTTTGCCGGACCGGTTTTCCCGTTCGTCTGCATCACGATCGCTTGCGGAGCGGTCTCGGGATTTCACGCCTTGATCGCTTCCGGGCACGACGCCGCGGATGCTGGCGCGCGAATCGCGCATCCGCGACATCGGCTACGGGGCGATGATCACGGAGATGATGGTGGCGTTGATGGCGATGATCGCCGCCTGTGTGCTCGAGCCGGGCGAATATTTCGCGATTAACACCAAGGGCGCGCCGAGCGAGGTGGTGGCGCGGATCACTGCGGCTGGGTATCCGGTGACGGAGGCGGGGATGGCGACGCTGGCGGCGAACCTGGGCGAGACGACCATGTTCGGCCGGGCGGGTGGGGCGCCGACGTTCGCGGTGGGAATGGCGCATATGTTTGCGCGGGTTACCTCCAGCCCCACTGCGCTCGCACTCTGGTATCACTTCGCGATCATGTTCGAAGCGTTGTTTATTTTAACGACGCTGGACGCGGGGACGCGGGTGGGGCGCTTTCTGCTACAGGATCTCCTGGGCAATCTCTGGCGACCGTTGGGCGATACGCGCTCGCTCTGGGCGAACTTGCTGGCGAGCAGCTTGCTGGTGGCGGCGTGGGGTTGGTTTCTTTACCAGGGCGTGCTCGATCCGCTGGGCGGGATCAACAGCCTGTGGCCGCTCTTCGGACTGGCGAATCAGCTCCTCTCCGTGATCGCGCTGTGTCTTGGCACGACGGTGCTGATCAAGATGGGCAAGGTGCGCTATGTCTGGGTGACGCTGGCGCCGCTTTGCTTCATGACGGTGGTGACGTTCTCGGCGGGCTGGATGAAAATTTTCTCGCCGGATCCGAAGATCGGCTTTTTGAGCGGAGCCGATTCACTCGCGCAGCGCGCCCTCGCGGGGCCGGCGGAGCAGGCCGCGGGATTGCTGCGGCAGGCGGGCGTGTGGCGGTTCGATGCGGCGGTGGCGGGCGGCTTTCTTCTCCTGGTCTGCTTGATCGTGATCGGGAGCGCGTGGCAATGGTGGGGCCTTTTCATGGGCACCCGTCCGTCCGTTTTACACGAGGATAAGTTTGTGCGGCTGGTGGAACCTGACGCCACCTAGCCAGCAATCACCCGGGGCGCGCGAGGACTACTTGCGGCGCAGAGGCGCGACAATCTCTTGATCGCGCCGGGCAAGAATGACCTGACCGTCCTGGATCGCTTTGACGGTGATCTGGTAAGTCTGGGTGCCCATCTGCAATCCGAACTGCTGGCCTTCTTCCATGACGCGGCCGTTGATAATGGCGAAGCGGCGGGTGCCATCCTGGATGGCAATGGAGCTGACGAGAAAGACGGTCGGCGCGAGGTCGGCGCTGCCCTGATCGGTGCTGGATTCCGAGACCTTCGCGGCCGGTTTCCAGCCGATGGGCCAGAAAGGATTCCGCGCTTTGTCTTCCACCTGGAAGGCTGAGCGGTGCTTGAGCTGGATCGCGGCCGGGGCGCTTTCGGCCCGGAGAGAGCCGGCGGCGCTGACGAGGAAAAGGAGGAGGGCGAGGGATCGGATCATTTCTTTTGAATCACGTTAAGGGCTACGATCTCGACCTGTTGGAACTCGGGCTGATCCTGGAGCGCAACGAGATTGAGTTTGCTGATGGAGAGGAGCGGCTCGGAATTTTCCAGCTCGGCGAGGGCGCGACCGAGGGTGTGGAAATCGGCGAGGGGGATATCGATCAACCAGCTGAAGGTGCTCCATTCCGCCAGCTCCGGTTCTTTCCGTGGGGTGCTGCCGCCGAGGCGGGCGATGGCTTTGTCGATCTGCTGATTGGCGAAGAAAGCTTTGATCCGGGGTGGGAACCAGGCGATGGGCGCGCCGTCCGGGGCCATCTCTTGCAAGGCAGCGTAGCGGGAGGTGGCGCTGCCGGCCTGGCCTTCCAGATTCGAGGCGCGGGTCATCTCGCTTTTCGAGCTGCCGATCTTCGTCTGCAGATCAGCGAGAGTGGCTTCCATCCCTTCGCGACTCTTATTGAGAGGCCCGAGGAAGAAGGTGAAGTAAACGTAGGTGAGCGCGATCAAGCCCATGGTGCTCAGCACCAGCTTTTGGATCTGATCCTTGGAGAATTTGGTCGTCGGTTTCATTACGGAGCGGTTTCGGAAGTAGCAGCAGCGGCGGCAGGAGCTGGAGCGGCAGGGGCTGGGGCATCAGCGGAAGGTCGCGTGGTGAAAGTGACCCCGAGGGTATAGCGAGCGACGGGCATGTTTGTGCCGGCGACGTTGATCAAGGTGTCGAGATCTTCCAGGGCTTTGAACTCGACCTTCACGTTCTGGTAGCTGGTGGAAAGTTGCTCGAGCAGGAGCTGGCGGAATTCTTCGGCCGCGGCGCGGGGTTCGCGGCCGGCGGCGGTGCCTTCGAGGGAGACGACCACTTTCTGTTCCTCATCGACCGAACCCTGCATGGAGAGGAGTTGGGCGTTCGGAGCGACACAGCGCGCGACCTTTTCCAGAAATGGCGCCCAATAGAAACGGCTTTCCATGAAGGTATCCAGCGCCTTGGTGGTGCTGATGATGGTGGTGAGTTCCTTCGAGCGCTTCTGCGCGGCGGTGACTTTCGGCTCCACTTTGGCCCATTCGCTTTGCACGACGCTGAGGCGGTTTTTAATCGCGAGCGTGCCGTAGGCCTTCCACATGTAGAAGGCGAGCATAAGGGCACCGATGGTGCCGATGAGCATGATGCCGAGCTTGAGCGGATCGCGCTGGCGTTGCCGCGTTTCGGCGATCTGCTCGTGGAGAAGATTAAGGTGGAGAGCCATGGGAGAAGGAGGGGGAGCTACTAGTTCCGGAAGTATTCGAAGGCCGCACCGCAGGCGACATTAAGGGAGACAAATTCGCCGGGAAGGCTCTGGCGCTTGGCGGCGGGGAGCGCGACTTCGCAGGTCTCGAGCGGGTCCCAGATTTCGCAGGGCAGAGCGAGCTCGTCGCTTAACATTTGCAAGACCATCTCCGTCCGAGCCAGGCCACCGGAAACAAAGATGCGGCTGATGCTTTCCTCGCGTTGGCCTTCGAAGAAGCCGATCGAGTTGCGCACTTCCATCGCGAGTCGGGCGAGCGAGGCGCGGCAGGTCTCGGCCATGCCTGGGTCGCCTTCGTTCATCATGAGCTGGGCGGCGTTGGCATCGAGCGCGCCGTCGCCGGTCATCGCTTCGCTGAAGAGTTTGCCGCCGTAATCGATGCTCCGAATCAGGACGAGCTCGGCTTTGCTCCCGATCAGGACGGTGCTTTGCAGATGCCCCATGTCGAGGAGGAGGAAGGTGTCGTTCGCGTAAATCTCAGGGTAAGCCAGCTCGAAAGCGTTAAAGGAGCAGACGGGCGCGAGCTGCAGGATATCGGCATTCACCCGGACTTTGCTGAGCGCGTCGGAAATTTGTTTCACGGCCGGGCGGAGCATGCCGCCGACGAGATATTTTTGCAGAGTCACGCCGGTGGCGACGGCGGTATTGGAGTCGCCGTTGGAGTTGCCATGGCCGTTGGTATAGGAAGAACCGTTTGAGCTTACGGGCGAACAATCGAGCACGAAGTCGCGGCATTCCTGGTTCAGCACCGCGAGCCCGTTCAGGCGAAGGGCGTTGCGGAGCAAGTCCACCGGCGTCTCCGGTTGCTCGATGATGCGCAGGAGCGAATCCGGATCCGAAATCGCGAGGGAATATCCTTTGGCGCTGCCCAGCTCTTTCATGAGCGCTTTCAGCTCCGTGGCGAGCGCGTCCGGGGTGGCCATCGTCTCCGGGACCTGTCGGGAGGCGTAGTTGGTCAGGACGTAACGGGCGTCCCCTTTTCGTTGCAGGACCACGCCCTTGAAAAAGCTTTTCCCAAGATCGATTCCGATTACAGAGTTGCCGCGCTTTGCCATGATGCAGACTTCCCTGTAGCGGGAAGCGTGCCTGCTCCGGCGCTTTTCCGGATTCGCCTTTCTCTGCGGGGCAAAGAAAGGAGCCGGCGCGCTACGCTTCCACCGGGGCGCGGTAGCCGAAAAACTCCCGCGTCTTGATTATCTTCACCACCTCGGGTGGCACCATCTTTTCCCAACCGGGATCGCCTGATTGGATCTTCTCGAGCGCTTCCGGCGGATGAATCCGGAGATACTCAGGATTGTAATCCGTCACCTCCTGGATGAACTCGTTATCGATCAGGTACTGGAAAAGCGAACGCAGGTTCGAAGCCACCTCGATGTCTTTGGCGGCTACCAGCTCCCCGGTGGCCTCATCCACCATCGGATAGACGTAGAGCTTGAGCCCGCTCTTAAACATGCGCCCGAGCGCCTCCAGAATGCCGCCCTCCAGGTTCAGATAATATTTCTCGTCGAAGATCTCGAGCAAACTTGGGACACCCATGACCAGGCCAATCTTCTCGTTCGTGTAGCGCGCCAGGTAGGCAGCCAGCCGATAGTATTCGCCAAACTTCGAGATCAGCACCGTCCGCCCGAGCGCGCCCAGGATATCGACGCGAGCGAGGAAGTCCGCGTGATTCAATTGTCCCTCGGAGAGCAGATTCTCCAGCGTCATCTCCATCAGGACGATGACCTCATCTTCGCGGCAGTTCCCTTCCTTGCAGAAGACGCCGCGCGCGCCATTGAGCATGTCGTTGGTGGCGTAGGTGACCGGGCGAAAATTGCCTCGTTCCACCAGGATCGCCTTTTTGTAAAAGACCTCCGCCGGCTGGACCGATTCCCCGTCGGCCGTAAACATGACCGCGTTGGTCAAACCCTGGCTCACCAGCTGCAAACTCATCAGCCGGTTATCGACCTTCTCGTAGGCCGGGCCGGAGAATTTAATCATGTCCACCTGGATGCGATCGTCCGCCAGATTCTCCTGCAGCGACGCGATCAGCTTCTCCGGTTGGTGAAAATAAAACGCGCCATACAGCAGGTTCACGCCCACCACGCCGAGCGCTTCCTGTTGGTCCACGTTTGATTCATCCAGCATCCGCACATGGATGATGATCTCACTCGGCTCCGAGCGGGTTTCGGATTGGAAACGAACGCCGAGCCAGCCGTGCGATTCGTTGTGTTGTTTGAAACTTCGAGCAGCCACCGTGTCTGCGAAAACGAAGAAAGTGCGCTCGCTCCCGAGGGTGGCGTCCAGCCGCTCCACCAGCAGCGCATACTCGTGGTCCAACATCGTGTGCAGTCGGCCCCGGCTCACATACCGATCCGCCGTGCCGTAGATCGCATCGCTGAACGTCATGTCGTAGGCCGACATGGTTTTCGCCACCGTCCCGGCGGCGCCGCCCACGTGAAAGAAACGGCGCGCCACCTCCTGGCCGGCACCGATCTCGGCAAAAGTGCCGTATTTCTTTTGGTCTAAATTAATCTGGAACGCCTTCTTGTTCGTCCCGACATCCATCTCAGCGTTCATCTGTCTGCAAGATGTGGACAAACCTGCGCTTCTCAAGGTGTCTGTGGGTTTAAGGGGAGGTCGGAGGTCGGAGGTCGGAGGTCGGAGGTCGGAGGTCGGAGGTCGGAGGTCGGAGGTCGGAGGTCGGAGGTCGGAGGTCGGAGGTCGGAGGTGACTCGGAGTCACGGTTCGCGTGCGACGCGTCATCCCGAGCCGGCGAAGCGCGGTCGAGGGATCTCTCGCGGGCTTCTCAGATGTCGGAGCAGGACGGCTTTGGCTGGCGTCGCACGGCTCCCGGTTTACGGAAGCCCTCGTGCTTCGGAGAGATCCCTCGGCCGTCTTCGCGGCTCGGGATGACGTGCGGTGGGCGTTAGGGTGGGCGGCGCGGCGCGTCGCAGGGTGCATCGCCCGGGAGCTTCAGGCACGACGCTTATACGAATGCGGCCGCAACGGTATCGGCGAGGAGTTTGCCGCGCTCGGTCAGGATGAAGCGATCGTTCGCCGCTCGCAGCAACCCCAGCTCCTCAAACTCCGCCCGCTCCGCAGGCCAGGCTTCCAGCCATGCGGCCGGGACGCCCCATCGCGTCCGGAGCGAGAGCGCGATTTGCTCGGCGCGTTTGGTGGTCTCCGAGAGCGGTTCGGTCGAAACAACTGGAGAAGCACCAACCAGCACCAGATCGCTGTAGCGGCGGTAATCGCACACGTTTTGCCAACGCGTTTCGCCTACCGTCGAAAATGCGCTCGGTCCGATCCCGAGATAATCGTCACCCGCCCAGTAGCCGCGGTTGTGCGCCGATTCGTGGCCCGGCCGCGCGTAGTTCGAGATCTCGTATTGTCGGTAGCCGCCCGCCTCCAACATCCGCATCGTGGTTTCGAAAAAGCTCGCGTCGATCTCAATGTCCGGCCGGTATTCGCCACTGGCGCGTCGAAGAAAAAACTCCGTGTCCTCCTCGTAAGTGAGGCAATAAGCGGAGACGTGATCGGGCTCCAGCGCGATGGTCTTCGCGAGCGTGGCTTCCCATTGCGCCAGCGTCTGCCCGGGCAAACCGAACATGAGGTCGATGTTTACACTCCCGATTCCTGCTCCGCGCAAGATGCGAAAGGATTCCTCCGCCTGCGCAGCGTTGTGCTCGCGGCCGAGGAGTCGTAGGAGGCCGTCATCCCACGATTGCACGCCCAGGCTCACGCGTGTGATGCCGCAAGCCTGAAGGAGCGCGGCCTTGCGCGGCGAGACGCTGCCGGGGTTTGCTTCCATCGTCCAATCGCTCAGGCTTTCGAGTTTTAACTCCGAGGCAAAACCGCCGAGCAGCCTCTCCAGTTGCGCAGTCGAGAGCGCGGTCGGCGTGCCGCCACCGAAGAAAATCGTCTCCGGTTGAAGGTCGAAGTCTCGCGCCAGTTCGCTCAGCTCCGCGAGCAGGGCGGAGCAGAAACGCTCCGTCTGCGCGGGGTCGGCCCGCTCTTTGTAGAAGGCGCAATAGGGGCAGATGCGCGCGCAAAAAGGGATGTGGACGTAGAGATGGCGGATGGCGTTCGCGGCCGAAGTTGGGCGTTGAACCTTGGCGGCGGGGAGTGGAACGTTCGCCTCCGTGATCACGCGCCCAATATCTGGTCGATCCGATAATTGGCGCGTCTTTTTTTGAGCTTCGGCATCTTGAACGCCCCCACCTCTCGTTCTCTTTCAAGCCTGCGCCGCACGATTTTGCGGGAGGTTTCGCGTTCGTTTTATCTTTCCATCCGGCTTCTGCCTGGCGCGGTGCGGGACCCGATCGCGCTCGCTTATTTGCTGGCGCGAGCCACGGATACGATTGCCGATACCGCGGAGATCGACTCGGAAGTGCGGCTGGAGCGGCTGCGCGAACTGGCGGCGCTCATCCAGGAGAGCGAGCGCCCGTTTCTGGCGGAGCCTTTTCAAGCTTTCGCTGCGCGCCAGACAGATGCGGGGGAGCGGGCTTTGATCCTGCGCCTGCCGGATTGCCTGGCCTGGCTGCGCGCGTCTCCGGAAGAAGATCGCGCGCAAATTCGCCAGGTGCTGCGTTGGATCAATGAAGGGCAGACGCTCGATGTGATGCGGTTTCGGAATCCGGCCGAGCTCCGGGCTCTCGAGACTGCAGCGGAGCTTGATCGCTATACTTATTTGGTCGCGGGCAGCGTGGGCGAGTTCTGGACGGCGATCTGTTTCCAGCACCTGCCGCAATTTTCTCATGAGACTTCCGCAACGATGCAAAGCTGGGGAGTGGCTTACGGGAAGGGCTTGCAGTTGATCAACATCCTGCGCGATGCCGGTGGGGATTTGCGCGGCGGCCGCTGCTACCTGCCAGCGGAGGAATTGCGAACCGCTGGGCTGGCGCCGGAAGATTTACACGGCGCACCGGCTGCGGTGGAACCCGTCCTGCAGGTCTGGCGCGAGCGAGCAGAAAAGGGAATGGAGGCTGGAGTGGAATACGCCTGCGCCATCCGGCCGTGGCGGGTGCGCTTGGCGACAGTCCTGCCGGCGTTAATCGGCGCGCGCACCTTGGCGCTGCTGCGCGCAGCGGGACCGCAGGCGTTTGAGCGACGGGTGAAGATGGAACGCGCGGAAGTGCGCGGCATTCTATTCGGCCTCGTAAGCCGGCTGGCGTCGCCCGCAGCGATCCGAGAGATGTTTGCGCGATTGCGCGCCGCGCCTCGTTAGAGAAAAAAGCGGCGCTGTTTTTCGCTAATCGGGTGCTCGATCTTTTCCAGGACGAGCATCATGTCTTCCCAGACTTTCCGCTTCTCGGTCAGAGATTGATTCCGCAGCAAGTAAGACGGGTGATAGGTGATCATCAGCGGCGTCTCTTCGAACGTCTGCCATTGCCCGCGCAGCTTCCCCACCGGCTCATGCAGACCGAGCAACCCTTCCGTAGCGGCCGCGCCCAACGCGACCAATACCTTTGGCTGCACGATGCGGATTTGCTCGATCAAAAACGGGAGGCAGTGCTGCATTTCCTCGGAGGTCGGTGGCCGATTGCCAGGAGTGCCTGGAGGCAGGTCGGGCCGCGATTTCAAAACATTTGCGACGTAAACTTGCTCCCGCGAAAGACCCATCGCGGCGATGATTTTATCGAGCAATTGACCCGCCTGCCCGACGAAGGGTTCGCCTTGCGCATCTTCATCCGCGCCCGGTGCTTCACCGATGAACATGACCTCGGCATCCGGGCTGCCCGCGCCGAAGACGGTTTGGGTGCGGGAAGTGGCCAGGTGCGCGCAGAGTTCGCAGGCGGCAACCCGGGCGGCCACTTCGGCCAGGCGCGCGGTCTTCGAAAGCGCTGGGCTGGCTGCGTTCGCTGCCGGCGCGTGGCGGAAGCTTTCCAAGGTGGCGCGGGAAGCTTTCGGATGGCGACCGCCGCCGCGCTGGATTTGCCCGAGGCGATCCAGGACGAGGTCGAGTGCGGATTGGAAATCACTCACGGGCCGGAGCATCCGGGAATCGGCGGAGGCTCGCAATTCCTTTCCCTCTCATCGGACCTATACGACTGATAGGACATATGAGTTCGCGGCTCTCTGATTACGATTACGAACTCCCGGAGGAGTTGATCGCACAGCGTCCGCTCCCGCGGCGGGAGGATTCGCGGATGCTGGTTCTCCACCGCGCGACGGAGCAGATCGAGCATCGCCGCTTTGCGGAACTGGAGGAGTTTTTGCGGCCGGAGGATTTGTTGGTTTTGAATAACACCCGCGTGATCCCAGCGCGGCGGTTTTCGGATGAAGGCGCGATCGAGTTTCTGTTTCTCGAGGATCTGGGCGGGAGACGCTGGCGGTGTCTCGTAAAACCCGGACGCAAAATGCGAGTGGGCGCGCGGACGCAAATCAGCGGTCTGGCGGCGCAGGTGGAAGAGGTATGCGCGGATGGCAGCCGCGTCCTGGCTTTAGACGGCGACTTGCCTTTGGAGGAGGGAGGCATTCTGCCGTTGCCGCCTTACATGAAGCGTCCGGCGGATGCAGCGGATACGGAGCGCTACCAAACGGTCTTCGCGAAAGTGCCGGGGGCGGTGGCGGCGCCGACGGCGGGGCTGCATTTCACGCCGGAGCTTCTGGCGCGTTGGCCGCACACTTTCATTACGCTCCACGTCGGGACGGGCACGTTTGCGCCGGTGAAAGTGGAGAACATCGCCGAGCACGCGATGCACGAAGAGCGGTTCTCCGTTTCCGCGGAGGCGGCGATGCAAATCAATCGCGCGGGGCGCGTCCTCGCGGTCGGAACCACGACGGTGCGCGTGTTGGAGTCCGCGCAGCGGGACGAGCACAAGCAGCTCCTCGCGCAGGAAGGCGCCACCCGTATTTTTCTACATCCACCGCATCCGATTTCCCACGTGGACGCGCTCCTGACGAACTTCCATCTCCCGCGTTCCACGCTTCTGATGCTGGTGAGCGCGTTCGCGGGTCGGGAGTTTATCCTGCGCGCTTATGCGGAGGCGATCGCGGCGCGATATCGCTTTTACAGTTATGGCGACTGCATGCTGATCCTGTGAGAGGGCGCGCTTTAAGGATTCTTTGGCCACAGATTTACACAGATGAAACACAGATGGGGAAGGGGAGGGCTTTCTCTTTATCTGTGAAAATCTGTGTTCATCTGTGGCTAAAAATCCCAGGACGCGGTCGTGCTTGGAAACTCCTTCGCAGGCCTTAAAGTCAGCGGTCTTATGGAAGAACCGAAAGGCGAGCTCGTGATCCAGACCATCGCGATGCCAGCGGATACGAACCCGAACGGCGACATCTTCGGCGGCTGGCTCATGTCGCAGATGGATCTCGGGAGCGGCATTCTGGCGGCTAAAACCGCGCAAGCTCGGGTCGTGACGGTGGCGATGGAGGGCATGTCTTTCCTCGAGCCAGTGCGGGTGGGGGACACGGTGGCTTGTTATGCCTGGGTGGAGAAGATCGGCCGCACTTCCATGACCATTCCCGTCGAGGTTTGGGTGCGCCGTTTTATGAATGGCCAAATCGCGCGCGTGACGCGCGGCGTTTTTACTTACGTGGCAGTGGACGATGCGCGGAAGCCGATCCCGGTGCTGCGCGAGGGGATGCAGTAGAAGCTGAGGGTCAAGCTTCGGGCTCGGGCGCAGGCGCGCTGTTTTCCGATCCCTCCGGCGCAGGCGGCGGGGTGATGGGCATGCGCGGCGCCTCCGAGTTGAACTGGCGTCGCTGCTTTTGGCGGGCGGCGTTCGATTTGCGGAGATACTTTTGGTAGGTGCGCTCTTGCCGCGATTGAGGGGAAGAACAACCGCCCGCGGCGCTGCCGAGAGCGATGACCGCCGCGAGGAGAAAGGTGAACGATTTCATTCGGATAGGAGTCGGCTGGGGAAGTTCCGCACGGGACAGGGTGAGGTGGCCAGTCTGGATCAATTCCTGCACCGCTTCATAAGTTTTTAATTCACAGGCAGGGACGAAGGGGAAGAGCTCGCCGAGGGTGAGCGAGCGCTCACTCGCCACGCGCCAGACGGCCTGGAGGAGGGAATCGGGCATGCCGGTGCTGCAGAGGCCGAGGTCGAGAGAGGAACGCTCGGTTTTCAGGAGCGCGGAGGGAGGGAGAGCGATTTTCAGCGCTTCGAATTCATCGCGGAACTGCACCCCGGTGAGCAACATCGCGTGCGCGTTGCGGTTGATCACCTGCCCATCGAGCGCCGGTGAGGGAGCGCTCGCGCCCGAGCCAAAGGAGAAGCGCGCGCGCGGATCGTCCATCAGGAAAAGTTGCCAGAAGGCTTCCTCGCCCAGGAGGTGCCGGAATTTGCCGGCCTGCGGTTGTCCGGCGCGGAAGCGGAAGGTGGCGATGAGTTCGCCATCCCGGCCGGTGATGGCGAGCTCACCGGTTTGGGAAGACTGCACGATCGTCTGGTAGATCGTGACCAAATCGAAGTGGATGAAGTTCCCGCGCAGATTGAGATGATGGCTTTGATTGGAAGCTGTCTGCTGCGCGTGAAGAAGGCGGTGGGCCAGCTGTTCGCAAAGAAAAGGGAAGAAGGACGGCAACCCTTCCTGGAGCTTCTGTAAGTCTGCGCGTTGGAAACATTGCACGCTGACTGGTCCTTGCGCCCGAGCGGTGGCTAGACGCGGAGAGCCGGTCCAGGTCTCGAGATCGCCGCAAATTTCGCCCCGGCTGAGGGTGGCAAGGACTTCGCTGGACTCTTCGTTCGCCTTCAGCTCCACCGTGCCGCGCTTGATGATAAACCATTCCTCCGCTGCCTCTCCCGTGCGGTAAAGGATGGCGCCGTCGGGCAAATGGCGCACCTCGGATAACGCGCCCAACGCCCGCAATTCCAGCGGGTGCAGGGAGGTGCAAAAGGCAAAAAAGTCCCGTGACGGCATTCCCGGCTCCGTAGAGCAAATGCCGTGCGGGCGGCTAAAGACTCTTCGAGGATGCGGCGCGAACGCGTTGCAAGCGAAGCGGCCTCCGCTTACTTGGGGGCCATGTTGCGGGTGGCTTACCTCTTCGAGCGTTTCCCGTCTTTCGGTCAAAATTTCTGCTACCGGGAAGTGGCGGAACTGATCCGACAGGGCGCGGAGCTCTCGGTTTACTCCATCCGACAACCGGCCGGTGAAACGCCGGAAGCCTGGGCGCCTGAGGTGGTCCGGCGAGTGAACTACCTGCCGGGCGAGAAGGAGATTGTGGCGGAGATCGAGCGGGCTCGGCGTGCGGGAAAGTTACCTGCGGCGGCGGTGCGGCATTTGCAGGAATGGGATCGGCAGACGGATTTTCTACGGCTTTACCAGGCGGCTTACGTCGGGCTGCAACTGCGCGAGGCTGGGATCGGGCGCGTCCATGCGCACTTCGCGGGCATGGCGGCGCGGACGGCTTACTGGATCCGGGAGTTTTTCGAGATTCCTTTTAGCCTGACCGCGCACGCGAACGATATCTTCGCGCCGCGACCGTTTGTGGTGAGCCTGGAGAAGATTTTGGAGAGCGCGGCGGCGATAGTGACCGTGAGCGACTTCTCGGCGAAGGATTTGCGGGAGCGTTTTCCGTCGGTGAGCGCAAAGGTGCATCGAGTTTACAACGGGGTGGACCCTGCGCTCTTCCAGAGCGCCGCGATTGTCTCCGGCGTGCCGATTCTGATTTCGATCGGGCGGCTGATTGAGAAGAAAGGCTATCGTGATCTGATCTCGGCCTGTGCGGCGCTGCGCGCTGGCGGGCAGGATTTTCGCTGTGAGATCTATGGGGAAGGTCCGCTGCAGGACGCGTTGGCAGAGCAGATCGCCGCCGAACATCTGGAGGAGGTGGTGCTTCTGGCGGGGCCGCGTTCGCAAGCAGAGATCGCGGCACGATTGACCGAGGCGAGCCTCTTTGTCCTGCCCTGCACGACGGAGGCGGACGGCGGGATGGATAATCTCCCCACCGTGATCATGGAAGCGATGGCGAGCGGGTTACCGGTGGTCTCGACCACTCTGGCGGGGGTGCCGGAAATGGTGATCCCGGGAGAGACTGGGGTGCTGGTGGCGCCGGATGATCCGGCCGCGTTGACGCGCGCGATGGCTGAATTATTGGCGGAGCCGGAAACCATGCGGCGACTGGGCGCGAATGGACGCGCGCTGGCCGAGCGAAAGTTTTCCATCGCAGCCAATGCGGCGGCGTTGGCCGAAATCCTGGCGCGATGAATCCAAGGCCGGCCGGCCGGCGCATGAAGGGGCGAAGAGAATGATCTTGCTCCCGACTGCGGGGGCGGTTGGAATCCTTAAATATGAAAACGTTATTTCGGCTAGGCCTCGCCGGTTGTCTTTGGCTGGGAACGATGCATTTCGCGCTCGGGGCGACCTCGGGCTGGGTGAGCGATTACAATCAACTTCTCGGCAAATACGCGACCGCGAACGGCGTGCGTTACGGTGCCTGGAAGAAAGACGCCGCGGATATGCAGAAGCTGCAAGGAGTGGTGGACGGGATCGCGAAGGAGAGCGTCTCCGGGAAGTCGAAGGACGAGCAGCTCGCGTTTTATCTAAACGCTTACAATGCCTGGATCCTGCGGGAGGCGTTGGAGAAATACCCGACGAGCAGCGTGAAGGATTTGTTTTTCACTTTCTTCACCAGCAAACGCATCCGCGTCGCTGGTCAGCAGACGAGTTTCAAAGCGTTGGAAGATGAGACGATCCGCGGAAAGTTTAGCGAACCGCGGATTCACTTTGCGCTTAATTGCGCGAGCCAGAGTTGCCCGCCGCTGCTGCGGGAAGCTTTTGAGGCGGGGAAGCTCGAGCAACAACTGGAAAAACTGGCCCGCGGTTATGTGAACTCGGAGCGCGGCGTGAAGGTGTCGAAGGATGGAAAATCGGCCGAGCTCTCCCAAATTTTCGAGTGGTATAAAGGTGACTTCAAGGGGGGCGGGCCGGTGGCTTTCATAAATAAGCGGCGCACTCCTCCCATCCCGAAAGACGCGAAAATCGGCTACCAAAAATATGATTGGTCGCTGAACGAAGCGAAGTAGGATGGCGCCCATGGTTTCTCTCGCGACTGACGAACAAACGGAGCGCCCTTCGCGCTGGCAGCAACGCTGGCACGCCTTCCGCAATCCAATTGTGGAAGAGAAGGCACGGGTGCTGAAGGAGCGTTGGGATTCGCTCCCGCGCGAGTTGCAGACTGACAATCAGATCTCCGGCCGGCACCTGACGCATTGCGGCTTCACGCTTGGCGCGAGCTACTGCTCGTTTCATTGCACGCATTGCTACCTGCCGAAGAACGCAAACCAGATACCCATCCCATCGCTCGCGCAGGTGAAGGAGCAGATCGACGCGAACCGTCGCTTTCAAGGCCCGGGTGGCGGCTTGCAAATCACCGGCGGCGACGTGGCCGATGCCTACTGGAAATCCGGCCGCGCGGACGAGCTGGTGGAGATTATTCGTTACGCCTATTCCGTCGGCTCGATTCCGATGTTGATGACGCACGGCCAGACGCTGATCGAGCAGCCGCAATATCTGGAGCGGCTGGTGGTGGAAGGTGGGCTCCGGCAAATTTCCGTGCACGTGGATATGACGCAGGCGGGCCGGCACGGATATCCGATCGGTCGCATTCAATGCGAAGCGGATCTGCATCCGGTGCGCCAGGCGTTCACCGATCTGGCCCTTCGGATTCGTGAGAAGACGGGCTTTATTCTCGAATACGCGCTCAGTTTTACGGTCACCCGCCGAAACATCGACGATGTGCCGGAAGTGATTCGTTGGTACCTGGCCGATCCGAACCGCAGCTATATTTGGCGCATGCTCAGCTTCCAACCGGAAGCGGATACGGGTCGCACCATTTTCTCCGCAGCGCCCGATCACTTCGGAAGACGTCTGGCAGAAGATCTGCGAAGGCACCGGGCTGCCTTTGCGGCGCGACGTTTCCATTTTTGGGCACCCGGATTGCAACAGCTGGGCCTCGCTTCTGATCGCGCGCCCGAGTGGGAAGTATTTTCCTTTGCTGCCGGACGACAAAAAATTCGACGCGCTGCTCGGCGAGGTGCTGGCGAAGATCGGCGGTCTGTCTTTGGTGAATGACGACGCCGGGACGCCTGTCTTCCGGCTGGCGGGCATTCTCTTTAAGTATCCGGTGCTCGCGACGCGCGTGGTGAGTCAGTTGGTCCGTTACTTCACGTCGCGCAAAGCTCCGCCGGAAATCCTGCAATCACTCCTGCGCGGCAAGGTCCACACCTTGGGGGTGGGAATGCACAATTTCATGGACGCGAGCCAGGTGGCGCGAGCGGACCACGATCCGGTGATCAAGGCGCGTCTCGATTCCTGTGTTTTCAAGGGCGCAGTGAAACGGAATGGCGAATGGGAGGCCGTCCCGATGTGTTCCATGAATCAGCAGACTTGGGCCGAGGTTTACGATACCCGCCTGGAAGACCCCGAGCTGCTGGCGCAACCGCAAGTCTACAAGCCGGCGACGCTCGAGCCCGCCCAGGTAGAGTAGGAGAAGGCGCGGCGCTCCCGGGGTTTGCGGGCCGCTTTCGCTCGGTGCTACTCACTGGGGCGTGGCTGCTTGGACATGGGGCGCGAGACGTCCTGCCCTCCTTTCCCTTGATCCCATGCTTGACGACCCCCTGCCGAAAACCTACCGTAGCGCCCTAGTCCGCGGTGGATTGGAGTGGGAGCTGGTGTCCCACTCTTTTTCGTCTGCGGGCTCGATGCTTTTATGAACGCCGAGTTTATCGCCATGTTGGATTACCTGGAGCGGGAGCGCGGAATTAAGCGCGATATCCTGTTGGAGGCGGTTTCGAACGCTCTCCTTTCCGCTTCGAAAAAAAGCGTCAGCGCGTCGCGCGATCTCCGGATTGATATCGACCCGAAGACCGGCGTCATCCGCGCTCTGGCCAACCTGATTGTCGTCGAGACGGTCGCGAATCCGGCGGACGAGATCTCGGTGAACAAAGCCCGCGCCATTCGTCCGGAAGCGCAGGTGGGCGAAGAGGTGGAAGTGGAAGTCACTCCGAAAAACTTCGGCCGCATCGCCGCCCAGACGGCGAAACAGGCGATGATGCAGCGCATCCGCCAGGTCGAGAAGGAGATGATTTACGAAGAGTTTAAGGATCGCGCGGGCGAGATCGTAAGCGGGACCGTGCGGCGCTTCGATCGCTCGGATGTGATTCTCGATCTCGGAAAATTTGAGGCCATCATGCCGCAGCGCGAGCGCGTGGTGGTGGAAGATTATAACGTCGGCGATCGCCTGCGCGCTTATGTGGTCGCAGTCGAGAACGGTGTCCGTGGCCCGGAGATCATTGTCTCGCGCAGCCATCCGAATTTTGTCCGGCGTCTCTTTGAGCTGGAGGTAAGCGAGATTAACGACGGGACGGTTGAGATCCGCGGGATCGCGCGCGAAGCCGGCTATCGGACCAAGATCGCGGTCACGAGTGCGAACGATAAAGTGGACCCGGTGGGCGCTTGCGTCGGAATGCGCGGCTCGCGGGTGAAGAATATCGTCCGCGAACTGAACAACGAGAAGGTGGACATCATCCGTTGGAGTTCCGATCCGAAGGAATACGTCCTGGAAGCGCTCAAACCGGCCAAGGTGAAGAACCTCGTTTTCGATCTCGAAAAGAAGAGCGTCCAAATTTCCGTCGATGAAGATCAACTCTCTCTCGCCATCGGGAAGAAGGGCCAGAACGCGCGCCTTACGTCCCGTTTGACCGGTTGGGACATCAACATCGACAAAGACACGTCGGCGACGCACGCCGTGGAGCAGAAGGTGGCGCAGGCTGCCAGCAGCTTGCAAAGCGCGCTCCCGATCACCGAAGAACAGGCGCTCACGCTCGTGAAATCCGGATTTACCAATCTGGAAGGATTGCGCGATGCGGATGTGTCCGATTTGGTGGATATTCTGGCGGTGGACGAAGCGAAGGCGGAAGAGATTTACGCTGCTGTTCCCCGCGAAACAGCCACACCATAATGGCCCGCCGTGGGGTGCCCGGAGCCATGAAAAGATTTTTAGAAAAACATGCCGACCAAAACGACAACCAAGACTTCGTCCCGCAAATCCCCGTCACCCGGGAGATCGGCGAAGTCTCCCGTTGCCGCTGAGCCGGCGAGCAAGGCGAAGACTCCTCCGGCCCCGGTCAAGCCCGGAGCCAAAGCGCCGCGCAGCATCGCGATTGCGCCCACGCCAGCAGCTCGTTCTCGCGCCGCCGCTGTTGCGGCTGCTGCCGCCGCGGAAAAGAAGGTCACTCCTTCCGCACCGATAAAAGCGCCGGTCGAGTCTGTTTCGCTCATCGACGAGAAGAAGCCACGCCCGAAGCGGGCCGAAGGGACCGCGAAGACAACGCGTTCCTTCCTTCCTCCGATCTCTCGGATCATCAAAACACCGGAACCGGTCGCGCCCCCGAAGGCCCCGGAACCGCCTCCGGCACCTCCCGTAAAGGTGGCTCCGGTTGTCACCGATCTCATTTCTGGTCCAGCCCCCACGCCCGCGCCCGCGCCTGCTCCGGCAGCGCCGGTGGCTGCTGTGGAAACGCCTGCTGTGACCGAAGAAAGCACGGAAACTCCGCCCGCAGCAGAAGGCGAGGCCGAGCAGAAGATCATTCACATCAAACCGCCGATCATCGTCAAACATTTGGCGACGGAGCTAGGTTTGAAGCCGCACCAGCTCATCGCGGAGCTGATGGCGTTCAACGTTTTCGCGAACATCAACCAGACGATTGAGCCCGACATCGCGACCAAGATTTGCGAGAACCACGGTTTCGTCTTCGAGATGGAGCGCCGCGAAAAAGGCGGCGGTGTCCACAAGGTGGAAGAGGTCATCGAAGCGCCACCTCCGCCGGTGATCGAGACGGAAGAGGAACTGAAGACGCGCGGGCCGATCATCACGTTCATGGGGCACGTGGATCACGGCAAGACTTCGCTCATGGATGCCGTGCGCAAGACGCGGGTCGCGGCCGGCGAGGCGGGTGGCATCACCCAGCACATCGGCGCTTATACGGTCGAGCATAAAGGCACGCGCATCACTTTTCTGGACACTCCAGGTCACGCCGCGTTTACCGCGATGCGAGCCCGCGGAGCGCATGTGACCGACATCGTCGTCCTCGTAGTGGCGGCCGATGACGGCCTCATGCCGCAGACGATCGAAGCGATCAATCACGCCAAGGCGGCCGAGCATGTAAAGATCATGGTCGCGATCAACAAGATCGATCTGCCGGGCGCGAATATCGATCGGGTGAAGAAGCAATTGCAGGAGCGCGAGCTGAGCCCGGAAGACTGGGGCGGCGATACGATCGTCTGCGAAGTCTCGGCCACCAAGGGTATCGGCATTGACCATCTCCTCGAGATGATGTCGCTCCAGGCCGAGGTGATGGAACTGAAGTCTTCGCCCACGGCGACGCCACGCGGAACCGTGATCGAAGCGCAGGTGGAAGCGGGCCGCGGCCCGACGGCGACGGTGATTGTGCAAATCGGCACGCTGAAAATCGGCGATCCTTTTATCTGCGGCGACTACGGCGGCAAGGTGAAATCCCTGCTCGACGATCGCGGCAAGCCGATCAAATCGGCTGGTCCTTCCACGCCGGTGAAGGTGCTTGGTTTCACCGGATTGCCGCACGCGGGTGACGAGTTGCTGGTGATGGAATCCGAGCGACACGCGAAGACTTTGAGCGAAGAGCGTTTGCAAGCGAAGCGTGCTGACAAGCTCAGCACTCCGCAGCGTGCGACGCTCGAAAGCCTGCTCGAAGCCGCCGATGGAAAGAAGAATCTGCGCATCATCTTGAAGTGCGACGCGCAAGGCTCGCTCGAAGCTTTGACCGGCGCTCTCGGACAGATCGAGAGCAAGAAGATCGATCTCGAGATTGTCCATTCCGGCGTCGGACCGATCTCGGAAAACGACATCCTTCTCGCCAGTGCCTCGAATGCGGTCGTGATCGGATTCACGATCAAAGTCGAGAGCAACGCGGTCAACGCGGCCAAGCGCGAAGGCGTGCAGGTGAAGCTCTACAGCATCATTTACGAACTGATCGATCAGATCAAAGACTCCATGGCGGGCATGCTCGATCCTGAGCATCGCGAGACCGTGATCGGCCATGCCGAGGTCAAACAGGTTTTCAAGCTGACCAAGGGAATCGTGGCGGGTTGCCTCGTCACCGATGGCCGGATTGCGCGCACCGCGCGGGCTCGTGTTCTCCGTCGCCGCCAGCCGGTTTACGATGGCGGGCTTTCGACGCTGCGCCGTTTCCAGGACGACGTGAAGGAAGTGCGGGTCGGCCTCGAGTGCGGTATCAAATTAGGCGACTTCAACGAATACCAGGTCGGCGACATTATCGAGTGCTACCAGCTCGAGCAGGTCGCGCAAAAGCTGTAAGCGCAAGTCGCCCGCTTGCGCACGGCAACGCTGCCACGGGCAGGCTTGCCACTCTGTCCCATGAAACATCGAATGCTGCGCGTGAACGAAGTCGTCCGGCGCGAACTGAGTACCATTATCGCGCGCGATCTCGCCTTTGAGGATGTGCTGGTCACGATCAACCAGGTGGACGTGACGCCGGATCTGAAAAACGGCCACGTCTTCGTCAGCGTTCTCGGCAAAGGCTCGCGCGGCGCGGTGATCGAGAAGCTGGAGAAAGAGCGCACGCATTTGCAGTCGGAAATGGCGAAGAAGGTCGTGCTGAAGTTCACGCCTCACCTCGTTTTTCATCTCGATAATTCCACGGCCCGCGGCGCACGTGTGATCGAGATTCTGGAGGAGATCGCGCCAGTCGAGGACGAGCCGGCACAAGGCGACGACGAGAGGGAAGACGATGAGCGTTGAGGCTTCCTTTAGCGAAATCGCAGCGGCGCTGCATGGGGCGCAGTCGATCGTTATCCTGAGTCACGTGCGGCCGGATGGCGACGCTTTCGGCAGTCAGCTCGCGCTGGGTCTTTCTCTGCGCGAACTCGGCAAGCAGGTCACGCTTTGGAACGAGGACGGGTTGCTCGAGAAGTATAGCTTTTTGCCCGGCGGCGAACTCCTCGCGCGCCCGCCCGCCGAGCCACAGAGTTTCGATCTCGCAGTCGCGCTCGATACCGCCACTCAGGTTCGACTCGGCACCACTCTCGCGGCGGTGAAAGCGGAAAAGTGGATCAACATCGATCATCATCCGAGCAACCCGCGTTACGGCGATCTGGTCCACATCGATTCCAACGCGCCAGCGACCGGCCAGATTATTTTCGAGCTGATTACGTCCCAGAATTTTCCGATGAACCAGGCCATCGCGGAGAACCTCTTCGCCGCGATTTCCACCGATACCGGTTCGTTTCAGTATTCGAACACGACCGCGCGCACCTTCGAGATTGGCGGTGCGCTCATTCGTTGCGGCGTGGACGTGGGGCGGATGAGCCAGCTTCTTTACGAGAGCTATCCGCGGCGTCGCGTCGAGCTGCTGCGCGCGCTCCTAGGCACAATGCGTTTTGAAGCGGAGGGGCAGATCGCCTGCTTCAGCTTGAGCTTGCAGGTGGCTGCGGCACTCGGGGTTTTGCCGGAAGACAACGAAGGGTTAATCGATCATCTCCGCGCGATCGAAGGCGTGGTGGTGGCGATCTTTTTCGAGGAACTGCCGGAGGGCAAGGTGCGCGTGAGCATGCGCTCGAAAAGCGATGCGGCGGACGTCTCGGCGATTTGCCAGCGCTTCGGCGGCGGTGGGCATAAGCTGGCGGCGGGCGCGCGTTTACGCGGCACTTTAATGGAAGCGGAACAGAAAATTTTGGAGGCCACTTGCGATGTCATTAACTGCAACCCCTGACGGCGTTCTGCTGGTCGATAAGGCGCCGGGGATGACGTCGCACGACGTGGTCGCGCTGGTGCGGCGACGGCTCCAGATCAAAAAAGTCGGCCATTGCGGCACGCTCGATCCCATTGCCACCGGGCTGCTCCTGCTCACGCTCGGGCGCGGGACCAAGATCCAGGATCTTCTTATGAGCGAGGACAAGGAGTATGCCGGCACGCTCACTTTGGGTGCGACCACGAGCACGCAGGATCGCGCGGGCACAGTGTTGGAGGAGAAGCCGGTTCCGGAGTTAAACGAGGAGATGGTGCGGGCCGCGTTCGATAAATATCGCGGCGATTTCTATCAGATGCCGCCGATGGTTTCGGCGATCAAGCAAGGGGGCGTGCCGCTCTACAAACTGGCGCGCGAGGGCAAAGTGGTGGAGCGCGAGCCGCGGCTGGTGCACGTCTACAACTATGCGATCCAGCGGATCGCTTCGCCGGATATTGATTTCAGCGTCGGGTGCAGCAAGGGCTTTTACGTGCGGACGTATGTGCACGATATCGGCGCGGATCTTGGCTGCGGCGCGCATCTGAAGGAACTGCGTCGCACGCGTTCGGGACGGTTTCTGGTGGATGGAGCGGTGACGGTGGAGGAGCTGAAGAACGTCGACCCGGTGGATATTCTCGGACGGATTCTGACATTGCCGGAAGTGTCGCGCATGCGGGGTGCGTAACGACTGCGAGGAATTTTTTTTCGCCACAGATGAACACAGATGAAACACAGATGGGGAAGGAAATTCCTTTTCTTCATCTGTGTAAATCTGTGTTCATCTGTGGCTGGTCTTTTCTTTCCGAAGAGCGGTAAGACCGCTGGCCATGCACATCCTGCGCGCGATCTCGGAACTGGCCGATCTGCCCGGTCCGCTTTTCACCGCGATCGGTGTCTTCGATGGCGTGCATCTCGGGCACCAGGCGGTCATTTCCACTTCGGCGCGGCACGCGCAGGAGGCTGGAGGAACTCCAGTGGTCGTCACCTTCGATCCCCATCCCGCGAAACTTTTGCGTCCTGGGGAAGCGCCACGTTTGCTTACCGCTACGCAACACAAGATCGCGCTGATTCGCGATCTCGGCGTGGAGCATCTCCTCGTCATCTCCTTCGACCGCGCCTTTGCCAGCACGCCGCCGGAGGAGTTTGTGCGGCAGTTGGTGAAGAGCGCTCAGCCGTTGCGAGAGATCTGTGTCGGGCACGAGTGGTCTTTTGGGAAAGGTCGCGCGGGCAATCTCTCTTTGCTGCAGAAGCTGGGTGCGCAGTGGGACTTCGAGGTGGTGGGGATAAAGCCGGTGGCGGTAAACGGCGCGGTGGTAAGCAGCACGGCGATTCGGCTGGCGGTGGAAACGGGGGATCTCAGGCGCGCGGCGGAGATGTTGGGTCGCGACTACACCATCCTCGGGACGGTGGAACGCGGCGCGCAGTTGGGACGGCAGCTTGGTTTTCCGACCGCGAACCTGAGCGCGCATAGCGAGCAGTTTCCGCCGAACGGCGTCTACGCGGCCGACGCTACGCTGCATGGCGCGACCTTCCGCGGCGTGGCAAACCTGGGCGTGCGCCCGACGGTGAGTGGCGAGAAGCCGCAACGTCTCCTCGAGTTGCACCTCTTCGATCTGGCCGAGGACATTTATGGCGAGGAAGTGGAAGTGCGGTTTGGCCGCTACCTGCGCCCAGAGAAGAAGTTCGACAGCCTGGACGCGCTCCGCGCACAGATCGCGCAGGACGTCGCCGAGGCGCGCGACGTCAGGTAGCGCAAGCTCCCAGCTTGCTTCTCCATCGACCCGCCAGCGGGAAGCTTACGCTACCTGGGCGGACGCGCGGTCTTCATCGCCGCCGCGGTTCCGAGGCCCATCACCAGCAGCCCGCTGAGGCCGGCCAGCAGGCAAATGGTCCAAAGCGGCATCGCAACGAGATAGGCTGCGCTTTCCCCGAGGAACGATCCGCCCCCCGAAACGACGTAGGCCGCGACGAAAGCCAGGAGTGTAATCAACCCCAGGATAACTCCGCGGGAAGCGCGTGGCTTTGGACGGGCCGCCGGCAGCTGGTGCATGACGAGCGCGGTGAAGCCAGCGTCGTCGATATACGGCGCTTCTTCGCGCAGTTTCGCGTCCAGCCAGTCATCCTCTCGTTCGTCGTCCATGAGCGTTAGTTATTCTCCCACATCGCGAGGGTCTTTTTCAACTTTTCTCGCCCGCGCAGCACATTTGTTTTCACGGTTCCGAGCGGGATGTCGAGCACGCGCGAGGCTTCATCGTGTGAGAGACCGTTTTGGCAGCAGAGGAGGACGGCGGTCCGTTCGTGCAATGGGAGGAGAGTGAGCGCTTGCATGAGATCGTGCTTTAACGCGGGATCGACGGTGTGTGGATCGGCCTGGGCTTCGAGCTGGGATTCATCAATGCCGACAAGCTCTTTTCGTTTACGCGCGTCTTCGCGGAAGCAGTTGTAAGCGATGCGATAGAGCCAGGTGGAAAATTTCGCTTCACCACGAAAGCTGCGGATGTTTTTAAAGGCCTTGAGAAACGCTTCCTGAGCGAGGTCATCGGCGAGCGCGGCATCGGTGCGGGTAAGTTGACGAAGCAGACCCCGCACGGCGGATTGATGACGGCGCACCAGCTCGGAGAAGGCATGGTGATCGTCTTCAAGAAGAACCCGGGCGACGAGGTCTGCATCGGTCAGTGACACTCCGGCAGGTTACGGAAGTGTCGGGGGGTTGTCGGTACTGCTCTTGGTGGCGGTCACGCGGTTTCCGCTTTCCAGTTTCCAAACCAGGAGGTAGCCGCAGCCGATGAGGAAGGGGATGAGGCCGAGCGCCCAGGCGCCGCCGTCCCAATCCGTGGCGGCCCCGAAAAAGACCATCAAGCCAGTGCCGACCATCACGAGGACCACCCCGCGGCGCATATCTGAGCGCATTTTGATCGGAGACTGCGGCGAGGCAAAGAGAGCTTCCGGGACTGGCTGACCTTTCTCCACCATCATGCGCACGGTGCGGTGCAGATTCCGTTGTCTCCAATAGCTGAAGAAAAGGATCACGGTCACGATCATAACCGGCGCGCCGAAGAGAGTGGTGAAGATGATCCCCACGATCGGGATCGCCATGAGCGCGCTATCGCCCACATCGGACGACTGCACCCGGATGTCGCGGTCGCGTTTCGCAGTGCCCGCTCCGGTGGCATCCTCCTCTTCGTCATCTTCGCCGATGGAGATGTGCACACCCTTGCGGACTTTCTTTTCAATCCGGCGCTCCAAACTTTCGGTCTCGCTCGGAGTGGGTGTAAGCGCAGGGGTGGGGGTAATGGCCGGTGTGGGAGCGGGAGGTGGTGTGGCCAGGACCGGAGTCATCGCCGGAGCGACGACCGGGCTGGGCACGGCCGAATCGGGCGGCGCGGTGGGAGTTTGCCCCAGCCCCGAGAGGGCGAAGGCGATGGAACAGAGAGAGGCGAGAAGGGTGGTTTTCATTATTGTCCTTTTGCAGTGAGATGCGGGAGAGAGGGTCATTGGATTCAGAAATTCTCGCAAAGGAGCATAATTTCTTCGTCGCGGAGGTTTTGCTGGAAGGATCGGTCGGGTGGGTTGGGTGACAAAACCCTTGCGCCGGGTGAGGCGCTGGACATTATTGCACCCGCTCCAGCCGTTGCTTTATGCCGCGGTGCGGAGGCGTCAGACGCGGGTGTAGCTCAGTGGTAGAGCACCTCCTTGCCAAGGAGGACGTCGCGAGTTCGAATCTCGTCACCCGCTGTCCGCCAAAACTTCCCTACCTGACCTACGCGCCCCAGGCCTTGCGGGAAGCTGCCGATGGCGGGACTCGAACCCGCACTCCGGGTTACCGGAAACGGATTTTAAGTCCGTTGCGTCTGCCATTTCGCCACATCGGCGGCGCGGCGACATCTTACCCGTCTCGTCGCCCAGACCAAATGATTTGCGCGCCTTCTCCGCGCCGCCTGCTTCCGGTTGCTCCACCGCTCTCGCCGAGTGAATCTTCGGCTAGCCAAACGCGCCCCTCTCGTGTCATGACCACTGCCAACAAGATCACCATCGTCCGGATTCTCCTGATCCCGGCGTTTGTGACCATGGCGATCTACTACGGCCAGAGCGTGGCGGAGGGGAACCCGCTGGAATGGCAGCGCTTCGCGGCCATCATTATCTTCCTCGTCGCCGCCGTCAGCGATGGTCTCGATGGCTACGTGGCGCGCCGTTATAACCAACGCAGCGCACTCGGCGTGATCCTCGATCCAATCGCCGATAAGGGTCTCCTCCTCAGCGGCATCATCACCCTCAGCATCAGCAATTGGAGCGAGCTCAGTCCGCAATTCGGGCGCTTCCCCGCCTGGTTCCCCGTGCTCGTCATCTCGCGCGATGCAGTCATCCTCGTCGGCAGCGTTATTCTCCATCTCCTAAACGGGAAGGTGCAGGTGCGCCCAAGCTGGACCGGAAAAGTGGCGACCTTTCTGCAAATGACGGCAATCGCCTGGGTTATGCTACAGTTGCATTTCATCCCGCTCTTCTACGTGGTCCTCCTGGCCGGCCTTTTCACCGCCGTCTCGGGCTGCGTGTATGTCTTGGATGGCATTCGCCAGTTGCAACCCGATGGACATGCCAATGCCGAGAGGGATTGAGCGACCGCCTCTCCTCCTCTCACGCACATGAACAACCCAAGCGAAGCCGGTTACGCAGGAAAAGTAGCCATCGTGGGACGGCCAAACGTCGGCAAGTCCGCGCTCTTTAACCGCCTCGCCGGCCGCACCATCGCGATCGTGCACGATCAACCCGGCATCACCCGCGATCGTCTGGCTGCACCGTGCACCAAAGGGACACGACCGTTTCTGCTCTGGGACACTGGCGGCATCGGCGGAGCAGGGGAGAAGGAACTGGGGACGCAGGTGCGCGTGGCCGCTGATGCGGCGATGAGCGACAGCGACGTCATTCTCTTCGTCGTGGATGCGCAACACGGCCTGGCTCCGATTGATCAGGAACTCGCGAGCATGTTACGAAAAGCGAAGACGCCCGTCGTCCTCGTCGTGAACAAGATCGACCATCCCAATCACGAGGCGCTCGAGTCCGATTTCGCGCGACTGAATTTCACCCGTGTCGTTCCGATCAGCGCCGCCCATGGCCGCGGGATTTCGGATTTGCTCGAAACGATCGATGCCCTCCTGCCGGCGACGTTGGAGGAAGACGAGGACTCTACGCCCTCCGAAAACCGCAATCCGGTCGCGCTCGCCATCATTGGCCGTCCGAACGCCGGGAAGTCCTCGCTCATCAATTCCATCCTGCACGATCAACGCACCATCGTGAGCGACATCCCCGGCACCACCCGCGATGCGGTCGACATCTCCTACGAGCGCGAAGGGCAGAAATTTCTCCTCATCGATACCGCCGGCATGCGCGCGCGAAGCAAACATTCCACCTCGGTGGAAGTCTTTAGCGTGATGCGAGCCGAGCGGACGATTCGGCGCGCGGATCTTTGCGTCCTCGTGATTGATGTGACTTCCGGCGTGACGTCGCAGGACAAGCGCATCGCAGGATTGATCCAGGAATCCCGCAAGCCTTCGCTTGTCGTTCTCAACAAGTGGGATCTGGTCAAACCCGCGCGCGGCGAGAAAGCTGCCATGCAGAACTTAGTCGAGACCGCGCGGGAGCAGCTCTTCTTCCTCGATTACGCCCCGGTCTTGATCGCTTCCGCCGCCACCGGCGAAAACGTCACCCAGCTCTTCGATCTCATCGCCGAGGTGCAACGAGCCGCCGGGGTGCGGATCGGCACGGGCGTGCTCAACCGCCTGCTTCAGGCCGCGTTTGAAACCAACCCACCGCCCACGGTCGGGATCAAGCGGCTGAAGCTTTTCTACGCCGCGCAATCCAAAGGCGACGCGGAGCGCGCGATCGATCCGCCGAAATTCGTCCTTTTCGTTAACCAACCCAAACTGCTCACCGAAGGATACGGTCGCTATCTCGAGGGTCGCCTCCGGCAGGCGGAAGGTTATGCCGGTCTTCCGGTGCTGCTAAGTCTGCGCGCCCGGACTGAAAGTCCTGAGCACGCTGCGCGGACGAAGAAACGCGCGAAGTAACGGAAGTGCAACGCCGACGGGGCGTTTGCAGGGGCTGAATTCCACGGGCATTAATTGTCCTAAACGCCGGGCGATTGCCCCGAAAAACCTTCAAGTTTCGAACACCTTCCCCTCCCGCTTGTCTCACACAGTTCCAAAATGAAAACGACGCAGGAAATCACCCACGAAGTACAACAGCTCGGCCAATGGATCCCCGTCTTACGCGAGGAAGTCAGCCGCGTCGTTATTGGCCAAAAATATCTCGTCGATCGACTCCTGCTCGGCCTGCTCGCTAATGGCCACATCCTGCTCGAAGGCGTGCCCGGTCTGGCCAAGACCCTCACGGTCAAAACCATGGCCTCTGCCATTCAGACCGGCTTCCAGCGGCTCCAATTCACGCCCGATCTTCTTCCTGCGGATTTGATCGGCACGCTCATCTACAATCCGCGCAGCGGCGAGTTCACCACCAAGCTTGGCCCGCTTTTCTCGAACCTTATCCTGGCCGACGAAATTAATCGCGCGCCCGCCAAAGTGCAGAGCGCCCTTCTCGAAGCGATGCAGGAACGCCAGGTCACGATCGGCGACAAGACTTATCCGCTCTCCGATCCCTTCCTCGTGCTCGCCACCCAGAATCCGCTCGAGCAGGAGGGCACTTATCAACTCCCGGAAGCCCAGCTCGATCGCTTCATGTTGAAGCTGAATGTTGGCTATCCCGCGAAGGCGGAAGAGCGCCGCATCCTCGACCTCATGGCCACCTCCGCGCCTAATCTCACGATCAACCCTGTGGTCGATCCGAAGCAGATCATCGCCGCGCGCGACGTCGTAAACCAAATCTACATCGATGATCGGGTGAAGGATTACATCGTCGACGTCGTCTGGGCTACGCGCGAGCCGGCCTCGTACAAATTGCAGCTCGACGGCCTTATCCGCTACGGCGCTTCGCCGCGTGCCACCATCTTCCTCGCTCTCGCCGCGCGTGCCCATGCCTTCTTAAACGGCCGCGGCTACGTCACTCCGCAGGATGTGAAAAGCATCGGGCACGATGTCCTGCGCCATCGCGTCATCGTCAGCTACGAAGCGGAAGCAGAGACCATTTCGAGCGAGACCATTATCGACCGCATCTTCGCCGGTCTGCCCGTGCCTTAACGCGCAGCGAATGCTTCTTCGCCGCCGTCGCTTTGTCGTGAACGAATCCAGCCAAACCCCAGCGGATATTCTGAAGAAGATCCGCGCGCTCGAGATCAAGACCAAAGGTCTGGTCCAGACGGTCTTTGCTGGCGATTACCACAGCGTCTTCAAGGGGCGCGGAATGAACTTCGACGAGGTGCGCGAGTATCAGCCGGGCGATGAGATTCGCGCGATCGATTGGAACGTGACCGCGCGGCTCGGGGATGCGTTCGTCAAAAAATACACCGAGGAGCGCGAGCTGACCGTCTTGCTCGTGGTCGACGTGAGCGCTTCCGGAAATTTTGGGAGTAACACGCAATCGAAACGCGAGCTCGCTGCGGAAGTGGCAGCGCTCCTCGCCTTCAGCGCCATCCGGAATAACGACAAGGTCGGCCTGCTCCTCTTTACCGATGCAGTCGAGCTCTACATCCCCGCGAAGAAAGGCCGCTCGCATGCGTTGCGTTTGATCCGCGAGATTCTTTTCTTCGAGCCGCAAGGCCGCGGGACCGATCCCGCGCTTGCGCTGCGTTACCTAAACAAAGTCGTGACCCGTCGCTCGGTCGTTTTCTTCGTCTCGGATTTTCAGGCGGGCGATTTTTCGCGCGAGCTGGCGGTGAGCGGCCGGCGGCACGATTTCATCGCTCTTCACATTCAGGACGAACGCGAACTGTCTTTGCCGGACGTCGGTATCATCACTCTGGAAGACGCGGAGACCGGCGAGCAGATCGAGGTGAACACCTCCGATCGCGCCACGCGCAAACACTTCGCCGAGCTGGCCGAAGCGAAGGCCGCCGAGTTGAAGAGGATTCTTAATCGCAACCGCATCGACACGGTTTCGCTCCAGACCGGACGCGATTATCTGCCGGGCTTGCGCTCCTTTTTTAAGCAACGCGAACGTCGCCTCGCCATCCGCTAAAGCTGCGCGCGTATGCTTCCTCTTCTCGCTCAAACGGAGTTCCACGATATCGCGCCGCCGGTGGAGTATTCGCTCCTCCCGCTGTGGGCGATCTACGCGATGGTGTTCGCGGGGCTTGCGCTCCTTGGTTTAATCGTCTGGCTGGGGCTGCGTTGGCTGCGCCGGCCCAAGCCCGAGATCTCGCCGCGCGTGCGCGCGCTGGAACTCCTTCGCAGCGCGCGCGCCGAAATCGCGCAGACGAATCCGTATCAGTTCAGCATCCGCGTCTCGGACATCTTGCGCCGGTTCGTGACCGAACAATATCAGCTGCCGGTGACGCGCCAGACCTCCGTGGAATTCCTCGAGGCCCTCGCGCAGGCTTCGCCTTTCTCGGAAGAGGAGCGCTCGCTCCTCGGCGATTTTTTAAATCGCTGCGATTTGATTAAGTTCGCCCGCTACGATGCGACGGTGGCGGACAGTGAGTTGCTGCTCGAGGAAGCGACCCGCTTTGTGAAAGGAGGCCAGCTTGAACCTGCGTGACTGGCTGCCGGCGGACTCGGAGTTTTCCTTCGCGCACCCGTGGTTGCTGCTGCTCCTGCTGGTGCTGCCTTTGCTCGCTTACCTGCTTGGCCAACGCGGCCAGGCGGCGGCGATCACCTTCTCGTCCACCGCCATCCTGCGCGGGCTGGGCAAGCAAAGCGCAGCGCGCGCGGGTAAGTTTCTGCGCGTCCTGCTCTTCCTGAGCCTCGCTTTGTTCATTCTCGCTCTGGCACGTCCGCGGCTCGGTAAAAGCCTCACGCAAGTGGAGGCGAGCGGCATCGACATCATGATCGCGCTCGACGTTTCCGGTTCGATGCTGATCAAGGATTTCACCATCGGCGGTGATCAAGCCACCCGCGTCGATGCGATCCGGGAAGTGACGCGGAAGTTCATCGAAGGCCGGCCTAACGACCGCATCGGGATCGTGGCGTTCGCTGGACGGCCCTACGTGGTGAGTCCGATGACGCTCGATCACGAGTGGCTCCTGCAGAATCTCGATCGCGTCCGCATCGGCCTGGTGGAAGACGGCACTGCAGTGGGCTCGGCCGCCGCCGCCGCAGCCAGTCGGCTGAACGACAAGAAGTCGAAAAGCCGCGCGCTCGTCCTTTTAACCGATGGTGAAAACAACGCCGGGAAAGTGCCGCCCACCACGGCCGCGGAAGCGATCAAAGCGCTGCAGATTAATTTCTACGCCATTGGCGCGGGCATTAACGGGGTCGCGCCGGCACCCGTTCCCGATCGGCGCGGCGGCTTCCTGACCGATCTCTCCGGCAACCTGCTCTATCAAAACCAGCCGGTGCATTTTAACGAAGCCGGTCTGAAAGAGATGGCGCAAATCGCGGGCGGAAAATTCTTTCGCGCCACCGATACGCGCTCGCTCGAGCAGATTTTTGCGGACATCGATCAACTGGAAAAATCGACCGTGACGATGAAGAAGTTTCAGCAGTATCGGGATTTATTTCCTGCGTTGCTGATGGCGGGTTGCGGATTGCTGATTGCGCAGATTCTTCTGGCGCAAACGATCTGGAGGAAGCTGCCGTGAGTTTTGGCGCCGTACCAGTGGCTGTGGGCTTTGTTGGTCATCCCGGCACTCGGGCTGGTCTTCCTGCGCGCGGAGCAGCGGAGCGCGGCGCGTTTGACGGAGTTCATCGCCGCCCGGCTGGTGCCGCAGCTTGGTGCGACCGTGCATCGCTTCCGGCGCGTTCTGCGTTTTGTCCTTCTCCTGCTCGGGCTGGCGCTCGCCATCGTGGCTCTGGCTCAACCGCGTTACGGCTACACTTATGAGGAGGTGAAGCGGAAGGGACTCGATCTCATCCTCGCAGTCGATACTTCCCGCAGCATGCTGGCGAACGATGTGCCGCCGAACCGTCTGCAGCAGGTCAAGCTGAGCGCCCAGGATTTGATCTCGGAGTTGCGCGGCGATCGGGTGGGACTGATCGCGTTTGCCGGTCGCTCTTTTCTGCAAGCACCGCTCACGATCGATTACGACGCGGCCGTCGAGGCTTTGACGGAGCTCGACACCACCATCATCCCGGAAGGGGGCACGAATATCTCCGAGGCGATCACGCTCGCGGTGAAAACATTCGGCAAATCGGCGATCGGCAATCGCGCGCTGATCATCTTCACCGATGGCGAAGAGCTGGCGGGTGATTCTGCCGGGTTGGCGAAAGCGGCGGCGGATGCGGGCGTGCGCATCTTCACGGTGGGCGTGGGCACGCCCGAGGGCTCGCTTATTCCTCTGGCAGGGCCGGGAAGCGGAACCGGGTTTGTGAAAGATGGCGGTGGGCAGGTGGTGAAATCGAAACTGGATGAGACCCGGCTGCGCGAGATCGCCCAAGCCACTGGCGGTATCTATCTCCCGCTCGCAGGCGGCCCCGCGACGATGCAAAAGCTTTACCAGGACGGGCTCGCGAAAATGCAGGCGGGCGAGATCGATACCAAGATGTCGCGTCAGCCGATCGAGCGTTACCAATGGCCGCTCGGCGGCGCGCTCCTCGCTTTCGCGCTCTCGCTTCTGGTGAGCGAGCGTAAACGAGTCAAACGCCCCGGCACGCTCGCAGCGCGCAAGAAGACGGCCGTGCTGACCGCGACGAGCGTGATCTTTCTCGGCGCGATCTCAGTGCATGCCGCGTCGCCGGGTTTGGAGGCCTATCAAAAAGAGGAGTTCGGCCGGGCGTATGAGGAATTTCAGCAGACGTTGCAGGCGCATCCTGACACCCGCGCGGCGGATAAAATCCATTTCGATGCTGGGGCGGCTGCTTACAAAATGAAGGATTACGGGAAGGCGCTGCAATCCTTCAGCCAGGCGTTGCTCTCGCCCAATCCCAGCTTGCAAAACAAGAGCCATTACAACCTTGGGAATACACTCTACCAGCGCGGTGAAACGCAGAAGACGCCGGCGGACAAAATGCAGGATTGGAATAACGCCCTGCAACACTACGACCAGGCCTTGAAGATTGATCCCGAGAACAAGGAAGCGAAAGAGAATGCCGAGTTCGTGAAACGAAAGCTCGAGGAGCTGAAGAAAGAGCAGGAGCAGAAGCCCAGCCCCACACCTTCTCCCTCGCCGTCTCCCTCACCGTCGCCGTCGCCGGATCCGAATAAGAAAGACGAACAAAAGCAGGATCAGTCCCAGGACAAAGATCAGAAGGATCAATCAGGCGACCCGCAGCAAAATAAAGACGGCGAGAAAGGCGAACCACCCAAGCCCGGCGAGAGCCCATCGCCGACGCCTTCACCCACGCCGGAGACCGGAGCCAGTCCTTCGCCATCTCCCGGAGAAGGCGCCAGCCCATCGCCGTCGCCGGGTGGAGAATCTCCCTCGCCCAGCCCGGGAGAGGATGGCGCCAGCCCATCGCCGACGCCGGGCGATCAATCTCCAGGGAGCGAAGGCAGCTCGCCCACTCCGGGGCCGTCACCTGCAGGCACCCCCGAGAAGAAACCGCAGGGCGACGTGAAGGGCGCCGATGGCGAACAGCCGCCCCCGGAGGAGACTGAGGCGCAACCGGAAGCGGAAGTGCCGGAGGAAGGCCAGATGAGCGAACAACAGGCGGAGCGTCTCTTGCAATCAATGAAGGATGAGGAGCAGCGCGTGCCTCTGGATGAACGGAGAAAGGTCCGTCGTGTCTATAAAGATTGGTAGGCGCGCCCCATCCGGCCGCCACTTCGCTCCATGAGGACGTCTCGATTTACTGCCATTGGATTATGCTGCGCCCTGCTTTTGGGCGGCGCGCTCCCTCATGTTGTCGCGGCGGAGCCGAGTGTGACCGCAGTGCTAAGCAACTCCGAGACGGAAGTGGGCCAGCCCGTGCAGTTGCAAATCCAGGTCACCGGCGCCTCGAATCCGCGGCCGCCGGGCGAGATCGCGGTGGAGGGTTTGGAGATTCGTTCCGCCGGCACTTCGCGCCAGTATCAGATGCAGAATTTCAGCGTCAGCTACAGCTTCACCTTCACCTACATGGTTACGCCTCTGCAGGCCGGCACCTTTACCATCCCGCCCCAAATAGTGGAGGTGGCGGGGCAGGAATTAAGCACTCCGTCTCTCACCCTCACTGCCGCTGCGGCTGGTGGCTCCGCGGCGCCGCAAGGCCGGCGGGGAGGGAGCAATTCCGGGGTCAACCCCGCCCAGATCGGTTTCGTCGAAATGCTCCTGCCGAAACAGGTGGCCTACGTGGGCGAGATGATCCCGGTCCAGGTTCGGCTGGGCCTGAACATGCGCGCGCCGGTCGAGTCGTTAGGCACCGGCCTCCAGATCGCGGGCCAGGGCTTCACCACCCAGCGCATTTCTGAGCCGCGACAGACCGTCGAAACGGTGAAGGGTCAGGCTTACCAGGTCTTCATCTTTAAAACCGCCATTTCGCCCGCGCGCAGCGGCAAGTTTGAGATCGGGCCGGCTGAGGTCTCGCCTGTCGTCCGGGTCCCACGCCCAGGCGGCCGCAACCCGATGATGCCGCGCGGCGGGCCGTTCGATGACCCGTTCTTCAACAATCTTTTCAACGATCCCGCTTTCGCCCCGTCCGTCCCGAAAGAGGTAAATCTGAAAAGCGAGGTCGCGCCCCTCGAGGTGAAACCGCTCCCGCCGAAACCGCCTTCGGAATTTTCCGGCGCGGTCGGCACCTTTATCCTGCGCGCTGAC
Source organism: uncultured Verrucomicrobiae bacterium (assembly GCA_963730385.1). GTDB lineage: Bacteria > Verrucomicrobiota > Verrucomicrobiia > Chthoniobacterales > UBA10450 > JACCTI01. The sequence goes on from CAVSRQ010000004.1 coordinate 42,845, forward strand.
GCCAGCCCGAAGAAAGCGCAAGTGGGCGACCCGATCACGATCACCGCCACGCTCACCGGTCGCGGTAATTTCGATCGCGTTTCCGCGCCGGTCTTGAGCGACGAAGCCGGCTGGCACAAATATCCCGCCTCAGACAGCTTCAAGCAGGACGACGATGTCGGGATAAGCGGGGTAAAGACCTTCGAGATGGTGGTGAGCGCGAAGGAAAACAAAACGGAGCTGCCTCCGCTCGTCTTCTCTTTCTTCGATCCGGTGAAAGAGCAATACGTTACGCTCCGGACCGAGGCGATTCCTCTGCAGATCGCGGGCGGGGCAGCTCCGGCTCCGACGCCGGCAGCCTCCGCCGCGCCGGCCGCTACCGATCCGACTCCGAGTGCGACACCGACAGCAGCGCCCCGCGCCGCGGATGAGATCCTGCCGCAACTCGACGATCGCCCAGCGGTCGCGCAATCCTTCACGCCGCTCTATCGGCAGCAATCATTCTGGCTCGCGCAACTGGTGCCGTTGCTCGCTTTGCTGGCGTTCCTCGGCTGGCAATGGCAGCGCCAGCGCGCTGGTGATCGCGAGCGAAACCGCGCGCTTCGCTTGCAGCAGGAAACCGCCGAGTTGGAGCGCGAGCTCAAACGCGAGACCGGCTCGCCTCAGGAATATTTCGCGCAGGCGGCGCGCGCGGTGCAGTTAAAAACGGCGCTGCGGCGAGCGGTCAATCCTAATACGGTGGACGCGGATGCAGCGGTCGCGGCCTTCCGTCTCGATGCCGCTGCGGAAGCAAGGCTGCGTCGGCTTTTCGAGCAGAGCGACGAGTTGCGCTACAGCGGCGCGCCGAATGGGAGGGATGCGCTCTCGGCGGAAGAGCGGAATCAGATCCGCGAATTGGTGGAAAATCTGCGGGTATGAAAAGCGCGCTTTCTTTTGTCCGATGGACGCTGGCACTCGCGCTAATGATTGGCCTGATGCCGCGTCTATCCGCTCAGGAGCCAGACACCTTGGCGCAGGCTGGCGAGGCCTATCGAGCAGAACGTTTTGAAGAAGCTGTGAAACTCTACCAGTCCGCAGCGGCGGCGGGCGCTCGAAGTGCGGCTTTGTTTTATAACTTGGGAAACGCTCAGTTCCGCACCGGCGCGCTCGGTCAGGCGATTTTGAATTATGAGCGCGCGTTGATTTTGCAGCCCTCGCATCCGGAAGCGCGCGCGAACCTGGCCATCGCGCGAGAGAAAGCGCGGGCGTTGGAATTGCGCAGCAGGTGGTGGGAACGCTACACAGCTCGCACGACTCCGCGGCAGTTGACGCTGGCGAGCGCGGTGGCTTTTTGGAGCGCGGCCGTCCTGTTGGTGATGTGGCGGCGGTGGCGTCGGCGCTCGATCCTCCTGCCATTTTTCGGAGCGGTGGCTGTGCTGGTCTGCGGCGCGGCGGCGGCGGCCGTTTACGCGATGGAGACGGGTCCGCATGGCCAGGCTCTGGCGATCATTACCGGCGGGCAGATCGAGGCGCGGGTGGCGACGGCGGATAGCGCCGGCAGCGTGCTGCTGCTGCCGACGGGGAGCGAGATCAATATTTTGAGCACGCGGGGTGATTGGATTTACGCCGCGTTGCCGAATGATTTGCGGGGTTGGATACCCGCGGCGAGCGCGGAGCGGGTGCGCTTGTAGGTGAGGGAGTGAGGGAGGGTCGGGCTGGAGGCTGAAGACTGGAGACGGTAGCTATCGCGTTGCCCTTGCGAGTGGTCATCCCGAGCCGGCGGAGCACGGCCGAGGGATCTCTCCGGCGGAGTTTGTGCGCTGCGTTTGATCAGGACGCACCGGGAAGTGTCCGATATATCTCCTGAGCGAAATGGATCAATAGGCTTGCGCGAGATCCCTCGGCCGCGCTTCGCCGGCTCGGGATGACTGGGGTGTACGGAGCGTTTTGTGATTGTGACGCCTAGCGCGGTGAATCATGGTCTACAGCCGACGTTGGACGTTGGACGTTGGACGTTGGACGTTGGACGTTGGACGTTGGACGTTGGACGTTCTCCCGTGTCCCGCCTCCGACTTTCCCTCGTTGTTCTCGCACTCTGGGCGGCGATTTTTCTTCCGGGCCTCGGCGCGCTTGAGATCAAGGGCGAAGAGGGGCGACGCATTCTTCCCGGCGTGACCATGCTCCAGACTGGGAATTTCATCGTCCCGCATGTCGGCAGCGATCCTTATTTCCGCAAGCCGCCCCTGATCAACTGGCTCGTGGCCGCCTCGTTTACGATAACCGGTCAACGTGCGGAATGGTCGGCGCGCCTGCCCTCCGTGTTGTGCATTCTCGCGGTCGCGCTTGCCTTTGTGGTGGTTGCGCGCGGCTCCCTCGGCGCGAACGGCTCCTTCATTGCCGCGCTTCTGTGGATGACGAATTTCGGCATGATCGAGAAGGGTCGGTTGATCGAGATCGAAGCGCTTTACGTATCGTTGACTGGGCTGGCTTTTATTTGCTGGATGAGTTGGTGGCAGGAACGACGGTCGCCCTGGCTGACGTGGACGGTGCCATGGATTTTTCTGGGTCTGGGCTGGCTCGCGAAAGGGCCGGTGCATCTGGTTTTCTTTTACGCGGTGGTGGGCGCGTTGTTGATCCAGCAGGGGCAATTGCGCGCGCTGCTGCGACCGGCGCACTGGGTGGGACTCGTGATCATGCTCGGCCTTTTCGCGGCCTGGGCGATTCCTTGTTTGCTGATGATGCCAGGCGACGAAGTGACGCAGACGTGGACGCACCAATTCTCGGGGCGGCTTACGGGGGAGGACTTTAAGTTTGCCGGCTGGATAAAGAATATCCCGCGTGGGCTGGGTTACTTTTTGCCTTGGACTTTGCTTTTTCTTTTTGCCGGCAAGGCCTTTCGGAAAGGGGAAAACGCTCAACGTCCAACGTCCAACGTCCAACATTCTGTGGGAGATCGGATGCCCACGTTTGAACTTCACCGGGCGCTGGCTTGGGGGATCGCGACTTCGTTTCTGCTCATCGTGCTTTTGCCGGGGGCGTTGGCGCGTTACACGATGCCGTTACTGGTCCCGACGATTTGGCTGGCGGCTTCGATTCTTTCGACGAACGGCTTCGAATTGCCGCGTTGGCTGCGGTTGCGGCGGCCGGCGCGACTCGCGCAAGAAGTTCGCCTCCCCTTTGTCGTCGCCTTGGTCGTGAGCGGGGCGCTGCTGATTTACGGCTTCGCGCTCACCCCGATTTTAGGAAAGCGCGAGAAGGTGCGGAATATCGGCACGGCCATCAATGCCGTGCTGCCGCCGGGCGAGCCGCTGTACGCGATTGATCCCGATTACCAACCAGCGCTTTTTTATGTGCGCGATCCGATTGTCTACCTTCAGCGGGTGGCGCAGTTGCCGCCGAGCGGACGGTTTTTTCTGGTCCAGCCCGCGGATGAAGCGGAGGCGTTGCAGCGAGGACGTCTCCTGCTCCGGCAACGGGATTATCGCGGGATCGAGATTCTGGTCGTCGAGACCGTGCCGTAGCGGAATCCGGGTGGGCGATTGACTTCCCGGAAACCGTTAGCATGCTAACGAACGCATGGAGACTGAGAAGGAAATCGAGCGGCTGGGAGTGTCTCTAAATGAGACGGCGCGGGCCTGGCGCACGAAGCTCGATCAACGTCTGCGCCCGCTCGGCTTGAGCATGGGGAAGTGGACCACCCTGGCGCATCTTTCTCGTGGGGGAGACAAGCTTACGCAAAAGGCGCTCGCGGCCCGGGTCGGAATTGAAGAGCCCACCTTGGTCGGGATTCTGGATCGGCTGCAACAGGACGGGTGGATTAAACGCAAGGAGCATGCGGAAGATCGACGCTGCAAAACGGTGCATCTGCAGAAGCGCTCCACCGCTGTGCTCAATCAAATTTTTCACACCGCCGGGACGCTTCGGCTCGAGTTGCTCGCGGACATCCCGAAGCAAGACCTCGAGACCTGCGTCCGCGTGCTCACCCAAATCCGCGAACGCGCATTAGCTGCGCCCAGCGAAGGCGCTGGAACGAAGAATTCTGTAACCGCCAAGAGGCCTGCGCGGTCTTAGTCATGATTAAAGGACGATCTATCACCACACACTTTCGCCGTTTTCGCGGCTGGGCCGCGCTGGCTCTGCTCGCGGCTGTCGCGGCCGGTTGCAGCAAAAAAGCGGCTTCGAAAGACGAGCGCCCACCGCGGAATGTTTTTGCGGCCAAGGTCACCTCGAAAGATGTGCCTCTTTACCTCGATGAAATCGGGACGACCAGCCCGTTTGAGATGGTGCAGATCAAGGCGCAGGTCACTGGCCAGATCATGTCGCGCGAATTCAAAGACGGCGCGGAAGTGAAGAAAGGCGAACTGCTTTTCGAGATCGATCCGCGCCCGTATCAGGCCGTCCTGGAAGCGGCCAAAGCGGATCTGGCTTTGGCGCAGGCTAATCTCAAACGACAGAAGGTTTTGGAATCGAAGAACGTCACCGCGACGCAGGATTTGGATACGGCGAACGCCAACGCGATGCGGGCGGAAGCCGCCGTCGCGGCCGCGCAGGTGAATCTCGATTTCTGCAGCATTCGTTCGCCGATCGATGGGCGCGCTGGGTTGCGCGGGGTGGATGCGGGGAACGTGGTCAACCCGAGCAGCCCTCCGCTGGTCACGATCCAGGGGTTGGACCCGATTTACACGGACTTCACCATCTCCGAGCCCGACCTGCCGATGGTGCGCAAATATCTCGATAATCCAAACCTGCGGGTGGTGACCGATGCCGCGAACGACAACGTGCAGCCGCGCACGGGCGAGCTTTATTTTATCGATACCTCTGTGCAGCCCGGCGCGGGCACGGTGAAAGCGCGCGCAGTTACGCCCAACCCGGACCGCGCTTTATGGCCGGAGCAATTTGTGCAAGTGCGTCTCGTTCTCGATATCTTGAAAGAGGCGCACCTGGTGCCTTCGAGCGCGGTGCAGATCGGTCAAAACGGACCGTATGTTTTCGTGGTGAAAGACGATTCCACGCTGGATCTCCGACAGGTGAAACCGGGGCAGGTGCACGGCGATTTGACGGTCATTTCTGAAGGCGTGCAAGAGGGCGAGCAGGTCGTAACCAGCGGGCAATTGCAGCTCTCGCCCGGCGCCAAAGTGGTGATCCGAGAGCAGGCGCCGTCCGGCGGCGGCTCCCCAGCGCAATCCGCCAAGACGCTTCACTAATCATGGATCCGCGCGACCCACGAGCCGACAGAGAGGACCAGCACGGCAACGGTGCCGACGGTGTCGCGCCTGCGCCAGCCGCGGCAGGGAAGACGCCGGGCAAGCTGATGCAGTTTTCCTCCGGCCTCTCGAAGCCGTTCATCCAGCGGCCGGTGATGACGATGTTGCTGACGGCATCGGTCATCGTCTTTGGTATTTTAAGTTATCAATTGCTGGCCGTGAACGATTTGCCGGCGGTCGATTATCCGGTCATCGACGTGGGCGTTTCTTATCCGGGCGCGAACGCGGAGACGATGGCTGCGACCGTCGCCACCCCGCTCGAGAAAGAGTTCACCGAAATTCCCGGCATTGTCTTGAGCACAAGTTCGAGCGGGCAGGGGCGGACGAACATCACCCTGCAATTCGAACTCGGCAAAAGCATCGATGCGGCGGCGACGGACGTGCAATCCGCCATCCAACGCGCCAGTGGCCAGCTCCCAGCGGATTTGCCCAGCCCGCCGACTTTCTCGAAGTCGAACCCAAACGACTCGCCTGTTTTCTACGTGGCTCTTACGAGCAGCACCCTGACGGATGGCGATCTTTACAAATACGCGACCTCGCAGGTTTCGCAGCGGATCAGCATCGTGCCCGGGGTTTCGCAGGTGCAGATCTTCGGCGTTAAATCCGCCATTCGAGTGAAGGTGGATCCAGGTGCTTTGGCGACCCGTGCCATCACCTTTGACGAACTTTCGGGCGCGATTCGCGCGGGTACTTCCTTTGCCGGCGTGGGGCAGTTTGATGGAAAAACGCGATCGTATGTTCTACGCCCGAACGCGCAGCTGGACGACGCCGAGGGCTACCGCAATCTCATCATCAAGCGCGGGCCGGAAGACACCCCGATTTATCTCCGCGACGTGGCGGAGGTGACGAACAGTGTGCAGGACGAGCGTCTCTCGCGGCATTTTTTCGCGCGTGGCTTCAACCCACCGGCGTCCACCATCGTCATGGCCATCTCGCGCCAGGCCGGGGCAAATGCGGTGGAAGTAGCCGAGCGAATTCGGGAGTTGCTCCCGAAAATGCGGCAGGAACTTCCCGGCTCAATCAATCTCATCACCGTGCGCGACCGCGCGGAGACGATCGAGCGCTCCGTGCATGATGTGGAAGAGACCTTGCTGATCGCATTCGTCCTCGTCGTCCTGGTCATCTTCGTTTTCCTGGGTCGCGTCGCCGATACCATGATTCCGGTAGTGGCGTTGCCGCTTTCTCTCCTCATCACCTTCCTCGTGATGTGGGCGCTCGGCTTTTCCATTAACAATCTGACCCTGATGGCGCTGACGCTGGCGATCGGGTTCCTGGTGGACGACGCGATTGTGTTTTTGGAGAACGTCGTTCGCCGCGCGGAAAGCGGTGAGTCGATCTACAAAGCCACGCTCAACAGCGCGGGCGAGATTTCGTTCACGATTCTTTCCATGACGCTCTCCCTCGCGGCGGTTTTCATCCCGCTCGTCTTCATGCCGGGATTGCTCGGCCGGATTTTCCGCGAGTTTGCCATCACCATCATCGTCGCGATTCTCGCGTCCGGAGTGGTTTCGCTCACGCTCACGCCGTTGATGTGCGCGCGGATGTTGCGCGAGCGCGGGCCGGGGCACGTGAAGTCGTGGATGGAGAATTTCACCGATCGCTTCTTCAAACCCATCGTGCGCTTTTACAGCCGCACCCTGGATTGGTTTCTCGATCACGGCTGGCTGGCCGCGCCTATTCTCGCGCTCTGTGCTTTTGGCGTTTGGTTCTTCTTCACCACCTTGCCATTCACGCTCCTGCCTACTGGCGATAGCGGAAACATCCGGGGCTTCTTCATTGTGCAGGAAGGCGCTTCGCCGGAGGAACAGCGCAAGATCCAGGACAAGCTCGACCCGATCCTGCAGGCCAATCCCGCGGTCGATAAATACTTCACGGTGGCTGGACGCGGCCGCGGCTCGGCGGGCATCTTCACCGTTCTCTTTCTGAAAAACGCGAGCGAGCGTCCACCGATCGAGAAAGTGGTGGCCGACTTGCGCAAATCTTTAGGCGAGATCCCCGGAGTCATTCCCACGCTCAATCCGCAACCCGTCCTGCAGATCGACGTCGGTGGGACGGGCAGTTCCTTCGGGCGCTACAGCTACACCTTAAGCGGGATCAATCCCGACGAGGTCTACACCGCGGCGGAGGCTCTAACGAAAAAATTCGAGGAGTTCGACGGCTTCGCCGGCCGGCCGCGAAACGATCTTTTCCGAAACACGCCCAACATCGATATCGATATTGATCGCGAGCGCGCCAGCCTCTACGGCGTTTCCACCACCAAGCTGCAAAACCTGCTCCGGGCCGCGTATTCGCAGAACTATGTCTACTTGATCAAGCAGGCGGACGATCAGTACCAGGTCATCCTGGAAGTGGCGGATAAGGACCGCGCCAATCCTGAAGATTTGCGCCAGCTCTACATCAAACCTGAGGGCGATCAAAAGCTCATCCCAGTGCGCGCGCTCACGAAGACTCGCACCGAGCTGGGACTGCAAGCGGTCAATCACACCAATCAATTCACGAGCGTGACCTTCGGGTTCGATACCAAGGACGGCGTGGCGTTGGGCGACGTGACGGCGTTCATCGAGAAGGCGGCGGCGGAAGTGGTGCCGGCGACGGTCAAAGGCGAGCTGCAAGGCGAGGGCCTCGTGCTGCAACAGCTCTTCACCGCGCTCCCGTATCTGGTGCTCGCAGCCATCTTCGTCATGTATGTGATCCTCGGGATTCTTTACGAGAGCTACGTCCATCCTATCACCGTGCTTTCCACTCTGTTCCCGGCGGTGGTCGGCGGGCTCCTGACGCTTTGGATCTTCAATTTCTGGGACAAGAACTCCACGCTCTCGCTTTATTCCATCATCGGTTTGTTCCTGCTCATGGGGATCGTGAAGAAGAACGGCATCATGATTGTCGACTTCGCCTTGCACCGGCTGGATGAAGGCTACGATCGGCGGACGGCGATCCACGAAGCCAGCGTGGAGCGGTTTCGTCCGATCATCATGACGACGCTGGCCGCGCTCATGGGCGCGGTCCCGCTCGCCCTCGGATACGGCGCGGATGGGGAATCGCGGCGACCGTTGGGCCTGGTCATCGTGGGCGGATTGATCGTCTCGCAATTCATCACGCTTTACATCACGCCGGTTATTTATCTGGCGCTGGAATGGTTCCAGGAAAGCGTGCTCGATAGGGTGCCGTTCCTGCGCAGCGGGCACATGCATCATGAAGGAGAGAGCGCGCCGCCACCGCGGCATCCTTCGCGCGAGCCCGAGCCGGCAGTGCTGCACTAGGCGGGGCGCGCGTCCCGGCGTCTTGCCGGAACGATCCTCTGCGCGGGACTAGAGGTCGCGACGCAAGATGCTTCGCTCGGCGGGCGAGACGCCCACCCTACCCGGGACGTCTGCACCCTCGCGGCTTCGCTTTGGCCCTACCCGACGTAGGCGGGGATGCCGGTGATGTGTTGTCCGAGCACGAGGAGATGAATGTCGTGCGTGCCTTCATACGTCTTCACGCTCTCGAGATTGCACATGTGCCGGAAGCATTGGTGCGAATCCAGGATGCCGACTCCGCCAAGGATGTCGCGCGCGATGCGGGCGGTCTCGAGTGCGATCTCGACGTTGTTCATCTTCGCCATCGAGACTTGGGCAGGCTGCACCCTGCCGGCGTCTTTTATTTGCGCGAGCCGATGCACGAGCAGCTGTCCCTTTGTGATCTCAGTGAGGAGGCGGGCCAGCTTCGCCTGCACGAGCTGGAAGCTGGCGATGGGCCGGCCAAATTGTTGCCGCGCGAGCGCGTACTGTCGCGCTTCATCGTAACAAGCCATCGCCGCACCGAGCGCGCCCCACGCGATCCCGTAACGCGCGTGGTTGAGGCACTCGAAGGGAGAACGCAGACCGCGGCTCTGCGGCAGAAGCGCGTCCGCTGGAAGCGTGCAGTCGTTAAAAGAAAGCTCAGCGGTGAGGGCGGCGCGCAGGGAGAGCTTGCCCTCCATTAGCGTGCTCTCGAACGCCGGGCGTGCCGCGTTCGACGAGGAAGCCGCGCACGTGGCGTCCTTCGTCGCCGTCGAGCTTGGCCCACACGATCGCGACGTCTGCGATCGTTCCGTTCCCGATCCACTTCTTTGCGCCGTTCAAGATAAAGCCGCTCCCGCTGGTGCGCGCTCGGGTTTGCATGCCCGCGGGATTGGAGCCGAAGTCTGGCTCGGTTAAACCGAAGCAACCCAGCTTCTCCCCCCGCGCCATCGCCGGCAGCCAACGCTCTTTTTGTTCTTCCGAACCGAAAAGATCGATCGCCATCATGGCGAGCGAGCCTTGGACAGAAGCGAAAGTGCGGAGGCCGCTATCGCCGCGTTCCAGCTCCTGCATGATGAGGCCGCTGGCCACGCTGCCGAGGCCCGCGCAGCCATGGCCCCGAATCCCGGGCCCGAAAACGCCGAGCGCCGCGAGCTCCGGAACGAGGTCGAGCGGAAAGGTGCCGGCGCGGTAGTGCTCCACGATCACGGGCAAAAAGCGCTCGTCCACCCAGGCGCGGACACGGTCGCGCAGGGCGCGCTCTTCGTCGGTGAGAAGGTCGTCGAGCTGGAGGAAATCGGGGGCTTCGAAGTGCGACATGGCTCTTAATTAATCTTGTGTGGCGGGGTGCGCCATGGACGATCGCTCGCGATGAAGACGGGACTGGCGCGGCAATTGGGATTGTTCGGGACCACGCTCGCAGTCATGGGCGGCATCATCGGCGCGGGAATTTTTATCAATCCCTATCTGGTCGCGCAACGCGTTCCCGTGGCCAGCCTGATCCTGGGCGTCTGGATTGCGGGTGGCTTGATCGCGCTCGTGGGCGGTTTCATTTATGCGGAACTGGCGGCCCGGTTGCCGGTGGTGGGCGGGCAGTATGCCTACCTGCGCGATGCGCTCCACCCGGCGGTGGCCTTCATGTATGGCTGGGTTTTGTTGCTCGTGATCCAGACGGGCGGAATGGCGGCAGTGGCGGTGATCTTTGCCCGCTATTTTCTGGAGCTCACGCAATGGCCGGTGCCGGCGGCGGCTGTGGCTGTGCTGGCGTTGGCGGCTCTGACAGGAATAAATTGCCTGGGCGTGCGCGCCGGCAGCCGGGTGCAATCCTTCATGACCCTGACTGCGATCGCCGCCATCGGCGTGATCGTGCTCGGGAGTTTTTGGGGGAGCAGCGCGGCGCCTGCGAGCGATGCGCCCGCCGCCTGCGCTTCCGGGCAATGTCGCTGCTCGCTTTCGGCGCGGCCATGACTCCGGTCCTCTTCGCTTACGGCGGCTGGCAGACTTCGAGTTTTCTGGCGGGTGAAGTGCGGGACGCGCCGCGCGTGCTCCCGCGGGCGATGATCCTGGGCGTGCTGGGAGTGATCGTCGTCTACACCGCGGTGAACTTCGCGTATCTGCGCGCGCTCGGCCCGGCGGGGTTGGCGGCCACCACCACGCCGGCGTCTTCGGTGATGCGGTTGTTGATGGGGCCGCGCGGCGCGCAGTTTATCGCCGCCGGGATCGCATTTTCCGCCTTCGGATTTCTCGCGCAATCGATGCTCACCGCGCCGCGCGTTTATTTCGCGATGGCAGAGGATGGCGTCTTTTTCCGCAGCGTGGCCTGGATTCATCCGACCACGCGTGCGCCGGTGGTGGCGATCGCGTTGCAAGGCGGGTGGGCGATCGTGATCGCGCTTACCGGCAGCTACGCACAGGTGGTGAACTATGTGGTGGCGATGGACTGCATCTTTTTCGGTTTAACTGCAGTCTGCCTTTTCGTCCTGCGCCGGCGCGCCCCGGAGGCAGTGGCTTTCCGAGTGCCGGGGCATCCGTGGACGACGCTTCTCTTTATCCTCGCGCAATGGCTCATCGTGGTGAGCACCTTCGCGCACGATCCTGTGCGAGCGTCGATCGGGTTGGGCATCGCCGCGGCGGGTTTGCCGGCGTTTTTTCTCTGGCAGCGGCGGAGAGATGCGAAGCCGGCGGGCGGGCCTTGATTGCATTCGGCAGGGCCGCGCTTTCCTTAGCGGCGCACCAAGCGTTGAAGGCACTCGTGCGCTGATCCATTGAACACCCTATCCCCCATCGCGAGCACGAGGATGGCGCCGCCTCGCGCCGCTGGTGGTCCTGCTCATTTTCGGAGCGGCACTGTGGGCGCTTTATCGAGAGTTCCGCGGCGTGCAATGGCGGGAGCTGAGCGACTACCTCAGCAGTCTCTCCAGCGCCCGCATTCTCCTGGCCGCCTGCGCCGCGGTGGTGAGCTACTCGTGTCTGGCGGCGTGCGATTTTCTCGGCACCCGCTTCGTACAGGCGCTCGCTGAAGTTTCGCACCGTGGCGTTGGTTTCGTTTATTAGCTACGCCTTCAGCATGAACTTGGGAGCCGCGGTGGTGAGTGGCGGCGCGATGCGGTTCCGCCTTTACCTGGGGCTGGGTTTGCGGGCGGTCGAGGTGGCGCGGTTGATTGGGTTTTGCGCGGTGGTCGGCCTCTGTGGCCAGGCTCTTGTCTCGGGCGTGGCGTTTACCTTTTGGCCGCTGCCTATTCCAATCGCGGCGCGGTTTCCGATTCAATCCACCTGGCCGCTGGGTGTCGTGTTGCTCGCCGGGCTCGCGCTGGTCTGGGCGCTTTCCTTTTGGGGCCGACCGTTGCGTTTCCGCGCGTGGCGGCTTGAGCTGCCGGCCTTTAAACTTACGGCCACCGCGACGGTCGCGTCGGCGATGGATTGGGCTGTTGCCGCTCTCGCGGTCATCGCCCTCCTGCCGGAAATTCCGGGCGTGCCGGCGTTGCAGGTGGCGCAGATTATTTTGCTCGCACACTTCGCGGGCATGCTCAGCACCGTGCCAGGCGGGCTCGGAGTTTTCGAATTTGTCGTGATCGCGCTCTTGCCCTCGACGGCACCTCAAGCCGAAGTGCTGGGCGGTCTCCTGGCCTATCGAACGATCTATTACTTCATTCCCTTCGCAGTCGCGATCGTCCTTTTGGGTTGGCGGGAATGGAGAGGGCTGAAGTCACCCGCGCCCACGCCGGGTTAGTCAGGCTTCGCTCGCTGGCATCGCGTGCACGAGGTCGCGTGTGGGCTCGATCTGCCACCGTCCCGCCACTGCCTCGAGCTCGGGGTTTAACGACCACCGATCTGGCAGCGACTCGCCGGTGAACTCCGGGTTGGCGCCTTTCAAACTCATGCAGTTCGCGTTGTCGCCTACGCGCCCGATTTGCTCGAGCTCATCGGCACTAAAGGTGGCCTCGGGCAGCATGGCCAGCTCCTCGACCTTGGCCTCGATGCTCTTCGCTTTGGCGCCTGGTTCCTGAATCATGGTCGGGACCACACACTGCACGGGCGCATGTTGCAGATTCCAGAGGCAGGCCAGCTGGAGCAAAGTGAGACCGTGCGCTTCCGCGATCCCGCGGATTTGCTCCAGCTTCGCGGTCCCTGCTTCCACCCAACCAGCGGGTCGAAACGTCCGGTGATCGCGCGGCGCAAACTCGTGGTTTGGTTTCACGTCATCGTGAAAAAGCCCGCCGTAATCGACCACGCGCGTGAGCACCTTCACGCCCGTCTTCTCCGCTGCCGGCAGGACCAGGCGACCTGGCCAGGGCTCCAGCGGATTCAGGATAATCATGGCCCAATCGATCAAGCCTTGGAAGCGTTCGAGCGAGAGGAGAAGGTCGAGAGTAAAGCCGTTTGCCGGGCCGGGAGCGATCCCGAGTTGGTCGGTTAATTTCGCTTCTCGGAGCGTGTCCATGCCTTTCCAGACCGCGTCGCTGGTGTAGCCGATGGAGTCTGGGTTGTGCAGGAGCAGCAGGTCAAACCGATCCACCCGGCAGCGCGCGAGCGACTTCTCAACCGCGGAGCGCATGTAGCTCGCGAAGTCGCGCGGCTTCCGCAAAGCGGGATCGGTGAAACGCGGGAAGCCTTTCGAACCATCACGCGTGCCCTGGTAGAAATCGTGACCGATCGCGCCCACGAGCGAATAGCTGTCGCGCGGGATGCCTTCGAGGGCGCGGCCGAGCAGCGTATCCGCTTCGCCCGCGCCATAGACGTCCGCGGTGAGGAAGGTGCGAATGCCTTTCTCGTAGGCGAACCGGATCAGCGCGACAAATTGGTCATCATCGAGCGGCTGTCCGAAATGCATGAAGCGGCCGCCATTCCACATTCCGAAAGCAGTCTTGGTCAATTGCATGGGAACCGACGATAACTCCAACCGTCCCGCCCACAAACGGTCGCCTGTTTCGCGGAGGTTTCGCTCAGACTAGAATCAGCTGGATGCCCAATGCAGCCGCCGCTTCGCCCGCGCTGGGAGAGAGATTTCTATCGGAAATGATGATGTCGATCTCATCCAGCGGCGCCACTTTGATGAAGCCGGTGTGATCCCATTTCGCGGAATCAACCAGGAGGATGACCTGCTTCGCCGCTTTGATCATGGCGCGTTTGACCTGCGCGATTTCGAGCGTGGTGTCGGTGAGACCACTCTCGAGATCGAGCGCTTGCGAGCCGAGGAAGAGCTTTTGCACCGCGAGCGTGGAGAGGGTCTGCTCCGCCAACGGGCCGACCGTGCTGGAGGATTCCCGGCTGAGCATTCCGCCCAGGAGGATGATCTGCGCCGCGGTCGTGCTGGCCGCGTTGAGGGCGACGTTGAGCGCGTTGGTGACAATGGTGAGCGGCTCGAGCGCGGTCAGGTGAGGGGTCATTTCCACCACGGTGGTGCCGGCGTCCATGATGATGGTGTCGCCTGATTGCACGAGTGCGGCGGCGGCTTTCCCGATGCGTTCTTTGGCGGGGAGGTTGAGCGTGGCGCGCTCATTTAATCCGAGCAACTGCTTCACCTGCCGCGTCGGCGGTGGGGTAATGGCCCCGCCGCGATCGCGTTGGAGCTCCCCGTTCTTTTCGAGCTGGGCGAGGTCGTTCCGGATGGTCACAGCGGAGACCTCGAAGGTTTTGGCAAGCTCGGTGACTTGGACGGATCCGTTCGCGTGGACCAGGTCGAGAATCTGACGGCGCCGATGCTGGGTCATGGGTGGCTTCACTACCCGTGCATCAACTGAGCTTTCACTGGCTTTCATTGTCTTACGATACGCCACGTCCTACGCGTCACGCAAAGGAGTTCCGAAATGTTTTAAAATAAATGTTGACCACACCCGGTCACTTTCATTAGCTTACGAAAAGTTACGAAAGATTATCCCATGAAACGAATCGTCGCTCTCACTGCTTGTCCCACCGGCATTGCCCACACCTTGATGGCTGCGGAGGCTTTGAAAAAGGCTGCCGCCATCCTCGGGCATCAGATGCAGGTTGAAACCCAGGGCTCTGTCGGTGTCCGCACCGAGCTGACACGAGAGGAAATCGCAGAAGCCGACGTGGTCATCCTGGCAGCCGACATCCGCATTGATCGCGCCCGCTTTGCTGGCAAGCCTGTTTACGAGGTCACGACCAGTGAAGCCATCCGTCACACCAAGGATGTGATCCAGAAAGCGCTCGCGCTCACCGCCGATGCTCCTGCCCGGCCCGCTCCTGTCGCCGCAGCGCCGATCGCAACCGCGCCGGTGCCCGACGGCAAGCGGCTCGTAGGCATCACCTCCTGCCCCACCGGGATCGCGCACACTTTTATGGCGGCGGAAGCGTTACAAAAAGCGGCGCGCGCTCTCGGCCACACCATCAAAGTAGAAACGCAGGGCTCGGTCGGCGCGAAGAACCAGCTCACCGCCGAGGATATCGCAGCGGCGGACGCAGTCGTGATCGCCGCCGACACCAACGTGGACCTCTCCCGCTTCGCCGGGAAGGCGCTCTATTCCACGAGCACAAAACACGCGATGCACGCTGGTCAGGAAGTCATCACGACCGCGCTGGCGCAGCCGGCCCACGCCACGCCCGGTTCACTCGCTCAGAACGTCGAGCGCGCGCAAGCCGCACGTTCGAAAGGCCGCACGGGTCCCTACAAACATCTCATGACCGGCGTCTCCTATATGCTGCCGGTCGTGATCGCGGGCGGGCTCGCAATCGCGCTCGCCTTTGCCATCGGCGGCATTTACGCGGGCGACCAAAAGGGAACGCTGGGCGCAGCGTTGAGCTTGATCGGGGGCGGGACGGCGTTCCATCTTGTTCGTCGCGGTCCTCTCTGGCTTTATCGCCTTCTCGATCGCGGACCGGCCGGGCATCGCGCCGGGGCTCGTCGGCGGCATGCTCGCGCAGTCGTTAGGCGCCGGTTTCCTTGGCGGCATCGTCTCCGGTTTTCTCGCCGGCTATTTGACGAAATTTCTCGCCGATAAAATCAAACTGCCGTCCACGCTCGAAGGTTTGAAGCCGGTCCTGGTCCTGCCGTTCCTCTCCACCATCACAGTCGGCCTGCTCATGATTTACGTGATCGCGCCGCCGGTGCAGGCCTTGAACGACGCGATGAACGCGTGGCTCAACGGCATGCGCGGCGCGAACGCCATCTACCTCGGCATGTTGCTCGGCGCGATGATGGCGTTCGACATGGGCGGGCCGGTCAACAAGGCGGCCTACACCTTCGCGGTCGGGTTGCTCGCGAGTAAAATTTACACGCCGATGGCGGCTGTGATCGCCGCCGGCATGACGCCGCCGCTCGGGCTCGCGCTCGCCGCCATTCTTTTCAAGAACCGCTTCGATGCGGAGGAACGGGAAGCCGGTGGGCCGGCGATCGTGCTCGGGTTGTCGTTTATCACCGAAGGCGCCATTCCGTTCGCGGCCAAGGATCCGCTCCACGTCATTCCCGCGACTGTGCTTGGCTCGGCGGTGGCGGGCGCGATCTCAATGTCGTCCGGCGTGCAATTCCTCGTCCCGCACGGCGGCATCTTTGCGGCGCTCATTCCGGGAGCGGTCACGAATCTTGCGCCTTATCTCGGCGCGATCGTCGCCGGCACCATCGTGACCACCGGCGCGCTCTTTTTCCTCAAGCGACCGCTCGCAGAACCCGCGGCGGCGGCGGCTGTCGTCTGATTTCCCAACCTCTCCGAGACCATATGATCAAACTCACGCCCCAAAACATCCGCCTCGGCCATCGGGCCGCGACCAAGGAAGAAGCAATCCGCGCCGCCGGCCAGGTGCTGGTCGATGCCGGCCACATCGCGCCCGCTTATGTCGAAAGCATGCTCGGTCGCGAAGGGCAGGCGAACACATTTCTCGGCCACGGCATCGTCATCCCGCACGGGATGGGGAAGGACCGCGAGCTGATCCACGCGACGGGTGTTTCCGTCGTGCAAATCCCGGACGGCGTCGTTTGGAATGAAGGCCAGACCGCGCGGCTCATCGTCGGGATCGCGGCAAAATCCGATGAGCACCTCGAAATTCTCGCCGCGCTTACCGACGTGCTCGATGATGCGAAAACCGCGAGCCTTCTCGCGGAGACGAATGATCCACAGGTGATCATCGCGGCCCTCACGCGACGCACGGAAGCGCCGCCGTCGCCGACCGAGCAGCTCGCAGGCGCGAAGGAAATCGAAGTCACGATTGCGGGTGCGGCGGGATTGCACGCGCGGCCTGCGACCTTCTTCGTCGATGTCGCGAATCAATTCGAAGCGGAGATTTTCGTTCGCGCCAACGGCAAGCTCGCGAACGGCAAAGCGATGGCGTCACTGCTCAAGCTCGGTGCGGGGGCCGGAGCAAAGATTCAAATTCTCGCGACCGGCTCCGACGCCGACCAGGCGCTCCAGGCGTTGCGCGAAGCGGTCGAGAGCGGGCTCGGCGAGGAAGAAGAACACGAGCAGATCATCGACGAGACGACCTGGGTTCCCGTCTCCGATAATCACTGGATCGGCGGCGTGAGCGCGTCGCCCGGCCTCGCGATCGGGCGTCTCCATTATTTCCAATCGAGCCGCTTGATTGTGGACGACAAACCGGGGG
Source organism: uncultured Verrucomicrobiae bacterium (assembly GCA_963730385.1). Classification (GTDB taxonomy): domain Bacteria; phylum Verrucomicrobiota; class Verrucomicrobiia; order Chthoniobacterales; family UBA10450; genus JACCTI01. Next base: position 59,883 of record CAVSRQ010000004.1, read on the forward strand.
ACGCCGCTTCCGAAAAGTTGAAGCTAAAATATGCGCTCGAAGTGGGGCGCGAGCAGTTGGTGGAGATTCACGACGCCGTGAAGTCGCGTTGCGGCCGAAGCGAAGCCGCCATCTTCCGCGCGCACCAGGCGTTCCTGACCGACATCGATCTCTTCAGCGAAGTGCACGATTTGATCGAAGGCGGACACAGCGCCGCCTGGTCATGGCAAAAGGTGATCGACGGTCGCGTCGCCGAAGTGGAGCAGGTGGCTAATGAACGCCTCGCTGGTCGCGCCGCGGATCTGCACGATGTCGGGCAGCGCGTCTTGCGTCTTCTCACCGGCACGCAGCAGGGCGAAGTGTATCTGCCGAGTGAGCCTGTGCTTCTGGTGGCGGAAGACCTCACGCCATCGGACACCGCGCGGCTGGATCCGAAACGCATCCTCGGCTTATGCACCGCGCTTGGCGGCGCGACTTCGCACACTGCGATCATCGCGCGTTCGCTCGATATCCCGGCGGTGGTGGGCGCGGGCGCGGCCATTCTGGAACAGGCGAACGGCGCGCTCTGCATTCTTGATGGCAGCACCGGCCGCCTCTACATCGCGCCGAGCGAAGCCGATCTGAAGTCGGCCGAGGAATTTCGGGTGGATTGGGCACGACGCCGCGACGTGGAATTCCAGACACGCTACGAGCCTGCGATCCTGACTGACGGCCATCGCGTCGAAGTGGTGGCGAACATCGGCAAAGCTTCCGAAGCGGCGCGCGCGGTGGAAGCGGGCGCGGAAGGCGTGGGCTTGCTCCGGACCGAGTTCCTCTTTCTGGAACGCGAAACGGCGCCGAGCGAGGACGAGCAATTCGCCGCCTACTGCACCATGACCGCCGCGCTCAACGGCCTCCCATTGATCATCCGCACGCTCGACATCGGCGGCGACAAAGTGGTGCCGTATCTTTCCTTTCCGCCCGAGGAGAATCCGTTTCTCGGGGTGCGCGGGATACGTCTTTGCCTGCGCCATCCGGAATTGTTTTTGCCGCAATTGCGCGCCATCTACCGGGCCTCGGTCACCGGCCCGATCAAGATCATGTTCCCGATGATCGCGTCGCTCGAGGATCTGCGCGCAGCCAGGAAAATCGCGGAGGAGGTGCGCGCGGAGTTGGGCGTGCCGCCAGTGGAAATCGGAGTCATGATCGAAGTGCCCTCCGCTGCACTGATGGCCGCCGAGTTGGCGCGGGAAGCGGATTTCTTTTCCATCGGGACGAACGACCTGACGCAATACGTGCTCGCGATGGACCGCATGCATCCGGCACTCGCGCGGCAGGTGGACGGGCTGCATCCGGTGGTATTGCGGCTGATCGATCAGGTGACGAAGGCCGCGACGGCGGCGGGGAAACCAGTCGGCGTCTGCGGTGGCGTGGCGGGCGAGACGCGCGGCGCGCTCATCCTGGCGGGGCTCGGCGTCTCGGAGTTGAGCATGAGCCTGCCGAGTGTGGCTTCGATCAAGGCGCAACTGCGCGCGACCTCGCTCCCGAAAATCCAGGCCTACGCGAAGCGCGCGTTGGCCTGCCAAACGCCCGAAGAAGTGCGCGCGCTCCCTTTGCCATAAGATGAAAAACAACTCCTACGACGTGGTCACGATCACGCTTAACGCGGCGATCGATCGCACAGTCACCATTCCAAATTTCACTGCCGGCGCGGTCAATCGCGTGGAGACGATTCGGTCGAATCCCGGCGGCAAAGGCGTGAACGTGGCCTCCGCCCTCGCCGATCAAGGGCATCGCGTGGGCGTGACTGGCTTTCTGGGGCGCGCGAACGCGGGCGCGTTTGAAGATTTGTTCCGCGAGAAGGGGATCGCAGATCACTTCGTGCGCGTGGCTGGACAGACGCGGATCGGAATTAAAATCACTGACCCGGTGCGAAATGAAACCACCGACATCAACTTTCCTGGACCGGTCGCGGCGGCGGCTGATCTCTCCACGCTCGACGCGAAAATTGCGACGCTTGAGGCGGAGTGGTTTGTGCTCGCGGGCAGTCTGCCGCCGGGCGTGGAGCCGACGCTTTATCGCGACATAATCGCGGCGCTGCGGGCGCGGGGCGGCAAGGTCTTGCTCGACGCGAGTGGCGAAGCATTCCCGCTCGCGCTCGCCGCGCAGCCGACTGCGATCAAGCCGAACATCCACGAGTTCGAGGAGTTCGTCGGTCGGGGGCTGGCCACTCCGGACGCGGTCGTCGCGGCGGCGCGGGAAGTCATCGCGCGTGGGATCGAATTGGTCGTCGTTTCGATGGGCAAAGAGGGCGCTTGTTTTGTCACCGCCGCGGAAGCGATCCTCGCGCGCCCGCCTGAAATCGAAGTGAAAAGCACCGTCGGCGCGGGCGACGCGATGGTGGCGGGAATTCTCTCCGCGCAGCTGCAGAAACTCCCGCTGCGCGAGTGCGCGCAGCTCGCCACCGCCTTCTCGATCGACAGCCTAAGCCGGTTGGAGAGTGGCCTCAGTTCCAGCCACGCGGTCGAAGCCGCGCGGCAGAAAGTCACGCTCACCCAGCTCTGAAACCCTGTATGAAAAAATCCCTCCTTCTCCTTTCCGCCCTTCTTTTCGTCGGCCAGTCTGCCTTTGCGCAAACCGCCGTTTCAGCCCGCGTCCGCGCAGGCGCGGCGAGCGGACCGCAAACTGCCGTAACCGCTTCCCAGGACGATTCCTGGATGCTGGGCAAATACGGTCTCGGGAACATGAACGGCATGCGAACCGCGCTCGCCGATGCCGGAGTCGATCCGTTTTTGTTCTACACCAACATCATCTCCGGCAACCCGAGCGGAGGTCGGCGGCAGGGTCTCACCTATGTGGACGACTTTTATTTCGGACTGAATCTTTACCTCGATAAACTCGTCGGTTGGGAGGGCGCGAAGCTCACCATCAGCGGCGTGAATCGCGATGGCACCGGTCTGACCGATAACTACATCGGCAGCCGCTACGATGTGCAGCAGACGGTCGGCGGGCAGAACATTTTTCTCTACCAGGTCTTCCTCGAGCAGAAGTTTTTAGGCGACAAAGTCTCGCTCAAGCTGGGCCGCTTCGGCGCCTCGGATGATTTCAACGGCTCGCGCGTCTACGGCCTTTATTTGAATAATGGCATTAACGGCGACATCCGAAACGTGCTCTTCGACACGCAGTTTTCCGCTTATCCATTCGCCACCTGGGCCGCTCGGCTCCGGATTGATCCGACGCCGGAATGGAACGCGCAGGTCGGGGTTTTCCAAACCTGGAACGATGTCTTTGATCGCACGCACAATGGATTGAACTGGGGCATCCGGGGTGACGACGGGGTCTTCCTCATCGCGCAGGTCGGGTGGAGCCCATACTTCTGGAAGGAGGCTGTGAGCGGCTCGGGCAAGGACGGGAAGGGGACGGCGACGCCGGAGTTGAAGGGTTTGCCGGGGCACTATTGGGTAGGCGGCTCGTTCTCGCCTTGGAGCGGCTTCACGCGCTTCGGCACGAACGACAAGCGCGCCGGCTCCTACGGCTTCTATGCGCACGCGGACCAGATGGTTTATCAGGAATCGCCCGGGAGCGAGCAGGGGCTGATCCTTTGGACGGCGTCGGGATTGTATCCGCAATCCGACATCTCGATCGTGCCCTTCCAGATCAACGCCGGTCTGGTCTACAAAGGCCTCATCCCGCAGCGCGATAACGACCAGACCATCTTTGGTGTCGTCTACGGACGGTTCAGCCGCGACTACGCGCGCACGGTGCAGGCGGCGGGCAACGGCGACCCGCGTTTCGAGTCTGTCCTGGAAGCCGGCTACCGCATTCAGCTCACGAAATTCGCCTTCATCCATCCCGACATCCAATACGTGATCAGGCCAAATGGCACCGGCCGGATCGAGAACGCCCTCGTGGTAGGCGCGGAGATGGGGCTGACATTTTAAGCGCCGCAGCGCTTAGACTCTGCGGCACTTCTCTCCCGCCAGTGTGGGAATGTAGCCTTGCAATTCGGACCTCTTGCTTGGTAATTGCTCGCTCATGAGCGCCGCCCATCTCTCGCCCCACGCCACACATGCCTGGGGTGAATTGCAGAACGGCTGGCGCCAGCTCTACGGCGATTTCGAGCGGCTGGGTGTGAGCGTGGAGTGGCATGCTTTCAAAACCGGCCAGGCGCTGGATTGGGGGATGAGCTTCCGTCCGCGCAGCGTCGAGTTTTGTCTCAATCTGGAAGGCCGGGGGGCGGTCGGTGGCCGGACGCAGAGCTCTTACGTCGCGGGCAGCGCGGGTTATTATTCGGTCTCGGATGCGCCGCTGCCGGCCACGCGCCTGGGCGGTGAACGGCACCAGTTCGTCACCTTGGAATTTTCGCGCGATCACCTCCAGAAACAGTTGGCTGAGAGCGAGGCGGATCTGGAACCGCAGATGCGCCGGGCGATTTTTCCGTCGCGCGAAACCAGTGTGGTTTCCACTCCGCGCCCGATGGGGACGGAGCAGCGCAGCGTGGTGGCGAGCCTGCTTCAGCCACCGGTGCCGCGGGCGGCGCAGAGTTTGTGGTATCAAAGCAAGGCGCTGGAGTTGATGTCGCATTTTCTTTTCGCGCCGAAAGACCCGGAGCTCTTTTGCATGCGCCAGAAACAGGTGGCACGCGATCGGGTGGAGCGGACCAAGGAAGTGCTGGCGCGCGATTTCACGAATCCGCCGACGCTGGAGACTCTCGGACAGGAAGTGGGCTGCAGCCCGTTTTATCTCAGCCGCATTTTTTCCCGTGAAGTGGGCCTCACGATCCCGCAGTTTCTGCGCAATCTCCGGATGGAGCGCGCGGCGGAATTGCTCCGGAGCGGCCGCTACAACGTGACCGAAGCTGCGACCGAGGTGGGCTACTCGAGCCTGAGCCATTTCAGCAAAGCTTTTTGCGAGACGATTGGTTGTTGCCCGGCGCTCTACCCGATGGCGAAGCACGTCGTGCTCGATCGCTGAGCGATTCGTTTTTTATCCGCAGCCTTGCGGCCTCCGCGTGATCCGCGGTCCAGAATTCCTCACCATGAAAATCACCCGCGCACTCATCTCCGTTTCGGACAAGACCGGCGTGGCCGAATTCGCGCGCGTGCTGGAAAAGCAGGGCGTCGATATTATTTCAACCGGCGGGACGGCGGAGCTGCTCCGGAAGGAAGGTGTGCCGGTGCGCGATATTTCCAGCTTTACCGATTACCCCGAAGTGCTGGAAGGCCGGGTCAAGACGCTGCATCCGCGCGTGCACGGCGGCCTCCTTTATAAGCGCGGCAACGCCTTGCACGAAGCGCAGGCGCAGGAGCAAGGCTACCAGCCGATCGATCTGGTGGTGGTGAATCTTTATCCCTTTGAAGCCACAATCGCGAAGGCCGATGTCACGCTCGCGCAGGCGATCGAGCAGATCGACATCGGCGGTCCTTCCATGATTCGGAGTGCGGCGAAGAACTACGAGTCGGTCACGGTGGTGGTCGATCCCGCCGATTATCCTGCGATCATCGCGGCGATGGAGGAAAATGAAGGCGCGACCACGCTCCGCATGCGTGAGCGGCTGGCGATCAAAGGCCTTTCTGAAGACGGCGGAATACGACCGGACGATCGGGAATTTCCTCAACGGAGAGCAAACCACCGACGCTTCGTTTTCGCTCTCGCTCCCCATCGTCACCCGACTGCGCTACGGCGAAAATCCGCACCAGACCGCGGCGCTTTATGGCGACTTCGACGGGTGCTTCGAAAAGCTCCACGGCAAGGAGTTGTCCTTTAATAACATCCTCGACATCAGTGCGGCTGCGACGCTGATGGCGGAGTTTGAGGAAGCAACGGTCGCGATCCTTAAGCATACCAACCCCTGTGGGGTGGGCTGCGATCCTGATCTGCGCGCGGCGTGGGAGAAGGCCTTCGCCACCGACAAGCAGGCGCCTTTCGGCGGGATCATTGTTTGTAATCGACCGATCAACGAAGCGCTTGCGAAAGCAATCAGCGAGATCTTTAGCGAGGTCATCATCGCGCCGGAATTTGAGCCGGAAGCGCGCGCCATTTTCCAAAAGAAGAAAAACCTGCGCTTGATCCGCAGCCTCCTCCCCGCAGGGAAGCTCGCGCCGGGGATGGATCTTCGTTCCGTCAGTGGCGGCCTTTTGGTGCAGGAAAAAGATAGCGGTCAGCTGGAGGATCTGGCGAGCAAAGTGGTGACGAAGCGAAAGCCGACCGAGGCGGAACTCGCGGCCATGATTTTCGGCTGGCGCGTGGTGAAGAACGTGAAATCGAACGCGATCGTTTACGCGGCGTCGGATCGAACCTTGGGGATCGGCGCCGGGCAGATGTCGCGCGTGGATGCATCGCGCATTGCGGTCTGGAAGGCGAACGAGTCCGGTCTGTCGCTCGCGGGCAGTGCGGTGGCGAGCGACGCGTTTTTCCCATTTCCCGATGGACTCATCGCCGCCGCGGAGGCGGGTGCGACGGCGGCAATCCAACCCGGCGGATCGGTCCGCGATAAGGAAGTGATCGCAGCCGCGGACGAACGCGATGTGGCGATGATCTTCACCGGCGTGCGTCATTTCCGGCATTAACGACGAGGCGCACCCGCGGGCGAAGTTTGCTGTCCTGACGTGCGCCTTGTAGCATGCTCTCTCCCATGGAAGACCGCTTCGGCCATCGCATTTCCTACCTGCGGGTCTCCATCACGGATCGTTGCAACGAGCGCTGCACCTACTGCATGCCGCAGGAGTTGCAGGAATGGCTGCCGCGCGCGGGCATCCTAAGTTTTGAGGAAACGCTGCGCCTCGTCCGCGTGGCCACCCGGCTGGGAGTGCGGAAGGTGCGCGTGACCGGCGGGGAACCGCTCACTCGACGCGATGTCCTGCCCTTTATGCAGGAGCTCGGACGCACGCCGGGAATCGATGACATCGGGCTGTCCACCAACGGCACTCTGCTCGCGCGCGAAGTGGAACCGGGAAGGACGATGGCGGCTGCGCTGCGGGAGGCCGGCGTGCGCACGGTGAATGTGTCTTTGGATACGCTGGACCGGGCCGATTACCGCGCGACGACGGGGCGGGATTTTTTGCCGGACGCGCTGGCGGGAATAGAGGCGGCGCGCGCGGCGGGTTTTGAATCGATCAAGGTGAACTGCGTCTTGATGCGAGGTCGGAATGAAGAGCAGCTCATTCCATTGGTCGAGTTTGCGGCGGAGCGGAATCTGTTGCTTCGCTTCATCGAGTTAATGCCGGTGAGCACGGTCGAGGTGCTGGAGGACGGGAATTTTTTCCCGATTCGCTCCGCGCAACGGTTGCTCGAAACCCGCTACGGCGCGCTGGTGCCGGAGCCGCAGTTCCGCACGAACGGGCCGGCCAGTTATTATCAAATTCCGGGGCGCGGGCAGCGGATCGGATTCATCGGCGCGATGACGAATCTGCACTTCTGCGAGAGTTGCAATAAACTGCGCCTGACCTGCGATGGGAAGTTGCGGCCGTGTCTCGGGAGTTACCTGGAGTTCGACATCATGGAAGTGATGCGGGCGGGCGCGAGCGATGCGGAGCTGGAACGTTTTTTCCTGAACGTGGTGGAACGGAAACCAGAGCAGCACGATTTCCGGACCACTTACCAACCGGGGCGGAAGATGGTGGCGATCGGCGGCTAGACGATGAGTGGGCTCTCACACATCGCGGCCGATGGCAGCGCGCAGATGGTGGACGTTTCGGCGAAGCCGATCAGCGCGCGCGAGGCGGTGGCGGCGGGTCGGATTTTGCTGCGGGCGGAGACGCTGGCGTTGATCGCGGAGAACAAGATCGCGAAGGGAAATGTGTTTGCGACGGCGCGGCTGGCAGGGATTCAGGCGGCCAAGCAGACGTCTCATCTTATCCCGCTCTGCCATGGGTTGAATTTGAGTCATGTCGAGATCGAGCTGACCGCGCTGGCGGATGGAGTGGAGGTGCAATGCACCGCGCGGACGGCCGCGCAGACGGGCGTGGAGATGGAAGCGCTCACCGGGGTCGCGCTCGCGCTGCTGACGATCTACGACATGTGCAAAGCGGTGGATAAGGAGATGACGATCTCTGAGGTGCGGTTGGTGAGGAAGACGAAGCGAGCGCTGTAGGTGGGGCGAGCTTGCGACTGCGGGAGGTGTGCGTTCGTGCCTTGGTCGATGAGGTGGAGGTGAGATCCACACGCAGGGGACTTTGCGTTACGGTCCGTATGCCACCGTCATCCCGAGCCGGCGGAGCGCGGCCGAGGGATCTCTCGCGGGCTTCTCCGGTGTCGGAGGAGGACGGCTTTGGCTGGCGTCGCGGGGTTGCCGGTTCGCGGAAGCCCAACGTGCTTCGGCGAGATCCCTCGGCCGTCTGCGCGGCTCGGGATGACGGTGCGGTCGCGATCGGTTCTCGCAGGACTTGGTTTTCACTTTCGGAATGATTGAGAGATGAATCCATCGCGGGGGCTTTGCGTTACGGTCCGTGTGCCACCCGTCATCCCGAGCCGGCGGAGCGCGGCCGAGGGATCTCTCGCGGGCTTCTCAGGTGTCGGAGGAGGACGGCTTTGGCTGGCGTCGCGGGGTTGCCGGTTCGCGGAAGCCCACCGTGCTTCGGCGAGATCCCTCGGCCGTCTTCGCGGCTCGGGATGACGGGCGGTCGCGATCGGTTCTCGCAGGACTTCGTTTTCACTTTCGGAATGATTGAGAGATGAATCCATCGCGGGGGCTTTGCGTTACGGTCCGTGTGCCACCGTCATCCCGAGCCGGCGGAGCGCGGCCGAGGGATCTCTCGCGGGCTTCTCCGGTGTCGGAGGAGGACGGCTTTGGCTGGCGTCGCGCGGGTCGCCGGTTTGCGGAAGCCCACCGTGATTCGGCGAGATCCCTCGGCCGTCTGCGCGGCTCGGGATGACGGCGCGGTCGCGATCGATTTTCTGCAGGACTTCGTTTTCACTTTCGGAATGATTGAGAGACGAATCCATCGCGGGGGCTTTGCGTTACGGTCCGTGTGCCACCCGTCATCCCGAGCCGGCGGAGCGCGGCCGAGGGATCTCTCGCGGGCTTCTCAGGTGTCGGAGGAGGACGGCTTTGGCTGGCGTCGCGGGGTTGCCGGTTCGCGGAAGCCCAACGTGCTTCGGCGAGATCCCTCGGCCGTCTGCGCGGCTCGGGATGACGGGTGGCCGACTTCGCAATTATGGAGAGAAAGCGCGGCGAGCAGCCAAGCGGCTGCTGTCTAAAGCACCGCGTCCCACATCGCTTTGTCCTTGAGCATGATCTCGCGGAGAAGACGGATGGGCGGCATGCCGTGCTTGAGGACTTCGTCGTGGAATTTTTTTAGGGAAAACTTTTCCCCTTCCTGCGCTTTGTAATCGTCGCGCAATTTGAGGAGCTGAAGTTTGCCGAGGGTGTAGTTGAGGTAGCCGGGATCGTAGGTGCCACGCATGGCTTCCTGGCGCGCGGGCTTTTCTTCGTAGTAACAGTTCTCGACGAAGAACTTCGTCGCTTCGTCCACGCTCATGCCTTGCGTGTGCATTTTGACGGAGGCGATGAGGCGGCACAGACGCAAGAGCGCTTCGTCGGATTGGGCGAGCCGATATTTGGCGGCGCGTTTCACATCTTCTTCGGAGGGGGCGTCGCCTTTCGGTTGCCCGAAACCTTCGTCGAGCATCATCTTTTCTGTGTAGTGAGCCCAGCCTTCGACGAAGGCGTAGCTGCTGAAAATCTTGGCCGCGTGGGAGGCATCGGACGCGTTCAAGTGCAGGAACTGGGTGTAGTGCCCGGGGTAGCACTCGTGGATGGAGACGACGTCGGTGGTGAAGTAATTAAAAGCCGTGAGCCATTCTTCCTTTTGCGCGTCGGGCCACTCCGGCTCCGTGGGTGTGACGTAGTAGTAGGCTTCGGTGGCCTTTTTCTCGAACGGCCCGGGAGTGTCCATGGAAGCGAACGAAGTGGCGCGGGCATATTGCGGCGTTTCTTTCACTTCCGCGCGCACTTTGGACGGGATGGAGATGAGGTCGCGCTCGACCACAAACTTGCGGATCTCCTCGAGATTTTTGGTCGTGTCGGGCAGGAGACTTTCCGGCGTGGGATGCTCTTTTTGGATGGCCTTGAAAACCTCGATGGCCGGCTTTTCGGGATCGATGATCTTCGCGGCCTCGGCGAACGCGGCCTGCTCTTTTTGTAATTCGGCGAGGCCGATCTCGAGGACTTTCTCTGGGGAGAGATTGACCAATTCGTTTTGCGCGAGCATGCGGGCGTATTTCTCCGGGCCGAGCGCCCACTGCCCGGTGGCGTTCGGAAGCCGCTCTTTCTCGAGCCAGTTCGCGTAGTCGGCCAGGGCCATGGAGGCTTTGCGATTCGAGAGGGCGAAGGCGCCGCGCAGACGCTCGTCCTTGAGATCTTTTAACGCCGCGACGAGGTCTTTTTTGAGGAAGTCAGCGGCGCCGCGAGCGATCTGAATGGCCAGTTCGACGTAGGGTTTCGGGAGGACGGGGTTGAGGTTGATCTTCGCCGCGATGATGATGTTGGGCGTCTGATTTTCGATCGAGATGATGCTGCGCGCGCGGTCTTCGAGGGAGGCGAAGTTGCGCTTGAGATAGACGTTCACGTCGAGGACCTGCGCGTAGGTCATGGGATTGTTTTCGTACTCCGCCATCTCCACGATGGAGAAGAGGTCGCGGCTGATGGCGGCCTGGAGGATGCGCAAATCGATCGCGGCTTTCGGGCTCAGTTTTTCAAGGTCGAATTTTTTGAAGCGCTCCTCGAAGCGGCGCAGACGGGAGAGCTCGGCATCGAGCGAGAGGCGGGTGAGGGTATTTAGGCGCCCGTCGTATTCGTGGAATCCCAGCGCAGTGGCGTTCAGCGGATGGGCGGTGAGCCAGCCCTTAATGTATTCGTCGGCGACTTTTTCGAACTCTGTGTCTGGCTTCGGGGTCGGCTCCGCCGCGAAAAGAGGGAAGGAAAGGCAGAGGAACACAAGAGGGAGAAGGCGGCAAAGTTTCATGAGGACGCGGGCCGGGGAACCTAGCGAGGGCTTTGGCCGTTGCCAAAAAATTACCGGTGCGCGATGCTGGGCCCCTGTGGCGAACTGTTCTTCCGGCCGATGAAACGTCGATTCCTTTTCGGTAGCGTGGTGCTGGGTGTGCTCCTCTGCGTCCTGCTGGTCTTCCGGTTTTCGCCGGTGCGCGCGGCCGAGACGGAGGAGGATACCGGCTATGCGCAGATCTCCGTCTTCGCGCGCGCGGTCCAGTTGATCCGGCAGGATTATGTGGATGGGAAAAAGACGAGTTACCACGACCTGATCTACGCGGCGATGAAGGGAATGCTGGCGTCGCTCGATCCGCACAGTCAGTTCCTGGATCCGGGCGATTTTAAGGATATGCAGGACGATACCCGGAGCCGCTTCAATGGCCTCGGGATTGAAGTTTCGGTGAAGGGCGGTCTGCTCACGGTGATCACGCCGATGGAGGACACGCCGGCGGCGAAGGCGGGCATTCTTTCCGGGGATCAAATTTTGCGGATCAACGGCAGCTCAACCGAGAAGATGGAGCTGCAGGACGCGGTGGAAGTGTTGCGCGGTGCGCCGGGCCAGAAGGTGACGCTGACGATCCTGCGGCCGTCATCGAAGGAGATAAAGGATTACGCGCTGGAGCGGGCGGAGATCAAAGTGCAGAGCGTGAAGGGCGCGCGCCTGCTCGACCCGGAATTGACGGGGAATTTCAAGATCGGCTACGTGCGTTTGATTCAGTTTAACGAGCCGACGGCGGATGAACTGGAGAAGGCGCTGGATGAACTCCAGAAGCAGGGGATGGAGGCGTTGGTGCTCGATTTGCGCAATAACCCGGGCGGGCTTTTGAACAGCGCAGTGGATGTGTGCGCGCAGTTTGTCCCGCCGGGGACGACGGTGGTTTCAACGCAAGGCCGGACGGCGTCGCAGCAGAGCGACTACGCCACTTCGAGCATGGCGAAACAGCGGCCGCGTTTTCCCATGACGGTGTTGGTAAACGAAGGAAGCGCGAGCGGAGCGGAGATCGTGGCGGGAGCGTTGCAGGATCTGAATCGCGCGATCCTGGTCGGCGAAACGACGTTTGGAAAAGGGTCGGTGCAAAACGTGATGCAGTTGCCGGATGGCTCGGCTTTGCGCATCACGACGGCGAAATATTATACGCCGAGCAAAAAGGTCATCCACGCGCAGGGGATCACGCCGAATATCCGGGTGCCGATCACCGCCGAGCAGGAGCGGGCGCTTTTCCAGGCGCGGAGCGCGGAGAATTTGAAACCGGCGGATGAGAAGAATCTGATCAAGACGAAGGACGTGCAGATGTTGCGCGCGATCGATGCACTGAAGGGCGTGATGATTTACGCGAAAGAGACTTCGCCGAAGGTGGATGCGGTGAAGAAGTAGGTTTCTTGCGGCACGAAGGGCACTGGAAGCGTCGAGCTTTGCCTGGCTATTTCTAGCTGGTAACTTGGGAGACTTTGTCATGCCTCGCGGAGGCTTGGGTATGCATTGGCGCCAGTGCCTTGGGGAGATTCCTCGGCCGTCTTCGCGGCTCGGGATGACATGCGGCGCTGATGTTGCTTTTCAACTCGCAGCGTTTTTCCACGGGCGTGGAAGCTTGACGCGGGGCGGACGTGGAGGGTGGGCTGTGACGGTGTAGGATGCGAGCGGCCATGAGGACGATTCTAGCGCTTGAGACTTCCTGCGACGAAACTGCGATCGCGATTTTGCGCGGCTCGGAGTTGCTCGCGAGTGAGGTGGCATCGCAAACGGCGATCCATGAAGCGTATGGCGGAGTGGTGCCGGAGGTGGCCTCGCGGAATCACCTGGTGCACGCGCCGCATTTGCTCGCGACCGCAGTGGAGGCGGCAGGGATTTCGCTGACTGAGGTGGATGCAGTGGCGGCGACCTCCGGGCCAGGGCTGGCGACTTCTCTTATGATCGGCGCTTCGATGGCGAAGGGCCTGGCGCTCGGTTTGGGGAAGCCCTATCTGGCGGTGAATCATCTCGAAGGGCATCTGCTCTCGCCGTTTTTCGGGGTGGAAACGGGGATCGCGCGCAACGTGGCGTTGATCGTAAGCGGCGGGCACACGCTTTTGGTGGAGGTGCGCGCGGTGGCGGATTACGTGGTGCTGGGCCGAACGGTGGATGATGCGGCGGGCGAGGCGTTCGACAAGGTGGCGAAGATGTTGGGGCTGCCGTATCCGGGCGGGCCGGAGATCGAGCGGCGGGCGCGCGAAGGGCGATCCGCTCCGCTTTGATCTTCCGCGGAGCATGCTGGGCTCGGGGGATCACAACTTCAGCTTCAGCGGCTTGAAGACGGCGGTGCGTTACCTTTTGCCGAAGGTGTCGTTGGACGAGCAGGTCGTGAATGACGTCTGCGCATCTTTTCAACGGGCCGCGGTGGAGGTGCTGGTGCGGAAGACCGTTCGAGCCGCGCAGGCGGGCGGGGTTGGGCTGGTGACGCTGAGTGGGGGCGTGAGTTGTAACGGCGAGTTACGCAGGCAGATGGCAGGAGCCTGTGAGGCGGCGGGACTGAGTTTTTTGGCGGCAGCGCCGGCGCTCTCGACGGATAATGCGGTGATGATCGGCTTCGCGGCGGGTTTGAGATTGCAGGCCGGATTCGAGTCGAGCGTGACGGAAGAGATTAATCCCAATCTGGCGCTGGGATAAGGATGCGCCGTTATCGGCGCGCCGGCTCAGTAGTCCCGCTCGAGGAGGTGATTCGCGAGGGCACGCAAGGTCTCGGCTTTTTTACCAAAGACTGCGAGGGCAGCGTGCGCCTGACCGGTGAGACGCTTCGCTTCGAGGCGGGATTTTTCCAGGCCGATGACGGCGGGATAGGTCGCTTTTTGCGCGGCAACGTCTTTCCCGGCGCTCTTACCCAGTTTTTCGCTCGTCTGGGTGACGTCGAGGATGTCATCGATGACCTGGAAAGCGAGGCCGAGGGCGCGCCCGAAGTCTGTGATGGCCTTTAACTGCGCGGCAGTGGCATTCGCGCTCATGGCGCCCAGCCGCACGCTGGTGGTGAGAAGCGCGGCGGTCTTGTTTTCGTGGATGTAGCGGAGCTGGGCGCGAGTGCTGGGCTGGCCTTCACCTTCCAAGTCTGCGACCTGGCCCGCGATGAGTTTGCGGCTGCCGGCGCCGATAGCCAGTTCACGAAAAACTTCCCGCAGCGGATAACGTCGCCCCGGTTCCGCGTGACTGACGATCTCAAACGCGATCGTGAGCAGCGCATCGCCCGCGAGCACGGCGATGCCTTCGCCGAAAGCCTTGTGGCAGGTCGGGCGCCCGCGTCGCAGGTCGTCGTCGTCCATGCTGGGCAAATCGTCGTGCACGAGGGAGTAGGTGTGGATGCATTCGACCGCGCAGGCGAGCGGCAGGGCGGCGGGAATTTTGCCGCCACAAGCTTCGGCGGCGGCGAGGGTGAGAATAGGACGCAGACGTTTACCGCCCGCGAAGAGGCTGTAGCGCATGGCCCGGTGAATGGTGGCTGGGCGAACGTTTTCCTTGGGCAAAAAACGATGGAGCGCGCGGTCGATTTCTTTCTGGCGCGCTGCGAGATACCCTTTCAGTTCCATCCGAGCGGGACTGTGGAACTTTGCGGCCCGGGTGCAATGGAAAAGACGGGGCGCGGGGGGCGGGCGCTCAAATGTGGGCGGCATGATTTAATTTTCTGGTCTGCACACGATTGCTCCTCCAGAAACGATGGTAGCGGGAGATCAAACTTATGATGACACAGAGAAAATTGACGTTTGGGGCGCTGGCAATGGTTTGCCTGGCGCTGGGGACAACGGGCTGGGCGCAAAAGAAAAAAAGCGCCGGCGATGACGTGATGGCGGAAGCCGCGCGCGCGGTGCAATTGGCGCAGCAAGGTGCCACCGAGGAGGCGATCAAGATCTTCACGAAAGTGATCGAGGCGCGGCCGAAAGACGCCCGGCTCTACAATGATCGCGGTGGAATTTATCTGACCACGATGAAATTTGCGGAAGCGGAAGCTGATTTCGCGAAGGCGATCGAGCTCGCGCCGAAGGATTACGCCGGCTACTCGTACCGCGGCGCCGCGTTGGTGGAATTGAATCGTCCCGATGACGCAATGGTCGACCTGAACAAGGCATTGGAATTAAAGCCCGATGACTCGCGGACTTTGGAACGCCGGGGCCTGGCTCACTACAAGCTGAAGAATTACCAGGCCGCGCTGGCGGATTATAATAAGGCGCTGGAGGTGACGCCTGATAGCACGCTGGCGCTGAGCCGGCGGGCGGATGCGTTTGTCGCGCTGCAGCAGTTTGGGCCGGCTCAGGCAGATCTGCAGGCTTACCTGAAAATCCGGCCGGAGGATTTCGGCGCGGAGGAGCGTTTGCGTTATGTGAACGCGAAATTGAATCCACCGCCACCACCGACGGCTGCGCCGCCTACGCCAGTGCCAACGCCGCCGCCGATAAAGCTGTTGACGCGGGTGAACGTCTTCATCGCCTTGGGCGCGCTCCTCTTCCTGGGTATCATCGCAGCGATCATTGCGAAGATGCGGGTAAGCCGTTCCTCGGTGGATTAGGCCTGATCCAAGGAAGGATCGATTCGAGCAGCGCACTTGCGCCGCTCGGCACGATCTTCAAGTGTGTTAAATACCATGATCTTCAAAAACTTCGCTTTGGTGGGATGCAGCGCGCTGACCTTGGGTCTTGCGTTTTTAACGGGAACCGTTCGCGCGCAGGATGACTCGGAATTCGCGCGGAAGGCGATCGAGTTGACGAAAAAGAAGGATTACGAAGGCGCTGCGGCCCAATTTTCGAAAGCGATTGAGGCGGCGCCGAAGACGGAAAAGCATTACAGCAACCGCGGCAAAGCTTATCGCGCAGCGGGAAAATTAACGGAGGCGGAAGCGGATTTCACCAAGGTGCTCGAGCTTTCGGAGAATAACGCGGATGCCTACAGCGAGCGCGGGAAGGTGCGGGTGTCCGCGAAGAAATACGACGAGGGAATTGCGGATCTGGCGAAGGCGATCGAGCTGGATGAGGAAGATATCGACTCGTTCCGTTTCCGCGCTTTTGCCTACGCGGCAAAAGGAGATTTCGAGAAGGCGGTGGAAGATTACTCGGCGGTGCTCGAAGCAAAGAGCGGTGATGCGCAGGCGCTGGAGCGGCGTGGTTTTGCCTACAGCAGTTTAAAAAAATACGACGAGGCGATCGCCGATTACACGCAAGTGATCGAGAAGAATCCGAAAGCTGCGGAAGCCTACAAACGCCGCGGTTTTGATTACAGCCAAAAAGGGGAGACGGAGAAGGCGATTGCAGACTTCAAAAAAGCGGTGGCGCTGAAGCCAGCAGATACGGATGCGGCAGCGCGCTTGAAGAGCCTGGAAGGAAAAGGAGCTGCTCCGGCTGCATCGCCTGCCGCCGCGGCCAAGGGAGCCCCAGGGACTACGCCAGCGGCAGCGCCGGCCGCGGGGACGTCACCCGCCCCGATGGTCCCACCGCCGGCTCGGTAGTGTCGGGGAGTGCGAATTTCTGCTGAGGCGCGGCGACGTTGACGCCGCGGTCATGGAGGTCAGGAAATTGCTTTGACACCCGCAGGCGCGCTGTTAGCTTGCCGACGCTTTTTGCTGGAACGAAAAAGGTCCCACGGTCGTTCAAATTGCGAAGTTTGATGCGGCTTTGGGACTTTTATCTCTAGCGGAAGGTGCAAACCGGTTCGCCGTGGCGCTCCATCCGGGAGATCACGACGAGCAGCGAGATGAAATGCCGCCCACATAGCTCAGTTGGTAGAGCACGTCCTTGGTAAGGACGAGGTCACCGGTTCAATCCCGGTTGTGGGCTCCAGCTTGGTGCTCGCAATCGGTAGAAATTCAAACCCACAAAGACGCAGTTTAGTAACAAAGGAAAATCGAGATGGCTAAGGACAAATTCGAACGGAACAAGCCGCACGTGAACGTCGGCACCATTGGTCACGTCGATCACGGCAAGACCACCCTCACCGCAGCGATCACCACTGTGCTCGCGAAAAAGGGCTTTGCCCAGGCGCGCGCTTACGATTCGATCGACGCCGCTCCCGAGGAAAAAGAGCGCGGAATCACGATTTCGACGGCGCACGTGGAATACCAGAGCGACAAGCGCCACTACGCGCACGTCGATTGCCCAGGCCACGCTGATTATGTGAAGAACATGATCACCGGCGCTGCGCAGATGGATGGTGCCATCCTCGTTGTCTCGGCCGCTGACGGTCCGATGCCTCAGACCCGTGAGCATATTCTGCTCGCACGTCAGGTCGGCGTTCCTTCGGTGGTCGTTTTCCTGAACAAGGTCGACATGGTGGACGATCCAGAGCTTCTCGATCTCGTGGAGATGGAAGTGCGCGATCTGCTCACGCAATACGAATTCCCGGGTGATGCCATTCCAATCGTGAAGGGCAGCGCACTCAAGGCTCTGAACGGCGATGCTGATCAGGAAGCGCAGATCCTCGCGCTCATCGCGGCGGTGGATGATTACATCCCAATCCCAGAGCGTCCGATTGATCAGCCGTTCCTGATGCCAGTGGAAGACGTGTTCAACATTGAAGGTCGCGGCACTGTGGCGACGGGTCGTGTGGAGCGTGGCATCCTGAAGAAAATGGAAGAAGTTGAGATCGTGGGCATCGTCGACACCGCGAAGACGACCTGCACCGACATCGAAATGTTCCGCAAACTTCTCGATGAAGCGCGCGCTGGCGATAACGTTGGCCTTCTCCTCCGTGGCACGAAGAAAGACGATATCTTCCGCGGCCAGGTGATCGCGAAGCCAGGTTCGATCAAGCCGCACAAGAAGTTCAAGGCCGAGGTCTACGTCCTGAGCAAGGATGAGGGCGGCCGACACACCCCGTTCTTCACCAACTACCGCCCACAGTTTTACTTCCGCACCACGGACGTGACCGGAACGGTCAAGTTGCCGGAAGGCGTCGAGATGGTCATGCCCGGCGACAACGTGTCTGTCGAGGTGGAACTGATCACCCCGATCGCGTTGGAGAAAACCATTCGTTTCGCCATCCGTGAAGGTGGCAAGACCGTTGGCGCGGGTCGCGTTGGCGATATTTTAGACTAGGAAATCTTGTGATTGCGCTCCTGCTCGCCAAGCGGGCAGGAGCGCGTTACGTTCCGCAGAGCAATCGATTAGGTCAGTAGCTCAATTGGTAGAGTTGCGGTCTCCAAAACCGTCGGTTGGGGGTTCGAGTCCCTCCTGGCCTGTTGATAAACCCTGACATCTTTCCCTCCGAAAATTTCGTTCCCATGATCGCCAAAACAAAAAACTTCGTTCATGAAGTGAAGGTCGAGCTGCAAAAAGCCTCCTGGCCTTGGGACCCCAAAGAAAAGGGGATGAAGAAATACAAGGAGCTGACCGATTCCACCATCGTGGTCATCATCGCGATGCTCCTGTTAGGCGGTTACGTCGCCCTCTTCGATTTCATCCTTGTGAACGTCATTCAATTTTTCACCCGACTCGGCTGATATGGCACAGCTCGCCGCCAAGGATCAGTGGTTCGTCGTTCACGTGCTCTCCGGACAGGAGAACAAGGTGCGCGATAATATCGCCAAACGGGTTAAAACCGAGGAGATGAGCGACGTTGTTTTCGAAGTGCTCGTGCCGACAGAGCGCGTCTCGGAAATCAAAAAGGGCAAGAAGAGCGAGACGACTCGGAAGTTTTTCCCAGGTTACCTCATCGCGAACATGCACCTTCTGGACGACGATAATCAACTCGTCGGTCGGACGTGGTATTTCATTCGGGACACTCCCGGAGTGATCGGTTTTGCCGGGACCAAGGACAAGCCCATTCCGATGCGGCAATCCGAGGTGGATAACATGCTCGCGCAGATGCGGGAGCGTGAGGAGAGCGTCAAGCCGAAGGTCAGCTTCGAAGTGGGCGAGACCGTCAAGGTGGCGGATGGCCCTTTCCAGAATCAGAACGGCATCGTCGAAGAAATCGATCCAGCGCGTGGGAAGTTGCGCGTGTCGGTCACCATTTTCGGTCGCGCCACGCCAGTTGAACTCGAATACTGGCAGGTCGAACGCGGATAGAATTTTAAAGAAACGGGTGCGGGCCAGAACACATAGCCCTGTCTCACTCCTGAACCCTGATACCCGAACCCTGAAACACTTTTAGTATGGCCAAAGAAATCGTAGCTCACATCAAATTGCAGATCCCTGCTGGTCAAGCCAACCCGGCGCCTCCTGTAGGCACGGCGCTTGGGCCTCGGGGCGTCAACATCATGGCGTTCTGCAAAGAATTTAACGCGGCCACCCAGAAGCAGGCGGGCGATATTCTTCCGGTCGTCATCACCGTTTTCAAAGACAAGTCGTTCACCTTCATCACCAAGAGCCCGCCCGCGGCGATTCTATTGAAGAAGGCTGCGAACATCGCGGCTGGTTCCAAAGAGCCGAACAAGACCAAGGTCGGCAAAGTGACGCGCAAGCAGATCATGGAGATCGTGAAGACGAAAGCCAACGATCTGAACTCGCGCACCGACGAAGCAGGCTTCCGCATCATCGCCGGCACCGCGCGGCAGATGGGCCTCGAAGTGGTCGAGTAGTTCTTCCCGTCTTGGGGTTGGGCGAGAGGAGGACAGGCTGCGCCTGCGAGGCGGGCTTTCTGGTTTCGCGCCCTTTTGGTTACACAAGCGACGGCCTGGTAACTTTTGGTCGCGAGCGCATGTACTCAGCGCTTGTGATTCTGTAAATGTTCGGTATCGCCTAGCCATGAACCGTCTTCTGCTGGCTGCGCTTCTTGTCGGAACTTTGAATCCCGGTAAAGGGGCCGCCGCCGAAACGCCCGCGAAGGTCGTGGCGTTAAAGGCGGCGAGAATGTTCGACGGCAAGGCAAATGCGCTGGTGCCGAACGGGGTGGTGGTGGTTCAGGACGGGAAAATCGTCGAGGCTGGGGCGAACATTGCGATTCCCGCGGGCGCGCAGGTGATTGATCTTGGCGACGCTACGATCTCTCCCGGATTTATTGATGCGCATACGCACCTGACCTCGGATTATTCCCGCCCTTATAACGAGCGCCGTTTAAGTGAGATGGAAGCGAGCCTTCCGCTGGCGTCGTTTGAGGCGATTCCGCACGCGGAGCGGACGGTGATGGCTGGATTCACCACCGTGCGCGATTTAGGAGCGGAGGAGTTTGTCGATGTCGCCTTACGCGACGCGATCACGAAGGGGCTGGTCCGCGGCCCACGCATGCTGGTGGCGACGAAGGGTGTGGGCGCGACGGGTGGTCACTTCGACGACACCAATGGTTATCGCGATCGTTTGTTCGGCCGCGAGCCGGATTACACAGACGGGATTGTGGATGGGCCCGAGGATATTCGGAAGGCCATCCGCTACGAGGTGAAGAACGGAGCGGACGTGATCAAGGCGTCGGTTTCCGGCGGGGTGCTCTCGTTAAGGGATGAGGTGGATGTGCCGCAGTTTTCGCCTGAGGAGATCGCAGTCCTGGTAGCAGAGACCCATCGGCTGCGGAAGAAACTGGCGGTCCACTGCCATGGCGATACGGCGGCGCGGGATGCGGTTAATGCGGGAGTGGATTCGATCGAGCACGGCTCGTTTATGAAGAAGGAGACGCTGGCGTTGATGAAGACGAAGGGCACCTACCTGGTGCCCACGCTGCTCGCGACGGAATACATCATGGGGAAGCTCGACGCTTACCCGCCGGCGATCCAGGAAAAGGCCCGGGCAGCAGCGGCAGCGCGTAGTGAAATGTTTCGGAACGCGGTGCAACTAGGCGTAAAGATCGCGTTCGGCACCGACGGTGGCGTTTTCCCGCATGGCGAAAATGCAAAGGAGTTTGCTCTTATGACTCAACTCGGAATGGCGCCGCTGACGGCGTTGCGTTCGGCAACTTCGGTAGCAGCGGAGCTCCTGGGCGCCACGCCGGTGATTGGCACACTGGAGAAAGGCAAAAGTGCCGATATCATCGCAATGCCTGGCGATCCCGCCGCTGATATTACAGTAACTGAGCGTGTCTTTTTCGTGATGCAGGATGGGAAGATCCTCAAGCACGCCCAGCCTGAGGCCGCGCCCTGAACTCGCGGATCCGCTGGCTTACGCGGTCAGCGGCTTGAAGTGCTGACGGCCAACTTCACGGAAGCGCTCGATCCTCCGATGTAATAAAGAGAGACGCCGCCGGCGGCGTAAACCGGGTAGAGGATATAGGGCGAGCCCTTCTTCGAGACAGGATGGCGGAAATCGATTCGAAGTCCGCGCGTGACGGTGTGGCTGAGCACGGACACATAATTCCGCCGATCGAAGATCGTGGTGGCGTCGTCCGGACGGCCAGCGCCGAGGTAGGTGGCTACGTCGGTGCCGCTGCGGAAGGTATCGATCAAAACAGCGTCATCACGGCCTTCGTCGAGGCGGGTGGGAGCGAAGAAGGCAAGGTCGTAATCAGGCCCACCCCATTGACTGAGATTGATCGGATGCCCAGGCGAAACTTCAAAAACGTGAAGATCATCTGCGTGGGGTGCCGTCGGGTCGCTGGCGATCTTAGCGGAAGTGGCGGGACGCTGGCGGTTTTGATTCCGCTGAGCCTCAAACGTCGAGGCTTCCTCGGCACTTAACACCAGCGCGGGCCGACGTAGGGCAGCGATGAGGGAATCTGCGGCTCCCTGCTTTTTCAGAACGTTTTCCTGCGCCCCGGTGAGTGGTTTCGAGAGTCTTCGATCGGAAACTTCCTGAATAATGGCAGGCTCGCTTTCGCGGGCTCTGACGAGGAGGGAGACTTCACCGAAATCGATTGGCGCAGCATCCAAGGCAAAGGGACAGAAAGGCGCCGCAAAGAGGGCAGATAGGCAAACGAAGCGACGGGAGAGCTTTTTCATAAACGCTAGGTTTATCAGGCTCAGGAAGGTTTTAGCAATACTTTCGGCAGAAATTCACAAGTTTTTCTGTGCGTTCTCATTCGGATCGGTCTTCCGGCACAGCGGAGTTGCCAGCGGACAGAGCTGTTCATTTTACTGGAAAACGATCTCCCGATGAAACCTTCTCCCCATATTTTCCGTAACTGAAAGAATACAGAAGGAGTCATGGGACGGCTCACTTGTGGAATTTTCATGAAAAATTTTCGCGCGATAAGACAACCTCATATCTGCGACATCCGCGGGGGTGGGAAGGTCCGAAATATTGTCCTACGAAGCGGTGGACGATGGAGATAAGTCACCTACGGCCGCCCTTTCGGCCAATCGCCCAGTTCCCCATGAATTTTACCCATTCCCGACGTCGATTAAATAAGGGAGATATCGTGCAGCTTGATTGTGACACGCAGTGCAATTTCATGTTGTTGAGCGATCAGGAATACGCGGCCTACCAGCGCGTTGAGCGATTTCGATATCACGGCGGGACTTTTAAAACTTTTCCAGCCTCCATCACTGTCCCAGAAACCGGCGATTGGAATATCGTCATCGACCTTGCTGGGGCAGCGGGGGAGATTCAATACAACATCACCGTCGTCCTGGAAAAAGCCGATGCGACAGCTCGCGAGGGCTGATTGCTGTGCTGCAAAAGGCTTTCCGTGCAAACGGGACGGATGTGAATCACGGCGTTGAAATATCGCTGGCGTATCGCCGGTTTCGGCTGTGAACTAGCCTTGTGATCAAGTGCGCATTGCTGGCCGCGGCGGGACTGTTTGGTGGGGCGTTCGCTCTTTCAGCGCAGACCGCTACTGTTTCGGACGGTCGTCACCACTCTCCACTACCTGCCATTTTTACCGTCTCGGACGAGTCGGCAGCACTGGCTCCAGAAGTCGTAGATGCTGCCCGGCGCCATTTTGCTGGTCTGTCTCTTTCCGAAGATGGAGAATTTAGTTTCCCGATTTCGCTCGGGTGGATCGATTCGGCCTCAACGGAGAGTTTTCTGCCGCGTCTCACTGCATCGGAGACGCAGCGGCGCCAACACGGCCCGGGTGGACGCAGCAGAAAGTCGTAGGCAAAGCTTCTCCGCATACGACCTGAATAGTGCGTCACGAGAGAAACTTCAGGTCAGCGGCGAAGTGGGTTTTCTTTATGGAAAATTTACCGGCAAGGGGGGCGGCGACATTAAGCAGGGCTATTTCGTCGGTGAGATCGGAAATGAGAAGTTCGGTATTTCCGTAGGAGCCGCATTCGAAGAGTGGAGCGGGAAAGATCGCCGTGGTCGTCGGAGTTCGTTTTCTAGATAGCGCAGTGCATTAGCAGCTGCGCATTGCGTCGATGGGGTAGGTCTCCGACCGGTCCTCATCGTCGAGGCGAGTAACGATCATCCAGAGTGATGTAGCGACCCCGGACCGACCCATCTCGCGTCCACCTACGAAATGTCAAAATCGGTCCACGAATCGGCTTTGACAGACGAATGATTGCCACTACTTTCCCCGTCCGCTCCGCTGGATGGCCGGTCCATGCAAGCTGAGCTCGCAGGAGAGCAAACACGCTCGTTCGAACTGCTTCATAACCATGCAAAACAATCGTAGTAAACGTTATCGCGCGGCCGCCGAGATGGTGGATCGCAACAAGTCTTACAATCTTCCGGAGGCGATCACGACGCTGAAGAAGCTCACGCCGCCGAAGTTCGACCAAACGGTCACCATGTCCTTCCGTCTCGGGGTTGACCCTAAGCAATCCGACCAAATGGTCCGCGGAACTTGTCCGTTGCCGCACGGCAGTGGCAAGCAAGTGCGAGTGCTGGTTTTCGCCGAGGGCGATGCAGCGCGGGCAGCGAAGGAAGCGGGAGCCGAATACGTGGGCTACAAGGATATGATCCAGAAATGCCAGGAAGGTTTCCAGGATTTTGATGTCGCAGTCGCGACGCCTGGTGCGATGGCGGAAGTGCGGAAGCTCGGCAAGGTGCTGGGACCACGCGGATTGATGCCCAATCCGAAGACCGGGACGGTGACGGAAGATACTGCAAATGCGGTGCGCGAGGTGAAAGCCGGTCGGGTGGAATTTAAGTTGGATAAGAACGGCAACATCGCAGTGCCGGTCGGAAAATTTTCGTTTGATGAAACGCAGTTGGTGGAAAACAGCACCGCAGTAATCGAAGCCGTCGTCCGGGCCAGGCCCGCCACGGCCAAGGGTCGGTTTGTGGAGGGGATGAGCCTGAGTGCGACCATGTCGCCAGGCATCGCGCTCGATCCGTCGCCATATTTGAGCATCTAAGAAAGACCAGAACCATGAGACCAGAAAAAGCCTCCATCGTTTCGGATCTTTCCGAAAAAATTAATCGTTCGCCCTTCATGCTGGTGACCGATTACCAGAAGATGAAAGTGACTCAGTTCGGTGAGTTGCGGAACCGCCTTTCGCCCGCTGGGGCCGAAGTGCGCGTAGTTAAAAATAGTTTCTTAAAGCGCGCCATGGCCGATAGCGGCTATCCGGATGTGGCTGACCAGCTCACCGGCCAGACGGCGGTGGTGCTTGGCGACAGCGATGTCGCCCCGGTGGCTAAAATCCTAAAGACCTTTGCGGCAGAATTTAAGATTGCCGCGCTCAAAGTGGGCGTGGTGGACAAGGTGGTCCTTTCCACGAAAGATGTGGAAGCGCTGGCAGAATTGCCATCGCGCGAGGTTCTGCTTTCGCAGTTGCTTGGTTTGTTCTTGATGCCTGCGACCAGCTTGGTGCGGGTATTGAACGAGCCCGCGACTGCATTCGCACGTTTGCTCAAGGCCAAAGCCGAACAGGGTGGCGGTGCTGAGGCGAGTGCGCCCGAAGCGTCGGCACCTTCCGAGCCTGCAGCGGAAGTGGCATCGGACGCTCCGGCAGCGGAGACGGAGGCGCCGGCCGCTGAGGCGACTGCGGCCTCACCTGACACTGCCCCTGCGGCAGAGGCAGCACCGGCTGAGACGACCGAGGAAAAGCCTGCCGGCGAAACCCCCGCTTAAACAAATTTCGCAGCACGGTGCTGTGAGCAACAAAACAACTGCCCGGGCTGACGGCTGTCGGCTTTAATTTTTCGGAAGCTTCCGGAGGCGGCAATGAAGGAGAAATAATATGGCTGATACAAATGCATTAGTGGATCAACTGAGCGGATTGACCGTTCTCGAAATCGCCGGACTGGTGAAGGAACTCGAAGAAAAATGGGGCGTGAGCGCAGCAGCTCCTGTCGCCATGGCGGCTCCTGCCGGTGGTGGCGCAGCAGCGGCCCCCGCTGAAGAGAAGACGACATTCGACGTCATCCTGAAGGAAATGGGCAGCAACAAAATCGGAGTCATCAAGGAAGTGCGTGGAGCAGTTCCAGGACTCGGTTTGGCCGAGGCGAAAGCCCTCGTCGAAGGCGCTCCCAAGACCTTGAAAGAAGGCGTGACCAAGGCCGAAGCTGAAGAGATCAAGAAAAAGATCGAAGCGGCAGGCGCCAAAGTCGAGATCCAGTAAAACAACTTTCACACGCTGCGGCGCGCAGGATTCTTCTTGCGCGCCGCCAGCGCTTGTGGCAAAAATCCTCCCTGTTAGAAGTAACCAAAGTTTATTTTTAGCCCTCCCCACGACGGAATAAATCAAGAGTGGCAACGAAACGGTCGTCAGTTTGACAGGCTGCCGTTTCGCTGCCATTTTTGTCGTCCTCGCATCCGGTCGATGCGATAGCCCAGAGCCCCACATCGCCCGACAGGCTTCCTGTCTCTCGGGCACTATTTCAGGTCCCAGTTTATGCCAGAACGCACCGCAGAACGTCTTTACTTCGGAACCATTAAAGAGGGCGTGGAGCCGCCAAACTTAATCGAGGTCCAGCTCAATTCTTACGTCGACTTCCTTCAGAAAGACGTCCCGACGTCGAAGCGTAAAATGTCGGGGTTGCAGGCAGTCTTTAAGGAAGTCTTCCCGATCGAAAGTTACGACGAAAAGGCCACGCTCGATTTCTCTCATTACGAAATTGGCGAGCCGAAACTGAGCGCCCTGGAAGCGCAGCGCGAAGGGCAGACCTTCAGCGCGCCACTTCACGTCACCTTCCAGCTTCGCGAAGAGAAGGGGACGAAGGAAGAGAAGGTTTACATGGGCGAAATCCCGCTCATGACCCCGCAGGGAACGTTCGTGATTAACGGTGCCGAGCGCGTCGTCGTTTCGCAGTTGCACCGCTCCCCTGGTATCGCTTTCGAGTCGAGCATCCACTTGAACGGCAAGGTGCTTTACAGCTTCCGCATTATTCCGGATCGCGGCTCGTGGATCGAGGTGCAGTTCGATACCAGCGATCTTCTCTATATCTACCTCGATCGTCGCAAACGGCGTCGGAAATTCCTCGCCACCACTTTCCTGCGCGCACTCGGCTACGGATCGGACGAAGAGGTCATCAAACTTTTCTACAACATCGAGACGCTGAAACTGAGCGAGAAGCTCGGGGAAGATGAACTCGCGACCAAGGTGTTGATCGCCGATGTGCTGGATGGTGAAGCCACCGTCGCGCGCGCCTTTGAGCCGCTGACCGCAGCGACGGTTCGCCAGATCATGACCCTCGGCCAAAAAGAGGTGAAGGTCATCGATATCACGACCGACGACACGGTGGTGAAGGCGCTGAAGAAAGATCCCGCGCACGACCAGGAAGAAGCTCTCAAGGATATCTACCGCAAACTTCGCCCTGGCGATCCTCCAACGGTGGCGAATGCCAAGGCTCTCCTAAAGCGGCTCTTTTTCGATCCGAAAAAATACGATCTCGGTCGCGTGGGTCGCTACAAGATCAATCAGAAGCTGAGCATCGATGTCGATCTCGGCGAGCGCATCGTTACCGACAAGGACTTCATCGGAGCGATCAAGTATCTCATTAACCTCCGCCGCGGCGAAGGCACCTTGGATGACATCGATCACCTCGGCAGCCGCCGCGTTCGGACGGTCGGCGAATTGCTCGCAAACCAATGCCGCGTCGGTCTTGCCCGCACAGAGCGTCTGGTGAAAGAGCGCATGACGCTGTTCGACATCAACATCGATGGCATGACGCCGCAGAAGTTGATCAACCCGAAAGCGCTTAGTGCGGTCATTCGCGATTTCTTCGGTCGCTCGCAGCTCTCGCAATTCATGGATCAAACGAATCCGCTCGCTGAGCTGACGCACAAACGTCGTCTTTCGGCTCTCGGGCCTGGCGGTTTGAGCCGCGATCGCGCTGGCTTCGAAGTCCGCGACGTTCATCCGTCGCACTACGGTCGCATCTGTCCGATTGAGACTCCGGAAGGGCCGAACATTGGGCTTATCAGCTCGATGTCGACCTTCGCGCGCATCAATGAGTTTGGTTTCATCGAGACCCCATACCGCAAAGGTTACCGACGGTCGCGTGACGGACGAGGTCGACTATCTCACCGGCGATCGCGAGGAAAATTTCCTCGTGGCGCAGGCAAACGCGGTCATGGATGCCAAGGGTAATTTCACCCAGGAGAAAGTCTCGGTGCGCTATCGGGGAGACTTCCTGGAAGTAGAGCCGGAGAAGGTCCATTACATGGACGTTTCGCCGAAGCAGTTGGTTTCTGTTGCTGCGGGTCTGATCCCGTTCCTGGAGCACGATGATGCGAACCGCGCACTGATGGGTTCGAACATGCAACGCCAGGGCGTGCCTCTGATTGTCTCGGAATCGCCGCTCGTCGGCACCGGACTCGAGGGCAAGGTGGCGCGTGATTCACATGCAGTCGTGATCGCAACCGAAGCGGGCAAGGTGGCTTCAGTGACGGCTGATCAGATTGTCATCACAAAGGACGGTCACATGCCGGAGAGCCGGAAGAAGTTAAAGACCGACCATGAAGCTGGAGTTCACGTTTTCGAGCTGCGCAAGTTCATGCGTTCTAACGCCGGCACCTGTGTGAATCAGAAGCCGATCGTGAAGAAAGGTCAGCACGTGAAGAAAGGCCAGGTCATCGCTGACGGTCCTAACACGGATCAAGGCGAGCTCGCGCTCGGCCGGAACGTGCTCGTCGCCTTCATGCCATGGAACGGCTACAACTTCGAAGATGCCATCATGATCTCGGAGAAGGTCGTGAAGGAAGACATCTACACCTCGATTCACATTGATGAGTTCGAGATCGGCGCTCGCGATACGAAGCTGGGGCCGGAAGAAATTACGCGGGATATTCCCAACGTGAGCGAGGAAGCCCTGCGCAACCTCGGCACAGACGGAGTGGTGCGAGTGGGTGCGGAAGTGAAGCCGGGCGACATCCTCGTCGGCAAAATCACTCCCAAGAGCGAGACAGAGCTGGCGCCGGAAGAGCGCCTTCTGCGCGCAATCTTCGGTGAAAAAGCGGCGGATGTGAAAGACACCTCGCTCACCGTCCCATCGGGCACATACGGCATTGTTATGGACGTGAAGGTCTCGTCACGCCGCGAAGTTTCGCGCGAAAAACTGACGCCGACGGAAACGAAGCGGCAGCTCAAGACGATCACGGAAGACAACAAGAAGAAGAAAGACGAGCTGACCGAGCAACTGACCGATTCGCTCTCGAACATTCTTCTTGGTGAAAAGATCCCGCTCGACGTGGTGAACGCGGAGACGGGTGAGATCATCATCCCGGCGAACCGCAAGATCACGAAGACGCTCCTGCGCAAACTGGCCACGGTTTACGATCACATCGAGATCGATCCATCGCCGATCCGGAACAAAATCCGGGAGATCATCGCTTCCTACGAACACAAGTTCGCTGAGCTGGAACTCGATCGTGAGCGGTCCATGGATCGCGTCGAAAGCGGCGACGACATCGACCCAGGCATCATCAAACAGGTCAAAGTCTTCATCGCTTCCAAGCGCAAGCTTTCGGTCGGTGACAAGATGGCCGGACGCCACGGAAACAAGGGCGTTGTCGCCCGGATCGTTCCTGAGGAAGACATGCCTTATCTGCCGGATGGAACGCCGGTGGAGATTTGCCTCAACCCACTCGGCGTGCCGAGCCGTATGAACGTCGGCCAGGTCTTGGAAACGCACTTGGGCGTCGCAGCCAAAGCGCTCGGCTTCAAAGTCGCGACCCCAGTGTTCGATGGTATTTCCGAAGTCAAAATTCGCGAGTATCTGAACGAGGCCAAGAAAGTCGAAGGCTTCAAATGGGTCCAAGAGAGCGGTAAGTCCCGCCTCTTCGATGGACGGACTGGCGATCAGTTCGACCAGGAGGTCGTGGTTGGTTACATCTACATGCTGAAGCTCGGCCACTTGGTCGCGGATAAGATCCACGCCCGTGCGGTCGGCCCTTACTCGCTCGTCACCCAGCAACCGCTGGGAGGCAAAGCGCAATACGGCGGACAGCGTTTCGGCGAGATGGAGGTCTGGGCGCTCGAGGCCTACGGCGCCGCTTACACTCTGCAGGAATTGCTGACGGTGAAGTCCGATGACGTGCAAGGTCGCACGCGCATTTACGAGTCCATCGTTAAAGGCGACAACTCGCTCGAAGCGGGCACGCCGGAGTCCTTCAACGTCTTGATCAAGGAAATGCAGTCGCTCGGCCTCGACGTGAAAGTCGGCGGCTCCGCGCCTGCCCCTATCTTCGAAAACGTGGCTTAAGTCGGTTTAACAATATTTTCCAAACATAATGAACGAACATTCCTGGCGGGAGTTAGTGGGCGAAGAACGCTCCGTGGGTTTTGATCAAGTCGCGATCGGCGTCGCGTCTTCGGACACGATGCGGTCGTGGAGCAAGGGGGAGGTCAAGAACCCCGAGACGATCAATTACCGAACCTTTAAACCTGAAAAAGGCGGACTCTTTTGCGAGCGGATCTTTGGTCCGACGCGCGACTGGGAATGCTCCTGCGGAAAGTACAAGCGGATCAAGCACAAGGGTGTGATCTGCGATCGTTGTGGCGTGGAAGTGACGCTGGCGCGCGTGCGCCGCGAGCGCATGGGGCACATCGAATTGGCGGTGCCGGTCTCGCATATCTGGTTCTACAAGTGCATGCCTTCGCGACTCGGCCTGATGCTCGATATGAGCGCCCGGCAACTCGAGCGCGTGATCTATTACGAGGACTACATCGTGATCGATCCAGGCAAGACGCCGCTGACCAAGACGCAGCTGTTGAACGAGACGGAATATCGCGAAGCGCAGGAACAATACGGCGACGATTTCGTGGCCGGGATGGGCGCGGAAGGCGTGAAGAAACTTCTTTCCGAGATCGATCTCCACAAGCTCAACAAGGAGCTGGAAGAGGCGATGGGGAACACGAAGAGCAAACAGATTCGCAAGAAATTGGCGAAGCGTTTGAAGCTCGTGCAAGGCTTCGCCGGCTCGCATGCGCGTCCGGATTGGATGGTGCTCGATGTTCTGCCCGTGATCCCACCGGACCTGCGTCCGCTCGTGCCGCTGGAAGGCGGTCGATTCGCGACTTCGGATCTGAACGATCTCTATCGTCGCGTGATCAACCGTAACAACCGGTTGAAAAACCTTCTCCAATTGAAGACGCCTGACGTCATCATCCGGAACGAAAAGCGCATGCTGCAGGAAGCGGTCGACGCGCTCTTCGATAACGGCCGTCACGGTCGCGCTGTCACCGGCGCGGGCAATCGTCCGCTCAAATCACTCAGCGATATGCTCAAGGGCAAAGGCGGACGTTTCCGCCAGAACTTGCTCGGCAAGCGCGTCGATTACTCAGGTCGTTCCGTCATCGTGATCGGGCCGGAGTTGAAGCTGAACCAGTGCGGTTTGCCGAAGAAGATGGCGCTGGTTTTGTTCGAGCCTTTCATCATCCGCCGCCTCAAAGATCTCGGCTACGTGCACACCGTGCGCAGCGCGAAGAAAATGATCGAGCGGCAGACGCCAGAGGTTTGGGATATTCTGGAAGAAGTCACCAAGGGTCACCCGGTTCTTCTCAACCGCGCTCCGACCTTGCACCGCCTTTCCATCCAGGCTTTCGAACCGCAGTTGATCGAAGGCGAAGCGATCCGGATTCATCCGCTCGTTTGCACGGCTTACAACGCCGATTTCGATGGCGATCAAATGGCGGTGCACGTGCCGCTTTCGGTCGAAGCACAGATGGAAGCGCGCATGCTCATGCTGGCGCCGAACAACATCTTCTCGCCTTCCAGTGGCAAGCCGATCACCACGCCTTCGCAGGACATCACGCTCGGGTGTTATTACCTGACGCAGAATCCGCGGCGCGCGGCTGGTGCGGCGACCGAATCACGTCTCCCGCTCTTTGCCAACCCGACGGAAGTCGAGTTCGCGATGGCGGACGGCAAGGTGAAAACGCACGATCGGATTCGTTTCCAGAATCCTGATTTGGGCAATGAAACGATTTACGGTAACTCGACTGAGCGCGTTCTCGAGACGACTGCTGGTCGTGTTATTTTCAACGACATCTGGCCGAAGGGCATGGGCTTCTTCAACAAGGCCGCAGGCAAGAAGCAGCTCAGCGATATTATCTGGCGCTGCTATCAGGTGGCCGGCCAGGACGGCACCGTCGAAACGCTCGACAAGCTAAAGGAACTTGGCTTCCGCGAAGCGACCAAGGCCGGCATCTCGATCGGGATCAATGACATGATCATCCCGAAAGAGAAGCAGCTCGAACTCGATCACGCTTACAAAGCGATCAAGCAGGTCGAGCAGCAGTATCGCAAGGGCATCATCACGGATGGCGAGCGCTACAACAAGATCATCGATATTTGGACGCACGCGGGTGACGAGATTTCGAACGTCATGTTCCGCACCCTCGAACACAACGAGGGCCGCAAGGAACTGAACCCGGTCTTCCTCATGGTGGATTCCGGCGCGCGCGGTAACCGTCAGCAGGTCAAACAGCTCGCCGGTATGCGCGGTCTGATGGCCAAGCCATCCGGCGAAATTATCGAACGTCCGATTACCTCAAACTTCCGCGAAGGTTTGACCGTTCTTGAGTATTTCATCTCCACTCACGGCGCCCGTAAGGGTCTGGCCGATACCGCGCTTAAGACGGCCGATTCCGGCTACCTCACGCGCAAGCTGGTGGACGCTTCGCAGGACGTCATCATCAACGAAATGGATTGCGGCACGGTCAACGGCATCGTGGTGAAATCGATTTACGAAGGTGACGAAGAGGTGGTCGATCTTTCGACGCGCATCGTTGGCCGCGTCAGTTGCGAAACGATCGCAGACCCGGTGACGAAGAAAAAAATCATCAAGGCGAACCAGATGATCGATGAGCCGACTGCGGCCGCGATTGAGAAGATCGGCGTGGAAAGCTTGAAGATTCGCTCGGTGCTCACCTGTGAAACCGGACGCGGAGTTTGCGCGCATTGCTACGGCCGCAACCTGGCCACGGGTCAGTTTGTGAAGCTGGGCGAAGCGGTCGGCATCATTGCCGCGCAGTCAATCGGCGAGCCTGGCACGCAGTTGACCATGCGTACTTTCCACATCGGTGGAACGGCGAGTCAGACGTTCAAGCAGCCGATCATCAAGGCGAAGAACGACGGTGTTCTCCAGTTCAACGATCTGCGCACCGTGCAAGCGCTCGACGGCAGCTGGATTGTGCTGAACAAGAACGGCTCCATCGGCGTGCATAACGAAGACGGCCGCGAGCTCGAACGCTACAACGTGGTCATCGGTTCGGTGATCGCGAAGGCGGAAGGCGAGAAAGTGAAGAAGACCGAGACGTTCGTGCAATGGGATCCGTACAACGTTCCGATTTTGACCGACAAGACGGGCCGGATCGAGTTCCGCGATATGATCGCGGGCGTGACGATCAAGCGCGACGTCGACGAAGCGACCGGCCTCATGGGCACGGTTATCATCGAGCATAAAGAAGATCTGCATCCGCAGATCGTGGTGGCCGGCGACAAGAAAGAGATTCTCGCCAGTTATTCGATTCCAGCGGGCGCCCACGTCATCGTGGAAGAGGGCCAAAAGATTCAAGCGGGCGCCTTGCTCGCGAAGACACCTCGTAAAGTCGCGAAGACCAAGGACATCACCGGCGGTCTGCCGCGTGTGGCCGAACTCTTTGAAGCTCGCCGTCCGAAAGACGCCGCCGAGATCGCCAAGATCGACGGTGTGGTCGAGATGGGCGGAACGGTGCGCGGCAAGCGCAAGCTCATCCTCAAGGACGTCGAAACCGGCGCGGAAGAAGAGCACCTCATCCCGCTCACGAAACACATCATCGCGTTCAAGGGCGACTTCGTGAAAAAGGGCCAGCAGCTCACGGAAGGTCCCGTGGTGCCGCACGAGATTTTGGAAGTCTGCGGACCTCAGGATTTGCAGGAGCATCTCGTGAACGAAGTGCAGGAAGTTTATCGCCTCCAGGGCGTGGAAATTAACGACAAGCACATCGAGATCATCGTGCGCCAGATGTTGCGGAAGGTGAAGATCACCGACCCAGGCGACACTTCGCTTCTCTGGGGCGATCAAGTTGACCGACTCGATTTCGAGAAGGAAAACGCCACCGTCGTGGAACAGGGCGGCAAGCCAGCGGAAGCGACTCCGGTTCTTCTCGGCATCACGAAGGCTTCGCTCGAGACCGACAGCTTCATCTCCGCCGCATCCTTCCAGGATACGACGCGGGTGCTGACGGAAGCGGCGACGCTCGGCAAGGTCGATCGTCTGCGCGGCTTCAAGGAAAACGTCATCATGGGTCACTTGATTCCTGCGGGCACTGGCTTCCCAGCGGTGCGCGAGATCAAGCTGGTCGAGCTGGGCGAGCAGGTCGGTGCGTCGTTGATGGACGAGCCGGAAGCGCAGCCTGCCCTCGGTTAAGA
Organism: uncultured Verrucomicrobiae bacterium; assembly: GCA_963730385.1. GTDB lineage: Bacteria > Verrucomicrobiota > Verrucomicrobiia > Chthoniobacterales > UBA10450 > JACCTI01. The sequence goes on from CAVSRQ010000004.1 coordinate 93,394, forward strand.
AGCGAACGTAGTAACTTTGAAATGGCGAATCGGCGGAAGCTGATTCGCCATTTCTGATTTTAAGGGAATCGAATTATGTCCATTGCCACAAAGACGGGAGACACGGGTGAGACGGCGCTCATGTATGGGCGGAGGGTGCGAAAGACGGATCCGCGCGTGGATGCCTACGGCTGCGTGGATGAACTAAACGCCGCGCTCGGGATGGCACGGGTAACAGCGCCGGATCCGTTCACACAGGAGTTACTCCTGAGCGTGCAGAAGGAGTTGATCCTGGTCATGGGAGAACTGGCGACCGCGGCGGAGGATCGCGCACGTTATGCGAAGGACGGATATGAGACGACCAGCGCGGCCATGGTTGATCGTCTCACGGCCGCGATCGATGAGCTCGAGAAGGACAAGCTTTTGCATTACAAAGGCTGGGCCATTCCGGGAAGCACCGTCATCTCGGCGCAGCTCGATATCGCTCGCACCACCTGCCGGACGGGCGGAGCGCCGCGTGGCTGCACTGTTGGAAAGCGAGGCGGGCTTGAATCTTGAAGTGCTGCGCTATCTCAATCGGCTTTCTGACCTTTGCTGGTTGCTCGCTCGTTACGCGGAGCACACCCGGACGAAAGCGTAGCTGGCGTTCACGCGTGGCGCCCGATATGAAGAGGCGATGTCTTGCGCCTGGGTGAAAAACTACCGCTGTTTATGATTTCGCGGTTGGGTCTTCTGATCAGCCGGGCCTTTCGGAACGTGATGCCCGATCCGTTCGTGCTCGCGGTCTTGCTCACCTTTGTCACGATCGGTCTCGCGCTGGCGTTGACGCCCGCCACGCTCGGCACGGTGGTCGACGCCTGGTCGTCGGAAATCGGGCTGTGGGGGCTGCTGAAGTTTGCGATGCAGATGGCGTTGATTCTGGTGACAGGTCACGCGGTCGCGAGCAGCCCGCCGGTGGCGCGGCTGACGCGGCGGATCGCGCAGCTTCCCACCAGCGGAGCTGGCGCTGCTGCTTTGGTGGCAGTTCTGGCGACCACGACCGCGGTATTAAACTGGGGCCTGGGACTGATCGTGGGAGCGATTGCAGCGCGCGAAGTGGGAGCGGCGATGGAGCGGAAGGGCGTGCGGGTGCATTACCCGCTGCTGGCGGCGTCGGGTTACCTTGGACTGATGGTGTGGCATGGCGGCTTCTCGGGCAGTGCGCCGCTCAAAGTCACGCGCGAGTCCGGAATCGCGGAGATCTTCGGTGCCACACCTCCGATCGGACCTATCTCGCTCGATCAAACGCTCTTCAGCCCTTTCAATCTCCTTATCACGGGCGGGCTTCTGCTTCTGCTGCCGCTGATGATGGCGCTGCTGACGCCGCGCAACGAAGTCGCGATGCAATCTGCCTCGTCCTTCGGTGTTGGGGAAGATGAGCAGGAAGCGCCGGCTGAGACGACTGAGCGTAAACCGTGGATCCCACGGATCCTCGAGGAGACGCCTTTTGTCTCGTGGGCGCTGCTTTTGCTCATCGGGATTTGGGCCTGGCGTTATTATTTCCCCGCGAGCGGACCTTCCGGGATCCGCGAGTTAACCCCGGACACCGTGAATCTCACCATGCTGGCGCTGGGTCTCGTGTCTGCATCGCACCCCGATGAATTACGTCCGAGCGGTGGAGAAGGCGGCCGCGGGCACGGCAGGGATTATTCTGCAATTCCCGCTCTATGCCGGCATCATGGGCATCATGGCGGCGACAGGGCTCACCGCGCAGTTTGCGGTGTCTCTGGCTGGCCTCGGCGATGGCGGTTTGCTCACCCTCACGACCTTCTTTTCCGCAGCGGTGGTGAACATCTTTGTCCCTTCCGGAGGCGGACAGTGGGCGATCCAGGGTCCGATCGCGGTGCGGGCGGCGCTCGACGCCGGGTTGGATCCTGCGCGGATGGTTATGGCGGTCGCTTATGGCGATCAGCTGACCAATATGCTCCAGCCTTTTTGGGCGCTGCCGCTCCTCGCGATCACGCGCGTGGCAGCGCGGGACATCGTCGGATACACGGCCGTGGCGATGATCGTGGGGGCGATTTGGATCGCTGTGGGATTGCTGCTGTTTTAACTCTCGCTCCCTGGCGGAGATGGAGGATTTTCGGCCAACATTCTGGTTGCCTTACCTTGGAGGGTGCTGCATCTTCACCGTCCGCTCCGCTTTGCGCGGGGCGGTTACCGTTTTATCCCTATGGCGTCCATGACTGAATTAGTTCCCGAATTGCTTGAAGCCGGTGTCCATTTTGGCCACCAGACGAAGCGTTGGAATCCGAAGATGAAGCCTTTCATCTTCGAGAAGCGCAACCAGATCTACATCATCAATCTGGATGAAACGGTGAAGCAGCTCGAGAGCGCGACGGACTTCCTGGAATCGGTCACGCGTCGGGGCGGCAAAATTCTTTTCGTGGGCTGCAAAAAGCAGGCGCAGGAAGCGGTAAAAGAAGCGGCTTTGGCTTGCGGGCAGTTCTTCGTGAACCAGCGCTGGCTCGGCGGCACCTTGACGAATTTGACCACGATCCGGAAGAGCATCGGCCGTTTGAAATACATCGAAGAGATCGAGCAATCGCCTGACTTCAAAAAGATGGGCAAGCAGGAATTGGCCGCGCTCGGGCGTGAAGGTGCGAAGCTGCGTCGGAATTTGGAAGGCATCATTGAGATGAGCAAACTTCCGGACGCGATGGTGATTATTGATACCACGCGTGAGCAGAATGCCGTCTTGGAAGCGAAGCGCCTCGGCATCCCAACCGTGGCGATTGTAGACACGAATGCTGACCCAGAGCTGATCGATTACCCAATCGCTGGCAATGACGATGCGATCCGCGCCATTCGCGTGGTCTTGCAGAAGCTGGTGGACTCGATCGTTTCGGCCAGTGGCGAAGCGCGGGTGCGCGAGCAGGTCGAGATGGCCGGCGTCTCCGCTTAAGCAGCGCTCACGGCGCGAACGTTTTCTTATCCCACGCTCAACGTCTCACGTTGAAGCGAACTCACTTTTTACCCTCATTTTTTATGGCCGAAATCGATCCTCAACTTGTTAAACAGCTGCGCGAAAAAACCAACGCCGGCATGATGGATTGCAAACGCGCTTTGACCGAAGCGGGCGGCGATCTGGAGAAAGCCGAAGCAGCTCTCCGGACCAAAGGAATCGCGAGCGCAGGAAAGAAGGCATCGCGCGCGACCAAGGAAGGCATCATCGCCTCCTACATTCATTTGCAGGGAAAAGTGGGCGTGCTGGTGGAAGTGAGCTGCGAGACCGATTTCGTGGCCAAGAACGAAAACTTTCGCGAGTTCGTGAAAGACATCACGCTCCATATCGCGGCGGCAAATCCGACCTGTGTCTCGCGCGAGGAAGTGCCCGCGAAGTTGATCGAATCCGAGAAGGCGATTTATGAAGGTCAGGTGAAGGACAAGCCCGCCAACGTGATCGAGAAGATCGTGACCGGGAAGTTGGACAAATTTTACAGCACCGTTTGTTTGATGGAGCAGGGCTTCATCAAAAACCCAGATCAGACGATCAAAGAATTGGTCGCGATCAAAATCTCTGAGTTGGGCGAGAACATCGTCATCCGTCGGTTCACTCGCTACTCTGTGGGTGAGGCGCTCGGGATGGAAGCGGCGCCTGCGACGACTGAAGAGTCGGCAGCGTAAATTCTTCCGTTTTACGGAAAAGACACGCGCAGTCGCGCGGAGTGAATCGTATTTGACGTAGTGCGTCTTCGCACTGGGTCGCGTGGCCAATTGGCGCGGGACCTGACCATTAAGCAAACCAACAAATCATCTATGAAAATCGAATCACTCAGAGACCTGCTAGAGGAAGAATTAAAAGACATTTACAGCGCTGAAAAGCAGCTGGTGAAAGCCATGCCGAAGATGGCCAAGAAAGCGTCGTCGGAGGAATTGCGTGCCGCTTTGGAAGAGCATCTCGAAGTGACCAAAGGTCAGATCGAGCGTCTCGAGGAAGTGTTCTCCGTCCTGGGGCAGACCCCGAAGGCGAAGACCTGCAAAGCGATGAAGGGCCTGCTCGAGGAAGCCACGGAAATCATGGACGAAGATGCCACACCAGCCGTGATGGACGCAGGCATCATCGCCGCCGCGCAGAAGGTGGAGCATTATGAGATCGCCAGCTACGGCACCGTCCGCACCTGGGCGCGCCTCTGTGGTGAAGAAGAAGCGGCCGAGCTGCTCCAGGAGACGCTGGACGAAGAAGGTCAGGCTGATAAGAACCTTTCCGAAATCGCGGAGACCATCAATCCAGACGCCGAAGATGACGACGACGAGGAAGAGGCGCCTGTGGCCAAGGCTTCGAGCAAGAAGTCATCGGCTAAGAAAGCCAGCGGTCGCAAAGGCAGCCGCTAGTAGGCGATAAGGTATTCACGAAGCGCCATCGTCGTCCGTGGGACGGCGATGGCGCTTTTCGTTTTTCGGCAGAGGGGCGTGATGGCGTCCTCCGTTTTCGATTACGAAATCAAGGTCGGCGTGGGGTCCAGCCGATTTCCTTGTATTCCCAATCCACGCGGTCGGGCCGCAGGGTTAAGACGCCGAAGCCGGCATCGGTGCCGTGCCAGGCACCGCGCCACCATGCGCCGCAGACCGCGCCGCCGGTGATGAAGGTAGTGCCGCGCCAGCGCAGCATTTCGTTCACGTGCAGGTGACCCTGCAGGACCAGTTGCAACCGGTGCTTTGCGAAGCAATCGAGCACCTCCGGGCCGTTGACCACGACGCGATTGGGCGGCACCGCTTTTTCGTGGCCCTCGGTCGCCTGAAAGAAACTGGTGAGGAGCGGGATGTGTGTGACGAGGATAATCGGCGTTTCGGGACCGACGCGCGCGAGGTCTTCGCGGAGCCAGGCCAGTTGAGCTTCGTCGATCTGGCCCCGGTATTTGAGCGCATCGCCTGCGACCTGGATGCTGTCGAGCAGGATAATGTGATAGCCCGCGGCCTCGTGGGAAGAGAACGTGCGCGGGATTTCCAGTTCCTTGCGAAATGCGGCGCGCGGGTCGGGCTCCGGTTCGCTGCCGTCCTCCGGAATTGCGCCGACTAAATCGTGATTGCCGATGGCCGTGAACAGGCGCGGAGAGAGCTGATCGCGCAGGTGCTCGCGGTAGGCTTGCCAACGAGGCGCGACCGCCGCACGCGAAGATTGGAAACCGTCCGTGATGCAGTCGCCACCGCACAAGGCGAGGTCGGCGCGCTGCTGATTCATCTGCCGCGCGGCGCTGGACATCGCTTCGGGGGTGTCCCACTCGACGCGGGCGTGGATGTCGGTGAAGAAGAGGACGCGCAGCGATTCGCGAGGTCCGCCCGGCGCCGCCCAGGAGGCTTGCTTCGGCCAGCCCAGCGAGATGGCGGCAGCGCCCGAGGCGGCCAGGAAACGTCGTCGATTCATGATGCATGGCGCGCGTCTCTGCGGCGGCGCGAAAGATCGTAGGACGCGGCGAGCGCGAGGACAAGGAGCAGCGCTCCGAAGGCGGCTTGCGCCTGCGGTTTGGTAAATCTTGTAAGGAGTCCCCGGCTCACCGCGCTGGCGGGGCGCTCGCCGCTCGAGGCGGCGGCAGCGGCCGCGCGCGCGCGCAGTGCGATCGGCCAGTCCATGCCCGACGTGCGCAAAGTGTGCGGATACCAATTCTCGAGCAGGCGTTGTTCGGTGAAAGCGATGCTGAGCAATTCCTTCCGCTTCTCCGGAGCGCCGCGGGTGATGCGGGCGAGGTAAGCATACCGGTCGCGGCGGAAGAGGCGCACCCGCAACTCGTGCAGATACGGATCCTGCATCGGGGAGTATTCAGCGAGGAAAGCGCCATACCAAACTTCGTGCCCGAAACGACGAAGAATTTTCCCGGCTTCTTCTGCGCGCTGCTGGTCTGCCTCCCTTAGTTGCTCCGCTGTCAGGCGCGATTTAAACCAGCCGACCTCGGGGTCGTGGATGCGGTGACCGTATTGGACCATCGGCTCTTCGAAGATCTGAAGTTTCGGCCAGTGCGAACGGAGCGGCTGCCATACTTCGGGCGTGTTCGAGAAGCAACTGAGCAGTAGCAAAAGGACCAGAGCGGCCAAGCCCCAGGCAGTGCGTGCGGAAGCGAAACCCGCGCGAACCGACCGGTAGCGCGTCGCGAGACTGGCGGCGAGAGCGGCCTGGATAAGCAAGACCGAAAGGACATTGATGATGATGTCCCTGAACTCAAAAAATCGGCGCGGCACAGCCCACTGGATGACCTCGTCGAAGATGCCGAGAGACGAACCTAAAAGCGCGGCGCATGCATAGGCGGCGCGGTCACGATAGCGGCGGCTGAAGGCGCGATAAAGCAGGAGCGAAAGCACGCCGTATTGCGGGAGATGCATCGCTTCCTCGGCGTTGGCGCGCAGATACCATGCGCCCCAGGCGAAGAGGGCGGCAAGCAGGCCGAGCGTGATCCATTGGCCGCGTGCAACGGGAACGGCGCGCTGACGGAATTGACGAATCGCAAGCAGCAGTCCGATCGCCACGATGGCGTAGGCCGCCCAGGAAAAGACTGCGCGCGTCCAATGCTCCGTCACCCACACGGCCACCGTGCGTGCCAGCGGGATCGTGGCATAAATGAAAAGTGTCCAGGCTACGACTGGCAGCCAGTCGCGCACGACGGAATCTTTGGCGGGTGAAACTTGCATGAGCGCTGGAGGACCGGCTGCTCCTGCCGCGCAGTTATTTGTGGCGTTTCCCGTGTTTGATCACGAGATCGACGCGCTGCAGAAGATTGATGTAGCGGAGGACATCGCCCTTCACGGCGATGATATCGGCCATTTTCCCTTCGCTGATCGAACCGTAATCCTTGTCCACCTTCATCATCACCGCCGGCCAATAGGTGGCCGCACGAATGGTCGTCATCGGGTCGACGCCGAGCTTGTTGACCCAGACGTCGAGCTCGCGCCAGGTGGAGCTGCTGTGAAACTTCATCGGGATCCCGCTATCGGTTCCGATCACCATCACGACGCCGCTCTCTTGCAGCTGCTTGAATTTATTTCCCAACCGTAGGACGACGCAGTGGGGTGATCTGGTAGTAAGGGAGCTGGCCGGGGTGCGCGATCGAGGCGCGGATATCGGCGATGATGTCCGGCGCGAGGTCGAGTTCCCAGGCGGGGTCGTCGAGCTGCTCGTGGTTGTCGCGCAGGTATTCGTAATTGATGAGACCTTCGATCGTGGGACACCAGAAGAGCGGGCCCAGGCTCATCTTGGCGGTGCGCTCGGCCAGGGCGGCGCGGACGTCGGCTGGGATTTCGGGAGCCATGGCGAGGCCGGTGTGCTCGAAGCAATCGGCCCCCGCGATGAGCCCGCGCCGGATCTCTTCCGGCCGGTGGGCGTGGGCGACGACGGGGAGCTTGCGCGCATGCGCTTCGGCCACGATGGCCTGCACTTCTTCCATCGTCATCAGGTCCTGGTCGACCAGCTTGACCAGATCCACGCCGGCCTCGGCGATTTGTTTGACCTTGGCCCGTGCATCGGCGGCACCTTTGACCCCCCAACGAAAAGCCTCTGTGCCTGGATAGGCTTCGTGTTGGATGAAGGGACCGGAGACGTAAAGCGTCGGCCCGGGAATCTCGCCGCGCTTGATCCGATCCCGCACCTCAATGCTTTCCTTGAGCGGCGCGCCGAGATCGCGGGCGCTGGTGACGCCGGCCATGAGGAGTTGATGGGCAGCTGCGGGCATGATCTCGCGGCCGAGGCGGGAGAGGTATGTCTTGTCCCAATGTTCGTAGTTGCTGTGCCCGAGCAGCATGGTGTGGACGTGGCAATCCCAGAGGCCAGGCAGGACGGACATGCCTTCGGTGGAGATGACTTCCGCGTCGGGCGGGATGGCGAGGGAGCCAACGGTGCCGATGGCGGTGACGCGTTCGCCTTCGATCAAGATGACGCTGTTGGCGAGCGGCGGCCCGCCAAAGCCATCAATGAGTCGGCCGCCCACGAGGGCCATCGTTTTCGCAGAAAGCGTCGGCGCGAAGATTGAGCAGAGGAGCGCAAAGCCGAAGAGGAGCGTTTTCATTGCGCGCGAGACTAGCGGCACGAACGGAGGCGACAAGTTCGCATTCCGACATTCCCCTTGTTGCTGCTGCGGCTGCGTCAATATTGGGCCGATGAAAATGAAGGTGATCGTGACTCCGAAGGCAGCCGTCCTGGACCCGCAAGGCGCGGCCGTGCGGGAGGCGATGCAGCATCTCGGAATGCCCGAGGTGCAGGAAGTGCGCATCGGGAAATATCTGGAGATCGACCTCGAAGGCGATGGCGCGGAAGTGGAGTCCCGTCTGCACGAACTCTGCCGGAACTTGCTCTCGAATCCGGTGATTGAAGATTATCGGCTGGAAAAAGGAGACGCGTCGAAATGAAGTTCGCCGTCATCCAATTTCCGGGATCGAATTGCGATCAAGACTGCCTCGCTGCTGTGCGCGGGCTGGAGGGAGCGGAAGCGGAGTATGTCTGGCACAAGGAAACTTCGCTGGCGGGCTTTGATGCGATTGTGGTGCCGGGCGGATTTTCGTATGGCGATTACCTGCGTTGCGGCGCGATCGCGCGCTTTTCGCCCATCATGGCCGCGGTGGTGGAAAAGGCGCGTGAAGGCATGCTGGTGATCGGCGTCTGTAATGGCTTTCAAATTTTGTGCGAAGCGGGGCTTCTCCCCGGTGCGCTGGTGCGGAATCGATCGCTTCGGTTCGTCTGCGAGATGGCGACGGTGCGGGTGGAAGTGGCGCACTCGCCCTTCACGCTCGGCTGTCCAGAGGGAACGCTCTTGCGGTTGCCAGTGGCGCATGGCGAAGGCTGTTTTTTTGCAGATGAGGCGACGCTGCAAGAGTTGAACGATAATCGGCAGGTGGTGGTTCGGTATGTCGATGCGAATGGCGAGGCGACTGCGGCCGCCAACCCGAACGGTTCGCTCGAGAACATCGCGGGAGTCTGCAACCGCGAGCGCAATGTCTTTGGTCTTATGCCTCATCCCGATCGCGCCTGCGAGGATCGCCTCGGGAGCGGTGATGGGGCGGTGATTTTCCGTTCCATGATGCGGGCAGCGGCCGACGGGAGTGTGCGCGCGGCCTAGCGAGCTGAACTGGCGTGAGCCTTTTTCTTACCGGCACGGACACGGGCGTGGGGAAGACCTACACGGCTGTGTGTTTGCTCCGGCTTTTGCGGGCACACGGGCTGCGCTGCGCCGGGATGAAACCGATCTGCTGCGGTGATCGGGAGGATGCAGAGCAGTTGCTCGCCGCGAGTAGCGAGGGCCTTACGATCGATCAGGTCAACCCGATCTGGCTGCGCGCTCCGTTGGCCCCCATGCCCGCGGCCCGGATGGAAGGGGTGACGATAGATCGGGACCGGCTCATGGCTGGCTTCAGCGATCTGCAAGAGCGGTTCGACTTTGTCGTGGTGGAGGGGGTGGGCGGTTGGCTGGTGCCGATCGCTCCTGATTATTTTGTCAGCGACCTGGCCCGCGAGATGAAGCTGCCGGTGATCGTGGTGGCGATGAATCGGTTGGGCTGTCTCAATCACACCCTGCTCACCGTGCGCGGAATTCAGGCGGATGGATTGGAGTGTTTGGCGGTCACTCTCAACACTCTCGACCCGTCCCCGGATCTCGCGCAGCAAACGAATGGCGAGGTCCTCTCGCAGATTTCGACGGTCCCTATCCTGCCCCCGCTTTCTGCTCCAATGGTGGCTTTACCGCCGGAGTGGGCGGTGGCTTTGGGGATACCGTCGTAAAGACCGAGCGTCAGCGATTTATGCACAAGTGTCATCATGTTGACACTTTTGGCGTGACACTTCTGAGCTCTCCCTAGGTAAAAGGCTGCTGGCATATGCGTTGCTCGGATATTTGGCACACTCACCTCTCATCATATGCTCCTACAAAAAACACTGCACATGAGTCAGTCACTCGCGGAATGCAAAACCCGCTTGGCTTCCATCCAATCGTATCGCCGCCATTTTCTGATGGTGACGAAAGCGACGGTGACTTCGTCAAAAACGGTGGATTTCAGCTTCCGCGGGCCACTGGGTTTTGAAGCGCACACAGTCTTGTTGGCGGCCCAGAGCGATGCTCCGGATCAGTTCGCTTTCGAATCGGCCGGCGGAAACATCGACGTGATGGGGCTGATTGATTTTGCCGAGATCACGTCGCAGTGCACCGAGGTGACGCTCGCGGTGCATTATGAGATCAAGAACAAGCTTTTCGCCTGGCTCGATCGCCGGTTCAAATTTGTTGATGCTTTCCTTACGTCCGAGATGCGGAGCGTGCGCGCTCACTTCGAGGGCATCGCTGCGCCTGTTGCGGAGCGTCCAGTCGGTGTGCCGATTTTCGAAGCGGCGACCGCGTAAGGGGTTCTCCAGGGTTAAGGGTAAGAGCGCGCGGACGGTTTCGTCCCGCGCTCTTTTTCTGTACGGCGAGCTTCTCGGCCCGCTCTACCCAATGCGGACTGCGCGCGTCTTATCCAGGCGCAGAGTCTGGCCAGCGGAAAGGGCAAGCACAGTCGCGGGCGCGGTGATTTTCTCGCCGTCGACTTGCACGCTGCCTTGCTCGATCAAGCGCCGGGCATCGCCGCGCGATTTCGTAATGGCAAAAGCCTGTCGGTAAGCCTCCACCACGGTGGAAAGCGCATCCGTGGGCGGGTGGGTGAAGAGCGGGAGATCGGCTTCAGAAAGGCGCTTCTCGCTAAAGCGCGCATTCCAATCGCCGAGGACCTTGGCAGCGGCGTCGGCCGGAGTGGTAGGTGCGGACGATCTCCGCTCCGAGCTGCTTCTTCGCTTCCAATGGATGGAGCTCTGCCGGCACGGAACGCCCGAGGAGAAGCGTGTAGTAACGCTGCATGAGCTCGTCCGAGATGCTCATAATTTTCCCGAAAATCTCCGAGGCCGGCTCGTTTACCCCGATGTAATTGTTCAGGCTCTTGCTCATCTTCTTCACGCCATCCAGGCCTTCCAGAATGGGCAGGAGGAAGACCACCTGAGGCGGCTGACCTTCCAGCTTTTGCAGGTCGCGTCCGACAAGAATATTAAAAAGCTGATCCGTCCCGCCGAGTTCCACATCGGCCTGAACCATGACGGAGTCCCAGCCCTGCATGATCGGGTATTGGATTTCGTGTGCATGGATCGGCTGCTGTTGATCGATCCGCTGCCGGAAATCCTCGCGCTGCAACATCTGCTGCAGAGTCACGAGACTGTTCAAGCGGATCACCTCCTGGAAAGACATGCCGGCGAACCATTCGCCGTTGAAAACTATCCGAGTGCGGGCGGGGTCCAGGACCTTGAAAGCTTGTTCGCGATAGGACTTCGCGTTTTCCAAAACTTGATCGCGCGTGAGCTGCGGGCGGGTGGCGGAGCGTCCGCTGGGATCACCGATCATGGCGGTGTAATCGCCGATGATGAGGATGGCTTCGTGGCCGAGATCCTGGAATTGCCGCAACTTGCGGAAGGCAATGGTGTGCCCCAGATGCAGGTCCGGGCTGGTGGGGTCGGCTCCCAGTTTGATGCGCAAAGGGCGACCAAGCGCCAGCTTCTCGCGCAGCTCGGCTTCGTTAATAATCTGGGCAGCCCCAGTCCGGAGATGCACCAGCGCTTCGTTTGGATCCATGAAAAATTGTCGGGCCGCGGCGGACGGCTACTTGTTTTTGTTCAAGAGTTCCCGCACTTCGTCGATCGTGAGCGGACGACGCGGGGTGTCCAGCGCCGCCTGGTTCTTCCCGCGGCCGGGGAAGGGGCGGGTGCGCGAGTAGGAGGCTGTTTGGTAAATCTTCGGTGTCATGGACGACGCGCGCTGTTTTGCTCCGTGCGTGGATTCTGCAGTAGCGAATTCCTTGGTCGGCAACTGCTGCGGGCGTCCCACCTGCGCCTGCCGATCCGCATCTCTGGCTGATCTCGTGCGAAAAAGCCGGCCGAAGAATCCGCGTGGCCTGGCAAATTTTTTCTCCGGTGGCCGCTCGGCGACGTAGAAGCTTTTGCTGCGAACCTGCTTCGATCTTGCCGTCCCTTGCGCGAGAAACTTTTTGTCTTGCGCAGTATTTTGCAGAGACAAATCCGGCTCGAGGAGCCGGTCGATTAGTTTGCGCTCCTGCACTTGCGCTGAGGCGCGGCAGGTCCCAAAAAAAAGGACAGCGATCATCAAGGAAAGGGCGCGCACGGAGAGGCACGGTCGCCAGTCATCGCCCGCCTTGTAAAGGGAAAACAGTCCAGGCCACACGGGCGGATAGGCGAGGGCGTAGCCTGCCCTTCTCGTCGCGGTTGAAGCGCCCCAGCTTTACGCTATCCTTGCCTCCTCCGAGAAAACGGGGGCGCACTGGTTTCGACTCGTTGTTTGAAACGCAGGCGGCAGGTCGAGGATGGTTCGTTGGCCTCGTTAAAATCCGGACCAAAAAAAATAAATGCAGATCACCAAGATCTCGCTCTCGCGGCTTAATTGACTGCGATGTCCCGGGTTGGACGCCTGCTACGGCTCGGGACATGGACAGCAGGCTAATCGGACGGCGGAGTGACCGCGCCGGACGGTGAAGGAAACCTCGTGGTGGCTCGGGAGACGAAGTGTGCTGGCGCAGCCTTCGGCTCCTTAAAAATAAATCACCAGCTAAACCTGTAGAAGCTTGTGCAGATGGCTTCGAGGACAGGGGTTCGACTCCCCTCGCCTCCACTTCTCTACTCTCACTTCCCGCCGCGAGCACGGTAGGGGCCGAGGTGGATGACGCGCGGCATTCTATGCCCTTTTCTACCGCGGCACGTCGCTTGGTCGTTTTGAATAGGAGGCAACGGAATCAAGAGCGCCTCTTGCGTCGGCGGGGGCTGCCTCGACCGGCCAGGTTTTACTTGGCGTCGCGATGGGGCGCGATTGAAGTCGAGAAGGGTGGGAGGCCGCCTTTGTTCGATTCCTCTTTGAAGAGTTCCGTGACTGATCCGAGGGCGGCTCCCCAGACGACGTGCGCGCCGAGCATGAGCAGGGTGCGCCGCGCTGGGTGATCGGTCGCGAGACGGAGAATGCCGGTGCCTGGGAGAAGGCCGAGGTAACTCCCGGCCCAGACGAGCAACCCAGCCCCGATCCCCTTGACCACCGCTGGCCCCGGCAGCCGCTCGCTTGCTGCCCCATAGGCTGCACCGCACGCCCCGCCGTAGGCAAAATGTGCGACCAGGGTGGCGGCAGATTTAGCCGGGCCACTCATGTGTCCAGCCAGACCGGTTTCACGCGCGAGCTTCATCGTGATCTCGCGCGGCGGGAGCGGATACCGCTCATGCGGAGGCAAACGCCGGTGCCAGAGGATCATGGCTACGGTCATCGGACCGGTCGCGACGACTCCCGCGATGCATCCGATTAGTGCGCCGGTTCCAGTTCTCCCCATGGCTTCTTCATCGTTCTTTTTACCAATCGGCACGGGGGCCTGCTTCACGCTTACGTTTTTGCGCGAGATCGGAATGACGCCTGCGCGGCGCCGCGCCCGACCCTTCCGGCGAGCAACGGATCTATCCGGTAGAACCAAACTCGGTCGGAAGACTAACGCTTTCCCATTCCGCGAGCTCGTGTTCGATGGACGTGAGTTTCGCGCGCACTTTGGCATGCGCGTATTTTCCGAGAACGAGGCGGAGCGGGGGAGTCTCCGACTCAACCGCGGCGATGATGGCCCCCGCTGCTTTCGCTGGGTCGCCTGGCTGTTTGCCATCGATCGTCTCGAGGAGACGGGCAAACTTCCCGCTGGTGCGGTCGTAGTCGGCGATCTGGTTTTGCGCGGCTTTGGCTGAATGAGCGACGAAGCCGGTGCGAAACGGTCCAGGTTGCACGATCGTGACCTTAATTCCGAGCGGGCGAAGCTCGAGCGCGAGCGACTCGGAGACGCCTTCGAGCGCGCATTTCGTGGCGCCGTAAATGGAGAGCCCGGCGTAGTTCGCGATCGCAGCGGCGGCGGAGATGTTCACGATGTGGCCGTGACCTTGCGCGCGCAGAGTGGGAAGCGCGGCGCGGATGACTCGAAGCGCGCCGAAGAAATTCGTCTCGAAGTTCTGTGCGATTTCTTCCTCGTCCAATTCCTCGAACGCGCCGACGAGGCCATAGCCCGCGTTGTTCACGATCACGTCCACTTGGCCAAAAGCGGCAGCGGCCTGCGCGACTGCAGCCTGCACCTGCGCGGCATCGGTCACATCGAGCGCGGCCGTCCGACACGTCGCGGGATAACGCGCGGCCAGCTCCGCGAGCGCCTCGGGGTTGCGCGCGGTGGCGATGACGCGTTGGCCGCGGGCCAGTACTTCAGAGGCGAGCGCGCGGCCAAATCCGCTGGAGCAGCCGGTTATCAGCCAGACGCGCTGAGAGTTTGTCGTTTCAGTCATAAGCGAGATCGTTGCGTGGAGCTACGTCTTCGCGTCCTTCCTGGACGTGACAAAACGAGCTAGCCCCCGTCACTCCGCCTGACGCATCTCGTCTTTCCGCATCGGCATGCGATCGATGAGGCCGAACAGTTCTTCGCTCGAAAGAGGGGCCGTTCGCCTCGCCTTCACGCCGCCGTCTTTGCCGATTAACAAAACCTGAAAGGTGTCGTCGGAAAGTCGCAGAGTTTTTCGCAGGAAAGCCTGATCATCTGCGGATAACTGATCGGCGAGAATTTCGCGTACGATCAGGTCGCGTTCTTTCAAACCGCTCGCCTGGCTGGCGAACTCTTCGCGCTGTCGTTGCAGTGCCGGCGATGCTGCTGAGGGCGCATAGATTAGCACGACTCGGTGCTTCCATCGTGCCTCTGCCAGCCACTGTTTTAGCGAGACTGTTTGCTGGATCGACATCCCAAGAATCAGAATTAAGAGGAGGTGCATAAATTGATTAGCGGATGGGCCGACTCAGGATCGCCTCCGCTGCCGCCCAGCCTGACAGGGCCGCTCCTTCCACGCGAGGCCCCGCAAAGGCGTCGCCCGCGAGAACGAGGAAGGGAGCCTCGCTTACAACGGCGCAGCGGCGCTCGTCCACCTGGAGCGGCTTGCTGTAACGCCAGCCTTGAACCTGGAAAGTTTTCACCTCCGCGCCCAGCCACTCCTGCGCGGCTGCGAGCAGAACACGGCCGCTTTCTTGTCGGTCACGCTCCCAATGCTCGATGCTAAAGGCGTGACTGGCGTGGATGGTGATCGCTGGCTCGCTGGAGATTCCTTTGGCCTGATTGTCGGCGATCCAGACGATCGGACCTTCCGGCGGGGAAAGAGCGCCGGGAGGCGGGAGCCGGGAGGGTCCCTGCAACACCGCCATCACGGCGAGACACCGGGCGTATTCGATGCTCGTTAGGCGCGCACGCTCACTCCGGGGTCAGCGCAACTTCTCCGGCGTCGAGTAGAGCGAGGGACTGTGGCACGGGTGGCGTCAGCACCACTGCTTTGGCAAAGAAAGACACGCCGCTGGCAGTTTCCGCCTGCCAACCTTCGGAGAACTTCGCAAAGCCACGACGGGACTCTCGGTCACGATCTCGAGGCCTTGTGCCAGATGTTTTGCGACGGAGGTCATGGAGGGATTTCCGCGCCAACGCGGATGGCCATCGGCCGTCTGCGGAGAAGCCGCGGCACCATTCTTTCACCACGCCCAGGCGCTCCCACTCTTCCATTGCGCTGACGAAGCGGGCATCACGCGCGGTGATAAATTGCGCGCCATGATCGAAAGTCGCATCCCCAATCCGGCGGGTGGCCATGCGCCCGCCAATCCCGCGGCTTTTATCAAGCACGAGCACGCGGCGACCGGCGCGTTGTAATTCCTGGGCGGCGGTTAACCCCGCCATCCCCGCGCCGATAATCAAAACGTCCAGGTTCTTCGTGGTGGTGGCCGTTATCATCTGGAAGATGTTCGCACGCGAGCGCCGGGAAGGCGCACGATGAGTTCACTCCTTCACATTCCCGCAGTAAGGTAGGTCTCTTGGACTCCATCACTTCGCCATCCGAGCAGCAGCGAGCGGCTGTCCGGACGCGGCCGGCTGGGCAGCCGGTCATGTTCCAGCAATGGCGGGAGGTGCTCTTTCTGCACTGGGAATATCCGGTGGCAGCCATTCAGGCGACGTTGCCGGAGGGATTGTTCGTCGACACTTTCGACGGGAAGGCCTACCTCGGGATCGTGCCGTTCTTCATGCGGAACGTCCGGCCACGCTTCCTGCCGATCGTGCCGGCCCTTTCGCATTTTATGGAGCTGAATTTGCGCACCTATGTGCACGATCGCGCGGGCGTGCCGGGCGTCTGGTTCTACTCGCTGGATGCGAATCAATGGCTGGCGGTGGAGATTGCCCGGCGTTTTTTCCACTTGCCCTACGAGCACGCGCAGATGGAGTCGCGGCGGACAGAGTCGGGCGCTCTCCGTTATCAATCGAAACGCCTGGGCGGTGGAGCGCAAAGCGAGTGCGTCTTCGAGTATGCCGCCGGGGCCCGGTTGCCGGAGGCGACGCCCGGGTCGCTGGAGTTTTTCCTGATCGAGCGCTATCGCCTTTACGCATACGCGCACGGCAGGCTCCGACGCGGCGCGGTTTTTCATGAACCGTATTCTCTCTGCCGCGCGGAGGTCACCGCATGGGATGACAACTTACTCGCGCTCGACGGCCTCCAAGCAACGGGCCGTCCACCTGATCACACTCATCATGTCGCCGGGTGTGGATGTAACCATCTTCCCGCTGGCGCGGGTGTGAATCAGGCGCCGGTGCGTGAGAGTTCGTCGAGAGCTTCACCTAACCGCTCCAGCCCGCCGCGGACGTTCTCGGTTTCGCCGCTGACGCCGAGACGGAAGTGGTCCGGCATTTCGAAGAAGTGGCCGGGGACGACGGTGGTCTCGTAGTGCTCGCGGAGCCGGGCGAGAAAGGAGGAAACGTCGCCTTTTTTGAGACGGGGAAAAACGATGGCGCCGTGGGGCGGGCGGTAACAATCGAGCTCCGGTCGGGAATCGAGGAAGGTGTCGAGGAGGGCGCGGTTGGCGGCGACGAGAGCGGCCGCGCGGGCGCGGAACTGCGGGAGATGATCGAGCGCGACGACGGACATCCGCTCGGCGGTGTGGGGCGCGACGGAGCCGAAGAGATCGTTGAAACGCCAGATACGCTGGGCAAGGGCGGGGGCGGCGAGGATCCAGCCGCAGCGCAATCCGCTTAAGCCGTAACCCTTCGTCAGGCTGTTGGTCACGATGAACGGGCTGTCGGCCGGATCGGCCAGCGGGAAAGCGTAGGGCGCTGCGCTGTCCGTGTAGATCATCTCGAGATAGACTTCGTCGACCAAAACGTGAGCGCCGACATGATGCGCGCTCTGCCCGATGGCGCGGAGGGTTTCCGTGCTGATGAGGTTGCCGCTGGGGTTGTGAAAATTGGTCAGCACCACGAGGCGCGTGCGCGGGGTGATCGCATGTGCGACTTCCGCAGGATCGACCGCGAAACCATTTTCCGCGCGACGCTGGAAGCGGGTGACGCGGGCGCCGAGATAGTGCGCGACGTCCAGGA
Organism: uncultured Verrucomicrobiae bacterium; assembly: GCA_963730385.1. Classification (GTDB taxonomy): domain Bacteria; phylum Verrucomicrobiota; class Verrucomicrobiia; order Chthoniobacterales; family UBA10450; genus JACCTI01. Next base: position 110,809 of record CAVSRQ010000004.1, read on the forward strand.
GCGGGCCGTAGGCCGGTTGCTCGATCAGCACTTCATCGCCGGGTGAGAGGAGGGCGGCCATCGCGAGGTGGTTGGCCATGGAGGTGCCCATCGTGGTGACGATGCACTTTTCCGGCGCGCCGGTGTGCCGAGCCAGCCGCTCCCGGAGCGGTTCGTAACCGTAGCCGCCCTTCGTGATCGTGATCTCGAGATCCTCGAGGCGGAGAGGAAACTCGCGGGCGGGGACGTTAACGATGCCGCTGGTGGCGAGATTAAAGCGCGCGCTGGAGCGGAGCTTGGCCCATTCCATGTAGTCCGAATGTCGAGGCCGGGGAGCGGTGGCGGAGTTCATCGTGGTATGCGGGTTACAGAGGAGGAGGCGAAAACGCAAACGCGCCGGAATGGAGCGGAAGCGGACGCGGGGTATTTCCATTTTGTCAGCGAACGAGGGCGTTTATCGTAGGCGGTGATGAAGTTTACTCTGGGATGTCTGGTGCTGCTGGTGGCGGCGGGAACTGCGCTGGCCGGGAATAGCGTGGTGAACTTGTCGCATTACGATCTGATGCGGCCGGATTTTGCCCAAATGAAACGGGAAGGGGTGCATGCGATCATCCACGAATCGAGTTACCCAAAATTCGTGCGCGACGCGAAGTACGCGAGCCGGCAGGAGGCAGCGGTGGGGGCGGGGATGCTTTGGGGCGCTTACCATTTTGCGGATGCGACCAATCCGGTGCAGCAGGCGGAACATTTTTTGCGGGTGGTGGAATCGAGCTGGCGCCAGGCGCCGCCGGGTCGGCGGCCGAACGAAGTATTACTGGTGCTCGATTTTGAAAAGAACGGGCATTACCCCGGTGGGACGATGCGGGTGGAGCAGGCGGCGCAGTTTGCCGAGCACATCCGGAAGCGGACGGGGCGCTACCCGGGCCTATACGGGAGCGAATATCGGCTGCGGCAGGTTTTAAATGCGCGCTCGGTCCGGCCAGCCGATCGGGAAACCCTGAGCCGATGCTGGCTCTGGGTGGCGAATTATCATCACAACCCCGGCCGCGTGCCGCCGTGGGGCAACTGGCAGATGTGGCAATACACCGGGGATGGGATCTGCGATTTGCCGCGCTCCACCCATCCGCGGAGCATCGCAAATATCAAGAAGGCGGAGCGCAACATGTTCCGCGGCGATCGCGAGGAGCTACGGACGGTTTTGGCAGGTAAACGGTTGGCAACCCGGCACGACCCGTGAGTAAAAGAACATGAGATCTTCGTTGCTCCTGGGGGTGCTGGGCGCCGTCCTTATTCTTGCCAGTCTTGTTGGCGTCACTGCGTTAACCTTCCGTCCGTGGCGAGCGGTGGAACTTTTCCGGGCACCGGTGCCTACCCAGAGCGTGATCAGTCCGCCCAGCCCGCCGACCGCTCCGGAAGACAGAGTGATCGTCCCGCGGCCCGCCGCGGCGGAACCCACGCCGCCCAGCGCGCAGCCAGCGGCTCTGGTGGGTGCAGTCCAGATCACGACGGTGCCGGAGAATGGAAGATACGCTCTGTTTCCCGGAAGTTTTTCTCCTTCGCTGACCGAGCCGACGCCGCCCCCGTTACGGGAAGGGAGTGCGCCGGGCACGCTGACAGATCTGACGCCCGGAGAATACGTCCTGGTCTTGCAGAGCGAGGGGTGGCCGGAGGGACGGTTGCATTTCACCGTGGAAGCGGGCGAGAGCCGGCCGATCAATTACATCTTTCCCCACGCCCAGGTGGAGATCTCGAGCACGCCGCCCGGGGCGCAGATTTTCCATGGTGGACGCTGGCTGGGGGCGGCCCCGCTGACGGCGATGTTGCCGCTGGGCGAACAAGAATTAATCGCGCGCGCCACGGACCGGCCAGAACGCAAACAAGCGGTCTCCGTTCAGGAAACGGGCACGGCGCCCGTGGTCTTTAATTTGCGTCCGACAGAACGGCCCGCGCGCACGAAAAGAAAGAAAGAGCCCCCGCCGAATGTCTTCGAAAGAATGGGGCGCAGCGTGAAGAAAGTCTTCGCCCCGAAAGATAAAAAGAAGTAGCGCGGCCAGCCACTCGCCAAGCCGGCCTCGGTGTCTCCCTCTCCCTGTCAGGTGGTGAGCATACTTTTGTATTGTAACAAAACGACGTCTGTCTAGGCTCGGGCCAGCGGAGGCACGTCAGTCTTCGCTGCAACCGGAGGATAGTTATGAGCGCTACTGTGGAAGGTGAAACCAAGACCGGGCTAAGCCAGCTCGAGCAACTAAAGAAGTTCACAATCGTCGTGGCAGATACGGGCGACTTCGGCACGATCGAAGAGTTTAAGCCGCGTGATGCGACGACGAATCCCAGCCTGATTTACGCCGCGACGCAGAAGGAGAAATACTTTCACCTTCTCGACAAAGTGTTGGCAGATCGGAAGAGCTCGGGGTTGAGCGGAGCGGCGCAGATCGAGGATGCGATCGACTATCTTTTGGTGGAGTTCGGCTGTGAGATTTTGCAGATCGTGCCCGGCCGGGTCTCGACGGAAACAGACGCGCGGCTTTCGTTCGACACGGAGGGTTCGATTAAGAAAGGCCGGGAATTGATCAAGCTTTATGAAGCGCGCGGGATTCCGCGCGAGCGGGTCCTAATCAAGATCGCGGCGACGTGGGAAGGGATCGCGGCGGGCGAAGTGCTGGAGAAGGAGGGGATTAACTGCAATCTGACCTTGATGTTCTCTCTGCAGCAAGCGGCGCGTTGCGCGGAGGCGGGGATCGAGTTGATCTCGCCGTTTGTGGGCCGGATTTACGATTGGTACAAGGCTTCCGAGAAGAAGGAGTATGTGGGCGCGGAAGACCCGGGCGTGCAATCGGTGAACGAGATCTACAACTATTACAAGAAGTTCGATTACAAGACGGAAGTGATGGGCGCGAGCTTCCGAAACGTGGGTCAGATCCTGGAGTTGGCAGGTTGCGATCTGCTCACGATCAGTCCGGATTTGCTTGAGAAATTAGCCGACTCGCAGGAACCGGTGGTGCGGAAACTGGATCCGGCCGATGCGAAGAAAAAGGATCTGGCGAAGATCGCGACCGACGAAAAATCTTTCCGCTACGCGTTTAATGACAATGCGATGGCGACGGAGAAAACGTCCGAGGGCATTCGCAAATTCTCGGCCGATATCGTGAAGCTGGAGAAGTTCGTCGCGAGCAAGTTGAAGTAGCTGGCGCGGGTCCTCGGCAGGAGATGTTCAACGTCGTCCTGATCGAGCCAGAGATTCCGCCGAACACTGGGAACATCGGACGGCTGTGCCTGGCCACGGATGCGACCTTGCATCTGGTGGGACCGCTGGGCTTCGCGATCGACGATCGGCAATTGCAACGCGCGGGGTTGGATTATTGGAAGGAGGTGAAGGTCGAGCATTGGAAATCCTTCGCCGAGTTGCAGGCGGCGCAGGGGGACGCGGCGCGCTATTTTTTCCTGACGACGAAGACGTCGCGTCCCTACTACGAGGAGGCTTTTCAACGCGGACGATTTCCTGGTCTTCGGGCGCGAGACGAAAGGTCTGCCCGAGCCGCTCCTGGCGGCACATGCAGAGCGGTTGTTGACCATTCCGATGCAAGGCACGCGAAGTCTTAATCTCGCCACCGCCGTCGCCATCGTGCTTTTCGAAGCGCAGCGCCAACTCGCGCCGCGCTAGTAGCCGGCGGCCTGGCCGTCTTTCCGGCTTTCGCTGGCGCCGTGGTAGACGCCTTGTTTGGCATCGAGCAAGATGGCCTGGTAGCCGCCGTAGCCGCCGAGATCGAGGCGAACGGAGTGGCCCATGTTCATGAGGGCGCGGGCGCTTTCGTAGGGCACGCCGCTTTCGAGATTCACGTGGCCGCCATCGGCCATGCGTTCGCCGGTGGGCTCGGAGCTGCCTTCGTGCTGCCAACGCGCTGCATCGCCGGCTTCCTGCACGTTCATGCCCCAATCGATCATGTTGCAAAGGATCTGGACGTGGCCTTGCGGCTGCATCCCGCCGCCCATGACGCCGAAGCTGAGCCAGGGCTTGCCGTCTTTCATGACGAAGGCGGGGATGATGGTCTGGAAGGGGCGCTTGCCCGGCGCGTAGACGTTGGCGCTTTCCGGGTTCATATCGAAAAGCTCGCCGCGATCCTGGAAGCCAAAGCCGAGGCCGGGGACGACGACGCCGCTGCCCATGCCGCGGTAGTTGCTCTGGATGAAGCTGACCATGTTGCCGTCTTTATCGGCGGTGGTGAGGTAGATGGTGTCGCCTTGCTGCAAGGCGGGGTTACCGGAATCGTAGCGCTTCGCGGCGCGTTTCGGATCGATGAGTTTGCGTCGCTCCTCGGCATATTTTTTCGAGAGCAACTCGGCGGTCGGCACTTTGGCGAAGGCTGGGTCGGCGTAGAATTTCGCGCGATCTTCGAAGGCCAGCTTCTTGGCTTCGATCATGAGGTGGAGCGCTTCGGGCGAGTTGTAGCCGAGCGCTTTGAGATCGAAGCCTTCGAGGATGTTGAGCATCTGGAGCGCGGCGAGGCCCTGGCCGTTTGGCGGAAGCTCGTAGACGTCGTAGCCGCGGTAGTTGGTGGAAAGCGGCTCGTCCCAGGTGGTGGTGTGTTTCTCGAAGTCGGCCTTGCGCAGGAAGCCACCGTTCGCCGCGAAGAACTTGTCCATCTGCTCGGCGATCTCCCCTTTGTAAAAAGCGTCGCGCCCTTTCTCGGCAATGACGCTGAGGGTGCGGCCGAGCGCAGGGTTTTTGAAAACTTCACCGGAGGCGGGAGCGCGCCCGTTCAGCGTGAACGTCTCGGCGAAGGCACCTGGTTGTTTGCTCAAGATGGGGACGCTGCGCTCGATGTAATAGGCGACCAACTCGGAGACGGGAAAGCCTTCGTTCGCGTAGCTGATGGCAGGCGCGAGGACTTGCTTCATCGGGAGTTTGCCGAATTTTTTGTGCAACTCGAACCATCCGTCCACGCAGCCGGGCACGGAGATGGGCAACATGCCGTGCGGGGGGATGGTTTTGCGATCGAGCTTGGCCAACTCGCCTTTCATCCCGTCGTAGCTGAGACCGAGCGGGGCGCGCCCGCTGCCGTTCAGGCCGTGGAGCTTCTTCGTCTTCGCGTCATAGACGATGGCGAAGATGTCGCCGCCGATGCCGCTCCCGGTGGGTTCCATTAATCCCAAGGCTGCGTTGCAAGCGATGGCGGCATCCACGGCACTGCCACCGGCCTTCAGGATCTCGATCCCGATCTGCGTGACGAGCGGCACGCTGGTGGCGACCATCCCGTGCTGGGCCACTACTTCCGAGCGGGTGGCAAACGGCTTACCGGTGACGCGATCCGGCTGAGCTGTGGCGACGTTGGCGACGGTGGCGGAGAGGGCGAGGAGGAGTGAAGCGGCGCGCATGAGTGGGACTTTATCACAGGTCCAAAGATTCCTCCGGAATTGATCTGGAATACGCGTTGCCAAGGGTCGCAGGCCACGTCTAATTGTCAGCCCGATGTACGCCAGCCAACCCGAAATGAAGATCTTCACTGGCTCGGCCAACCGGGATCTTGCCCAGAAAATTTGCGACTCCATCGGCACGCCGCTGGGCGAAGCCACGATCAGCTCCTTCCCGGATGGGGAGACCTACGTGAAGATCGAGGAGAACATTCGCGGGCGCGACGTTTACATCGTGCAGCCTACCTGTCCGCCGACGAATCAGCACCTGATGGAGCTGCTCATCATGGTGGACGCCGCCCGGCGGGCGAGTGCTTATCGCATCACGGCGGTGATCCCGTTCTTCGGCTATGCGCGGCAGGATCGGAAAGATAAACCGCGGGTGCCGATCACGGCCAAGCTGGTGGCGAACCTTCTTTTCGCGGCGGGAGTGAACCGGGTCCTGACGATGGACCTGCACGCGCAGCAGGTGCAGGGATTTTTCGATATCCCGGTGGATCATCTCTACTCGATGCCGGTGCTGATCAAGTATCTGCGGACGAAATTAACCGGGAAGACGGTGGTGGTTTCGCCTGATGTGGGTGGGTTGAAGATGGCCTCGGCCTATTCGCAAACGCTGGGGGTCAATCTCGCGATCGTGGCCAAGCAACGGAAGAGTGCGACCGAGACCAAGGTGCAATATGTGATCGGCGAAGTTGAGGGCTGCGACGTGCTCCTGGTGGACGATTTGACCGAGACCGCCGGCACGCTTTGCTCGGCCGCGAAGGTGTTAAAGGAGCACGGCGCGCAGAAGATTTATGCTGCGGTATCGCATGCCGTTCTGGTGGATTTGGCCCTCCCGCGTTTACAGGAGTCGGAGATCGAAGAGCTGATCACGACCAACAGCACGCCGGTGCGCGAGGTGCCGGGATTCAAAACGTCGGTTTTATGTATCTCCGAGTTGATGGGGGAGGGGATCAAACGGATTCACAACGATGAATCCGTCTCGTCCCTCTTCCAGATCGAGAAGTAGCCGATCCTGCTCTGCAGAAACCTGCGGAGGCTCAGTAGATCAGTCCGCTCGCAGGTGCGGCGTTGTCTTCAAACCAGCTGCCGTAGGCGTAGTTGCCTAGCGTGCTGGAGTTTCCATAGGAGGAGAGCGCCTCATCGTAGTGCACGCTGCCGGACCCGCTGATATTTAAAGTATTGGCAATGAAAGCGCCGGTTAAGTTTGCGCTGCCCGACACGGTGACATTGAAGCCGGGGGCGTTAATCGTCCCTACGTAGGTGCCCTCGCCGGAAATGGTCACCTTGTTGTTATTCCCAATGCCGACGATCTGAAGGTTTTTCGCGAGACCGCTCTGATTGTTGAAAGAGGTGCCGCTGACCGTGATATCGTCTTCGACGAAATACTTTACGTTCACGGCCGGGTCCTGCGTGATGTAGCCCGAACCTGAGACGGTGAGCTTTCCGGTGACCCAAACCTCGATGTAGTTATTGTCTGTCCCGGTGTTCGACTTGTTAATCGTGAGCACGTTGCCGCCTGATACGGTCAGGCTGCCGATTTTATATTTCGCCGGGGCGGTTTTCGTTCCGGCGGTCAGAATGACAGGGTTGCCATTGCTCAGGCTGGTGAAAGTTCCAGTTGTCCAGGTGGGCTTCACCGTATCAGGGATGGTGGGGGTAAAAGGGGTCGAGATCGTTCCCTGAACGTTGCTGGTGTTTTTGATGGCTGGGCCGCTATAGGCGACCGAACCGTAAATGAACGTACTGCGCAAATCCGATCCGAGACTGTTCGCTACGCCGACATCTCCGCGATTTTGCCTTTTTGCGATGTCCCATTGGCCATTGGTGGATTTAAAAGGGTTGGTGGAATCAAAGCTATCGATGCTTCCGCCTCCGCTCATGTTGATCGAGTTTCTCATCATCAGCGCGCGGGCCCAGATGCTTTTCGCGACTGGCAGGGCGATGAGCTCCACCCGGCGCACCGCCTGGGGCGCAGACACGACTGCGTTGGTGCGAGGGTCACGGAGAAGGCTGATTTTCCTCAGGCGGTTATCCAGCTTGTTCATCGTGGCACGCGGGGGCCCGGGGACGTCGGCCACGCCGGTGGCGCGGATGCGGTAGGGCTGGTTGCCATTTTGGTCCACGCCGAGGTTGCCGATGTCGATCGTTGTCCACATCGCAGTGGTGGTGGAACCTTCGCCCTGGATGGAAATCGAGGGCGGGATGAGGTAATTGTAAGATCCAGTCACTGGCTTTGCGGTGGCGGGAACCCCGCCGGTAGGTTTCCCCGAAGGGAGATTGCCGGTCACGGTGAACCAGCCGTTCCAATCGCCGGTATTCAGAGCGTTCATGGATTGATCCATGGCGGCTTCGGCGCCGGCGAGGGATTGATGCCACGCTGCCGTGTGGACTCCGTTAGTTCCTGTCTGTGTGGAGACGATCAGGGCGCCGGCACACAGTGCGGACATAATCGAGATCGTTACGATGATGGTAACGAGAATACTGCCGGAGGCGGACCCCTTGTTTCTTAGCTTCATTTTTTTACTGCCGGGCGGCAGCGTTCCTCAAAAAGGTGTTGATGTAGATCGTGGTGGCGGCGATTGGCGCAGGCGCAGGCAGCTTCGTGAATTTCGGCGCGAAAGTGATCGAACAGCTCAAGCTCGACGTCAGATCGATTGGCGTGACGTTGAACGAGGCCACATCCCGGGCAATCACGAACTCCTGGCCATTCACATTCCGAACAAAATCGGACCCGCTCATGTAATATGAGATCGGGATTGTCCCGTCGCCATACTGGATGGAGCCTGACGGACTGAAAACCGGGTTCACCGGAGCACCGGCAGCGTCGTAATACTTGGGCACCAGGAAGGTGACCGTGTTGTTCAGGACCGTCGCGGAAACGCAGCGGCGCGATTCCATGGCAATGTAATCTTCCACGCGCAACTGGTCGGCCTGGGAAATGGCGTAGTGCTCAGTCGCCATGGAAGTGCGTTGGAGGGAGACGCCCGAGATAATAACCGCCGCAAGGAGGAGGGAGGCGCATCCCATGGTCACCATAATCTCGGAGAGAGTCATACCAGACGTTTGATGGGGATTCTTTTTCATGGGCCGATATTGCCTATCCCGAAGATGGAAGAGAGTTGACGCGTCCGACTGCGACCGTTGGCGCCGGTCCAGTTCTCGGTGATGTCCACCCGGAGGAGCTTGGCGTCGGCCAAGTTTCTATTCTCGGACACGTTTTCCCCGTTTGGTCGGGACGGGGTTCGCCGGATGACGGTATTGACGGAGCCGTCTGGAGGAAAGACTCCGATGGTGAAGGTTTCGGTCAGCTGTCCCAATGGCCCCTGTGAGCTGGCGGGGATCGCCAAAATGTTATCTTTGACGAAATCCCGGTCAGCGATGTTGGAGAAAGCGGTAGCCCGAAACGATTCCATCCGTTGCTGCAGCACCATCGTCGCCACCGTGGACTCCTTCTGCGAACGGATGCCTACCAGCATTCGAGAGTTCGTGGCAAAAGCAGCCGCGCCGAAGATCGTTGCGATCAAGAGGGCGATGCAGATTTCGACGATCGAGAAGCCGCCGGGTTGAGGTTTAGGACGTATCACGGGGTTAGGGGAGGTTGGCACATTTATGAGCATGTAACGTGCCTAGAGCAGCGGCGACCTGCCCTAAATTCCTGAGATTGATGCAGATAGTGGCTCCACCGTGGGAATCAGTCCTGATTCGATCACCTTTTCGGAAAAAGCCCCGCCGAAAGAATTTTCCCCGATTGCAAAACGGCGATTTCGGGCAATAGATAGCTGCTCGATTTCGAAAGAGGCTCAGAGTAGAAAATTTATGGCTAAACAAGTTAAACTAACCGCTGAACCACGTGCTGGTCTCGGGCGTTCCGCAGTAAAGAAGATCAAGGCGCAGGGCTTCGTCCCCGCAGTGATTTACGGTGCGAAGGTGGCTCCTGAGGCCCTGCAAGTCTCGCGCCGGGACATCAACGCTCTGCTCAGCCACGCCTCGGGTGAGAACATCCTGGTCGAGCTGGAAATCGCGGGCGCGGCCAGCCGCACAGCCTTGATGCAGGAAGTGCAGCATGCGCCGGTGAGCGGCGATGTTTTGCATGTGGATTTCCACGCGGTCTCGATGGATGAAGTGATCGAAGCCGATGTGCCGCTGGAGCCAGTGGGCACACCGAACGGCGTCAAGAATTTCGGTGGTCTGCTCGAGCAGAGCCTGCGCTCGCTCTCGATCGAGTGTCTCCCGCGCGACTTGCCGGATACCATTTCGGTGGACGTCTCTGCCATGAACGTGGGCGATGCCATTCACGTGCGCGAGATCAAGCTTCCCGAAGGTGTGACCACCCGGATGCCGCCAGATTTGACCGCGATTTCCATTCTCGCTCCGACGGTGGAGGAAGAGCCAGCGGCTGGGGCCGACGCTCCGTCCGCTCCGGAAGTGATCAAGGAGAAGAAGGAAGATCCGGAAGCCGCGGCGGCGAAGGACAAGAAGTAGGGAAGGCGCGCGGGAGACTCCTGCGCTGGTTCCAGTTTGCCTTCGGCTGTGGCTGCGATACGACTCGTTGTGGGGCTGGGAAATCCCGGCCCGGAGTACGAGCGGACACGCCATAATATCGGCTTCATGGTGCTCGATCGGCTGGCGGCCGATTGGAAATGCGCCTGGGAACGGAATGCGAAGTGGGGCGCGTATTGGCTAAAGGCCGAGGCCGCCACCCTCGTCAAGCCGATGACCTATATGAACCGAAGCGGCGGCCCGTTGCTGGCGGTCTCTCAGTTCTACAAAATCGCGCCGGAAGAGATCCTCGTGGTGGTGGACGACCTCGATCTCCCGCTCGGTCGGCTGCGGCTGCGACTCGATGGGGGAACCGGTGGGCATAATGGCCTCGACTCCATTATTACCTCTCTCGGGACCGATAAATTCGCGCGTCTCCGGATTGGAATCGGCGCCTCGCCTGCTGCCGGCACGGTCGATTACGTGCTGGGCCGATTCTTCGCGGAAGAGCAGCCGATCGTGGATAAATCGCTCGGGCGCGCGGTCGAAGCGGTGAAATGGGCGATTGACAAAGGCGTCGTTTCCGCGATGAACACGTTCAACAAAATTCCCGAATCATGAAGAACCGTTACGAAGCCCTGCTCGTCCTGAATGCGACAGGCAAAGAAGACACCGTTAAAGATATCGTCGACCGCCTGGAGTCCGAGTTTCAGAGCGAAGGGGCGCAGATCGAGCAGGTCCAGAAGATGGACAAGCGGCAGTTTTCCTATCAGGCCGGCGAACTCGATGCCGGGCACTACGTGAACTTCATTTTCCACGCCGACTCGCAGCTCATCACGAAGCTGCGCGAGCGCTTCAAGCTCGATGCCGAGGTTTACCGCCAGCATTACCAGCGTCTGCGGCCGAAGACGACCACTTCGCCTTCCAAGCCGAAGAAAGTCGCGGAAGAGAAGTAATCCGGTGAGGTATGGCCGCCAGCTTTAACAAAGTCATCCTGGTCGGCAACCTGACGCGCGACCCTGAGGTCCGTTACACGCCGAAAGGCAGCGCGGTTTGCGACCTCGGTCTGGCGGTGAATCGCGTTTACTCGACCGATGGCGGTGAGAAGCGCGAAGAAGTCACTTTTGTGGATGTCGTGCTCTGGGCGCGTCTGGCAGAAATCGCGGGCGAGTATTTGAAAAAAGGCCGTCCTGTTCTGATCGAGGGTCGGCTGCAACTCGATACCTGGGATGACAAGACGAGCGGTCAAAAGCGCTCCAAGCTGCGCGTCATCGGTGAGACGATGCAACTTCTCGGCGGTCGACAGGGCGCGGGCGATTCTGACGAAGGTATGAGCCATAGCGGTGGCAGCAGTCATGGCGGCGGCAGTGAGCGTTCCTCCTCCCGCCCGCAGCGCACCGCTCCGCCTCCCCGCCCGGCGGCTTCGGAGCCGGACGACGACGAGATTCCTTTCTAAGGTCGATCGACCCCTCGCGCGCGCTTCTCGGAGATAGACGTGTCGTGAATAAAGAGGTGATGCTGATTGGTGTTCGCGAGCCATTGGAGGGCGTCGCTGTCCACGCGATGGAGCATTCCCGTGCAACAAACGGGCACGGGTGTGTGGCACCCGTTTCGGGGGAAGCGACTCTGCGTAAGACGATGCACCCTCCCGGTCATCCTGAGCCGCGAAGACGGTCGAAGGATCTCTCCGATGGACTTTGTGTGATGCATACACTGAGAGCCGGGTTGCCGTGGACCGGCCGGATCGCTGAACGCCGAGAAGCGGCGGGAGATCCCTCGGCCGTGCTGCGCCGGCTCGGGATGACTTACGCATTGCTAGTGTTTTGGTTAAAGTGAGAGCAATTCATCCTCGCAGCCGCAGAACATGACCTCCACTGAAGCCTGCATCGCACTGAATATGCTCCCGAAGATGGGGCCGGTGCGTTTGCGCAAATTGCGGCAGGTCTTTGGCGCGCCGGAGAATATTCTGGCTGCGCGAGGGCCTGCCCTGCGTGCAGTGGAGGGAATCGGGCCGGAGGTGGTGGAGCAGATTGTGAACTGGGAGACAACGATCGATCTCTCGGCGGAGCTGGAGCGGATACGTGAGTTTGGCGCGGAGGTTATCACCGCGGAGTCACCCTTTTACTCGCGGCAGCTCCGCGAGATTCACGCACCGCCGATCGTCCTCTATGTTTGGGGGAAACTGGAGGAACGCGATCAGCATGCGATCGGCGTGATCGGTTCGCGACGCACGACGCACTACGGCACGGAGTGCGCGAAGAAACTGAGCTACCAGCTCGCGTATGCGGGGTTGACCGTAATCAGTGGGTTGGCGCGCGGGATCGATACCGCGGCGCATCAAGGCGCGCTGGCGGCGAAGGGACGCACGATTGCGGTGATCGGCGCGGGCTTGAAGCACATCTATCCGCCGGAGAACGAGGGCCTGGCGGAAAAGATCGCCAGCGGGCAAGGCGCGGTGGTCTCTGAGTTCTCCATGGAAGTGGAGCCGGATCGGCAGACCTTTCCGATGCGGAACCGCATCATCAGCGGCTGGAGTCACGGGGTGCTGGTGGTGGAAGCGGGGTTGAACAGCGGCGCGCTCATCACTGCGACGCAGGCGTTGGAGCAAGGGCGCTGCGTCTACGCGGTGCCGGGTCATATCAACGCGCCGAGTGCGCACGGTTCGAATCGCCTCATCCAGCAAGGCGCCAAACTGGTGATGGAGGCGCACGATATTCTGGATGACCTGAGCATCCTCCTGCCGGAGGCGAAACCCTCGCCAGCCGCCGCGACGCGGGCGTTGCCCGAACTAACTGAGGATGAGCGGAAGGTTTACGATGCCATCCATGCGACCGAGACGCCGATCGATGAAATTGCCGCGCGATCGGAGATGGCGGCAGGCAGCGTCTCTTCCATTCTTCTCCGGCTCGAGCTAAAGCGACTGGTGAAACAACTGCCGGGAAAATATTTCGTAAAGCTCTCTTAACGATGAAGGCCGTCCGACTTTTGCAGGTGGGTTCCCCTTTGGTGGAGATGGAGATTCCTCGGCCGCGAGATAGGAGCCGCATGATCTTCTGGTGCGGGTGCGGGCGGCAGGGATCTGCCATTCCGACGCGCACTATCGGGCGGGCGTGTCGCGGCTGCGAGCGTTGCCGCTGACGTTTGGGCACGAGATCGCGGGCGTGGTGGAAGATGTGGGCGAGGCGGTGCAGGGCTTCGCCAAGGGCGACCGGGTTTGCGTGCATTACCTGGCCACGTGCGGAGAGTGCGATTATTGCCGGGCGGGGACGGAACAGTTTTGCCGAACGGTGGAGATGTTTGGGAAAGATCGCGATGGCGGGTATGCGGAATTCGTGGCGGTGCCGGAGCGGAGTGCTTTCCTCCTGCCGGCGGAGATTCCATTTGAGCAAGGCGCGATCCTGATGTGTTCCGCCGCGACCTCGCTTCACGCTTTGCACAAAGCACGACTGCAGCCCGGTGAAACGGTGGCTGTCTTCGGCGTGGGCGGCCTGGGTGTCTCGGCGGTGCAACTGGCTCTGTGCCTGGGAGCGGCCGAGGTCTACGCAGTGGACATTCACCCTGCTAAACTGGCCCTGGCGGAGCGATTAGGCGCGGTCGCAGTCGACGCCAGCCGCGCGGATCCGGTCGCCACGTTGCGCGACCGAACCGCTGGCCGCGGAGTGGATGTGGCCTTGGAACTAATCGGCTTGCCTCTCACGATGGAGCAGGCGGTTTCGTCGCTCGCGATCCTGGGCCGGGCAGCTTTAGTGGGATTAACCCAGGAGAAATTCGAAGTGGCGCCTTATGCGGAGTTGCTGAATCGGGAAGCCGAAATCATCGGCGTCTCGGATCATCTGGCGAGCGAGATTCCACAACTGCTGGAGTGGACGCGGACAGGCCGGTTGAACCTGTCCGGCGGAATCATCCGCACGGTTCCGCTTCAGGCTGCAGCGATCAATGCGGCATTGGACGGGCTGGAGAACTTTGGCGATGACGTGCGCGTGGTGATTCAAGCCTAGAACAATGGACGCAGAGACTTTAGCTCCCACGCTGCCTGTTCCTTAAAACTTGCAAACCGCCGTCGCGAGGTCTAGTTCGCATCCCCCATGTCGAAATCGCTTGTTATCGCAGAGAAGCCTAGTGTGGCGGCAGATATAGCTCGCGTTCTGGGCAAGATCCCCAAGAAAGGCGACTTCTACGAAAACGATCGCTACGTGGTCGCTTCCGCAGTCGGCCATGTGGCCGAGCTTTTGATGCCGGAGGATATCGACAAGAAGATGTATGGCTTCTGGCGGCTCGAAACGCTCCCGATTATCCCGGACAAATTCGAGCTGAAGCCGAGCGAAAGTTCCAAGGATAAATTCGGGACGCTGAAGAAGTTGATCGCGCGGAAAGACATCACCGAAGTCATTAATGCCTGCGATGCCGGACGCGAGGGCGAGCTGATCTTTACCTACCTCGCGCAGCTCGCGAAGAACAAGCACCCGGTGCGGCGGCTTTGGTTGCAATCGATGACACCGCAGGCGATCCGGCAGGGTTTTGAGAAGCTGCGCGATGGCGCGGAGATGCAAGGGCTGGCGGATGCAGCGCGGTCGCGGAGCGAGAGCGACTGGCTCATCGGAATCAACGGGACGCGGGCGATCACGAAGCGGATGTTTGGTTCGCGAGCGGGGAACGTGGCCTCGGTCGGCCGCGTGCAGACGCCGACGCTGGCGATGGTCTATGCGCGCGAGCTCGAGATTCGGAATTTTATCCCGCGCGATTACTGGCGGGTGACGGCGAAGTTTGAGATCGCGAAGGGGACCTACGAAGGGACGTATCAGCGACCGGACTTTAAGCGGAACGACGACGAGCACGATCGGGTCGATCGGATGTGGGAACAGGCGCAAGCCGAGAGCGTGGTGGCGGCGTGCGCGGGGCAGCCCATGGCGGAGGTCTCGGAGGAGAAGAAGGCCAGCTCGCAGATCGCGCCGCGGCTCTACGATCTCACGACGCTGCAGCGCGAAGCGAACGGGCGGTTTGGGTTCTCCGCGAAGCGCACGTTGCAGATCGCGCAGGCGCTCTACGAGAAGCACAAGATGCTCACCTACCCGCGGACGGACGCGCGCGCGTTGCCGGAAGATTATCAGCCGGTCGTGAAAGAGACGTTGGGTAATCTTGGTGGCAACCTCGGCACTCATGCGAAGAAGGTGCTGGCGCAAAATTGGGTGCGACCGAACAAGCGCATCTTCAACAACGCGCAAATCAGCGACCACTTTGCGATCATCCCGACGGCGTCGGAAGCGAAGAGTCTGGATGAGTCGGAAGCGAAGATTTACGACATGGTGGCGCGGCGTTTTGTGGCCGTTTTTTATCCGGCGGCGGAGTTCGATATCACGACGCGGATCAGCCAGGTCAAGACGCACAGATTTAAGACTGAGGGCAAGGTGCTGACGTCGGCTGGCTGGCTGGAGGTGTACGGTAAAAGCACGGTGGACGACGATGCGGGAAGGCCCTGGTCGCGCTGAGCGCGGAAGATAAAAGCCAGGCGAAAACTTTGGAAGCGACCTTGCACAGCGAAGCGACGAAGCCGCCGCCGCGCTATACCGAAGCGACATTGCTTTCAGCGATGGAGACCGCGGGCAAGCTGGTGGAGGACGAGGAGCTGGCGGAGGCAATGAAGGAGCGGGGGCTCGGCACGCCGGCGACGCGCGCGGACACGATCGATGGGTTGATCTACCAGAAGTATATGGATCGCCAGCAACGCGAGCTGGTGCCGAGCGCGAAAGCGGAGCAGCTCATTCAATTCCTCCAGGCGGTGAAAGCGACGGATATCACCAGCCCGGCGATGACAGGCGAATGGGAGCATCAACTGCGTTTGATGGAGCAGGGGAAATTCTCGCGCGATAAATTCATGGCTGCGATCGTCGAGGAGACGCGGGGAATCGTCGAACGGGTGAAGGGTTTTGAAGAGGACGATTCGGTCGCGCGTGAGACGGATATCCTTTCGCCGACGGATGGGAAGCCGCTGCGGGAGACTTTGCGCGGCTATAAATCGCAGGATGGCGAGTTCATGGTCTACAAGGTCATCGGTGGTCGGAAGATGGAGGAAAGCGAGATCCGCGAGCTGGTGGAGAAGGGTGTGGCGGGACCGTTTGATGGCTTCATCTCCGCCAAGACGCGGAACAGTTTTGCGGCCACGCTGCGTCTGGTTAAAGACGAGAAGACCGAGAAGTGGAAAGCAGAGTATGACTTCGGCGACAAGGTCGACCTCGGTTCGGTGGAGGCCTTCTGGACGGATCCGGCGACGGGCGCGGAGCTTTGCGAGATTGGCAACAACTACGTCCTGCGCGAGAAGGAGCACGACGAGTGGAAGCAGGCTTTCCGGCTCCCGCGTTTGATGTGCAAGAAAGAGATCCCGCGCGAGCAGGCGGTGCAGATGATCGAGACTGGAAAGAGCGAGCTGATCAAAGGGTTTACCTCGAAGAAAGGCCGGCCGTTCGACGCGTTTCTCGTGCGCGCGGGCGAAAAGATCCGCTGGGAGTTTCCGCCGCGTGCCGCCAAGACGGACAAGGATGGCAAGCCCATCGAACGCAAAGGCCGGGCCAAGGCCGACCTCTCAAAAGCGAAGGTCATCGGCGAAAGTAAGATGCATGGCGGCGAGCTGGTGGAATTGGACGACGCCTATTACGTGCGGAAACCGGAGCAGGATAATCGGCAGGTTTTCAAGCTCACGAAGACGCTCTGCGAACACGAGATCACGGCCGATGAAATCAAAGCTTTGGTGAGCGATGGGCGTTCGCCCTTGATCGAAGATTTCGTCTCCAAGCGCGGGAATAAGTTCGCGGCGCACCTGGTCCTTTCGCCGAAGAAGGACAAGGCCGATTTCGAGTTTGCGCCGCGTTAAAGCGAGCGGTTCGACCGCCTAGCCGCCGACCGCCTGGTAGTGGCCCAGCCCGCGGCGCCACATGAAGTGCGCGATTGCCCAGGTGATCAGGAGCCAACCGGTTTGAATGAGGAGCGCCTCCAGCATGGCGGCGCCTTGCAAGCGCTCGAGGAAGATCGCGATCGGGCAGAAGAGTTCGTAGTAGAACGGCAACCACTTCAGGAGCGCTTGCACGCCAGCGGGCATGATATCCACCGGGAACATCTGGCCGCCGAGGAAGTACTCGAACGAGTAGACGATGAAAACGATGGTGGAGATTTCCAGAATCCAGAACGCCATCATCGCGATGCTGTAGGTGATGAAGAATTGAATCATCGCTGCCATCAAAAGAGAGAGAAGAGCCGCTGGCCAGGCCCACGGATTCGCGGGGAGAGTGATGAAGTCGCGGAAGTAGAAAAAGATGAGCGCGATGGGCACGATGGTGACCGCGGTGTAAACCAGCCGCCCGCTCAGGAAAATGCTGAAGCGATAGGCGAGGTAGTTAAGCGGCTTGGTCAGGAAGGAATTGATCTGGCCCTCGCGAATATCGGAGGCGATCTGCCACTCGTCTTCGGTCGGGGTGACGAGGTTCGAAACGAGGATCGTGAGCAGGTAATAGTAGATCATCGAGGCATAGTCATACCCCTGCATGCCACCGCCTTTTTCGTCAAAAATGGCGCGCCAGAGAAAGACGGTCCCCGCCAGCGGGATGAGGCCGAAGACTGCGCGGAGAAGGTAATTCCAGCGGTAAACGAAGGTGTTCTGCAGGCCGAGTTTGAAGACGGCGATATATTTAGCGGGCTGCATGTCCGGACGGATGAAGTATTACTCGCAGAAGCCGCGTGGCCTGGGCGTTCAGGGAGCTTTCCCCGCCAACTCCGCCGCAAGCCGGATTGCGGCAAGCATGCTATCGGGCCGTGCGATGCCCTGGCCAGCGATTTCAAAGGCGGTGCCGTGGTCGGGGCTGGTGCGAGGAAAAGGGAGGCCGAGCGTTACGTTCACTCCTTCGTGGAAGGCGTGCAGCTTGAGCGGGATCAGTCCCTGGTCGTGATACATGCAGAGGACGCCATCGTAGCTGCCTTCGGCCGCATGGAAGAAAACGGTGTCGGGAGAGAGCGGCCCGGTGAAGCATGGATGCTCGGTGCCGGCGTTTAACTCGGCGATCGCGGGTGCGATCAACGTGACCTCTTCGGAGCCGATGGTGCCGGATTCTCCGGCGTGCGGATTCAACCCGGCCACAGCGATGCGTGGCGTGCGCGACAGGCGCTGACGCAGGAACTGGGCGAGCAGACGTCCCACCCGCACGATCTCGTCGCGTGTGAGAACACTCGGCACGCGCTGCAATGGGATGTGGGTGGTAACAAGAGCGACGGTGAGCTTCCCGCCCGTTAGCAGCATGGCGAAGTCTTCCACTCCGCAGCGGTGCGCGAAGAACTCGGTCTGGCCCGGGAACGCAAAGCCGATCTCATACATGCGCGCCTTGTGAATTGGACCCGTCACGACCGCAGCCACTTCGCCTTTGCGCGCGGCTTCCACGGCTTCTTCGAGTGCGGCTGCGGCAGCGCGAGCCGTTGCAGAAGTCGGCTCCCCGGGAACGCAGGGCGGGTATTGCCCCACCACCACAAACTCACAATCACGCGGCAGGTTCGGTGATTGCAGCGCCGCCGCCACAACCTCCGGTCCGATCCCGGCGGGGTCACCGAGCGTGATGCCGATGCGCAAGGAGTGCTCCGCTAAAAAGTGCGGATGGTCGCCTTCTGGCGCAGACCAGTCAGCCAGTTTTCCTGGATGCGAATCCCATCTTCCTGACGAAGTTTTTTCTCTACATCCTCGCGCACTTCCGCGAGCGGCTTCGTCACGCCGCCGCGCTTCTCCTCCACTTTCATGATGTAGTAGTTCCCTCCGACCTCGACGATGTTGCTGACTTTCCCCACGGGGAGATTAAAGGCGATATTCTCGAGCGGTCCGGCCAAGGTTTCCTTGGCGATCCAGCCCCAGTCCCCACCGGTATCGCGGGTGGAATCCTCCGAGTACATCTGCGCCATCCGAGCGAAATCCGCGCCGCCCTTGAGCTTCCCATGGATCTCCTCGGCCAGAGCTTTTTGCGAGGCCGAGTTCCCCTCCGCGGAGCGGCTTGGGACCATGAGCATGCGCAATTTCACTTCCGCTTTGGTGGAATATTCCTCGCGATGCGTGCGGTAATACTCTGCGATGCGAGCCGGCGACGCCACCATGTTGGGGTTGACGTTCTTTCCGCGCATCGCTGAAACGATGATCTTCTCGAATTCGTTCTTCTTGAATTCGGTCAGCGAGAAGTTTTGCGCCCGCAGCATCTTCATAAAGGTGTTCCGATCGCCGCCGAAGTTCTCGCGAATGATGTCGTTGATGCGTTGTTCGACGAAGTAATCCGGGAGCGCGAATTTCTCCTTCTTGAAGGACTGCACGATGAGCTGGCGATCGATCAGATCCTTCAACGCCTGCGCTTCCGCTTCCTTCAGCTTCGCCTGATATTCCGCACCGGTGTATTGCTGGCGCAGAATACGTTCCCGCGGCGCGATAAGATTGCGCACCTGCGAGTAGGTGATGACCTCTCCGTTGACGGTCGCGGCGATGCCATCGATCACGCGGACGTCTTTGCTGTCGTCTTCTTGCGCATGAGCGCGCGGAACGGCGAACGCGAAAGAGAGCGCGATGAGAAAGAGAATGGAGAATGGACGGATCATGGCTTCAGATTTTCCTGGTTAATTCGAGGACTTCCGCAAGGCTCCGGTCGATCTTACCGGTGGGTAAGCGAGGGAATTTGCCACCCACAAGGATAAAGTCCCCCCGGCGAGTCAGCATCAATTTTCCTTCCCGCACTTCGACGCGGGTGACTCCAGCCTTGGCTGCGGCGAGTTTGATCTCCGTCAAAGTGAGCAAATTGTCAACCGCGGGGGGGAATTTCCCGAAGCGATCGCGCCATTCTTTTCGTAGCCGATCCCACTGCTCGCGCGTGCTGATCTGGGCCAGCGTGCGATAGGCCTGAATCCGCAAAGTCGTGTCGCTGATGTAGACGGAGGGGATGAAAGCCGGAACGCGGACGCCCTTTTCCATTTGCACGAACTCCGCCTCGTTGGTGGCGACAAAGTCCAGCCGCACTTCCACTTCCAGGCGGGCTTTGAACTTCTCGCCCTTCAACTGCGCCACCGCCTGCTTCAGGAGCTGGCAGTAAAGATCGAACCCGACCGCCACAATGTGTCCGCTCTGCGCGGTGCCGAGGATGCTCCCGGCGCCGCGGATCTCGAGGTCGCGCATGGCGATGCGGAAACCGGCGCCGAGCGAGCTGTATTGCTTGATCGCGTTGATCCGTTTGCGCGCGGCGCCCACCATCATCATCTCCCGCGGCAAAAGAAGGTAGGCGTAGGCTTTGTGTTCGGCCCGGCCGACGCGGCCGCGGAGCTGGTAGAGATCGGCCAAACCGAAGCGATCCGCGCGGTCGATGATGATGGTGTTGGCGTTTGGGATATCGAGCCCGCTTTCGATGATGGTGGTGCAAACCAGGACGTCGATCGCGCCGCTGACGAAGCGGGACATGACCGCTTCCAGGGTATCGGCATCCATTTGCCCGTGGCCAAATTCCACTCGCGCCTGCGGGCAAAGTTCGTGGATCCGGTCGCGCACCTTCTCGATCGATTGGACGCGATTGTGGAGAAAGTAGACCTGGCCCTGGCGCTCAAGTTCGCGATTGATCGCATCGCGAATGATCCGCTCGTCATAACCGCAGACCACCGTCTCGACCGGGAGCCGATTTAGCGGCGGGGTCTCGATCGTGGACATGTCTTTCACGCCCACGAGCGAGAGATAAAGCGTGCGCGGAATGGGCGTGGCGGAAAGCGTGAGCACGTCCACCAGCTTGAAGAGCTCCTTGAACTTCTCTTTGTGCAGAACGCCGAAGCGTTGTTCCTCGTCGATCACAACCAGCCCGAGATCCTTGAACAGGACATCGCCGGAGATGATGCGATGGGTGCCGACCACGATATCGACCCCGCCCTCGCGCAGAAGCTTGAGCACCTTCTTTTGCTCCGCGGGCGAGCGGAAGCGACTCAACATTTCCACCCGCACCGGATAGTCGAGCATGCGCTGGCGGAAGGTCTCGAAATGCTGCTGCGCCAGCACAGTGGTGGGAGTCAGGACGGCCACCTGTTTGCCGGCCATCACCGCCTTGAAGGCAGCGCGAATCGCGACCTCCGTTTTGCCGAAGCCCACATCGCCGCAGATCAAGCGATCCATCGAGCGCTCCTGCTCCATGTCGCGCTTGGTCGCGTCGATCGCTTTCAGTTGGTCGATCGTTTCCCGGTAAGGAAAGGAATGCTCAAACTCGCTTTGCCATTTCGTATCCGGCCCGAAAGCGTGCCCGATCTGCGTCTCGCGCTCAGCCTGCACCGCCAGCATTTTCCCCGCATAATCGAAGACGGAGGCGACCGCGTTGGTCTTGGCGCGCGCCCATTTTGCATCCGCTAATGAACTGAGCGGCGGCGATTTTTTCCCCACTCCTACGTAGCGCGAGACCAGGTATGCCTGCTCCAGCGGCACGTAGAGCCGCGCCTCATCGGCAAACTCCAGCGTCAACACTTCCTGCAAGCCGCCCCCCACGCCCGGCACCTTCATCAACTCCAGAAAACGCCCGACTCCGTGCTCGAGGTGCACCACCAGATCGCCTTCGTTCAATTCGCTGAAGTCGATCTGGGCGCGATTGCGCGACTGCTGCTCCGCGCGCTGGAGCCGCCGCCGCCCATGCGTGGTCGCGCGGCCGAAGAGCTCGGCCGCCGAGAGCACGATGAGATTCCCGGCCGGAAAATAAAATCCGCGCGCAA
Source organism: uncultured Verrucomicrobiae bacterium (assembly GCA_963730385.1). GTDB lineage: Bacteria > Verrucomicrobiota > Verrucomicrobiia > Chthoniobacterales > UBA10450 > JACCTI01. The sequence goes on from CAVSRQ010000004.1 coordinate 132,418, forward strand.
GTGTGCCTTCCAAAAGATGGACTCCTTCCAGGGCTCCCGCGCTTGCGGCCATGATTTCGCGGAAGCGCTCGATCTCGCCTTCGGTTTGGAAATAGATCGCTACCAACTGCCCGCGCTCACGCCAGTCCACCAGCCGCGCGGCAAATTGCGCCCGTTTCGCTTCCACGAGCATGAAGTCGCCCACGGCAAACTCCGCCACGTCCGAGTCCTGAAAGGCTCCGGCGAAATCTTCCTCAGCCTCGGCGCCTCCCAGCCAGCCTTCGCTAATCTGGACACGCGCGTCCTCCTTCTCTTCCGGCTGCAAGACCACGCGCAGATGATCTTTCCCCAGGTAATCGCGCACAGTCCCGCCCTGATCTTCCCCCGCGCCCAGCAGCAGATCGATCGCCTGGAGCTGACGCACCGAAGTCTGCGTATCGAGATCGAACTCGCGCAACGACTCCACTTCGTCATCGAAAAATTCCGCCCGCACCGGCAATTGCGCCTGCCAGGAGAAGAGATCGAGAATCCCGCCGCGCACCGCAAATTGCCCCCGCGCGGTGACCTGCGCCACCCGCTCGTAGCCCGCTTTGCTCAACGCAGCCAGCAAGTCGTCCATCGCCTGACGCGTCCCGCGTTTAATCCGCAAGGCCGCGGACTGGAGCGCGCGCCGTTTCGGTGCGGGCTGGTCGAGACTGGCGCGAGTGGCGACGATCAAGTGCGGCCCCGCTTCCTGCGAAACCCGGCTCAGGAGCGCGAGCCGCTCGGCCGAGATCTCGGGATCGGGCAGAATATTTTCCACCGCGGCGAACTCCGCTTCGGGCAGAAAGAGCGCCTGCGGCATCCAGTTTAGCAGCGTCTCGTAGCACATCTCCTGCGCGCGCACAGTGGGACACAAGATCCAAACCGTCCGCCGAGCGGCCTGTGCCACCACGGCGCTGAGGAGCGGTTGCGCTGCTTCAGTGACGTGCGAAAAGCGCACCGGTGCCGTGGCCTTGCCCAGGCCACGCAGCGCGCGCGCGATCGGCTCCGCTCCAGCGACTCGCTGCAGCACCTGGTCGCTTAAGGAATCTGGCACCGGCAAGCGTTCGCCGAATCCGGCGGAACTTCAATCGAGGAGGCGACCAACGCCGATGAGTCCCTGCGCGGAAGGGGCCGCTACTTCTTCGCCGCGCCCTGCGCGAGAGTATCGATCCAGGCGTCGGATTTAATGAACCCTGTGCCCCATTCCTTCCACTCCGCCGGGAGTCCAGCCTGCTTGATCTCAGCGAGCGAACGGCCGGCGCGCACTTCCTTTTCCACAAAGGCGGAGGTCTCCAGCAGCATGCGGTGATAGAGCTTGAGATCGTCCAGCTTCGAGAGCGGGCCGTGGCCGGGGATGATCTGCACGTCCGCTGGCAGCCGGGCGATAATGTCGCCAATGTTTTTCGTCATGCCGGCCACCGTGCCGCCGTGTTCGAGATCGATGAATGGGAACCGACCGGCAAAGAAGTGGTCGCCCAAATGCACCACGTTGGCCCCGGTGAAAAAGATCACGCTGTCGCCATCGGTATGCCCGGCGGGATAGAAGACGGCCTTGATTTCTTCGCCGTTAAAATGAACGGAAAGCGACTGGTCGAAGGTGATAACAGGGAGCCCTTCGGGCGCTTCCGGCTTCACCTCTTCGCCGCGCACGATGCCGCCTGATGCGAGCCGTTTCCGCACATTTTCCTGCGCGATAATGGTGCCGTCTTTGCCGAAGGTCGCGTTCCCGCCTGTGTGATCGCCGTGATAGTGCGTGTTGAGAATAAACTTGAGCGGTCCAGGATTGATCGCCTTGAGCGCGGCTCGGATTTTCTCCGCCAGGGGCGCGAACTGGTCGTCCACGATCAAGACGCCATCCGGTCCGGCGGAGACGCCGATGTTCCCCCCGGCGCCCGTCAGCATGTAGATGTGGCCGGCCACCTTGGTTGCCTTGATTTCCACCTTGGAAAAATCCCGCTGCGCGTGCGCGCGAGAGAGCCCGAGGGCGAGAACGAGGACAGTGATGAGGGATGAAAGCTGGCGCATAGAAGGGAAGGAAGGGGGACCGGAGCGGCCACCTGATCGCTCAGAATAGCGGGCGACGCTCCCCCCGCAAACGGCCACGAGGGAAACCTAGAGAGTCGCGATTTCGATTACGAACGAAGCGCCCTGGCCAGCCCCGGCGCTATCGGCACGAATCGTCCCTTCGTGCATCTCGATCACCGCTTTGCTGATGGCCAGACCGAGGCCCAGGCCTTCGCGCCTCTGGCCTAGTTGTTCGAAGGCGTCGAAAATTTTATCGAGCGATTCCGGCTCGATCCCGATTCCGGTGTCACTCACGCGAATGGCCAGTCTTTCAGGTGATGGATTGCTGGTGGCAATCGTGATCAGCCCGCGATTCTCCGTAAACTTCGCGGCGTTGCGCAGCACGTTCCAGAAGACCTGCTGCAAGCGTGACGAGTCAGCGCACACGCGCGAGCGACTGGCGGAGAGATTGAGATCCAGCCGGAGCTCGCGCGCGCGCAAATCCTCGCGCGTGATTTCCACCGCGTGTTGCAGCAGCTCGTGCGCGTCGACGGGACGCAGGTTCAATTGCAATTTGCCACGCGTGATCCGGGTCAGATCGAGGAGATCATCAATCAGCCGCGCTTCCAATTGCACATTCCGGCAGACCATCTCCAGGCCTTGCTGCAGTTCCGGCGGGTGATCCTGCGTCACGGCATCGCCGGCCCACATCAGGATCGGAGTGAGCGGAGTCCGTAGCTCGTGACTGAGCGTGGCGAGGAAACGATCCTTCGCTGCGTTTGCGGCTTCCGCCGTTTCCTTCTGGCGCTGCAGTTCCTTCTCCGTCCGGCGCCGCTGAATGAAGAGGCCGATCTGGCTGCCGAGCGCTTCCAGTAATTGGAAAAGATCGTCGTCCGGCCGAACAACGAACGGGCTAAATAACTCCAGCACCCCATGCAATTTTCCTTCCGCCGCGAGCGGAAACGCAAACGCGCCGCAGAGGCCAGAGTCGGACGCGGCCACCGCGCGGCGAAAATTTGGGTCGTAGCGAACATCGCCGATCCAGGCCGGCCGCCCAGTGGCTGCGACGCGGCCGGGAAGCCCGACTCCGTGGGGCAGCACAGTGTCATGCGTCACCTGATTATAAGAAGCACGCTCGCGGTCGCCCCCGTTCCAGGTCACCGCGCAATGCAGGCTCTCCTGCTCCGCGTCGTTCAGCCAGATGGAGCCAAAGACCCAATCGCCGCTGCTGGCGATCGTCTGCAGAATTTGCGGTCCCACCTCCCGAAGCGGCATCGAACCGGCCAAAAGATTGGCCACACTGTATTGCGCGGCCCGGCGCCGCTCGTTCCGAATTTGTTCCGTGATGTCTCGCAGATAGGCGGTGAAGACCGGCTCGTCGCCAATCCGATAAGCGGTGATCGCCAATTCCACCAGCAACTCGCTCTCATCTTTCCGCACCGCTCCGATCTCGATTCGGCGCCCGAGGACGGGGCCTTCCCCACTTTTTAAATAATGCGCCAGGCCCTGCCGGTGCCGTTCACGCAGCGCTTCGGGGATAATCAACTCCGCCAGCTCACGCCCGACCGCCTCGTCCCGCGAATATCCGAAAGTCCGCTCCGCGGCTGGATTGAACTCCCGCACCAGTCCGCGGGCATCCATCGTGATGATGCAATCCAAAGCCGAGTCGAGAATGGCGCGGTTGAGCCCCTCCAACCATTCCGTAGGAGCGGGTGCTGGACGCTTTTCATTTTCGGGAGCTGGCATCAGTTCGCGGTTGCGCGCTGCTTCACTTAAGCGCGGCGTCTCGGTAACCAAACTGAGAATCGAGAATGCGCATCAGGTCGGCTGCGTAAGACTGGTCCTCGATCGATAAATAATCGGTAAACCCACCCACTTTTCCGCGGCGGACGTTGGCCGACTCCGGATCCTGCTTGTCGCGCGTCTGGAGAATCTTCGAGTCGAAGGCGTCCGCGGCTTCGAGTTTCTTCATGTTGCCAAACTGGGTAAAGGCGAGCGCGTGCGCGAAAGCTTCGGGCGCGATCTCCCGCTCGCCGATGGCGTGGAGCGCTCGGCGGAAGTGCGTCTCCGGATCGCGCTTCAGGTCTTCGTAACGCAGCAGGGTCACATTCGGGCGCCCGCCCAGTTCGCGCAGCCAGTCATTCATCGTTTGCACCATCTGGCCGAGGCCGAGAAAAGGATCGCGCAGCATCTCCGAGGCGGAGATTTTTTTCAAATGCTCGGGCGCATCCGCGCTCGGCCGGCTCAGCTGCACGTAGTGCGAAACAAATGCGTCCCGCGGATCTCGCACCATGAAGACGATCCTGGCGCGGCGAAGTTCCGCGGGCGGGACCAAAAACTTCCCACGCACCCGATCCCACCAGCGCCCCTTGGTGCGGTGCTCGAAAAGATCGTGGGTGTAGATGAGGCGCGGAATCCGCGGATCCTGGTAGCGCTCCGGCTCCAGCGAAAAAGGATGGCCATGGCGGGCGCAAAAATAGGCGGCATAAAAGGCGCGCAGCCACGTGCGCCCACTTTTTGGGAACCGAGATGACGAGCGCATCCGCCCCGCTTAAAAGCGCCGCGCGGCTGCTCAAATTCATCCGCCAGGGGAGCGCGGTCGCCGATCGGCTGAGGCCGTACATAGAGCGAGTGGAAAGCTAATCGGGATCGAGATCAAGTGGCGCGCTGCGCGCCGCCGACCAGTGCACGGGGCAGCCGCCAGCGGGTGCGGGCTCGGGCGATGCGGCGAAGAGCAGAATTTTCGGAATAAGTGCCGCGGAAATGCGGTGCGATGGGGACGGAGTGCTCCTGGCACAACTGCAACGCCTCGGGGGTCCAGAGTCCGCGCACAATCGCGGACATCAGGTAAGGCACCGAGGGATTGGCGCGGGTGTAATATGAGAGCGCCAGCATTTCGCGGGTGCGATCGCTCCCACGCGCTTCCATGTCCCACGCGTTTTCCCCCGCGCGCAGCACCGAGAGCAGCGACGCTTTTTTCCAGAGCGTGACCTGGCAGCGCGTGCGGCCGTCGGAAGCTGTAGGGACAATTCCAAAACGCTCGTTGAGCGGCTGGAAATCCGGCTCCACTTCTGAGCGCGCGCGGAAGCAAAATGCATCCGCGTCCTGTGCCAGGGCCGCGCTGAGATCCTCCGCGAGTTGCTCCTCCGCGACGGGAGCGTTCAGGAAATAATCCTCCTGGAAATAGAGAACGTGCGAGGCGCGGAGCTGCTCCAGGGCGCATCTGCATATTCGAAGCCCACCCGCGATCCGCGCCCACCGCGATCGGCTGGATGAACGAGGAACGGAAAGGCAACTCGTTCACGATCAGGTAAACCGGAAACGGGCACGTGCCCCAGAACTTGCGGAAGAAAAAAGCGAACGGGCGCCAGCAATCGAAGAACGCATCGCAACTGGAAACGACGATCGCGATGCGATCGCGGAAAGGTGCGAGTGGAGTCATGGGCAGGGACATTTCTCTAACGCAGGAAGGTGCGCGCCCATTCGTTCAAGACCCAGAGATTCCACAAGCGCTGCGCGTGATTGGCGCGGCCGCTTTGGTGTTCTTCTAAAAGTTGAACCGCAAAACGTTCTTCGAGATAAGGGCGCAGCGACGGGTGCAGCGGGAGGATGCCATCGCGTAGTTGTTGCCGCGCGGCACCGCGCCACCATTGCGCCAACGGGACGGAGAAGCCGCGCTTGCGCGCCTGCCGCACGGCGGGCGGCAGATCGGCGGCCACGAGATCACGCAGGATGATTTTGCTCTCGCTCCCGCTGACCTTCCACTGGTCCGGCAGCCGCGCGCAGAGCTCCACCAGTTCCTGATCGAGAAAAGGCGAACGCACTTCCAGGCCGCGCGCCATGCTCGCGATATCCAGTTTGGTCAGAAGCGAATTCGGCAGCGGCTCGGTGTAATCCCAATGTAAAACCCGCTCGAGCGGTTCCATCTCGCCCTGCCAGAAATCCGCCACCACCTCCGCCAGAAAATCATCGCTCTCCGCTCGGAGAACGGGAGACGCCATCCGCTGATAAAAGCGTCCGGAAAAGAATTCGCCAGAGAACAGACTGGGTGTCTCGACCAGTAACCGGCGCCGCAATTTCCCCAGCGCTTTGCTCCCGCCGCGCATCGAAGCCAGCGTCCAACGCTCGCGCGGCAGAAGGCGGGAGAGATCGCGCGGCCATCCCGGAAGCTGATGCTTGCGATAGCCGGCAAACGCCTCGTCCCCGCCATCGCCGCTCAGCGCCACCTTCACATGTTGGCGGGTCAATTCGCAGACCAGCATGGTGGGCAGCGCGGATTTATCGGCGAAAGGTTCGCCGTAATGGCGGACGACGTCGGGCAGAAGTCGCAAGAGATCGCTCCCGCCCATGAGCAGGTGATGCTCGACGCCGAAATGCTCCGCCGACGCGCGCGCCAGCTCCGATTCATCGAAGTCCGCCTCGGCGAACCCGATCGTGAAGGTCTGCACGCGCTGATTCAACCCACGCACCAGGCGCGCGAGGAGAGCGTTGGAATCCAGCCCGCCGCTCAGGAGCAGCCCCATCGGCACATCGCTGCGCAGCCGCAGGCGCAGGCTTTCGTCGAGGACGGCGCGGACCTGTTCCTTCGCTTCTTCGTAGCTGCACTCCAGCTTCGGTTTTTGGGTGTAAGACCAATAGCGCTGCACGTCGGCCGCGCCGTTTTTCCAGATCAGGAAATGCGCGGGGGGCAGCTTCTGGATTTGCCGCACGATCGTCTTCGGCGCGGAGATAAAGCCAAATTGGAGATAAGCCGCGAGCGCTTCGGGATCGATCTCCCACGCGGCCAGTTTCGCATCGAGGAGCGGCGCGAGCTCGGAGCAAAAATAGAGAACGCCGTCGCTGATCGCGTAGTTAAGCGGCTTTTTCCCCAGTCGATCGCGCGCCAGAAAGAGCGTCCGCTCGCGCGAATCCCAAAGCGCGAAGGCAAACATGCCGCGCAGATGCTGCAGCATCCCGGTGCCGTATTCCTCGTAAAGGTGGACCAGAGTTTCGACGTCGCCCTCGGTCGCGAAGCGATGCCCGCGCGCCTGCAAGTCCGCGCGCAGTTCCACGTAATTGTAGATCTCGCCGTTGCAGATCACGTGGACGCTTTCGTCCTCGTTTGCGATCGGTTGCCGGCTGCCAGCGAGATCAAGAATGCTCAACCGCCGCATCGCCAGCCCCACTCCGGGCGCGACGAGGATGCCTTCATCATCCGGCCCGCGATGGCGCAAGCCGGCCGCCATGGCCTGGAGGAGGGGACGCTGCTCCCGACCATTCGCTCCGCTCGCGTAACCGGCTATGCCGCACATCCGCTACCATTAAGGTGGTGAAGCGGCAGCGGGAAGCGCCATTCGCGCGAATTCTTTTCCCTGATGACTGGGTGGAAACCTTAGACCGGGCTCAGGGTTTCCCGGTGCAACCGGGCCAGATCGCGGGGGCGTATCGGTCGCACAGAATATGATAGCACCCGCCCTCACACTGGCCGAGCGCCCGCTCACTCAGAGTTCCCCCTTCTCGATTGTCGTCCATTCACACCTTGGTTGGGATTGGGTTTGGCAACGCCCGCAGCAGTTCCATTCCCGACTTTCTCAACGTCATCGCGTGCTCTTTGTGGAAGGGCCGGTGCCGCGGCCCGGGCTGGCGGCAGCGCGCAGCAGCATTCGCGAGGTGGCAGATTATCCAAACCTGCTCGTGGTGCAGATGGAGATGCCAGCGGAGAGATGGAGCGACGGCGATTGGGTGGATAAGGAACGGCGGCGCCTGTTGCAATCGATCCTCTCCGGTCCCCTCGGCTCGGATTTCGCGAATCCGGTGCAATGGTTTTACGACCCGATGGCGGTGACCGCTTTCGCCGGGCACTTGAACGAAAGCGCGATCGTTTACGATTGCATGGATCAACTCTCGCAATTCCGTGACGCGCCGGCGGAACTCGTTCGGCGTGAGCGCGAACTGCTCGCGCTCGCGGATGTGGTTTTCGCGGGCGGGCCGAAGATCTGGAAAGAAAAACGGCAGCAGAACGCGAACTGCTATTCCTTCGGCTGCGGAGTGGACGCAGCGCATTTCGGAAAAGCAGCAGCCGCGGCAACGATTGTGCCGGCGGATATCGCCGCGCTTCCAGGTCCGGTTTACGGATATATCGGGGTGGTCGATGAGCGGATCGATTACGAGTTGGTCGCCGCGCTGGCGGATGATAACGCCGCGGGCAGCGTGGTCATGATTGGGCCATCGATCAAAGTGGACCCGGCGAGCTTCCCGCAACGGCCAAACTTGCACTGGCTGGGCGGGCGCGATTACGGGCAGCTCCCCGCTTATGCGAAAGGCTTCGATGTTTGCCTGATGCCCTTCGCGCTGAACGAAGCGACCGAGTTCATCAATCCGACCAAAGCACTGGAGTACATGGCCACCGGCCGCCCGATCGTGAGCACGGCGATCGAAGATGTGGTTTTGCAATTCGAAGACGTGGTCAAGATCGCGCGCAGCCGCGAAGAATTCCTAGCCCGGTGCCGACGCGCGGCGGCGTCTCCGAATCCTTTGGCGGTGCGGCGCGGTTTGCACCTCGCGGGACGCAACTCGTGGGAATCGATCGTGGCGCAACTGGAAGCGCACGTGCTCGACACCATCGGCGTGCAAGAAGCGATCGCGGTCAGCGCGGCGTAATGCAATCCCTCGCCCCAGATCGGTTGGAGCTTTGGGGTGGAGTGGAGTGCACCGTCAACCGGGTCGGTGATCGTTTCTGCAATCAGCTTGAACGCAGCGGGCATTGGACGCGGCCGGGCGATCTCGATCTTTTTGCGAAGGTCGGGCTGCGGACGCTGCGATTCCCGATTCTCTGGGAAACGCTCGCGCCCCATTCCCTCGATGCAATCGACTGGTCGTGGAGCGACGCGCGCCTGGCGCGGTTGCGCGCGTTGCAGATTCGACCCATCGCGGGGTTGCTTCATCACGGGAGCGGGCCGCATTACACGAACTTGTTGGACCCGCACTTTCCCGAGAAGTTTGCGCGCTATGCGCGGGCGGTGGCGGAGCGCTATCCGTGGATCGACGCCTACACGCCGATCAATGAGCCGCTCACCACGGCGCGCTTCTCGGCCCTCTACGGGCACTGGTATCCGCATCACCGGTCCGATGCGAGTTTTGCGCGCGCTTTGCTCGCGCAACTGCGCGGGACCGTCCTGGCGATGCGGGCAATCCGGGAGGTGAATCCACGGGCGGTTTTGGTGCAGACGGAGGATTTTGGGAAAGTCTTCAGCACGCGCGCGCTGCGCTATCAGGCGGATTTCGAGAATGAGCGCCGCTGGATCACATGGGATCTCTTATCCGGAAAAGTGGATCGCGGGCATCCTCTCTGGAGTTATCTGACAGGGGCGGGGATCACGGAGGCGGAGATTGAGATTTTTGCACAGGACTCATGCCCGCCTGATCTCCTGGGCGTGAACCATTACGTGACGAGTAATCGTTTTCTGGATGAGAACATCGCGGCGCATCCGCCGGCGGCGCGGGGAGGAAACGGGCGTCAGAAGTATGCCGATATCGAAGCCGTGCGCTCCGGTCGCGCGCAGGAAGAAAGCAGGGTCGAAGATTTGTTAGGGGAAATTTGGGAGCGCTATCGCACGCCGCTCGCGATCACTGAGGCGCATCTGGGCTGCACGGTCGATGAGCAAATGCGGTGGCTGGTGGAGATTTGGGAGGCGGCCCAGAAGGCGCGCTCGGCCGGAGCGGACGTGCGCGCGGTGACGGTGTGGGCGTTGCTGGGCTCCTTCGATTGGAACAGTCTCCTCACGCGGGAGGATGGGCACTACGAGGCGGGAGCGTTTGATGTTTCCCACGGCGAACCGGAGGCCACTCCACTGGCGGAGTTGGTCCAGCAACTAGCGACAGGTCAGCAATACGATCGGCCCTATCTGGCAGAGCCCGGCTGGTGGCGGCGGGACTCCCGAACCGCGCAACGCTGCGCGTAGGCTCCCGTGCGGGTCGCCGCGTTGCTGCGGAATAGGGGCGGTGGTAATGACTCCCATGTCCGTGTCACGCAATTTTCGAGTCGCTATTTTTATTCTGTTGGCAGCGGCCAGCTTCGGGATTGGAAAGCAGAGCAGCGCGCAGGTTTACGAAGGACGGGAGCTGGTCAAAGCCGAGCTGCTGGCGCGGACGACGGCGATCGTCCCGGGTCAGCCGTTCACCGTGGGCGTGCTGGTGAAGATGGTTCCCGGATGGCACACCTATTGGAAATTTCCGGGCGACGCTGGCATCCCGACTGAGATCAAATGGAAGCTGCCGGAGGGTTGGAAGGTGGGCGAAATCCAGTGGCCGATTCCGCTGCGATTGGTCGAGCCGGGCGATATCCAGATCTACGGCTATCACGACGAAGTCCTGCTCATGCAGGAGATCACGCCGCCCGCTTCCATCACTGAATCGACGGTGAAGCTTTCGGCGGAAGCCGACTGGTTGGTATGCGAAAAAATCTGCATCCCGGGGGGCGCGCCGGTGCAATTGGATTTGCCAGTCGCGGGCTCGGCGGCACCGGCCCACGAAGAGATCTTTAACCGCTACCAACGCGCGCTTCCGCAAGCGTGGCCGGCGGCCGACGTCGCCACCTTCGAATGGTCACGCGCGCCAAACGAGCTGACCCTCCGGATCAAGAGCAACGCGCTCGTCAGCCATCCCACGATCGATTTTCTCCCACTCCCGGACGAGACCGTGGTGGTGGCGCATCCGACGACGGAGCGCACCGCGGATGGCGCCATCTTCCGCATCCCGATCGATACGAGCGACGCCAAACTTTCCGCCATTCCCGGCGTGGTCGTTTTCGGGCAGACGGCCGAAGGGCCGGATCGTAACGCGTGGGAACTTTCCACCGCCAAGGCACCCGCGGTTGCGCCGGGAACAAAGGCGACCACGACGGCTGCCCCGGTGGAGAGCGGCGGGCTGGCGAAGTATCTTCTCTTCGGCTTGCTGGGCGGTTTCATCCTGAACTTGATGCCGTGCGTTTTGCCGGTGATCTCGCTCAAGATCTTCGGCTTTGTCCAACACGCGGGCGAGAGCCGTAGTCACATTCTGCGGAGCGGCCTCGCTTTTATCGCCGGCATCTTCGCCTGGTTTCTCGGGGTGGCGGTGCTCTTGATTTTGCTCCAGCGCGCCGGCAACCAGATCGGCTGGGCGGTGCAGTTTACGAATCCCTATTTCGTCCTCGCGCTCTGTGCGGTCGTGTTTGTCTTTGCGCTTAATCTCTTTGGCGTCTTCGAGTTTACCCTCCCGCAAAGCGCGAATCGCAGTGTCCTGCACGTCACGGGCGGGAGCGGGCATCTCGCTTCGTTCTTCCAGGGCCTCTTCGCGACCGTGCTCGGCACTTCCTGCACCGCGCCGGTGCTGGGGGTGGCGGTGGGCTTCGCGCTCTCGCAATCGGCGGTTGTCATCCTGCTGATGTTCAGCGCGATCGCGGCCGGGATGAGTGCGCCTTATCTCTTGCTCGCCGCGCAACCAGCCTGGGTGAAGCTGCTCCCGCGACCGGGTGCGTGGATGGAGCGGCTCAAGCAATTGATGGGTTTTCCGATGCTCGCGACCCTGGTTTTCCTGCTTTACGTCCTCGGCGAACAACGCGGGCCGATCGCGGTGATTTGGACGCTCTGCTTCCTCCTCGTCCTCGGTCTCGCGGCCTGGATGAAAGGCGCGTTCCTCGTCCCGACCGCCTCGAATCGCAGCCGCGCCATCGTCCTCGTTCTCCTTGCCGTCCTCGTCCTCGGGGGCGGTTACTATTTCGTCTGGGAGAAATTCGCCGCCACGAAGCTGGAGACCAACGCCGCCGCCACGACCGATGGCTGGCAATCCTTCACCCCCGAGACGCTCGAAGCCGAACTCGCCAAAGGCAGCGCCGTCTTTCTCGACTTCACCGCCGCCTGGTGCGTGACCTGCAAGTTCAACGAAAAGACCGTGCTCGAAAGTAGCGAGATCCAGGAAGCCTTTACCCAGCGTAAAGTGGTTAAAATTAAGGCAGATTGGACGAACGCCGATCCGGCCATCACAAAAATGTTGCAACAATTTGGGCGGCCAGGTGTCCCACTCTACGTCCTCTACCCGGCTGGGAAATCCGTAGCACCGATTATCCTGCCGGAATTGCTAACCAAGAACATCGTTCTCGAACAACTAGAAAAAATCGTCACCCCGCAGAGCGCGGCGCGACCTTGACCAAACTATGAAAACAAAACTGATCCTGAGTCTCATCACCGCTTGCGCGGCCACTTCACTCTTCGCGGCCGAGTCGCCGAAGAATGGCAGTGCCGCTCCGGCTTTCTCTTTGAAAGACGCCAAAGGCAAAACCCATGCGCTGGCCGATTACAAAGGCAAGCACGTCGTGCTGGAGTGGTTTAACTCCGAGTGCCCGTTTGTGAAGAAGCATTACAGCGGCGGCAACATGCAAAAGCTTCAGGAAGAGTTTGCCGGGAAAGACGTGGTCTGGATGTCGATCAATTCCTCGGCCAAGGGCAAGGAAGGCCATCTCACGCCAGAGCAGGCCACCAAGCAGATTGCTGATTGGAAGATGAATAACACCACCCTCTTGCTCGATGAAGACGGCAAGGTCGGGCAGGAATACGGAGCGAAGAACACGCCGCACATGTTTATCATTAATCCCGAGGGCAACCTGATCTATCAGGGAGCGATCGATAGCAAAGCCACGCCGAACGCGGCCGACATCGCGAACTCGACCAACTACGTCAAAGTGGCTTTGGAAGAAGCGCTCGCGGGCAAGCCGGTCAGCAACGCCAGCACCAAGCCATACGGTTGCTCGGTGAAATACTAGCTTCGGAGCTAGCATCTCTTTACGGCGGCAGCGTCTTGTAGGCGCTGCCGCCGTTTTATTTTTCAGGCGGAGAGCCAGCGGTTAGTAATGCCATACTTCTTTTCCCTTGAGAAAAAAACCGCTGCATCCCACCATCGCTGCAGGTGGAAGAATGCCCTGAGAAAGTCGAAAAATTCAAAGGGGACCTCTTCGGCACCACGCACTGGAGCCTGGTTCTTTCCTGGGCCGATTCTGGGAAGGATACCGAGAAAGCGCATGAGGCGCTGGCCCAGCTTTGCCGGCTCTATTGGCGCCCGATTTTCGCCTACTTTTGCCGAAGCGGACGTTCGACGGCCGATGCGCAGGATTTAACCCAGGATTTCTTTGTTCATCTCCTAAAAGGCGACCTCTTCGGGAAGGCCGATCAAGAGCGCGGGAAATTCCGCGCCTTGCTTTATCGAGCGCTGAAGAATTTCGCCATCGATGCACACGCGAAGCAGCAGGCGAAGAAGCGCGGCGCTGGGATTGCGGTGGTGTCGTGGGAGGATTGGATGGCGGAAGCGCCTTCTCAACTCTGCGTGCCCGGGCTGGCGATCGATAGCTGGAGTGCGGAGAAAGTCTTCGATTATCGCTGGGCCGCCACCGTGGCCGAGCAAGCTTTGCGGCGGCTGGGGGAAGAATGCGAAGCACGCGGGCGGCGGCGAGTCTTTGACGCGGTGAGCGGTCTGCTCATGGCCGATCGCGCAGACGTGGCCTATGCGCCACTCGCGGCCAGGCTCGGGATTCCGCCCGAGAAGATAAAGCGGTTGCTCCATCAAATGCGGGAGCGTTTCCGCGTCTTGCTGCGCGACGAGGTGGGCCGCACCATGGCCGATCCGCGCGAGGTGGATGAGGAGCTGCGCTACCTCTGCGCAGCTCTTTCGGCGAAGGAGTAAACGGTGAGGCCCGCGCCGAAATCACCCACCGCGAATTCGTGCGGCCTGACTGATTCGCTCGTGGGGCTGAGCAACGCGAAGCCTTGCCCGGACTGCGGCGGCGTGGCCCGGCTCGTGAATGGACTTTGCCTTTCCTGCATCATGCAGATGGGGACGGAGCCGGCGGCAGCCGAGAATGGCGAAGAGCTGGACGAGTTGCTGGCCGGAATCGATCTGCGCGACAGCGATTGGCAGATCGCGAACTACGACATCCTCTCCGAGATCGGGCGCGGCGGGATGGGCGTGATCTACCAGGCGCGGCAACGCCAGACCCGCCGCATCGTCGCGCTGAAACGCGTGCTCGATTATCACGCGGAATCGGCCGAGACGGTGGCGCGTTTCCGGCGCGAAGCCGAAGCGGTGGCCAGTCTCGATCATCCGAACATCCTGCCCATCTACGAGGTGGGCGAGTTCGAGGGGCTCCCGTTTTTCACCATGAAGCTGGCCACGGGCGGCAGCTTGCAGGAAGCGAAAGGGGCGTTGCGCGACGATCCGCGGCACTGTGTCTGGTTGCTCGCGCGTGTCGCCCGGGCCGTCCAGCATGCGCACGCGCAGGGCATTCTCCATCGCGATCTCAAGCCCGGAAACATCCTGCTGGATGGCTGGCGCGAGCCGCTCGTAAGCGACTTCGGCCTCGCGAAATGGCTCGATAGTTCGACCGATCTCACGCGCACCCTCACCGTCTTTGGCACGCCGGGCTTCATCGCGCCCGAGCAAGCCGGAGGACCCTCCGCCGGATTGCGGCCCACGGCGGATATCTACAGCCTGGGCGCCATCCTCTTCGATCTCCTGGCTGGTCGGCCGCCGTTCCTGGGTGAGAACGCGCTCGCCGTCATGCGCCAGGCGGCGGAAGAGACCGCGCCGAAGTTGCGCACAATCGCTCCCGCCCTCGATCGCGACCTGGAAACGATTTGCGCGAAGTGCCTGGAGCGCGATCCGAATTTGCGCTACCGCTCCGCCGGCGATTTGGCAGAGGACCTGGAACGCTGGCTGGAAGGGCGACCGATCGTCGCCCGCCCGGTTCTGCTGCCGGCGAAACTTTGGCGTTGGGCAAAACGAACGCCCGTTCTCGCCGGCAGTATAGCAGCCTGCCTCTTGTTAGGCGGAATCCTTGCGCCGATCGCAATCACGAATTTTCGGCTCTCAGCGACTGTGCAGCAAGTCGACGACGCGCAACGATCTCTCGCAGTCCTGCCGTTTGAAGACTTATCGGAAGTCTCTTCCAAGAGCGCTCTGGCGCGTGAGATGACGAGTGAACTTCGAAGGCGCCTTGGGGGACAGCGCGCTGTTTATTTGGTACCTGGTGAAGGTGCGGGTAACCCGGCGAAAGGGATCGCTGACGCGCGCACTATTTTGAACGGCACGGTCCGCCGGCGGGGCGGTAGCCTGCGCGTTGTCACGCAACTCACAGATGCGGCGACCGGGACGGTGCGCCAACAATGGGTGGAGGACGTCCTAACGCCGGCGCTGGCCGCCGAGCACGCAGGTGCACGCACGGTCGCGTTCTTTCAGAAGCCGGCCATGCACTCCGCAGCGCACCTTAAGGAAGCTCGTTCCGCGGGCGAGAGCAGTCATCGAGAGGCGGTCAGCTATTACGATCGCGGGAAGGAATTCTTTTTTCGCTACAACCTCGCCGACCAGCTGCGCGCGATCGAATCCTTCCGGCGCGCGGTTGAGCTCGATCCGGATTATGCCGCCGCTCAGGCAATGCTGGCCTGGGCTTGCCAGCTGCGCGCTGTGACTCATCCTACCGAACCGTGGTTGGATGAAAGCGAAAAGGCGGCTACCGCGGCGCTTCGTCTTGCCCCGCATCTGCCGGAGGCCCATCGCGCACGGGGCGGAATCCTGCAGCGGCGCGGCCAAATGCGCGCCTCGTTGGACTCCTACCTTGCAGCGTATGAATTGAACCCCTCCGATGGGCGCGCAGCCGCTACCCTCGGCTCCGTCTATGAACATCTCGGGCGGCCTGACCTGGCTCTGCAGTGGCTGGAAAAAGCGGCGACGAAGGAGACGCGCCCGGTCTATGCGGACAACATCGGGAACGCCCTCACTATGCTTGGCCGCTACAACGAGGCCGAGAAGGCTTATCGCACCGCAGCTATCTTCCGCCCCGACCTTCCGGTGGGTCAGCTTGGGCTGGCCAGGCTGGCTTCGCTTCAGGGAGACAACGATAAGGCGCGCTCTCTTTCTACGCAGGCACTGGCCGATTACAGTCGCGATCCGCAGCCGATCATGATGGCGGCCTTGGTTGAGTTCTTCGACCGGCGGTTTGCGTCTGCCAAAAACTATTTCGCGCAGGCGCAGATGGCCAATCCCGGCGGCGGGGTGGAATTTAGCGGCGCGGTCCGCTTCACCTCGGCATTAGCATACATCGAACTGGAGGAAGGCGACCCGCTCCGCGGCCGCGCGTTGCTTGCGGAGGCAAAAGCGGCGGATGAGAAGGAGATTGCCCTAGCTCCCGACCATTCGAATCGCCACTACAGCCTGGCGGCAACCCTCGCCATCGGCGGCGAGAGCGAAGCCGCGCTCGATGCGCTCCAGCGTGCCGTCCAGCAGGGCTGGATCGATTATCGCTCGACGAAGATGGACCCGCGTTTCGACTCGTTACGTGATGTACCTCGTTACGCCGAGCTTATTGGGGCAATGGCGAATCAGGTAAAATCACTTCGGAGCCGAGCGTCGGCGCAATTAATTCAGCGAAGCGAACAAGCAAACGAAAGGTAGAATCATGAAAAGTTCGGCCTCCGAGAGGAAGCTGGGGTGACGAAGCCCTGCCAAAGAAAACGGGATGTCGCAACCGATTAATTGTTTTCTTCCCTTTCGAGAACATCTCTGGAGTGGGCAGAAGCTTCCAGGCATCGGTATAGGACATTGCCGAGCAGCTCTACTGCGCAGGAAGTTGGAGTAAAAGAATCCCCTTTCAGCCGCGAGTGTAGCGAGGTTGGACGGTCATGATGCGCCCCGAAAGGTTAGACAACCAAATTGAAGCTTTAGACGCTCACTGTCTCTCAACCGTGGCCTCTCTTGTCCTGGAAGATTGCGCCGCGAAAATAGGCGCTCGCCTCACTCGCATTTTTGTGGAACCGCTAGATGATGCCGATCGTTCCCGTCACGCCCGTTGGCCGCACGCCGCGGCAGGTTCCTTACATCATCGGGAACGAAGCGTGCGAGCGCTTCAGTTTCTATGGGATGCGCAACATCCTGACGCCGTTCCTCGTCACCACCTTGCTCCTCTATGCGCCGGAAGCGGAACGCGCCGGGATCGCGAAGAACGTCTTCCACACCTTCGTCATCGGCGTCTATTTTTTCCCTCTCCTCGGTGGCTGGATTTCCGATCGCTTCTTCGGCAAATACAACACCGTCTTCTGGCTTTCGCTCGTTTACGTGGTGGGCCACGCCTGCCTCGCCATCTTCGAGGATAATCGCACCGGCTTCTACACGGGCTTGTTCCTGATCGCGCTCGGATCGGGCGGGATCAAACCGCTCGTCTCCGCCTTTGTCGGCGATCAGTTCGACCAGACGAATAAAGCGCGCGCTAAGGTCGTTTACGACGCCTTCTATTGGACGATCAACTTCGGTTCGTTTTTCGCTTCGCTGCTCATGCCGATTTTCCTGCGGAACTTCGGTCCGGGCGTGGCCTTCGGCATCCCTGGCATTTTGATGGCGGTCGCGACGTTTATCTTCTGGCTCGGTCGGAACAAATACGTGCACGTCCCGCCCGCGCCGCCGAATCCGAATTCGTTCCTGCGCGTGTCGCGGACGGCTTTGCTGAGCCGGGCGCCGGGCCAATCGCGGCCCGGTTTGGTGGTCGCAATCATTGGCGCTGTGCTTGCGCTGGGCGCGCTCGCGTTGACCGGTCAGCTCGGATTTGTCATCGCGGCCGTGACGGCGCTGGGATTGCTCATCGGCTTCGGCGGTCTTGGAACTTCCATGCAGCTGGACCGCGCCCGCGCTGCGCATCCGGAGGACGCGGTCGATGGCGTGCGGGCGGTCTTGCGCATCTTGATTGTCTTCGCGTTGGTCACGCCGTTCTGGTCGCTCTTTGATCAAAAGGCTTCGACCTGGGTCTTGCAGGGCGCGGAGATGACGAAGCCGACGTGGTTCCAGCCTGCGCAAATGCAGGCCTTGAATCCGTTACTCGTGATGCTGCTGATTCCGTTCAACAACATCGTCCTCTATCCCGCGCTGCGTCGGTTCGGATTCGAGCCGACCGCGTTGCGGCGAATGGGCTGGGGGATTGCCTTTTCTGGTCTGGCCTGGATCGCTGCGGGCGCGATTCAAATCTATATCGATGGCGGGGCACCGGTGACGATCGTGTGGCAGGTCCTGCCGTATGCGCTTCTCACTTTCGGCGAGGTGCTGGTCTCGGCGACAGGCCTCGAGTTCGCCTACAGCCAGGCGCCGCCTTCGATGAAGGGCGTGATCATGAGCTTCTGGATGCTTTCGGTGACGTTCGGCAATCTCTGGGTGCTGATCACGAACGCGAGCGTGCGCAACGGCACCGTCACTGCGCAGATCGCCAGCACAGGGTTGAGCGAAACGGCGTTCCTGATGTTTTTCTTTGCGGGCTTCGCTTTTGTCGCCGCCGGGATCTTCGGCTGGTATGCGCGGCGTTACCCGATGCAGGATTACTATCGCGAAGCCTGAGTTTGTCATCGTTAGATTAGGCGCGAGCGCGGCCAGCCAGCCGCAGGATGGCTCGCGGGGTAAGCCGCACGAGCGCCATGCCGATCTTCATGACCAGCCCGGGAATGACGATGGCGCGCGAGTCTTCGATGCCAGCGAGCCCGGCGCGAACCACCTCTTCGGCGGAGACGTAAGTGAACTCCGGCGCGGGCTCGCGAGCGTCATCGGGACGGGCGGCGACTTGATTGAACTCGGTGTGAACCGGGCCGGGACAAAGCGCGCTGACGGTGACCCCGCGTCCGCCCACTTCCATGCGCAACGATTCGGAAAAGCTGGTGACGTAGGCCTTGGTTGCGGCGTAGACCGCGAAGTCTTTCATCGGAAGAAAGGAGGCGGAGGAGCTGACGTTAAGAATGGCGCCGCGACCGGCGGCGAGCATGGCGGGCAGGAGCTTGCGGGTGAGGAGCGTAAGAGAAACGACGTTGACCTGGACCATGGCGTTGACGCGGCTGAAGTCGCTGCTTTCAAATTCACCGCGGTCGCCGAGGCCGGCGTTGTTGATCAGGAGATCGGGCGTGAGGCCGTTCTCCGCCATGACGGCGCAGAGCTGGGAGACGACTTTGTGTTTCTCGAGGTCGAAGGCGTGGACGTGGACGGCGAGGTGCGGGTGCCGGGCGGTAAGCTCGTCGCGGAGCGCTTCGAGACGCTCCTGCCGCCGCGCGACGAGGATGAGCGCTTTCGCGCGCGGCGCGAGCTGGCGTGCGAATTCGGCGCCGAGACCAGCGGAAGCGCCGGTGATGAGCGCCGTGCAACCGTCGAGTTTCATATCGAGCCGGTTCCCTTGAGCAACGGCTCGAGAGTTTTCCAAACCACGTCGGCCACAATCTGGTGGCCGCGGGGGTTGGGATGGATTTGATCGGCTTGATTCAGATCGCGCGCGCCGCCTACGCCATCGAGGAGGAAGGGAATCAGGGCAGCATTATTCGCCTTGGCAATTTCGGCGTAGGCCTGACGAAAGCTCTCGGCATATTGCGCGCCCACGTTTGGCGGGATCTGCATGCCGGCGATCACCACCTGCACCTGCGGGTTTTTCGCTTTCGCTTTGTCGATCATGGCCTGGAGATTCTGTTTCAGGCTTGGCACAGGCAGACCGCGCAGGCCGTCGTTGGCGCCCAACTCGAGAACGAGGATGTCGACTTCGCGTTGCAAAATCCAATCGATCCGGCGCAGGCCACCGGCGGTGGTATCGCCGCTGAGACCGGCGTTCACGACCTCGAAAGGCAGACCGCGTTCCTGGATTTTGTCTTCGATCAAAGCCGGAAAAGCTTCCTCTGGTTTAACCCCGAGCCCGGCGCTGAGGCTGTCGCCGAGAAAGACGATCGTCTTCTTCGCAGCGGGGGCGGCGACGGGCGCGGTTTGCGCGGACTGCGCGAAAACCTGGCCGCCGCCAAGGAGCAGAAGCAGAAAGGCGCGGCAAAATAATGGCATCAATTTTGTCATGGCGTGCGAACTGTGGTCGCGTATGCGAAGGCGAACTTCGCACATCCTGCCCATGACTGCTCTGCCCATCCTCCGCGTCCAGCAACTCACGAAAAGTTATACGACCGGCGCGGGGGAGCTGACGGTGCTGAAGAATATTTCGTTCGAGCTGCCGGAGGGCTCGACCTGCGCCATCCTCGGCCCGTCGGGGAGCGGGAAGACGACGCTGTTGGGATTATGCGCAGGGCTGGATCGGCCGACGTCCGGCACGGTGCACCTGAATGGTGAGCCGCTGGCGGACTTGAACGAGGATGAACGTGCGCGGGCGCGCAATCTCCATGTCGGGTTCGTCTTCCAAAATTTCCAACTCATCCCGACGCTGACTGCGCTGGAGAATGTGACCGTGCCGATGGAGTTACGCGGGGATCGGACGGCGCGCGCGCTGGGTTTGGAATTGCTGGAGAATGTGGGGCTGGGCGCGCGGGTGGACCATTTTCCCACGCAACTTTCCGGCGGCGAACAGCAACGCGTGGCGCTGGCGCGGGCCTTCATTAACCGACCTAAAATTCTCTTCGCGGACGAGCCAACCGGGAATCTGGATGCGGAGACGAGCGGCGGGATTATCGAGATCATGCTCGAGCTGAATCGCAGCGCCGGCACGGCGCTGGTCCTCGTGACGCATGATCAGGAAGTGGCGGGATTGACCGAGCGCACCATTCGCTTGCGCAGCGGAGAGATGGTCTGATGGCGCCCTGGTTTATCTGGCGGATGGCCTGGCGGGATAGCCGGTCGAGTCGGCGGCGGCTGCTTGTTTTCTCGATCTCGATCACGCTCGGAATCGCGGCGCTGGTCAGCCTCGGCTCGTTTCGGAGCAGTCTGGCGCAGGCGATCGAAGAGCAGACGCGCACGCTGGTGGGAGCGGACCTGGTGGTGAGCTCGTCGCGCGCTTTCCGGGCGGAGGATGAAGCGCTCTTTCGTTCGTTAGACAAAGCCGAGGCGCAGGCGCGCGAGGTGCGTTTCAGCACGATGGCGGTTTTCCCCAAAGGCGGCGGGACGCGCCTGGTGAGCGCGCGGGCTTTGGGCGGCGACTTTCCGTTTTACGGGCCGATGGAGACGGAGCCGCTCTCCGCGGCACAGGATTTCCGGAGAGGCGGGAGCGCGGTGGTGGATGAGAGTTTGCTCATACAATTCGGGGCGAAGCCGGGCGACACGATCAAGATTGGCGAGGTGGAGTTTCGAATCGCGGGGGCGCTGAAGAAGGTGCCGGGCGAAGCCTCGGCGGCGGGCTCGCTTTCGCCGCGCGTCTATTTGCCGTTGCAAGATCTGGCGCGGACGGAGTTGCTCAAGCAGGGCAGCATCGCGCGCTACCGGAATTACGTGAAGTTCCCGGCCGGCTACGAGGTGGAGAAGCGAATGGCGATTCTCGGTCCGCAAATCCAAAAGCTGGGGATGGACTTCGATACGGTGGCGTCGCGGAAGAAGGATCTCGGGGAGTCGTTGGACAATCTCTACCGCTTCTTGAACCTGGTCGGCTTCGTTTCGCTTTTGCTCGGCGCAGTGGGGGTGGCGAGTGCGATCCAGGCGCACCTGCAGCAGAAGCATCGCACCGCAGCGATCCTGCGCTGCCTGGGCGCATCGGCGCGCAGCACGGTGATTGTTTATCTGCTGCAAGCGGCGGCGATGGGTGCGTTTGGCGCGATTACCGGCGCGGCTTTGGGAATGGCGATGCAACGCATCTTTCCCATCATCCTGCGCTCGTTTCTCCCTTTCGCGATCCCGGAGACGATGGCGTGGTGGCCAGTTGTGAGTGGGATGGGGATCGGGCTGGGCATCAGCGTCCTCTTTGCCATGCCGGCGCTGCTGCGCTTCCGGCATGTCTCGCCGTTGCTCATTTTGCGCGGAGGGGAAGCGGCGGCGACGGGCCAGCGGAGGTTCGATTGGCCGGTGACGCTGGTTTATTTTTTAATGGCGACCAGCGTGACCGCGTTTGCGATCGCGCAGACGGAGAAGTGGTGGCACGGGCTGATCTTCGCCGGCTCGCTTGGACTCGCGATGGGGATCTTCGCGGGAATGGCGAAGCTTCTGATGGTGCTGGTGCGGAAGTTTTTCCCGCAGCGCTGGAGCTTTTCGATGCGGCAAGGGCTGGCCAATCTTTACCGGCCGAATAACCGCACGTTGCTCCTGACGGTGTCGCTCGGATCTGGGAACGTTTCTCCTGCTCAATCTCTATCTCTCGCGCGAGGTGTTGCTGACGCAGTTCCGCTCCATCGGCACGGAGGATCAGCCGAATATTTTCCTGTTCGACATTCAGCCCGATCAAACCGCTGCAGTCGCGGAGACGGTGCGTTCGCTGGGTCTGCCTGTGATCCAGGAGGCGCCGATTGTGACCATGAAACTGGCGGAAGTGAAAGGCCGGAAGACCGGCGATATCCTGGCCGATCCGACACGGAAGATTCCGGAGTGGCAGCTGCAGCGCGACTACCGGTCCACTTATCGCGCCACGCTTTCCGAGACGGAGAAGGTGGTGGATGGGAAGTGGATCGGGCAGGTGGAGAACTATCAGCCCGGAGACGTGGTGCCGATATCCTTCGATCGAGAGATCGCGCGCGACATGAGCGTGACGGTAGGCGACGAGCTGGTCTTCGATGTGCAGGGCGTGCCCGATCCGGACGCGAATCGCAAGCTTGCGCGAGATCGATTGGAAACGTTTTCAGACGAACTTTTTCGTCGTCTTTCCGGCGGGCGTTTTAGAGAACGCGCCGACTTTTGGCGTGCTGGTGAGTCGAGTGGCGGATGCGGAGGCTTCGGCGCGTTTGCAGGGCGCGGTGGTGGCGAAATTCCCGAACGTCTCGGCGCTTGATCTCACGTCGGTGATTCAGACGGTGGATTCGATCCTGACCAAGGTGGCGCTGGTCATTCGCGTGATGTCGCTCTTCACGGTGGGCGCGGGGTTGATCGTGCTCGGGAGCACGATTTGGAGTGGACGGTATCAGCGACTGAAGGAGAGCGTGCTTTTGCGGACGCTGGGCGCTTCGCGACGGCAAATCTATCAGATTCTTTGCGCGGAGTATTTCATGCTCGGGGCGTTGGCGGGCGGGACGGGGATCGTGCTGGCAGTGGCGTCGAGCTGGGCGCTGGCGCGGTTTGTTTTCAAGCTCGATTACGCTCCGTCTCTTTGGCCGTTAATGATCACGGCAGTGGCGGTGAGTGGGCTAACGATGCTGGTGGGATTGTTCACCAGTCGCGGGATCGGGACCACGCCGCCGCTGGAGATTTTGCGGTCGGAAGCGGAGTAGGGCGGGGGTGTTTTGGCGCGGGTCTGGGCGTGGGGTGGCTCTTGCGGTTGGGGAGTTCTTTGGCCACAGGATGCGCCAACCAAGACGGCAGGAGCCGTGCGCTCCCCGAACGATTTCGCGCCTCGCGCAAAGGCTCGCGCGCGTCTGGTGCTGTATCGGCGGTGAAATGATCGGCTGGTGTAACGACTCATTTCTCGGCCCACGTGAGTGTCATCCCGAGGCGGCGAAGCGCGCTCGAGGGATCTCGCCGACGCAGCGCGTATGATGCGCACCGGTAAGCTTTGGATGCGATCCAGACTCTTCCCGGGCGAAAGGTTGAGGACCATCGGCGAGATCCCTCGGCCGTCTTCGCGGCTCGGGATGACCTGCGTGCACTGTGGGACACGCGAAGTGGATTTTACAGCGCAGTCGAGGAATCAACGCGGGACTTTAGCAGCAGTCCGCGCGGGCGGGGCAGGGTCGAGGGATTTTAGTTCGCTCGCGGTGAGCGGACGCCAGTGGCCCACGGGAATTTTTTCCAACTTCAGATTTCCGATCCGGACGCGGACGAGGCGATTCACTTCGTAGCCGATCTCGTAGAACATGCGGCGAATCTGGCGGTTGATGCCCTGCTTCAAGACGACCCGAACGAGCATGGGTTTGGGCGAATAGACTTTTTCCAGGCGCGCGCGTTTGCCGTCGAGCATGACGCCGCGCAGGAGTTTGGCCGCGAGTTCGTGGTCCCACGGTTTGTCGAGGGTGACTTCGTATTCCTTTTCGACCTTGTAGCGCGGGTGAGTGAGGCGTTGCGCGAGATCGCCGTCGTTCGTCATGATGAGCAAGCCTTCGCTCAGGGTATCGAGGCGGCCGACGTTGAAGAGGCGGGGAAGATTCGGCGGGAGAAGATCGAAGATGGTGTCGCGAACGTTGGGATCGCTGCGGGTGGAAACGAAGCCGGCAGGCTTGTTCAGGACGATGTGGAGCGAGTGCTCCGCGCGCACCATTTTGCTGCCGACTTTGACGTGATCGGTCGGGGCAGGCTGGACGCTGAAGTCGGTGACGACGCGGCCGTTGATGCGTGACGCGGCCGGCGGCGATGAGCTCATCGCAATGTCGACGGGAGCCTACGCCCGCCGCAGCCAGGAAGCGGTTCAGGCGCATGGGAAAGAGGAAAGGGACGCGTTACGCGTCGGGCTTGGTCTTGGGGAGACCGAGGACTTTGGTGCCGTCCTTGAACTGGCCGCGCTTCTTGAGCAGATCAACGCGTTCGAAACGTTTCAAGACGTTGCGTTTGGCCGTGATGGTGCTGGCCCCTTTAAGACTGCGATGCTGCGACATAAAATAGGTTTCCTGGGAAAGTGAACCGGAACGGTAGACGGGTCGGCCGGTTTTTCAACCCTGAGATCGGACGGGGTGGCAGACCGGGAGTCGTGCTCCTGCTCGTGCTCGTAATCGTGCTCGAGTTTCCAGGCGTCGAGCATGAGCACGAGCACGAGTATGAGCACGAGTTTAGGCGCGGTATTTATCCCAGTCTTCTGGCAATCGCAGCAGTTTCGCTTCTGGCATCTCGATGAGGGCGAGCATTTGGCGACTTTCGGCGATCACGATTCCATCCGCGGGACGGGTGATGCGGAAGGCGCACCAGAAACGGACGCGCTCGAGTTTTTCGAGCCAGCCTTCGATGACCAGGTGGTCGCCGAGTTGCGCAGGGCGGCGGTAATCGATCTCGGTCCGGACGACGACCGGATATTTTTTGTCGACCGCCATTTGCGCGAGGCTCATGCCGAGCTCGGCGGCGAGGAGGGTGCGGGCGATTTCGATGAAGCGGAGGTAGGCGATGTTATGGACGACGGCGGCGCAATCGGTATCGAAAAACATGACCTGCACTTCGGTGCGGATGCGGGGAGCGGTGGCGGGTTCCATGTTTAAAGGGGGGACGGTGGGACCGGGGTGGTGGTGGCGGTCGGTTTGGCCAGCTCGGCGTTGATGGCGTCGATGACTTCGCCGGACGTGACTTCGTTCATGCAACGAAAGTCGATCGGGCATTCGCGAAGGAAACACGGGCTGCAGGCAACGTGGTGGCGGATGACGGTGTGGCCCGGGCCGAGCGGACCGGTGAGGCGATCTTCGGTGGAGCCGAAGATGGCGATAACGGGGACGCCGAGGAGGGTGGCGAGGTGCATGGTGCCGGTGTCGTTGGTGAGGAGGAGGCGGCATTCGCGCAGCTCGGCGATGAGTTCGTCGAGGGTGGTTTGGCCGATGCGATTGACGCAGCGATCGCCGAGGGAGTCGGCGACGGTTTTCCCGAGCGCCAGATCGGCGGCGGTGCCGAAGAGGTGCCATTGCACAGGATGCTGATCCGGCGATGGTGGTGGCGACTTCGGCGAAGCGCTCGGGGAGCCAGCGTTTGGCAGGGCCATAATCCGCGCCGAGGCACAGGCCAAGGCGGGTGGGGGAATGGGTGGGATATGTCCTATAGGACTCATGGGACATATGTGATGCCGCGCCGAGATCACGGGCGAGATGCAGGTAACGGTGAACCTGGTGGACGATGGGACCGCGCTGCGGCAACTCGGGCACGATTTGGTTTAGGAGCCAGGAGCGGCGATGGCCGCGATAGCCGACTCGCCGCGGGATGGGCGTGAGCCAGGCTTCAAGCGCGACGCGGAGGGAATTGGGAAAGAGGATGGCGACATCGAAAGGTGTCTGCCGCCGGAGAAGGTTCACGGTGGAGAAAAGCGAGCGGCTGGGGAGCGGGAGGATGGCGTCGACTTCGGGGACGAGCTTCCAGACGGAGGCGATCTTTGCCGGGACGGCAACGGTGAGATGCGCGTCGGGGCGGCCCTGTTTGATGGCACGAACGGCCGCGGCGCTGATGACGCTATCGCCGAGCCAATTCGAGCTGCGGATAAGAATGCGGAAGGGTTTCAAAGCAGTGTCGGGGGGAAGGTAGACGCCGCGTTTGTATTTCGGGAGAAGGAAATTTGGGCGCGGAGTTTTCCAGCGGTTGTGAACCCAAAACCAGTCTTCGGGTGCCTGACGAATCTGGTGGGCGACGATGGTGTTCGCCTTGGCGGTGAGAGTGGAGATGGAATCTTCGGGGGCGTCGATCTGCGGGTGGAAGACCATCTTCCAACGGCCGCGGCCGGTGGTGTAGATGGCGGCGGCGAGGACGGGAAGATGGGTGCGTTTCGCAAGCAGGGCAGGGAGCGGAGTGGTGGAGGCGAGCCGGCCGAAGAAGGGCGTCCAAAGGCCGTGATCGCCGGCATGTTGATCGGCCAGAATGCCGAGGATACCGCCGGCGCGAAGGAGATCGATCGGGGCCTGAAAACCATTCCGGCGGTCGAAGAGCTGCACGCCCGAGCGTTCGCGCTTCTGACGCACATCGGCGTCGATATACGGGTTGCCGAGTTTTTGGAAGATGGAGCCGAGGGGCGCCTGGCCGAAGTGGAGTGGAAAGATCTGGGCGAAGATTTCCCAACTGCCCAGATGGCTGAGGATGACAACGGCGCCGCGGCCTGCGCGAATCTGCGCGTGGATGAGCTCGGCGTTTTCCAGGGTGACGCATTTGGCGACGGCAGGCAGCGGCATGGTGCCGAGTTTCGCGCTGGAGAGGAGATTGGCGCCGAGGCGTTGGAAGTGGCGGCGGGTGAGGCGGCGGCGAGCGCGAAGGGAGAGCTCATCGGAGAAGGCGAGGCGGAGATTATGCTGCGCGAGGTGCCGATATTTGCGCGACAAGAGCCAGGCGAGCAGGCCGAGGATTTCCCCGAGGGAGAAGAGTAACGGGAGCGGAATCCAACGCACCACCGCGGACCCGGCGCGGTAGAGGAGGTAGGTGCAGAAATCGAGCATGCGGAGAACGGCGCGGCATCCGGCGTTTCGGGGGCGGCAGCGTAATTTTGCCTGCACCGCGGTTCAATCAATATAATGTCATCGCGTTGCAGACTTCGGCCTATTCGTTACGCCCCATCTTCGCGCGGGCGCTGAAAGACACTTTCGGAAGCGACGTGCTCGGAATTCTGGGAACAGTGCCCGCTGATTTCGGGAAGACGTGCGAGAAGCTGGAGCTAAAAGTTTGGCTGGCGGCGAACGTGCAGGAGCTCGAAGGGATGCCGGCAGTGGAGACCGTTGTCTGGATTTATCCGGAGCGAGCGGATGAGGACGAGGCAGTGGCGGGCGCTCTCGCGCAAGTGGCCCGGCAGGTGGTGCTGGTCTCTGAGCGAAGCGCGGACATCGCGAAGCGGCGGCCCGCCCTGGTAGCCGCCTTCGGGACCGTGGGCTTGATGCCTGATTACGAGCGCGACCTGACGGCGCTGGAAGATGGCGCACTCATGCTCACGCGCGCGCCAGTGGCGGACGGCGCGCGACTGGTCGCGCAGGTGGAGACGGCGATGGCGCGAATGCAAAAGCGCATGCGCAGCCTGGAGCGGACTTTGCGCACGCGGATGACGGAGCTGGACGCGGCCGATCGACACATCGGGCAGCTCGAAGAGAAGCTTCTCAAGTTAAAGGAATATCGGCGCAGCATTAAGCAGCTGAAGGAAGAGAAGCAGACGCTGCGCAAGGCTCCGGAGCGGCGCGTGGGGCAGGTCTTGCTCGCGCCTTATTTGTTGCCGCAAAAACTTCTGCGAGGGGTGCGAAAGCGTTGGCCGCAGGGCAAGGGCAAGCGCGGAAAGAAGACGGACTATGAGAAGTGGTTTGATGGGCAGCGATTTCAATCGGCTGACCAGCCGCGGCTGCGCGCGGAGGCGGACGCGTTCACATACCGGCCGTGTGTGAGCATCATCACGCCGGTGTTTAACACACCGGTGGAATGGCTGCGGGACGCGGTCGATTCCGTGCTGGCGCAGGTTTGGGAGGATTGGGAATTGATCCTGGTGAATGACAACTCCACCGATCCCGCGTTGCTCGCCTACCTGCCGGAACTAGAAACGCGAGATAAGCGGATCGTGCTCGCGCATGGCGATCGACATGGCGGTATTTCCTCCGCTTCGAATCGGGGGATCGAGCTGGCCAAAGGCGAATTCCTCGCTTTCCTCGATCACGACGATTTCCTGGAGCCGGACGCGCTCTTTCAGCACGTAAAGTTTCTGCAAACCCATCGCGCGGCTGACCTCATCTACTCCGACGAAGATAAGCTGACGGAGGACGGGCTGGACGCGCCGATTCTGAAACCGGATTGGTCGCCGGATTTTTTCCTGACCTGCAATTACATCTGCCACTTCACGGTCTTGCGGCGAAGCCTCCTGGAGGAAATCGGAGGGTTCCGCTCCGAGTTCGATGGGGCGCAGGATTACGATTTATTCTTCCGCGTGGTGGAGCGGACGACGGAGATTCATCACATCCCGCGGGTCCTCTATCATTGGAGGCGAAGCGCGGCGTCCACGGCAGATAACATCCGGCGCAAGCCGAAGTCGCTCGAGACCGGTCGGCTGGCGGTGGAGGCGCACTTGAAGCGCGAAGGGGTGGCGGCGCATGTGGCGGTGGATTGGCGGACGCACGCTTACATCGTGAAACGCGATCTGCCGGAAGCGAAAAAGATTTCGATTATCATTCCGGTGCGCGATCGGATCGATTTGCTCCAGCGCTGCCTGGCCAGCCTGACGAGCCACACGAATTACGAACCCTACGAGATTGTGCTGGTGGATAATGACAGCAGCTCGGAAGAGGCGCGGAGTTTCTTCGATACCTGCCCGCAACGGGTGCTGCATTTTGCGGGGCCGTTTAACTTCTCGGCGATGAATAATTTCGCGGTGCAGGAGACGAACAGTCCCTGGCTGCTTTTTCTCAACAACGACACCGAGATCATCGATCCCGGCTGGTTGACGGCGATGGTGGAGCAGATGCAGCGGCCCGAGGTGGGTGCGGTGGGCGCACGCCTGCTTTATCCGGATGACACGATCCAGCATGCCGGCGTGGTGGTGGGAGTGGGCGGGATCGCGGAGCACGCTTTCCGCGGCTTTCCCGCGGAGTCGCCGGGAGTGTGTCGGCAGTTGCAGGTAACGCGAAACTACAGCGCGGTGACAGGCGCCTGTTTGCTGACGCGGCGCGATGTTTTTCAACAGGTAGGCGGGTTCGACGAAGAGCGGCTGCCGGTCACCTTTAACGATGTGGATCTTTGTTTGAAAATGCGACGCGCGGGCTACCTCATTGTTTACACACCGTTCGCGCGGCTTTATCACCACGAATCGGCTTCGCGCCGGCTGGCAGTGGAGCCGCGGGAGACCGAGGTGATGCGGGAACGCTGGAGCGAGGTGCTGGCAAACGACCCTTATTACAACCCCAACCTCTCGCGCGAGCGGGCGGACTTCTCGTTACGAAAGTAGATTACAACCATGAGCACGAACAAGGATCTGTGGGCCGGCCTAACGAAGGAAGCGCGGGGCGCGCTGGTGACGCGCGATTACGCGGCGGGTGATGCGGCGGAGCAACTGGCCACGAGCGGGATTGAGGCTGGCAAGCTTTTGGCGGCGGATGGAACTTCACGCGAGCTGCGCAAAGCCTGGATTCCAGGCGTGGAGATTTTCCCGCGCGCGGTTTATCCGCAGCGACACCGGGGCGTCTTCGGCGAGTTCGCGCGGCGCGGGGAAGGGGTGCTCGGGCAGATCGGGCTCTGGCCCACGCAATGGGCGACGGCGCGAATGTTTGCCCAGACGGCGAAGGGTTTTCATGTGCACCCGCCGTATGTGCCGGAGGAAGAGAACGTGGAGGATTGGTTCCAAAATCTTTTTCGCGACGAGAAGCCGGACTACACGCTGCGGCCGTACGAGCGGGAGCAATGGGACGTGATGTTCTTTGTCCAGGGCGTAGCGGAGATGATCCTGCGCGAGGCGCGCATGGGGATGGAAGCGCGGACGATGCGGTTGATCATCGATGGCGATAATCATCGCGGCGCTAATAACGTGGGAGTGGTGATTCCCGCCGGCGTCGCGCACGCGTTGCGGGTGGAAGGCTCGGAGGATTTGATCATGGTTTATGGGACGAGCACTTCGTTCCGGCCGGATTTTGAGGGACGAATCGCGAGCGACGTGGAGACGGCTTCGCTCCCGGAATCGTGGGCGAAGTATTTGAGTCAGTAGACGGGCGCGCCATGAGCGAGCGGCAGTTTTCTGCGGCGGAACCGGAGCTGATGGATCGGCCGGATGCGTCGCGGGCTGAGCTGGAGGCGGCGCTCGAAAGTCTGCGCGGCCTGAATCGCTACTTCGGCAGCTACCGCGTGGTGCGGCATTTTATCCGGCGTTGGATTCGAAGCGGCGACCATGTGCGGGTGCTGGATCTGGCGACGGGTTCGGCGGATATCCCGCGACTGGTGGCGGATCATGCGCGGCGCGTGGGAGCCACGGTGGAGATTGTGGCAGTCGATTTTCAGGCGACAACGGTGGAGATCGCGCAGGGGTTATGTGCTGATTATCCGGAGATCACTTGCGAGCGGGCCGACGTGCTGACCTACGAGGCGACGGAGCCCTTCGACCTGGTGATCTGTTCGCTGGCGCTGCATCATTTCCCGGAAGAGGACGCGGTGCTCTTGCTCCGACGGGCACGCGAGCTTTCCCGGCGTTACGTGCTGATCTCGGATCTACAACGCGGAGTCTTGCTGAAGGTGGGAGTGGATCTGTTGACGGCCATGATCTATCGCGACCGGATGACTTTCGCCGATGGTCGCGTGTCGGCGCAGCGAGCGTTTTCGTTTCGCGAATTCCAAGCACTGGCAGTGAAGGCTGGCTGGCGGGATTTTGGCGCGGCCAAGTTTCGCTTCGCGCGGCAGGCGATCTGGCTGGAGTAGTAAAGGGCGGGCGCGAATTTTGGAAACAGACCAAGAGATTGTCGAAGGGATGGAGCCGGGCGAAGCGGCGGGGGAAGGCGTGGCGCCCCGAGAGGAATCCCCCGAGGCGAGTCGCCAGGCCTTGCGGGAATTGCGCGTGCTCTATCAATCCAGCCTCGTCTTTGGGCAAACGAGGGACCCAGCGGCAGTGGGGCAGCACATCATCGCGACGATGGAAAAATTGCTGCCATACCGGCGCGGCTCGATCTGGCTGCGGCAGGAAGGGACCAGCGACCTTACGCTCCTGGCGCACAGCGATCTCGATATGACTCCCGCCGATTTAGAAGAAGAGCTGGTGCGCGTCCGCAAGCTGGTGCCACGGCTGGGGGAGGGCTTTTGCGGGTGGGTGGCACTGCACGGCAAGCCGATCCGGTCTGGCGACGTGCAGCGGGACCCGCGTTACGTAGATGCTGATCCATCCATCAAGTCGGAACTGTGTGTGCCGCTTCTGGTAGAAGGGCGAGTGCTGGGGTCGATCAATGCCGAAAGTAACCAGGCGGATGCTTTCACGGAACACGATGAGCAGCTCCTGCACACGCTGGCCAACCAGGCCGTGATCGCAATCGAGAACGCGCGCCTTATTCAGGAATTGGAATGGGACATCGCCGAACGCAAGCGGGCGGAGGAAGCGAGCCAGCGTCATCTTGAACAAAATCAGCAGTTCCTCGAGGCGACGTTGGACGGTTATATTTTGGTCGATCGCTCCGGGCAAATCATGGATGTGAATCCCGCTTACTGCGCGCTGATGGGGTATGAGCACGAGGAACTTTTGCGAATGAATCTGCGCGAGCTGAAATACGATGGGGGGAAGCGGGAGGTGGGGCCGCGCATCGATATGACTCTGCGCGAGGGCCGGGGGCGTTTTGAAACGACGCACCGGACCAAGGATGGCGGCGAGGTCCAATTGGAGGCCAGCACGGTGGCGCTGAGGGGCGATGAGCAGCCGCTCCTGGCAGCGTTTTTGAGGGATGTGACCGAGCGAAAAAAAGGCGAGGAAGAACTGAAAGAATTGGGCCGGCAACTGCGCGCCTTGCTCACGAAATTACGGCGGGCCCGAGAGGAGGAGCGGGTGCGGGTCTCGCGCGAGATTCACGACGAGCTCGGGCAACTCCTGACCGGTTTAAAGATGGATGTGCGCTGGCTGGAGCGGAAGCTCTCGGAACCCAGTCTGCCCACCGCGTTGAATCCGCTCCTGGATCGAGCCGTGGCTGCTTCCGCACTGGCGGATGAGGCCATCCTGGCGGTGCAGAAGATTGCGGCAGAGTTGCGCCCGGCCACCATTTTCGAGTTGGGATTGGTTTCCGCCTTGCGGGAAGAAGCGCGCCGTTTTGGCGAGCGCGCGGGCGTGGATTGCACGTTCACGGCCCCGGAGCCGCGGCCAGTGGTGCCGCCGGAAGTCGCGAGTGAACTGTTCTACATCTGCCAGGAAGCGCTCACGAATGTGGCGCGGCATGCGAAGGCAAGCAGGGTCGAGATCAGCCTGCAACTGGCGGCGGATACTCTGGTCCTGGAAGTGCGCGATGACGGGACGGGAATGACCGGTGTGGCAACGCATTCGCCGCGCGCGCTCGGGTTGATCGGCATGCGGGAGCGAGCGGTGCAGTGCGGCGGCACGATCTCCTTCCTGCGCGCGGAGCCGCAGGGAACGCGAGTGCGAGTGGCGCTCCCGGCCGCCGGTTGCACGAAGGGGGAGGAGTAATGCGGATCCTCCTGGTGGACGATCATGAGATCGTGCGGCGCGGCTTGAAGCAGTTGCTGATGGAGGAATATGCAGAGGCGGTATTTGGCGAGGCGACCAACGTACCGCAGGCGCGGGAACTGATCATGCAAGGGCAGTGGAGCCTGGTGGTGCTCGACATTAATTTGCCGGGGGGCAGCGGGCTCGATTTGATCCAGGATGCGAACCGATGCTGCCCGCAGGCTGCCGTGCTCGTGCTGAGCGTTTATCCCGAAAAAGAATATGCGGTCCGTTCGTTTAAACTGGGAGCCGCGGGGTATTTGACCAAGGCGAGCGTGGCCGAAGAGATGGTCGCGGCCGTGAAAAAAGTGCTGCAAGGCGGAAAGTATGTCAGCGCTTCTCTCGCGGAGAGTCTGGCGAGCGCACTCGGGGGCGCGGCCCGCTCGGCACCGCACGAGGGACTCTCGCTGCGAGAGCTGGAAGTGCTGCGGCAGGTGGCGGTGGGCAAGACCATCAAGGTCATCGCGGCGGAGTTTTCCTTAAGCGAGAAGACGATCGCGACGTATCGCGCGCGGATCTCGGCCAAGCTGCAGCTGGCGAGCAATGTGGAGCTGGCGCGCTACGCCCTGCAGCATGGCCTGGTCGATTAGCGGGCCGACCGGGCCTGTCGGCAGCTGGGCTTGCGTAGGTAATTCTCCTGACACCGTTCTGAGGGATTCGCTTGTTCAGGCGTGGTCGCGCGTTGGGTTAAAAGCGATCGATGGAAAATGGAGAGGCAACAGGGGAAGGAGAGATCGCAACGCCCCCGCTGCGTCTTATTCTCGTGGAAGACTCACTCCCGGTGCGGCAGCGGGTGCGCAGTTTGATCGAGGAGGCTGTGCCGGTGGAGATCGTGGGCGAGGCTACGACTGTGACGGAAGCCCGGGCGCTGTTTGCGGAGCGGAAGGCGGACGCTGTAATCCTCGATTTGTATTTGGCGGATGGCAGCGGGTTCGATCTGGTGATCGATTGCAAACGCGCGCTGCCCGATTGTCTCCTGGTTATCCTGACCAGCTTCGCAATTCGCGAGACGCGGGAGCGTTGCCTGGAATTGGGCGCGGATTTCTTCTTCGAAAAATCGCGCGAATTCGAGCGGGTGCCCGAGGTGCTGGCGGAATGGTACGGTCGGCGCGGGCTTTGAGCTGATTAGGGAGCGACAAGCTGCTGGCGCCGCGCGAGAATCGCCAGCAAATGCAGGTCATCACCACCGCCGCGGAGATGCGTGCGCGCCGCCCCGACCGTGGAGTGCGCCGCGTCCTTGTGCCGACGATGGGAGCACTGCATCGCGGACATCGGGAGTTGTTTCGAAGGGCGCGGGAAGCGGCGGGCGCGGCTGGCGAAGTCGCGGTGAGCATTTTCGTAAATCCGCTGCAATTTGAGCCGGGCGCGGATTTTGAGCGCTACCCGCGACCGGAGAGTGCGGATGAAGAGGTCTGCCGCGAAGCTGGGGTGGATGTTCTTTTCCGGCCGGCCGCAGCGGAAATGTATTTCCCGGATCGATCGGTGCGGGTGGAGGAGTCAGCGCTTTCGAAGACGCTGTGCGGGCGTTCACGCCCGGGACATTTCGAAGGAGTCTGCACGGTGGTGACGAAGCTTTTTCATCTGGTTTCGCCGGACGCGGCGGTTTTTGGAGAGAAGGATTTTCAGCAGTTGGCGATCATCCGCCGGATGGTGCGGGATCTGGATTTCCAAGTGGAAATCATCGCTGCGCCGACGGTGCGGGAGGCAGACGGGCTGGCGCTCAGCTCGCGCAATCAATACCTGAACCCCGAGGAACGTGCGCAGGCTTCCGTGTTGCGCACAGCGCTGCTGGAGGGAGCGAAGATGATGGGTCGCGGCGAGACTTCGGCCGCGCGAGTGTTGGCTGCAGTAAGGGAACGGATTGAAACCGCGCCCGATGCCCGAATCGACTACGTGGAAGCGGTCGATGCCGAATCCCTGGCGCCGCAGGAGACGGTAGGCGCGAACACCTTGCTCGCTCTGGCGGTCTACTTTGGTCGGACGCGTTTGATCGATAATTTTCGCAGCGACTAAGTTTTTCGCGTCGCCCCGCATCCATTTTGTCGATTTGATCGCACCTTTGCTGACTCTAGACTCCCAGACTTTTCCCATGCCTTCT
Organism: uncultured Verrucomicrobiae bacterium; assembly: GCA_963730385.1. Taxonomy (GTDB): domain Bacteria; phylum Verrucomicrobiota; class Verrucomicrobiia; order Chthoniobacterales; family UBA10450; genus JACCTI01. Next base: position 167,190 of record CAVSRQ010000004.1, read on the forward strand.
TCCTTCTCGCTTCCAGTCTCCGCGTTTATCCTTCTTGTAACCCTGCTCTTAAAGGCTCCGGCTACTGCCGATACGCTGACCTGGAATAACACCGGCGGCACGAATTACAACGCAGCTGGATCGTGGACGAATTTGACGTCTCCATTGTCGCCTCGAGTTCCTACCTTTACCGACCTGGCAGACTTCTCCAATGAAGGGAATCTCGATCCGATGCTGACCTCCAGCTCGGAGGTCATGGGACTGCGCTTTGGAACTTTAGGAGGGATTTCCAATGGCTACGTCTTGAGCAGCAGCGGCTCGGCGCAGTTAAGCATCGGCACCGGAGGCATCGCGGCTTCCAACACTGTCGGCAGCAACGCCATCACGGCGGCGCTGAATCTCAACATGAGCCAGACGATCACGCAGGCCAGTGGCGGGACTTTGAACATCACCGGCCCGGCGACCATCGGTTCGGGGGGCGGAATGTCGCTGACGATCGGGAGCAATAGCAGTGGGAACGGCACCTTGAATTTCGCGCCCAGCACCGTGGTCCTCTCCAGCGATTTGGCGTTAACCACGCACGTCAACGTCACTCTGCCGGGCGTGGCGCTTTTTGACGCCGACGGCACAAACGGGGGCATCACTAAGAACGGCGCGGCCACTTTGACCATGACGGGTGCCAGCGGCTACAACAACGGCACCGTGGTCAACGCTGGAACGCTCCTGATCACGAACGCCTCGGGCTCTGCCACAGGCACGGGGGCTGTCGTGGTGAACAACGGCGGAACTCTCGGGGGCACCGGACGGATAAACGCAGGCGCGAACACCATCACGGTGCACGGAGGGCTCTCCTCTGGTGCGGCGACGGCGCCGGGGAACGTGGGAACGCTGGCGTTGCAATCGAGCGCGGGAGTGGGTGCGGTCACGCTCAGTTCCACTTCCACTTTGTTCTTCGACATCATCAGCGCCGGGAGCAAAGATCTGATCGCTCTGGGTGGCTCGGCTTTAACTCTGGGTGGCGGCGGCTTGCAGTTTAACCTCGGTGGCGGCTTCGATTATACGGGCACTTACACAATCTTCAGCGGCGTCAGCGGGCTTATCCGGCAGCGGATTCGGCTAGCGTGACCGGCCACGACAACACGATGTATACGCCGAGCTTCGCGCTCAACGGAACGAACTACGACGTGAGCTTCGCTCCGGTGCCCGAACCCAGCACCTGGATCGCTGGAGCGCTCGTCGTAAGTGCGCTGGCCTGGAGTCAGCGCCGTCGTTTTGCCCAGGCTTGGGCGAAACGATAAAGAGGAACAGGACCCGCAGGGGAACGCATCCCCGATTGGAAACAAGAAAGAGGCGGAGCGCCTCTTACTTCATCAGCAGGACCGAGCGACTGCGCTTGATCTCGCGAGTGATCTTCCGGTGCATGTGCGCCGGCATGCCAGTGACACGGCGGGGCAGAATCTTGCCGCTCTCGGTGACGAATTTTCTCAAGAGATCGGGGTTCTTGTAATCGATCGCTTCGGTAGCGATATCGATCCGGCGCCGCGGCATGGTGCGGTTGGCACGGCGGAAGGCGGAGCGGCGTTTGGCGGTCTTTGGTTGCATGACAGGATTAGCGGGTTTCGCGATGCAAGGTATGCCGCTTCAGGAAAGGATTATACTTCTTTTTTTCGAGACGGTTCGGCGTGCGCGGGCTCTTTTTATTCCGCGTGCTCATGTAGCGGGAGACCGGAGCACCAAGCGCTTTCGCCTCGGTGCATTCCAATGTGATGATTTCCTGGGCCATAAAATTCTAGTCTTTGTTATCGTCGCGATCGGATTTCGACTCTTCTTCCTCGCCTTCGCCCCCGTCGTCATCGGTCAAGCCAAACAAAGAAGTGACAGACTGGCGAACGCGGGAAGCTTTGTTTTGCTTCTCGAGCTGCGACTGGCATTCCACGGTGAAGCGCGCGAACGGGATCGCTTCGAGACGAGGATGACCGATCGGTTTTCCGGACATCTCGCAGACGCCGTAAGTGCCGAGCTCGATGCGCTTCAGAGCTTGATCGATTTCGTAAAGAGCGTCCTGCTCCTGCGAGAGGAGGCTGAGCGCGAAGTCGCGATCGTAGGCATCGCTGCCGGCATCGGCCTGATGCATGCCGAAGGCGGAAGCCTCGCTGCCTTCAGCGCGGGAACGGAGATTATCTTTCGCCACGCCGGCCATGGAATCGACCATCGCATCGCGCAAGTGCAGCAGCTTTTCGCGCTGACCTTCCGTGAAAGGATCGAGCTTCCGGGGCTTGTGGTTCGTCCCGAGAATCGCTTCGGTCTCGGTTAATTTACGACCGCTGGGAGTGGACAGGCCAGAGCCGGTAGATTTGCTCTTCGACGAAGCCTTGGCAGGAGCAGATTTAGACGGAGCCGCCTTCTTCTGGGTCGACTTAACCGGAGAGCTTTTCTTCGGGGCAACCTTCTTCGCCGCCTTGGGGGCAGGGGCTTTTTTCTTGGGACTGGCCATAAATTTGAGTGCAGGCACCAAGCATTCCGGCGCCGAGCGGAGGCTTACTTAAGAGCATATACCCAGCGGCGCAAGGGGAGAATTCCCGCGGGAAATGGGAATGGAAAAGCGCGCATTTAGCTCTCGTCCGTTCAAGAACTTGCGCTGGAATAACGGCGCAGGGCGAAATTCCAAAACAGGCGCGAAATAACCACCGCGGTGGTGGCGGCAGCGAGCAGATGGAACATGAGCCAGAGCGGATCGGAAAGCGGTTTGATCAACAGCCGCGCGGGAATGTTTGCGACAATGATGACCGGAATGATCCAGCCAAAAACGAAGCGGAAAGCGCGCGGAAAGATCACATCCGGATAGCGCGCGATCTGGAGGAAATTGAAGTAGCCGTAGACGAGCCCCTGCGCGCGCACGATCCAGAAGCTGACCGCGGCCAGCGCGAGCATGATCGAGTAATGCACGGCCACGCCGAAGACGAGCGCGATGAGATAGAGAACGACCGAGATCACTCCCGGGGTGACCTGTAATTGCACGAGCGAAACGATGACAACCCCGCCGCCGAGGAGCGCGTTCAGGATGCTATCGAGCCCAAATTGCTTCGTCGAAACGGCGAACTGGCTATCGACCGGCAGGAGCAAGAGCGCATCCAGTTTCCCGGTTCGAACCAGCTCCGGGATGTTCGAGATGTTCATGAAAAAGAACGCCTGGAAAAGCTGGGCCACGATCTGATGCGTCCCAACCAGCAGCACGACTTCCCATTTCGACCAATCACCGATCCGGTCCACGTGCCCGAAGATGATGCTGAAGAATGCGATCTGCCCGACGAACCAAAGGACCTCGACCACCAGCCAGAGCAGGAAATTCGCTTTGAAGCTCATCTCGCGGATGAGCGAGTTGCGCAGCATGATCGTATAAATCTCGAAGTAGCGTCGCATCGTTGTGATTCTTTGGTAACCAGCCACCTTCTCAGCCGGTCATACTCCTAATGCGAATGAAAAGCTCATGAAACGATTCGTCTCCATCGCAGTCGTTCTTGCGCTGATTCTTCTAGGGGTCTTCGGGCTGCGCCGCTGCCAGGGAGGCGCGAAGGCGTCCTACCAAACGGTTCCCGTCACACGTGGCCCCGTCGTTCAGGCGGTGAGCGCCACCGGCACACTCAATCCCGTCCTGAACGTCACGATCGGCAGCCAGGTTTCGGGCAACATCAAAGAACTGCTGGTCGACTTTAATTCCCTCGTCAAAGCCGGCGACGTGGTCGCGCAGATCGACCCGGTCCTCTTCCAGGCGAACGTCATGCAGGCGGAAGGTGAATTAGCCAACGCCAAGGCCGGGTTGGAACTGGCGCGTCTCAACGCCGGCCGAATCGAATCGCTCGTGACCAAGCAAAGTTCCGCCCAAGCCGACCTCGACCAGGCGCGCGCTTCTCTGCGTCAGGCCGAAGCCAATGTGCAGATCCGAGAGGGCGCGCTCGCCAAAGTGAAAGCCGACCTCGAGCACACCACCATCCGCTCTCCCATCGATGGCGTGGTCATCTCGCGCAGTGTGGATGTAGGCCAGACGGTCGCCGCCAGTTTGCAGGCGCCAGTTTTGTTCACGATCGCCAACGACCTCGCGAAGATGCAGATCGACGCCAACGTGGCGGAGGCGGATATCGGCGCGGTGGCGGTGGAGCAGAAAGTGGATTTCACCGTGGACGCGTTCCCGAATCAGACTTTCCACGGTCAGGTCACGCAGGTCCGGAACGCGCCGATCGTGGTGCAGAATGTGGTCTCCTACGACACCGTGATCGGCGTGAGCAATCCCGAGATGAAACTGAAACCGGGGATGACCGCGAACGTGTCCATCGTCGCAGCGCAGCGCGAGAATGTTTTGAAAATCAGCAACGCCGCTTTGCGTTTTCGTTTGGTGGATGAGAAGGCCGGCGCGCCCTCCCCAGGGAGTCCGCGGGGCAGTGGACGGCCGCCGGGAGCAGGCCGGCCTGGCGCGGGTCGGGAGCGACCGGCGGGTGGAGAGCGGAGCACGCGGACGGTGCAGGTGTTGGCCGATGGAGCCAGTCAGCCCACCGCGGTGCAAATTAAAGTGGGCATTACCGACGGCGTCTTTACTGAAGTGCTGGAGGGTTTGAAAGAAGGCGATCGCGTGGTGACTGCGACCCTGAGCGGAGAGAAAGCCAAGCCCGCGAGCGGGAATCCGTTTAGCGGAGGACGGCGCGGATTTTAGCAGCCCCCGAAATGTCTAACGAACGAAACGGCGCGGTCGTCCGCCTGGAGGAGGTGGTGAAAACCTACCGCTCGGGCGAGATGGAGGTGCAGGCCGTGCGAGGCGTTTCGCTGGAAATCCACCGCGGTGAGTTTGTCGCTCTCATGGGATCGAGCGGCTCCGGCAAGTCGACCTTAATGAACATGCTCGGCTGCCTCGATCGCCCGACGCGCGGCCATTACTTCCTCGATGGAGTGGATGTCTCGGGGTTGGAGCGCGATCAACTGGCCGACATTCGCAACGGCAAGCTCGGGTTCGTTTTCCAAAGCTTTAATCTGCTGCCGCGAACTTCCGCGCGGGAAAATGTGGAGCTGCCGCTGTTGTATGGCGCGCGCGATTTGAGCAACGCGGAGCTGCGCGAGAAGGCCGATGCCGTTCTCGCGGCCGTAGGTTTGCAAGGGCGCGAGGATCATCATCCGAGTCAGCTCTCGGGTGGGCAGCAGCAACGGGTGGCGATCGCGCGCGCACTGGTGAACGATCCCGAGGTGCTTCTGGCCGATGAGCCCACCGGGAATCTCGACAGCCGCACCAGCGTGGAGGTGATGGATATTTTTCAGCAGCTGAACGATCGCGGCATCACCATCGTGATGGTGACGCATGAGCCGGACATCGCCTCCTATGCGCGCCGCAACATCGTGATGCGGGACGGTCGAGTGCGGAGCGATCAACTGGTGGCGGTGCGGTTGAGCGCCGCTGAGGAGCGCGTGCGTCTGCAAGCGCTGGCCGAGGAAGAAGAGGTGGCGCAGTGAAGGTCGGGTCCACCGTGAAAGTCGCATTCCGCGCCTTGCGCCGGAACAAGCTTCGCTCGGTCCTTACCGCGCTCGGAATCATCATCGGAGTGGGGGCGGTGGTGGCGATGGTAGGCATCGGCAATGGCGCAAAAGCGCAGGTGGAAGCACAGATCGCGAGCCTGGGCGAAAACGTCATCTTGATCTTCTCGGGCAGCACGACGGCGAGTGGCATCCGGACGGGGTGGGGGAGCGCGGGGACATTGAAGATCGAGGACGCGGAGGCAATTCGGCGGGAGGTGCCAGGAGTGATTGCGCTCAGTGAAGAGGTGGTCTCCACGTCGCAGGTCGCGGCGGGGAGCTTGAATTGGTTTACGCGCATTTACGGCGAGTCGGCTGAGTATTTCGATATCCGGCAATGGCCGCTCGCGAGTGGGACGGCCTTCACCGCGCAGGATGTGCGAAGTGCGAACAAGATCTGCGTGATCGGCCAGACGACGGCGACTCAGGTCTTCGGCGGGGCAGATCCGGTCGGTCAGGTTTTGCGGATCAAGAACGTGCCGTTCATCGTGACCGGCGTCTTGAGTTCGAAAGGATTGAGCACGCAAGGCACGGATCAGGACGACATCGTGGTGATGCCCTACACCAGCGCGCTGAAACGCGTCACCGGCGGCACCACTTTGCGTTCGATGAACGTGCAGGTAGCGAGCCAGCGCGATCTCGCACCCGCGCAGCAGCAGATCATTTCGCTTCTGCGGCAGCGCCACAATATCCGCGAAGGTCGCGATGATGATTTCACGGTGCGCAATCAAGAGGAGATCGCGGAAGCGGCGACGGCGACTTCGCGGGTGATGACAATGTTGCTGGGCGCAATCGCCGGAGTCTCGCTCCTGGTGGGCGGGATTGGGATCATGAACATCATGCTCGTGAGCGTGACGGAGCGGACACGGGAGATCGGCGTGCGGCTGGCGGTGGGCGCGCACGGACGCGATATCCTGACGCAATTTTTGATCGAAGCGGTGGCGTTGAGCTCGGTCGGCGGTCTGATCGGGATCGGGCTGGGATTGGGCGTGTCGCAATTGCTTTCAGCGTTGGCGGATTGGCCCACGCTGGTCTCGTTCAGCTCGATCGCGGTGGCGTTTCTCTTCAGTGCGGCGGTGGGTGTGTTCTTCGGCTTTTATCCGGCGCGCGAGGCTTCGCGACTCGATCCGATCGAGGCGCTGCGCTACGAATAAGAGCGCACGGCGTTCTCTTTTTTGCTCGTCAAGGAGCGCGCGTGATCGCATGTGATGGCGAGGGATCCGCGTATGCGCAAAGGCACGATCAAGAAACCGGTCTGGCTCAATCGGACGGTGCTGGGCGTGGGCCTGGCTTCGCTCTTTAGCGATTGGTCGCATGAGATCGCAACGGCGGCGATGCCGGCATTTTTAGCGACGCTGGGAGTGGCGGCAGCATGGCTGGGAATCATCGAAGGCGTCTCGGATGGACTGGCCAGCTTCGCGAAGATGGGTTCGGGTTATTACACCGATGGCTTGCGGCGTCGGAAACCAATCGCGGTTGCAGGCTATCTAGCCACGGCGCTCGGCACGGCGGCGTTCGGGTTGGCGACAAATGCCTGGCATGTGCTCTTCGCGCGGGCGGGCGCGTGGCTGGGACGGGGAGTGCGGACGCCAGTGCGAAAAGCGCTGCTCGCGGCATCGGTTCCGCGTTCCGCTTACGGCCGCGCTTTTGGGCTGGAGCGCGCGATGGATACGATCGGCGCCATCGTGGGGCCGCTGACTGCGCTCTATATTTTGGAGGCGACGCAGCACAATTACCGCGTGCTCTTCGCCTGGACGTTGGTGCCGGGTCTGCTCGCCGCAGGTGTGATCATGTTTCTCGTGAAAGAAAAAGATCGCGCGCCCGTGCCGCACATCTCTTTCGGCGAGCGGTTACGGCTGTTGCCGATGGCTTACCGAAAATTCCTCGCGGCGGTGGCGCTTTTCGGCGCGGGTGATTTCGCCCATACGATGTTGATCCTGCTCGCCACGCAAAAGCTGGCGCCATCGGTGGGGATCGGACGCGCAGCCAGCATCGCGGTCACGCTCTATGTGCTGCACAACGTTTTCTACGCGGGCTTTTCGTTTGTGGCAGGTTGGTTGGGCGATCGCTACCGGAAGAACTTCGTCCTCGCCGGCGGCTACGCGCTCGCGGGCGTCATGACTCTCGCCATCATCTTTCTGCCGGCCACGATCTGGACGATGGCCGCGATCTTCCTCGTCGGCGGCGTTTATATTGCAATCGAAGAGACGTTGGAAGATTCGATGGCCGCGGAGTTGGTGGAGGAGAGCCATCATGGAATGGCGTTTGGCGTGCTGGCGACGGTGAATGGCATCGGGGACTTCGTTTCCAGCATCGTGGTGGGCGTGCTGTGGACGGCATTTGGAACTGCGGTGGCCTTCGGTTACAGCGCCGTTCTTTTCTTTGCCGGCGCGTTGGTCGTGGCGCGTGTGCAAGCGGCGCCTAAGGCCTAGCTCCTCGTCGGCTCAGCGAAACGGCGGCTGACTTATAGCTATATAAAGTGCGAATTAATCTGCACTACGCGTTGACGCCACAAGATACGGTATGTTACTTACTCACTGACACTATGCGTTGTCCAAAGTGTGGGTTTCGTGACGATAAGGTCATCGACTCGCGCCAGTCTCGTGATTCCTCCAGCATTCGCCGCCGCCGTGTGTGTCTCGAGTGTGCTTATCGCTTTACCACCTACGAACAGATCGAGCGTTCGGAATTGCGCGTGATCAAACGCGACCGCACGCACGAGCCATTCGATCGGCGAAAGCTGGTCAATAGTCTGGCGAAGGCGTGCGAGAAGCGGTCGATCAGTCTGGTGACGCTGGAAGAGGCGGTGGACGAAATCGTGCACGATCTGGAAACTGGCGAGCGCGAGATCGCTTCGTCCGCGATCGGGACGAAGGTCTTGGAGAAACTACGCGGGATCGATGAAGTGGCGTATTTGCGCTATGAATCCGTGCACCATCGCTTCGACGATGTGGATCAATTTGTGGATGCCGTCCAGGCGCTTGGGCGCCGGATTAAACCGAATCCTTCACAGCGGGAACTTTTCCCCACCGAACCTGCGAAAAATGGTCGCGTTTAAAGAAGAGTTTCCCTATCTGCGCTGCGAAACGGGGCAGCTCTTTGAGTTCAATCAGCAATGGTTGCATGCCGCGATCACCGAGGCGGCAAAGCTGGCCGGATATCCGAGCTGGTGGTTGACCGACCATATCACGGAGAGCATCACGTTTTATCTGCGCTTGCGGAACGACGAGCCAGTGGTGCCGATCAGTCAGCTTTCGCAGACGGTGCGCTACGTTTTAAAGGTGATCGGCTACAAGGAGATCATCCCGTTCTTCTCGCCTGCGCCGCCGCCCATTTCCTTTTCCCTGCTCGATCTCGCGCGCGATGCCGGCGCGGGATACGAGCTGGCGTTTTTCGATGGCCTGGAAAAGCGGATCGATGCGCTGGTCGATACCGGGGCCGACAGTCTGCAACTCTGCGGCCTGCAAGCTTGCGTGAAACATCTCCGGGGCGCGAAGGCATGGACGCGAGCTTGCGATGCGCTGCGCGAGGAAGTGGTGTGCTTCGTGCGCGAGAAGCTGGCCTCGCATGAGGCTCTGGCGCAGATGCGTTGCTCTTTGCGATAAGCGAGTCGCTTGAAGGGAAGGCCAATGACGATTTTCGAGAAGATCGCGCGTCGCGAAATCCCGGCGCAGATCGTGTGGGAAGATGACGAGGTGATCGCTTTTCACGATGTGGATGCGAAGGCGCCTGTCCACGTGCTGGTGGTGCCGAAGCGTGTCATCCCTCGCCTGGCGGAAACGGAGGAGAGCGACCAGGCTCTTCTCGGGAAGCTGCTCCTGGCCACCCGAAAGGTGGCAGAGAAGCTGGACCTACTGCAGAGCGGCTACCGGGTGGTGATTAATAGCGGCCCGGATGCAGGTGAGAGCGTGCCGCATTTGCATCTACATGTGCTGGGCAAGCGACCGCTGACCTGGCCACCGGGTTAGCCCTCGGCGTTGCGCGCGTCCGCCTGCGCGTGTGCCCCTTAATTTTAGTAACTCGGGGTGGCGTTATCGATGGAATTGCCGCTGCCTCTCGAGGGGACATGGCCGGTGGGATTGGGCGAAAATGGCGCCGGCCCAGTATAGGCTCTTTCCGATACCTCAAGGGAATCGGTGCAGGCGCCGAGAGAAAAAGAGGCAAGGATGGCGAGCAGAAGACAAAAGCGACTCATACCGAAACGTAAAGGGAAGGTCTGCGGGTGCGAGCGCCAATTTTCCCGCCGCATCTTGAGGGAAGAAGCGCGGTGAGGGAGGGATTCGAACCCTCGGTAGCCTTTTGGACTACGACGCTTTAGCAAAGCGTTGCTTTCGACCACTCAGCCACCTCACCGTTTGGTGGCGTGAATATGGGGGGCGCCTGCGCATCGTCAACCGCCAGCCGCTCGGTGTTGCGTCGGTCTAACGAGGTCACAGGCGCGTGAACGAGCTGCCGTCCTTCGCTGAATTTGGAGGAGCACTTTGCCGCAAGCCCGATAGAGTCAGGCCGTGATTTCCATCGAAGAGGCCTCCGAACGGATCAGGCATGGCGTCGGCGTGCTGCCATTTCGGCAGGTTGCATTACACCACGCTCGGGGGTGTTATGCGGCGGCCGATATGGCCGCGGGCCACGCCCTGCCAGGTTTCGATAATTCAGCCATGGACGGCTATGCAGTGCGGTCGCAGGACTGCACGATGGGAGCCCGATTGCGCGTGGTGGGGGAGCAAGCGGCTGGTCGTGATCGCGGCCTGACCGTAAGCCAAGGCGAGGCGATACGGATTTTCACCGGGGCGCCGCTGCCGGCGGGGGCGGATGCGGTGGTGATGCAAGAAGACACGATGGTCCACGGGGACGATGTGGTCCTGCAGACCCTCCCCGAGCCGGGCGAATTTGTGCGGCGGCGCGGGGGCGACATCGCCGTAGGGCAACGGATGCTGGAAGCGGGCGCCAGGATTACGCCGCAGATGATCGCGTTGCTCGCCGCGCAGGGCGTCGAGTCGCTCATGGTCGGCGGGCAGGTGCGGGCAGCTATCGTCTCAACGGGCGATGAATTGGTCGAAGCTGGCGAAGAGCTGGCGGAGGGGCAAATCTATGATTCGAATACGGCGTTGGTCCGCGCCTTGGTGGAAGGCTGCGGGGCAGGCGTGGCATCGAGCAGGCATTGCTTCGATCGCGCTGAGGAGGTGGAATCAGCAGTGCGGGCGGGCGCCGAGTGCGACGTTTTAATCATCATGGGCGGCGTCTCGGTCGGAGCGCGCGATTTCGTCAAGGAAGCGATCCAACGCGCGGGCGGAGCGTTGGATTTTTGGCGGGTGAAGATGAAGCCCGGGAAGCCTTTTCTCTACGGCCGGGTCGGACGCTGTCAGATTTTCGGTCTGCCGGGAAACCCCGTCTCAGCCTTTGTGACTTTTCTTCTGTTAGTCCGGCCGGCTTTGCTTTCGATGATGGCAGCGGGGAGAAATGAGCTTTCGCTTCCGGCGCGTCCGGCCCGGCTGCAAGGCGGAGTAGAGAATCCAGGGGATCGCCCGCACTATCTTCGTGGGATGCTGGCGGAGGGCGTGTTCCGGCCGATCGGTCGGCAGGAATCCCATGCCCTCTTTGGGCTCAGCCGATCGAACGCGCTGCTTCGTTTGGAGCCCGGTGAGACACTCGGAGATAACGACTTAGTGACCGTGCAGACTTGGGATTAGCGACTCCGCCGCGGTTTGACAGCCCGGAGCGTTTTCCTACTTTGTGAGCGTTGAATACCCTGGTCGTCAGCGCGCCGCGTGCGTCCGTTCCCCTCATCAGCGAGCCGCCGTTGCGGGTGCCACCGCCTTCGCAACGCGATGCTGAGACGCTGTCCTCCATCATCATGGAGATGCAGCGCTGCTTCATTCTTCGTCTCTGCAAGGAGCTCGCTCCTGGTAACGTTTCGTTCCCCCAATTTTTCCTTTTGACCGCGCTGGATCAGAAAGAAGTGCTTACGATGTCGGCGATCGCGCAGAAGATGGGGCATACCACTGCCGCCGCCAGCGGCTTGGTCGCTCGCCTGGAAAATTTGGGTTACGTCACGCGGGCGAGCACGCGGCAGGATCGGCGGAAAGTGCTGGTGTGTATCACCGACAAAGGATCCGCTTTGGTTCGTCGTATCCGCGAGGAGATGGTGGGCAACATCATGAAAATCATGGCTCACCTCACTCCGAGCGAGCAGAAGGCGTGGCTGCAAATTTATCGCAAAGTCCACGACTACTGCCGTGGCGAAGACGAGATCTCTCATTGAGTTTCTGGTGCCGATTGGCGATGAAAAAGGCCGATAATGGCACGCGTTAATCCCACGATTGGGATGCCATCAGGTGCGCGTCCGGCTTCCTCGCATTTATAAGATACACCCTCATAGACGTTTAAGAATCATTGCTTTAGGTTGGCACACCCCTTGCATAAGGGGGGGCAGCTCGCTTCCGTAAACCCGTTGGACTAAGCAGGAGGGGCAGTTAAGATTTCGAGCTTCGCCGTCCCGGCTTAAATAGTTTTCTCCCATGCGCAGATTTTTTGTTCAGTCACTTCACGTATTCATAGTTGCCGCATTAGCCGGCGGATCGGCTGTGCGGGCTGGCACCGAGACGGTTGAAGACCGCTCGGGCGTGCCTCGCTACACATTGAACGACGCAGTCGTGGCAGCCTTGCAACGGAACCCGGAGATTCAGCGAGCGCGCCAGGAGATCGAGCGGACGAAGGGGATCTATTTGGAAGTGCGGGCGGACGCATTGCCGCAGGTGAATGCGACGGGCAACTACACCGCGACTGATCCGCATCTCTCGCGCTTTACGGGGGACGGTGGCGATCGTGGCGGGCTCGATAGCGGCTTCGACACGGTGGACAGAAACTACACCATCCGGGTGCAGGCAACGCAGGCGGTCTTCGCGGGTGGCCGCATTTTCTCGCAGATCCGCGCGGCAGATTTTCAACGGGACGCAGCGTATTTCGCGTTTCGCGATACGATCGATTTGGTCATCGCGACGGTCCGGACGCAGTTCTATCAGGTGCTTCTGAATCGCGCGTTGATCGGCGTGCAGGAAGAGTCGGTCAGCTTGCTGCAAAGCCAGCTCCAGGATCAGCAGAATCGGTTTGATGCGGGTACCGTGCCGCGTTTTAACGTCCTCCAGGCGCAGGTCGCGCTCTCGAATCAACAGCCGGAACTGATCAGCGCGCGTAACAATTACCGCATCTCCCAACTCCAACTCGCCCGCACCATCGGTCTCGATTTTGATCCAAACCGCGGGGATGGCCCGCCGCTGGAATGTGTGGGAACACTGGCCTATCGCCCGCGCCAGATCCCGTTACCGGAAGCGATCGAGATCGCAAAATCGCGGCGCCCGTTTTTGAAAGCGCAGAAAGCCAATGTCTTGAGCAGCAACGCGCAGGTGGGCGTGGCGCGGTCGGGATTCTTTCCGCAAATCAACGCCACCGGGGGCTCGGACTTTCGCAGCTCGCCCATCAGCGAAAGCATTCGTGACGTGCGTTCCGGTTACGTCTTGGGCGTGAACGGCTCGTGGGCGATCTGGGATTGGGGCCAGACTTATGGACGGGTCAAGCAGGCACAATCGCTCCTCACTCAATCTAAAATCACCTACGACGACGCGGTGCGGCAGATCGAACTCGAAGTCCAGCAGGCTTATTCAAATATCGTCCAAGGCGCGGAGCTCATTCGGAGCCAGCAGGAGAACGTCGGCCAGGCGCAGGAAGCGCTTCGTCTCGCCAGCGCTCGGCTTGGGGCCGGTGCGGGCACACAGCTGGAAGTGCTGAACGCGCGAGTGGAAGTAACTCGCGCGCAATCGACCACGCTCCAGGCTCTCTTCACTTACAATGCGGCGCAGGCCGAGTTCGATCGCGTCACGGCGACGGAAGTCATCTATTCCAATCAACTCGACGATCCGCGCACCCGGCGCCGTCTCCGGACGGACCCAGCCCCGACGCCGCCGCCGAAGCCCACGCCGCTGCCGTTGAATCAAGCAGGAAACCGCGAGCCCGTCCGCCGGTAAACGCGTGGGGGAATTGCCTCAGCGTCCTCCGGTCGACGAGTTCCCTTCTCTCGCCGAGGTGGATGGGCTGGTCCATGGGTTCGTCGGACGTGCGCCGGGGATCGATGTGCGCGAGGACAAGGCCGAGGCACTTCGCCGGCTTGATGCCGCGCATGCGGACGTGCGATCGGATTATGGCATCAAAGGGTGGCCGGTGCTCATGACGGAACAAGTGCACGGTGCCGGGGTCATGGTCGTGGACCGACCAGTGACAAAGGACGCCATTTTCTCCGGCTACGATGGCATCGTCACAAACCAGCCGGACGTCGCGCTCGGGATTTATGTGGCTGATTGCTGCGCCGTCTATTTGGTCGATCCGCGCCGGCGTTGTCTTGGCCTGGTCCATTCCGGACGGAAGGGGAGCGAGCTCGGCATCGCGGGCGAGGCGGTTGATTTGATGCAGGCGGAATTCGGCTCGTCGCCGCGAGATCTCCTGGTGCAGTTAAGCCCCTGCATCCGACCGCCGCATTACGAGGTGGATTTTGTGGCGGACATTTTGCGGGATTGTCGCGAACGAGGTGTGACCCAGATTCACGATTCCGGCCAGTGCACCGCGTGCGAGCTGGATCGCTACTATTCGTATCGCGCGGAGAAGGGGAAAACCGGGCGGATGCTCGCGTTCCTCGGCTTTCACTCGTAGCCGCGCGCGCCGTCGCCGCTCTCCTGGTTAGGTGGCGCTCTCGGCCTGCTCCGCGGCCCTGGCAGCGTCCGGACCTTTGCCCACGTAGGGAGCGATGCCGCGCCGGCCCGCTTGCCGGACGAACTCAAAGAAGGCGCGGCCGCGTTCTCCCCATTCCGTTTCGTCCGCTTTCTCGAGGGCCTGCCGCGTGTTGTAGCCGCTGCGGTAAAGAAGCTTGAAGGCTCGCTTCAGTTCCTCCCGCTCGGCCGCGCTATATCCGGCGCGGCGGAGGCCAAGAGTGTTCAACCCCACCACGCTGTTCCGCTGCGCCGCGAGCAGGAAGGGCGGCAGGTCCTGCCCGATGCCGGAAAGCCCCTGCGTGATCGCTCGCTGGCCCACGCGCACATATTGATGGAAGACCGAACCGCCACCGAGAAAGGCGTGATCCTGCACTTCGACGTAGCCCGCCAGAAGGCAGTTGTTCGCGATGACGACGCCGTCGCCGATCCGGCAGTTGTGTGCGAGATGCGCGCCCACCATCAGAAAATTCTTCGAGCCCATGACCGTGGCTGAGCCTTCTGCAGTGCCGCGATGAATGGTGCAGTATTCGCGAATCACATTCTCATCTCCGATTTCCACCCTGCTCTGCGTTTCGGAACGGAAGTTCAAATCCTGCGGTGGGCTGCCGATGATCGCGCCATAGCCGACAGTATTTTTCTCTCCCAGCCGCACAGCCCCTTCCAGGATCACGTGCGCGTGGATGATCGTGCCAGCGCCGATCACTGCGCGCGCGCTGATGACGGCATAAGGGCCCACTTCCACCTCGGCACCCAGTTCGGCGCCCGGCTCTACGATCGCGGTCGGGTGAATCTTCACAGCACGCCTGTCTCTTTAAAACTGTAGTAAGGCAAGCGCCCCTCGGCCGGTGCGCCGATAATAATGTGATCGAGCAGTTTCAGCTGCAGCAACTCCGCGGCGGCGGCCAGGCGCCGCGTCAGGGCATGATCCGCCTGGCTGGGGGACGGATCGCCCGATGGGTGATTGTGCACCACCACCACCGCGTGAGCCGCGGAAATAATCGCCGGCCGAAAAACATCGCGCGGGTGCGCAATGCTTTCATTCAAACTCCCGAGCGAGATCTGCTCCACCCGCAGCAGGCGGTAACGAGTGTCGAGGAGGAGGACGCGGAGCGATTCCTTGTGCAGCCCGCGCATCTCAGGCGCTAACATTTCGTAGACGAGTTCCGGCGTATCGATTTTTAATTGCGAGAAAGTCTGGTGAGCGACGCGGTGCCCGACGTTAAACGTCGCCACCAGCTGCATTGCCTTGGCCGGTCCCACCCCCAGGGTGTTTTTCAGTTCGTCGAGCGTGCAACGGCTCAAGCCCACCAAGGATCCGAAACGCTGCAGCAGCTCAGCCGCCACCTCCACCGCATTGGCGCCCACTCGTCCCGTGCGGAGCAGCACCGCGAGCACTTCCGCATCGGTCAATGCGCTCACTCCGTGGGCCAGCATTTTTTCCCGGGGGCGATTGTCCTCCGGCATCTCGCGAATTTTGACCTGTGCCATAGGGGGACGGCGCGGCGGGCGGGGAGATTTAAATTCCCATCTGATCGAGCAGCTCGCGCAAAGCCTCACCCAGATCGTGCAGCGCCGCGGTCGACTCATTTTGCGGCAGCGACCCCACTTCTCGCTGGGCTTCCCCGATTAAATCCCGCGCAGCTGCGACCGCATCTGTCAACGAGGAGCTTCCGACTTCGTTCCGCAAGATTTCGGTCAACTCCTCCACCTTCCCGTTCACGATCATCTGCGCGTACTCCTCGCGCGCCGGGGCGGGCGCCGACTTGAGCAGCATCAAAACGGGAAGCGTCAGTTTGCCTTTACGGAGATCGGTCCCGAGCGTCTTGCCGATGACGTTTTCGTTCCCGGCGATGTCGAGGCAATCGTCGTAGATTTGGTAGGCGGCGCCGATTTTCATCCCGTAGCTCTGCATGGCGGAAATAGTCGCCTCGTCCGCATGATTTAAACGCGCGCCGAGTTCCGCGGCCGCAGCAAAGAGCGATCCGGTTTTCATCTCCACGATGCGGCGATAATCAGGAATCCCGAGATGGAGATCGAACCGGCGTTGCGTCTGGATGATCTCGCCTGTGCAAACTTCTCGCGCCGCCAATGCGATCGCGCGGCTGATATCGGCACTCTCGAAATACGTCGAAAGATTGAGGGCCTGGGCAAAAAGACAGTCCCCCAGCAAAACGCTCAGCGCATTGCCCCAGCGCGCGTTCACCGTCGGCAGCCCGCGCCGACGTTCCGCTTCGTCCATAATGTCGTCGTGGACCAGGGTGGCGATGTGAATGAGCTCGAGAATCACCGCCAGCTCGACGTGCGGTTTACTCACGGAGCCCGTGGCCCCACCGCTCAAAAGTGCAATCAGCGGCCGCAGGCGCTTGCCTTGTCCGCCAATGGCAAAAGCCACGTAACCCTCGATGGCGGGATCGAACTCCGCTGCCTGTTGCGCGATCCGTTTATCCACCTCAGCCAGTTCCGGCCGCACCAGCTGCGAGATACGCGACAAAGGCCCCGCGGAAGGAAAATTTTGGGCGGGGGTGGGTGTAGAAACTTCCACGGTGTTGAGAATATAAAGCGGGCTGTTGGATGTCAAAACCGCAGAGTCGCTTACAGTTTTTTGCGCCGCTGAAACAAGCGCGCGAAGCCGCTGCCTCCCTCTCTAAACACTACGGGCACTCCGCCACACTGGATGCCGCCCGCATTGCACCGTGGCGCCAAACAAGAAGGGCCCGGGATTCCCCGGGCCCTTCTCTTTTTCAATCCGGTCGATCTCGCGCCTTAAAATCTGACCGGCTCAACCGTCGGCGGCGCGGCGTTTTCATCGCTGGTGGCCTTGGTCGCGCCTAGATCGAGGACGACCACGTTCTCGATCGTGTTATAAAAAGTGTTCCCGTTCACGCGATTGCGCACAGCATCCGACGATAGGACCACGCCTGCCGGCGCCTCGTTGATGTTATTGCCATCGATCTTGTTCCGATCGCCCACCACCGCGATCGCGCCGCCATCGCTATTGAAGATGCTGTTTTTTTCCACTTTGTTCCCAGCGCCCAAGACGGCCACGCCGTTAAAGACATCGCTATCGAGGATGATGTTGTCTTTCACGTCGGCCTGATCGGATTGCAGGAAGACGCCGGTCTGGCTCTTGCCGATCGTGTTCTTGCTCAAACTCACATTCCGGCCGGCCTGGAAAAGGAAAATACCGGTCGAGATCGTGGAGCAACCCGCCGCGCTACTGCAGCCCGCGAAAATGTGATTCAGGATGGCGTTCTCTTCGATCTTAGCCTGGGCGCCGAAGCCGATTTGGATTCCGTTTTGGGTGTTGGTAGAAGATCGGGCCCACCCCCGTGATGGCATTGTTTTTCGCGGTCAGCTCCGTGTTGGGCTCATTCGCCACGATGCCGTTTTTTTGGTAATCGTGCAGACTGCTGTTGGTCACTTCCAGCTTGGTGGCGCCGTTCGCCGAGCTCTGCGCAAAAATGCCGAGACCGGTCTGGCAGCTATCGCCTCCGGGCGCTAACTGGATATTCCGCGTGACGACGGAGTCGATCTTGCCCGACGAGTTTCGATAGTAAATCCCGGCGAAATTAATCGCACAGGAAGCGAGGCCGTTATTCGCGCCATCGACAGTCAGATTCGAGAGGTCGACCTTGCTTGCGCCGTCTACCAGGATGATGGCGGCAAAGGGCATCCCGGAAACGAGGCTGCTCGAATTCGCCGTCACCGCACCGGGCATGAGGAGGACCAGGTTCTCGTTGCCGAAGGGGATGCCTTCCACCGTGAGGTTCTTATCAATCCGGACCTGTTCGGGGTAGGTGCCCGGACAGATTTTGATCGTGTCTCCCGGGCTCGCCGCGTTGATCGCTGCTTGAATGGTGCTCAGCTGCGCTCCGGGGCATTGAAGGGAATCATCAACGATCAGAGTCGCCGCGCGACTGGTCGCGGCGCCGAGAATCAATGCTGCGGAAAGATGGAGAAGGAATGCTTTGTTCATGGATAAAGTGGTGAGCTGTTTCGGGCAAGCGGACGGCCTCATGAGGCACGCAAGTGGATTCAGCTGCCCACAAAGTCATCGCGTCGGGAGCGCCCTCCGGATGGGGCGATTGCTTTTTTCCTATGGGTTAACGGCTGCGCAACCAGGCCGCCGTCGCGTATTTTTCCCCGGCCAACGTCGCAGCGCGCTCGAGCAAAACCGCTGGCAACGCGCGTTGCTCGACCCGGTCGGAAAGGCGCGCAGCGAAGGTCTCCGGGAAATCGGGAGGGAGATTCTCATACTGCACGCTGCCTTGATGCAAAAGGCCCGCCCGCGTCCGGCGATGTGCCGCGCCCGCGATTTTCTTTCCGTCCACCAACACGTCGGCGCGGACAGGTTTGGCGAAGCAAAACTCCGAGATACCCGAGGGCGTCTCATCTGCGAGTTGTGCCCGCATGCGGTCGGGCAAAGCCGCGCAGATCGCTTCGTGGATTTGCTGATAGAGCAGTTGCGAGTGGACAGGCGGCGCTGACTCCGCGCGCGGGAGCACAAGGGAATAGGTGCAATCCTCCCCGTGCAAAACGATGCCGCCGCCGGTCCAGCGTCGGACGAGGTCGCGCGTGTTTCCGAGTTCCTCCACCTCCGCGAATCGACCGAAGTAACCAAAGGAAAGCGCTGGCCGTTCCCACTCGTAAAAACGCAGAGCGGGCCCCTCTGCTTGCTCCAGGAGCGCCTCGTCGATCGCCATATTCATGGCGGCGGATCGCGGTGCGCGATCGAGGTATAGCCGTAACTGCGGAAGAAGGTAGCCGCTCACAGCGAGCTGAGCTCGGCGATGATTTTTCGCACGGCTTCGCGCGGCTCTGGATGCGCGGTGACCGGTCGCCCGATGACGAGGCGGTCCGCGCCGTTCGCAATCGCTTCGCGCGGCGTGGTGAAACGCTTTTGATCGTCCGCCGCCGCCCACTCCGGACGAACGCCGGGAGTGATGATGGTAACGTCAGCGCCCAAGTCCGCGCGCAGACCTTTCACTTCATGCGGGCTGGCGATAAGGCCGCGCATTCCTGCCGCCACACCGAGACGCGCCAGCCGAAGAGTTTGCGCCTCCACGCCGGCATCGACTCCGGTTTCACGAAGCGTTTCGTCGTCGGAGCTCGTGAGCACGGTGACCCCCAGGAGGAGGAGCGAAGGCGATTGCGCGGCCACGGCGGCCTCGATCATTCGCCGCCCCCCACTCAAGTGCAGCGTGAGCATGGCGACTCCGAGTTCACTCGCCGCTGCGACAGCTTTCCCGACCGTGCTCGGGATGTCGTGTAGTTTGAGATCGAGAAAAATCTTCGCGCCAGTGGCCGCAATCGCGCGCACGATCTCGGGCCCGGCCGCGGTGTAAAGTTGCAGGCCGATTTTGAAGAACGCGACCTCGCCCGCCAAAGCGTGCGCGCAGTCGAGCGCCTTTTCTGGCGTGGGAAAATCGAGCGCGATGATCACGCGCTCGCGCGGATTTTTAACGGTGTGCGATGGGTTCATCGGGTATGGTGCGCCGGTGGCGACGGGATCAAACTCTATGCAGCTACGAGCTCCGGCGAAGATCAATCTTTCGTTTCGTATTCTTGGTCGACGCGGGGACGGTTTTCACGAAATCGAGACGCTGATGGCGCCGATCTCGCTCTGGGATGAAATCACGCTGACTCGCGGAGAGGACGGCGCGGGAATCACCTTCCGCTGCAGTGATCCCAGCCTGCCGGCGGGTGGCGATAACCTGGCGCATCGAGCCGCGCGACTCTTCTTCGAGAGCACCGGGATAACAGCGGATGTCTCGATCTTGCTGGAGAAAAATATCCCACACGGCGCCGGCCTGGCCGGAGGCAGCAGCGATGCGGCCTCTGTGCTGCTTGGGTTGAATCGCCTTTTCGAAACAGGGCAAACGATCGCGCAACTCACTGTTCTGGCGGCGCAGCTTGGCTCCGATGTGCCTTTCTTCCTGCACGAAGGGGCGGCCTATTGCCGCGGCCGTGGGGAGGTGGTGGTCCCAACCGAGTTGCCCTCACCGCTCCGACTTTTGCTGGTGAAGCCCGCGTTTGGAGTGGCGACGCCGTGGGCTTATCGGCGCTGGCAGGATTCGCGTGAATGGCCGCAGATACGCTATGCGCCGCAGACTTTTGCCGGGCAGGTTTTTGCGAATGATCTGGAGCGGCCGGTCTTCGAGAAGCATCTGTTTTTAGCCCGGACGAAAATGTGGCTGCTGGAGCAGCGGGAAGTGGGAGCTGCACTGATGTCTGGCTCCGGGTCCACGGTCTTCGCGGTTCTGCGGGAAGGTGCGGAAGGAGCGAGACTGGCTGCGCGCGCCCGGGAGGAATTGGATCCCGAGCTTTGGACGTGTGCGTGTGAGACCGTGGCGCAGGCTTCTCAGCCCGAGGTCCGGCTCTAAATCACTCGCCCGCGCGATTGCGCAAAGTGGCCATCGCGTATTCGCGATTCAGCTTGGCGATAAAGCTGGCGCTGATCTCGGCCGGGCAAACGGCTTCGCACTCGTAGTGGTTCGTGCAATTGCCGAAACCTTCCTCGTCCATCTTCTGGACCATGCGCAAAACGCGACTGGTGCGTTCCGGCCGCCCCTGCGGAAGCGAAACCAAATGCGAAACCTTGGCCGCGGTGAAGAGCATGGCCGACGCGTTCGGGCAGGCCGCCGCACAAGCGCCGCATCCGATACACGCGGCTGCTTCCATGGCCAAATCCGCCTGGTGTTTCGGAATCGGAATCGAGTTCGCTTCCGGCGCCGACCCAGCGCGCGCAGCGATGAAACCGCCCGCTTGCACGATCCGATCCAAAGCGCTGCGATCCACCACCAAATCTTTTACATACTTGAACGGCCGCGCCCGAAAAGGCTCCACCGTGATGGTGTCGCCATCTTGAAAACGCCGCATGTAAAGCTGGCAGGCGGCACCGGGATGATCCGGCCCATGCGCCTCGCCATTGATGGTGAGAGAGCAGGTCCCGCAGATGCCTTCGCGGCAATCAGAATCGAAAGCGACCGGCGTTTCCCCACGTTCCGTCAGCTGCTCGTTCAGGATGTCGAGCGTCTCGAGAAAAGAAGTGTTCGGCGAGATCTCGCGCACCTCGTATTCCACCAGCCGACCCTCCGCGCTATCGCGTTCCTGCCGCCAGACTTTGAGCTTAAAGTTCATTTGTAGCTTCGTTGCGCGAGTTCCACGGTTTCAAAAGAGAGCGGCTCGCGATGCAAGGTGGGCGCGCCGGTGCTGCCGTTGCCCGGATGTTCCCAGGCGAAAACGGAAGCGTAGTTCTCATCATCGCGCAGTGCTTCGCCTTCCTCGGTCTGGTGCTCCTCGCGGAAATGGCCGCCGCACGATTCATCGCGTTCGAGCGCGTCGCGGCACATCAATTCTCCAAACTCGAGGAAATCAGCCACCCGCCCGCCGCGTTCCAGCGATTGGTTAAACTCCTGCCCAGTGCCGGGGATGCGCACGTTCTGCCAAAATTCCTCGCGCAGCTTCGGGATGCGCTCGATCGCTTCGCGCAGGCCAGCCGCATTCCGCGCCATGCCGCACTTGTCCCAGAGCAACAGACCGAGCTCACGATGGAAGGAATCGATCGAGCGGCTTCCGTTCACGTCGAGCATGGTCTGGGTGCGGGCGCGCACTTCCGCTTCCGCTTTCTTAAACTCGGGATGGTCGACTGAAGGACGCTTGCCGATCTGCGGCGCGAGATAAACGGGCAGGGTGTAGGGCAAAACAAAATAGCCGTCCGCCAATCCCTGCATGAGCGCGCTCGCGCCCAGGCGATTCGCGCCGTGATCGGAGAAGTTCGCCTCTCCGATGACGTGCAAGCCCGGCACGTTGCTCATCAAGTTATAATCCACCCAAAGCCCACCCATGGTGTAATGCACCGCCGGGTAAATCCGCATCGGCTGCTCGTAGGCGTTCTCGCCCGTGATCTTCTCGTAAATGTCGAACAGATTGCCGTAGCGCTCGCGGATCATCTTTTCGCCGAGACGATTGATCGCGTCTTTGAAATCCAGGTAAACTCCGCGGCCGCTCTCGCCGACCCCGCGTCCCTCATCGCAGACTTCCTTCGCGCTGCGGGAGGAGATATCGCGCGGCGCGAGATTGCCGAAGCTCGGATACTTGCGCTCGAGGTAGTAGTCGCGCTCCGCCTCGGGAATGTCCGCCGGCGCGCGTTGATCGTTCTCCTTTTTCGGCACCCACACCCGGCCGTCGTTCCGGAGCGACTCCGACATGAGGGTGAGCTTGGATTGGTGCTGACCGGTCACCGGGATGCAGGTCGGATGGATTTGGGTGAAGCAGGGGTTGGCGAAAAGCGCGCCCTTCTTGTAAGCCCGGAAAGTGGCGGTGACGTTGCAGCCGCGCGCGTTGGTCGAAAGGTAGAAAACGTTCCCGTAGCCGCCAGTGGCCAGGACCACGGCATCGGCCGCGTGAGAGCGAATCTCACCGGTGATGAGGTTGCGCGTGATGATCCCCTTGGCGTGGCCGTCTACCAAAACGAGATCGAGCATCTCCGTCTGCGGAAACATCTGGACGGTGCCCGCGGCGATTTGCCGGCTCAGGCCCTGGTAAGCGCCGAGCAGAAGCTGCTGCCCCGTCTGGCCGCGCGCGTAGAAGGTGCGTGAAACTTGCGCGCCGCCGAAGGAGCGGTTGGCGAGGAGCCCGCCATACTCGCGCGCGAAAGGGACGCCCTGCTCGACGCATTGATCGATGATGAGATTACTGACCTCTGCGAGACGATAGACGTTCGCTTCGCGGGAGCGGAAGTCGCCACCCTTGATCGTGTCGTAGAAAAGACGGAAGACGCTGTCGCCATCGTTCTGGTAGTTCTTCGCCGCATTGATTCCGCCTTGGGCGGCAATGCTGTGAGCGCGGCGCGGGCTGTCCTGGTAGCAGAAGCACTTCACGTTGTAGCCCATTTCGCCCAGGCTGGATGCGGCCGAGCCTCCAGCGAGACCGCTGCCGACGACGATGACCTCGAATTTGCGGCGATTCGCCGGGCTGACGAGCCGGGCGTGGTCCTTATGCGACCGCCACTTTTCGTGCATCGGGCCGGAGGGAACGTTGTCTTCGAAACGGCCGATCATAGCTTTTGCGCTGGCTCGATGAACCCAAAGAAAATCGCGATGGGGATGGAGACGTAGCCGAGAAAAATGAGCCAGGCGAAGACCCGCCCGAGGAAGGCGAGCCGCGGCGTGAGCTTCTTATCGTTCAAACCCAGCGACTGGAAAAAACTGGACGTGCCATGGCTCAAATGCAGCGCGAGGAGAAACATCGCGAGGACGTAAAACCCGGAAACGATCGGGCTTTGGAACCCGAAGACCATCATGGAATAGACGTCGTAGCGGTTCAGCGGATCGGCTTTGAGCAATTGGAAACGCGGATCTGTGACGCGCACGGTGAAGTGCGCGATGTGGAAGAAAATGAACGCGAGGACGACGAGGCCGCTGAGCGCCATCGAGCGCGAAGCCCAGGTCGCTTTCACACATTTTTTCTCCGCGTAAGCGACCGGGCGGGCGCGGCGATTATCCAGCGCGAGACTGATGGTGAAGTAAATGTGCAGCACCACCGTGACCAGCAGTGTGCCCCGGATCACCCAGAGAAAGGCGCCCAGCGAGCGGAGCTTTTCCGCGTAGCTATTGATGTATTCCGGCGGGAAAAAGATCTGCAGATTGCCCACCAGATGTCCGATGATGAACCCGATCAGGATCACTCCCGTGAGTGCCACGATGAACTTCTTTCCGATCGACGAGCGATAAAAGGCGGAGAGTTGGTTCACAATGACTATTCGGCCGCGGCGCGGCGCTGGATGGTCGAAACTAGAAGCCGCGAAAGATGCGGTCAAGTTTCATGGCGCGAGCTGGGCAAATGTTCGGTTCGAGAGCGCACCACGCTCTGCGGTTTATCCGAAACGCGCAGGTAGGTGCGGCCCACGTATTCGCCCACGACGCCGAGGAGAAGAAGTTGGGCCCCGGAGAAAATCAGAAGCGCGGCCATGAGCGAACCCCAACCGAGTGGTTCGCGATGGAAGAAGTGATTAATCAGGACGGCGATGAAGGAGAAAAAGCCGACGAGACTGAGCGCGATTCCCATGAGAGTGGCGATCCGCAGCGGCATCACGGAAGCGTTGATCAGCATGCTCGTCCAAAGCCGGAGCAACCCGCGCAAAGTGTAGCCGCTCGTCCCGCCTGCGCGCGCTTCGTGGCGGACGCTGACGATGCCGACGTTCTGCGTGACCTGAAAGATGACCCCATCGATGTAGGGGCGCGGGTTGGAAGATTTCGCCACTTCATCCACTAGAAAACGGGAGAGGCAACGGAAGCTGGAAAGGTAAAGTCCCTTCGGTTTGTCGATCGCCCAGTTGGCGATGAAATTCGTGAACCAGCTGCCGAGATTTCGCCAGCCGGGGTGCTGTTTGCTTTCGTAAACGCTGTAGACAATGTCCCGCTTCTCACGTTGCGCGACCAGGAGGAGCTTCTGCACTTCCGACGGCGGATTTTGCAGATCGTCGTCCATCGTAATGACGAAATCGCCGGTGCTGGCGCGGAGGCCGGCGAGGACGGCGTTATGCTCGCCGAAGTTGCGCGAGAGGCTGAGAAAGGTCACGGGACGGTGACAGTGGGGAGAGTTCTGGTAAGCGACGGCTTCGGTGGCATCGCGACTGCCATCGTTGACCAGGATAATCTCGTGACCGCCGGCGATCTCGAGCGCGCTTAATTCCGCCAGGAGCCGCGGGAGCGTCTCCGCGGAATTGTAGAGCGGGACGACGATGCTGAGGGTGGGCGTCATGTCTGCGCGGTGGTTTGGCCCCAATCGCTCATCGCTTGCGAGATGGTGTGCACTGCTTCTTCTGAGAGCCAGGGATGCACTGGAAGACAGAGAAGCTCGCGCGCGGCCTGCTCGGTGACCGGAAGAGCTGCGGCCAGTGCGATCCGATTCCGATAGGCAGGCTGAAGGTGGATAGGCACGGGATAGAGTATTGCGCTCTCGACGCCGCGCTCCTTTAAAAATGCGCGGAACGCGTCGCGGTCCTTCGTCCGGACAACGTATTGATGATAAACGTGCCGCACGTCCTCTGCAGGATTCGGCTGGCGCAACAGGGACGCGTGCGAACGTCGATAAACCTGCGCGATCTCCCTCCGCCTCTCCGTCTCGGCTTCCAGGTGCGGGAGCTTTACGCGCAAGATCGCCGCCTGGAGCTCATCGAGCCGGCTGTTCAGGCCGGGCTCCTCGCTCGTGTATCGTTCCCTCCAGCCGTAGATGCGAAGCGTGCGGAGCCGCTCGGCCAGCGCGGCATTGTTCGTCACGACCGCGCCGCCATCGCCCAGCGCGCCGAGGTTTTTCGTTGGGTAAAAACTGAAGGCCGCGGCCTCGCCCCACGTGCCCTACTTTGCGGCCGGCAATCGCCGCGCCGTGGGCTTGCGCGCAATCCTCGATCACGCGCAAATCGTTCGCTCGTGCCAACTCCATGATCGCGGGCATGTCGGCCGGTTGACCGTAAAGATGCACGGGAATGATGGCCCGCAGGCGGAGATGCCGGAAGCGCGCGATCGCTTCCGCGAGGCGGTCGGGCGAGAGCGTGAGGGTTTCGTCATCCACATCCACCAGCAGAGCGGACGCTCCGCAGAGTTCGATCGCCGCGACGGTGGCGACGGCTGTGTTCGAGGTGGTGATGACAGTATCGCCCGCACCGATCCCGAGCGCCCGCAGGGCCAGCTGCGAGCGCGTCCGTTCCGTTCCCGACCCCAACCGCGTAGCCGCACCCCAGATAGGCCGCCCACTCTTTTTCAAACGCAGAAACCTCGTCGCCGAGAATATACCGGCCGCCAGCGAGGACGCGCGCAATCGCCGCATCGATCTCCGATTGGTAGGCGCGATAACCGGCCTGAGGATCGGAAACCTGGATCATTCCGCACCCAAATAATGCGGCAGATGCGCGCGATAAAACGAGAGCGTCCTCTTGATCGTCTCGCGGAGAGAAACGCCGCGGCGTCCAGCCCAGTTCGTCGCGGATCCTGGAAAAATCCGCATAGTAATTTCCGATATCGATCGCCTGACGCTCGGCTGGGAAATCGCTCACGCGATAAGTGCCGCTTCCGTTTACTTCCACGAGCAAGCGAGCCAGCGCGGCGAGATCGATCACTTCCGGTCCGCCAAGATTGTAAACCCGACCCGCGGTCTTCGGATTCGCCGCAGCCAGGAGCAACGCATCGACCGCATCGTCCACGTCCGTGAAGTCGCGCAGCTGCTCGCCGCCCCAGACTTCGATCGGCTGGCCCTCGAGCAATTGCCGAATCCAGACGCCGACAAAAGTCTGGCGCGCATCTTTGATCCGCATCCGCGGTCCGATCGTGTTCGTGAGGCGCAAGGCCGTGGCCTTCACCCCATGCACATCGCTGTAGAGGAGGTGATATTTCTCGCCGGCCATTTTGTTAATGCCGTTCACGTCGACCGGTCGGAGCGGGTGATCCTCGTCCACCGGCAGACGCTCCGGGCGTCCGTAAATCTGCCGGGTGCTGGCGAAGACGATCTTGATCGCGGGGTTGCAAGTGCGGCACGCTTCCAGGATCGAAAGCTGGGCGCGGCAATTGATCTCGAGGTCAGCCATCGGGTTGGCCATGGAATCGAGGTGGCTGGTCTGGCCCGCGAGGTTAAAGAGGAAATCTTTCCCGCGCACCAGATGCTGCATGCTGAAGGTGTCGCGCACGTCGGAGATGTTGATCCGGAGTCGATCGCGGAATGGCTCAACGTTAAAAAGGTTGCCGCCGTAATCCGGGATGAGGCTGTCGAGGAGCGTCACCTCTGCGCCGAGTTCGAGAAGCTGCAGGGCAAGGTTGGAGCCGATAAAGCCGAGCCCGCCGGTGATGAGAACTTTGCGGTCGGCGAAGTGGCGGTGCATCGCGGACGGCTCCTCGTTCATAGACTTTTAGGGCGCGGTGGCAGCGCCGGCGGGTTTGCGCGCGACGAGGAGGAATTGCTTCCCGACGAAGCGCCACAGAAACGGGAAGCGCAGGTAGAGCCGCAGGAAAAACAGCGGCGGCGAGAAACCCTGCGACATGCTGTAGGGAAGAAAGCGGTCGACGCTGCTTTCCAACTCGAAGCCGGTCAGCCGCAGACCTTCTCCGAGCGACGCTTCCGTGAGCGGCAGGTAGTGATCCCAGAAATCCCAGTAACTGCCTGGGAGGTATTTGATGTTCGGACCGAGGCAGATAATGCGCCCGCCTGGCTTCAGGCAGCGGAAGGCCTGGGCCAAGGTCCGGCCCAGGCTTTCCTTATTGGGCAGGTGCTCGAAAAAATTACTGGTGAAGACGACGTCCAGTGTCTCGTCCGGCAGGGCCCAGGGCTGCGAGCAATCCTGCTCGAGGAAGGTGACGTCCTTCGCTAATTTCCCGGGCGAATCCGGGTTCAAATCCATCCCGAACTTCCGCGCGGCCGGGATCTGATTAATGAACTCGCCCCAGCCGCAGCCGAGATCGAGCACGGTCGCGGTCCCGCGCACCCAGCGAGAAAAGAACTGCGCGGTCAACACGCCCCAAACGGCTCGCCGGTATTCCGCATTTCCCTCGAAACGCATTAGGTATTCCTGCTGGAGTTCTTTTGACATCGCTTCAGGGGGATAATGCCGGAGAGATCATCCGGCGCAAGATTCAAGACGGAGACGGCGGCGCGGCTTCATTCTCTTCCCGTTTTCCGATTTCGCAGATTGCCTTGCATGCGCCGCTGCCTAATGCATGGCTAGAGTCTTGTCCGCGATGAATCCTGCCTCGAATCCTCTACGCCTGCTCTCGGTCGTGCTTCCAGCGCGGGACGAGGAAGGTTGCATCGCCTCCACCGTGCAACATTTGAGCGTGGAGTTGCGGCTGCAGGGCGTGCCGCATGAGATCGTGGTGGTCGATGATGGCAGCAGCGACCGCACTTGGGAGATTCTGCAGGAGCTGCAGCAGAATCTTCCGGAATTGAAGCCAGTGCAGAACACCGGCGAACATGGCTTCGGACGGGCGATTCAGTGGGGGCTCGATCAGATGACGGGCGACGCGGTGGTGATCATGATGGCGGATGAATCCGATGATTGTCGCGATGTGGTGCGCTATTGGCGGAAGCTAAACGAAGGCTTCGATTGCGTCTTCGGCAGCCGCTTCGTGAAGGGTGGGGGAGTGATCGATTACCCGCCGGTGAAGATGGCCTTGAATCGCCTGGCGAACTTCTTCGTCCGCGTGCTTTTTCGTTATCGCTTAAACGACACCACCAACGCCTTCAAAGCCTATCGCCGGACCGTGATCGACGGCTCGCGGCCACTCATCTCGCCGCACTTCAACATCACTCTCGAGCTCCCGTTGAAAGCAATCGTGCGAGGCTATTCCTGGACCGTCATCCCCATCACCTGGCGCAACCGGCGCACCGGCGAAGCGAAGTTAAAGATCAAGGAAATGGGGAGCCGCTACCTTTTCATCTGCCTCTATCTCTGGCTGGAGAAGTATCTCAGCCGCGGAGATTATCGGGTGCGCGCTTCTCTCCCCGGAGCGAGCGAGACGCCGAGTTCCGGCACGCTCAACTCCTAGACCGCCTTCCGGACAACGCTCTGGATTGAAGCCACCTTTCGGAAAGGGAACTGCTCGTAGGCCTGCCCGCCCCGCCAGAGATGGTGTCCCTGCGGAGAAAGGTAAAACGTCTCCACGTCGTTCTGCATTTCCTCGATCAAGGCGACGCAGTCGCCAGGCGGGCGTCCAGCGAGCTTTGCTTGCTCGGCCAGGATCGCGTTCGCATTAAGGGCGTGATGTTCCTGGGTGGGCCCGTCGATGACATGATCGAAGCAATGGATCGATGCTCCACCAGGAACGAGCGCGGATTGGATCGCGCGGAAACAGGAATCCAGCGCGGAATCAGGAAGGTGCTCGAGCACTGAAATGGAGAAAACAGCGTCGAGGGAATCATCCGGAAACTCAGGCATGCCCGGCTGAAAGTAGGCGCGGATCAAGCGCACATTCGGGAAATTCTTCAGGTAAGCTTCGTAGGTCGTCGGGCCGTTCCCAAAGCCGTCGTAGGGATCGATCAAGGTCACGTCGTATCCCAGGTTGCTCAGAAAATTACTAATGATGGGCTCGCCGCCGCCGATCTCCAAAATCCTGGCCGGTGGCGGAACGGTCGCGAGCAACGCTTTCACCGTCCACGGACGCTGGACATTTTTCAGATCGCCATCAAAGCCGGTGATCGCTGGCAAGTGATCGAGACTGTCGCAATAGTCCCGCACCGTGGCGTAGCTAAGTTCTGCGAGCGGCGATGCGCTGGTATACCGAGCGAGGACCGCCTCTGATTCATTCGGGTTTTTGGATTGGAGCATTTTCAGTTTTCGAAAGCTTCGGACCAGCCGAGATGTCTTTGTAAAAATTGTCGAGCAAGCGCGCATTGTTCGCCCAATTGAAATGGCGGTCGCAGAAAGCGATGCCGCCCACGGCAAGTTTTTCGCAGAGGGCTTTGTCGCAGAGGAGCCCGGGCACAGTCTTTACGATTTCCAACGCGGACACTTCCTCGAGAACCCAAGCTTCTTCCCCATGGGTCACAAACCGTCCCACATTCGTGCGCGGTAATATAACTGGTTTTCCCATCGCGAGAAATTCCGGGAGCTTGGACGGCAACCGGAATTCGTTGAAGGCATCGGCCGAGCCCGGTTGGATCAGGACGTGGGCGAGATTCAGGAGGTGCGGGATTTCATGATGCGGCACCGGACCTAGTTCGACCGCATGCTGGCGGGCCCAGCGATCGTCCGAGCCCAGAAAAGCGCAGAAGTCGCTCCCGGCCCGCACAAGGGTGGTGGGAAATCCTTCGCGGTTCAGCATTGCGACTGCGAGATAGATGCTGCGCACTTCCGCCGCGTTCGCAGAGTGCACGTTTCCAGTGTAGCAAAAAACCACGCTATTAATCGGGATGCCGATCTCGTCGCGCAGCTTTTCGTCTGGCGGACGCGGATGGAAGATTGACCGGTCTGCGCCGGGCCAAAGGACTAGGGTGGGGATTCCCGGCGGGACGAAATCTCCGAGCCGATCCATGATCAGGGTGACGCCCGCGGCCGAGGCAAGAAATTTGCGATAATTGATCGGGTGCGACAGGCCTATCGGCACCTCAAGCTCCTCAAGCGCGAGGAGCGTCTCCATACTCGCGCCGAGATTCGCGGCGGTGATAACCTCCTCGTTATCCTCCAAATGTATGAAAAGCTCAAAAGCGCAAAGTCCGCTTAATCTCTCGCAAAAGAGCCGCACTCCCTCGCGCGGAGTCCAGGCGTGAACCACGTCCGGCGGCTGGGCGTTTGGGAAAAGAACATCCCAGCGGCCATCTACCTCCTCATAATTTACTGGCCGGTAATGGAGGTCGCCGAGGTCAATCGCGCCGGCTTTGTTCTTCGTCACAGCTACTGCTACGCCATGACCGAACTCCGCTAGTTGATTAGCGAAGTTGTGGACGTGGACCGCGCTGTTGGAGCTGAAGTCGTGATAGAGGACGAAAAGGATATTACTCACGAGCTGGGCCTCGGGCTGTAATCACCGCGCTCCAAATCCAGATTCCGATTATAGAAAGGATCGCCGCGCTCAATCGTCTCCTGCCATTGATCGAGAAGGAGCATCCGGTCGATCATATCATAGTGATCCTTCCGCGAGACCGATTCATGGTGATAAAGCACCGCCTGCGGCGTGCAGACAATGCGGAGTTGGCGCTGGCGCAGCCGAAGGCAAAGGTCCACATCTTGATAGGCCGTAAAGAAGTGTTCGTTTAAGCCGCCGATAGAGAGAAAAAGCTCTTTCCGGATCATCAGGCAGGCGGCGGTGACGGCCGAAACTTCGCGCGCGCAAACCAGGCTCCCAGCGTATCCATCCACCCCAGCGGGAAAGCGACGCATTACATGATCGGCCGTTCCGCGCATCCCGAGCACCACGCCCGCATGCTGGACAGTGTTGTCCGGGTAAAGCAGGACCGCGCCGGCCGCGCCCACGTCCGGCTGTTCCGCGTAATACAAAAGGTGGTCGAGCCAATCTGCGCTCACGACCTCCGTATCATTGTTTAGAAACACGAGATACTCGCCCTCTGCGTGCTGTGCGCCGACGTTATTCGCGCGCGAGTAGTTAAACGGGTTAGGAAGTAAAACGCGGCGCGCGGGATGGCGGCGCATCGCTGCGAGTGCTTCGCGATCGGTGGTGTCGTTATCGACCAAAAGAACCTCAAAGTTCGGATAGGAAGTCTTTTCGTAAAGACTGCCAAGGCACTGGCTAATGAGCGTCGGCGCGTCCCGGGTGGGGACGATCACACTGATGCGTGGATGGAACTGCCGACGGGCCGGAGTGATCCGTAGGCGATGCGGCAGGTGGGTGTGCTCAGCCGTGGCTGCGTGCCCGAGACGACTGAGGTGGGCAGTGACTGCCTTCTGTTGAAGTTCATCAACTCGGCCCTTGGCATCGACGCGGTCGGCGATACTGCCCGGAACGATCCGCCAATGGTAGAGCACGGCGGGGATATGCCTGATCTTCGTGGTGCTCTCACCCAGCCGGAGCATAAACTCGAAATCCTGGACGCCATCAAACTCTCCGTTGAAGCGCAAGCTCGCGGCCAGCTCACGCCGGACGCAAAGGAGGTGGCCCACGTACATCGCCCCCCGCAAATATTCCGGCGACCAGACTGGCTTGTAGAACGGCTCCACCAGCTGGCGAGTCTCGTCATTCAGTTTGTCCTGATCGGAATAAACCGCGTCGCAACCTTTACCGAACTCTTCCTTCATCCGTTCCAGCGCGAGCGGGGCGAGGAGGTCGTCGTGGTCAAGAAATCCGACATATTCGCCTGCCGCCATTTCGAGCGCTTGATTGGTCGCGGAGCTGATCCCGCCTCCCTCGCTAAACTTCACTCGGAACCGCCGATCCAATGCGGCCAGTTTTTCAAGCAGGGCACGCAGCTCACGGCTGGTAGAGCCATCATCCACCAAGCACCATTCCCAATCGGTTACTGATTGATCGAGCAGGCTCAAGGCAGCCTCGGCCAGCCACTCAGGTCGAGTGTTGAAGGTCGGCGTCAGAATGCTGAACATGGGCCGCTCGCCTCGTTGGACGGAGGAGCTGAGACGGGTAGAGATTTTTTGCACCATGGCCCGCACGGAGAGACCGCGGCAATCGGGCAGGTCAGGCGTTTCATTGGAAGGGGGCTTCCCGAGCGCAGGTTCGGTCCCGTTGCTGGAAGCGGAAGTGCCTTCGCCTCGGATCAACTCGTGTTCGAAGAATTTCTCCCAACTTCCGCCGAGCGAGATCGCCTCCAGCCGAAGAAGAGATTGTCCTCGCGGGACGCGCACCTGGATGGAGAATCCGCTGCGCGATGACCCTGGCGCGAACCCGACGGCCTCGGCGACATCCGGCCGCTCAATCGGAAAGCGCGCTTGATAGGAGCGCGTCCCCACCTTCGCCCGCACACCCACAATTTCGCTCTCATCACGGGCGAAGCACCAACCGCGAACGGTGAGCATTTCATGCGGAGCAGTCCAATCCACAGGCGCATCGATGGAGGACACGATTTCCCGGCACCCTTTTGCCGCAGCGCGCTCCCGGCGCCGCTCTGCGCGATGGGCGAGTTTCCAGAGCGGTTTGACGACCTGCCAGATGGCCGAGGTCTCGATCGCTTTTCGTATATGTTCGCTTTGCTTGTAGCGCGCGGCGAGGTCGGCACGCCAAACTTTGTTCTCCGCTGCTTCATGCTCGGCTGCCTCCAGCCGCGACTGTGCTGTGGCCAACTCGTGCCGCACACTGTTCAACTGCTGTGCACTGGATCTAGCTTCCGCCTGAACGTTCTCCAGTAACAATCTGGCCCGCGACAGCTCCCATTCCGAGGCCTCGAATTGTCGCCGACTTTTCGCGTGCGCCTTTTCCAACGCATCGAGTTTGCTAGATACCTCGCTTGCAGCGGCCACCCTTTCCTCGAGGTTGGCAACGCTCGCCCTCAGCCGGTGGAGCTCATCCTGTTGCACCTGCGCCGTCTTGATCTCGTTTTGCAGACGCGTCACCTGAGTTTCGCTCTCGTGTCGGAATTGCTCGAGCCGAGCCATAAGCTGGGCCTCCCGCTCAGAAGCGGCTGCGGACAAATTCTCGGCCTCGCTCCGTTGCTTTTCCGCGTTGGCGAATTGCTCGCGCAGGAGCGCATTTTCGGACTGGGCCTTTTCCCATCCGGCGCTCTTCTCCGCTGCGGCTTTTTCGAAAGCGGTACGTTCGGCCAGAGCTGGCCCCAGAGCGTGAAGCACATCATTCTCTGTCGTGCCTACATAGATCTGCAGGCGCAATTCGCAGGCAGATCCCTTCCCGAGCTCGGCCGAGACAGGCAGGAAGAGTTGCGGGTCAACGCCGAAACTCAGGACCCGGAGATGATCTTCATGAGGCAAACGCTGGGCCGTGCCTCCGAAACCCACCTCGTGAAAATCGTCGCTGGCGCTCCAAAGCACGGCGCCGTCCTCCCTCGCGCAGACGCGAAGAGAGGAAATCTCGATCAACCCCGGCAAACCTGCGGGATCAACGCGGAGCGGAAGAGAGCCATCGCCCAAGCCAAGCGCGAGAGGAATGACCAATTCTGTCCACGCACCCGCGCTGAAAAAGGCATTCTGGACCCGGGTTTCGGAATAGCCGCTTCGAGCAGGAGAATAAACCTGCACTGCCACTACCCCAAGCGAAGCGTCGAACTCATCCGACATCCGTTGCGCGGTCTGGTCCATTTGCTCCAGCCGCGCCTTCATCTGCGTCGCCTCACCCGCGACGAGGTGTCGGACTTCCTGCACTTGTTCGCGCAGTTTTTGCAAGCGCACCAGATCCACCACCCCATCTTGAACGTCGAGACATTTACTCATCTTTTGGATGAGAGCCGGCGCAGCAGTGCGCACTTGTCCTGTAGGAGCTCCGGCGCGGTGATGTCGCAACGGTTCGCTCAAGAATTCGTCCAACTGTGATCGGGCCTCCTCCAGAGGTCGTGGCCAGTCAATCCTCAACTCCGAGCCGAGCCGGGCCAGCGTCGCCACCGGATTCGCCAGTAGCTCAGGGAAGGTCACAAAAGCGCGCGGGTATGGTCGCGTCGCCTCCTCGGAAGTGAAGACATGCTGCATCCAAAGCCGATAACTTTTTTCATGCGCAAATCTGTCCCGTTTCCACAGGCTCTCCGCGACTTCTTCCGGATGGCGGCTGATGAGGATGAATTGCGGGGCGATCTCCGCTTCCCTCAGCACACGCAACCAAAGGGGCAACAACTCCGTCAGCCGGGGATCTTTAACGCCGAATAGATCAGAGCTCTGAAATTCCGTGCGCAGAAAATTCTGCAAGCCCGAGACAAATGGAGTCGCGCGTTCGCTGTGAGCCCATTCGTCCGGTAGGGGCTCCTCGTCGTCCCAGGACGAATCCAATGCGTCCAGTAATCCCTCATGAAGCTGGTAAACCTTTTGATTCTCGAAGAAGCCTTTCTCGTTCGCGCTGTTTGGTTGGATGAGTCGACGCCCAAAGTTAATTCCCAGGATGGAGAGCGCGCCGCTAAGAGCCGAGGTCCCGCTGCGGTGCATCCCAAGAATCAAGACCGCTTTTCGGGGGGAAGTCATCGAGGGATCAGGATACTGAAACAGAGTGGGACCGCCGCGACAATTCGTGCACGTAAGATGACGGAGCGTGGCTGTCGAAAGCTGCTCGACTATTCAAATTGAGCCGCGCTAAGTCAACCAGTGGTTGCTTGCACGGTCGGCGGTTCGGCGGTGCGCCGGAGGGAGCGCAGCCATACAGGCGCACAATTTCCGTGCGCTCCCAGAGAAGCGCACGAAAATTAATTACATTGGTTTAAGGAAAAACGTAGGCCTCAACAAGCCCTACCCCGGTGCCGCCGTTTTTGCCGCGGACAATGGCTGTGTAAGCGCCGCGGGGCAATGCGGTCTGCACAATGACAGATTCTCGATCATCCGTCGGCTGGAGACCAAACGCGGTGATCGCTGCTTGCTGAGAATCCCGCCAGTTATCGTTCTCCGCTACGATTTGGCCGTTGCTATCGAAAAGCTGCAGCGTGGGATCGGAAAGCGCGTTCGCCAGTCCAGTGGAAGGCCCGATTGCTCGCACGACCGAATTCGTCGGCCCATTGCCGCCGCGCACGATGAAGCCGCCGATCATGACATTATCACCCGTCTGCACAAAGCCGCGTGTGCTGATATTCCCTAAGGTGGAGGTGGGGATGGCATCAGTATCGTAGATTTCCACCAGGCCGACGCCTGTGCCACCGCCGGCCCCGCTGACGATGGCAGTATAAGGGCCAGGGGCGAGCGTTAATACAACGGCTGCCTCCGCATCATTCTGAGGGGCCACACCAGTCGCGTCGATCTCGACCGCCTGCCTTGAGGTGATCGCCCCACTGAGCTCCGTCGTCCGCCAGTTGTTATTGCTGGCGATGCGGGTGGGACCGGAAAATATCTCCAAAACCGGGTCAGCTAATGCCCCCGGAACCCCTGCAGCGGTGAGCGACGGACCGACGGCGCGAATGATCACGGTCTTTGGATTCGGCCCCACGATGATAAAACCACCGATCATCACGTTGTCACCCGTTAGGACGGGGAGGCGGGTCGAGATATTAAGGGCAGCGCCTGAGGGAGGAGTCGTGTTGGAGACGCTGCTCCCGACCCGGAGCGTGTGTGACGTATCCGCAGCGGTTTGGACGACGCCGCCTGGAGCAGTCTGGGGTGCACCGTCAAGCGTGATGGCGCCGCCGCTGCCTGCGTAAACCAGCGAGGCCGGCACAGGCGTCGTCTCTCCTGGGGCGCCGCTCGGGAGCGTTACCGGCGGGACCATCAGGAGAGCGCTCACTTCGGGAGCGGAAGCGGGCGCCGTGTTTGCCACGGGCGCCTTGATGGTCTGAGTTCCATCGGAACGAGGGATTACAAGACTGTTGAGCTGCGCCACATTGCGAGCACCGATGATGTCGCTGAAGTAAACGCTGGCGTTATCGGGGAAGAAGTGGTTTCTCGAAAATTGCAGCCGGTTATAAGGAGGGCCGTCAGCGTTAAAACGGTCCCCGTCGTAGATGATGGACGCTCCGATATTGTTACTAAAGACGGTGTCGGCGATCAGGCCTGTAACGTCGAAGGCCGGCAAGCCGCCGCCTGCGGGGCTCGGCGCACTGGTGATGCCAACCCCGCGCCCAGGCCCATTGATTCGGTTTTCGACAATGTTGCTCTCGCTCAAATTGAGCGCGGAGCCGAAGAGGGTGAAGGCTGTGCCGAGTTCGTCGGCGGTGCATCCGGCAATGGTCATTTTCCGGACCTCGGCGACGGAGTTTTGAATCAGCTGGATCCCAGCCCCGCCATTCGCCGCAGTGCACTTTTCGATGATGGAATTATCAATCGTCAGGTCGATGAAGGCACCAAGCAGGCCGCCGCCGCTCCCGGGCAACCCGCTCCCGCCACCCGCCATGCAATCGGCAATCGCCACCCGGGTAAGCTTGACCTTCGCCCGATTGCTTGCAGGAGTGCCATTTACCGGGCTACCGCCGAGGCCGTATGCAAAGTTGAGATCACCGCCAGCGAAAATAGCGGCGCCCTGCCGCGCCGTGGAGAAGCGAATCAAGCTGTCGATCACGACCAATTCCATCGGCCGATGATTTACCGTGCCAGCTTCCGAGGAGAGCGCGATGATCGCTCCGCCCTGGCCTTCGTCGAGGGCGGTCCCGGTGGCGGTGTTATTTGTGAAGACGCAACGATTGATCTCCGACAGCGCTAGGTAATTACTGAACGCACCGCCTTGTCGCGCGGTGTTTCCCGTAAAACGGCAGTTGTAGATTTTTGCCGTGGTTTGCCCCTCCACATGGACGGCGCCGCCCACGGCTGGTCCGGGTTGGTTCGGGGTGCCGGCCGCGAACGCGGCGATGTTATTATTAAACGCGGAATTCTGGATCACGATATCGGCTGTGGGCTGCGCTTCTGGCGCCCTCCAAAAGCCGATCGCATAGATAGCACCGCCCACGTAGCCGGCTTGGTTATCGTCAAAGGAACAATTGCTCACGCGAAGAGTGCCGTCGTTCACGAAGATGGCCCCGCCTGCGGAGTTGGAGGAGTGCCCGGAAAAATTGGTGCGGTTCCCCGTGAAACGCGAGTTCCTGATAAAAACGCGGGAATCCAGAACGCTCATCCCGGCGCCGAAATTAGGCGAGCGATTCGTCATCCAGTTGCAGGAATCAAAAGAGACAATGGCTCCGGCGATCCACTGTGCACCGCCGCCCGTCCCCGGACCCGGTGCATTTGCGGCATTATCCCGAAAGGTACATGAGGTAAAAATAGCCTGGGCGTTCACGAGAGTAAGCCCACCGCCAAGGAAATTTTGCGTGGAAACGCCATTCGCGAAAACGAGGTTCTCGAACGTGACCGGTTT
Organism: uncultured Verrucomicrobiae bacterium; assembly: GCA_963730385.1. Classification (GTDB taxonomy): domain Bacteria; phylum Verrucomicrobiota; class Verrucomicrobiia; order Chthoniobacterales; family UBA10450; genus JACCTI01. Next base: position 204,853 of record CAVSRQ010000004.1, read on the forward strand.
TCCCGCTGCGAGGTTCGAGGGAGCAAAACGCAAGATATCCGTCGTGTCGCCGCCACTAAGGGTTACGCTCCCAGCCGATGCCGCACGAATCCTGAAACTCTTCGGGGACGGAAAATCGTAGATGGTGAAGCCTCCCGAGGGCGCTTGGTATGTACCAGGTGCCATCTCAATCACACCACCATCTGAGACAGCAGCGATCGCAGCTTGCAAATTCGGCTGGTCTGCCGGGACTCGAATCAATTGTTGAGCCTGCGCCCCTGACGCTATGAAGATGGCGACGAGGATTAACAGTATCTCAACGGGGCGAGGATAAGAACGTGTCATAGGGGACAGCAGCATGGCGTTTTCCCCCTCTAGGGACAAGCGCGGAGACGCTTCTCCCGTAAAAAAACGCGACCTACGGGAGCGGTTGCGGCGCGCCGAGTGGGTGGAAAATCCCCTTCTTCGCGTCGAGGGCAAAAACAGTAAACTCCGCGTCCGCTGGCAGAAGGTCGCGCTCGAATCGAACTAGCCAGCCCACATGAGTCAACGAACGATCATGGAGCGAAGTTGCCACGTCCGGACGGTCCGTTGCCTCTTGTGCCACCGCAAAGAGACGCGGGCTGTCGCCTCGCTCTCCATAAGCGAGCACGATCGCATCCGCTGGCTGCCGACGTCTTTTGAGCAAGGCCCAACCTTCGAGGATGCTTTGCGGCCCGTGCTTTCGGAATGTGTCCACATATCCGAGCGCGCCACTTCCGACACGGACTTCGGCCACGTCGGCGCTCTTTAACAATGGCGGGTGCATCAGCCCAATACTGTCGAACATGTTGCTGAAGCGGCGCGCGTCTGCAGCGTTGGCAGCAAGCTGAGTCTCGTAGAGCGCCCGTGAGTCGATCACGTTCATCACGAAAAGACCCGCTTTCGCGGAGAGGCGCATGCCCCGGGAGTCAGCCATCGCCAATGTGCCCCAAGCAAGGCTCCACAACCAGAGCACGACAAAAGCGCCGATTAGGAGCGGTTCAGCTCGGTTGACCAGGCGGGAGAGCGTCGTCGCGCCTCGAAGCGTCACCCAGCGCTCACCCAAAATCCCCAGGAGCCCAATCACTCCGATCGACAGGTAGAGCGAGAAAGATGTGTAGCGGGAGTCCAACGCTTGGATGGGTCCGAAACCAATGCGTGCTCCGGCGACCAGGAGAGCGCTCATCACCCCGAATCCGCCGATGGCCAGCCACGGCAACGCTTTTTTAAGAAGGTCTGGCTCGCGGCGGTGTCGAAAGGCGTAAACCGCGGTCGCCAAATAGGTCAGCAGGAGTGCGCTTCCTATCAGAACCGGAGGCCAAAGTTGGCGGGGCGAATAGCTCCGCGCGAGGTGTCCCCCTAAAAATGCCGTAATATACGTGTAGATATCCAGCGGCCCCACTGTGGCAGCGCTCGGCATTTGCGGCGGGCGCTGCAGACCTTCAAAGAAAAGGTACAGCGAGACGGCGCTGAGTATCCCCCAGGCCGCCATCCAAAACAAGCGGCGCTTGATTTGGACATGCTGATCCAGAACAAGCGCGACGGGGAAAGTTAATCCCCACACCAGCATTCCGTTGCCAAAGGAGAAAGTGGCGAGAATAGCGAGAAGACCGCAGAGAGAAAACTTCACAAACAGTGGCCAGCGGGAAATGGCAGCCCCCATCGCCGCGATAAGGAAGCAATTCGTCATGAAGACTGAGATCTGGAACCCCCAAGTCCAATTTTCGGCTTGTACCGGCGAAAAAATTAAGAGGCTGCTGAAGACCAGCACAAAGGCCGCTCGTAAGGATCCAGGAGCAAAGGTACTGCGGATGATCACCCAAAGGCCCGCGGCGGTGACCAGGGCAAGAAATGCCGAAGCGAACATCTGGAACCGGAGATTGCCATCCGCCCACCGTGCAAAGCCGACCAGCACCACCTTCGTAAAAAAGTTGCGGTGCTCATTATGGCGCACCCACAAATCGCTGGCGGTGAGCGTCCCAGCGTGCGCCTTGAGATACAGGGGCGCCATTGTGAACTCGTCTGCGTATGGCACATCCACCCCATGCTTGAATACCAGCGCGAAAAGATAGAGCGCGGGCAGGAGTGCGAGGAAGATCGGAAGGAACCGCCGGAACCAGCGCGCGCGGTCCGACTGCGTGGAAATTGAATTCATGGCGAGACGAACAGGGGCTGCCGCTGGCTATCGTCGGCCGCGCCTGGGCGGCGGAAACCGCGGTCGTTAGGGTGCAGGCTGGCTCGCCGCCTTGATCACGACATTTTCGATCGTGTATTCCCCGGGGACCATGCCTGGATCGATACGCAGCCGCCCCGTCCAGCCTGCTTCAGGCAATTCAAGAAGAACGGCGTTGCGGCCGGCCTTCAGTTCGCAGCTCGCAGTCTGGGACTCAACGTATTCCGATTGACCTTTCTTTAGGTAGAACATTTGCAAAGTAGTCTGCGCTGGGCTGGTAATCGTAATGTGAGCAAGGGCCGGCACACCTGCTCCGGGGAGCTCAGGCAGCAGGAGGCTGGGATCGGTCCCGCTGGCGACTGCCGTCAGGCCGGCTTCCATTCGAATCACAACTTCCTTGCCTGGTTGAATCGAATGTAGCTCCGCAGGCGTGGAGGCACTAAACAAAACCCCGGGCAACCGCTCAAACGCAGCCGCGAGTTCCTCCTGGCTCCGGGTCACGCGCGCGATCTGCAGTGGTTTGGCCGCAAAAACCTCCAGTGCTGTCACAACATAACGACCAGGACTCTGTCCGGGATCGAGGCGGAGTTGACCATTGAATTGCGGATCTTCCAACCGGATCAAAAGGTTGTTTTGCCCTTGCTTCAACGGTGCACCGATAACTTTTTCCGCCGAAAACTGCGGCGCGGACTTGGTCTGGAAGTAAAGCTCAAGAGTGGTATCGGCCGGCGCTTCGATGGCAATGCGAAGAGCCACTGAGTTCCCCGGGGCTTGCAGTGGTGGGAGGATGAGCTGCGGATCGTTTCCTTTCGCTTCCACGGCAATATCAGTCGGTGACGCGATGACTGCAGCATCGCCGCTGCCTGTTATGCCAGCCGCACCAGAATCGAGGAGAGAAAGGGAGGCGGTCAGCGTTTCATTTTTCGTTACCGTCGGCTGCGGTGCCGCGGGCAAGTCCATTTCATCAGTGCCGCGCTCGCAGGCAGTGAGCACCAAAGCAGCCAGGAGTAGCGGTAACCAGGAGAAAAGCAAAGCCTGCCGTGCACTCCCGGCGCTGCGAGTCTCCGGGGCGGAGTTAGGGAATGATGAGACGATCATAAGCCCCGACTTACATGGCGTCCTTGCGCTTGTCCAACACCATCCGGCAACGCTCCGCGCGGCGGCGGACTACCCGAATTGATTACTTGCTGCCAGGCTTGACAGCAGGGCTTTCCGCAAGATCGCCCGGAATCTGATCGGCCGGGAACGTCTCTACGTTCATCTCGACGAGGCTGATGAAGGGGCAGCCAAAATCCGGACGGTTGACCGCCGCTGCGATCGACGATGACGCCGACTGCTGCCACCACGCCACCCTTGGCGCGGACGATGTCGACTGTCTCCTGGACGCGCCCGCCGCGGGTGACGACGTCTTCGGCGACGATGAAGCGCTCGTTAGGCGCGATCTGGAAACCGCGCCGAAGGACGAGGCCGCCTTCCGCGTTTTTCTCGGCGAAGATGTGACGCTTGCCTAGAGCGCGGCCCACTTCCTGGCCTACCACGATCCCGCCGAGCGCTGGTGAAATGACGCCGTCGCACTCGATCGCGCGGAGTTTATCCGCGAGGCGGCCGCAGACGTCGGCCGCGATGCCGGTGTGCTGCAGGAGGATGGCGCACTGGAAGAACTGCCGGCTGTGCAATCCGGAACGCAGGACGAAATGTCCATCAAGCAGCGCACCCGTCTGGCGGAAAAGTGAAAGAAGATCTTCGGACATATTGGACGGGCAGTTCGGCAAACCGAGCGCCTTGCGACGAGCGGTGGCCTACTCCCAGGTATCGATGGATTTTCCGCCAGCCTTCGTCGCGACGGCTACGAGTTCGATCTCGACCTGCGCGCCTTTAGGCAAGGCTGTGACCTGCACGGTGGAACGCGCTGGTGGCTGTTCAGTGAAGTAGCTGGCGTAAACCTCGTTCATCTTCGCGAAGTCGCCCAGGTTCGTCATGAAGACGGTCGTCTTCACGATGTTGGTGAAATCCATTCCTTCCGCGGTCAAGATGGCGGTGAGATTGTCGAGCACGCGGCGGGTTTGCTCGGTGATGTCTTCCGAAACAATTTGCCCGCTCTGCGGATCGAGCGGGATCTGGCCAGCCGTAAAAAGCATCGGCCCGATGCGGACGGCTTGGGAGTAGGGGCCAACGGCGGCGGGTGCTTCGGTAGTGGTGACGATCTTCTTCATCGGGCGAGTGTAGACGGATTTTCCGCCCGCACAACGGCTGGCCAAATTGGCTCACGGCTCTCAGAGAAACGGCTCGAAATCGCGCCCAAGTGCCGTCATTGCAGGTCGGTAATAATCGTCGATAATGGAAATCCCATGGTTGGCTGGATTCTAAAGAAAATACTCGGATCGAAAAATCAGCGCGAGATCAAGCGCATGATGCCGACGGTCCGTCGCATCAACGAGCTGGAAGAAGAATTCCGCGCCTTATCGGATGAAGATCTGCAGGCGAAGACCCGGCAATGGCAGGCCGAGCTGGCCGCGATCGAAGATCCGGCCGCCCGTTGGGATCGGTTGGATGTGATCCTCCCGGAAGCTTTTGCGGTGGTCAAAAATGCGGCGCGGCGGCTGACGGAGCGGAAGGCGACCTTCACGGTTTGCGACCAGCCGATGACCTGGAACATGGTGCACTTCGATGTGCAGTTGGTGGGCGGGATGGTTTTGCATCGCGGGCGGATCGCGGAGATGGCGACGGGCGAAGGCAAGACGTTGGTCGCGACCCTGCCGCTGTATTTGAATGCTTTAAGCGGGGGCGGCGCCCATCTCGTGACGGTGAACGACTACCTGGCGCGACGCGATGCGGAGTGGATGGGCCAGCTTTACAATTTTCTCGGGCTGACCTGCGGCATCATCCAACACGATCAGCCGCCGGATTTGCGGCGCGAGCAGTATGCTTGCGACATCACCTACGGGACGAACTCCGAGTTCGGCTTCGATTATCTGCGCGACAACGGAATGGCCACGACGCGCGAGCAGCAGGTGCAGCGCGGCTACAACTTTGCGATCGTGGATGAGGTGGACTCGATCCTGATCGACGAAGCGCGCACGCCTTTGATCATTAGCGGACCTTCGACGGTTTCGACGCATCAATACGACAAGTGGAAGCCGCTGACGGAGCAGTTGGTGCGAAAGCAGAACATGCTGGTGAACCGGTTGGCGAGCGAAGCGAAGGAAGCCTTCGAAGCCGGAGACTCGGAAGTCGGCGGGCTGCTCATGTTCAAAGTGAAGCTGGGCCAGCCTCGGAATAAGCCGCTCCTCCGCATGATGGAGGATCCAGAAAAGCGCCGGGCAATGGACAAGGCTGAGCTGTCGTTCTTTCAGGACTCGCGGAAGGAAGAGTTGTTCGCGCTGAAAGAGGAGCTGTTTTACACCATCGACGAAAAGTCGAACGAGTCCGATCTCTCGGAGCAGGGTCGCGCTTTCCTTAAATCCGGACGAGCCAGACTCGTTCGTGCTGCCGGATTTGATCAGCGAGTTTACCGAGATCGACCTGAATACCTCGCTCTCCGACGAGGAGAAAGAGAAGCAAAAGGTCGAGCGGCAACAGCATTGCGACGCGCAAGGCGAACGCATCCACAACATCTCCCAGTTGCTCCGCGCCTACTGCCTCTTCGAGAAGGACGTCCAGTATGTGGTGGAAGAGAACAAGGTGGTGATCGTGGACGAATACACCGGCCGCAAAATGCCGGGTCGGCGCTGGAGTGACGGCTTGCACCAGGCGGTGGAAGCGAAGGAAGGCGTGCAGATCGATCGCGAGACGCAGACGCTGGCCACGATCACGATTCAGAATTATTTCCGGCTCTACGCCAAGCTGGCCGGCATGACGGGCACGGCGGATACGGAAGCGGCCGAGTTCCACGACATCTACAAGCTGGATGTAAACGTGATCCCGACCAATCGCGTGATCGCGCGGATCGACGCGAACGATCGGATCTACAAAACGCGGCGCGAGAAATACAACGCGGTCATTAGCGAGATCAAAGATTGCCACGCGCGTTCGCAGCCAGTCCTGGTCGGCACCGTGAGCGTGGAAGCATCCGAGTTGCTGAGTCGAATGTTGAAGCGGGAGAAGATTCCGCACAACGTTTTGAACGCGAAGTATCACCGGCAGGAAGCGGAGATCGTGCAGCGCGCAGGGCAGGCCGGGACGGTGACTATCTCGACGAATATGGCGGGTCGCGGCACGGATATTAAGCTGGGCGAAGGGGTGGCGGCGGCCGGCGGGCTCTTCGTTATCGGCACGGAACGTCACGAGTCACGCCGGATCGATCGGCAGCTCCGCGGACGTTGCGCGCGGCAGGGTGATCCGGGCGGGTCGCGCTTTTACGTCGCCTTCGAAGATGATCTGATGCGGAACTTCGGCGCCGCCGATCGAATGACGAAGATCATGGAGCGATTCGGGCTCGAGGAAGGGCAGGAGCTGGAGCATCCGTGGCTAAACAAGTCAGTCGAGACAGCGCAGAAGCGGGTGGAGCAGCGGAATTACCTGGCTCGGAAGCGGACGCTCGATTTCGACGACGTGATGAACAATCAGCGCGAAGTCGTTTACACCTACCGGAACGATACGATCGATACGGACGATCCGCGGAAGCTGATCTACGAGACGATCGACGAAGCGGTGCCGGCGAAAGTGCGCGAGCAACTGGGCACGGGTGAGGAGCCGAACTACGCCGCGCTTTTGAACTGGGTGAACACCACCTTCCCGCTCGGGCTATCGGCCGAGCGTGCGGAATTTGAGTCGCGGACGGCGGAGGGCAACGCGCAGTTCTTGATCGAGAAGGTGAAGGATTCGTATGAGCGGAAGTCGTCGCATGAGGAACCGACGGCGGTGAAGAGCCTCGAGCGTTTCATTATTCTCAACGCGATCGATCGACTCTGGCAGGAGCATTTGTATGCAATGGATGCGCTGCGGGAGGGCGTCTATCTCCGGAGCTACGCGCAGAAAGATCCGTTGGTGGAATACAAGACAGAGGCGTACGAAATGTTCGTCGAGTTAATGGCGAACATTAAGAACGAAGTGCTGCATAATCTTTTCCGCAGCACGTCGAACTTGCAGGCCTTCGAGACTTTTCTTTCCACGCTGCCGCAGTTCCTTCTGCGCGAGCATGGGCCGACTACCGCGACCGCGAATCCGACCGGGCCGATGCCTGGGCCGGCCATGGGGCGACGCGAGGGAAGTGCGGAGGCGACGATGAGCGAGAACGGCGAGGAAGAAATGGCGCTCGATCTAGCGCCGGTCCGGCGTGAGATCCCGAAGGTGGGTCGGAACGAGCCGTGTCCTTGCGGCAGCGGGAAGAAGTTTAAGAACTGCTGCGGTCGCACGGCTTAGTTTTTTCGCGCGCACAAAGAAGGCGTTTGTTTAGCGGTCGCCCCTACCGCGGCCACGTCCCCGCCCGCGGCCACGCCGACCCCGATCGGGTTCTTCTGGTTCGGTTTCCTTGATCTCGTCCGCGGTCCCCTCGGCGCTTTCCGCTCGTTCCTGAGGGTCGAGATCGGTTCTCGCATGGGCTGGAGTGCGCTCGCTGAATTCGGGATGCCGAATCTTCCCTCCGAGATTCGCGACCCGTCCGAGCCAGCCGGAAGCGCCTAACGAGAGGGCGAGGAGGCCGATTGCGAGGAAGGCGCCGATGAAGCCGCGCAGAATCGACAAGACAAGTCCGACGAGAGAAAACGCACCCAGAATGGAAGTGAGGATGAGCCCAAGGGTGGCCGCCTCTTCATGAGCCTCGATGGTGCTTTCGCTCACGCCGGGCAAGTGCTCCACGATCTCCTCGGCCCCTTTGCCAGCGAGAAAAGTGGGCACCGTGACGAGCGCGACGAAGAGAAAAACGAGGAGGCTGGCGCGCTTGACCTCTTCGCTCCGGCGCCAGAGGCCGTAGAGCAGGAGGGCGGCTCCCAACGGGACGCCGATGACGGGAATGTGATTGAGGACGACATGGAGGTGTGCGGAATTCATGCGCCTAATCAGGCAACGGTCGTGACGGAGAGTGGCAAGGCACTTCGTGCGCGAGGGCGGCCTAATTTGGTAACGGGACTGTTACCTGCGGCTTGACCGGGCGCGGCCTGCGATACTTGCTGTAGAGGGAAAAATTATGAGACCGGACAAGTTCACGCAGAAAATGCAGGAGGCGTTGCAAGCGGCGCAGGATGTCGCGAGCCAGCATCATCATCAGGAAATCGGGAACGAACATTTCCTGCTCGCGCTCCTTGAGCAGAGCGAGGGAGTGGCGCGGCCTTTGTTGGAAAAACTCGAAGTCGCTCCGGCTGCGCTCCGCCAGCGTCTGGCAGAGGAGTTGAAGCGGAGACCGCAGGTGCATGGCGGCTCGACGGAGCTGCGGCTGGGAAACGATTTGCGAGGGACGATCGATGCCGCCGAGAAGGAGATGGCAAAGCTGAAGGACGAGTTCCTCAGCGCCGAACATTATCTTCTCGCGCTGAGCGACGGAAGTGGCGCGACGGCAAAGGCGCTGCAGGACATGGGTGTGTCGCGCGCCAGGTTGATGCAGGCTTTGCAACAGGTGCGAGGGTCGCAGCGCGTGACCGATCAGAACCCGGAGGGAAAGTATCAAACGCTGGAGAAGTACGGACGCGATCTGACGGAGCTGGCGCGGCGGGGGAAGATCGATCCGGTGATCGGGCGGGATGATGAGATTCGGCGGGTGATGCAGGTGCTCTCGCGGCGGACGAAAAACAATCCGGTGCTGATCGGCGAACCGGGCGTGGGGAAGACGGCAATCGTGGAAGGCCTGGCACGCCGGATCGTGAGCGGCGACGTCCCGGAATCCCTGAAGCGGAAGCGACTGATCGCGATGGATATTGGGTCGATGGTGGCGGGAGCGAAATTTCGTGGGGAATTTGAGGATCGGCTGAAGGCGTTCCTGAAAGAGGTCACCGATTCGCAAGGTGAAGTGATTCTCTTCATCGATGAGCTGCACACGATTGTCGGCGCCGGAGCGGCGGAGGGATCGATGGACGCTTCGAATTTGCTCAAGCCGCAATTGGCGCGCGGCGAATTGCGCACAATTGGCGCGACGACCTTGAACGAATACCGCAAGTACATCGAGAAGGACGCGGCCCTGGAGCGACGCTTCCAGCCGGTGATGGTGAACGAACCCACGGTGGAGGACGCGATCGCGATCTTGCGCGGGTTGAAAGAGCGCTATGAGGTGCACCACGGGGTGCGCATTCAAGACGCCGCGCTGGTGGCCGCGGCAGTGCTTTCGCATCGCTACATCAGCGACCGATTCCTGCCGGACAAAGCGGTCGATTTGATGGATGAAGCGGCCTCGCGTCTGAAGATCGAACTGGATTCCATGCCGACGGAGATCGATGTCCTGGAGCGCCGGATCATGCAGGATGAGATGGAGCGGCAGGCGCTCGCCAAGGAGAAGGACCCTGCGAGTAAAGAGCGGCTGGCAAAGATCGAAAGAGAGCTGGCCGACCTGAAAGAGGAGAGCGCGAAGCTAAAAGCGCAGTGGCAGAACGAGAAGGGCGAGATCGACAAGGCGGGCAAATTGCAAGAAGAGCTCGAGGGTTTGCGCACGCAATTGGAGCAGGCGCAACGGCGTGGCGAACTCGCCCGCGCGAGCGAAATCCAATACGGGCGCATCCCGGAGATCACGCAGCAGCTCGAGGAGCATAACCGGAAGCTGGGCGCGCTGCAGGAGAGCGGTCAGATGTTAAAAGAAGAAGTGACTGAGGAGGACATTGCGCAGGTGGTTTCGAGTTGGACGCACATCCCGGTTTCGCGTTTGCAGGAAGGCGAGCGGCAGAAGCTGGTAAAAATGGAAGAGCGTCTCGGGGAGCGAGTGATCGGTCAGCGGGAGGCGATCGTGGCCGTGTCGAACGCCGTGCGGCGCGCTCGAGCTGGTCTGCAGGATGAAGATCGGCCGATCGGGTCTTTTATTTTCCTCGGACCGACCGGAGTCGGGAAGACGGAACTCTCTCGCGCGCTGGCGGAATTCTTATTCGACGATGAGAACGCCATCATCCGGATCGACATGAGTGAATACATGGAGAAGCACTCGGTCGCCCGGCTTATCGGCGCGCCGCCAGGATATGTCGGCTACGAGGAGGGCGGGCAGTTGAGCGAAGCGGTGCGGCGCAAGCCCTACGCGGTGGTGCTTTTCGATGAGATCGAGAAAGCGCACAGCGACGTGTTTAACGTTTTGCTGCAGGTGCTGGACGACGGTCGGATTACGGATGGCCAGGGACGGACGGTGGATTTCACAAACACCGTCATCATCATGACGTCGAATCTCGGCTCGCAATTCATCACCGAGGAGTGGAATCGCGAGAAGCACTCCGCGCTGGTGATGGAGGTGTTGCGCGGGCATTTTCGCCCGGAGTTTTTGAATCGGGTGGATGAGATTATCATCTTCGATCAACTCGGAGAGGCGGAACTGAAGCAGATCGTGCAAATCCAGCTCTCACGTCTGATGCGGCGGCTGGAGACGCAAAAGGTCACGCTCCAATTAAGCGATCAGGCGCAGGCGTTGATCGCCCGGGAGGGGCACGATCCGGTGTATGGAGCACGCCCGTTAAAGCGAGCGATCCAAAAGCTCATTCTCGACCCACTTAGCCTGGACCTTCTCGAAGGTAAGTTTCGGGAGGGTCAAACAATCCGCGTGGAAGCGGATGGTTCGAAAATGAAGTTCACCAGCGAATAAAAGCGCGGAACGCGCGGCGTCGAGATATCGAGCCGAGTCCAGAGGCCAGTCGCTCCGACCTGGATGTGGACGGGCGGACGTAAGCCGGCAGACTTTTCCTAGCTCTTCTTGTCGGCCGGGGCCTCGTGGCCGGACTGCCACTGCGAGAATTGCTCCTTGGTCAGCACCTTCTTAGCGGCGGCGGTCATTTTCGACATGGTCTCTTTGTTGCAGCCGCCTTTGTGACACTCGGCGGCGAGCGTATCCATCTGCGTCTTTTGCTCGGCGGAAAGATTCAAACTGTCGTAGCTCGCGCAATCCATCTTGCCGCTGTTTTCCGCTTTCTGCGCGCAGCATGCTTTATCTCCAAACGCAGACGATACCAAAAAGGCGCCGGCTGCCACTATGGCCAAGGCTTTAAATTTCATTGGATTCTGAGACAGCGCCGCTGGTCTCACGTTCAAATTTTCAAACCCATGTTTGTAAGAGGTCCGGCAACGAGCTTGCCCGGGAACAAAAAAGGCGACGCCCTTGCGAGCGTCGCCCTTTTGAAAGGGGATCCTTACGCGACCGATCCAGTCACGCGGCGGCGGCGGGCAATCAAACCCGCTCCAACCAACCCAAGGCCGAGAAGCGCATAGGTGGAAGGCTCAGGAACGACCACAAGCCCGTTGCGATCGAAGGAAGCGATGTTGTAGGTGCCGCCATTCGCGCCGACGAGCGAGAAGGTGGCGGTGTCAATGTCGCGGAAAGCCGCTGAGTTGAAGGCGCCGTTGTTCGCGGTGAAGGAGCTCAACAGGAAGTCGACGTTACCCGAGCCACCGGCAAACGACTGAGTGACCGTTGCCGTCCCACCAGCGGTGCTGGAGGTGAGAGTGACCGTGATCATCGCGCTCATGCTGCTCATGGCGGAGGCGTCAAACGTGAGCCGCACCCGATCCCATTGGTTGCCGCCGCCACCGGGGATATCGAGGAAGTTCGCGTTCAGCGGGGCAGCTGCGCCGATGGAGAGCGTAAACGTGGCAGAAGTGCCGGCCATGGCCGAAAAAACCATGAAGTCGTCGTTATCGCCCGCGCCGACGGGATTCAGCGAAGCGGAAACGTTTGCCGGGGTGCCAGTAATGGCGCTGATGGACATCATGCGCTGTCCCCCGAGCGTCGAAGCTGTCGGAATGCCCGTGATGGTCGCGGTCCCAGTGGTTCCGTTAAAATTAAACGCTCCCGCATCGAGAAAATCGATGTGATTCGCTTTCGCGGTGAGCGAAACAGTGAGGAGTGAAGCAGCCACCAAGGCTACCAATTGGGAGGATTTTTTTATCATGATTAGCCCTTAGTCAGTTTGTTCTGTATACCCGCTGCCGGCCAAACTGAGGTTTTGGAAGGAACCGGTCAAGAAAATATTCCGGCGGTGAGGAGGTTTGTTTGATCGCGGGGCGGGCGTAGCCTGAAGCGCATGAATGACGTTGCCGAAAATCTAAAGAAGGTGCAGGCCGAAATCGCGGGGGCGGCCCGCCGTTCCGGGCGGAAGCCGGAGGAGATCGTGCTCGTGGCAGTTTCGAAAAAGCAGGAGGCCGAGGCGGTGCGGGCGGTTTTTGATGCCGGGCAACCGATCTTCGGCGAGAGCCGGGTGCAGGAGGCGCGGGTAAAGATCCCGCTCCTGCCCGCGGGGGTGCGCTGGCATTTCATCGGGCGGCTGCAGAAGAATAAAATTCGGCACGCGCTGCCGCTTTTCGAGCTGTTCCATAGTGTGGACTCATTGGCCCTGGCGCAGGACATGAACCGAATCGCGGAGGAGGAGGGGCTGCGGCCGCGCGTGCTGCTGGAGGTGAACGTCGCCGGGGAGGGGAGCAAGCTGGGTTTCGCTCCAGAAAAACTTGAGACGGAAATGGAAGCCATCCTGGCGTTCGGACGGTTGGAGATCGAAGGCTTGATGACCATTCCGCCGCTGGCGCCGGCTGCGGAGGATTCGCGGCCGTTCTTCATCCGGCTGCGGGAGTTGCGCGATGAGCTGGAGCGAAAGTTTTCGCTCAAGCTTCCGCAGCTTTCCATGGGGATGAGCAACGATTTCGCGGTCGCGATCGAGGAGGGCGCGACGCAGGTGCGGGTGGGGACGGCGATTTTTGGGGAGAGATAGGGTCTTTCTCGTTTTTAATATGCCCGCGAGTCTGAAGCTTGCGCTACTCTGCTGCTGCGATGCGGATTGAACCTAAGAACCTGCAGCTGATCGGGAGCGAACTCGCGATCGAATGGAGCGATGGCGAGGAGTCGTATTTCCAACTGGAATCGCTCCGGCGCGCCTGCCCCTGCGCGGCATGTGGCGGTGAGCCGGATGTTCTCGGCTATGTGCAGCGCCCGAATGTGACCTACACGGCGGATAGTTTTCTCCTGCGAAATTGGTCGCTGGTGGGTGGATACGCAGTCCAGCCGGTGTGGGCGGATGGCCACGGGAGCGGGATTTTTTCCTACCAATATTTGCGGCGCCTGGCCGCGGCGGGTTGACGCGTCTGCTACGATCGCACTCCCCGATGAGCCGTTTCGCCAAAGCTACGCTTCTGCTTTTCTTCTTCTCGCTCTGCGGAGTGGCGTTTGTGATCACCAGTCGGGTCCGGGAAAAGGTGGCTCCACCAGTTCCGCACGATCTTTTCGCAGTGGTGAGTGAGCAGTTGGCTGCGTTTCGCGCAGACGATTTTCCGAGCGCTTATCGGCAGGCGGCTACTGGAGTGCAGGAGAAGTTCACTCTGCCGCAGTTTGCGGCGATGGTGCGGCGCAACTACGCGGAGATGACCAATGCCGCCCGGGTGGAATTTGGGGCGGTGACCGTGGAGGGCGGGAGCGCTTTGGTGCAGGTCTTCTTTTTTGCGCAGGACGGCTCTGCTCGCGTCTTTTTCTACAGCCTCATTTCCGAAGATGAGAAATGGAAAATCGGGGGCGTGGAGGAGACGGATCGCCTCCCGCCCGGCCCGCGCCTGCGCGGTTCGCATGTGTAGGAAGCGCGAGGGGGCGTCGCAGTCCCCGCGCTTTGCCTCGACAAAAGGGGGCCACTCCGCTAGCACCGAGCCATGAAAATTGCCTTGGGAACGGATCACGCCGGTTATCGTTTAAAAGAAGCGGTGAAGGCGCTTCTGATTGAACTGGGTCATGAGCCGGTGGATTTCGGCACTTTCAGCGACGAACAGGTGGATTATCCGAAATTCGTCCGTCCGGCTGCAGAGGCGGTCGCACGGGGCGAGTGCGAGCGCGGGGTGGTCTTCGGCGGCTCTGGAAACGGGGAGGCGATGTCGGCTAATAAGGTCCCCGGGGTCCGGTGCGCGCTTTGTTGGACCGAAGAAGTGGCTCGCCTCTCCCGCCAACACAATGATGCAAACGTGCTCTCCCTCGGCGAGCGTGTGATCCCGCAAGAGACGGCGCTGGCCCTCTTGCGCGTCTGGCTGACGACGGAATTCGAAGGCGGCCGGCACGCGCAGCGGATCGCGCAGCTGGATCAATAGGATCCGATCTTTCCGATGGGTCGGGTAGGATGGGGGAGATCCTTCTTAACGAAAAGCGAGATCGCCGCCGACTCCGAGCAAAAAGACCGCGCTGACGAAAGCGTTACTCTGGAAAAAGGCCCGGTTGATCCCCGTCAGGTCGAGTCGCCGCGCGGCGCGATGTTCATAATAGAGTGCAGCGGCGATAAGGGAGAGCGCTGTGAAGTAAATCGCCCCGAGTCGGGCGGCAAAGCCAAAGCCCAGCAGAGCCACGAACATGGTTAGGTGAAGCCATTGCGCGAAACAGAGCGCTCGAGGGATACCCACCCGCACCACCAGTGAACGCAGGCCAGCCTGCCGATCGAAGTCAAAATCCTGCGTGGCATAAATCAGATCGAACCCCGCCACCCAGCAGATCACTCCCACGCCGAGGATGAGCGGCGGCCAACTCAAGCCACCGGTCTGCGCGATCCACGCCCCCGCGGGAGCGAGGGCGAGGGCGAAGCCCAGAACGAAGTGACTGGCAGCGGTGAAGCGTTTCGTGAGCGAGTAAAAGAAGACGATCCCCAATGCCAGAGGAGAGAGAAACCCCGCGGTTGGGTGAATCGCCGCAGCGGCCAGGAGAAAGCCGAGAGAGGAAACAAGAAGCACCACCAGCACCACGCGGCGCGAGGCCAGAAGATGTCGCTGGGCAGTGCGCGGGTTCCGTTGATCGATCGACCAGTCAGCCAGCCGGTTAAACAACATCGCCGCCGTGCGTGCCAGAACCATGCAGACGAGCACCAATATGAGAACGCGCCCCGAGGGGAGCCCGTCCGCCGCCACCAAAAGAGCACCGAGCGCGAAGGGCAAAGCAAAGATCGTGTGGGAAAACCGGATGAGCTGAAGGAAGCGGGCCACCGCGGACCCTCCCACGGCAGAAGGATGGGCAGTCACGAGGATGATGAATCTGAGCCATCCAGCAGGCTCTCAAGTCTGGCTCGCGCTCGGGAGACGATCGGGGTTCCGTGGGCAAAAAGGATTCGCTCAAACGAATAATCGAGGAGTTTCCGGAGGGAGCGACGCATCAGTTTGTGATTACGGCAATATTTGGAGGGAAGGAAGGTGAACCCTTGGGAGCCCATGTGAATGAGCGCGTCGCCCAAAATCAGGACGCCGCCTTCGCCGCTCCAATGCAGCGCGATCTCGCCCGGAGCCGCTCCCGCAATTTCGATCACTTCAAGATCAGGACCGATTCTGTCTTTGTCCGCCACCGCTGTGAGTTCGGCGCCTACCAATTCGCCGTGGATTGATGCGTGGGCGAAGATTGAGGCGCCTATCTCGCTGGCGGCAGGAATTGCGGCCCTGAGGTGATTGCCGTTCGTCACGATAACCCCTGCCCAGCGATCGCCACCTTCAGCCAGAACATCGCTGGGCGAGATGATGGGATCGACCAGGAAAACTCCTGAAGCGCTCCGCAGCCGGGTAGAGAAGAGATCGGCTTTGACCGTGGGATCGTAGCGCTGCCAGATCGTGAGAGCGGGGGAAAGTTGGTGGGACGTGAGATCGACCTCCATGATTTTAGTCTGCGCCTGCTTGCCTCGGGTGTCACGACTCAGGAGCGCCCGGCAGGCAAACTCTCAAACAGGATGGCATTGTAGTTGCTATACTCACCATAACTACCATAACAACAATGATCACATTCTCCTACCAAGCCCGCGATACCTCCGGGAAGATCGTCTCTGGAATCCAGGACGCTCTGAACGAGGACAGCGCCGTGACCAGCCTCATGAGTCGAGGTCTCATGGTCCTTTCCCTTCAACAGAAGGCTGCCGCTTCCAAGAAGCGCAACAAAGTGTGGACGGTCAAAGAAACTGACCTCGTCCTCTTCACCCGTCAGCTGTCCACCATGGTCGAGGCCGGCATCTCGCTCGTCCAGGCCCTGACCGCGCTCTACGACCAGTGCGATCCGAAGCGCCAACGAGCCCTTCGCGAGGTCATCAGTGATGTCACCGCGCGGGTTCAGGGTGGCGAAACTTTTCACGAATCCATCGCGAAGCATCCGCGCGTGTTCGATCGACTCTTTGTCTCCATGGTCAAAGCAGGCGAACACGGCGGATTGCTCGCGGAAATTCTCGACCGTCTGGCCGGATTCCTTGAAGCCAGCTCCCGCCTGCGAAAGAAGATCAAATCGGCCATGACGTATCCCGTCATCGTCATTTGTATCGCGATGGCGATTACCACCTTCCTGATCGTGAAAGTGGTTCCGATCTTCGGCGAGATCTTCAAGGATTTCGGCGCCAAGCTTCCTGCGCCCACGCAATTCCTTATCGACGTGAGCGAATTCATGCGCGGCGAGTGGTATTTCCTCATCGGCGGCGGCTTCGCCATCTTCTTCGGCATTCGCACCTTCCTGCGCTCCACCAAAGGCGGCCAGATGTGGGATAAATGGAAGCTGAAGTTGCCGGTCTTCGGCCCGCTCCTGCACAAGATCTGCATGTCGCGCTTTGCCCGCACCTTCGCTCAGCTCATCCGCAGCGGTGTGCCCATCCTGGAAGTGCTCGACATCGTGGCCGGTGCCTCCGGCAACCACGTGGTTGAGATGAGCATCTCCGGCGCCAGTGCCGACGTGGAAAAAGGCGACAACCTTTCCGTCGCGCTCTCCAAGAAGCCGATCTTCCCGCCGATGATGTTGCGCATGGTCTCCGCCGGTGAAGCCACCGGTAAGATCGACACCATGCTCGAGAAGATGGCCGATTTCTGGGACGAAGAAGTGGAAGCGATGCTCGACGCTCTCACCTCCTTGATCGAACCCATCCTGATCGTGGTCCTCGGCGTCATCGTCGGCGGCATCGTGATCGCGATGTTCCTGCCAATCTTCAAACTGAACGAAGTGGTTTCGCAGGCGAAATAAGTTTCACAGAGCAAAAGTTCGGGAGAAGCTTTTGCTCGGTAGCTGGAAGGGGTGGGTCGCAAGACCTGCCCCTTCTTGCGTACCCCTCCTACTCTTGATCCTAATCCTACTCATAATCCTCTGAGGAGACGACGAGAGGGGAGGGATTAGGATTAAGAGTAGGAGTAGGAGTATGAATTAGGAAGACGCGGTCGCAGCTTCCACTTTGGCGTACATCTCCTCGTAGATCCGCTCCAGCGCCGCCCCCGGATCCTCCATCATCATGCTCTCGCGAATCTTGCTGGCGTAGATTCCGAAGGAAAACGGCGAGACCACCGGGAGCGCGCGCAGCGACCATTGGTAATCCTGCACCTCGTCCAGAAAAGCGCATGCCTCCTCCACATCGAGAAAAGTGTGCATCGCCTGCCGGTAAGCTTCGCCGAGCAACGGATGATTCGGCTCATGCTGCTCCAGGACGCGGAACAAGCACCTCCGAACTCCAGGTCAATTGCTTCGGCCGCCGCTCCCTTCCTGGCAGATGGCGCGGCACCATCAACCCCGTCTGCGCCACGCCGCGAAATTGCCATTTCACCAACTCTGAGCCACGGAGCGCGGCATAGAGATCCTCCTCTGCGCCTTCGCGCTCGAAGCAGAGACGCCAATCCTCCAGCGGCATCTCTTGAAATGGTCGCAGGGTGAGAAGAAACCCATAATCGTCGATCGTGACCAGCGCGTTCCCGCCCAGCCGATCTTTCACCCGCCAGGCGACGATGCGCGAGAGCGCGTCATTCGCGCTCCGTCCGATGAGCGAGTGGAAGAAGTAATGGGAATGCTCCGCCTCGCGATAAAGCTCGATCATCATCCGCGTGCCCGCCGGGATTTCCGAGATCGTCGCCTGCGCGCGAAACTGCTCCAGGATGGCCTGCGCGTTCGAGATGGAGATCTCGTAGTTCTCCACCAGCCAATCCAGCACTGGCTCCTTCCCGCCTTCATCCGCTAGCCGTTCCGCCAGTTCCAGCCGCAGCCGTCGCACCCCTTCCGCCAACCCGGAAGTCAGCGGCATCTTGGCCGCGTTCCAACGCGGGACCGTGGGCAGGTGGCCATCCGCCCGCTCGACGTAAGCCGCGTTCAGCTCCGTCTCCAGCAAGCGCACAATGCGCCCGCCCAGGACAAAGAGATCGCCCGGCTGCAGCTGCTTGATGAAATTCTCCTCCACCGAACCGAGGCGCCGGCGCTTCAGGATCACGTCTACGAAACTCTCGGAGATGATCGTGCCGATGTTGACCAGGAACTCCCGCGCCACTCGGGGATGCGCGAGCGAGATCATGCCGTCCTCATCCATCGCGATCTTTCCGAAGAGGCCGGCGTATTGTCTCTGCAAAGAAACGCCACCGCCTTCCAGATATTGCAGGATCGAATCAAACTCCGCGCGCGTCAGCTCCGCAAACGGCTGCGCCCGCCGGAGCAAGGCGAAGACGTCATCGGCCGCGATCGGCGCCAGCGCGGCCAAGCCCACGATGTGCTGCGCGATCACGTCCACCGGCTTTTCCTGCAAGCGCACGGGGTCGAGCGCGCGCTCGCGGATGCGGCGCGCGGTCACCGTGGCCTCCACCAAATCGTTGATGTTCGTCGCCACCAGCACGCCATGGCTGGTGCGATTAAGCGAATGCCCCGAGCGCCCAATCCGCTGGATCGCGCGCGAGACGCCCTTTGGCGTCGCCACCATTACCACCAGGTCGACCGCGCCGATATCGATCCCCATCTCCAGACTGGTTGAGCAGACCACTGCGCGCAGTTCGCCATCCTTTAGCCGATCCTCCACCTCCAGGCGCACGCTTCGATCGAGCGAAGCATGATGAATTTCAATTTGCTCGGCCAGGTCCGGCAGGAGCTCCTTCAAGCGCAAGCCGAGTTGCTCCGCCGCCGAGCGGACATTGGTGAAAACGAGGACCGAGCGGCGGGTTCGGATGAGCTCCGCCAGTTCCGCGTAAAGCCGGATGCCCGTATATCCGGCCGGCGGATAAGGTTTCCGCCGAATCGGCGAGTAGACCTCCACGATCTGCCGCTTCTCCGTCTTCGCTTCCGCGACCAGACATTCCCGTCCCGTTCCCGCCAGGAATCGCGCCAGCAGATCGACCGGCGCCGCCGTGGCAGACAATCCGATCCGGCAAAGTGGATCCTCCGCCATCCGCAACCGTTCCAGCCGCTCCAGCGAGAGCGTCAGATCCGCGCCGCGCTTGTTCCCCGCGAACGCGTGCAATTCATCCACAATCACGAACTGACACGCAGCCAGCTGCGCGACGTAAGCCTCCTGTGCCAGCATCACCGCCAGGCTTTCCGGCGTGGTCACGAGCAAATGCGCGCCCTTCCGTTTAAACTTCGCGCGCTCGGACGCCTTCGTATCGCCCGTCCGCGCATGCACCACGATCTCCTTCTCCAAACCCATCGCTGCGATGGGCGCGTGGAGATTTTTCCCGATGTCATAGGCGAGCGCGCGCAGCGGGGAGACGTAGATGCATTGGACCCCGTGGTTGAGCGTGCCAGCGTCTAATTTTCGCAAGAGGAAGTCGAAGATGCCGAGAAAACCGGCGAGCGTTTTTCCGCTGCCGGTGGGCGAGGTGAGGAGGATGGATTTCCGATCGAGGATCGCCGGCACGCAGAGCAACTGTGCGTGGGTGAAGCTGGGGTAGGTCTTGCGGAACCAACGGCGCAGGCGTGGGTGTAGTTGCTGCGCCAATTTTTTTGAGTCGGCCGCGGCGGGCGATCGCATTGCCCGCACTTTCACCGCTCTGCGGCGCGGCGCGAATCGGAACCCGCTTCATCAAACGCGAGCCCGTGCGTTTCTTCCGTCAAATCGCTTAGCCGTAACAGTCCCGCGGGCCAGCAAGCGTGCAGCGTCTCGCATTTATCCTCCCAGCCGTGAATGGCCGGCAGGCGCCGATGCGTGCAGGCTTCCTCTGCCACGATTCGCATTGTTCGCAGCAATTCCGCCGCGTCCGTGGGAGCAATCATTTCGACATCGAGATCGATCGTCGGATCGAGGGGCGAGAGATTGTAGCCGAAGTGCAAACGTTCCCATTGCGCGGACGTCGGCCGTACATCCGCCACGACCAACGGGATACATCGCTCCGGCTGCGCGGGCGGCACTTGCCACCAACGCTCCGGTTCCTGCCGGTGATGCACATCGGAATAGTGCGCCGCCTGTCCTGCGAGCCAGTAGTTCGGCACGTAAACGGGCCAGTCGCCTCGTTGCTGAGCCGCCTCCAATTGATGATCCAGATGTTTCTTCGTGCTGGAGCCAAAGGCGGGTGGGATGAGGTAATCGGAGGCGCGTTGGATTTGCTGCAACCACAGCGGCAACGCCGCCCGGGAAATCGCATAAGCATGGGTGCGATGGACGCTGCTCACGCGGAGGCAGGCGGATTTGCCCGGGATGGGTGCGCGAGGGAAGGCGGGTCGGAGTTGACCACCAAAATAAATCTGCCCCCAATCCTCCGGCACCTCTGCGAGAAAAGTGCGCGCGCGTGCTGCGGCATCGGGCAGCCAGATGCAATCGTCCTCCAGGAGGAGGATGCTCGGAAGATCGGAGTCGAGGGCAGCCTGCGCGGCACGGAGGTGGGATTGTAGGCAGCCCCACGCCCCCGCCCCTGCTCGAAACCAGGGCGGAGGCGGTGTGTCGGTCCCACGCACGGCGCGAATCACCGACTGCTCCCTCACTTAGTTCTCGCGCGACCAGTTCCGCCTGCGCATGACGTGCGCGATCACCCTCCGGATCGAGACTGAGGATGACGACCCGCCCGAAGTAATGGTCGAAGATCATCGGCACGCGGGACGGTCTGGACGGGGTGTGGTTATTTCATTGCTGATCATGACGGCGGCGGCATAGGCTAACGACCTCTACGAAAGGGGGTGAATAACATGCCTGATGAAAACGAAGGGGCGGAAGAGAAGAAAGTCGAAATCCGCGATATCGAGCCCGCGAAGGATCCCACCGGGGGCAAGCGACGCACCAGCGATCCGTGCAGCGGTGGAGAGTAGCGCGCGCCAGAGAAACAAGGTCGGCTGCAACCCTGCGGAGCGGGGGGTTGCGCCGGCTTTTTGGCGCCAGGGACTTGACGGCACTTTTTCGGCCGAGGCCTGGAGTTGCTTTGCGAAGGAATACTGGGAACGCGGGCCGCTCCTGATCCCGCAGACCTTGACGCAGCCGCTCGCGTCGGAGGCTGAAATTTTTCGGGCGAGCGTAGAAGCTGGCGCGCACTTCCGCGCGACCGATGACGACCGCGGGCTCTCGTTTTATGTCGAGCACGCCCGTCAGGTCGCGTCCATCGGCGATTATCTGCCGCAGGCTTCCGATGGCAGCCTGGCACGGTATGCCGAGCGAGTTTCCCGCCGCCTGGAAGGCCGGCGCTTCGGTCTCGTGCTCGAAGATATTCAAGTCTATGCACCGACGATGTGGTGGCAGTGCCGCGCCTTTCTGCGCGGCCTCGACGCGGCCGTGCCCGGGGCGGGAGCGAATCGAAAAGCGACCGCTTTCATCGGCAATTACGCCATGACGCCTTCCGGTTTGCACCGCGGGACGTCAGGTAATTTCAAGTTCGTCGTCTCGGGGAGAAAGCGGATGCGTCTCTGGCCGGATCAGTTTTTTCGCGGTCGCAAAGGGGTCGACCACACGGTGCATATCGAGCCGTTCCTTCCCGCCGCCACGACCCTGGAAGGCGGTCCGGGCGACGTCCTCTATTGGCCTTCCGATCAATGGCATGTGGGCGAGGCGCTCGGCGGGCTGTGCGTTAGCGTCAGCCTGGCGATCTTCGTGCAAACCCGGCCTCCATCCAATGGGGATGGAAGCGAACGAGCCATCGCACAACGTTTGAATCACGCGAGCGGCGGCGGATTTCTGCGTGTTCCAGCGCCCTTGCCCTCTCGGCAAATTAAAGCAGAGGAATTCGTCCGGAGCGACGCGCGTTACCCGGTTTTCTGGGAACCGGGGCGTGCCGGCGAGATCGTCTGCTCGGCCAATGGTCATGCCTTCGCCGTGAAAGCCGAGCGCGCGTTGATCGAGCTGCTGGAGCAGTTGAATCGTGGCGGTAAATTCCGCGTGAGCGATCTGGTCGGCGGTCGTCCCGCCCTGCGTCGGTTGCTGGAGAAGCTGCGCCAACTCCGAGCGATTTCCTGAACCGCACGGTAGTCTCGAGAGGCTACTTTTCGGGATTCACGGGGAAGTGTTTGTTCTTCAACTTCTCCGGGACGCGCGCGGTTTGCTCGTTTTCGATTTCCTCGGTGGCTGCGCCTAACAAACTGTACGATTCCCGGCTCTTCTTCGCGCGGCACATGTAACAGACGGCGTGCGCCAGGGTGATCCGGCCTTCCGGCAGGCCGACAAATTCCACGGCCTGCTGCGCGTTCACTGCCACGAGGAGCGCGCGGGAATCGGCCAGCCCCACGTCTTCGCTCGCGAAGATGACGATCCGCCGCGCGATAAAGCGCGCGTCCTCGCCCGCGTGCAGCATTTTCGCCAGCCAATAGATCGCGCCCTTCTCGTCGGAAGCGCGCATGCTTTTGATGAAAGCGCTGATGGTGTCGTAATGCGCATCGCCCGCGCGGTCGTAAACGATCGCCTTGTGCTGGATCGTTTCCTCCGCGACTTCGAGCGTGAACGGGATCACGCCCCGCGCGTCCGGCGCCGTCGTGAGGACGCCGATCTCCAGCGCGTTTAGACACTTCCGCGCGTCGCCATCGCTCAGCTTCGCGAGATGGCGTTTCGCATCGGCGTCCATCCGCACCTTGTGATTTCCCAGACCGCGCTCTTTGTCCGCCAGCGCGCGGTCGATCAATCCCTCCAGGTCTTCCACTTTCAGGGCTTCGAGCTGGAAGACTTGCGAGCGCGAGACGAGCGCGCTGTTCACATAGAAGAACGGATTGTAGGTGGTCGCGCCGATGAGCCGCAGATTCCCGCTCTCCACATCCGGCAACAGGATGTCCTGCTGCGCTTTGTTGAAGTGATGAATTTCGTCGACGAACAGGATCGTTTTCTGCCCGGAGGTGGCGATGCGATTCGCGGCCGCGGCCACCACCTTGCGCATCTCCGCCACGTTGCTCTCCACTCCGCTGAGGCGTTCGAATTTCGCCCCGGTCATTCCAGCGATGATTTGCGCCAGCGTCGTCTTTCCCGTCCCCGGCGGGCCCGATAAAATGACGGACGGCAACCGGTCCGCCTCGATCGCGCGTCGAAGCAAGTTTTCCCGGCGCGAGGATGTGCTGTTGCCCCGCGTATTCCGCCAGCGAACGCGGTCGCATCCGGGCCGCGAGCGGCGACGCGGCGGTGGGCGCTTTCACCGCTTTCACTTCCTCTTCTTGAGCGAACAAATCTTCCACCCGGCAAGCTACAAGACCGGTCTCCGGCATGCGACCGGTTTCCGGGCGGAAACTACAGAAGCCCGTCGAGAGACGTCGCCCCCGGGCCGGCACATTGCGTGCTCTCTTCTTTCGCGAGATAATCCCCCCACATGCGCAAATTTGTTACCGCCGTCTTTCTCTTCTGCCTCGTCGCCATTTCTGCGAATGCGGCCTCGCTCCCGTTTTCCACCGTCTTCAAAGGGCGGGATAAATTCGAGCGCTTGGTGAAAGAAGCGCGCGCGGGCGATTGGGCTTCGCTGCCCATCGGCGAACGCACGGCGACAGTCGGCCAGGCCATGCTCGGCACGCGTTACCGCGGCTACACCCTTGAGATCGATGATCGGGTGGAAGCGCCTTCGGTGAACTTCGACGGGCAGGATTGCTGGACCTTCTTCGAGATCTCACTCGCCTTTGCCCGGATGTTAAACGAGCCCCAGGAGAGCTGGACGCCGGAACGTTTGCTCCACTACATCGAGCTGGATCGCTACCGCGGCGGCCAATGCACCGGCGAATATCTTTCCCGCCTCCACTACCTGGAGGACTGGCTTTGGGATAACGACAAACGCAATCTAGTCGCCGATCTCACTCGGAAGCTCGGCGGCCGTCCCGCGCCGCATGCTGCGCGGGAGATGACGGTCGGCTGGCGGAGTTATCGATATTTAAAGAGCAACCCCGCGCTCCTCGGTCCGCTCCGGAAGATGGAGGAGAGAGTCTCCCGCCAGACTCTCTATCAAATCCCGAAGAGTCAGGTCGCGAAGATCGAGTCGAAGCTGCAGAACGGCGACATCATCGGCATCGTCTCGCGCGATGGACGAATGGTGGGCACTTCGCACGTGGGGCTGGCTCTGCGGACGTCGGATGGAGTCCTCCATTTCATGCACGCCTCCTCGCCGCGGAATTACGGCAAGGTCGTGATCGACTCCCAGCTCTCGAAGTATCTCTACCGCTACGGCTCGCACACCGGAATCCTGGTGGCGCGGCCGCTCCGGTAAAGCGAGGCGCGAAGCGTTTAAGCGCGCTTCCCGAAAATGACCCGGTAGAGCAGGAGCAGAATCATCGCTCCGATGACGGAGAAGATGAAGCCGGCCGCTTGCCCTTCCTGATACCAGCCCATGGCGCGGCCGAGATAGCCGGCGAGGAACGAGCCCGCGATACCGAGGAGGATGGTGATGATGCAGCCGCCGGGATCGCGCCCAGGCATGAGAAGTTTCGCGACAATGCCGATGACGGCGCCGATGAGGATGGTCCAAAGAAGTGCTGACATGGAGGCGAGGGTATGAGCGTTCTTGTTTCCGCGAAAGAAAAAATCCGCGCGAATTATGAGGCGCGCAGTCTACGGGAGCTGCGGCGCAAATTGCCGGAGGCGATAAAGGGCGGGGCCGGCATCCAGATCCACCGCCCAGGCGGAAATGGTGGCGCCGCTCGGGACGGCGCTTCGCGGAAACGTCGCTGACCAGCCACACCATTCCTGTTCCGGCGTGCGCAATTCGCGCGGGAGGCGTTGGCCGCCGGGATACTTTGTCACCTCATCGGAAAGCGCGAAGAGCACCGGGGCCTGCGCCGGGTTGGTCTGGTAGGCCAGCACCACTCCATGGGTGACGCGTCGCTTTTGCGGCAACAAAGCCCAGCCAATCGCGCGGACGCGCTCGGAATCTACGCTCACGATGTTGTTGCAAGCCCCGAGCGCGTTCGCCGGGTTGCGAGCCAGGGCGGTCGCCTGCGTGGTGCGGACGAGCGGCGGACGGAGGAGATTCAACTTGTCCAGGCGATCAGCGGCCGCGACCGCGATCGCCGGCCCCGGGTAGACAATGCGCCGGATAAGCGCGGATGTGTCCAGCACTGGGCTGAACCAAATCTGCACTGCGCCCGAGACGATCCCGCGCCGCGGTGCCGTGGAGAACCTTCATCCCGCGGACGAACGCGGGATGGAACAGCATCACGCCGATCACCGCCAGAATGGTCGCGCTCGCGAAAATCCCGACACGCCGCGAGACAGACGCGCGCCGACCGGAGCAATCGCTCGGCGATGATCGCAAGCAGGACCACATCGGCCACCATCAGATAGAGCGAAAAGGTGATGTAACGCGAGGCGAGCGCGTACTCCGTCCCGTAGCCGATGCGTCCCATCGTCGCCAGCGCGCCGCTTCCCAAAGAATAGCCGCCTAGCGAAAACCACGGGAGCGCGCGGCTGGTGAAGGTGCGGTCCCGCCATTGCGCGGCGACGTAGATCGCCGCTGCCGCGAAGATGAAAAGGGTCAGCGCACCGACCGCGATCGCCAGCACGACCGTATTCTCGACCTCGCCGTAGGCCAGACCCGTCCCAAGAAAAGTGAGGAAAAAGCGCGCATATTCCAGCGGCGGCAGGGGCGGCGCGAAAGCCGGGAGATGGGCCGGCTTGCTGTAGCCAGAAAGGTAAAACGCCACGCATGCGGCTGCCGTTAACGTCCACGCTCCCAGCCAAAATCCCCATCGCTTTGGCCGATGGATCACCAGCCACGCGCCCATCATCAACCCCCAGGCCAGCAATCCGTGCGCGAGCGTAAACGTGCTTAAAGCGGCCAGAAATACGCAGAGCCCGAACTTTACCGCGAGCGACCAGCCAGTCTCCAGCGCCAGCAAACCCAACACGATGGCGAGGACAGGGAGAAACGACGGAAAGCCGGAAGGCAGCAGCCAGAGCTCAAATTGAGTGGACGAAAAGATCAACCATCCCGCCGCCCAAAAACTGAGCGCCATCGCTCCCCATGAAAGTTCCGCGCGCAGCAGGAGGAGGTAAATTCCGAGGGCGGTCAGGATGGCAAGAATGACCGAGAGGAGGAGCTGCTCCCGCACATCCCATTCACCGTCCCACGTCGAGGCGACGAAAAGAAGCTTCGGCACCACCGTCCGCGCTTCCTCTTGTTGCATCCAAAAACCCGAGAGGTTCAGCTGCCCGCTATGCGCCTCCGCGATCAACGGCGCCATTTCCCAATCGTCCTGCAAAGGCACGTTCACGCCGTGCTGCGCGACGAAATTCAAGATGATGTAGGCCGGGATCAGCCCCACGAGGAGGATGGCGGCATGTGCGCCAGGGGAATGTTTCCGCGGGGAGGTCGACAACCAGCGCCAGGCCTGCTCGAGCAATCCCCACGTCGCGCGACCAAGGCCCCGCGCATTTATCGACGGCGTGGAGTGCGCGCGCGTCGGGGATGCCATGCGCGGACGCTAGGTTTCGCTTTTCGGAGCGTCAATGCCGCACGCGTTACTGAGCAACGCCGAAGCGCGTCTGCATTTCCGCTGGCGCAAGCGGCAGTGCGAGCGCGAAGTTGGTCCGGATGTCTCCGCTCGAAATCGAAACCATGCGCGCGGTGGAAGACGATCTCTGGTGGTATCGCGGCCTGCGTCGGCACGTGGTCGACGCGATTCAACCGTCCACGCCCGGGTTCAAACTGCTCGATGCCGGCTGCGGCGGCGGCGGGATGCTGGCGCGGGTGCGTGAACGTTTTCCCGAAGCGGAGCTGACCGGTCTGGATTTCGTCTCGCGCGCGCTGGAGCTCACGCGCGAGCGGGCGACGGGCGCGGCTTTGGTGCAGGGCAGCGCCGATCAACTTCCCTTCCCGGAAAACGAATTCGACGTCGTGCTCTCGATCGACGTGATCGTGCTGCGCGCGGTCGATGCGGCCGCAGCGGTGCGCGAGATGTATCGCGTGCTGCGCCCGGGCGGGAGATTGATTCTTAATGTCGCGGCGTTCGATTTCCTGCGCGGCAGCCACGATGTGGCGACCGACATGGGGCGACGCTATACCCGGCCGCGCCTGACGGAGTTGCTGCGTGGTGCCGGTTTTACGATTGAGAGGATGAGTTACTGGAACATGACCCTGCTGCCGGCGGTGGCGGCGGTGCGCTGGGCGAGCCGGGCGAAGGCGCAGGAGCCAGATGTGCGCTCCGATCTCGCGCCCATCTGGCCGCCGCTCAACGCCGCTCTCAGTGCATTGGTCCACACGGAGCTCGCGCTCACGCGCCACTTCCCGCTCCCCTTCGGCACCTCGCTTTTCGCCTGCGCGAAGAAGTAAGCGAGGCGCCTGCCCGGTTGCCGGTCGCTGCTATTGCAAGGTGTAAACCTCGACCAACGCCACGCCGGTGGCGTTGGCTTTCCCGCGCACGATCGCGGTGTAATTGCCCGCCGGCAGATCCCCTACCAGAGCGGACTCGAGGTCGCTCGTGGGCGGCACGGTGCTGGCGATGATCTCGGCTTCCTGCGAGGAGCGCCAGTCGTCGTTCTGCGCCACGAGCGTGCCGCTGGCATCGCGGAGTTCGAGGGTGGTGTCGCCGAGCGCGCCATTCACGCCCTGGCTGGTGAGGCTGGGGCCGATCGCACGCACGATTACCTTGCTCGCGCTGGAGACGGCCGGGCCGACGATGAAGCCGC
The DNA here is from genome assembly GCA_963730385.1 of uncultured Verrucomicrobiae bacterium. Taxonomy (GTDB): domain Bacteria; phylum Verrucomicrobiota; class Verrucomicrobiia; order Chthoniobacterales; family UBA10450; genus JACCTI01. The sequence goes on from CAVSRQ010000004.1 coordinate 232,846, forward strand.
CAATCATGACGTCGTCGCCGCTTTGAACAAAACCGCGGGTGCTGATGTTCGCCAACTTCGAGACGGTGTTGGTTTCGAGATCGAAGACTTCCACCAACCCGATGCCGGTCCCGTTATTCACCCCGCGCACGATCGCGGTGTAGTTGCCCGGGATGAGGGTGGCGACGATGGCGGACTCGAGGTCGTTCGTCGGCGGGACGGTGGTGGCGATGATTTCGGTCTGCTGCGTTTCGCGCCAGTTGTTGTTGCTGGCCACGAGCGAGCCGTCGCTGCGGCGCAATTCCATAATGGGGTCCGCGAGCGCGCCGGTGACGCCGCTGCTGCTGAGCGAGGGACCGATCGCGCGGAGGATTACCTGCTTGCTCACAGTGCCGGTGATGATGAAACCGCCGATCAAGACATTGTCGCCGGTCTGCACGCGGAGACGGGTGGAGATGTTTTGCAGTTGGCCGGGCGCGGTCGCGAGGACGAAGGGCGAGAGAGAAGTCACGCGCGCGGAAATCGTGCGGGTGGCGAAGTTCGGCGCCGGGGTTTCTGGAGCGCGCACGGTGCGATCAACGAGCACGCCATTTTCGCTGTGCAAAATGCGAAGCCGCTGGAATTCGGCTTCGGTGACGGCGGCTGGGACCGTGATGCTGACCAGGAGCGGCCCGGTGAACTCGGCCGTGGTGGTGATGTTAAAAGCGGGTCGATCGTTCCGCAGGTTGTAACCCTGTGGCGCGGTGCCCGCCGAGGTCGCGGTGATCGGCTCGAAGCGCGTGAGCCCGGCGCGCGTGATCGCAGGGAAAGTGACGCTGGCATCGCTGGAGGAACTTGTCTGGGTGACGTTGTTGCCCGGCTGCGTGTTTGGCGGCGGCTGCACTTCGAAGGCGCCGATATCGACCGTGCCATTTACGATCCGCTGGTAGGCGCCTGCGCGCTGGTCGGAGGTGAGGGCGGCGCCGGTTGCATCCACGGCGAGCGCGTTGTTCCCGGCATTGATTGCCGGACTGCCGGCGAGGAGGGCGTGCGTGAACGTCGAGCCACCGTTATCGGCCAACGGACCGACCTGTGGATTCACGTTGAACTGGTCGCCGGTCGCGGCGGTGCTGCTGTTGGTATCGGCGGTGTTGCCGATGATGTTGGAGCCGGCGGAATCGAAGCCGCTGTAGAGGTCCGGCCCGCGCGCGGCCGAGTTTCCCGCGATGATCGAGTTTTGAATTTTGAAGCGGAACCCGAAACTGTTCCCGCCGCTGCGTTGCAGCTCGCCATCGAAGATTCCGCCACCGCCTTTGCCCACGCCCGCGTTGGTGACCGAGTTGTTGACGACGGTCGAGTTAATGAGCTCCAGCCCGCGCGTGAAGTTGTAGATTCCGCCGCCAGCATCTGGAGCCGAGTTCCCGGAGATGGTGGTGTTGATGATCCGGATCGGCGCATCGGATTCGCCTGAGGTCGAGATGCCCCCGCCGGCCTCGCCGCTGAAGCCGAGATAATCGCGGAGGACATTATTCGAAATCGTGGAATCCATGATGGTGACGACGCCGCTGGGATTACGAATGACGATGCCGGCGCCGTGATTGTTCGAGACGTTGAGCCGGCGCAGATTCACAATTGCGGAACCATCGGTCGATAGTCCGCCGCCATTGTCCTGCATCCCGTCGTTCTCGGAGATGAGCGTATCCGAGACATCCAGGCGGACGGCCTGGAAGACAACTATCCCGCCGAAACTGCGCGTGGCGACATTGCCCGTGACCCGGCAATTCTCGATAAGATTCGTCCCGCGCACGAGCGAAAACCCGCCGACATCGGCTGATGTCGCGCGGTTATTGGAGACGGTCGTGTTCCGCATCGTGAACCGGTTTTCCTGGATGTTATCGATGTAGAAACCGCCCTCGCCGTAGGCGGAATTTTCGGTGATGAGGGAATCGTTGATCACGGTGTGGCCGACCCCGTTCATGAACATGGCGCCTCCGCGCGCCACGGCGGTGATAACATTATTGCGCAGGACCATGGCGTTCAGAGTCAGGTTCGCGGCCACCTGAGCGAAGATGGCGCCGCCGTTGGGATCGGCGAAGCCGACACCGTTGCCATCGCGCAAAGTCATCCCGTTCATGGTGACGCTGGCGTTGAAGTCGGGGCCGAGGAGGAAGATCCGGCTGGCGTTGTTGCCGCTGATGGTGAGGAGGCTGGCGCCCGGACCGTTGATCACGACCAGTCGGCCCGGATTCGCGCCATCCGACCCGATTTGGATCTCGCCGCTGGTTAACGTGATCGTCCGCGCGACGTTAAAAAACGCGGGGTCGAAGTTAATCGTGTCCGCCTGCGCGTTGCCATTCGCTTGATTGATCGCATCGCGCAGACTGCCGGCCCCGCTGTCGTTGGCGTTGGTGACGACGAAGGTCGCAGCTTGCAAAGGTGCTGCGACAAGCGCGAGGGCGAGGAGGATTTGGAGAAGTCTTTGGGTGTTCATAATTTTTCGCCTTTCGATGGCCATACCCTCAAAGCGCAACGCGCCGCGAAACGGGGCCACGTTTTTGTGAAAAAATTGCTAAGCCTTGCCACGCTTCGGCCGCAAACTTACTCTGAAGCTGTCCACCCTCTGCATTCGTCGGCGTGCGTCAGCGTAGGAATTTGCGAGGGCCCTACCACGCCATGATCCCGTCTTCACCGCAGGAGCAAGTCACCCGGATGCTGATCGATTGGGGGAAAGGCGACCGCGAAGCAGCCCGCGAGCTGATGCCGCTGGTCTATGATGAGCTGCGCCAGATCGCGCGCGGTTATCTCCAGCGCGAACGGAGCGATCATACTTTGCAGGCGACGGGTCTGGTCCACGAAGCGTATCTCCGCCTGGTCGATCAAACCCAGGCCTCGTGGAAAAATCGCGCCCACTTTTTCGGCGTCGCGGCAAAAGTGATGCGGCGGATTTTAGTCGATCATGCCCGACGCGTCCGCGCGGAGAAGCGCGGCGGGGCTTGGGATAAACTGGAACTGAACGAAGGCCTGCTCGCCGCACCCGCGCGCCGGGTTGATTTGATCGCGCTCGACGAAGCGTTGGTGGATCTGGCGAAGCTCGATCCGCGGCAAAGCCAGATCGTGGAGCTGCGCTTCTTCGGCGGGCTGACCACAGAAGAAGCGGGTGAAGTGCTGGACGTGTCGCCGCGCACGATCAAGCGCGAATGGCGGGTCGCGAAAGCCTGGCTTCGACGGGAGCTGATCAGGGAAAAGAATCATGCCGCTGTCGAGTGACGACTGGGGACGCGTGACCGATCTCTTCGACCGTGCCGCGGGGTTGCGCCGAGCCGGAGCGCGCGCGATTTCTTGAGCAGGAATGCGACGGGAAACCGGAGCTGCGCGCCGAGGTGGAGTCGCTCCTCGCCGTCGACGATCCGGACTCGGACTTTCTGGAACAGGCGCCGCTGGAGGTGCCCCGCGATCTTTTTCGAGACGATGCCAGCGCGAGCGAAGGGCGAGAATTTGGCGCTTATCGGATTATCCGTGAGATCGGTCGGGGCGGGCTGGGAACAGTCTATCTAGCGAAGAGGGCGGACGAGGCGTTCGACAAACAGGTCGCGCTCAAGCTGGTGCGGCGTGGGCTGGATACGGATGATATCTTGCGCCGCTTTCGCCATGAGCGGCAGATTCTGGCGCAACTCGAGCATCCGAACATCGCGCGCTTGATCGACGCTGGTTCGACCGAGGATGGCCGGCCCTACTTCGTGATGGAGTACGTGGAAGGCGAGACGCTGCTCGAGTTACTGTCGTGCGCGCGGTTTGGACATCGCTGCTCGGCTCGAGCTTTTTCGCAGAGTCTGCGGAGCGGTCGCCTACGCGCACCAAAACCTTGTCATTCATCGCGACCTCAAGCCGTCGAACATTCTCGTCACGGCCGACGGAACTCCGAAGCTGCTCGACTTCGGCATTGCCAAGGTGCTGACCCCGGAGGACGACGTTCTCACTCTCACCATCCCGAGTCAGCGCGTGATGACGCCGGAGTATGCCAGCCCCGAGCAGATCAAGGGCGACCGGATCACGACGAGCAGCGATGTCTATTCGCTCGGCGTTTTGCTTTATGAACTTCTGACCGGCGAGAAGCCGCTTCGCTTCACGAGTCGCGCGCCGGAGGAAATCTCTCGCGCCGTTACCGACCAGGTGCCTGCCCGGCCCAGCGCGGCTGCGTTGCAAAATCCGAGACTGCTCCGCGGCGATCTCGATAACATTGTTTTGATGGCGCTGCGGAAGGAACCGGAGCGCCGTTATGCGACGGTCGAGCAATTCGCCGAGGATCTCCGGCGTTATCAGGAGGGGCTTCCGGTCCGGGCGCACCAGGACACTTTCGGCTATCGAGCGACGAAATTCGTGCGGCGAAACAAGGGAGCGGTCGCGGCTGCGTTTCTCATTGTGGCGGCGGTCCTGGCCGGGATGGCGGCTACGCTTTGGCAATCGCACGTAGCCCAAACGGAACGGGCGAGAGCGGAGAAGCGTTTCAACGACGTGCGGCAGCTGGCGAACTCGAACCTCTTCGAAGTGTATCCTGAAGTGGAGAATCTGGAGGGCTCGATCAAAGCGCGGGAGGCGATCTTAAAGAACGCGCTCAAGTATCTCGATAGCCTGGCCAGGGAGACGGGCGACGATTTGGAACTGCAAAGCGAATTGGCGAGCGCCTACGAAAAGGTGGGCGACGTGCAGGGCGCGGCCAATTTGAGCCTGGGCGATTACAAGACCGGTTTCGAAACTTACGGGAAAGCGCGCGAGCTGCGGGAAGCGGTCGCTCGCGCTGACCCGAACGATTTGGAAGCGAAAGAACGGCTGGCGAAAAATTACCAGACCCTCGGGCGGAATTCCTGGAACGACGATCGGACAAAAGATGCCGAGGAATTTTACCGCAAGAGTCTGGAGCTGCGACGGGAACTGTTGGCGGCGAAACCGCAATCCATCGATGCGAGGAGCGACCTGGCTTACCTCTTGATCCTGGCCGGGGCCATCCCCGAGCTCAGTTACCAGGTCGAGAGCGCGCTTGTGTTTTTCAATGAGGCGCGGGCGCTGATCGAGCAGGGACGGGTCGAGCAACCAGAGCATGTTGGGCTGCGGAAAAGTCTGACCCTGCTGATGAAATATCTCGGGAGAATCAAAGCGGCGCAGAAGGACTTCGAGGGCGCTCTGCGCGACCTGAATCTGGCGGTCGCGATCAGCCGGGAACTAGCGAAAGAATTTCCGCAGGATTTCAAATTGCAGCGCGATGTCTGGCAATCGGAGAAACAGCTCTGCCAGCTCTACAATAACAAGGGCGATGATGGGACCGGGGCGCTCGCGGCCTGCCTCAAGACCGTCGACTTCCCTCGCGCCGCCTTGCAAAAAGAGCCGGAAAATGTGGGCCTGCAAAGCGACCTGGCCAGCGCGCATTGGGACGTGGCGCGCGCGTCGAATCTGGCGGGAGACTACGCGCGCGCGCTCGAGCAGGCGGACGCTGCGCTCCGGATCATCGAGGGTTTGATCGAAAAGTTTCCCGAGAGCGCGGAGCGCAAACAGTACCGGGCGAAATACCGCACGACCAAGGCCGAGAGCCTGGTCGAGCTGGGGCAGTTGGAGGCCGCGTTGGCGGAGGTGGCGGCAGTGCAGGAGACGCTGCGCGAGATCGTTAAACTTGATCCGGCCGTGACCAGCGCCCGATGGGATTTGGTAAATGCCTACCGACTCTCCGCGCAGGCGTTTCATCGGAAGAAAGAAAGCGCCAGGGCAAGGGAGCACGTCGATCAGGCGATCGCGCTGGTGGAGGAATTGGCCCGGCTCGACGCTTTGGCCGGTTCCGGGCAGGAGCTTCTCGCCAGGCTGGCCGGCGAGAAAGCGGAGTATAGCCGCTAAAGCGAAATCACGCGGGCGGAGCGGATGTCTTCGTTGGCGCGGATTTTTTCGAGGACGTCGGGCGCGAGGATGGTGTCGAGATTAAGGACGGTGAGCGCAGTGCCGCCAGCTTCGTTTCGGCTGAGGGACATGGTGGCGATGTTCACGCCGTGTTCGCCGAGCAAGGTGCCGATGCGGCCGACCATGCCGGGGCGATCGGTGTTTTCGAGGACGAGGACGACGCCGCTGGGGCGGGCTTCGACGGGGCGGGCGTTGATGCTGACGATGCGCGGAGTGGCGCCGAAAAATGCGCCGGCGACGGAGACGCTTTCGCCGCCCGCGGCGGCGGAGATCTCGAGAAGATCGGTGTAATCGCCGACCGCGCTCAGGCGGGTTTCATTGATCTTCAATCCAAGGCTTTCGGCGTAGGCGGGCGCGTTTACTTCGTTCACATCGATGCCGCCGGCTTTTTGCAGGAAGCCTTTCAAGACGCTGCGGGTGATGGCGGTGGTATCGACCTCGTTCACTTTCCCGCTGTAGTTGATGTTCAATTGCTCGGCGTGGCTGGGCGCGAGCTGGGAGAGGAAGCGGCCGAGCTTCTCGCCGAAACGCAGGTGCGGTCCGATGATCGCGAGGGTCTTCGCGTCCAGGTTCGGCATGTTAACCGCATTGCGGATGGTGCCTTCGAGGAGGGCGGCGCGGATCGATTGCGCGATCTCGATCCCGACGCTTTCCTGCGCTTCCGCGGTGGAAGCGCCGAGGTGTGGAGTGAGGACGAGGTTCGGAAGCTGGCGGAGCGGCGAGTCGGTTGGCAAAGGTTCCGTCTCGAAAACGTCGAGCGCGGCGGCGGCGACCTGGCCGCTTTGCAACGCCTCGGCCAGCGCCGCTTCGTCGATCAAGCCGCCGCGGGCGCAGTTGATGATGCGGACGCCGCGGCGGGTTTTGGCCAGGCGCGCCGCGTCGAGGAGATGATGCGTTTCCGGGGTGAGGGGAGTGTGGAGGGTGATGAAATCGGCCGCGCGCAGGAGATCGTCGAGATCATCGATCAGTTCCACTTGGAGGGCGCGCGCGCGGGTGGCCGAGAGGTAGGGATCGAAAGCGGCTACGCGCATGCCGAAGGCAATCGCGCGGCGGCTAAGCTCACTCCCGATCCGGCCCATGCCGATAATGCCGAGCGTTTTGTTATGGAGTTCGACGCCTTGGAATTCCTTCCGGCTCCACTTGCCGCTGCGGACCATGGCGTCGGCTTGCGGGATCTTGCGCGCGACGCAGAGCAGGAGGGAGAAGGCGTGTTCCGCGGTGGAGACGGTGTTGCCGCCGGGCGCGTTCATGACGATGACGCCGCGCCGGGTGGCCGCCTCGACGTCGACGTTATCCACGCCCACGCCGGCTCGGCCGACGACTTTGAGTTTCTGTCCGGCCTCGAGCACGGCGGCGGTGATCTTCGTTTCACTCCGAACGACGACCGCGCTGAAATCGGAGATGCGTTCGATGAGCGCCGCTTCGGCAAGGCCGAGATCCTTGATGACTTCGAGGGCGCCGTCGCGGGCCAGTTCATCAAGACCGCGTTGGGAAACCGGGTCGGCGACCAATACTTTCGGGGCGTGCATGATGGGATCGGAAGCCAGTTCTTTCGGTGGCGCAAGTTTGCAGCTCTCAGCGACCATGGGCTGCAGTGGGTGGACCAGGCTGCTGCAAGTATTCCTGCGCGGACTGAAGGTGCGCTTCGCTCCCGAGCAACAGGATTTCGTCGCCGGCACGGAGTTCCTCATCGGGGCCGGGATTGATCAAGCTCGTGCCTGCGCGCTGAATGCCTACGATGCTGGCGCCGGTCTTGGTCCGCAGCCGAAGCTCACCGATGATTTTGCCAACGGCCTGGCCATTTTCCGGCAGATGAACGGTGAGGAGACTGGCTTCGCGCAACATCGAAGGGAGCGCCACCGGGGGCGGAGGATGTCGCGAGACGGGCGGCTCGTTCAGCGTTTGCTGGAGGGCGAATTGGGCGCGCGAGTAGAGCCGCGTAAATGAGCGCTGCAGGAGGATGGCACTGGCCGCAACGATGAGCGCCTGGGCGATAAACAGTTTCCAGGAAGGCAGGATGGCGGAACTGAGGAGCAAAAGGAGCAGCATCACCGCGAGGCAACCGACGGTCAGGATGGTGTTGGCGATGACGGAGCGGAGCGCGGGGGTGTTTTCGCCGCCGGCTTTTTGGGTGACGCTCATTTCCGAGAGGAGCATGGCAAGCGCGCGCATTTTGCGGAAGACGGCGATGAGCAGCGGCAGGCAGACGAGCATGGCGCCGAGCCAGAGGGCGGCCTTTAAGCCATCGTAGCCGTAAGGAATTTTCGGCCACCACTCCAGACCGTAGCGGCGCACGGAAGCGGCACCGATGAAGATGCCGGAGATGAGAAGAAGGTTGAGCGCGATTTGCCAGGCCCATTTTCGCACCAAGCCCATGGCGAAGCCGCTGCGCCTCCGGCTCAATCCCGCGACCCAATCGGTGTAGAGATCGAGCCAGTTTTTCACCGCCACCGGTGCGACCCGATCGAAATAGCCGACCAGGCGATCTGAGTTTCGAATCAAATAAGGCGCGGTAAGCGCGGTGAGCGCGGAGACCGCGACGGCGATCGGATAAAGGAAACCGCTCGTCACCCCCAAGGTGAGACCGAGCGAAGCGATGATGAAGGAAAACTCGCCGATCTGCGCCAGGCCCATTCCGACCCGCAGCGAGACTCGTCGATCATGGCCGGCGACAAAGGTGCCGAGGGTGCAGGAGAACATCTGCCCGAGAATGACCACGGCGGTGATGATGAAGATCGGCCCCGCATATTTCAGAAGGAGCGTGGGATCGATCAGCAGCCCGATGGAGACGAAGAAGACCGCGCTAAACATGTCGCGAATCGGCTCGAGCAGGGTCTCGATGCGCACGATTTGACGCGCTTCCGCAATGATGGCGCCGATCAGGAATGCGCCCAGCGCGACGCTGTATTCGAGTTGGACGGCGAGGAGAGAGACGCCGAAGCAAAGCCCGAGGACGGTGATGAGGAGCATCTCGTTGCTCTTGAACCGCGCGACGTAATTCAAGAGACGCGGGACGATGATCAAGCCCGCCACCAGCAGGACGCCGAGGAAGGAAGCCAGCTTCGCCACCGTCACCGCGATGTCGCGGGCGGAGAAGGAACCCGTGGTCGCGAAGCCGGAGAGAAGCGCGATCATGATGATGGCGAGGATGTCTTCGACGATCAGAATGCCGAAGATGAGCTCGGCGAATTTCTCCTTTTTCAAGCCGAGCTCGCTCAGCGCTTTGATGATGATGGTGGTGGAGGAGATGGAAAGGATGGCGCCAAGAAAGACGCTATCCATCGGGCGCCAGCCGAAAGCCTGGCCAAGCGAGTAGCCGGCCATGGCCATCATGAGGATGGCGAGAGAGGCGGCGATGAAAGCGGTCGCGCCGACGTCGTGCAGTTTGCGCAGGCTGAACTCGAGCCCGAGCGAGAAGAGGAGAAAGATGATCCCGAGCTGCGAGAGAGTGTGGATGGTCTGCTCGTTATCGATGCCCGGCAGCCAGGGCGTGTGCGGACCGATGAGAACGCCGGCGAGAATGTAACCGAGGACGACCGGTTGTTTGAGCCGGTGAAAGATGATCGTGACCAGCCCCGCTGTGAGCATGACCATGGCGAGATCGTGCAGGAAACTCAGGTCATGGGAGGCGGCGGCGGCATTCGACATAATGCCCGGCACTCTAATCCGATAGCGCCGCTCCGTCGCGGCGGAGGTTTTTTTTGGACAGGATTTACAGGATTAACAAGATTCTGAAGGACTTGCCGAAGGCGGTTTCCTAATCCTGTATCATCCTGTTAATCCTGTCCAAGAAGCGAACTTAGCCGTAGATGACGAGTCGAATATCTTCGGGAAGTTGCGCGGCGACGTTGGTGACGACGCTGCCGCGGAGAAGATGCGCGAGCATGGAGCGCTGCGAGGCGCCGATCATGAGGTAATCGACCCCCATGGTGGCGGACAGATCGAGGATGGTGGCGGCGGAGTTTTCGCTCACGGCGTAGACCGGCAGGACGCAGACGCCGCGCTCTTCGCCGAGCTTGAGCATGAGCGACATGATAGCGTTGGCCTCGGGATCATCCTGCCATCTCGCCCGGCCGAGGATGGCGGGAGTGGCGGAAAAATGGACGGCGATTTCTTTCACGAACAGGACGCAGAGGACGGCTTTGCGGAGTTGCGCTTCATCCATGGCAAACCCGAGCACCGGGGTGATGCCGCGCGCAGCGACCATGATCTTTTGTCCTTCTTCCAGGCGCGGCTGCAAGGCGCTGGCAGCATCGGGGGTGACCATCGCGGCCACGCCGCGCGTGAGCGTGACCGTCTTAAGGCCGGAGAGTTTGTGCGAGTAGGCGCGAAGACCGTAGCCCACTCCCAGAATGCACATGGCGAAGAACAGCGCCTCAGGTTTGGTCTTGGCAATCGTCAGCTCCACCGCCGCGAGGACGAAAAATGTGAGTCCCATCAAGGCGCGCTCCGGCCAGCGCAGGGCAAGGCGTTTGTTGAAAGTGCAGGCGCCGAGATTGACCGCGATGGCGCCGACGACACCGATGGCGTAGAGCCCGGCGAGGGCTTCGAACTCGCTCGTGACAGCGAGGATGACGATCGGAATTCCCACCGCGATGCAGAGCGGGAGCCAGGGCACGCCGTGGCGGTTTAAGCGCGCGAGCTGGCGCGGCATCTCGCCATCCTGCGCCATCATGTAGATCACGCCGATGAGCGCGACGACCGCGGTATTGACTGCGCTGAAAAGGAGAAACCCGAAGACGACGCCAACGATGATGCCGAAGACATGGCCGAGCCCGGGGGAGACGACAGGGTGCCGTAGTATTCGGCAAGAAAGCGCAGCATGTCTTCTTTATGCGCCTGAAGTTCGCCGGTCATGCTGGCGGGCAGCGAGAGCATGGCCCAACCCAGCAGCGCGGTGCCGATGACTACTTCGAGCGCGACGGGCACGATCGCTTTCGTGGCGGTGCGGGTGACTTTCGGATGGCCGGGCGGCGAGTCGGCATCGGCTTTCATAACGCCGGTGATATTGGCCACCGCTTCGACGCCGCTGAGCGCGAGGATGACGCCGACGAACGCGATCCAGGTGTGGCCCAGATCGGCCTGGCGCGGTTCCAAGTGCTCGAGGGTGAGATGCGGCGCGCTGAAGCCGATGATCATGAGCACGACCACGACCGCGGGGAGCGCGAGCCAAAGCGAGACGCTTCCGCTATGTTTCGGCCCGAAGAAATTAATCGCACCCACGATGAGGATGAGGCCCATGGTGGCCACCTGGGCAAAGCGTGGCGAAACCCCGAGGTAGCTGACGGCGGCCCAGCCACTGAGCGCGGCCGTGACCATGAAGTTTGCCACCAGCAGAAGCGCGCCGGTTGAAGCGAGGAAGCGACTCTGCTGCCGCGCGGCGGAATAGACGCCGCCGCCATCCGGGAAGTGTTTGCAGACGAGGATGTAGTTGTAACCGACCACTGCGGTGAGGACGCAGACCGCGAGGATAATGGGGAAGGAGGAGAAGCCAGCCGCGACGAAAGCGAGACCGATAACGTAGGCTTTGCTCGTGCCCCAGTCGCCGTAGAGGAGCGCTGCAGCGCGCTTCCAATCGACATTGCGCGGCCGGTGGATGCCGGCTTCAGGAATTGTAGTGGCCATTAATGGAAGAGAGGATTCGATCGCCGCGGCCATGGACGAAGCGGATTCGATTGATCCGCCCCGGCCACAGCTGCGCGATGATATCGCATCACTCCCGCGCAGAAGATTCTCCAAACTGTGACGTTGGCTAGAGGCATTTCAGTAAAACGTCATCCCGCCCGCGCGGCGAGGGAGCCATCGGAAAGCGGTTCGAGTGGTGGATCGGCGCCAGTCCTTAACAGGCCTACGCAATCGACGCCCGCGCTTGCAGGTGTGCCACGCACTCGATCTCGGCGGTTTGCGGAAACATGTCGAGCGGGGTGACGGAGCGGAGAACGAACGCGGGACTGAGCGCGCGCAGATCGCGCGCGAGCGTGGCGGGATGGCAGGAAACGTAAACGAGCGTGGCGGGGGCGCGTTCGAGGAGAAGCTGTCGCACGCCTTCGGATAATCCAGTCGCGGGTGGATCGGCGATGACGGTGGTTTGTGCCAGGGCGCATTCCCGGAGGAGCGGGCCCAGCGTCTCCTCGACGTTGCCGGCGAGGTAGGACTCGTGCGGGAGCGCGCCTTTCTCCGCCGCTGCGATGGCGAAGCGATCCCACTCAATCCCGATGACACGGCGAAAATATCCGCGCAGACGTTTTGCGAAAAAACCGGCGCCGCAGAACGCGTCGATCAGGAGTTCTTGATCGCGCGGGACCATCTCCTCCACGAGCTGGGCCATGGCCTCGGCCACGGCATCGTTCGTTTGCGCGAAGACGCGCGGGCCGGCATGAGCGCGAAGGGTGAAGTGCCCGGTTTGCGGCTGCCGTCCGCGGAGCTCAGTGAGAGCGGCGTTGACCGCAGGAAGCGCGATCGGGCATTGCTCCACATCGATGAGCTGGTGGGCGTCGCGCCGGAAATAACCGACGGTGCCGTCCTCGGCATGGACGGTGATGCGGTTGCGGTAGTGGTAGGGCTCGGGCGAGGGGATGATGGGGCGCAAGGGCGCGTCTGTGATCTGGCCGACGCGGCGCAGGGTTTCCTCGACCTGGCGGAATTTTGTCCGCAGCTCATGCGCGTAATCCATGTGCTGGTAGCTGCAGCCACCGCAGCGGCCGAAGTACGGGCACTCTGGTTGCACCCGATGGGGCGAAGGCTCGAGCACTTCGAGGAGTTCGGCTTCGGCGAAGTTTTTCTTCTCGCGCACGAGCCGGACGCGCACGCGCTCGCCTTCGATCGTGAAAGGAACGAAGACGGCTTTCCCGTTGATGCGTCCTACGCCTTTTCCGCCGAAGGCAACGTCGGCAATCTCCAGCTCCAGCGGTGGCGTCATGGTGCGTGGCGATGGTTCTCCTCCGCGAAGTCGGGCGGGAGAGCGATCAATACTTCCGGGTGTAAGGATATTTTGATTCGTTCCCCAGCTCGGGCGGAAATTCCTGGTAGCCGGCGTGGATCCAATGGGTGTCGCTTTCGAGGATGGGAAAGTAAGTGCCGCGAACGACGGGGACAGGGAAGGTGAGGATCTCGAAGAGGCCGGCCTGGATGCGCATGATGCTGCGACCCACTCCGCGCACCACGCCGTAGCCGGCAGCCGCGGAGTTGCCTTCGGTCTCGTTGATCTTGGCGATCGTGGTCGGAAGCTCGGACCAACCGAAGAGAAGATTCGAGACGCCGCGACCTAGCTTCCGCGTGGGACCGTAATCGTTCGATGGGGGATCGTGAATGTCCGCTCGCATGGTGGCGGCGAGACCAAGGAATAAAGCCGCAACGCAAAAGGTTTTCATGGCTGAGCCGAGCAAAAGACTTTTCGACGGCCGAGGCAAACCTTCATTCTGTCGGGGGCGGCATCTCGGCCACTGCTTTCTTGATCAAGCTGCCTTCTGGCAGCCCACGGGTGGCACGCATCGAGAGGATAATGGTGACGCTCAAAGTGGTGATGATGAAGCCCAGCGAAGCCCAATTCGGAATGTGGAAAACGTCCGCGGCGATCATTTTTAATCCGACAAAACCGAGCACGAGCGCGAGGCCGGTCTTCAAGTAGATGAAGCGATCGATGATGTGGGCGAGGACGAAGTAGAGAGAGCGAAGCCCGAGGATGGCGCAGATGTTTGAGGTGTAGATGATGAACTCGTCCTGCGTGATGGCGAAGACCGCGGGGATGGAATCGACCGCGAAGACCAGGTCCATGATATCGATCACGATCAGGACCAGGGCGAGAGGCGTGAGCATCCATTGGCCGTTCACTTTGACCGCAAATTTCTGCTCGTGATAGTCGGGCGTGACGCGCATCCAGCGCCGGCAAAGACGGAGGACGAAGTTGCTCTCAAGATCGATCTCTTCGCCATGGCTCATGAGCATGCGGATGCCAGTAATGAGAAGGAAGGCGCCAAAGATGTAGAGGATCCAGTGGAAGCGATCGACCAACGCCACGCCCAGCCAGATCATCACGCCGCGCATGAGCAGCGCGCCGATGATGCCCCAAACGAGAACGCGATGCTGATATTTTCGCCGGACCTGGAAGTAGGTGAAGATGAGGACGAAGACGAAGATGTTATCAACGCTGAGCGAGTATTCGATCAGGTAGCCAGTGAAGAAATCGAGCGCGGCCTTCGGCCCTTTCAGGTGCCAGACGAGGAGATTAAAGCTGAGCGAAAGAACGACCCAGATGATGCTCCAAATGGTGGCCTCGCGCACACCGATGACGTGCGCTTTGCGATTAAAGCCGACCAGATCGATCGCGAGAACGATGAAGACACCGATGTGAAATGCGATCCAGAACCAAAGTGGCACGAGCGCCTAGTTTCCACGTGACCCGCTATCTCGCAAATTCAATTGGCGGAAATAAGCCCCGAAGTTCGCTGATTGCCTTGAGGGCACCGTGGGTATGGCAGCCGGCTTTCGCCTGAGACAATGCGCGCCGGAGTTTTCTCTGGCACGGATGGCTGGGTGCCGTAACTTCATCGTCCGCAATGGACGCTGAACTGGAGAAACTTATTGAATCGGGAAAGCTGACCGCGAAGGCGGCAGATCAACTTGAAAAGCTCGTGCCGGGCACCTACTGCCTGCACAAGAGTTGGGGCTTCGGCAAGGTGGCCGAGTGGAATTTGCTCCTGAATCAAATCCTGATCGATTTTCCGGGAAAAAAGGCGCATCCGATGCAGCTCACCTATGCCGCGGAGAACCTGACGGTGATCCCGCCGGAACATTTCCTCGCACGGAAGGCGAATGATTTGTCATCCATCAAGGATCTTTTGAAGAAAGATCCCGCGGGGATCGTGCGAAATATTCTGGAGAGTGTGGGCGGCGCGGCGACTTCGACACAAATCGGCCAGTTTCTGGTGGGCGATCTGTTCACGGAAGCGGAGTGGAAGCGCTGGTGGACCTCCACCACCAAGGCGCTGAAGAAGGAAGGCTACTTCCATCTGCCAGCGAAAAAAACGGAAGCCATCCAACTGCGCGCCGAGAAAGTCTCCCGCGCGCATGAGATGCTGGATTTCTTCGAGCAAGCTCGCCAGCCGAAGGAGCAGGCGGCGGCGCTCGATCAGATTATCAAGCACCCCGGTGAGTTTAGCGATCCGGTGAAGCAGTTGCAGCCGTTGATCAACTCGATCGAAGAAGCGGCGGAGCGGAATCAGCGTTTCAATCCCGCTTTCTCGATCGAGCTGGTGATCGCGCGGGACGATCTACTGGCGAACGCGCCCGAGCTGAAAAGCGGGAATCCGGCCTTAACCCTGGAGCGGATGCTGGCGGATGAGGACTCGCGGCTGCTCACGATTTTGCCGAAGCTTCCGAGCGCCAAAGAGCGTCGCGTCTTGCAGGCGATGCCGACAGCGCTGGGACCGGAGTGGACGAAACGCGCTTTCCAGATCATGCAGGCCAATCACGCCCGCGCGGTGATGCAGATGCCGAAAGTCTTTGCGGATGCAGGAATGCAAACGGAGCTGCGCGCTTATTTGCAGCGCGGAATTCGCGAACATTCCATCACGAGCGAGGCGCTGACGTGGCTTTGCAAAGAACGGGGCGGCGAGTGGCGTGACTTGATCGCGCCTGAGCTCTTGGGAGCGATTCTTTCCGCGCTGGAACGGGATCAACACAATGAAAACAGCCGCGGGAGCAAATTGCGCGATCTGCTCTTGGACGATCGCGAGCTGATTCCTGACATGTTTGCGGAGACGGATGCCGGGACGGCGCGCGATGCGATGCGGCGCCTGATGCTGACTCCGGTTTTCGACGAGTTGACGAAGCGTTCCTTGTTGGCTCGGATCATCAAACTCTTCCCGCAACTGGAGAGCGTGATCACGGGCGAGCAGAAGGAAGAAAAGACGGAGTCTTTGATCGTTTCCTGGAGCAGTCTGGAGACGCGCAAAGCGGAATTTGAGGAGCTGATCAATAAGAAGATTCCGGAGAACAGCAAAGAGATCGGCGTGGCTCGATCCTACGGCGATCTGCGGGAAAATTTTGAATTCAAAGCGGCCAAAGAGATGCAGGCAGTTTTGATGCGACGGAAGGCCGAACTGGAACTGGCGCTTATGAAGGCGCGTGGAACCAATTTTGAAAATCCCGATCTCTCGCAAGTTTCCATCGGCACGATCGTAGGGCTAAAGGATGTGGAGAGCGGCAACACCGAGACCTATACCCTGTTGGGCGCGTGGGATAGCGATCCCTCCAATGGGGTGATTTCGTATCAAACTGCGATCGGTCAGGCGGTGCTCGGACACAAAATCGGGGAGACGGTGACCCTGAGTAAGGACGAGGGCTCCGGCGAGTTTGAGATCATCTCGATTTCGCCTGCGCCGATCGATGAGCTCGCCCCGGAAACGACCGGAGCGGAAGTAGAATCGGCTGTGTAGGTGTAGCGTGTCTCTCGGAGCGCGGCCCGGTTTTCTTCGATGCGTTAGGACGCGCCGACACTTTCCATTTGAGGTTTCATGAAGCTCTCGGACAAAATTCGGAAGCTCAATGATCCCGCGACGTGGCTTAGCTTCCGACGCGCTGCGCGGCGGATATTGCAGCCGCTGCCCGCGGAACGCTTTCTCTCGCAGATCGATCGCGAGCGCTTGCAGCAACTCCAGCGAAAGTATGGCGTCCCCGGAAGCCGGGATTGGCCGAAGTACGTCGAGATTGATCGATTTCTGAAATTGAACATCCGCCGCGTGCAGGATCTCGGGTTGGATCGCTTGCCTCCACAGCGCATCCTCGATCTCGGCTCAGGTGCGGGATATTTCCTTTTTGTGAACCGCGTCCTAGGCCACGACGGCCTCGGGCTTGATCTCGACGATTGTCCTCTTTTCGAAGAGATGTTCGCCCTCTTCGGACTCCAGCGTGTCATCCATCGCATCGAAAAATTCGAGCCGCTTCCGGTGTCGGGGGGACCTTACGACTGGATCACCGGGTTCTCTGTTTCGTTCAGTGATCACGCGCAGGAAAAGCCGTGGGGAATTGAAGAGTGGGAATATTTTCTAAAGGATGCGACGAAGCAGCTGAAGCCGGGCGGCCGCCTTTACCTCGACCTTAATCCAGGCTTGGACGGCTCCTTTTATTCTGCGCCATTGCGCGACTTTTTTTTGCGGCAAGGCGCAGTGATCGATCGCCGTTCGAAATTGCTCTTCCCGCCGAAATAGGCAGCTGCGCGAGCCCGGCGTCAGAGCCGATGATTGACGGCTGGAAGAGCATTCATCAGTATCGGAGCCATCTCCCTGATGGAGGTTTGATTTTCCCCAGACATGACCGAGCCCATTTTAATCGCGCAAGGTGATAAGCCCGTTTTTCTTCTTCCTAAGATGGCGAATCGCCATGGTCTGATCGCTGGCGCGACCGGGACGGGGAAGACAGTGACACTGCAGACGCTGGCAGAAAGCTTTAGCGCGCGTGGAATCCCGGTCTTCATGGCTGACGTGAAAGGGGATCTCGCCGGGCTTTGTCAGGCGGGTGCTACGCATCCGAAAATCGTCGAACGGGCTGAGGAACTGGGCCTCGCAGATTTCAAAGGCGAAGCGTCGCCGGTGGTATTTTGGGATGTGTTCGGCGAAAACGGACACCCGGTGCGCGCGACGGTTTCGGAGATGGGGCCATTGCTCCTCGGTCGTCTGTTGGGCCTGAATGACACTCAGGAAGGTGTGCTGAACATGGTCTTTAAAATTGCAGACGAAGGAGGGCTTCTCCTGCTCGATCTGAAGGACCTGCGTTCAATGGTCCAATACGTCGCCGACAACGCGGGCGAATTTAAGACAACTTATGGCAACGTGTCCGCTGCCAGCGCCGGGGCCATTCAGCGCAGCCTCCTCTCCTTGGAGTCGCAAGGAGCCGATAAGTTTTTCGGCGAACCAGCGCTGGATTTGGATGATCTCATCCAAACGCGCGACGGCCGGGGCGTGATCAATATCCTCGCCGCCGATAAGTTGATGCAGCAATCACCCAAGGTTTACGCAACTTTCCTCCTTTGGCTGCTTTCGGAACTCTTCGAGCGCCTCCCCGAGTTGGGTGATCCGGAAAAGCCCAAGCTAATTTTCTTCTTTGATGAGGCACACCTGCTTTTCTCTGATATCGAGAAGGCGCTCCAGGACAAGATCGAACAAGTCGTCCGGCTGATTCGATCGAAAGGGGTGGGGGTGTATTTTGTGAGCCAGAACCCGCTCGACATTCCCGACGTGGTTCTTGGGCAGTTGGGTAACCGTGTGCAACATGCCCTTCGGGCCTTCACGCCTCGGGACCAGAAAGCTGTCTCCGCAGCGGCGCAGACTTTTCGGCAAAACCCAAAACTGAACGTCGAGAACGTTCTGACCGAGCTAGGGGTGGGGGAGGCCCTAGTCTCCATGTTGGAGGAGGACGGGAAACCAAGCATTGTCGAGCGGGCTAAAATTGTGCCTCCCCGAAGTCAGGTCGGGGCGATTACTGCAGAGCAGCGGGCGGCGGTGATCAAAGCTTCCGACCTGGCCGGACATTATGACGTGACGGTTGATCAAGAATCCGCGTACGAAAAACTTCAAACCCGGGCTGCAGAGAAAACCGCCGCGGCAGCTGCTCCCAAGCCACAGATAGACTCTGGCGGAGACGGCTCCTTCCTGGGTAAAATTTTCAGTCCTTCCATCGGCCCACGGGGAGGGCGCTACGATACAATGGCCACTACCGTAGCGAAAAGCGCCGCTCGTGCGATAGGCAGTCAGATGGGACGGCAGATCGTCCGAGGCATTCTCGGATCTTTTTTTGGCGGCGGGCGGCGGCGATAGGGGTGCTAGGAATTCAGGTGGCGTCTTGGCGGTTTGCGCTGCGGAGCACTTAAACTCTTACAACTGGGCAGGAGGCCAGGATTTACGCCACCCGCCACCCGCGTCGAGCAGCGCGGGATCTGCACCTGGATCCAGGCAAAGAAAAAGCCCGACATCTTGTTTCCAAGATGCCGGGCATAAATTCTGGCGACGTCCTACTCTCGCACAACCTATAGAAGCACTACCATCGGGGCTGCAGCGTTTCACTTCCGTGTTCGGAATGGGAACGGGTGGTGCCACTGCGCTAAGATCACCAGAGGGCCGAACCGTTAATGGAATCCCGCGTTTTCGCGAAGGCCATTTCGGCTCCGAATCTCTGGTGATTTTCTACCAGATTATTTTCTCACAAAGAACCAGCCAGCTGATTCTCTGATATCTACATACAGGGACAGTATCCGCAATTTCTTAAGGCTTCGTTTTCTTCAAATGTCATTCCCCTCAATTTACCGCCGCAATCGCCGAAGCGACTGCGACGGGTTAATTGAAAAGTAAATGACCAAGCCGAACGAGTTATTAGTATCACTTAGCTGAATACATTACTGCACTTACACCAGTGACCTATCAACGTGGTGGTCTACCACGACTCTTCAGGGAGAACTCATCTTGGGATAGGCTTGGCGCTTAGATGCTTTCAGCGCTTATCCTTTCCGAACATAGCTACCCAGCACTGCCGTTGACACGACAACTGGAACACCAGCGGTTCGTCATACCCGGTCCTCTCGTACTAAGGTATGAACCCCTCAATTCTCCTGCGCCCACAGTGGATAAGGACCGAACTGTCTCGCGACGTTCTGAACCCAGCTCGCGTACCACTTTAATCGGCGAACAGCCGAACCCTTGGGACCTTCTCCAGCCCCAGGATGTGATGAGCCGACATCGAGGTGCCAAACCCTGCCGTCGATATGAGCTCTTGGGCAGGATCAGCCTGTTATCCCTAGCGTACCTTTTGTCCGTTGAGCGATGGCAATTCCACATTCAACCACCGGATCACTTGGACCTACTTTCGTACCTGCTCGACTTGTATGTCTCGCAGTTAAGCTGGCTTATATCCATATACTCGTCACCTGATTGCCAACCAGGTTGAGCCAACCTTCGTACTCCTCCGTTACTCTTTGGGAGGATACCGCCCCAGTAAAACTAGCCGGCTGCCAGTGTCCCTCTGCCAGATAATGGCAAGAGGTTAGTTATTCCAATTTCGAAGGGTGGTGTTTCATTGGCGACTCATCAAACCCCGAAAGGTCTGAATCACAGTCTTCCACTTACGCTAAGCATCAAAATCGAAACAACAGTAACAGCGTGTAGTAAAGGTGCATAGGGTCTTTCCGTCCTACTGCGGGTAGGCGGCATCTTCACCGCCACTACAACTTCGCTGAGCTCCTCGTTGAGACAGCGGTCAACTCGTTACACGATTCGTGCAGGTCGGAACTTACCCGACAAGGAATTTCGCTACCTTAGGACCGTTATAGTTACGGCCGACATTCACGGGGACTTGGGTTCAAAGCTTCGCCTTGCGGCTAACCTCTTGCCGTAATCTTTCCGCATTGGTCACGTGTCACACCCTATACGTCGTCTTGCGACTTGGCAGAGTGCTGTGTTTTTGTTAAACAGTCGGTTGACCCATTTCACTGCGACCGTCTTGCGACGGCACCCCTTCTTCCGAAGTTACGGGGCTAGATTGCCGAGTTCCTTAACGAGGTTTCACTCACGCGCCTGAGTATACTCTACTCACCCACCTGTGTCGGTTTACGGTACGGGCAACCGTGGGAACATGTAATTGGTTTTCTTGATACGGAGGTCAAACAATCCGGCTTGGCCGAAGCCTCACCGTCCCCTTGCGGGACCGCCACTTTCAATCGGCGACTGTTCTCTTTCCATATGTCACAACTACACTTAACCACAGCCGGTGCAGGAATATTAAACCTGCTGTCCATCGCTTACGCCCTTCGGCCTCAGCTTAGGTCCCGACTAACCCTGGGAGGACGAACCTTCCCCAGGAAACCTTGGGTTTACGGCGGACAGGAATCTAACCTGCCTTGTCGCTACTCATGTCTGCATTCTCACTTCTAGAAACTCCACCGTTGCTTCCGCTTCGGCTTCAATGTCGCTAGAACGCTCCCCTACCAATCCGCATGGTCGAAACCACACGTCTTCCAGAGCTTCGGTATACCGCTTATCGCCAATCATTATCGGCGCGAGATCGCTCGATGAGTCAGCTATTACGCACTGTTTAAATGATGGCTGCCTCTAAGCCAACATCCTCACTGTCTAAGCAACCTCACATCCTTTCCACTGAACGGTATTTGGGCACCTTAGCTGCTGGTCTGGCATGTTTGCCTCTCGCGCGTGAAGCTTATCCCTCACGCACTGACTCCCAGGCTATATTGTGCGGCATTCGGAGTTTGATTGAATTCGATACCCTGGTATGGGCTCTAGTTCATCCAGTGCTCTACCTCCGCACATGAACACCTGAGGCTAGCCCTCAAGCTATTTCGGGGAGAACCAGCTATCACCGGGTTTGATTAGTCTTTCGCTCCTACCCACAAGTCATCCCAGAAGTTTTCAACCTTCACGGGTTCGGTCCTTCAGTTGCGGTTAAGCAACCTTCAACCTGCTCATGGGTAGATCACCTCGGCTTCGGGTCTAGTGCCAGCGACTATGGTCGCCCATTTCGGACTCGCTTTCGCTTCGCCTCCATCCCAGAAGGATTTAAGCTTGCCACTGACACTAACTCGCAGACTCATTAAGCAAAAGGCACGCCATCACCCCTTGCGGGGCTTTGACACCTTGTAAGCACATAATTTCAGGTACTATTTCACTCCGCTCACAGCGGTTCTTTTCACCTTTCCCTCGCGGTACTTGTTCACTATCGGTCGCCAATTAGTATTTAGACTTACGCCGTGGTCGGCGTGGATTCATACGAAGTTTCACGTGCATCGTATTACTCAGGAATTCCCTAGGCGTGCGCGGATTTTCGATTACGGGCCTGTCACCCTCTTTGGAGCGATTTTCCATTCGCTTCATCTAATCGTTGCACTACCACATCGGGCTCCTACAACCCCAGCAGCAAGCTGCTGGTTTGGTCTCTTCCGCTTTCGCTCGCCACTACTTACGGAATCGCTTTCGCTTTCTTTTCCTCCGGTTACTGAGATGTTTCACTTCACCGGGTGTCGCGATGTTCCTGCTATGTATTCACAGGAACTCGAGCAGGTATTATCCCACTCAGGTTACCCCATTCGGAAATCTCCGGGTCACAGCGTGTTTACCGCTCTCCGAAGCTTATCGCAGTTAGCCACGTCCTTCATCGCCTATTGGCACCAAGGCATCCATTATGTGCTCTTTGTAGCTTGATCAATCTGTTCCGGTCTTTCGACCAGAGATTTTTATGATAACTGAAACTCTCTGGGCCAGGCATCTTACCTCCCGACCCTTAATTTTCAGACTCAGCTCTTAAAAGTTGTTTTTACTACCCTGTATGTAGATGTCAAAGAACCAACCATTCCGCACAATCTCGGCCACAAAAAAACTCAACCCTGCCTTCCGACGTGAAACACGTTTCCGTAAATCAGCCGGGACAAAATTGAGTTCCAATTTGCAGTCCCAAAGTGTGCAAGAACATCGTTGCGCAGCGACTTTCGTCTCAGGCAACCCCGTTTCAGCGGGCCGTCAAAGTAGCTGGTCGGGTTGAGCCGTCAACGCAAGAAAGTGATTTTTTTTAAAAAAGTTATTCCTCTGCAGGAAAAGGCGGCTTTCCGCGGGCGAAAATGCCGCCATATCCAATCGTGACAGGGCGCGTTTCGCTACCGAAAAGCTATTTCCCGTCGATGCAGGCAGACAAACTAGATCTTCACCGGCTTTCCGAGACTCGCGCACCCGGGGGCACGGGGGAGAATTCATTCGCAGATAAACGCTTCCTCTTTACTTTGCGCCCGTGAATCGCCCCGACGGCCGTGCGCCCAATCAAACCCGCCCTATCACCTTCCAGCTGAATCCAGCCCCACATGCGAGCGGCTCAATCCTCGTCGCGACCGGGCACACCCGCGTGATTTGCAGCGTCATGATCGAAGAAGGCGTGCCGCGTTGGATGAAAGAGCAAAGCGTCCCGGGTGGTTGGCTGACGGCCGAGTATTCCATGTTGCCTTATTCCACCCGCCCGCGGAAGCCGCGGGATATCTCGAAGGGTCGGCTCGATGGCAGAAGCAGCGAGATCCAGCGCCTGATCGGCCGGTCCTTGCGCGCGGCGATCGATCTGGAAAAAATCGGCCAACGCACCATCTGGGTCGATTGCGACGTGCTCCAGGCAGATGGCGGCACTCGCACGGCTGCCATTACCGGAGCCTGTCTCGCACTCCAAGTGGCGTGCCAGGCCTTGATTTTGCAGAAGAAACTCGCCGCATCCCCGATTCGCAAAATGGTTGCCGCAATCAGTGCCGGCGTGCTGAAGGGCGTTCCACTGCTCGACTTGAATTACGAGGAGGACAAAGCCGTCTCGGTCGACTTCAATTTCGTGGCCACCGAAGACGGGCAGTTCGTCGAGCTGCAGGGCTCCGGCGAAGAAGCCACTTTTTCGCCAGAGGAACTCGCGGCGATGTTGGAAATGGGCCGAAAAGGAATCGCCGAACTGATCGCCGCCCAACGCCACGCCCTGGAAGAATTCGCCGTGCAAGCCGCCTAGTTCGTGTTAGGAAAATGCCGGCTCCACCAGCCCCCCACCATTCATGAAGAAAGCGCTCATCACCGGCATCACCGGACAAGACGGAAGTTACCTCGCAGAATTGCTCCTCGAAAAGGGCTATGAAGTGCATGGCATCATCCGCCGGGCCAGCACCTTTAATACTGCGCGGATCGATCATCTTTACGCCGACCCGCACATTAACGGCGTCCGCCTTTTCCTGCATTACGGCGATTTGAGCGACTCCGTTAATCTGGTCAAACTTCTCTACGATTTGAAGCCAGACGAGATCTACCACCTCGCAGCGCAGAGCCACGTCCGGGTCAGTTTCGACATCCCGGAATACACCTCCGACGTCACCGGCGTGGGCACGATTCGCATCCTCGAAGCGATGCGCGAGACCGGGATCAAACCGCGTTTTTACCAAGCCTCCAGCAGCGAAATGTTCGGCAAGGTGCAGGAGATCCCGCAGACCGAGACCACTCCATTTTGGCCCCGCAGTCCTTACGGTGTCGCGAAAGTTTTCGCCTATTGGGCCACAGTCAATTATCGCGAAAGCTACAACCTGCATGCCTCGAACGGCATCCTCTTCAACCACGAGAGTCCGCGACGTGGCGAGACTTTCGTCACTCGCAAAATCACCCGCGCAGTCGCCGCGATTAAGCTCGGCCTGCAGAAAGAATTGTTCCTCGGCAATCTCGATGCGAAGCGGGATTGGGGTTACGCGCCCGATTACGTCGAAGGGATGTGGCGCATCCTGCAACACGACGCCGGCGGCGATGATTTCGTTCTGGCGACGAACGAAACCCACACCGTCCAGGAGTTCTGCGAAGTCGCTTTCGCCCGTGCCGATCTCGATTGGAAAGAGTTCGTCAAACACGATCCGCGCTACGAGCGGCCGGCCGAAGTGGAATTGCTTATCGGCGACCCTGCGAAAGCGAAAAAGCTGCTCGGTTGGGAGCCAACCGTCCGTTTCGCGGAGCTGGTCCAGATCATGGTGGACGCCGACCTGGCGGAGCTTTCCTCGTCCCGCTCAGCGCAGGCGCAGCTCGGCAAATTGCCCTGACGTTTAGGGCGCGGTCGGGGCGGCTGCTGAAGGCGCCGCGGCGAGTTGCGGCGCGGGGGTGGCGGCAGGCAGGACGGCGGCCAGAGGTTCGTTCGCAATCGTGACGCGCGCCCCCCAGCCGACGATGTCGTAAAGCTGCGCGACATCGCGCGAACGCATCCGGATGCAACCGTAACTTGCTGGCCGGCCCACATTGCGCTCCTCCGCCGTTCCGTGGATGTAAATATAGCGTCCGTAGGCGTTGCGATTCTGTGCCTCCCGCCCGCGCAGCCACAGAATCCGCGTCACGATCGGATCTCGTCCCGGAGCGTCCGGCGGCAGGATCTCGCCAGTCCGTTGCCGGCTCTTAAAGACCGTGCCAAGCGGCACACCGGCCCCGATCTTCTGCGCGATTTCCAGTTCTCCTAAAGGCGTTCCGCGACTGCCAGGCGCATCGCTCAGCGCGAATTTCGAAGTTGAAATCGGATATGTCGCCACCAGCACGCCTTGATCTAAAAGAGCGAGCCGTTGCTCCGGCACACTGATCACCACCCGATGCCGCGTATCCGGCGTGGCGCAGGATACGACGAGGCAAACGAGTCCCAACCCCATCCCCGCGCGAAAAATGCGGATCAATTTCATACGCGATCGAATCGGAAAAACTTCTCCGCTGTTGCCGTCGTCTGAGCGGCCAGCTCCTCCACGGTGATCCCCCGAGCCTGCGCGATGGAGTCCGCCACCAGGCGGGTGTAGGCCGGCTCGCAACGTTTCCCCCGATGCGGCACCGGCGCCAGGTATGGGCAATCCGTTTCCACCATAAAACTCTCGAGCGGCAGCTGCGCCGCCAACGCGCGCACCTCTGCGCCATTCTTGAAAGTCACGATCCCGGTGAACGACACCAGGTGCCCGCTCTCAAGCACCTCCTCCGCTTGAGCCAGGTCTCCGCCGAAGCAATGAAAAACACCGCGCAACTCCCCTGCGTACGGCGCCAGCATCCGCACCGTGTCGTCCCAGGCATCGCGCTGGTGGATCACCACGTTCAAGCCCAGCTCCACCGCGAGATCGAGTTGCTGCTCAAACAAACTCGCCTGCCGCGCCTTGTAAGCGCCATCGTGGAGGCCCGCCTCCAGTTCCTGCTCCGTCGCCGTTTGCAGCACGCGACCCAGCACTTGCACGCCCTTCTCCTTCGCCACCTCCGCACTCGGGAGACGGTGATAATCCAAACCCGTCTCGCCGATCGCCACCACCCGCTTGCTTTGCGCCAGCTCGCGCAGCGGCGTCATCACATCCTCGATCCCATCATCCTCCACCGTCGGGTGCACCCCGATGACCGCGTAGATCTCCGGATGCGTCTCGGCTAATTCCACCGCGCGTCGGCTGCTGGCGATTGAGGTGCCGATCGTGATCATGCGCGTCACGCCCGCGTCTCGCGCCCGCTGCAGCATCTCCGCAAAATCCTCGGCAAACTCCGGATAATCCAGATGTGCGTGCGTCTCGATCAGCATGGGTGAAAGGTAGCGCAAGCCACCGCCTTGCCAGCGTTATTTCCGCCGCCGCTCTTGAGGGGCGGCCGCTTATCGGGCGGCACCGCTCTGGCTTTGCGCCGCCTCGCCGCCCCCAAATTCTTACCACGCGTAAAAAAACAGCGCCCACCGAAGCCCCTCTCGCGAATATTCGGGCATGCACATTTTGTTGGTGGAGGATCACGATGAGAGCCGGAACGTCATCGCCCGACTTCTGGGCCACTACGGCTACACGGTGGAAGTGGCTGGAAGTCGCGCCGAAGCCCGCGCTTTGCTGGCCCAGGAAAACTTCAATGCGCTGATCACGGATATCGGCCTCGGTGATGGGGACGCTTACGACTTGATCCACGACGCCAGGCGCCTCCCGCACGTGAAGACGATCGTGGCCCTAACCGGACGGAACGGCGACCACGACCGCGCGCAAGGCGAACGGGCGGGCATCGACCATTACCTGACCAAGCCGGTCGATTTTCACGTTCTCCGCTCGCTGCTACAAGAGGCGTGCGTGTGATCTCCGCTCGCCTCGCGATGCAGCTGAGAATTAACCTCGCCGCACCGGTTGCCGTCGCCCGTAGGTGAACGAGCGCCAGAGCCATTCCAGCGGCCCGAAGTGGAAGCGGGCCAGCCACCAGCGGCTAGCCCATCCACTGCGCCGCAAAAATGCCGGAGCCCGCGGCCAGTATGCCTACCATTCCGAAGCGCGGCCCGAGCCCGAAGCCGATCCCGTAGAAGAGCCCCATCGCCAGAAGCGTCTGCGCGACGTAATTCGTTAGGGCCATTCGGCCCACCGGCGCCAGAGCCCCCAGCCATCGCTGCCAGCGCGGCCGCTGAAAGAGAAGCACGAACGCCGCCATATAGGCGAAGCCCAGCGCGAGCGAGGCCCCGCTTCGCGCCATTCGCACCAGCGCTCGTGCCTCCTCCGTTCTCCACCAGCCTTGCATCGGCCCGAAAGCTCCGTGATCGCGCAACAGGATAAACGCGGTTAACGCCACCCCTACCGGCAGACTCACCGCCAGCCATCCTACCCAAAATCGCCGGTGCTTTTCCGGCTGCCATAACTTCCCGCTCCGGCCCAGCGCCGCCCCGAGCAGGAGTCGACCGAAAATGTAAAATGGCAATCCCCACGCAGAGATCCGCGTCCAGGAATCATAGCGGGAATTCGCACGCCATAGTTCCTCTACGTTCATCCCTTGAAACGCAGCCAGGGTTGCCGCTGACATCTCGGCCGATGGCGCGATGCTCGGCAACCAGGCGGCCATCATCGGTCGCAAAGCTGGCGTCAGAAAGACCGCCACCGTCACGCCCAACCAGGCGAGACGGCGCGGCCGCCAGTGGGCAAGGGGCCAAAGCACCAGACCGAGGATTGCGTAAAGGCGCAGAATATCGCCCCACCAGAAAGCGGAGCCATGCACCAGCCCGATCGCCAGCAGCACCCACATCCGCCGTCGATACCGCTCCCCGCCGTCGTCCCCCGCTTTCTCCGCCTGCAAGGCAAAGCCCACGCCGAAGAGCAGCGTAAAGATGGTGAAAGCTTTCGCGTCCACCAGAGCCGCCATCGCGAGATCAAGTCCGCGATCCCAGCCGGCCGTCGGCAGCGCCGCCTGGGCTGTCTCGCTCAGAAAGCTATACAGCGTCAGGTCGCGCAAATTGACCAGCAGCACCCCGAAAAGCGCAAACCCGCGCAGGGCGTCGAGCAGGACCATCCGCTCCCGCGCGGGCGTCGGTCCCTGCTCAGGCGGTTCCGTTAACATCGGCGCGAGTTTGCCCGGTGGCGCTCCAGATGCACGGCCAAACCTGGCGGCGGCGCGGAAAACGCGGCTGTAAGTCGACGGTTACAAAATTTCGCCGCGGCTAGGGGATGCCCGTTCCCGCTGCTGACCTCGCCATCCCGATGTCACCGGCGTTGATCGAACCATCGACGTTCAGGTCGGCCCGGAAGTTTGATCCGCTGACCGGGCTGCCGCCGGATTGCGATTTAATGGAGGCTACATCGGAGGCGTTCACTTGCTTGTTCGCGGTGACGTCACCCAACAACACGCCCAGCGGTACCGTGCTGGAAGGAAGGGTCTGGCCGACCGCATCCGTGACGCCGCTCAACTCCACCGTGATCTGCTGCGCGTTGGTTACGCCGGTCAGGTTCACCGTCATCTTGTTGCCGGTAAAAGTGGGGCTTCCGCTAACGGAGCCGGCGCCGCCGGTGACGCTGGCACTGCCGCTGGCGACGCCGTTACTAAGAGTGACGACGATGGTGTGGTCGCCGTTCGCCCCTCCGCTGCGGCATTCCACTCCGGGCGCGCCGCTTAATGGCAGTGGCACATCGAACGGGCCAGCCGCGCCGTGCGTTTTGCGCGAGACGGCGTTGCTGAGCGAGAAAGCCGGCCGGCATTTGCCCGCCAGGCTGGAGTTGTAGATGCGCCGCAATTTCACTTTGCTCGAGCGCGCGGCTGTAGACGTCCACTTCATCGATCTGACCGTTGAAGAAGAGCGAGCCGGTGCGGCCACCGATATTGAAGGGCGAAGCGCTCCCAGCGAGGTTGCCGGTCTTCGTGTCCTGGCCCACTTGCACGCCGTTGGCGTAGAGTTTGATCAACGCGCCGTCGTAGGTGAGCGCGAGGTGGGTCCACTGGCCGGGCGTCGGGATGAGCGGCATCGAGTTCGTCGGGTAATCGGTGAACCCGCGCACAATCTTCTCGCTCCCGCCCGCTTTGATGATGGCGGTGAGCTGGCCGGCATCGAGCAACAAGAGGTAGTCGTTCGCGCCGCTCTGGGTTTTGCCAAAGTAGACGGCGCCTGCCGTGGCGGTGGGATTAATCCAGCCTTCGATCGTGACCGCGCTTCCCGTGAGATTCAGGGAACCGGAATTAGCCGGCACGCTGACGAAGCTGGAGCCAGCAAAGCTGAAGGCCTGGCCGACTTTCCCCGGAGCATACGCGGCGGTGCCGGTGAAGCTGCCATCGTTCGCGCCCAACAAGTCTTTCGCGTTCCCTTCCGCGGCGAACCAACTGATCGCATCCGCCGGCGGCGCGCTGCAGACCGCAGCGGTGACGTTGAGGGTGAAGCTCTGCTGCGCATCACTCCCGACGCCGTTGCTGGCAGTAATCGTGATCGGATACGCGCCGCCGCTTCCTGCTGCCGGGGTGCCGCTAAGCACGCCCGAGCTGCTCAGCGTGACGCCGCTCGGCAACGTCCCGCTCGCGCTGAATGTCGGCGCCGGGAACCCGCTCGCCGATACCGTGAAGCTGCCGAAATTGCCCTCCGTGAAGGTGGCGCTATCCGCGCTCGTGATCGCGGGCGCTTCGTTCACCGTGAGGGTGAAGTTCTGCGTCGCATCACTCCCGGCACCATTGCTCGCGGTGAAAACGAGCGCATAAGTGCCGCCCGTTCCCGCCGCGGGCGTGCCGCTGAGCACACCGGTCGCTGGGGTAAACGTCACCCCGCCTGGCAGCATCCCGCTCATACTCAAGGTGGGCGTCGGCGAACCCGTAGCGGTAACAGTGAAACTGCCATTGCTCCCCACGACAAAGGTGGTGCTGTTCGCGCTCGTGATTGCGGGCGCCTGGTTGACCGTATGCGGCTCGCCGGCGGACATGCTCCCGTTAAAGTTGGCGTTCCCCGCGTAGGTCGCGGTCAAAGTGCGCGCGCCGACTGTCGTCAAAGCCAGCGTGCATTCGCCGGCCGCGACTGTGGCCGTGCAACTGTCCACGCCATCCGAGACTGTCACATTACCCGCGGGCGTGCCGCTTCCGCTTTGCGGCATGACCGTGTAGCTGACGGTCACGTTCTGCCCGACCAGCGATGGGTCAGGACTGTCCGAGGTGATTGCCGTCGTCGTGTTCACCACGATGGGGAGGACGGTGTGCGGTTCTCCCGCCGAGGCGCTGCCGTTGAAGCTCGCATTGCCGGCGTAGGTTGCGGTCAAAGTCCGATTGCCCACCGTCGTCAGCGCGAGCGAGCATTGCCCGGCCGCGACGGTTCCCATGCAGCTATTCACGCCGTCGCTCACCGTCACGGTGCCGCTCGGGGTTCCCGCGCCGGGCGCCGTTACCGCCACCGAGTAGAAAACGGTAAATGACTCGCCCTCATTCGTCGGGTCGGCGGATTCCGCCGTGATCGTCGTGGTCGTGTTCGCCTTATCCACCTGATGCGAGGCGCCCGCCGACGCGCTGCCGTTGAAATTGGTGTCGCCCACATACGTGGCGGTCAACGTTCGCGCGCCCGCGGTGGTCAGGGCCAGGTTGCATTGCCCGGCCGCGACCGTGCCCATGCAGCTATTGGTCCCATCCGACACCGTCACGTTCCCCGTCGGCGTTCCGCCGAATTGCGGACTGACTGAATAGGTCACGGTGACCGTCTGACCGACCACCGACGGATCAGGACTATCCGACGTTGATCGTGGTCGTCGTGCTGGCCTTGTTGATCGTGATGCTGGCCGTGGCGATGCCGCTGTCGACCGTAGCGTCCGCAGAACCGGCGCCGGCCGAGGTGCTGTTGAAGGTCGCGGTCGCGGTGCCGTTCGATTGGATTGTTGTCTGCGCGCCAGAGATCGTGCCGCGGACGGCGTTCCCGAAGCTGATCGGCAGGCCGATGAGCACATCGAGATTGCTCGGTGCAATCGCGGTACCGGCGGAGTTCGTCAGGAAGCTCGCGGTCAGGCTTGAACTCTGGTTGAAGATGATCGTGCCGGGGCTGGCGGTGTGGGTGAAACGCAGCCACGGATCGAAGTCGACTGCGCCGGCTCCATCCACGCCCACGGTATTGCAGGGCGCGCTCCCGGGCCCGGAGTTACAGCCCCACCAGTTGTTCTCAACGTTGGCGGTCCCGCCGCGCGTAACCACGCCGGTAAACCCACCGCCGGTGTTCCCGACGACGCGCGAGAAGCTCAGATTGAGGATTTGGTTTGGCGTGTTTGCACCCACGGCGAGCGCGCCACCCGAAGTGGTCGCGGAATTGCCGACCAGCGTTGCCTTGCTCAGCGTTACCGTGGTATTCGCGGAGAGCATCGAGAGTCCGCCCCCATAACGCTGGGAGCTGTTTTGGCTGATAACCGTCGGGGGATTGAGCGTGAGGCTGCGTGCTGTGCTGATGCCGCCGCCATCGACCGTGCAGCTATTGTTCGTGATGGTTACGCCAGTGAGGGTCGTCGTGCTTCCGGCGTGACCAAAGAAGTTAATGCCGCCGCCGTCGCTGTTCGGACTGGTGGCGCTGTTGCCGCTCACCGTTACGGTCGTAAGCGAAATTGGGCAGTTCGTCCCGACGAAAATGCCGCCGCCCACGCCACCGGTACCGGAGGTGCGCGCGGCCACATTGTTCGAAATGGTGGAATTGGTGATCGTGGCCGCGCCGTTGTTGGAGTTGGTCAAGGCGAGCCCGCCGCCCCGGCCGTCGGTCGCCGTGTTCTGATCGACGATCACGTTCGAAAGACTAAGCGTGCCTGCTCCGCTCCCTTCCCAGTCAAGGCCGCCGCCAAACCCGTCGCCGGTGATCGCCGAGGGGTTCCGTCCGTAGCGGATGGTCATGCCGCTGAAGCTGGAAGCGAAGGCAAGGGTGAACGACGGATTCACGGAGAACACCTTGTCGATACCGTCGGTCGCATTCGAGCCCGCTTGAACGATCGTATTGCCCGTGCCGTTGCCCACGATGGTCAGGGCTTGCGTCACATCCAGATCGCCCATGGCGGAAGCGTTTTCGTTCGCGCCCGCGATCGTGAGCTGAAAGGTGCCATTCGTGCCGAAGGTGATCATGTCCGCGCCAGCCGCGGCATTGGCTGCGATCACGGCTTCACGGAGCGAGCAATCCGCGTTGCAGGCACCGTCGTTCGTGTCCGCCGTTTTAGTGACGACAAAAGTGGCCGCCGGCGCGGTCAGCACCGGGTTTGGCTCCAGGCTGCCATCGGTAAAGAAAACGAAGCCCTGCTGCCCCATGACGCTTAAACGCATTGGCAAAACCGACACTGGCGCCGCGTCCATGCTCACGTCCTGGGATTTGATTTCACTCCGCGATGACGCGCGATCTGCCCCCGTGCCTGGCTCCCGGAAGAGAACGCGGACGCGTTTGCTTTGCGTATCCACGACCAGCAGATCCTCGGCGGCGTTTCCGGTGAGGTAAGCCTTTTGCAGGCGACGCGCGGGAAGGCCGGTCTGGTGAGATTCGGCCAGAGTCCAAGCGCCCGACAACTCACGCTCTCCCAGCTTCGAAGGGTGGCCCCGGCCCCCGTTCTGGCGCCAGATTTCGCGGACCTCTTCAGTCGTCAGTGGCCGGGAGTCGAGACTGCCCCGGGTCAGATAGGAAACGATTCCGTCGTGCGAAAGCACAGCGATCTCAGCGCGCGCTTCGCGGTCCTGGATGAATTCGCCGACTGCGATATCTACGCCTTTAATGGCTGTTGCGATTCGCTCCACCGCTCCGCTCGAATTCGCGATCTGCCGCACGGTAAAAAGAGAGCCGTCCTCGAGGCCGAACAGGTCCACGTCCTGGGCATTGCCACCGGCATGCGCCAGGAGGAGCGATGATACCTTGCCATTCATCTGGATCTTGCGCGGCGTCGTTTGTTCCAGCTCCGTCGCGCCATCGAAAACCAAAATGTTCGATGCATCGCCCTCGCTTAGAGCGATGACGAGCCCGGCATACGCTTTTGACGCGTCAAGCTGCGCCGACGCCAGCGCCGTAACGGCGCCCTCGACCGCCACTTCCTGCGGCGTGTTGAACCCGCCTTTCCCGTCTCCCGTCATCAGGTAAACCGACCGCCCACCGCGCGCCGCGAAGACGAGGTCCAGCGTCGAGTCTTTCGAGAACTTGCCGGCAAAGATAAAGTCTGGCGCGACCGGCACGCTCAGCACCGTCGCCTCCGCCTCAAACGAGGCCGGGAAAATCCCGCGCCGCAGATTGGCCAGCACCCGCGCATCCTGGGCTCGAACGCTTCTTTGCTCGCGCGATGCAGCGCAATCACTCCGCCGCCCGCCGCCGTCCGGAACCCGCTGATCAAATCCGCATACCCGTCCGCATTAATATCGGCCGACACCTGCCCCGCCGGCGTTGTCTCATTGCCCTGCAGATCTGCGATCGTTGCCTCGCCCCCGCGGAAAACCGTCGCGACCGTTTCGCCCGCCTGCAGTTTCAGCCAAGCCGAACTTCTTTCGCCTACCGTCACGGCAGGTCGCGTCGCCGCGCTTGCCCAACGCGACTCTCGATCGCCCGTTCCATCAGAGCTCGAAAGCAAATCGGGCACGACGGCTTGCGCGAGGAGCATGGATGCCAGAGCGCAGAGCGAGAACGCGACCGCCGAGCGAAGAGTAAAAACGCGGCGACGAGCGGGGAGGGAGGACTTTTTCATAGGGAGATTGGGGGGGCAATCTCCGAAGACCTGCGCGAAGATAATGCCAACGCGGCTGGCCTTCGGAAGTGGTTCTACGACAACTAGATTGTCTGTAGAGGACTCCCGGAAGTCGATCCTAAAATCTCAGCGCGGCCACCCTGCTGGCCGCGTCTACCTCACCACTCGATCACGGAACTGGCCCACGTGAGCCCGCCGCCGAAGACGACCATCAGGATGTAATCGCCTTTCTGGAGGCGCCCGCTGCGGTTCGCTTCATCGAGCGCGATCGCCACCGCCGCGGCGGAGGTGTTCCCGTAGTGGTCGAGATTAATGAAGAAACGATCGAGCGGGATTTTAAGCCGATCGGCAATCGCTTCGATGATGCGCACATTCGCCTGGTGCGGGATGACGCAGGCGATGTCGTCGATGGTGAGGCCGGCTTTATCGAGCGCTTTGCGGGAGGCGTCGAGCATGGAGGTGACGGCCTGTTTATAGACGTCCTTCCCGGACATGTGGATCGTCTGCAAATTCTGGTGCGCGTTCTCCGCTGTGATCGGCGTGCGGCAGCCTCCGCCCGGCATATAGAGGATGTCGGTGTATTGCCCGTTGCTGCCGATGTGGGTGCTGATGATGCCGTGAGTGCTTTCGCTCCGGTGTCGCAAAATCGCCGCACCAGCCCCATCGCCGAAAAGCACACAAGTATTCCTGTCCTTCCAGTTCGTGATGGAGCTGAGCTTCTCCGCGCCGATGACGAGGACGGTATTGTAGGTGTGCGAAGTGATGAACTGCTGCGCAATTTCGATCGCAAATAGAAAGCCCGCGCACGCGGCGGAGACATCGAGACAGGCCGCGTTCACGGCACCGATCTTCGTTTGCACGAAGCAGGCGGTGGCGGGGAAAATCATGTCCGGCGACGCCGTGGCCAGGAGAATGAGATCGATCTCAGCAGGCTCGACGCCCGCCTGTTCCATCGCGGCGAGCGCAGCCCGCGCGGCCATGTCGCTGGTGTGCTCATCCTTGGCCGCGATGCGGCGCGATTTAATGCCGGTGCGGGTGGTGATCCAGTCATCGGTCGTATCGACCATGCTGGAGAGTTCTGCGTTGGTCAGGATCCGCTCCGGCAGGTAGCTGCCAGTCCCGACGATGGAGACGGTGCGACCCGGTTTAGCGGAGTGCGGACGCGAGCGGGGCGGCTGTTTCATTGTAACGACGAACCTCCTCGACGATATGCGGGTTCACCTCGTGTTCAATGGATTCGGCGGCGACGCGGAGGGCGTTTTTGATCGCGAGCGGCGTGCTGGCGCCGTGCGCGATGATGCAGATGCCGTTCACCCCGAGGAGCGGTGAACCGCCGTACTCCTCGTAGTTCACCTTTTTCTTGATCGCTTTGAAGGCGTTCTGCGCGAGGTAGGCGCCGGCCATGCGCTTGGCATTCTTCGTCAGCTCGTGTTTGAGCCATTTGAAAATCGCGTCGCCGACCGATTCGCAGGTTTTGAGGATGACGTTGCCGACGAAGCCATCGCAGACCACCACTTCCACCGGGTGGGCGAAGAGATCGTGGCCCTCGATGTTGCCGCGGAAGTTGAGCGAACTTTGCTTCAGGCGCTTGAAGACTTCCTTGGTGAAATCACTCCCTTTCACGTCTTCCTGACCGATCGACATGAGCCCGATGCTCGGGTTTGCATAGCCGAGGACGTGCCGGGAATAGACGGAGCCCATGATGCCGTATTGCAGGAGGTGCATGGGTTTCGGATCGACGTTGGCGCCGGCATCGATCAGGACGAAGAGATTGCTCTCGGTGGGAATGATGGAAGCGATCCCGGGGCGCTCGACTCCCGGAAGGGTGCGGAGTTTGATCGTGGTCGCCGCCACCGCCGCACCGGTATGACCCGCGCTGACCACGGCATCCGCCTCGCCTTTTTTGATCAAATCCACCGCGCGGCTGATGGAGGAATCTTTTTTGCGGCGAACGGATTCGACCGCTTTGTCGGACATCTCCACGACCTGGGTGGAGTGGATGATCTCAATTCGGCGATCGTTGCAGCTGTGCTTTTTCAGCTCGTTCTCGATCTGCGCGGTGTCGCCAACGAGGAAGAGTTTCTCGATTCGGGGATATTCTTGCAGGGCCATGGCCGCCCCGGCCACGAGATTAGGCGGGCCGAAATCGCCGCCCATGGCATCGAGTGCGATCTTCATTTGGGTGCGCGAGTCTGCGGAGTTGCCGCGCTGATTGCAAACGAAAGTAAAAGCATGGGGGCGCCGCGAGGTGGCGCCGAAGAAAAGGCAGGCGCGCCGATGCGCGCAAGGCCGTTGGCGAGGAGCGCAGCCGAAACGGCGAGCTTAACCAGCGTCCACGGTCAGAACCTGGCGGCCCTTATAGTAACCGCAGGAAGGGCAGGCTGTGTGGGAAGCGACCGTGCTGCCGCACTGGGTGCACTTGTTGAGCTGAGGAGCCACCCAGCGGTGGGAGGCTTTGCGCGTGCGCAGGCGCATCTTTGAGGTTTTGCGTTTTGGAACTCCCATACGAGCGGGATAGGAAAGCAGGGTTTGGCGCGAAGGCAAATCCGCTCTGCGAAATCTCCCCACTCGTCTCCTACTCATAATCTTAATCCTGCTCCTAATCCTCCCGGCAGGCGGATGCGAGGGAGGATTAGGAGTAGGATTAAGAGTAGGAGTAGGAATTACAGATCCAGCTTGTCCAGCGCGCTCCAATCGGGTTTCCGCTTCTCCGGTCCCTTGGTTTTCGCCTCCACCGCCCGATGCGGGGCGGGACAAACCCGGCTGCCGTCATGATCGCAATGAGGATAAGATGGCAGGTTGAGCAAAATATCCTCCCGCACGAAGGGCGCGAGATCGAGCTCCTCCGGCCCGCCCAACTCCGTGTGCAGCCCAAATTCCGGGACTTCGATCGTGTAAGCGAATCGCTCCAGACACGAGACACAGGCCAGCTCGATCGGTTGCGCGAGCGAACCATTGGCCCAGAGCGCGCCTTCAGAAATTCCCAGATCGAGTGAGTAACGCAGCGGACCGGTGCAGACGACGCCGTCTTTTTCCAATTCCGGAATCGCGCAATCCTCTTCCCCCTCCAGGTGCAGGCCGTCGTCAGGAATTTGGCGGAGATGAACTTTCATGGGGTTTACCTTTCTGCGAACGCCGCCACCACCAACGGCGGGACGAAAGCCGTTATGTCGCCGCCGAGCCGCGCGATTTCCTTCACGATGCGGGAGCTGAGATAAGTGTATTCCTCCTTCGGCATGAGGAAAATCGTTTCCACCTTTGCCTCCAGCTTCCGATTCATCAGCGCCATCTGGAATTCAAATTCGAAATCGGAGACCGCGCGCAAGCCTCGCACGACGGCGGCGGCACCTTGGCGGACCGCGAACTCGACCAGCAAGCCATCGAGCGGCGCGATCTTCACTCGCTCGAAAGTCCCGGCCGTGGCGCGCAACATCTCCAGCCGTTTCTCGAGCGGAAAGAAGGGCTGCTTCTGATCGTTCACCGCCACGCCCACGATCACTTCGTCGAAAAGTTTCCGCGCCCGTTCGATCACATCCAGGTGACCGTTGGTGACCGGATCAAAGCTGCCGGGGTAGATCGCACGTCGCATAAAGGAGGAACGTTCAACGTCCAACCTGCAACGTCCAACATTGAATGACCAATGGTCGGCGGGCTCGCTCTCCGAATTTCGATGTTGGACGTTGCCGGTTGGACGTTGAACCTTCTCCCCGTTCCGATGATTGAGCCCCCTTACAAACGCATCGCCGTGGCGAGCACGTTCTCGCCCCGCTTCGAGCAAGTGCTGGCGGAGGCCAAACGCGTGCGCGATCGCTGGCAGGCGGAGCTGCACCTTATTTATGTGGGGGAGAAAACGGAAGAGACGAGCGCGCGTTTCGAGGTGGCCCTGCGCGAGCTGGGGCTCCCGGCGGAATCGAGCATCCTTTATCAAGAGGGATCGCCTGCGGAAGCCATCCTCACGGCAGCGGGCGCAAATGACGTGGAGTTGATCATCGCCGGCGCGCTCGAGAAAACGGTCGTGCTCCGCTCCTTCCTCGGCAATGTCGCGCGCAGTCTGGTGCGGGACGCGCGGTGCTCGGTCATGCTTTTCACCAAGCCCGAACGCTGCCCGAAATCGCTCCGCCGGATCGCCTTTTACGTCCCCAGCTATTCCGAGCACACGCAGCGCGCGCTGCGTCGCGCGTTTCTCCTGGCAGAGAAGGAGCAGTCGGAACAGCTCTACATCCTCCGCGTTTACTCTTCGTTCGATGCCGCCCGCGCCACGCTGCAGGCGAACCAAAAATCGACCGCAGATGAACCGCTCGCGCGCACGCTGGAGGAGGAAGAGGAGGCGCTTGAGCGTTTCATCGAATCGACCGGCACCACTTCCATCCCGATCGATGCTCGCTGTATCCGGAGCAATACCGGCTTCGCCGCTTCCGATTTCGTGCAGACAATCGAAGCCGATCTTCTCGTTGTGCCGGTGGAAGCGACGGATGAATCGGATGGCATTCCGGCGCACATCGCCTGGGTGACGGATGTGATCCCGTGCAACCTTTGGATCATCCGCTAAGAACGGCAGCCTGATCGCAGCGATGGAAGAAGCACGACAGTTTCAGGCTTACAGCTTCGAGCATCTCGCGGTTATTTTTCTCACCTTCGCGTTGCCGTTTGCGCTCGCCGCTCTCGTTCGGCGGAGCGGCTCTCGCGCGGTGGAGCGGATCATCGTCATTTCGATCCTCTGCGTCCTCGTGGGCAATTATCTCGGCTATCTCTTTTTCGTTCGCGGGCTCGGCGAACTCACCTGGACCGCGATGCTGCCGATGCAGATGTGCGATTGGGCCATGGCGGTGATCATGGTCGCGCTTTGGACCGGGCGGCGGCGCTGGTTTGAGGTCGCCTATTTCTGGGGCATCGGCGGCACGCTCCAGGCCGTGCTCACGCCCAACCTCAGCTACGCTTTTCCCGACGTGCGCTTCATCGCGTTCTTCGTCGCGCATAGCGGCATCATCGTGAGCGTCATTTTTCTCATGCTCACGCGGCGGCTGCGGCCTTATCCGATGTCTATCTTGCGGGCGTTCTTCTGGTCGGAGGTTTATTTCGCGATCGCGCTGACGGTGGATCTCCTCACGGGCGTGAACTACGGCTTCCTTCTCCATAAACCGGAGGCGTTTTCGCTCCTTAGCTTCCTCTCCGATTCCTGGCCGCTTTACCTCCTGCAGATGCAGGGCCTCGCGTTCGTTTTCTTCGCCGTGCTGTATCTGCCGTTTGCGCTCATCGACCTGCTTGGCGGCAAACGCGCACCGCTTGCCGACGCTCGATCCGTGCTATAGTCCGGCTCCCAAAATGTTCGCGCACGCTCTCCATCATCACCATCGGCTTACGCCCTTGGCCTGACCGCGCGCGCTCGAATCTCAACTTAGATTTAACAGCTTCCCGCCCGCGGCACCGAAATGGTCCCGCGGGCTTTTTATTTTATGAAACTCGACTTCGAAAAATTGGATGGCCTCCTGCCCGCGATCGTGCAGGACGCCGCGACCGGCCGCGTTCTCATGCTCGGCTACATGAACGACGAGGCCTTCCGGCAGACCGCCGCGAGCGGCCGCGTCACCTTCTTCAGCCGCTCCCGCAATAAACTTTGGGTGAAAGGTGAAACCTCCGGGCACCTCCTGCTCGTAAAGAAGATTCGGACCGATTGCGACGCCGATTGCGTGCTCGTGGAAGTGGAAGCCATCGGGCCCGGCGTTTGTCACGAGGGCTACCAGAGCTGCTTTTTCCGGCAACTCGAAGGGGACGAATGGCAGGAAGCTGAGACGCGCACATTCGATCCGAACGCAGTCTATCAAACCAAGTCATGAAACTAAAACTCGGCATTCCCAAAGGCAGCCTCGAGCGCGCCACGATCGAGCTCTTCCGCAAGGCGGGCTACAACATCTCCACCAGCAGCCGCTCCTATTTTCCGGCGATCGACGATCCGGAGATCGAGTGCATGCTCATCCGCGCCCAGGAAATGGCGCGCTATGTCGAGGACGGCATCCTCGACGCCGGCCTGACCGGGCTCGATTGGATCGCGGAAAGCGGCGCCGACGTCACCCCGATCGCCGACCTCATCTACGCCAAGCAAAGCTTCGGCAAAGTCCGCTGGGTGCTCGCCGTGCCGGCCAACTCGGAGATCAACTCCGCGGCCGACCTTGAAGGCAAAGTGATCGCCACCGAGCTGGTCGAGACAACAAAGCGCTATCTCGCGCGCAACAAGGTCACCGCGAAAGTCGAGTTCAGCTGGGGCGCGACGGAAGTGAAGCCGCCGGTTCTGGCCGACGCGATCGTGGAAGTGACTGAGACCGGCTCGTCGCTCCGCGCGAACAATCTTCGGATCGTGGAGACCGTGCTCGAATCGAACACGCAATTGATCGCGAATAAAACCGCCATCCGTGACGAATGGAAACGCCGCAAGCTGGCCGACATCTCCATGCTCTTGCAGGGCGCGATCAACGCCCTCGGCAAAGTGGGTTTGATGCTCAATGCGCCGCGCGAGCGCCTGGCCGATGTGCTCGCAATTTTGCCCGCGCTACAAAAGCCCACCATCTCGCACTTGAGCGACGAAGCCTGGGTCGCGATCAACACCGTGCTCGATGAAACGACGGTGCGGACCATCATCCCGCGACTGAAGGAAGTGGGCGCGACCGGCATCGTCGAGTATCCGCTGAACAAGATCGTCCTGTGAGTTCCGCGCTTCGAATTTTACCAGCGCGCGAGGCCGCTGAGTTGCTCACGCGCCAGACCGTGCGGCTCGCGGAAGCAGAGGCAATCGTGCGGCCGATCATCGAGAACGTGCGCGCGCGCGGCGACGCGGCGCTGACGGAATACGCGCAGCAGTTTGATGGCTACGATCGCGCGAGCTTCGTGGTCGGGGCGGATGAAATCGCGGCGGCGGTCGCGGAATTATCGAGCGAACTGCGACGTGCGATCGAAACGGCGTCGGCTAATATCCGCGCCTTCGCCGAGCTGCAAAAACCGGCCGCGTGGACGAAGGAACTTTCACCCGGGCTGCGCGTGGGCCAGGTCGTGCGGCCGCTCGAAACGGTCTGCGCTTACATTCCGGCCGGTCGTTATCCGCTCGTCTCCACGACCCTGATGACCGCGATTCCTGCGCAGGTCGCGGGCGTGCCGAACATCTGCATCACCACGCCGAAAATTTCGCCGGCCATCCTTGGCGCGGCGGGTTTGCTGGGCGGGACGCACGTCTTCCTGCTGGGCGGCGCACACGCCATCGCGGCCTTTGCTTTTGGAACTGAGACCATCCCGCGCGCCGATCGCATCGTCGGGCCAGGCAACATTTATGTGGCGGCCGCGAAGAAGCTTCTCGCCGGCGAAGTGGGGATCGACTTCATCGCCGGGCCGACGGAGATCGTGATCATCGCGGAAGAGGGAAACGCCGCCTGGATCGCCGCCGACATGCTGGCGCAGGCAGAGCACGATGTGGATTCATCCGCCGTTCTGCTGACTACTTCGCGGACGC
Organism: uncultured Verrucomicrobiae bacterium; assembly: GCA_963730385.1. Lineage (GTDB taxonomy): Bacteria > Verrucomicrobiota > Verrucomicrobiia > Chthoniobacterales > UBA10450 > JACCTI01. The sequence goes on from CAVSRQ010000004.1 coordinate 273,657, forward strand.
TGGCGGAACGCGTCGCGGCGGAGATTGACCAGCAGCTTGCCACTTTGCCGACCGCGGCGGTGGCGCGAGTCGCGATCGAGAAAAACAGCGCGGTCGTTCTTGTCGAATCGATGGCGGAAGCGATGGCGTGGAGCAATCGCCTCGCGCCTGAGCATCTGAGCTTGCACGACCCCAGCTTGATCGATGAGGTGACGCACGCGGGGAGCATTTTCATTGGACCGATCAGTCCCGAGGCAGCCGGTGATTATGCGACCGGCCCCAATCACGTCCTGCCGACCAGCGGAGTGGCGCGGCTGCGTGGCGGACTCTCGGTGGCTGATTTTATGAAGGTTATTTCAACGCAGGAATTGAGCGCGGAGGCGTTGCGCGAGTTGGCGCCCGCGATCACGACGCTGGCGCGGGCGGAAGGTCTGGAAGCGCACGCGCGGTCGGTGGAGGTGCGCTTATGAGCGAGTCGCTTCAGCCGCGCCAGGCCGTGCAGCGGATGGCCGCGTACTCATCCGCCCACCGCCGGTCGCGCGGAGAAGCTGCGTTTGGATTTCAACGAGAACACCGTCGGCTGCTCGCCCAAAGTCGCGGAGTTTTTGCGCTCGCGCATTAATGCGGAGCAGCTCGCGATCTATCCGGAGTATGCCGCAGCGAAGACGAAGCTGGCGGCGCATTTCGGCGTGGGCGAAGACGAGATGCTGCTCACGAACGGCACCGATGAAGCGATCCAGGTGTTGATCAACACTTTCGTGGAAGCGGAGGCGGAAGTGATCGTCCCGCAGCCTTCCTACGCGATGTATCGCTTCTACGCGGAACTGGGCGGCGCGACCGTGCGGCCGGTCGATTACCGCGCCTGACACACTGGCCTTCCCGCTGGAGGAATTGCTCGCCGCGATCACCCCCGATACGCGCGCCATTCTCATTTCGAATCCAAACAATCCGACGGGCACCGCCGTGTCGCTGGCTGCCATCGAGCAGATTCTCGAGCAGGCGCCGCGCGCCGCGGTCTTGCTCGACGAAGCCTATTTTGAATTCTGCGGGATCACGGCTTTGCCGCTGCTGAAAAAATTCCCGAATCTGTTCGTCAGCCGCACCTTCTCGAAGGCGTACGGAATGGCGGGAATGCGGCTTGGCTGCCTCTTCTCCGCGGCGCAGAACATCGCTTTCGCGGCCAAGGCACAGTCGCCTTATAGCGTGAACTCGCTCGCCGCGCTCGCAGCGCAGGCGGCGGTGGAGGATCGCGAATACGTGCGCGGTTATGTGGAGGAAATCCTGGAGGCGCGGACGTTTGCCTACGGCGAACTGGAGCGGCTCGGGATTCCGTTTTATCGCAGCGAAGGGAACTTCGTTTTGCTGCAACTCGGAGCGCGCGTGGGCGAAGTTTGCACGCGCTTACGCGCAGCGGGCGTGCTTATCCGCGATCGCAGCCACGAGATCGCCGGTTGCGCGCGGGTCACGATCGGAACCCGGGCGCAGGTGACGCGATTCATTGAGGAGCTCGAGCGCCGATGAAAGACGTGCTCGTGTTCGACATGGATGGCGTGCTTGCGGAAGTGGGCGGCTCTTACATGGCCGCGATTTCCGCCACGGTGCAGCACTTCGTGGGAAAGCCGGCGACGCTGGAGCAGATCGTCGCTTACAAAAAGGCGGGCGGGTGGAATAACGATTGGGCGCTCGCGCAACGGCTCGTGCTCGATCTGGGCGGACTGGACGTGGCCTATCCGGAAGTGGTCGCGGTGTTTCAGCGGCTTTTTCTGGGCGAGAACAACGACGGCTTGATCCTGCGCGAGACGTGGATTCCGAAGGCCGGTTTGCTGGAGCGGCTGGCGGAACGGTATGCGCTGGCGATTTTTACTGGCCGGCCGCGCGTCGAGATCGCGCCCACTTTGGCGCGCTTCGCGCCGGCTGTGAGCTGGTCGCACATCGTCGGTGAGGAAGATGTTGTGAACGCGAAACCGGCGCCGGACGGCTTGCACGCGATCGCGGCGACGCATCCGGGCTGTCGGCTGATTTACTGCGGCGATAACGTGGACGATGCACGCAGTGGCCGCGCGGCAGGGGTGCGCTTTATCGGGATTACGGATGGCGATGCTTCGCTGGCCGATCTGCTCCGCGCGGAAGGCGCCGCGGCGGTCATCGCGAGCGTGAATGAACTGGAAGGAGTCCTTTAAAATGCGGAGCGCGACGATCAAACGGGATACGACCGAGACGCAGATCAGCGCGCGACTCGTGCTCGATGGGACGGGGAAGTATGAGATCGCGACCGGGATCGGATTTCTCGATCACATGCTGGAGCTGTTCACGAAGCACGGCGCCTTTGATCTCACGCTCACGGCTCACGGCGATCTCCAGGTCGATCAACATCACACGGTCGAGGATGTCGGGATTGTGCTCGGGCAACTCTTCGCGCAAGCGCTCGGACAGCGGATCGGGATCAATCGTGCCGGTTATTTTGTGCAGCCGATGGACGAGACGCTGGCGGTGGCGGCGATCGATTTGGGCGGGCGCGTGGCGCTGGTTTATGACGACAAGGTGCGGGCCCGGCATCTGGGCGGGCTGGAGGTGGAGTTGCTGCACGACTTCTTCGATGGGTTCGCCCAACATGCGAAGGCGAACGTGCATCTGAAGGTGATGTATGGGCGCTCGAGTCATCACAAGATCGAGGCGATCTTTAAATGCTTCGCGCGGGCGCTGCGCTACGCCTGCTCGACCGATGAACGGCTGAAGACGCAGCTGCCTTCCACGAAGGGGCTGCTGTGATCGGGATCGTGGATTACGGCGCGGGCAATCTGCAATCGGTGCAGAATGCCTTTGCGAAAGTGGGCGCCGCTTTGGAGTTGGTGCGCGACCCGGAACGCTTGGGACAGATGGAGAAGATTGTGTTGCCGGGCGTCGGCCATTTCGGAGCGATGATGCGGGCGCTCGATGCGTTAGAGATGCGAACCGCGCTGCAGAATCGCATCGCTGCGGACGTGCCCTTTTTGGGCGTGTGCCTGGGTTTTCAGGCGCTCTACGAAGGCAGCGCGGAAGCGCCGGAGGCCGCGGGCCTGGGGATTTTCCACGGGAGAGCGGAGCGTTTTTCGGCAGAGGTGCGCGTGCCGCACATGGGTTGGAACCAGCTTTCGCGCGCGGCCGATTCGCGTCTGTGCGTGAAGGAGGATTACGCTTATTTCGCGCACAGCTACTTCGTGCCGGTGGGCGCGGAGGCGGTCATGACCTGCCACTACCAGCAGCCTTTCACTGCCGCAGTGGAACGCGGAAATTGCTTTGGGGTGCAATTTCATCCGGAGAAATCGGGTGCCGCGGGGTTGGCGATGATCCAGCGCTTTGTGGAGATCTAGGATGCTGGCGAAACGAATCATACCCTGCCTGGACGTGAGCGATGGGCGCGTCGTGAAAGGCGTGAATTTTGTTGGTCTGCGCGACGCGGGCGATCCGGTGGAATTGGCGCAGCGATATAACGAGCAGGCTGCGGATGAGATTGTCTTCCTCGATATCACGGCCTCGAGCGAGGCGCGGGAGACGATCGTGGAAGTGGTGCGGCGGACGGCGCGCGAGGTTTTTGTGCCGCTGACAGTCGGGGGCGGGGTGCGCTCGGTCGCGGATGCGCGGCGCGTGCTTTTGGCCGGGGCGGATAAGGTGAGCGTGAACACAGCGGCGGTGCGGCGACCGGAATTGCTGGGTGAATTAAGCGAGGCGTTTGGCGCGCAGGCGGTGGTGTTGGCGATCGATGCGAAACGTGTGGGCGCGGGGCGATGGAATGTTTTTACGAAGGGCGGACGGGTGGATGAAGGCAGGGACGCGATCGAGTGGGCGCGGCGGGCGGAGCAGCTCGGGGCGGGTGAGATTCTGCTGACCTCGATGGACTCGGATGGCGTGCGGACGGGGTTTGATTGCGAGCTGACGCGGGCGGTTGCGCGCGCGGTCAACGTGCCGGTGATCGCTTCGGGCGGGGCGGGGAAGCCGGAGGATTTCGTGCGCGTCTTTCAAGAAGGCGAAGCGGCGGCCGCGCTGGCGGCTTCGATTTTTCACGATGGCACTTACACGGTGAATGACTTGAAAGATTACCTCGGCGCTCATGGCATCCCGGTGCGCCGCTCCAGCTTATGATTATCCCTTGTATCGATCTCATGGGCGGCGCGGTGGTGCAGTTGGTGCAAGGTCGCGAGAAGGCGCTGGAGGGCGGCTCGATCGAGGAAATGCTGGAGAAGTTTGCCGCGTTCCCGGTGATTCAGGTGATCGATCTGGATGCGGCGATCGGGACGGGCGAGAACGAAGCGGCGGTGGAACGTCTCGCGGCGCAACGACGCGTGCGCGTGGGCGGGGGAATTCGCACGGTGGCGAAAGCGAAGCGGCTGCTGGATTGCGGCGCGGAGAAGATTGTCGTGGGGACGGCGGCGTTTCGTGGGAATGGATTGAACGAGGAATTTTTGCGCGAGCTGACCACGGCCGTGCCGAAGGAGTCGGTGCTGATCGCGCTCGATTCGCGCGAGGGGCGGATCGTGGTGAAGGGGTGGCGGGAATCGCTGAACGTCTCCGCGGCGGAGATGATCCGGCTGGTGGAGCCCTTCTGCGGCGGGTGCCTTTGCACTTACGTGGACAAGGAAGGGATGATGCAGGGGACGGATCTGGATTGGTTCCGAGACCTGCGCGGTGAGACTCCTCTAGAGCTGACCGCGGCCGGAGGCATCACGACTTATGCAGAAGTGGAAGCACTCCTGGCGATGGACGTGCACGTGGCCCTGGGGATGGCGATCTACACCGGGCGCCTCGATCTCGGGCCGGCTTGCGGGATTGTGTGGAGCCGTTTCTTGAAGGAATATCGCCGCGTGAAACCTCCCCAGATTGAAGATCGGAGAAGTCCGCATCGGCGGCAACGCGCCGGCGTTCATTTTCGGTCCGTGCGTGATCGAGTCGGAGAAATTTGTCTGGCGAATGGCGCGGAAGATTCACGAGGTCTGCGCGGGCGAAGGAGTGGCGTTTATTTTTAAAGCTTCCTACGACAAGGCGAACCGGACATCGGTGCGATCGTTTCGCGGCTTGGGGGTGGAGGACGGTTGCGCGCTCCTGGCGGAGATCGGCGCGGAGCTGCAGGTGCCGGTGACGACGGATGTGCATTTGCCGGCGGAAGCGGAGATCGCGGGCGAGGTGATCGATGTTCTGCAAATTCCGTCGTTCCTCTGTCGGCAAACGGACTTGCTGAAGGCTGCGGCGGAAACGGGACGGGTGGTGAACGTCAAGAAGGGGCAATTCCTCGCGCCGGGCGATGTGCGGAATATCGCGGAGAAGCTGACGGCGTTTGGGTGTGAGAAGTTCTTCTTTACCGAGCGCGGGACGACCTTTGGCTACAACAATCTGGTGGCCGATATGCGTTCGCTCTTTTGGATCCGCGAAGCCGGCTATCGGGTCATTTTCGATGCGACGCATTCGGTGCAGCGACCGGGAGGTGGTGGAGATACGACGTCGGGCGATGGGGTGCTGGCGCCGGTCTTGGCGCGGGCGGCGCTGGCCGCGGGGTGCGATGGGATTTTTATGGAAGTGCACGAGAACCCGGCCCGGGCGCTCTCCGATGGGCCCAATCAGATTCCGCTAAAGCATTTGCCGAAGCATCTGCGCATGTTTAAGGCTATCCATGCTGCCGTTTCGTAGCGGTCGCTCCTGGAAAAGAGGGGCTGCTGCCTCGCTTATTCTCGTCGCGGCCCTGGGCTGGCCGGCCGGGGCGGCGGAGCCGAGCGCGTCTCCTTCTCCCTCGGCGAAGGAAAAGAAGGGCGCCCTGGGTGCGGGCGGAGTTCCGTTGCCAATCGGGCACGAGATCAAGGGTCTCGTCCTCCCGGATTATAATCTGGAAGGCCAACTGCAAGCGCGCTTCGAAGCCGCGGTGGCGAAACGGCTGGACGCCAATCTGATCCAGTTCTCGGGCTTGAAAGCGACCACGTACACGCCGGAGAATGCGCTCGATCTCGAAATTGTTATCCCAACTTCCACTCTCGATATAAATACCCGCGTGATCACTTCGCAGGCCCGGACCACGATTCGCCGGGCGGACTTTATTATTTCGGGCGACTCCTTGCGTTTCGATTCCAATGCCCGCCAGGGCACGCTGACGGGAAACGTCCGGATGGTGATCACCGACCAATCTGAGCTGATGGGCAAGACCGACAAATGACGCGCGCACTTCTGGTCGTTTTGTTGGCGGTCGGTGGGGTGGCGGGCAATTCGCAGGCCCAGGAAGCGGCGCCAAACTCAGTCGCGGCGCCTGCCACCGCTGCGCCCAAGGCGAAGAAGGAAGCCGCGCCGGATCCAGTGAAGGGCCTTCTCGGAAGTTCCACGACGGCGGATGGCCAGCCCATCACGACTGAGATCTTCGCGAACGAAGCGTATTTCGATTCCAAGGAATCAGTCGGCACCTTCAGCGGCGCGGTGATTGTGAAAGATCCGCGCTTCAGCCTGCAAGCGGACAAGCTGACGGTTTATCTCGGGAAGGGCGAGACGCGCGGCCTGGATCGCGCGGTGGCGGAAGGAAATGTGGCCGTGGTGCGCGACGCGGCGGTGGTGCCGGAAGGTGCGCCAGCTCCAGCGGAAGGCGCCTCCAATCAGCGCTCGGTCGGTCGCGGCGAGCGCGCCGTCTATACGGCGAAGGATGGGAATGTGGAACTGAGCGGCTCGCCGCGGGTGTTAAGCGGCTTGAATACTCACGTCGCAACCAGCCCGGACACGGTCATGATTATTAATCAAGCGGGCCAATTGACCACACGCGGCCCGAGCCGGACTGAGATCCGCCAGGAACCAAAAGCGGAGGCCAGCCCGAAGCCATGAACGGCGAGACCGTGATCCGCGCCGCAGGACCCGCCAGTGCGGCGGAGCTGCGCGCACCGGTGAAGAAGACGGCGGAGACGGTGCTGCAGACAGAGGAGCTGGTGAAGATTTACGACGGCCGGACGGTCGTGAATGGCGTGAACGTGAACGTGCGCGCGGGCGAGATCGTGGGATTGCTCGGACCGAACGGCGCGGGCAAGACGACCAGCTTCTATATGATCGTGGGGTTGGTGCGGCCGGATGGCGGACGGGTGCTCTTCTCCGGCACCGATGTGACTTCGTATCCGATGTATAAGCGCGCGCGCCTCGGGATGGGTTACCTGCCGCAGGAGGAATCGATTTTTCGCAAGCTGACGGTGGAGCAAAACATCCTCGCCATCCTCGAGACGATGCCGATGTCGAAACAGGATCGCCGGCAACGTTGCGAAGAATTGTTGCATCAATTTGGAATCGAGAAGATCGCGAAGAATACTGCGCTCACCTTGAGCGGTGGGGAGAAGCGGCGGCTCACGATCGCGCGTTCGCTGGTGACCAATCCGAGCCTCCTGATGCTGGACGAACCCTTCAGCGGCGTGGACCCGATCGCGGTTTACGACGTGCAGCAGATTGTGGTGAACTTGCGCAAATCCGGGCTGGCCATCCTCATCACCGATCACAACGTGCGCGAGACGCTCTCCATCGTGGACCGGGCTTACCTTCTCTTCGAGGGCCGGGTCGAAAGCGAAGGGACGAAGGATTTCCTGATCAATGATCCGATCAGCCGGCAGCTTTACCTGGGCGAGCGTTTCCGGATGTGACGTGGGTTGCGCGAACGCCGAGGCGGCTCGGACTTTTCGAACGTTGTTTTACATCCGAACGCAGACCTGCGACGATGATGTTATCAGTGTCCGCTTTTCAGTCCGTCCCTACCGACAAGCTTTTCATCAACGACTTGGTCAGCCGCCGCTTATTTCGGCGCACGGCCCCAAGCGCAACAAAGAAGGAGAAGCGTGCAAATAGCTAATGCCCATCCGCCGGTGAAAGTCACCGGCCGCCATCTGCAAATCACTGAGGCGATTAATGATTACGTGACGAAGAAGATCGAGAATCTGCATCTCGATTATCCCAAGATCATCGAGGCGCATGCCATCCTCGAAGTGGTGAAGCATCGCCACGTCGCGGAGGTGATTTTGGTTTGCTCGAATCACATCACGATCGAAGCCACCGAAGAGACCGACGACATGTATGCCGCGATCGACGCGGTCGCGGACAAGGTGCAGCGCCAGATGCGGAAGTACAAGACGCGCTTGATGAAGAAACATCGGCCGCGGAAAGACATCGTGCAGCATTTGGAAGAGCACGTGCTCGAGACCGAGCCAGTGGAGCTGCAGAGCAGCGACGGGGAAGAAGACGGCAGCCACCACCCGGTGGTGAAGACCGAGCGCTATCCGGTGAAGCCGATGTTTATCGACGAGGCGGTGTTGCAGCTCGAGATGTCGACCAGCCGGCAGTTCATCGTCTTTCTGAACGCGCGCAGCAGCCGGATGAATGTGTTGTATCGGCGCAACAGCGGCGAGTTTGGATTGATCGAGCCCGCGCGGGGGTAGGCGCAGGGACGAGCGCCCCTCAAGGAGGGGCGCTCTCCATGCCGCTCCGTTTTGTTTGTGGAGGACAGGCGGCCTGTGATGCCTGGCAGGACTTTCGTTAAGCGGCGCATTTTCCTTCCTCGCCACGAAACGCGGCGGCCTGGAGAGCGCCGCTCCTTGAGGCGTGGCGGTTACCTCCAACGCGCGCTCATGACGGCTACCAACACCAGCGACGCACCCATCCGGAAGCGAAACCGCGGGGTGGTAATCCCGGTCGGCCCGCGATACATGGAGAGGACGCATGAGCGAGCGAGCTGCCAATATCCCCACTGTCACCTCCAGCACCCCGCTGCGGAAGAATGTGCAGGTGGTCACGGTGGAGAGCTTCTTCGAGTCGCACGGCGCCAAGTTACAGCTCAAGCTGGAAGGAAAACGGGTCGGGTTTCAGCGGAAGATTCGCGAGCCCACCATTAACCGTCCCGGCCTCGCGCTTTCCGGCTTCTACAAATATTTTGCCGAGAAACGGATGCAGGTCTTTGGCTCGGCCGAGCAATCTTATCTCGAGAGTCTTTCCCCACAGTCGCGCGCCCGTCGTTTCCAGGCGCTTTGCGATCAGAAGATCCCTTGCCTGGTCGTCTCGCGCGGAGCGCATCTCGCGCCCGACTTGCTCGCGATCGCGGAGGAACATGAGATCGCGGTCCTGCGCACGCCGATGGTGACGATGCGTTTTATTAATGCTGCGACGATCGCGTTGGAGGCGGACTTCGCGCCGACGGTGACGGAGTTCGGCAGCATGGTGGATGTGCTGGGAGTGGGGGTTTTGATCCGCGGGCAAAGTGGGATCGGGAAGAGCGAATCGGTCCTGGGTTTGATCGAGCGCGGCTACAGCCTGGTGGCGGATGATGTGACGCGGATCACGCTTTTTGAGGGGCGCGAACTGGTGGCGCGTGCGCCGGAGCTGACCCGTTACCACATGGAGGTGCGCGGTCTCGGAATTATTAATGTCGCCTCCATTTTCGGGATCGGAAGCATCCGGATCGAGAAGCGGCTCGACCTGGTGGTGACGTTAAAAGATTGGCACGATCTGGAGGAGGTCGATAGGATCGGGTTGGACCGGGAATATTACGAAATCTTGAAGCTGCAGGTACCGCATATCACGATTCCAGTTCGGCCGGGGCGCGATGTGGCGCGGCTGGTGGAGGTGGCGGCGATGGATCAAAAGCTGAAGGATTTGGGCCGGGATAGTGCGATGGAATTCAACGAAAAGCTGCTCGATTTAATGGGAAGGAAAGACGTTTGATGGGATTGCTGCATCGCAAAGCGGCGGGAGAGAAAATCGAAAAGGAGGTCACGATCGTGAACCGTCTCGGAATGCACGCGCGACCGGCGGCGATGTTTGTCCGGATCGCGAGCCGTTTTCGTTGCGAAGTGTGGGTGGAAAAAGATGGCGAGCAGATCAATGGCAAAAGCATCATGGGTTTGATGATGCTGGCCGCCGGGCAGGGCTCGAAGCTTTGCATCCGTTGCGATGGACCCGATGCGGCGCAGGCGATCGCGGAACTGGAAGCGTTGATCGCGGCCAAGTTTAGCGAGGAGTAGGCGGGAGAAGGCGGGCGCGGGAAAGTGCCGCTGCGCGGGCGAAGGAGGAGTGCGCGGGCGCGGAATTCTGCGTAAGCTGCCAGCCGATGAAGAAGAAACACGACTTCGCCACCCGCGCGATTCACGCCGGCCAATCCCCTGATCCCAGCACCGGCGCGATCATGACGCCGATCTACCAGACTTCCACCTACGTGCAGGAAAGTCCGGGACGGCATAAGGGCTACGATTATTCCCGCTCGATTAATCCTACGCGCTGCGCCTACGAGCGTTGCGTTGCCGATCTGGAAAGCGGGACGCGCGGCTGGGCTTTTGCCTCTGGGCTGGCCGCGATGGCGACTGCGCTGGATACGCTCGATAGCGGCTCGCATGTGATCGTGAGCGACGATCTCTACGGCGGGACTTTCCGCTTGTTCGAGCGGGTGCGTCGTCGTTCGGCGAATCTTGATTTCACTTTCATCGACATGTCGGACGCGAATGCGGTGGAGCGGGCGATGAAGCCGAACACGCGCATGGTCTGGGTGGAAACGCCGAGTAATCCGCTGCTCAAATTGATCGATCTCGCGGCGGTGGCGAAGATCGCGCGGGCGCACAATGCGGTGAGCGTTTCCGATAATACCTTCGCCAGCCCATGGGCGCAGCGGCCGCTCGAGCATGGCTTCGACATGGTGATCCATTCCGCGACGAAGTATCTGAACGGACACTCAGATATCGTGGGCGGTGTGGCGGTGGTGGGAGAGAACACCGAGCTGGCGGATCAGATGCAGTTTTTGCAAAACGCGGTCGGCGCGATTGCGGGACCGTTCGATAGCTTCCTCGCCTTGCGCGGCTTGAAGACGCTGGCGCTGCGGATGGAACGGCATTCGGAGAACGCGCTCGAGATTGCGCGCTGGCTCGCGACGGAGAAGAAGATCGCGAAGTTAATGTATCCCGGATTGCCCGAGCATCCGCAGCACGAGCTGGCGAAGCGCCAGATGCGTGGGTTCGGCGGGATGGTGACGATGGTGCTGGAGACAGACCTCGAAGGCACGCGGCGCTTCCTCGAGAACACCCATCTCTTCTCGTTGGCAGAGAGCTTGGGCGGGGTGGAGAGCCTGGTGAATCACCCGACGCTCATGACGCACGGCTCGATCCCGCCGGAGACGCGCGCGGCGCTCGGCATCACTGACTCGCTGGTGCGTTTGTCGGTCGGCGTGGAAGACCTGGAAGATTTGAAGGACGATCTGCGCACTGCGTTGGCAGCGGTGTAGCAGGACCGGGCCACTTCGCGCAGATGGGCAATTCCTTCGGCCAACTTTTCTGCATCACCACCTGGGGAGAATCCCATGGCGGTGGTGTGGGAGTGGTGATCGATGGCTGCCCGTCGCGGATTGAGTTGAGCGAGGCTGAGATCCAGGCGGAACTGGATCGCCGCCGTCCTGGCCAGAGCGGCATCGTTACGCCGCGCGACGAAGCGGATCGCTGCGAAATTTTATCCGGCGTTTTCGAAGGGCGCACCCTGGGGACGCCGATCTCGATCATGGTGCGCAACCAGGATGCGCGGCCGGAAGCATACGCGGAAATGGCGGGAACCTTTCGTCCGTCGCACGCCGATTTCACTTACCAAGCCAAGTATGGCATTCGCAATTGGCAGGGCGGCGGGCGCGCTTCGGCCCGCGAAACCATCGGACGCGTCGCGGCGGGCGCGATCGCGCGCAAAGTTTTGCAGACCATGTGCCCGGAGTTCGACGCAGTCGCCTACGTGACTCACGTCCATGATTTGGCGGCGACGATCGATTCGAAAACGGTGACCCGCGCGGAGGTGGAGGCGAACGCGGTGCGGTGCCCGGACGGGGCGATGGCGGCGCGGATGGTCTCGGCGATTGAGCAGGCGCGGGCAGAAGGTGATTCGTTAGGCGGGATCATCGAGTGTGTCCTGCGGGGCGTGCCGGCGGGCCTGGGCGAACCGGTCTTCGACAAGCTGGAAGCGGAGCTGGCCAAGGCGATGTTGAGCTTGCCAGCGACGAAAGGATTTGAGATCGGGTCCGGCTTCGCGGCGACGAAGATGAAAGGCTCGGAACACAACGACGCCTTCGAAATGCGCGCAGGCCGGGTGCGGACGGCGTCGAACCGATCGGGCGGCGTGCAAGGGGGAATCAGCAATGGCGAGGACATTGTCTTTCGCGTTGCCTTTAAACCTACCGCCACGATTGCAACGGAGCAGCAAACGGTGACGGAGACGGGTGAAGCGACGACGCTGACCGCACGTGGCCGGCACGATCCCTGTGTGCTCCCGCGCGCGGTGCCGATGGTGGAGGCGATGGCGTTGCTGGTCTTGTGTGATCATGCGCTGCGGCAACGCGCGCTTCAGCTTGGGAGCGACGTTTGAAGCCGGAGATTGTCTCAGGGTCGCCGCTTTGGCAGACGGTTTTCGTCTCCTTCGCGGTGTTGCTCTTGTTGTTCCAGATCGTGCGCGGCTGGCGGTTGGGGTTGCCGCGCCAACTGGTGCGAATCGCGGGGATCGTGGCGGCTTATAGCGTGGCCATTTATGGCAATAATCTGCTGGTGCCGCTCCTGCGCCCGTTCCTGCAGCTGCCGGATTTCATCATCTCGACCATCGCCGGGGCTGTGCTCGCGCTCATCGTTTACGCGGTTGTGAATATGCTCGGTGCGATTCTTTTCAAGCGCACCGGCCAGCAGAGTTCTGGATTGGTCCGGCTCGTGTATGGAGTGAGTGGGGCGGTGCTGGGGATCTTCTTCGGGCTGTTTTTTCTTTGGATGCTGGTCACTGGCATTCGCACTGTCGGCGCGCTGGCGGAAGCGCAGGTGGCGGCGAAATCGCCCGCGTCGCCGATCGCCTCGAATTTCCGTTCCGGCCGGCGACCCGCTCGATCCGCGCCGTCGACCACGGAGGATTCTCTCGCGGTCACAATTGCGCGCTTGAAGCAATCGATCGAGCTCGGTCCGCTGGGAAACATGGTGCAGCAGACGGACGTGCTGCCGGCCGGGATTTACGAGACGCTGGGGAAAGCGGGCGAAGTCTTTGCCCGGCCGGAAAGCGCGGCGCGTTTCCTTTCTTATCCCGGCGTGACGGAATTAACCGAGACGCCGCAGCTGCTGGCTCTGCGGGCGGACCCGCAGGTCACGCGGATGATCGAGCAGGGACGGATCTGGGAGTTGTTGCAGGATGATCGCTTGATCGAAGCGGCGAATGATCCGGAGTTGAAGGCGCGTTTCCGGAGGTTTGAACTGCGGAAGGCGCTCGATTATGCGGCGGGGGAGAATTTGGCCACAGATGAACACAGATGAAACACAGATGGAGAATGAGGGAGGCTCCGTTTTCGCTTCGATTTCTTATCTGTGTTTCATCTGTGTCTATCTGTGGCCTAAAGAAATCGAACCCTGAATGAGCTACCTGGTCACGATCGGCCTCGAGGTGCATGTGCAACTAAAGACGCGCTCGAAGATGTTTTGCGGGTGCGCGGTGGAGTTTGGGGCGGAGCCAAATACTTTGACCTGTCCGGTTTGCCTCGGCCTGCCAGGCGCGTTGCCGGTGATGAATCACGAGGCGCTGCGTTTAACCGTGCTGACGGGATTAATGCTGGACTGCGAGATCGCGCCGCTCTGCAAATTTGATCGGAAGAATTACTTCTACCCGGACGTGGCGAAGAATTATCAGATCACGCAATACGATCTGCCGCTTTGCGCGCGGGGCTGGGTGCCGCTGCCGGAGATGGCGTATCCGAAAGATGCGCAGCCAACGATCGCGCGGCCGGGCTTCCGGGTGCCGCTCGTCCGGATTCATCTGGAGGAAGATGTGGCGAAGAGTTTCCACTTCGAAACGAGCACGGGCATTGATTTTAATCGCGCGGGCACGCCGCTGATGGAGCTCGTGACCGAGCCGGAGATCGGGTCGCCGGAGGAGGCGTTTGCGTTTCTGAGCGCGCTCAAGCAGACGCTGATCTACGGCGGCGTGAGCGACGCGGACATGGAGAAGGGCCAGCTCCGCTGCGATTGCAATGTCTCGGTGCGACCGGAAGGGCAGGAAGAATTGGGCGCGAAGATCGAGATCAAAAATATGAATTCGATCAGCGGCGTGCGGCGCGCGCTCGCTTTTGAAATTAGCCGACAAAGTGGCGCGCTCGATCGAGGAGATACGCTGGAGCAGGAGACGCGGGGCTGGGACGATGCCGCGGGGGAAACGTTTCCCATGCGAAAGAAGGAGTCGGCGCACGATTACCGCTATTTCCCCGACCCGGATCTGGTGCCGGTGCGGAGCGACTTGCTCCTGGCGGAGATGAGGCCGCGGGTGCCCGAGTTGCCGGAGGCGAAACGCGCCCGCTTTATCGCGCAATACGAAGTGAGCGCCTACGATGCGGGGGTGCTCGCGAGCGATCCCGCGTTGGCGCGCTATTTCGAGACGGCTGCGAAAGGCGCGCGAAAGCCGAAGAGCGTGGCGAATTGGATCTTGAACGATTTACAAAGCGCGCTCGCAGCCGCGGGCCGAGCGATCGAGGAATGCCCGATCACGGCTGAATCGCTCGACGAGTTGGTCAACTTGATCGAGGACGGGAAGATCAGCGGCAAACAAGCGAAGGGAGTCTTCGCGGAGATGTTTGCCAGTGGAAAACCGGCACGCGCGATTGTGCAGGAGCAGGGGATCGAGCAGCTCAGCGATACGGGCGCGATCGAGCTTCTTTGCGAGCAGGTCATCGTAGCGAACCCGAAACCGGCAGCGGACTTTCGGGCGGGAAACGCGGCGTCGCTCAACTTTCTAAAAGGTCAGGTGATGAAACTCTCGCAAGGGAAAGCGAACCCTGCGCTCGTGGGTGACATCCTTGCCCGGAAATTGCGCGAGCCATGCGCATCCTGATCGCGCCGGATAAATTCAAAGGTTCCCTAAGCGCGCGGGAGGTGGCGGAGAATATCGCCGCGGGATTGCGGGCGGCTCTCCCCGCGGCGGAGTTCACGCTTCTTCCGCTGGCTGATGGCGGAGAGGGGACGGCGGAAGCGATCTGCACGGGGCGGAAGGCGGAATGGGCGACCTGCCTGGCGCAGGATGCGAACGGGAACGCCATCCGCGCGCGCTACGCGATGCTCGACGAGGGCGGCGGGGCGACGGCGGTTTTTGATACGAGCGAAGCGATCGGCCTTTGGCGAATTCCCGAGGAAGCGCGCGATCCGATGCGCGCGAGTTCCTTCGGCGTGGGGGAAATGCTTCGGCACGTGGCGAACTGCGGGGCGAACAAAGTGATCGTCGGCCTGGGCGGGAGCGCGACGAACGATGGCGGAGTGGGGATGGCGCGCGCTCTCGGATTTCGCTTTCTCGATTGCGACGGAAATCCGCTGAGTGGCTCCGTGGCCGAGTTGTGGCGGTTGCATCGCATCGAGCGACCGGCTGCGCTGGTTTTGCCGGAGATCATCGCTGCGACAGACGTTCGGAATCCCTTGCTCGGCGAACGTGGCGCGACGCGGGTTTTCGCTGCGCAAAAAGGGGCGACGCCAGTAGAGCACGACCAGTTGGAGGCGGCGCTCACCCGTCTGGCGGAGGTGGTGGCACGAGATTTCGGAAGGGATCAGCGCGACGTCGCCGGGGCTGGCGCGGCAGGCGGGCTGGGTTTTGGTTTCGTGAATTTTGCGGGCGCGACCCTGCGCTCGGGTTTTGAGGTGGTGGCAGAATTTGTTGGCCTGGAAGAGGCGGTGCGTGCGGCTGATGTGGTCATCACTGGCGAGGGGCGGCTCGATGCGCAGACGCTGGAAGGAAAGGCGGTGGCAGGAGTGGCCTCGCTGGCGAAACGGTGCGGCCGCCCGTGCTTTGCCATGGTGGGGCAGGTAAGGGATGACGCGGCCTGGGAGGGGATGTTCGAAGGAGTTTGTGTTCTTGGCACTTCCAGCAAAGGCGAGATGGCCCAGACCGGGCGACTCCTGCGCGAGCTTGCGCCAAGTCTGGTGGCAGCACTTGGCCAGGCCTCAAGGCAAAGCGGCTCTACCGCAAATTAGAATCTTGACGGACCGTGGCTGGCATGAGCACGCTTCGCTCTTAAAGAGGGGAGGCCGAAGACTTTCCCAGGAAATTGTTAATCAGGAAAAAACCCATATGAACAGATGCACCCCTGCCCGGCTCATTGCGGCCGCGTTTACAGTCTCGCTTCTTCTCCTCGTCTTCCACGGCGTCCCAGCCTGGGCCGAGCGAGGAGGTAAGGAGTCAGCTTCCGACAAGGAATTGGCGGCAGCGAAGAATACTGACACCGCAACGGTGGCGATCGCGCCGGAGAATGTGCCTTATCGGCCAGTTTCGGTAAGTCCGCAGGCGGTGACGGGTCAGGGCTACGTCGCCGAGAAAGAGCCAAACAATACCTTCGAGGCGGCCAACCCGCTGGGCGGCGACAATGTGGTCGTGCGTGCTTTCGTTAATCCTAACGCCGACGTCGATTGGTATTCTTTTACCGCGAGTGCAGGCGACCGCGTCTTTGCGGCGACCATGACCAGTTTTTCCGCTAGCGGAAGCACCGATAGCCAACTCCGGTTGTTTGGCTCGGATGGCACCACCTTGATTGAGTTTGATGAAGACGACGGCACTCTGAGCGGAACGTCCTCTTCGATCGCCGGTGCAGCTATCCCGAGCAACGGCACCTATTTTCTACAGGTAAAACAACTTTCTCTGACCACGCAGCTTCGCCCTTATGAGCTGCATTTTCGGCTGCAGTCGGGATCGCCGACTCCGGAGGTGGAGGGAAATGATGGTGCAGCTACCGCGAATCCGCTCCCGACGAATGGCTGGGTGAGCGGTGCTCGCAGCCCGGCGGTGGCGACCGAACAAGATTGGTATTCCTTCACCGCCAATGCCGGCGACACGGTCTACCTCGGGCTCGATCTTGATCCGGAGCGCGATAACGTGCAATGGAATGGCCGCCTCGGAATTGCCTTGTTCGGCGATGCGGGCAATCAAATCCTGGTCGTCGACGATGCCAGTGTCGGGAGCGCGGCCAACCCGCTTTCCGAGTCGATGTTCATGACGGTGAAGACGAGCGGCACCTACTACGCGTTTGTGGATTCCGCCACGGCGACGACGGGCGGTCCGACCGCCACCTATACGCTGAGCGTGAGCATCCACCCGTCGACAAATGAAGGGACCAATTGCACCACCTATACCAGCACCGATGCCCCGCAAAGCATCGGTCCGGGCCCTGGTTTGATCAGCTCGACCATCACGGTGCCGGGCAATCCGCGCATCGCGGACATAAACGTAAGTATCAACCTGAACCACGCGCTCATGGCCGATCTGGATGTGCATTTACGGTCTCCTGCTGGGAACAATAATCCGCTCTTCAACGATATCGGTGCGACCGCCACCGGCGGACAGACGTTGATGGATCTCACGGTTGACGATGAAGCGGGCATCCCCCCCACCTTTACCGTCCTGCGCGGTTTGGAGCTAAAGCCAGAATTTGCTTACCGATTGGACTGGTTCGATGGCGAACAAGCTGGCGGGGTCTGGACACTCGACATCCGTGATGACCTGAGCAACGCCAGTGGTGGCACCTTGAACAGCTGGAGTATCACCATCTGTGAACCGGTGCCCCCGACTTGCAGTGGGACGCCTATGACGGTCTTCAGCACCAGCTTTGAGGCGGACGAGGCCGGCTTCACTCACTCGGGGACAGCGGATGAGTGGGAGCGCGGATTGCCTGCGACTGTGGCAACGAGTACAACCAGCCCGGTCGCAGCCATCACGGAATGCAATACGGGCGTGAATTGCTGGAAAACTGATCTGGATAGCACGTACGAGGTCAGCAGTAATCAGGATCTCTTGTCGCCGAATATCAGCCTTTCTGGCTTGAACGGTTCGATCAATCTGAGCTGGGCGCAGAAGTATCAGTTCGAAAGTGCCACTTTCGATCATTACTTCGTCGAGGTGCGTGAGGTGGGGAATCCTACCAATGCCCGGAAGGTCTTCGAATGGACTGGAGCGACGATGACCGCTGGAGTGGGAAGTCCGGCCGTGCAGATTGGCGCGTCCGCTGGTTGGAGCGTTTACAACGTGGATATCAGTGACTTCGCAGGCTTAAACGTTGAGGTCCGCTTTCATGTGGATAGCGATACCAGCATCAACTACGCCGGCGTGGCGATCGATGATTTCTCCATCACCTCCTGTGGTGCAGGGGCCGCGCCCATGCCGGTCAGCGCCGTTTCGCGGAAGACTCATGGCACAGCGGGCGACCTGGACATCCCGCTTCTACCCACTCCGGCCACAGAGTGCCGGATGGGCGGCGCGACGAATGATTACACGGTCGTCGTAACCTTCGCCGGCCCCGTGACGGTTACTGGAAGCCCGCAAGCGTCCGTGACCACCGGTACGGGAACAATCGGAAGCGGCGGCATGGCGAATGGTGGAATGGTCAACGTGGCCGGTTCGGCAGTGACCATTCCCCTCACTAACGTGGCTGACGTGCAGGACCTCGTGATCACACTTTCGGGCGTGAGCGATGGGATGGGAACGGGCAACGTCACCATCCCGATGGCGGTCCTGGTCGGCGACAGCACGAATAATCGCTCGGTCAGCGGGGCCGATGTTTCCCAAATCAAGGCGGCGGGAGGAACGTCGGGCGCCATCCGACAGGACGTAAATGCGAGTGGCTCGGTCAGCGGAGCGGATGTGGCCCTCGGGAAATCGAAGGTCGGGAACGGATTGCCATAAGGCGAATCCCGTAAAACGTGGACGCGCGGCGTGCTTTTAGTGCGCCGCGCGTTCTGCGTTTACGGCCAGGTGCTCGCGAAAGAGTCGGGCGCTCTCCACATACTTGAGCGCCCAGCGTTTGATTCCTTCTTGCTCGTCCAACGCGAGAGCGCGGACAACTTTTGCCGGCGATCCAAGCACGAGCGAGCCCGGCGGGACTTTCGTGCCCGTGGTGACCAAGGCATTGGCGCCGATGATGGAGCGCGCCCCGATCTCTGCGCCGTCCAAAACGATTGCGCCCATGCCGACCAGGACTTCATCACCAATCATGCACGCATGAACGATGGCGCTGTGGCCCACGGTGACCAGTTCGCCGACGATAGCTGGGTAATCATCGGAGAGATGCACCACCACGTTATCCTGCACGTTCGAGCGCGGCCCGATGACGATGCGATTGATATCGCCCCGGAGAACGGCACCAAACCAGACGCTCGCATGCTCGCAGAGGGTCACGTCGCCAGTGACCGTTGCCTGCGGTGCCACGAAAGCTCCTGATTTGAAACAGGGACCGCGCTGCAAACGCCCGGCCATACCAGCGTGCCCGGTCGGAAAAGGGTCGGGAGGAATTTCCATTGCTGCCACCAGCTTCCGGTGTGCGGTCGAAGGAGGGCAAGCGAGAAACAGACGGCGGACTTGCCGAGTCTAAATGACATTTCTGTAAGAAATTTCTTGCCTCCTCTGACGTTCCCCTGTTTTCTCGGCGCCATGTCTTTCCGTTTTCAGCCCTTTATCGCGATGGCATTGGCGGTTTCTGCACCGCTCGCTGCCATTGTTCCTGCTCATGCCCAGCAAGCCATCACGTCGCGCCGCAGCGGCCGCACCGTTTCTCGGTCCAACCAAAAAAGCGATACCGCTCGCGCCTCGTTGGCCGTGAATGCGCAGGGAGACCGGCAGGCTGATGAGAGCGCTTCGGACAGCACAGTGGCGCAACTGGCAGCTGCGCAAACAGCGGAAATGGAAGGCGTGGTCGTGCGTGGCTTCGATGTGGACCCGGTGGAATATCCGTCCCTCCCCGAGGTGCAAGGGACCCGGATCAATTCCGGGAAGAAGAGCTCGTTCGTGAAGCCGGCCGAGTTTCCGGAAATCGCGAATAACAACTTCCGTGAGGCGCTCGCCACCACTCCGGGCTTGCTCGTGAGTGAGGAACCGAATTCGCCCATCATTAATCTGGGCTATCGCGGGCTCGACTCTCAGCGGAGCGAATCGATCCAGGTTTTGAAAGATGGCCTCTCGATCAAGAATGAGCAGTTCGGCTTTCCCGAGACGCATTACGCGCCCATCCTCGACGCGGTCGAGCGGATAGAATTCGTGCGTGCGGGCGCGGCTTTGCAGTTTGGCCCGCAGCCGGGCGGGGCGGTGAATTTCGTCACGAAGATGCCGCGACGTGATGCGCCGTTTCATGTCACAACCAAGAATCTTTTCGGCACGGACGGGCTCTACCAGAACTTCTCCTCGGTGGACGGGACGTTCGGTCCGGTCGGGTACTACGCTTATTTCGATCATCGCGAGCGCGACGGGTTTCGTCCAAACAGCGATTACAATTTGAACGCCGGCAGCGTGAAGCTGGTGCTGGAATCGGGGAACGACAGCCGCTTCATCGCGACAGTTGACTTATACGATGAGGAGCATGGCGAACCAGGCGGGTTTCGGACGACGATCGATCCGACGGTACCGCTGGCGCGGAACGTCCTCTACCAGGCGGATCGGAACCGCACCTCGCGGCAGTTCGATCGGTTCCGGCTGCAGCGCTACTACGGCACGCTCGAGTACCAGAAGAATTTTTCCGAGCGGACCCAGCTCGATCTGAAGGGGTTCGCCGGCTACTTGCAGCGCTATAGCAAACGGCAGCGTGGCGGCGGTTTCGGCATTGAGCCATTCGGCGGCGCAGCGAATACGAACGACGTTCAGATCCGCGACGATTACACGCAGGGCGGAGAGGCGCGGTTGCGGCATGATTACGATCTCCTCGGCGACACTTCCACCTTTGCCGGCGGACTTTATTTCTACCACGCCACGCAGGATCGGACCGATGAACGCGGCGCCACTCCCGATGCCGATCGCGGAGTGTTGCGTCGTTTCAATCAAGGCGAGACGACCGATGGCTCGGTCTTCGCCGAAAACCTTTTCCGCTTTGGCCGACTCTCGATCACGCCGGGCTTCCGTCTGGAGTTTTTCCAGCAAGGGCTGGAGGAACGCGTTAATACGACCAAGCCGGCGGGCCAACTGCTAACGCGCTCCGATTTCTCCTTCGTGCCGCTCTTCAGTCTCGGCACGTCTTATGTCCTGCTCGAAGGACAGACGACGACAACAGCGGCCTCCGGCACCGACTTCAGCAAAGAGATGAAAAATGTCGCGCCCACGGTGACGGCGGGCGGTCCGCCACGGCTCGAAGTTTACGGCACAGTCGCGCAAGCCTACCGCCCGCGGACCTACGGAGAGCTCGTCTCGACCAGCCCGGGCGGAATTGTGAATGGCGATCTCGAGGAAGGTCACGCGCTGCAATTCGAACTTGGCCTGCGCGGGAAACCATTGCCGTATCTCACTTTCGATCTTGGCGGCTTCTATTTTAACTTCGAAGACCAGGTGGGCGACATCACGCTGAACGGCGCCCCGACCACGGGTAACGTGGGCGATGCACGCTATGCCGGCTTCGAAGCGGCAGCCGAGCTGGACGTCCTCGCGCTCTTCAACGGCGGCGAGCCGAGCCCTTACGGACACCTGAATCTCTACGGCAACATCACCCTGCTCGACGCCCAGTTCACACGGGGACCGTTCGATGGAAACGACACGACCTACGCGCCGAATTATCAGGTGAAAAGTCGGTGGGATCTACCGTTGGAAAGAGGTCGCAAAAGTAGGTCTGCTCGGGACCTTTGTGGATGATTCCTTCGCGGCCGCGGATAACGGACGCGAGGCGATTATTCCATCCTACGTGGTCTGGGATCTGACTGCAGAAGTGAACGTTTACAAAGGCCGCATCGGGGTCTTCGGCGGCATCCATAATCTCTTCAACGAAGATTACTACGGCGAGATTCGCGATGAGGGGATTGTCCCGGCCTACAAGCGGAATTATTACGGCGGCGTCTCGTTCAAGTTCTGATCCCGGAGCCACCGTTCGACATGCCTTGTTCTGCATCCCGGGCCACTGCCCTTTCACGCGCGCTTTTTGCGATTGGCTTTTGCCTTCTCGGAGAGCTCGGAGCGGCTGAGGAAAACGAGGGAGAACGTCGCGCGGCCCTGGCAGGGGATCGCGATGCGAACGGCAATGTGATCACGACCGATCCTCCCACTCCTGCCCTCGCGCAGAGCGACGTGCAGGAGGTGGATCGCGTCGTCGTCACGGGAACGAACATCACCACCAGTGACTCGCCGCCTTTCGTTCCAGAATCGATCTTCAACCGCGAAGCCGTGGAACGAAGCGGCTCGCGTTCGTTAGGCGATTTCTTTCAATCGCTGCCGCAAAACGGCGGGCCCACCTTTACCGAAAATCAGAACGACAGTCTGGCCGCGGGCGGCGCGGCGGTGGCTCTGCGCGGGCTGGGGCCGGACGCCACCCTGGTGCTGGTGAACGGTCGGCGGGTGGCGCCTTATCCTTTCGCGCAGGGCGGCATCACAGCCTTCGTCGATCTCAATTCGCTCCCGCTCGCCGCCATCCAGCAGATCGACATTCTGCGCGACGGAGCCTCGGCGATCTACGGGACGGACGCGATCGCAGGGGTGGTGAATGTGCGCTTCCTCCAGCGCTTTGATGGCACGCTGGTTTCCGCCGGTTATGGGAACACCACGGACACGGATACGAGCGAATATCGCGGCTCGGTTATCAGCGGTTATTCTGATGAAAGCCGGGGACTCGAGCTCGTGGTGGTGGCGGATTATTATCACCGCGAAGCCCTCTTCCAGACCGACCGCTACTTCTCCCGGTCGATCGATCAACGGCGGCAGGGCGGGAGCAGTTTCCTAAGTTCGGTCGCGAATCCCGGAACGGTCTTCGATCCCGTGACGGGCAATCCGCTTCGCATCCCGGCCAACAGCGATGGCACGCCGGCGATCTCTGAGTTGCGACCGGGCCGGAATCGCTTTGATCGCGCGCCCTTTCAGCCCCTCGTGCCGGAGACGGACCGCCATGGTGTTTCCTTCCGCGGCAAGGTGCGCCTGTTGCCGGCGGTCAATCTTTTCACCGAGTTTGCCTATCGGAATATCTTCACCAAACAGCAGCTCGCCCCCGCGCCGATCGAAGGGGATGTGGAGAACATCGCGGTGCCGGCGGCGAATCCGTTCAACCCGTTCGGCACGGATGTCGTCTTCCGTTATCGGGTCACAGAAGCCGGCCCGCGCCGCGATGAAATCGAGACAGATGTGTATCGCACGGTGGCGGGCCTGACGGTGCAATTACCGGGGCGTTGGGAACTGGAGACGGCGTTGCTCTACAGCTCGACGCTGACTGAGGACAACACATTCAACAATCTCTCGCGCTCCGCTGTTCTGGCGGCGCTGGCCGATCCCAACCCCGCCACTTCCTTCAACGTTTTCGGCGCGGGCGACAACGTGAACAACCCGTCGACGATCGATTCTTTTCGAGTGACGACGACACGCGAAGGCGAGTCGCGCCTCTTCGCCGCGGACGCGAAAGTGAACGGGCCGCTCTTCAAGTTGCCCGCGGGCGATCTGCTCACGGCAGTGGGGATCGAGTTTCGCTACGAAGAATTGCGGGATCGGTTTGATCCGTTCGCCACCGCCGGCGGGGTGATCGATCTCAATAGCACCGCGGCCAGCGGCGACCGTGAAATTGCGGCGGTCTTCGGGGAGTTTTACGCGCCCATCGTATCGGGCGAGATGGCGATCCCCGGCATCCATTCCTTGCAGGCGCAGTTCGCTTTCCGGGGCGAAAACTACAGCGACTTTGGGTCGACTCTGAATCCGAAGATCGGTTTCGCCTGGCAGCCGATTCCCGAGTGGGTCCTTTTGCGCGCGTCTTATAGCACAGGTTTCCGCGCGCCGTCGCTCGTGCAATCGTCCACCGGTTCGCTCACCTTTTCGCAGGAGCTGCGCGACGGGCGACGTTTTGCCGTGACCGGTTCGAGCGAGGACGAGAGCAGCGCGGTGCAAATTTTATCCGGCGGCAACCCCGATCTCGACTCGGAGGATTCGGAGAACTTCTCCGCGGGGTTTGTCCTCACCCCACCGCGTTTGCCGGGGCTGACGCTCTCGATCGATTTCTTTCACATCGAAATCGAGAAGTCGGTCGCGAGCCTCGACGCCCAATTCATTGTCGACAACGAAGGCGACTTCCCCGGTTTGGTCGAACGTGCGCCGGCTTCCGCAAGCGACGTGGCACTGGGCATTCCCGGCAGCTTGCTTTTGATCAATACCAGCTTCCAGAATCTCGGCCTGATCCAAGTCGAAGGGATCGATGGCGCGCTTCAGTATGTAAGCCCGGAGACTTCTGTGGGCGCGTTCACTTTCCGGATGGATGGAGCCTATCTGCATAGCTTCGAGCAGCAGGCCAGTGCGGCGGAGCCGGTTCGGGAATTGGTCGGCACCTTTGCGCGGCCCACTTTTCGCGGCCGCGCCCAAGTGGGCTGGCGCCTCGGTGGCTTTGAGGTGGTATCCACTTTGAACTACACGGATTCCTACGAAGACATCACGGCCGATCGCACAGTGGATTACTCCACCACGGTCGACTTGTTGGTGGAATATCGCTTCGGGAAAGGTCAGCCGGCGGAAGCGCCGGTGGCATCCGATGGCAAGCTCGTGGCCGCCCTTACCGAGGCATCATCACGTCGCTCGCAGTGGCTCCGCGGTCTCGCTGTCCGTGGCGGGGTGCGCAATATCTTCGACGATCCTCCGCCGTTCTCGAATAACGTCGCAGGGTATCCCGTTCCATTGGAGGACCCGCGCCAGCGCTTCTTCTTCGTCGATGTCGAGAAGCGGTTCTAAACCTCTACGCGGAAGCGTTCTTCGACGGTCCTAACCTTCGTCGCCGATTTTTTTAATCTCAGGTGCGAGCGGCGATTGGTAGTCGAGCATGATCTTCCATTCGCCTTTCGCATCCGTTTGCCAGACCTGGAGGTAATAGCCTTTCTCGGTCTCCTGACTCCGCTCCAAAGAATATTTGCCGTAGCTGTAAGCGAGATCGCCGGCGCTGCTGAGGTCGCCGCCCAGTCGCTCATGCTTTAGTTTCCCGCGCCGGACACTCAGCATCAGTCCCGCGGCCTGACGCCCCACCGCTGGGAAGATGCCTTCGCGATTTACATGTAACTCTTCCGCGCTGGAGCCGATGAGAGCGGAGGTGGAATCCGTCCGCGCCGTGTCGGCAAACCACTTCTCCGCCGCGCGCAGTTTCTTCGCGGCATCGCCCGGTCGTGCCCGCCGCGGCTGGGCTGATGGCAACGGCCGGTTCTTCCTCCACTTTTTTTGCCGCCGGCACTGCGCCGCCCACATCCACCACCACTTTCCAGGCGTCGTCGGGCTGCTTTTTCCAGATGGAAATATATTGCCCGTGGCCGAGTGGCTTCTCGTCTTCCTTGTTCTTGCGCCACTCCGCCGGCCCGGTGGTAAACGCGAGGTCGCAACTGCGCGCCATCCCCACAAAGACCGGTTCCCATTTGAGCGAGAGCCCGCCTTCGGGCCGCGACGTCCAGATCTTCTTCGCGTTCACCGGGCCCGGCTCAAACATGATGGCGTCATCGGCCAGATAAGTGAGAGAAGCGGCGCGCGCGCCTTCGGCCTGCCCTTGCGCCACGAAAGCCGCTTCGCGCGTCATGACCTCTTGCGCGCTGGCTGCCGGGTCGCACTCTTGCGCGAAGACACGGGCGGCGCCGCTAAGAAGAACGAGGAGAACAAGGAGGCGTGGGGGGCCCGGCGGATGATTCATCAGCATTTGGTCAGGCACAGTCTAATAAAGACGCCGGCTTGGCCAGCCTGCTCTGCGGACCGGCCCGCTGCGCCCGGAGCGGAAGATCGGCGGGATTCGTTTCGCGTGATCAGACAAATGCTCCCTCCGACGGCGTCTATTAGGTGAGACAACGATCCCTGCCTGACCATGAGCCTCCCATCGCCCACCTCTTTTCTCCGCCGGAACTTGCGCTTCTTCCTGCTCATGGCGCTGACGATTGCAGTGGTCTTGACCGCCCGTCCGCGTGGCGTCGGCTCCGCTTCCGTGCCCACGGCAATCCAACCTCCCGCAGCTGCTTCTCATGATCGCCGGTAACGCATGGCCCAGTCCGGTTTCGTGGTCCGCGCTCGCGACGTCGCCGAGTGTGCGAGAGAAAGAAACGGCTGCGACGATAGACAAATTCCCCAGCCAGCGGCGTCCTGATATGAAAGACCCGGTCAAGGTCATGGAAAATGTCGCCCCTCATCAAGCCTGGCAGACCTGCTTCGCCGAAGCTGCGCCCGGATTGGTCCTCTTCGCCCGTCAATTTGTGCGCACGAGCGCAGATGCGGAGGATATCGTGCAGGAAGCGTTTGTCCGTTTCTGGCGCAAGCAGCACTCGGTGCAAAACCGCGCGCTCCTCTTCGCGGCGGTGCGTTCCATCGCCCTGGATCTCCTGCGCAAAGATGCGCGGCGCGCTCGACGGGAAGCGGCGGTGGTGGCGGAGAGCGCGGACTCCGTGGCGCCCACTTTTGATTCCGTCACCGACACTCAACGGGCCCTGGCCGTGGCCGTCGACGGTCTTCCGGCAGAACAGCGGGAAGTGCTGGTCATGAAAATTTGGAACGAACTCACTTTCGCCGACATCGCGGCGGTCCTCGGCATTTCCCACAACACCGCCGCCTCGCGCTACCGCTATGCGTTGGGCGCGCTGAAAAAAAATCTCACCAATCATGAATGAATTCTCCGATCTGGAAGCAGAACTAAAACAACTGCGCCCCGCGCCCGCCTCCGATGCGCTGGCGCTGCGCGTGGCGCGGGCGCTCGCCGACACACCGGCGGCTGGCGTTCTCCCCCGTCGCAAGGCTGCTCGCTTCGGGTGGCTTTCTCTTGGCCTGGGCGTCGCCACGGCAGCGGCAGCGTTTCTTTTCCTCGCCCGGCTGGACGTCGATCAGGCCACGCCCGGGCAACCGACGGTGGCGGCTCTCGATTCCAGGCCGGTGGTGAAGGGGATGAACGCGGCCCCTGTGCGCACGCTCATGCCTGAAGGCGTGACGCGCGTCGTCTACAGCAAACAGGACGAAGGTCTCGTCTTTCCCGTGAGTGGCGGACAGCCGGTGCGGCGACTTCGCGCCCGCGCGCAGGAGACATTGCAATGGCGCGATGCCAACACCGGCGCCTCGCTCCGCGTTTCTTACCCGACCGAAGAAGTGGAGCTCATCCCTGCTGCCGGTCAGTAAACAATTTCCAGCCCTAACCAACCAAACCTATGAATACAAAAACCCTCGCAGTCTTCCTCGCCGTCGGCCTCTTGCCGAGCGCCGGCTTTGCCCAAACCACTCCGCAGACCCCGGCCGTGCCGCCAGTTCCAGCGGTCCCGGCCGTTCCACCTGTGCCCCCGGTCCCATCGTCTGATGACGACGACGACGGAGACACTCGCGCACCCAAAGTCCCCATCACTTTCCTCGGAGTGGAAACTTCCGAAGTGCCGAACGTGGTCGCCGAGCAGCTCGGCCTGGCCAAGGGATTCGGCCTGGTGGTCGACTACGTGGTGCCCGACGGACCGGCGGCAGCCGCGGGTCTGCAACAAAACGACATCCTGAAGATGTTGAACGAACAAATCCTGACCGAGCCCGATCAACTGGGGAAACTGGTGCGCAGCTTTCCGGAGGGCGCGGCCGTAACCCTGACCGTGCTGCGGAAAGGCGCGGAGACGAAATTGAACGCGAAGCTCGGGAAACGCGAGGTCGCGCAGCGGCGCGGGCGGAAGGGGTTCGAGCACATCTGGAAGCACGGCAAAGGCTTCGGCGATCTCGGGCCGCAGTTTGAGAAGAACATCGAGAAGATGACCGAGCAGCTCGGCAACATGGACTTTGAAAGCTTCAATCGCGACGTGCAAAAGCAGGCGCGGGAGGTGGCGCGCGATGCGCAGCGCCAGGCTCGAGAAGGCGCGCGGATCGCGGCTCGTGCGGCCCGAGATGCGGCGCGGGAGTTCCGTGTTTCGCGGCGCGATAATGGCGCTCTCAAGACGACCCGCATCGACATGGACAAGGCGCAGATCGTTTACCATGACGAGCAGGGAGAATTAAAACTGGAGAACGTCTCCGGGAAAAAAGTGCTGACCGCGAAGGATCCGCAGGGGCGCCTCGTCTTCAGCGGACCGGTCGAAACCAAGGAAGAACTCGAGAAGCTGCCCGCAGAGGTGCGCCAACGCTTTGAGAAGCTGGAGCAGAAGGATCTTCCCGCGCTCGCGCCGAACCAGACGAAAGAAGAGCGGGCCGCTGAGGCAAACGAAGACGACGACGAGAGTGATAATAACAACAGCGGAGACGCCGTGCTGCAGATCACGAACCGCGGCGGTTGCACCCCTGCCACGACCACAGCTTTCGATCGCAATATTGTCCTGATCTAACGGCCCCCCACGATTGGGTGCCGGGCGCGCGCGATCGCATGATGCGAGCGCCTTTTTTCCATCTCTCCGGGCTCCGCATGGGCGGAAGCCCCACGGGGAAAGTCCGCCGGGTTCTTAACCCTGCCTGCAAAGGCGCCCGGCGGGCTTTTTTCTTTCGCGCAGCGGAGGCGCGGGCTTTCTCCATCGATGGGCTCTACCGCACGTTTGACCTTTTCCTTGTCGTCAGGTTCCGCGTCTCTATAAAGGGCGGGTGCCGTCCGATGAATCGCAACTCCCGCCCGATCCCACGCCGATCAGCGGCAGCCCGACGGATGTGGCGCCAGGCTCCTCAAGGGGACTGAAGCCCGCGCACGAACAAACCGCGGATGAAGAACGCGATCAGGCGGACTGGAAAAAAATAGCGGGCTCGGAAGGTTTCAAAGAGCTGCTCCGCGTGAAGCGGCGCTTCATCATTCCGGCCACGGTCTTCTTCCTCGTTTACTATTTCGCGCTGCCCTATCTGGTCGGCTATCACCCGGAAATCATGGAGCGGAAGGTCTGGCGCGAAGTGAATTGGGCCTACCTCTTTGCCTTCTCGCAGTTTTTCATGGCCTGGGCTCTGGCGGCGTTTTATGTCGTGGCCGCGGCTGGGTGGGATCGGAGAGCGCGGGATGTAATCGAACGGAGCCGATCATGATCTCTCCTACTCATAATCTTACTCCTACTCTTAATCCGAGACCCTCTCCGCACCCTACCCAGGAGAGTAAGAGTAGGAGTAAGATTATGAGTAAGAGGGGGAGGGGGGAGAGATGAACACCGCGCTGGTCATGTTCCTCGGCTTCGTCGCGATCACGCTCGTGATCACGTATCTGAGCGCGAAAAAATCCACCGGCTCGAGCGCGTATTTTGCCGCGGGGCGGCGCATCACCGGTTGGCAGAATGGACTCGCGGTCGCTGGCGATTACATGAGCGCGGCTAGCTTTCTCGGGATCGCAGGCATGATCGCGCTCAACGGCTACGACGGCTTCATGTACTCCGTCGGTTTTCTGGTCGCGTATCTCACGGTCTTGATCATCGTGGCCGAGCCGCTGCGCAACGCCGGCAAATACACGATGGCGGATGTGCTGGCCTACCGGCTCAAACCGCGCCCGGTGCGTGCGATGGCATCGCTCTCCACGCTCACGGTCTCGATCTTTTACATGATCGCGCAAATGGTGGGCGCGGGGACCCTTGTGCGCCAGCTCATCCCCGGTGTCAGCTACGAGGCGGCGGTGATCGGCGTGGGTGTGTTGATGGTGGTCTACGTGGTCTTCGGCGGGATGCTCGCGACCACCTGGGTGCAAATCATCAAGGCCGTGCTGTTGATGAGCGGAAGCGTTTTCCTCAGCGTTCTGGTAATGGCGAAGTTCGATTTCAGTCTCGCGAAATTCTTCGAGGCGGTCAGCGCGGTCACTTCCACCAATGCCGACGGGACAACGGTGACGCGGAATTTCCTCACGCCCGGTTTGCTTTTCAAAAACCCGCTCGATCAGATTTCGCTCGGCCTCGCGCTGGTTCTCGGGACGGCGGGATTACCGCACATCCTGGTGCGTTTCTACACCGTGCCGGACGCGAAGACCGCCCGCGCCAGTGTGGTTTGGGCGATGATTTTGATCGGGCTTTTTTACATCATGACGACCTTCTTCGGCTTCGGTGCGGCGACGCTGCTCGGGCCGGATTACTTGAAGCTGCATGGCGGGACGAACATGGCCGCGCCGGAGCTGGCTCGTTTTCTGGGTGGCGAAGTCTTCTTCGCTTTCATTAGCGCGGTGGCCTTCGCCACCATTCTCGCGGTGGTGGCTGGCCTCACGATCAGTGCGAGCACAAGCTTCGCGCACGACTTTTTCACCAACGTGATCCATCACGGCCACGAGACCCGGCCCGGTGAAGAAGTGCGGGTGGCGCGGATCACGGCCTTCGTGGTGGGTGCGGCGGCGATCGCGATCGCGATGGTGCTCGGACCGAAGGTGAATGTGGCTTTCCTGGTCGGCCTCGCCTTTGCGGTGGCGGCGAGTGCGAACCTGCCTGCGATCATTTTCTCGATCTTCTGGAAACGCTTCAACACCACCGGCGCGGTCTGCGGCATGGGAGTGGGCCTCGCCTCCAGTATCGTCATCATCCTGGTCAGTCCGGATTTCATGGCCGAGCCGCTCTTCCCTTTACGGAACCCAGGAATTTTGAGCATTCCGCTTGGATTTTTGGGCGCCTTTCTAGGCACCTTTCTGAAACGCGAACCGGAAGCGGAAGCGAAGTTCGACGAGTTGAGCGTGCGCGCGAACACCGGACTGGGCGCGGAGAAAGCGACAGCAGAATAGACGGCGTTTCGCCGATAATTTGGCTTTATGGCCGGCACGCAGACTCGGTGGTGGACCTCTTGGGCGCGCTCTCCGCAGAATCCCGACCGCTGGATAGGCGGAATCGTGTTTCTGTTCATATCGACTGGGTATGTGGCGATGGCGGTGCATTGGATTCCGCGAGTGCGGACGCAGATCAACCCGGATGGCGTCGCCTACATTTCGCTCGCGCAACGATGGTTGGCGGGAGATTTTGCCAACGCCGTTTCCGGACATTGGGGGCCAATGTTTTCCTGGTTGCTGACGCCTTTGCTCGCTGCCGGAATCGAACCTTTGCTGGCCTGCAAAATAGAAACGTTCGCGGCCGGCCTGGCCGCGCTCGTCGCGACCTGGTTGTTCTCAATCCGTTATACGGAACGTGTCTGGCTGCGCGCTCTGGTTTGTCTCGCGCTGGCGCCGCTTTTTCTCGCGTGGGCCGCCTCGCTGATCACGCCTGACCTTTTGCTGGTCTGCGGCCTCGCCTTCTACGGTTTTTTTGTTTCCGATCCCTCGTTGAGCAAACGCTCGACGGTGGCCGCGGCGATATGCGGGGCTCTTGTTTACCTGACGAAGAGTTATGGCTTCGTTTTTTTCCTGCTCCATTTCAGTGCAATCTGCGCGGCGCGCTGGTGGTGGTCGGCCGCGGCGCGCAGAGGCGAGATAATGCGGCGCTATGGTCTCGGGCTGGCGGTGTTTTTCGCCCTGGCCCTACCGTGGGGCGTGGTGTTGAGCCTGAAGTACGATCGGATGACTTTTGGAACGGCGGGCGCTTATAACTTCGGTTTGGTCGGCCCGGCCAACGGCCCGGTGGGCGCTCAAGCCCATCCCATGCACACGCAAGGTTTGCTGGCGCCGCCCAATGAAAATGCGGTCAGCGCATGGGATGACCCCGCCCGGATGCGCTTTCCGGACTGGCCAGCGCCCGTCGAGAGCTGGCGCCATCTCGCGGCCCTCTTTTCTCATAACAGTTCCATTCTCTACCAGACGCTGCGGAATGCCTCGATTTTGGTCTGGCCGCTAGCCTTGGGAGCGTGCGTGGTCTTTGCTTTTCCCGGCCTCCGGAAGGCGCGATCGCGTCTTCTTTTCGCCACGGTCTTGAGTGGCGCACTTTACGCGGCGGGTTTCCTGCCACTGCTCATCGATCCGCGCTATCTCTGGATCTTAGTGATGCTCTGCCCGCTGCTGGCTGTCGGCCTGATCGATCTCCTGGCGGAGAAGTTTCGCTGGCACGCTGTCCTTGCGGCCACCATCGCGGCGGCGATCATGGCCAGCTTTGTCTTCGGGCCGTCAGCCAAAATGCCACTGCCGGAAGAGATCGACGTAGAAAGCGCTCGCCTGGCACGAACGTGGATTGAGGATGGAGTCGATCTGCGAGGGCGCCGGCTGGCGACGAACGGTTTTTGGACGGTCTCGCTCTACCTTGCTTATTTTACCGACGCGCAGTTCTTTGGCAGCGTGATCCCGGGAGATCCGGTGAGGACGCGGCGCCAGATCGATGATCATCGGATCGACACCTTCTTGCTTTGGGGAAACGATGCCGAGGCGTCTTTTTATCTTGATGGTTTTACTCCGGTGTCGGCGGCAAACTCCGGCGGACCCTGCGCGCTTTTTGAACGAGCGGCGGCCTCACCCGAAATCAACGCCGAGAGGGGGACGTCCGAATAGACCTCCCTGGGGTTTCAGAGAACAACGCGGGAGGCCGACAGCTTCCCCTACGCCGCATGGGTCGGTGCGGTGTGGGATGACAGCGCGACTGAGCGCGCTATCGTGGACGATGCATTCGCTTCGTCTCGCAGTTTTTAGCGTCCTCTTGCTGGTCTCGTCGCTCTTCGCCGCGGCGGAAAAAACCTACACGCCGGAGCAGATCGCGGCGGAATCCAAACGCGCGAACGAGTTCTTCGACAAAAAGTTCGATGAGAACGTGGCGCGGCATCCGCAGTATGCGTCGCAGCTCGGGCTCAAGATCGGCTACGACAAGTGGGAAGATCTCTCGGATGCCTCGAACGCGGCTGATCTGGCGATTTCGCTCGAGAACCTGGCGCAACTGAAGCGGGATTTTAATTTCGACGCGCTCGATCCGCAGACGCAATTGAGCTGGCGCCTTTTCGAGCAGGATGTGGAACGGAACGCGGAAGGTTTTCGTTACCGCTTCAACAGCTATCCAATCAACCAGATGTATGGCTGGCACACTTCGACCCCGACGTTCTTGATGAACATCCATCGGATCGACAACGTCTCGGATGCGGAAGCTTACATCGCGCGTTTGAACGGCGTGGCGGCGCAGGCGGACCAGGTGATCGAGAACCTGGAGACGCGCGCGGCGATGGGGATCATCGCGCCGAAGTTTGCTTTTCCGCTGGTGCTGGACGCGTCCCGCAAAGTGCTGGATGGCCGCCCATTCACTGAAAGCGAGAAGGACTCGACGGTGATGGCAGACTTCACGAAAAAGGTCGCGGCACTGAAAGAGGTGGATGAGCCGACGCGCGCACGTTTGCTGGCCGATGCGAAGAAGGCGCTCCTCACTTCCTTCCAACCGGCCTATCAAAAGGTCATCGCCTTCCTCG
This sequence comes from uncultured Verrucomicrobiae bacterium, assembly GCA_963730385.1. Taxonomy (GTDB): domain Bacteria; phylum Verrucomicrobiota; class Verrucomicrobiia; order Chthoniobacterales; family UBA10450; genus JACCTI01. The sequence continues at coordinate 306,759 of CAVSRQ010000004.1, forward strand.
AGGGTCAGGAAAAAATCGCGACCGATGACGTGGGCGCATGGCGGTTCCCTGATGGCCGGCAGTATTATGAATACGCTCTCCGGCGCACCACGACGACGAACATGACCGCGGATGAAATCCACGATTTGGGAGTGAAGGAAGTGGCGCGGATCCACGGCGAAATGAGGAAGATCATGCAGCAGGTGAAGTTCAAAGGTGACCTGCAGGCGATGTTCAAATTCATGCGCACGGACAAGCAGTTCTACCTGCCCGACACGGAGGAGGGAAAAGCAGAGTATCTCGCGCGTGCGACCAAAATGATCGACACGATGCGCGGCCGATTGGATGAGGTTTTTGCCACGAAACCGAAGGCGGATGTGGTGGTGAAGGCAGTGGAGAAATTCCGCGAGAAGTCGGCCGGGAAAGCTTTCTATCAACAGCCAGCGCCGGACGGCTCACGGCCGGGGATGTTCTACGTGAACCTCGCCGACATGAAGTCGACGCCGACCTACGAGTTGGAAGGCCTCGCTTATCATGAGGGTATCCCGGGGCATCACATGCAAATCGCGATCGCGCAGGAGCTGCAGGGCGTGCCGAAATTCCGCCGGCTCGGTTCGCGCTACACCGCGTTCAGCGAGGGTTGGGGGCTCTACACCGAGTTGCTCCCGAAAGAGATGGGATTCTACCAGGACCCGTATTCGGATTTCGGCCGGCTCGCATTGGAGCTTTGGCGCGCGGCGCGGCTGGTGGTGGACACCGGGATCCATCACAAACGTTGGACGCGCCAGGAAGCGATCGATTATCTGGTCAAAAATACTCCCAACGCCGAGGACGACTGCGTGGAGGCAATCAATCGCTACATCGTAAATCCGAGCCAGGCGACTGCCTACAAGATCGGCATGCTCAAAATCCAGGACCTGCGCGCGAAGGCGAAACAGGCGCTCGGCGAGAAGTTCGATCTTCGGCAATTCCACGATGTCGTCCTCACGAACGGACCGGTCCCGCTCGATGTCCTGGAGGAATTGGTGGATCGCTGGGTGAAGAGCAAACAGGGCAGCTGAACCGGCCATGCGAAAACAAGTCCTGTGCTGCGCGTTCGTGGGCGTGCTCCTCGCCGCCTCTGTTTGCGCTGCGGAAACTGATGGACAGAGAGAGTTTTTTGCCCGCTTGAGCCAGCTCTGTGGACAACAGTTCGAGGGAGCGACGGTGTTCCCCGAGAATGCCGATCATCCGATGGTGGGGAAGAAGCTCATCATGTCGGTGCAGGATTGCAGCGCGAGCGAGATTCGGATTCCGCTGCAGGTCGGCGAAGACAAATCGCGCACGTGGATTTTAACGCTGAGCGAGAAGGGGCTGCTCTTGAAACACGATCATCGCCACGCCGATGGCACGCCGGATAAGCAGACAAACTACGGTGGTTGGGCCCAAGCCGACGGCACGGCAACACGGCAGCGTTTCGCGGCCGATGATGAGACCGCGAAGTTGATTCCCGAGGCGGCGACGAATGTCTGGACATTGGAGATCGATGTCGACACCCAGCAATTCATCTACGCTCTGGAGCGTCACAACGCGCCGCGTTACAAAGCCGTTTTCAACCTGCGCGCAAAATAGCCGATCTCCTTATGAAACGATTCCTTTCAGTCCTGAGTGCGTTGGCCTTGTTGGTCCCGGTTCTCCCGGCGCAGACCGCGCCCGACTCGGCGGAATTGACGAAGCTGCTGCAGGATTTTCTCGTCGGTGCGAGCCGGAACGACGCGGCGATGCACGAGCGATTTTGGGCGGAGGATTTGATCTACACCGGCTCGACCGGGCGGCGTGTGGGCAAGGCCGACATCCTGCGCGACGTGCGCGCGGAGCCGAAGGAGAAGAGCGAAGAACCGGAAGCGGTTTACACGGCAGAGGACATCCGCATTCAACAGTATGGCGAGACGGCGATCGTGGCGTTCCGTTTGGTCGCGACCGGGGAAAAGGACGGCAAACCCGAGGTGCGAAATTTCCTGAACACCGGCACTTTTCTCAAGCGCGCTGGCGAATGGCGGGCGGTGGCGTGGCAGGCCACGGTGAAGCCGGCCGAGAGCGAGGCGAAGAAATAAAGGACGCCCAGACGTCTTCCGCCGCCAGCAGTGCTTGGTAGCTAGCCCCCTGGGCGGGCCATGCCAAGCGCGGTGCGGACGGCGGCCGTACGGTTCGGCGCGCCGAGTTTATCGAGAACGTGTTGCACGTGTTTGCGGGCCGTTTCCCGGCTGATGCCGAGAATGATGCCAATCTCGGCGTTTGATTTTCCTTCGACCAGCCAGGCCAGCGCATCACTTTCCCGCGGGGTGAGGCCGAGCGGAGCCAGTTGCCCGGGCGTGACGCCGGTCGCCTCCTCCTGCAACAGGACCGCGCAATAATGATGCTCGGGACGATCGGCAAGGCGGACGGTGAGGCGAGCCTTGTTGGCTTCGCGGCAGAGCGGCGCGCTGACTTGTTCGATCTTCTCCGGGGTGCGACAGCGCTCGCGCTCGGCGTGGATCCACTCGCGAAGCAACGCCGGCAGTTGGCGGCGGCCGCGCCAGCCGAAGAATCGGTGCAAGCGTTCCCGCGCACGTGCGGTCGCGTGCAAGAGAATGCCGCGGTCGCTATAGAGCAGAACGCCTTCATCCGTGGTCGCGAGCGCATCCTCGAGCCGGAGCGCGTGTCCGGTCAGAGCATGCCAGGCGCAGGCGAGGCTGAAGGCCTCCGCGCAATGCGGACGGAGAAGGTTGAGATAGCTGCGGGCGTGCTCGCGGAAATCGCGTTGAGCGCGGTTGAGGCCGAGGCCGATCACGGTTTCGCCGGCGAACTGAAGACAGAACGCGATCTGATGCTCGACGCCGTGTAAGCGAAAGAATTGCTGATAAAGCTCAAGCCGGCGCAACTGCCGGCGATTGACGAAATCCGAGAGGCGGTGCGCGGAGCCGTCGCCCGTTTCGCGCATGTAGCGCAAGACGGGATGCTGTCCGAAATATTTCTGCCAGTTCTCTTGCAGGGCCGGGTCGGAGGTATTATCCGGCTGCGCGATTGCCACCAGGCGATGCCCCGCGCGGAGGGGCATCTCGTTGTAGCTGATGGAATCGCACGGCACGCAGCTTCGGCATTCCTGCATGACGACGTGCGGGAAGAGCTCGAGCGAGCGGCAGCTTTGGATACGCTGCACGCTGGCGAGAAGGTTTCCGTAATCACGGTGCGTGAGACGCGTGCCCATCGTCTCTTTTATCGTTTTCGGGCCAACGCGGAAAGCCTCAATGCCCGGAAAGCTCATTGGCGCCGCGGTTCGGCCGCGAAACGCGGCACCATCTTCCTAACCCGTTCGGGTTATGTCGGAATGCGCGCGGGACCTGTACATTTGCACACAGGCCTATGACGAAACTCTTCCTTCCTGCCACGCTCGCGGTCGTCGCGAGTCTGGTTGGCTCGCTCTCCGCGCAGGGTGGCGGCAAGCTCTCACCGCCCGGCCCTCCCGAGCCCACGATGAGGACGCTGCAGGAAATCGAGCCGCGCGTTCCGCCCAACGCTGACGCCGATACGACCAACGCCGTGAAAACGAATGGTCCGGATTATCATTTTATCTTCACGGCGCCCGGCAGTTTTTATCTCACGGAAAATCTGACGGTCACAAAGCCCGGAGGCGTCGCTTCCAATCTCACCAGCACCGATCCGAAGGCGAATTTTAGTAACTGAATCTGCGAAAACGACCCAGACCACCATCCCTATGAGAACCACCACCCAGCTCGCGAAGAATTTCGGAATCCACCTTTCCTTGATCCTGCTTTCCTTTCTCGCCGCGGACGGCGTCCTCGCTCAGGGCAGCCTCACCCCGCCCGGCGTGCCTGCGCCGACGATGAAGACGCTCGAGCAAATCGAGCCGCGGATCGATTTGCAGAATGCGCCCGCCAGCGCCGTGACCACAACCGACGCCAACTTTCATTACATCATCACCCAGCCGGGCTCCTATTATCTCTCGGCCAATCTGGGCGTGACCAAGCCCAACGGCATCCAGATCAACGCCGAGGGCGTGACCCTGGACTTAAACGGTTTCGAAATCTCGCGCGCATCCGGCAGCGGAGGGAATGGGATCGAGATCGCGGCCACGAGTCATCGCGCCAGTGTCCGCAACGGTTCCCTCAAAGCCTTCGCCTACGGCCTGCGCAGCCTGGGCGCTGCGGCTGGCGCGCGCGGCTGCGCTTTTCGCGAATTGAGCGCAAGCAATTGCACGACCGCCGGCATGTTTGTCGGGGAAGGAGCCGTCCTGGAATCCTGCCGGGCCCTCAGCAATAGCGGCGACTACGGCATTTATGCCGACAGCGGTTCGTCGCTCACCAACTGCACCGCCACGGCCAACACCGGTTCCGCTGGCCTTTATGCCAGCAAGGGCTCGTCGCTCACCAATTGCAGCGCGGAGAAGAACATCGCTACCTACGGCCTTTTCGCCGGTGAAGGTTCATCGCTTACCAATTGCAGCGCGAGCAGCAACAGCGGCGAGTACGGCATTTTCGCCGGCAACGGTTCGTCCCTCACCAATTGCAGCGCAGCCAACAACATCACTACCTACGGCATTTACGCCCGGCGCGGTTCGTCCCTCACTAATTGTTCGGCGATGAACAACGACAGCGCGGCCACGAGCTCAGCCGGAATCGGAACCGACGCGGGTTGCACGATCAGCCAGTGCAGCGCCTACGCCAATACGTCGTCGGCGCCCGGGGTCTCCACGCCCACTACCGGAATGGGGTTTGATGTGGGGAGCAGTAGCACCATTCGCGACTCCACCGCCCACGCGAACAAAGGCGACGGGATCAAAATTTCCTTCCGCACGGGCGCGCTCAACAATACCTCCTCGGAGAATGGTGCCGATGGCGCCGGCATTCACGCCATCGGAAACGACAATCGGATCGAAGGCAACAACGTGACCGATAACGCGCGCGGCATCGATGTTGATTCCAGCGGCAACCTCATCATCAAGAATAGCGCGCGGGGGAACACGACCAATTACAGCATCGTCGGCGGGAATGCGGACGCCGCGATCGTGCCCAGTGGTTCTGGATTCACCAGCACCAACCCGTGGGGGAATTTCAGTTATTGAATCTGCGAAAGCGACCCAGAAATCCCAATCCTACCTATGAGAACCACCACCCAGATCGCGAAGAATTTCGGAATCCACTTCTCCCTGATCCTACTTTCCTTTCTCGCCGCGGACGCCGTTCTCGCCCAGGGCAGCCTTACTCCGCCGGGTCCGCCGAAGGCGACGATGAAGACGCTCGAGCAAATCGAGCCGCGGATCGATTTGCAGAACGCGCCCGCCGGCGCCGTCACCACGACCGACGCGAACTATCACTACATCATCACCCAGCCCGGTTCCTATTATCTCTCGGCCAATCTGGGCGTGACCAAATTTCACGGCATCCAGATCAGCGCCGAGGGCGTGACCCTGGACTTGAACGGTTTCGAAATCTCGCGCGCTTCCGGCAGCGGGGGCAATGGGATCAGAATTGCGGCCTCGAGTCATCGCGCCAGCGTGCGGAACGGCTCCGTGACGGGCTTTAGTTACGGCATTCATGTTGGGGTGGGCTCCAACGCGAGGGGCACCGCTTTGCGCGATTTGAGCGCGAGCAATTGCACCATCGCCGGCATCTTGGCGGGAGACGGCGCAGTGCTGGAATCCTGCCGCGCCCAAGATAACCAGGACGGCATTGCCGCCGGCATCAATTCGTCGCTCAGTAATTGCGTCGCGAGCGGTAATAGCGGCACCTATGGCATTTTCGCCAGCCCCGGTTCGTCGCTCATTAATTGCACTGCGAGCGGCAACGGCTTCCGTGGCATTTTCGCCGGTCGCAATTCGTCGCTCACTAATTGCACCGCGAGCAGCAACGGCGGCGATGGCATTTACGCCGAGGGCGATTCGTCGCTCACCAATTGCACCGCGAGCGGCAACAGCGGCACCTACGGCATTTACGCCGACAGCGGTTCATCGCTCAGCAATTGCACCGCGAGCGACAACCGCGGCACCTATGGCATTTACGCCGCCAGCGGTGTGTCGCTCACCAATTGCACAGCGCGAGCGAACACCAGCACGTCGTCGTTCTCAGCCGGAATCAGGGCGGGCGACGGTTGCACGGTCAGCCATAGCACCGCCTACGGCAATACTTCCACCGCGGGGACTTCCACGCGCCAGACCGGGATTGGTTTTGCGTTGGGTAGCGACGGCACCATCGAAGGTTGCACTGCCAGCAACAATAAGGGCGACGGCATTCGCGTAGATGCTCGCTCCTCTGTCCGCGGCAATCATCTGTCCGATAACGCCACCGGCACCGGGGCCAACCTCCGCGTCTTCGGCGCGCGCGGCCGGGTGGATGGCAACCACATCGCTTCCAGCATCCTCAAAACGGGCCTTCGGGTTGAAGGCAACGGCAATGTCATCACCCGCAACAGTGTAGGGGGCTGTGATCCCAACTACGACATCGCGGCCAACAACAAAATCTTCGTCCTCGCCGCGCCGAATCACGCCACCGCCTTCACCACCAACGGTGGCGGCGGCACTCCTTTCGGCACGGATGATCCGTGGGCGAATATTAGCTATTGAGCGTGGCTCAAAAAGATGTGCACGTCCCTTCGCGTTTGCCTGCGGTTCCCGATCCTTCCTATGAAACTCCTCCTCGCCATCCTCTTCGCGCTGACCCTTACCGCACGCGCCGCCTCCACCATCAGTCCCGGTAATCCCTACAGCTACGGCGCGAATACTGGCTGGATGAACTGGCGTGCCAGCACGGCCGACGGCGTCGGAATCGGTGAGTATGTCTGCTCCGGTTACATCTACGGCGCGAACGTGGGTTGGATTCACCTGGGCGACGGGACGCCCGACGAATAACATCCAATACTCGAACGCGTCCGGGAGCGATTTTGGAGTCAACTACGTGATCGATCCGGCCCAGCCAGGATATGCGGTGCTACGGGGATTTGCCTACGGCGCGAACATCGGCTGGATCAATTTCGAGAACACGGGCAACCCGCGCTTGCGCTTCTCGGACGGAAATTTCGAAGGCTATGTCTGGTCGGCCAACACCGGCTGGATCAATCTCGGCAACGGCGCTTTTGTTTTGAACACGCTCTCGGTCACGCCCGGCGTCGATACCGACATGGACGGCATGGCCGACGCCTTTGAGTTCCAGTTCTTCGGTAACCTCGCCATGAACATGAACACCGACACCGACGGCGACGGCATGAGCGACGTGCAGGAATATCTCGGAGGGACCAATCCTACCAACGCCTCCGATCGTTTTCAGATCACTCTCTTCGACACCAATCCCGGCGGCACGAGTTCGCTGCTCACCTGGACAAGCTCAGCGGCGCGGCTTTACCGAATCGAGACCAGTCCCGATCTCCTGTTAGATACCTGGTCAAACGATCCGACGTTCGGGATCATCACACCCGATGTGGGCGCGACGACTTCCCGCACCGTCACGGCCGGTGCCGCGAACAAACGCTTCTATCGCATCCGCCCCATCCGGCCGCTGCTGCCGACGCCGTAAGGCCTGCCTCGCTGCGGCAGCACCGGATCATAGAGGGCCTTGTGCGAGGCCGTTGGTCAATCGGCGGTAAAGTGAAAACGATACGTTTCGCCTTGCCGTAGGACTGCCGCTGTTGCTAAGCAACTCATTCCACCTCCAATTTCGCCTTTCGCAGGGGCAGTCTACGTGGCGGCGGATGGTGAAATCAAAATGAAGAATATTAGTGCCGCTTATCCAACCTTTGTCCTGGTCTGGCTTTTATTTATTGCCAGAGCCGACCCGCTCCTCGCCCAAGGCTCACTTACTCCCCCCGCGGGCCCGCCGGCCCCGACGATGAAGACTTTGCAGCAAGTGGAGCCGCGGATTGATGTCGCAACCCTTCCAGGTTCGGCGACGGCGGTCCGGACGATCAGCCAAAGCGGTTCGTACTATCTCTCGGGTCAGATCAACGGAGCAAGTGGGAAGGACGCGATCGAGATCACTGCCAGCGGTGTGACTTTGGACTTAAACGGGTTCCTCGTGGCCGGGGTGGGGCCAAACGTGGCCATCAGAGTCACGGCCTCTTATGTTTCCGTCCGTAACGGAGTGATCTCCACCGGTCTAACCTCCACCAGCACTTTCCTGGAGTGCGAGAGCGTGCAATTCGCCGACGGCGGCCTTACCAGCGGTAATCACCTTCGTGTGTCGAAGTGCCGGTTTGATTCCAATTCCAATATTGTAGCGACCGATAGTGCCATCATCGCAGATTGCGAGCTGGCGGGCGGGGGGCGCATTCAAGCGGGTGCGCACGCGCAAATCTTACGCTGCCTGGTGCAAGGGGCGAACGGCAATGGAGTCGCGGCAGGGGCGTCTGCGGTGGTGACGGGAACGTCTTCGATTGATTCGGCCAATGCCGGAATCTCCGCCGGAGATGGCAGCACGCTGACGGATTGTGTCGCGACCCGGAGCATCGGCAATGGGATCGTGGCCGGAGACGGATCGAGCCTGAAGGGCTGTGTCGCGACGGGCAGCCAGGGGGGAAGCGGCATCCAGGCCGGTAATGGGAGCATCTTGAGTCATTGTGCGGCAACGCAGAACGCCGTCCAATTTGGTATTAGCGTGGCCTCGCGTGCGGTCATCGCAGACTGTGTGGCGACGGCGAACACGGATGCGAATACCAGCTCTTTCGGCATTCGGGCAGGCGGAGAGGCAACGGTTATTCGTTGCACCGCCAGCGCCAATACGAGCACGAATGCGGCCCCGACCGGCTCGACTGGCGGAGGTATTTCCGTCAGTAACAGCTCGACGGTGAAAGATTGCACCGTGACCGGGAACATGGGCGATGGCATTTTATTGACCTTCGATTCGCATGCGATCGGAAATACCGCAGACAGCAATGGTTCCAGTGTCGGGAGCGGGGCCGGTATTCACATGACTTCCACCGACAACCGGGTGGAGGGCAATCATGTGACCGACAATGATCGCGGGATCGAGGCGGATTCCGGTGGCTCTGCGATCCTCCGCAACACGGCGAGTGGGAATTCGGTGAACTGGGAAATCGCGGCAGGAAACGTCTTCTTCGCGATCAATGCCGCGGTCACTGGCGCCGCCGTGAGCGGGAGCAGTGGCGGCACCGCGCCGGGTTCGCTTGATCCGAGTGTGAACCTGTCGTTCTAACATGCTCACTCAAAAGGCACGGTCGCGGGCGGGATGCACGTTGGCCGCCATCAGCAGCCTTTTTGCCAGGCGGCAGTCTGCCGCGGCTCAGACGATTCAAGTTTTGGGTAAACTACCGCTAGGAAAACTCGGTTGTTTTCTGGCACTCAGCGGCGGTCTGGGACTGGCCGAAGCCAACGCCGTGAGCACGATCAGCCCGGGTAATCCCTACAGCTACGGCGCCAATATTGGCTGGATGAACTGGCGGGCCAGCGGAGCGGACGGGGTCGAGATTGGAGAGTTTGTCTGCTCCGGTTACATCTACGGCGCGAACGTGGGTTGGATTCACCTGGGCGACGGGACGCCGACGAATAACATCCAATACTCGAACGCGTCCGGGAGCGATTTTGGAGTCAACTACGTGATCGATCCGGCCCAGCCAGGATATGCGGTGCTACGGGGATTTGCCTACGGCGCGAACATCGGCTGGATCAATTTCGAGAACACGGGCAACCCGCGCTTGCGCTTCTCGGACGGAAACTTCGAAGGCTATGTCTGGTCGGCCAACACCGGCTGGATCAATCTCGGCAACGGCGCTTTTGTTTTGAACACGCTCTCGGTCACGCCTGGGATGGATACCGATACGGACGGCATGGCCGACGCCTTTGAGTTCCAGTTCTTCGGTAACCTCGCCATGAACATGAACACCGACACTGACGGCGACGGCATGAGTGACGTGCAGGAATATCTCGGAGGGACCAATCCTACCAACGCCTCCGATCGTTTTCAGATCACTCTCTTCGACACCAATCCCGGCGGCACGAGTTCGCTGCTCACCTGGACGAGCTCAGCGGCGCGGCTTTACCGAATCGAGACCAGTCCCGATCTCCTGTTAGATACCTGGTCAAACGATCCGACGTTCGGGATCATCACACCGGATGTGGGCGCGACGACTTCCCGCACCGTCACGGCCGGTGCCGCGAACAAACGCTTTTATCGCATCCGCCCCATCCGGCCGCTGCTGCCGACGCCGTAAGACTCGCCGCACAGTCTTCTACTGGGCGCTCAACTCAGGCGGCGGTGGAACAGTTCGAGCATGAGCGCGTAACATTGCTGCGCCAGCACCGGATCATACCGCGGGCCTTCATCGCGCAGGAAGGCATGTTGCGCGTTGAGTTCATGCCAGGTGAATTCAACCTTCGCCTCCACCAGCGCGGCGTGGATTTTCTGGCGACCCTCGAGAGGAATGTGCGGGTCTTGTTGTCCCCAGACGAGCAGCAGTTCGCCCCCGATCTCTGCAGTGCGGGCCAGGGTGTCATCGCCGGTTTTTGTCAGTGAACCGGTGTGCAAGTCGGTGCCGTAAAAGCAAGCCGCGGCCAGCACGTCGGGTTGCGTGGCGGCCGCGCGGTAACTGAGATGTCCGCCCAGACAAATGCCGAGCGCCCCCAGCCGCCCGGTGCAGGACGGGTGGGCTTTCAAGAAATCGAGGACCGCGCGCGCGTCGCCGTCGAGCGCGTGCAGTTCCTTCTCCTTCTTGAGCGCGTTGCCACGATCCGCTCCCGCCTGGTCGTAGCCGAGGACGCGGCCCGGCGGTTCAAACTCGTGGTAAATCTCCGGGACGGCCACGACGTAGCCGTGTCCGGCCAGCCACGTTGCCATGCGCCGAATCGGCGCCGTCACCTGAAAAATCTCCGAGTAAAACAGGATGCCTCCATACGGGCCCGCTGCCGCCGGCTGGAAGACGTGCGTCCGCATCGGACCGGTCGGCGTGGTCAGCTCGACGGCTTCGGGTTCCCGCAGAGTCATCAGAGGCTCGGGACTTTCTTTTCCAGATGTCCTCCAAATTGAAACCTCATCGCGGAGAGCAGACGATCGGAGAAGCGATACTCGCCGCGGGAAGCGAAGCGCTGGAAGAGCGCGGCGCTCAAGACGGGTACGGGACAGCCTTCGTCGTTTGCCGCCGCCAGAGTCCAGCGGCCTTCGCCGGAATCCGAGACATGGCCGGAGAAACCTTCCAGGTTCGGTTGATCGAGAAGAGCCGCTGCAGTCAGGTCCAACAACCAGGACGCGACCACGCTCCCGCGGCGCCAAACCTCGGCCACGTCGGGCAGATTGAAATCGTATTGATAATGCTCCGGCTCTCGCAGCGGCGTCGTCTCGGCATCGATGACCACGCCTTTCTTCCCGACGTTTGCATGGTGCAAAACGTTGAACCCCTCCGCGTAGGCGGCCATGACGCCATACTCGATCCCGTTATGCACCATCTTCACGAAATGCCCCGCGCCCGGAGGTCCGCAATGCAGGTAGCCTTCCTCCGCCGTGCCGCTCGTGACTTTCTCGCGTCCAGCAGTGCGCGCGATGTCGCCGCGGCCAGGCGCGAGCGCTTTGAAGATCGGATCGAGCCGCTGCACGGGTTCATTCGCGCCGCCGATCATTAAACAGTAGCCGCGCTCCAATCCCCAAACGCCGCCGCTGGTCCCGACGTCGAGGTAATGGATTCCGCGCGTGGCCAGTTCCTTCGCGTGGCGGATGTCGTCGATGTAGTAGGAATTGCCGCCGTCGATGATGCTGTCGTCCATCTCAAATCCGGCGGCGAGTTCCTGCACCGTGGGGCCGACGGCGGCGGCCGGCACCATTAGCCAGGCGGCCCGCGGCGGCCTTAATTTTGCGACGAAGTCTTCCATCGAGGTCGCGCCCACCGCTCCTTGTTTGACCAGCGTCTGCACGTTCTCTGGATTGCGATCGTAGACGACGCATTCGTGGTTTTGCCGGAGCAGACGCAGAACCATGTTCGCGCCCATCCGGCCCAGTCCGATCATTCCGATTTGCATGGATTATCTCCTTAAAAATCGAAGCACCAGCGCGAGGAACTCCGGGGGGTATTATCGATCCAGGGGCGACATCGCCGCCCCATGGCGCGCACCCCGAGCGTTTGCCGTTTTGCGCTCGAGCGCGAGCAAAAAATCGCCCTCTCCTGGGGACTGGTGAGGGCCGGTGGAGTTCTCTGGTTTTACGCGCGACGACGTTGGGTAGCTTGTGCGATGGCCAAGTATCTTGTGGTGAGCGCGAGTGGGAATCCGGGGAGCAACAGTCGCCGGATGAGCAAGCTGGCATTTGCGTTTCTGCAAAAGGCGCAGGTCGATTGTGACTGGATTGATCTGCAGGAGCTGGACCTTCCGCTCTGCGATGCGAATGCCTGCTACGGCGCGCCGGGCGCGCAAAAAATCACGCAAGCCATCCAGGCGGCGGACGGGATTTTGATCGCCGCGCCGGTTTATAATTACGACGTAAGCGCGACGGCGAAGAACATGATCGAGCTCACGGGGAAAGCCTGGCAGGACAAGGTGGTGGGTTTCCTCTGCGCGGCCGGTGGCATGAACAGCTACATGTCGGTGATGTCTTACGCGAACAGTCTCATGCTCGACTTTCGCTGCGTGATCATCCCACGATTTGTTTACGCCACCGGGAGCGCTTTCGAGGGCGACACCGCGAAGGACGAGAAGATCGTGCAGCGAATCGAGGAAGTGGCGGCCGAGCTGGTGCGCTTCACTGAAGCGTTACGCCCCTAGGCGCGCAGATTGCGACGCATCAGGAATTGGCTGAGCGCTTCACGCTTGAATCCGAGCGGCGCAAAAATTTCCGAGCCGAATGCCTCGGGGAAGACCGGCGGGGCGAAAAACTCGCGGCTCGGGAATTGATGCAGAATTGCGGCGAGCGCATCGCGTTGCTCCGCCCAGTCCTCTGTCGGCGAGAAGAAACTGTGGACGCGGATCGGCGTGGCGTCCGGCGGAACGAGAACGACGACACCCGTCTGGCCGTAGCGAAACGCGCGCGCGTCGGCTTGTTTGGCGGCGGCATAACGCGTGATGGACCAGGGAATATCCGGATAATCTCGCGCAGTGGGAATTCCGAGAGCAGTGAGGAGCGGGACTTCCTCCAGCCGGTCGTTGGTGATCGGTGCGGCCTCCTGGCTGGCTCGTCGCCAACCGGTGAGGCGCCCGAGTGGATGGAATCCCTCACGGCGGTAGCAAGCGGAGGCGCGAGGATTTTGTTCGATCACTTCCAGGATCATCGCGTGATCACCGCGGGCCCGGGCCTCGGCGCAAAGCTCCTGCAAAAGAAACGTCGCCGCTCCCGAGCCACGCGCGGCGGGAGTGAGCGCCATGGCAGCGAGGCGCGGATGATCGCCGGTGCGGTTGATGTAACCGAAGCCAGCCAGCTCGCCATTCCAGCGGACGAAGCGGCTGAAGAAAAGGTCGGCGCCTTGCAGGGAAAGAAAGCGCGCCAGGCCGGCGGCATCGAGATCGGCCCAGCCGGCGATGTAACCGGCGAAAGCGCGATTCGCGACCAGCGCTTGCTCAGCGAGCGGGAGGTCAACGGCGGGGACGAGCGCGAAGGACATCTTTACAAAGCGGAGGGCGTTTCATATCGCACAGGGAGATTGAAAGCCTCCCCTGTAGTAAGCGCACCCGCAAAGGAGAGAAAGTGAATCTCTGGATCGGCACCTCCGGTTTTCAATATCCGGAATGGAAGGGGACGTTTTATCCCGAGAAGATGCCTGCGGCCAAGATGCTGCCGTATTACGCGGAGCGATTTGGCACGACGGAGATCAACTACACTTTCCATCGCATCCCGAGCGCGAAGACGATCGAAGGCTGGTATCGCAACACGCCCGAGCAGTTTCGCTTTAGCCTGAAGGCGCCGCAGAAGGTGACGCATTGGTCGAAGCTGCGAAACAGCGGCGACACCATGCGTTTTTTTCATCAGGTGATTAGCGACCTGGAGGGGAAACTGGGGCCGATTCTCTTTCAATTGCCGCCCACGCTGCAGATGGATGTGGCGTTGCTGCGAGACTTCGTGGCGGAGTTGCCGGAGGGAATGCGCGGCGCGTTTGAGTTCCGCCACGCGTCCTGGTTCGACGACGAGATCTACGAAGTGCTCCGGGCGAAGAACCTCGCGCTCTGCGTGGCGGAGAGTGAAAAGCTATCCACCCCGGACGTGGCCACGGCGGATTACGGGTACCTGCGCTTGCGGCGCGAAGATTACACGGACGCCGATGTGGTGCGCTGGACAAAAGCCGTGCAAGCGCGAGCGGGGGTGTGGTCGGACGCGTTTGTCTATTTCAAGCACGAGGAAAGCGGGATCGGGCCCCGGCTGGCGCAGCAGATGATCGCGCTGCTCGCCGGGTGAGCTGGCGCGGCTGCCACCTCAACTCAGGAACTCTGCGATCGGCTCCATCTCTTTGATGTGAGTGGAGAAGATCTTGAGCGCGGCCAGGATCGGCACGGCCAGGATGACGCCCGCGATCCCCCACATCCAGCCCCAGAAGGTGATCGAGATCAGGATTATCACGGGGTTGAGCGTGAGCGAGCGGCCCATCACCCAGGGGGTGATCAGGTTTCCTTCGATGGTGGCGATGAAAAGGTAGCTGGCGGGAAAGAGCATGGCGTAGCTCAGGCTGTCGTAGCTGAGAACGGCGCCCACCATCATGCAGATGATGCCGATCAAGGCGCCGACGTAGGGCACGAAATTCAAGACCGCCACGAGCACGCCCCAGAGGATGGGATTACTCAAGCCGAGGAACCCGACGGTGGCGCCCACCGCGACGCCGAGACCGATATTGATCAAGGTGATGGTGAGGAGGTAACGCGAGATGTGCGACTCGATCTCGTGCGCGATGATGACCGCGCGCTTTTTGTCCTCCAGCCGCGGCAACATCTTGATCACTTTCGAAAGGAACACCTCATCGTAGGCGAGGAGGAAGTAGAGCAGGATGAGAAAGAGGACGGTGCTGACGGCATACTCCGGCATGCGCGCATACCAGCCGTCGCTCACGCTCCCGGAAGGTTTCACTGCCACGGTCACGGCAGGTTTCGGGGCGGTGGCGTCTTCCGGGGTGGTCAGTTTATCGATCTCGCCGCTGGCCTTGGCCACCTGCTCCATCGGCTTGCGCAAAGGGAGCAATTTCTTTTGGAGCTGCTGGAAACCGTAAGGGGATTTCTCCAGCCAACCTGCTGCCGGCACCGCCAGAAACGAAATCCCGTAGCCGACGATCGCGAGCAATCCGATGACCAGGATGCCTGCGCCGAGCGCGGGGCGCACACCGACCTTTCCCATCGCACGGAGGACCGGTTTGCAAAGATAGCTAAAGAGAATCGCGAGCACGATCGGGAGGAGGATCGAGCGCATGAAATACATCGTATAAAAGATGGCGAGAATGAAGAGGCCGGTGAGCGCAAAGGAGCGCACATCGAACGGGCGCTGCAGCAAATGCGGCATGCGCATGCGCGGGCCCGAGCGCGTCTCTGTCTCGAGCTCCCCGGTCAGGGGCGAGGTTTCGGCGGGAGCTTCGGCATTTTCGCTTTTCATGACTAGAAGGACATCGGCTTTGGGCACCCTCGCGCTCGTGTGCAGGATGGGAAGCGGAAAGTCGTGCGGCGAGACTTTGGAACGGGGATTTCGAAGCGGGCAAGCGCCGTGGCGGGCGTGTTCCGGGTTTACTGGCGCTGTTGTTTCGCCGGGGTTCTTGCAGGCGATGCGGAGACGCGGGGAATTGCTGGATCGTCGGGGCCGCAGAGCCTCGGAAGTTCGTTGCGGCAGGATGCCGCAACCAGCACGCCCGGAGGCGTGCGCTCCCCGGAATCGGTTGCGAGACCCTCCTTTTCTTCGGGGGGTAAGTGGTTTGCGAGAGACGACCGCTATTGCCCGTTGCTCTTCCAGATTATCGCTCAGGGAGAGGGAGGGGCGTTGGCTCGATCGTGGCTTCCGCGGGATCGGGAGTGGGGGTGGGAGGCGGTGTGGGCGTGGGAATGGGCGTGAGCACGGTACCACTCGTGGTCACCAGGCTGGCTCCGGCCATTTTGACATCCTCCACCCGATAGAGTCCGCGGCCGCGATTAGCGCCAGAGTTCTTCGCGTCCGCATAACCAGGGCGCCAGTAGAAACGTTCCATCTCGTCCAGGTGGAAGGGCCGTGACCCGCGCCGGCCGAAGACCACCGTCTGGCCGCCGGTTTCATCCACGACGCGGTCGCGATCGAGGCCACGCCCGACCGCAATCGCCTCGCCATGCGTGTGGTAAGTGGCGACAAGGCGCGGGTTGGGTCGGGGGCTGAAGCCCATCGCGCCGGGGACATTCTCGGGCGAGATCAGCTGGACGACGCGGAGACCATTTTTGCCATCGGCGACGAGCGCGAACATGGAGGCGTTCACGCTGCCGATCTGGACGGCGTGGGCGTCGTTCAGCTTGCCGCCGGCATTGAACATCTGATCCAGCCGCGGCCGTTCCGGATTCTCGATATCGATGATGGCCAGACCCTCCGAACCGTTTGCGACGTAAGCGTAGGTGCGCGCGACGTAGAGACGCTTCGCGTGGTTGAGCCGCACCACTGCCTGGGGGAGAGGAATCGGGCGCCCTGGCTCCGTGATATCGAGCACCTTCAAGCCGTCATCATCGGTCACGAAAGCGTAGCGGAACTGGACCGCCACCGCGCGTGGATTCCGAAGGAAGCCGTTGGTGACTTCGCCTTCAAGGCGCGGGCGCATTGGATCGGTCACGTCGATCACGTAGAGACCGCGCGGCGTGGTCATGTAGAGGCGATGCCCGGCCGCGGTGACAAAAGTGGCGCCGCTCAGGACGCCGCCAGGATTGAAGGCGACGTCTTTTTTGAGGAAATTATTATCCGGATCGCCATCCACGAGCGCGGCCACGTTCACCACCACCAGGCCTTCCTCCAGGTCCGACAGAAAGACGAAAGCGTAGAAGATATCGATCGGCTGCTCTTCGTTTTCCGGGCGGCGAATGCGGCCGGGATCGAGCGCCTGCGTATTCGGGAGCGCAATGGAAGTGGCGTATTTCGTCGGGACATAGGTGCGCTGACCCAGCGGTGAAAACGGCGCGGTCACGATGCGTTCGGAGAATCCCTTTTGATCAATGTTGGCCACATCGAAAACTTCGAGGCCGCCCGGCCCATTCGCGGTGTAGAGGTACTCACCGCGGAGGACCAGATCCTGCACATCCTTCCCGCTGTGCTCATAGGCTTCCTTCAGCTCGGAGTGCGCGGCGAGATGCTTTTGGTAGTTCGCCGGATAGGCCAGCTTATGCAGGTAACTGCCGATCGCGGCCTGCGGTTCTTCGAACTCCGTCCAGACCACAGCGTGGAAGCCTTCCTTCCCTTCGCCGACGTAGGCGTAGCGACCGAAGAAGTTCACCGTGCCGGTGCCAAAACCGAGGAGCTGCGTCATCCAGGCGTTGTTATCGTTCGCCTTCGAGAGGTGGCAATCGGTGCAGTTCTTGGTTGTGCCCACGCCGCTGGTGGTGTGAGGGAAATGGGGATTAAAGGCCTGCCCGCTGTAACCCTCGGCTGAAACTGTTTGAGCCTGGGAGTAGACCCATTCGCGGTTTTGATTCTGCGAGCTGACCAGGACCGCGCTGGAGGAACGGATCACGGCCATACGATTCTTTTTCACCGTCCCGTCAATTCCGAGCATGAAGACGTCATCGCGCAAGACCTGTGGATTATAGGTGGTGAAGTTTCGATCCATCGTGCCCTCGAATTTATTGAGCGGCACGCGCTGGTTGGCCTTCATCGGGAGGTGGCAACCGAAACAACTTGTGACCCAGGAGGAGTGGCAAATCTGGCAATCCATCGCGGTGTTATCATGCGCGAATTCGGGAGATTGCCCGCTGGCCGGGCGGAGATCGCCGCCCCACGAAGTGCCATCGCGCCGCAACGTTTTCGCGTAGGCGGACTTCGCGTTGTAGTGCGGCGAGGCGGGATCCACGGTGTCGATCGTTTGCGGAATTTCCCAGCGCACATCGGGCGACATGCTGGATTGCTGTAACAGCCGTGTCCCCTCCCAGGTGAATCTGGGACCAAAGGGCGTGTTGCTCGTGTTTAGCAGATCCACTTTGCCGCCGTTCCCGCTGGTGATGAGCGTCGGCCGCGCGCCCACGGTGCCGTGACAGTCGAGGCACGTGATCGTGGTCGCGTTCCGCGGCTCGCCGTAGAGGTTGCCGTTGCCGTGGACGTCGAGGTCGAAGTGGCAATCGCCGCACTGCATGCCGCGCTCGAGGTGGATGTCCTTCAAGTGCACCGCGCGGGCGAACTTCAGCGGATCGTCATGCGCGATGCGATTGTCCTGCAAGTCGAGCAGGTTGCCTTTCCGATCTTTCTTGAAGACGGCGCGGAAGACCCAGCCGTGGCCATGGTAATCGGCAAACTGGGTGTGCTTTAATTTCGGATTCAACTCCGCGACGCGCGCGACGAAGTCGGGATCGCCCCAGAGCCCGCGCGCGGCCGCGGCCTCCGGATTGCGCTGCGCGGCCACGACCAACTCATCATCCGTCGGGTCGCGTTGCACCTTCGGATACATGACTTCGCCGTCGCTTTCCTGGTCCCACCAGGTGTAACCGAGGTAGGGATTCACGAAGAGGTTCCCTTGGTGCATGTGGCAGTTCATGCACTGGCTGGAAGGGATGGAGCGCGTGAATTGATGTTTGATCGGGTGCCCTTTTTCGTTCTTCGGGATGGTCTTATCCGCGGTAAAGCTGAGGCCCTGATGCCCGTATTTGCTCCACCAACCGGAGTTTGAAGGCGAGCGATCGTTTGCGTAAACGACGTGGCAAGCGGTGCAGCCGCTCGAGCGATAATCGCCCGGGTTATCGTTCGAACCGAGGAAACCGAGCAGCGGATCGTGCAGGCGCGTTTTCTGCAGCCCGAGGAAAACCGGGTCGGTCCGATTCAAGGTGCCGAGGCCGCGTTCCGAAAGGCGGCGGAGAGGTTTGCCGGGGGGCTCGTTGACCGTGGGGATGCCGAGCTGGAGAGGCTTCTCGCCGCCCTTTTCGAAGATGCGAAGGATATTGCCGGGCTGGCTAAGGTTAAAGCGCGGCAGCGGATCGAGGAAAGGCAGGATGCCGCGCTCCATGGTGTCGGCCAACGTGACTGGCGTGTAGTTATTGAGCCGAAGCGGGACACCATCCGCTCCGTAGGCCTGGCCGAAGCGGTAGTTTTTGTGCGGGTCGCTGCCGTTATTATAGAGCGCGGCGCCCCAGAGCATGGCGCCGTGGTTCATCATGCTATGCTCGACGTTGCGGATGATCTCGCCGTGACACAGGCCGCAGGATTGCTCGGCCACGCGAAGATCGCCCGGATTCATGAAGCGAATGAATTCGGCCGATTCGTGATTGAGAAAAACGTTCGAGCCGGGGGGATTGGCGGACGTGAGCCAGAACTCTTTGTTCCGGGGCGCGATGTGCGCTTCTTCTTTCGTCAAGCCGCGTGCGGGATTTCCGCCGTGGCAATCTGTGCAACCAAGGACGACGGCGGGCGACGAATGCATCGGCTCCACGCCGGCGTGGCATTGGTTACAGCCCACGCTTTTGGCATCGGCCTGCGCCTGGGTCTGGTCGATCCAGTTCCGCGCGGGGGCAGCGGCGGGACGGGTGACGGGGATGTTCGGGGAGATGGAGGTGGGTGGGAGATCTTGGGCGTGGTGATGCTGGGAAGATGAGGAGGCTGAAGACAAGGCAGAAACGTCCAACGTTGAACGTCCAACATCAACGTTTAATGGGGGAGAGAACGGTTCGCTTTCGATTTTTTGCCGCGGTGCGTATGCTGGCGACGAAGATTTTGATGAGCTCTTCGGTCTCCGTCGAGGAGAGGCTCGACTTTTCTGGCGGTCCAAGCGAGCACGATGCGTCCAAAAGGCGAAGCCAACGTCTGGTTTCGCGTAGTTTCTTTAGGCAGATGCGGAGCTTGTGAATGAAATCGGTGCGGGACTCTGCCGCTTCCAGTTCGCCATGATTAGCTAGGGGAGAAGTGCCGCGACCGAAGCAACTGGTCCGCCACGTGACTACATGCCTTGGTGGCGGGCAACGCATCAACCAGCCTAATTATGCGTGACTGCGAGTTCGAGTAGTCGTTCTTCGAGGTCGTATGAGTGCGATTTCGCTCAGTAGGGGCGGACGCTCTCGGCCATACTCGGGCTTGATCCTTGGAAGTTGGACGTTGGAGTTGACGTTTCCACTTCGTTACGCGTTCGTAATGCTGCGGCTTTCCGAAGTTCGTGGCCGTTGCGGGTGCTTCGCTTTCATCTCAGTAGGTCAGCGTCACGGTCAGAATTCCGCTGTAGAGAAAATCATCCACGGTCCCGACCGACTCCTGTGGGAAACCCGGGACCGGCCGCGTGTTGGCCCGATAAATATCCTTGAAGCCCGCGCCCGGAAGGAGCGCACCGAAGCCGGCGCTGATGATGATGTTATCGGTGAGAAGTGGCCGGTATTGGATGCCGAGGCTGACGTCGAGGCCGATCTCGTTGCTGGCGTTATTGGTGAAGAGGGCGCGGCGCTGGGGCTCGGTCGAAACGGTCCAGACGTAGTTGAGATTAAAGAACGCCTTTAGTTTTGGTGTTACTTCGGCATCGAAACCGTAGCCGACGATGGCGGCGCCGGGGTTAACGAAGTTGGCCTGGCCTTCCGTTTTGCTGCTCCGGAAATTTGGGACCAGGCTGTCGCGTTGTTTAAAATTAACCGCCGTGCCGCCGAGATTGAACCCCTGGTGGACGTAGTAGCTGAAAGGCCCGCCGACGAAGAAGGGCCGATCGAGGATGGTGTCGAACCCACTGGCCTGACCGTTGGTCGGATCATCGTCGCCGCTGGCGTAGAAGACGGAGAGTTTGTGCCGTATCCAATCGCGATCGATCGAGAGCTCAAGCGCGGCCATTTGCGCGAAGATGTTCACGCGGCGCCCGGCGATCCCGTTGAAGCTGTCCTCGCCGAAGACGTGATAGAAGGCGTGCGAGATATTCAAAATCCCGATGTGCCCGTCGCCCGCCCAGCCCAGGTAATAGGCCTGCACGTAATGGTCCTTCACCGCGCCGATGGGGGCCGGTCTTACGATCAAGCCGTCCTTGTTATAGTGCCGGCCGGTGTGATCGAAATTGGCGTGGACGCTGACTTGAGCGGTGTAGCCTTTAACGATGAAATCCTGCCGGTAAAGGTTGGCGATCAGGACCACTTGTTCCCGGGAGCTGAACTGATTCAGGTCTGAGTAGGTGTCTTTCTCCCGCATATCGAAGGCGGCGAGATTGTATTGCAGGCGGTTGTTATCGTAGTTGCCGAAGAGCCGAATCCCGAGGTTGGAATCGTTAAAGATGAATCCGCGGAAGTCGCTGACGAAGGGCTGGATGCCGAAGCGCGAGGAGATGAAATCGTAGCTATCGGTGAGGTCGCGCACGTGATACTCGAAGAACGCCTCCTGCAAGGCGAAGAAGTCTTTGTTCCGCGTGGTCCGATTCCGTTCCGAGCCGCGCGGATCGACGTCGAGGATTCCAGCTTCCTCTATCCTCGTGTAGTTGAAATTGTGGACGCCGACGAAGCGGAGGGCCCATTCGACGGGCTTGAAAGCGGTTTCGCCTTTGAAAAGATCGATCGCGATTTGGAAGTCATTGGCGATAAAGGCTTGCTCGCTGCGCCCGAAAAATTCCGAGCTATCCGGACGCGCCGTGCTCACTCCACTCGGAACAGGCAGGCGGCGCGTTTCGAACTGCGAGAAATCGATCACCGTTAGGTTCAGGAAAACGTCCTGGCCGTAGATCGGCGCATCTGCTTTGAGCGTGCTCTGCAGATACGGATGCCAGAGCTTGAGTTTGCCATCCTGATAGGGCGTCTCGGGCGCCGGATCGGCGTAGCGTTGCCAGCGGCCGAAACCGAGATACCAGCGGCGCGGCCTTGCTTCATCCCCAGGGGGGATTCCGCGACCCTCTTCCGCTTCCGGATATTCGGGCGGATGTAACGACTCGCGGTGCGGTTTAATCTCGCGCACGCCTCGCCGGGGCAGACCCAAAGAACGCGGCACGGGCTCTTCTCCA
Source organism: uncultured Verrucomicrobiae bacterium (assembly GCA_963730385.1). Taxonomy (GTDB): domain Bacteria; phylum Verrucomicrobiota; class Verrucomicrobiia; order Chthoniobacterales; family UBA10450; genus JACCTI01. Next base: position 328,764 of record CAVSRQ010000004.1, read on the forward strand.
TAATCAAGCGGGCGCGGCAGGATGGGCGGGTAAAGATCCGGCGGGGGTGGGAGTTCATAATCCTGCAGCACGCCGGGATCAGGATTAAACTCCGAAGGGGGAAGCGGCGGCTCCTGCACTTGCACGTCTTCATCCGAGTTCATCCAGCCGACCCGGAGCGAAGCTGCGTCCGGCAGAGTCTCCACCACCTGCGCGTGGCTCAGGCCCCCGCCGTAAGTCGCGGACAAGGCGCAGAAGGCGACGCACATGGGGGTGACGAGACGCATCTCGCTGAGAATGCAAAAAAGCAGACGTGTTGTGCAAGCACATCACGATGGGGCAGGCCGAGTGCTGAAAAGAGAAAAGCGCCTCTGACTTGAAAAATGGGAGGGGGTGCCCGTCGCCCGGCCGGAAGTTTTAATCTAGCCATGGGCGCCAAGTTTTTTTACAACTCGCTCATGCGCTGGCGACTGCTTCTTGCTCTAAGCGTCCTCGTTACGGTGGCCTGCCCGGTGCAGGCACAGCTTACGGCGACTGACGTGCGCGCGGTCATTGATCAAGCCACCCGCCGGGCGAGCCGGATCGCGCCGAATAGCGTGATCGCGGTCACGGATCGCGAGGGCTACGTGCTGGGCGTGTGGGTGGTGCGCGGGGGCGAACCGACCGCACTTGAACTTGCCACCTCAGTCGGGAAAGCGGGCACGGCTGCGTTTTTGAGCAGTAATTCGCACGCGTTTTCGACGCGGACAGCGGGCTTCATTATCCAGCAACATTTCCCGCCCGGCGTGCGGAACCTGGCCCCGGGACCGCTGGTGGGCGTAGGTCTTTCGAACCTTCCGTTCTCGGATGTGAACCGGTTCAAGAAGGCGGATTTCATCCCCGGGAGCGCGTCACCCGGCACGCTCGGTTCTTCGATTCCGCTCTCGACCCTCAACGGCATCCCCGGCGGTGTGCCGCTCTTCAAAAACAATGTGCTCGTCGGCGGTATCGGCGTGACCGGCTCGGGAATCGAGTTCCCGCCCAACACCTTTGTGGGCGGTTATTCGAAGAACGAAGACATCGCGCTCGCCGGCCAGATCGGCTACGCGCCGCGCTCCGAACTTCTGGGCTCGAATGTTTTCATTAACGGCATCGCGCTCGCGTATGTGGATAGCACCGCGGGCTCGCTCGCCGGTGGAGTGGTGAGTGGGAACGCGGCGGCGATGTTTCCCATCATCGCCTCGCCCGCGCCTTTTCCGTATCCGCAGGCCACCTTTTCTGGAGTGAGCGGGCAGATTCGGCAGCCGATCATCGGCGATCCGCTGGGGGGCACGATCAATGGGCAGGCGCGTCTCTCCCAAGCGGAAGTGACGGCGATCGTGGCGATGGCGGCGGACCGTGTGCGCACCACTCGCGCAGGAATCCGGCTCCCAGTCGGGCAACGGATGGAGGCCTTCATCACGGTGGTAAATAATCCGAACACGCCGGGCGTGGGGCCTGCGGTGCTGGCGGCTTTTCGCACGGGCGATGCGACACTCTTTAGCTGGGACGTAGCGGTGCAAAAAGCGCGCACTTGCGTGGCATTTTCCAGTCGCACTCAGGCGTTTTCGACTCGCACGGTGGGCTTCCTCGCCCAATCGCATTACCCGCCCGGGAATCGATCCGGAGCCGCCCGGCATCTTTAATGGGCTGCAGGAAGAGGCGTCCGGGTTTGACCGCGCGGCGCTCCCGGCCTTGGTCCCGACGGCGGCGCTGCTCACTGATCCTCCTTTCCCTCCAAATACCACGCTGCCGAATGGCATCACGATCTTCCCGGGCGGCTTTCCGCTGTATCGCAATGGCGAATTGATCGGAGCGATCGGCATCAGCGGCGATGGCGTGGATCAGGACGACATCGTGGGCGCGTCCGGCTCGTCGCTGTTTCTCCCGCCGGACGCGATCCGCGCGGATCAGTTTAACTTCGGCGGCACGCGTTTGCCTTACGCAAAATTCCCGCGCGATCCCGAGGGCATAAACGGGATCTCGCCCGTCACCTTCACCGGGCTCGCGGCCTTCACCACGGCCGCGACGGAGATGGCAAACATCTCGTCGCGCGTGGTGGTGGGAAGCGGCGATCAAGTCATGATCGGCGGGTTTATTATCGCCGGGGACGGTCCGAAGACGGTCGTGATCCGCGGGATTGGTCCCTCGTTAGGCTCGGCGGGATTGACCAGTCCGCTCGTTGACCCGGTCATCACTCTTTACGGCGCGCAGGGCGAAGTTTTGGCGACGAATGATGACTGGGAAGAAACGCAGCGCGATCTGATTGCCGGAGCCGGCCTGGCGCCGACGCGTCCGAAAGAAGCAGCGCTCATGAAGACGCTCGACCCTGGGTTGTATAGTGCCAGCATCGCGGGGAGGAACGGCGCCGGCGGGGTGGGTTTGCTGGAAGTGTATCAAATCGGGCTCGCCTCGCCGGTGCGGCTTTTAAACATCAGCTCGCGTGGATTTGTTGGAGGCGAGCAGGAGGTGATGATCGGGGGCTTTATCATGCGCGGAGATGGACCGATGAGCCGGGTGGTGGTGCGCGCGATTGGGCCTTCTCTCGCGCGGCACGGAGTGACTGCGCCACTGGGAGATCCGAGCCTGGAGGTCCGGGATTCGAACGGAGCGCTTCTCGCGGCGAACGGAAATTGGCGCGAGACGCAGGCGGCTGAGTTGAGCGAATCCACTCTGGCGCCGGAAGAGGATGCCGAGGCAGCCGTGCTTCTCTCCCTCCCGCCGGGGTCCTACACCGCGACCCTGCGCGGAGCGGATGGCGGAATCGGAATCGGTTTGCTCGAAGTATTCCGTTTGGAATAAGCGCCCGGCGCTGGCGTCTCATGTCGGGGAGCGCACGCTTTCAGCGTGCTGGTGATCGCATTCTGCGATCACGAACTTTTTCCCTCCGCGTTGAAGCGGGCGTGCGGTAGGCCGGGGCGAGGGGTGGGGGCGGATGACAGTCTTTGGCGTCCAATCAGGAAGCCTGTTTCGGCAGGATGCCGAAACCAGCACGCCTGGAGACGTGCGCTCCCCAGAGTTCGCTGCCGCCGCGGGGCAGGGCGGGAGTCTGGTGCTCGGGGAGCGCACGCTTTTAGCGTGCTGGTGATCGCATTCTGCGATCACGAACTTTTTCCCTCCGCGTTGGAGCGGGCGAGCGGTAGGCGGGGCGAGGGGTGGGGGGCGGATGACAGTCTGTGGCGTCCAATTAGGAAGCCTGTTTCGGCAGGATGCCGAAACCAGCACGCCTGGAGACGTGCGCTCCCCAGAGTTCGCTGTCGCCGCGGGGCAGGGCGGGAGTCTGGTGCTCGGGGAGCGCACGCTTTTAGCGTGCTGGTGATCGCATTCTGCGATCACGAACTTTTTCGCTCCCTCGCGTCTAGAGGTTTCTGACGGTGTGAAATTGGCTTCCTAAAACGCGCATCTTCGGGTCCATTCGCGATGCCCGATGCCTGACCGTAAACCGCCCGTTCCTCCATCCGGATTGGAATCGCCTTCCTTGCGGCGGCCGGCCAGTGCGGAAGGAGCTCTGCCCGATCGACAGAAACACGATCCTTACGGCGCGTTTCGGTCCCGGAATTTTAGCTTCTACGCCGCCGGTAATCTGATCTCGGTGATCGGGCGTCAGATGCTGATGATTTCACTGGAGTGGGAAATTTATGCGCGCACGAATTCAGCGACGGCGCTGGGACTGGTAGGGTTGGCAATTGCTTTGCCGGTGGTGTTGCTTTCGCTGCCGGCTGGGCACATTGCAGATCGCTACAGTCGCAAGGCGATCCTGCTCGTCACCCAGGCCATCAGCGCAATCTGCTCGCTCGCGCTGGCTTTTCTTTCCTGGCAACACCTTGCCATCCCGGGGTGGACGATTCTGCGGAAAGGAAATCACGCGCTGGAAACGGTCGCGGGCGTTTTCGAGCGGCACGCTACCTACCAATTCGCGGATTACTCGCTGCCGCTGATTTACTTCGTCCTCCTAATCTCGGCGACGGCGCGGACTTTCGGTTGGGCGGCGCGAGCGGCTTACTTTCCGAAGCTGGTCCCGCGGGAAATTTTCGCAAACGCAGTGACGTGGAACAGCAGTCTGTTTCAGGTGGGATCGGTGGTGGGGCCGGCGCTGGGCGGGCTCTTGCTGGTGCGGGCGGATTTCCCGGCCATCTATGTTTTGGACGCGATTTGCGCGCTGACTTTTTTCGCTCTCGTCCTGCCCATCAAGAGCGGCGACCAGGGCGGGCGCGCGGAGAGCAACCCGTGGGCGAGCTTGATCGCGGGAATGCGTTTCGTCCTGAGTCGGAAAGTGATTCTGGCCACGATCACGCTCGACATGGTGGCGGTGCTGCTGGGGGGTGCGACGGCGTTGCTGCCCATTTTCGCCGACCAAATTCTGCATTGCGGACCAGTCGGCCTGGGGTGGATGCGGGCGGCGCCAGGGATCGGCGCATTCGCGATGGCGCTCTTGATTGCCTACCTGCCGCCGATGAAGCAGGCGGGGAAAACTTTGCTCTGGGTGGTGGCGGGTTTTGGGGTGGCGACGATCGGGTTTGGACTGTCGCACTGGCTTTGGTTTTCCCTCATCATGCTCTTTCTCACGGGCGTGTTTGATAGTGTGAGCGTGGTCATTCGGCACACCATTATTCAGCTGCTGACGCCGGACGAAATGCGCGGTCGCATCTCGGCCGTGAACAATATTTTCATCGGCACTTCGAACGAGCTGGGAGCATTGGAATCGGGCCTGACGGCGGCGCTCTTCGGTCCGGTGATCTCGGTAGTCGCCGGTGGGGTGGGGACAATCCTGGTGGTGTTCGGCGTCTCAGCGATCTGGCCGGAAACGCGAAAGATTGGGGCGCTGGATAAAAATCTAGCGTAGCGGACCGGATGCGCAGTGGAGGAAGCCGGAGGGACGCGCGCGCGCGTGTACCGAACTGCGAACCACCGTCATCCCGAGCCGCGAAGACGGTCGAGGGATCTCTCCGACGGAGTTTGTGGTTTGCGACCAGGAGAGGCGCTGGTCGCAGCCAATGATTCTGACTGCGGGCGTTGTTGGCGACTCTAAAGGCGGCTATTACCGACCGTGCTTCGGCGAGATCCCTCGGCCGTCTGCGCGGCTCGGGATGACGGGGTTTGAACGCGGTCTATGGCGGCCGATCAGGGCGTGGCGCGCGTCCTGCTCGAGCAAAGACTAGAACGCGGCGCGGAAGCCGACTGAGCCGTAGGCCGCGCCGTCTTCGTGATGATAACGGACTTCCGTGCGGTGATAATCGAATTCCCGATAAGGGAGATAGCCCCCTTCGAGCGTGAGCTTCACTTGCGGCGAGAGTTTTAGCTCCGCGCCCAGCCCGATCCGCACTTCGGTGTAATCGATGACCGCGTTGTTGAGCTGCGCATCGCCCGCCTGCCGCGAACCGAAGTTTTCGGAAACGCGAAAGGTCGAGCCCTTCAAATTCGCGCCGAGGAAGAAGGTAATGTTCGGGTTGTACTCGAACTCCAGGCGCGGAGTGGGAACGACCGCATTCAAGACGAAGCGCGAGCTGAGCCGCCAGCGCAGACCACCACCCGGGAAGACCGGGAATTGACGGTCGAAGTTCACACTCACCCCAGCGACGAATTGCAAATCCGAGCTGTAAAGGTAGGTGCCGCCAAGGAGAAAGGGCACCATGAAGGTGTCTCCGCGCAGATCATCCGCGGAACCGTAGAGCCCCGGCTGCGCTTCCAGGCGGATGAGAATGGATTCGGAAAGCTGGGTATCGAAGCCGACCACAGCGCTGACGGATTGCAGAGCACCTTCGAGTTGCGTGTTGCCTTGGAACCCAAAACCGAAACGCTCCCACGTAGCGCCGAGCCGGACGATGCCGATCTTGACCCGTGGGGTGTAGACGAATTGCAGGAAGGAATAAGTCTCGTCAAAATCCCGCACCACGCGGTTGTCTCGCTGCACTGTTCCGTCGCCGATGTAGGAATACTCCGCGCTGAATTCAAAGGGGATGCCCATCCCGGAGGCGGGGGTTTCTTCGTAGTTCGACACGCCGCTAATGGTGCCGGCATGGGTCACGGTGAAAGGGAGAACAACAGCGGCAGCGAGGAAACAAAGGAGTTTTTTCATGGAGACTGGGATGGGTGCGGACGGGAGCTTGCCTAGCGCGACCCACTGGTGTCACGCCGAAAGACACGGATGACACGCGAAACGTCTTTGATCATGGCGGATTCCGAACCCATTCGCTCCACGCCAGCGAGGCCGGCGAGCTCCGGCGATGAGATCATATCGCCGCGCCAGACGAGGGTGGAAGGCTTCCCGTTCACCTGCACGGGCCACATTTGATAGAGAGTCAATGCGACGTAATAACCGCCGCTGGCGTAGTAGAGAACGTCGGCCGCCTGATAGCTGCCACCGCCGGCTTCGCGCCGATAGGAAGCGCCCAGAGTGAGCACGCCCGTGCCTTCCACATCCACTAATTCCCAGTATTGGTCGCCGCCGGAGGCACCGCCGCGCCCGATGCCGGAACTGCCGAGCAAAGCGGCGAATTGCTTCCGGATTTTGCCCTGCTCATTCAAGAGGCTGGATAACTCCGCGCCCGGTCGGATGCCTTGCGCGCTGTGATCGTAGGGAGCTTGAGCTGCGCTCCCGCCCGAGGCGAACGCGGCGGAGCGGCTGCTGAGCACGCCCGTCCAAAAATCCGCCACCGCTCCGCTCATGGTGCTGCCGACTTCGCTCCCAGGAAGCTTCGCCGCCTCTGCGCGGCTGATTTGGAGAGAAGGCGACTTGCTGGTGGTCGCACTGACGAGGCCCTGGACCGCAGCGTTGTTCGGGGCCTGCTTGAGTTTGGAAAAGTTATTGCCGTTGGCATGCAGGAGCACTCTCAACTCGGAGTGCCCGGCTGGGCTCCAGCGTTGCAAGGCGGAGGAAACCTGCGCGGGGGTGCCGGGGGAAACCCAGGCGCTTTGCACGGAAAGAAAGCGCGACGTGCTCATGGGAGCGCCACGGACGGCTTTGACCTCGCTGGAGGCGAGCTGGGCGAGGTCCACATTCTCGATGACCGAGAACGAAGCCAGCTCACTCGCCGGATCTGCCAGGACGGTCCGCGCCAGAAGCGAAAATGCGACCAGACCGAGAAAAAAAGAGGAGTGCCAGCGCCGAGTTTTGATTTCCATTTGGAGAGAGTGACTTCTATTCGCATAGTGCAGCGCTGGCAAACCGAGGCAGGGCGCGCGGCGTGGTTTAACAAATGAGCGAAGCGGTCATTTCACTACAGGGTTTGAGCAAGCACTACGGCGCGATGCGCGCGGTGGAAGAGCTTTCGCTGGAGGTGGAGCGCGGCTCCATCTTTGGATTCCTGGGCGCGAATGGCGCTGGCAAAACCACCACCATGCGCATGCTCTGCGGGCTGGTGCGGCCGAGCGCGGGGCGGGCGACGATTGCCGGCCTGGATGTGTGGGAAAAGCGGCACGAAGTGCGGTCGAAGTTTGGCTATGTGGCGCAGCGCTTCAGCCTCTATCGGGACCTGACGGTGGAAGAAAACATGCGCTTCTTCGGGGGCGCCTGCCGTGTGCCCGCGGGCGCGTTGGACGCTCGCATCACCCGGCTCCTGGATTTAGTGGATCTCACCGGGAAACGCGAGATGGCCGCCGGAAGTCTTTCGGGCGGGATGCGGCAATTGCTCGCCATCGCCTGTGCCTTGATCCACGAACCGCCGCTGCTTTTTCTCGATGAGCCGACTTCTGGTCTCGACCCGGTCCATCGTCAGCAGATGTGGAATTTGCTCTACGATTTAAGCCATAGCGGCATCACGATTTTCATCACGACGCATTACATGGATGAGGCGGAACGTTGCACCGATGTGGGCTTCATCGATCAGGGACGGTTGCTGGCGAAAGCTTCGCCGCGCGCCTTCAAATCGAGTTTCAACACCCGGCTGCTGGAGATCGATGTGGATCCGGTGATGGAAGGGCTGGTGCGCTTTCGCAGCGAGCCGGATGTGCTGGGAGTGTCGCTCCGCAGCGGCGCTCTGCGACTCTACGCCGCGGAACCGGAAAAGCTGCTGGAGCGCTGGCGCACGGCGTGGCCGTTTCCAGAAATCACATGGCACGGAGAGCGTTGGGTCGAGCCGGATATGGAAGATGTGTTCACGGCCTACTCGCAGGGATACCGCGCGGTCCTGAAGCCGCTCGGACATAACACGGAGCCCCTGTCATCATGACGCGCGGCTTCTTCGGAGCAGTAGCCAGTGTGGCGCGGAAGGAGTTCATCCACATCTACCGCGATCGGCGCGTTCTGATTTTACTCCTGATTCTTCCGCCGATTTTCACGCTCGTCTTCGGGCACGCTTTCGAGGTTGGCGAGATGGCGGATGTGCCGGCGATCGTGGTGAATGCCGATGCGGGGGCGCCGCGCGCGCAGCGATTTGTCGATTTCACGCTCAAGAACAAAACCTTCCAATGGCGGGTGCAACCGCCGAGCGATGGCGTGAGCAAAGATCTTCTGCGCCAGGGCGTGCGCGCCACGCTCGTGATCCCGGCGGGCTGGAGCGAAAGTCTGGCCAACGGGAAGCCGATTCCGCTGGAGTTTTTTCTGGACGCCAGCGACACAAACATCGCGCCGCAGCTTCTCGGCAGCCTGCAAGAAACGCTGGGAAAATTCCAACTAGCGGAACGCCAGGAGATGATCGACGCCCTGCCGGACGATGTCTTCGATCTGGCGCAAAAGATTCCGGTGACGGTGCGGAAACAATTCGTCTCCGCGATGGAGCAATGGTCGGTGGATGGCCGGATGCTCTACAACCCGCAGGAGCGCTTCATCGATTACGTCATCCCGGGGATCATCGGGCTGATTTTGCAGCTGATCACGGTCACGCTGATGGCTTGCACGATCGCGCGTGAGCGGGAATCCGGGACGCTCTACCAACTCATGGTCACCTCGCTCCGGCGTTGGGAAATCGTGCTCGGGAAGATCGTCCCTTACTTCGTCATCTCCATCTGCCTGATCGTCATGATCGCGCTGTTGGCCGGCTGGCATTTCCAGGTCGCCTTCCATCAACCGTTCGTGCTGGCCCTGATTTGCGTCGTCTTCCTGCTTTGCTCTTTGGGCCTTGGCCTGGTCATCTCTGCGATCTCGAAGAGTCAGACGCAGGCCATCCAGTTCTCGGTCTTTTTCCTTCTGCCGGTCTTTATTCTTTCCGGCGCGTTCGCGCCGCTCGAGCAGCTGCCGGCGGGGATTCGCTGGATCTCGGAACTCTTCCCGCTCACTCATTTTTGCCGGGCTTTTCGGCTGGTGAATCTTTACCACGCCGGGCCGGCTTTCTACCTGCCGAGCCTGCTCGTGCTTTGCGCGGGAACGGTCCTCACTTTCGCCAGCGCGGCTTATTTGCTCCGCCGGATTGAGGAATAGCGACGGCTAAAATTCCGCTTTCAGACTGGCGCGCAGGTAAGGCGCTGGATCGGTTTCATACTCCACTCCAGCGCGTTCGAAATTGATCCGACGCTGGAAGGCGTAACCACCGGCCACACTGACCGTGACGGAGTTGCCGCAGCGGAAATCGATCCCGACGCCGCCGCGATATTCTGAGTAATCCACCTGCGCACCACTAAGGCGGCGCGGCAGGATGGTGTCGCTTTTTTCGGTGCGAAAAGACCCACCGGTGAGCTGGCCACCTGCCCAGATCCCGATGTTTTTGCTCGGCGAATAGGTGATCCGAGGTTCGGGCAGAACGGCGAAAACGCTCCACTGTTCGCTCGGATACCAGATCAGCCCGAGCAGGGGCAGGACCGGATATTCGCCGCGCAGGAAGGCGGCATTGGCGCCGGTGAGGAGGAAGAGTTTTCTCGGCTGGAGGACCCAAAGCCGACCCAGGGTGATGGGCATGTCGAAGCTGTCGGAATTGAATTCCTCGTCCGTGTAAAAGCCGGGGCGCAGTTGCAGGAAGGCGCCGAGATCTTTGCCGACCATGTAATCGAGGCCCACGATCGCGCTCAGGCTTTGCAAAGTATCCGGGACCGGCGCGAGCGAATCGCCGAAATCGAAGCGGTTGTAAGCGACGCCGGCGCGGAAATAGAGGCCACCGCTAAGCTGGAAGCGGTGGGAGTATTCGATGCTGGAAGAGAAAACATCCTGGTCGCCGAAGCTGCCGCCGCCCCGGCCATCGCGGGTGAGTTCGCTCTCGAAGACGTAAGACGCGCTTACGTTAAAAAGATCCAGCGCGGGCTGCGCGGGGGCATCTTCGACGAAGCGCGTTTCGACCGAGCCGGCGAACGCAGGGACGAGGGTCGCGGCGAAAATCGCGGCCAGAGCCAGATATTTTTTCATGCGGAGGGATAATATGCGTGAGTCGGGGTGGGTGAAAGGGGATTCTCGGATGGTCAGGGACAGCGGCGAAATGTGTTCTCTGGCTGCGCAGTTACGGCTAACTCTTCCGGTGGAATGAAAGAGGCCTTGCGACATCTGGCGGCGAGCGATCCGCGATTCGCGGCGTTGATTGCGCGAGCGGAGCCGTTCGCCCCTCGCGCACAGGATTTGGCGCGGCCGTTCGATGCCTTGGCGAGGTCGATCGCCTACCAACAGCTGAGCGGGAAAGCAGCGGCCACGATTTGGGGCCGGGTGCGGGCGCTTTACCCGCGCCGGAAGTGGCTCGATCCCAAGCAGGTCCTCGCGACGGCGGATGAAACTTTTCGAGCGTGCGGCCTTTCCCGCGCGAAGACAGCGGCGCTGAAAGACCTGGCCGCCAAGACCATCGATGGCACGGTGCCGACCGCGCGTGCTCTGGCGCTGATGAGCGATGAGGAGATCATCACGCGCCTGACGGCGGTGCGCGGGATCGGGCGTTGGACGGTCGAGATGCTTTTGCTTTTCACCCTCGGCCGCCTGGATGTGTGGCCGATCCACGATCTCGGGGTGCAGAAAGGCTACGCGAAAACGTTTGCGAAGAGGAACCTCCCCACGCCCAAGCAGCTGGAGAGGATCGGACAAAAATGGAAGCCATATCGCTCCGTCGCGGCGTGGTATTTTTGGCGCGCGCTGGATGCTCCGGAGACGGACGTCGGCAAAGGTTAAAGGCCGCGGCCGGGGCGCGTCTTGACTTCCTTCGCCCCTCTTCCTAAAACCCGAACCATATGGCCATGATCCACGTCAGCCGCAGCGGAGCCACCCTCGGCATTTTTGAGGAAGAGAAAGTGCGGGAAGGCCTGGAGACGGGGGAGTTTATCGGGACCGATCTCGGCTGGATGGAAGGCATGCCGGCGTGGCGTCCGCTGACCGAACTGGAGGATTTCCATACGGTCGCCTCGGTGCCGCCGCCGGAACCTGAGCCCACAGCGGAGGCCGCTGCCATTCCTGCGGAGCTTGTGTCTCCCGTGATGGAAGCGACTGCGGAGCGCCCCGGTTTACCTTGGGAAAATCGTGAGCAGCTGGGCTTTTTTAATGCCTTGCTCGATACGGTGATGATGGTGCTGCTGCGGCCGGCCGATGCTTTTTCTGCCATGCGCCGGGAAGGCGGCTTGCTCGATCCGTTGCTCTACGCGCTCATTCTGGGAATGCTGGGCGCGGTGGTGTCGATGCTATTTTCCATCGGTTTCCAGGCGCTGGATTGGGGGAACCAGAGCGGGATGGGCATGATGATGGGGATGGGGATGATGTCGGCCTTTACGCTTTTGCTGGCGCCGTTTGCGATTCTGATTTTCGCCTTCATTTTCGCCGGCCTGGTCCACCTCGCCTTGATGTTACTAGGCGGCGCGAACCGACCATTTGAGACGACTCTTCGGGTCACGTGTTACAGCTCGGGGTCGGCGAATGTGCTCCAACTTATCCCGCTCTGCGGCGGGCTGATTGCCGGGATTTATGCCCTCGTCCTCGATTGCATGGGGCTGGCGCGGGCGCATGAGACAGATACGTGGCGCGCGGTGGTGGCGGTGCTATCGCCGCTGCTGCTTTGCTGCGGCAGCATCCTGCTGGTGGTGATGCTGATGGGCGGTCTGATCACGGCAGCAAATTGGCGATAACGCGGATGCGCGTGGAGCGGCGACGGTTGCGCGCGGGCGAACTCGATCATGAACTGATCTGGCTGGCGGTGACGGTGGGCGCCGCGCTTCTTGGTTTTATCTGGCTGGCGCTCCACCTCCCGTGGCCGAGCTGCACTTTTCGCTCGGTGACGGGCTGGCCTTGCGCCACCTGCGGAGCCACGCGCGCGTCGCTGGCGTTTTTGCAGGGCGACCTTGGGGCGGCCTGGCGATTTAATCCGATGATCGCGATGGGCCTCGTCGGAATCGTGCTCTTCGATCTCTACGCTCTGTGGGTGGTCAGCACACGCGCGCGGCGCGTGCGCTTCACGCACTTTCCGATGTCGGCGCGGAAATGGATCGCGGGAGCCATCGTGCTCACGGTGGCGGGAAATTGGGTCTACCTGCTCCGCTCCTATTGAGCGGCGGGAGGGACACGGCCGACATCGTCTTCCGGCGCGCCTCGGTGTTGGCGGATAAACTCCGAGGGATTGATCCAGCCGCGCGTGTCGACGCGATACCCGGGCCCGATGAAAGGGGTGAGAAACTCGCGCATCTCAAAGTGCAGATGAGCGAGATAGCGACCGGCCGCGTTGCCGACAGTGGCGATTTGCTCTCCGCGCCGGACATTTTGCTGCGGGGTAACGAGCAGCTCGTCGACGTGCGCATAATAGGATTGCACATAGCGGCGCTCGCCTCCCTCGGCGTAAGCGTGCAGGAGGATGACGATGTTGCCCCAACCCGGCCCGCCTTCTTCCGCCAGGAGCACGCGACCATCCGCGATCGCGTAGACAGGATCGCCGAAGTCGCTGTTCTCGCCGCCGATTCCGTTCAGGTCATCACCGAGATGCCGGTTCTCCGTGAACGGTTGCGCATTGTAAGCGAAAGCGCCGTGCTCGGTCCCCAGCGGAAAATCAAAACGCGTCGCCGTGGGGAGCGAGGCCAGCTCGACCGGGGAGGGGAGGCGGAAGGCGGGCTCGCGCTGCGCCTGCGACTGACGCTCGGGCCAAAGCCGGAAGCAAAGCAGCGCGACCGTGCCGAGCACGAAGCAGCCGAGCATCGCCAGCACGACGCCTACGCTTGATCTTCCCTTGCTCGTTCTTCGCTTCATCTTTACGCTCGCGCGATGCGCACCCTGGTTACCGGCGGAGCGGGCTTTATCGGCTCGCATCTGGTCGAGAAACTTCTCGCCGCCGGACATGAGGTCGCGATTCTCGACGACTTTAACGACTTTTACGACCCGCAAATCAAGCGGGCCAATATCGCGAATTTTGCCGGCGACGTCGCCGTGCACGCCATCGACCTGCGGAATGCGAACGCGGTGCGGGATCTTTTTCGCCAGGAGAAATTCGAGATGATCGCGCATCTGGCGGCGCGTGCGGGGGTGCGCCCGTCGATCAGTCATCCGGAGCTCTACTACGATACGAATGTGGCCGGGACGCTCCATCTGCTGGAAGCGGCGCGGCGGACGGGAATCGAGCGTTTCATCTTCGCCTCGAGTTCGTCGGTTTACGGTGTCTCGAAGGTGGTGCCGTTCTCGGAGGATCTTCACCTCACGCAAACGATCAGCCCGTATGCGGCGACGAAGATCGCGGGAGAGTTTCTGTGTTCCACTTACTCGCATCTTTATCAGATGCGGGTGGTGGCGCTGCGCTTTTTCACCGTTTACGGCGCGCGGCAACGGCCGGATTTGGCGATTCATCAGTTCACCCGACGCATTCACGCTGGGCAGCCGATCGATCAATTCGGCGATGGAACGACGCGGCGGGATTACACCTACATCGACGATATCATCCAGGGGGTGATGGCCGCGACGCGCTACGAAGGGCCGCGATTTGATGTCTTTAACCTGGGCGAGAGCGAGACGATCGAGCTGCGGGAATTGATCGCCGAACTTGAGCAAGCGATCGGACGGAAGGCGGAGATCAATCGCTTGCCCGAGCAGCCGGGTGATGTCCCGATTACGTGCGCAGATATTTCGAAGGCGCGAAAGCTCCTTGGTTATCATCCCACCACTTCTCTGCGCGAGGGGCTGCCAAGATTCGTGGATTGGTATCTGAAAACTGCCAGCGCCCGCCGCTAGGTGCGCACCTGGGGAAGTGGTGCTTCATTAGACAGTGCAAAACTGCTCCCCGACGCTGCTTTAGCAAGCTTCGCTGGGGCTTGGAAAAAAAGTTAATTTAATTATCCCATTCTGCGAAGGATCCCTGTATACGAAAGCTCCACTCGGCCAACTACGGCTGGGCGACGGCTTCTCTAGGAGCTGCGTGGATTGGACCCCGGACCTCAAAAATGAAAACAATCGTATTGTATCTCACCCTCCCTCTGCTTGCGCTTTTCGGTGTCGCTTCGGCGACGTTGGTGGCGCAGGATTCCAAACTCGACACTGCCACTGGCACCCTGGAGACGTTGATCGTCGCCCGCGGCGCGGTGACGTTGAATCTCGATCTCAACCGCCTAAACGGCGCTGCCAAACAAGAGACCAAAATGGAAACTCTGCGCCTCGATGCGCTGGAGGATTCGTTCTTCCCCATCCTGGTCATGAACGACGAGCTGCGCGGACCAAAGCTGGGCGTGATGGCTTTGAAGGGCCAGTCGTCGCCCGCCTTGCCCATGGCGCTGCAGGACGCGTTCGACCGGCTGGTGGTGGAGAAAGTCGAGTGGGGTCAGGACTACGATCTGGTGGTGCGCGATGGCAAAACCGGCTTCGTTTTCTTTAACATCGAAGGCCATCATTACGGCTACGATAACAAGACTCGCGCCTTCCAAATCACCGAGGGGCGCTTGCTTCTTTCCGATAGCCTGGCCAAAAACCTCGGCCGCCCGCAGGACAAGGGGGCAGTGGTGGGCGAGTTCGCTTTCACTGCGACAATGCGCCCGATCGAGGTGAACCAAGGTGGTGAATGGGGAAGTCACGTCGGCTGTCCTCCCAGGCCGGAACGGAACGCCGGAAGTGGGCACAGTGCCAGGACCGGATGTGATTGTGGGCGACATCATCGGTCTGCAGCAAGGCGGTTCGCAGCGGGAACTTCGTCGGTCTCGGCGTGGGAACGACTTCCTGTAACGCCGGGGTGGTGGATCTGAACTGGTTCCAAATGCCCAATACGGATCACCCGGTCATTCCACAGAATCTGTATCGGATGAGCGCAAACGGACGACCGCTTCGAGCAGATCGGCCAATCGTGGTTGAAGCACGCTTTCACTGCTCTGACCCAGAACATTTGTAATTTCGGATGTAACGGAACGGGTGGATCGCGCCTCGGTTCGGGTTGCTCCGATCCATACACCGCGAGTTTAAACTACAGCCAGAGCGGGCTCGGCTCGCGCGCTTGGGTGAATCCTTTTACCGGCGTTTTCCCGGGCACTGCTCGCGATCACGCCGGCCACACGCACGACGGCATTTCGCATCGCCTGATCGTGGCCATGAGCGACCTGACCGCGGCGCAGAATCCCGGCGCCACCTATTATGCCGAAGGTCAATATGTGACCCCGCACGAGTATGCCTGGTGCCAGACTCACCCGGGTGAGTGCAATCAATACAACAACGTTTCCTATCGCCAGTATAGTGTCAGCGGCACAACGAACTTCAGCTTTTCGCCCGTCGGTGCAACCCAGCGGACGAAACCAGCCATTACGGCCTGGAGCGGAGCCACCATTGTTCCGATCGAGCCCGCCCCGGGGGTCGATGGAATCGGGTCCGTCGCTTACAAGGTGACCAACCCATCCGCGGGCGTCTGGCATTACGAGTATGCGATTTACAATCAGACGATCGATCGCGCCATCCAGGCGTTCACCGTCCCCGTGGGGTGTGGAGCGGCCGTCACGAACGTGGGCTTCCGGGCTCCGACCAACGAAGGAGGCTCGGCCAACGACGGCACGTCAAGGCTCTGCGGGATACAGCAACACCCCCTGGACCTCAGCTTTAGCGGCGGGCACTGTGAGCTGGAAATCGGAAACCTTGGCCCAAAACCCGAACGCCAATGCGCTGCGCTGGGGCACGCTCTATAACTACCGCTTCGATTCCAACTCTCCGCCGACGACGATGAACGCGGTGGTCGGTTTCTACAAAACCGGCAGCCCGATCACGGTGCAGGTGCAAGCTCCCTCCGCCACTTGCACGCCGCTCACTTTCGCGAGCGCAGTTTCTCGGAAGAATCACGGCACTGCTGGCACATTCGATATCCCGCTGCCGCTCTCGGGCGCGCCGGGAATCGAAAATCGCAGTGGTGGTGCAGGCAACGAGCACACCCTCGTCTTCACCTTCAGCAATAACGTCGTCAGCGGCAGCGCAAACGTGACCAGCGGCGCAGGCACAGCCTCGGCCCCGGTCTTCAGTGGCAACACCATGACGGTGAACCTCTCCGGCGTAACGGATGAGCAACTCCTGGCGGTGACCTTGAGCAACGTGACCGATCAAAACGCGCAGACCATGCCGGACACGGCGGTGAGTGTGAAGATGTTGATCGGCGACTCCAACGGTAGCAGCGGGGTCAGCGCGGCGGACGTCGGGCAGACGAAGTCTCGCGCCGGCGCTGCTTTGGATGAGTCGACCTTCCGCTCTGACATCAATGCGAACGGTTCGATCAACGTCGGAGACGTGGCGCAAGTGAAAGCGACCGTCGGGCATTCGCTCTAATCGCCCCGACGACAGGAAAAACGAAGACGCCGCCATCGCACCCGCGATGGCGGCGTTTTTTCTTCCGGCTGTTCTTGCGCGCGATTCCACTTAAAGTCCGGCTCTTGTGATGGAAGAGGAAAACGAGTTGATCGCGCTCCGGCGCCAGAAATTGGAGTCGCTGGAGGCTTTGGGCGCCCAGCCCTTCGGAGCGGCCTTTGCCACTGATGGAACGATCGCGGAAGCGCGGGAGAAATTTGCGGAAGGCGTGGTCTTGCGCGTGGCCGGCCGCATGACTGCTCATCGCGATATGGGCAAAAGCCACTTCATCGATCTGCGCGATGCGACCGGTCGGATGCAGGCTTACGTCCAGACGAAAGAGCTGGGCGCGGAAGTGATGGAGATTTTTGGGTTGCTCGACCTGGGCGACTTCCTCGGAGTGGAAGGGACGTGCTTTACCACGAAGACGGGGGAACCCACGCTTAAGGTGACTTCCCTGCGCGTGCTTTCGAAAGCGCTCCGGCCGCTGCCGGAGAAGTGGCATGGCTTGCAGGATGTGGAAGCGCGTTATCGCCAGCGCTATCTGGACCTGCTCACGAACGATCACTCCCGCGCTGTTTTCGAGAAGAGAATTTTGCTCGTGCGCGAGATGCGTCGCTTTCTCGAGGATCGCGGATTTCTAGAGGTGGAAACGCCGATGCTGCAGGCGGTGGCAGGTGGCGCAGCGGCGGAGCCTTTCCGCACGCATCATAACGCGCTCGGCTTGGATTTATCTCTTCGGATCGCGCCAGAGCTTTACCTGAAGCGATTGCTGGTGGGCGGCTTTACCAAGGTTTTCGAGTTGAATCGAAACTTCCGGAACGAGGGAATCTCGCGCCGGCACAATCCGGAATTCACCATGCTGGAAGCGTATTGGGCCTACGCGGATTTTGAGCAAATGGCGAACCTGGTGGAAGAGCTCGTTTGCCACTTGGCGGCGGCGATCGGGGCGAAGCAGGCGGACAATGGCGACCGCATTTTAATCGAACACCGGAACGCCGAGGGCGAAGTGACCCGCACCCTCGATCTGACCCGACCCTGGCGGCGGGCGGCTTATCGCGATCTCATCCGCGAGATCGATCCACGCTGGTTCGATTATTCGACGGAGGAGCGGCGGGCGCGTTGCGTGGAGTTGAATGTCGAGGTGAATCCGCGAATGGCCGACTACGAAGTCACGCAGCAGGTCTTCGAAAAACTCGTGGAAGAGAAGACCTTCGATCCTCTTTTTGTCACACATTGTCCGAAGGAGCTCGTCCCTCTGGCGAAGCAAAATGCCGAGGACGATTCGCTGGTGGATGTCTACGAGTTGATCATCAACGGCCAGGAGATTTCGCCCGGTTACTCGGAGTTAAATAATCCGGTGGTGCAGCGCCGTCGCTTGCTCGAGCAGGCCGGGGAAGAGACGCAGAAGCTGGACGAGGATTTTCTGCTCGCGCTCGAGCATGGGATGCCGCCGGCGGGCGGAATCGGGATCGGGATTGATCGACTCACGATGTTGCTCACGGGCGCGGAATCGATCCGGGACGTGATTTTGTTCCCGCTGCTCAAGCCGAAAAATTAGGGGTCCGGGCGCGGCGGCGGTCTGGGATTCATCGGAGCCCGACGCGCGAAATCCGTGCGGAGCGGACGCGTGCGTGCTAGAGTTTCCGCATAATGGAAACGCCTCAGATCACAGCCTACCTGAAGACTCAATGCGGTTGGAGCGCCGGAGTGCGCGCGGTCCTCGCGAAGTACAATCTCGCTTACACGGAAAAGGATATCATCCAGAACCCTGCTTTTCGCTGGGAGATGGAATCGAAAAGCGGCCAGCCTCTTTCGCCTTGCGTGGAGATCAATGGTGAAATGGTGGCCGACGTGAGTGGCGAGGAAGTGGAGCAGTATTTGCTCGAGCACAAACTCGTGCAGGAAAATGATATCGCGCCAGCTGTGCCGATTAATGCCCCATGCGCTGACGAGCAGCACGGGAGCCCGGTGCGGATGCGCCTGTAATACGCCGATCGGAATCGGAGATCGGCGATCCGCCACTCAATAGGTGCTTCGCGCCGGTCCATTCTTTTGCGTGACGAGAGTGCGATCCTAGCGAATTGATGCTCTGGATGAAACTCTTCGCCCGCACGGCAGCCAAAAAGAGCGGCCGAAAGCGCCTGAGCAAGTGGCGGCTGGGCTTGAGGCTGGTGGTGGGCGCTGTGCTCCTGGCCGGCTTTCTTGGTTTGGTCACGTTCTTCTTTGTCTGGGCTCAGACCTTCGACATGAAGAAGGTCGGCCAGATGCCGGAGCGGAATACGGTCTTCGACGTCGACGGGAAAATCTACAGCCGCCTCGCCGGTGCGAACCGGTTGATCGTGCCGTTGCAGGAGGTGTCGCCGCTGTTTCTCGATGCGTTGCTCGCGCGCGAGGACACCCGGTTTTATCAACATGGCGGGATGGACGCGCGGGGTCTGGCACGTGCCATCTACCGGAATATCACTGCGGGCTCGGTCAAAGAAGGAGCGAGCACGATCACCCAGCAACTCGCGCGCAATAGCCTCCCGCTGGGCGGGCGCAATCTCCGGCGGAAGATGCTGGAGGCAATGGTCGCGCTGCGGATCGAGCGGGAATTTTCGAAGGAGCAGATCCTCGAGCTTTATGTGAATCGCATTTACTTCGGCTCGGGCTGTTACGGGGTGGAAACTGCGTCGCAAGCCTACTTCGGCAAGAACGCCTCGAAGTTGAATCTTTCCGAAGCGGCCATCCTGGCAGGCTTGATTCGCAGTCCGAATCGTTTTTCGCCTCTGAAAAATCCCGAGGCCGCTGCGTTGCAGCGAAACATGGTTTTGGATCGGATGCTGGAGTTGAAGAAAATCACTGCCGTCCAGGCGCGCGAGGGGAAGGCGACCAGGGTGACCTCAAATCCGAAGCGTCTCCCGCAGATCCAGGAGAACTACGCGATGGATGCAGTGCAACGCGATTTGAACACGCTCCTAACTCCGGAGCAGATCGACTTCGGCGGTCTCTATATTTACACCACGCTGGACCCCGCGGTGCAGAACGCCGCGACTCAAGCGCTGGAATCCCACCTCGGCAAAGTCGAGCGGCAATCGAATTTTCGGCACCCGGCGAAAAGCGAATATCGTCCGCCCGAGGGCACGGAGGACTCCGCCATGCCTTACCTGCAGGGCGCCGTGGTGGTGATCGATAACCGGAGCGGCGGCGTGCGCGCATTGGTCGGTGGTCGAGACTATGGAGATAGCAAGTTTAACCGCGCGATCGCGCCGGCGAACCGGCAGGTGGGTTCGGCTTTCAAACCTTTTGTCTATGCGCTCGCGTTTTCGAAGGGCTTGCTGCCCGGCGGGGTGATCGATGACGGTCCGATCCAGCCGGGCGAGATTCCGGAGGCCGGAAGTTGGAGCCCGGGGAATTCGGACGGCACTTTTGAAGGCATCCGGCCTGCGTCTTATGGACTGATCCATTCGCGGAATACGATGAGCGTGCGCGTGGGCGCGTTGACGGGGGCGGCGGCCGTGAAGCAGGAAGCGCTCTCTCTCGGCCTGGGTGAGATCCCGCAGGGCGCTGCCATTTATATCGGGTCGTTCGAGTCCAACCTGAAAGATCTTACCGCGGCCTATACCGTCTTCCCGAATGGCGGGGTGCGGAAGCAGTCATACATCATCGAGCGGATCGATGATCCTGATCACAACCCGATCTACCGCGCCGCGCATATCACCACCCCTGCGATCGATCCCGGGGCTGCGTGGATGACTTCCCAACTGCTCGAGAAAGTAGTGACCGAAGGGACGGCGGCGAGTGCGCGCTCGGCAGGGTTCAAGTTGCCGGCAGCAGGGAAGACCGGCACGACCAATGATTACAAGGACGCGTGGTTCCTGGGCTACACCAGCGCGCTCACCTGCGGCGTGTGGGTGGGGTTTGACCAACCGCAGACGATCGTGGCCCGCGGCTATGGGTCGGCTCTGGCCCTGCCGGTTTGGACGAGCACGATGAGCAAAGCGAATGGGCGTTATCCCGCACAACCCTTCCAGCCACCGGTCTCTCTGGCGCGCGCTACTCTTTGCTCAGTCTCGAATCAGCTTGCGACCAATCAATGTCTGGCGGCGGGCGCAGCCTATGAGATGGCACTTCCCGCCAGCAAAGTGCCAAGAGGTGCCTGCCAGGTCCATGGCGGCATCCAGACCGAAATGGCTCAGCGATTAGAGGAGTTTGGGCAAAAGGCCGAGGCCGTGCCAAACAAGATCTTCCAGACCTTCCGAAAGTTTTTCGGTCGGAAGTAAATCAGAACTCGGGCTCGCTTCGAAGCCCGCCGCGCACCTGCAGCCGTTTCGCGGGAAGCGAAACGACCGCAGGAACGAGGTTAAAGGCGATTACTTGACCAGGACCGTCGCAGCCTGAATCGCGATTGCGATTGGCCAGACGGCAAGGGCCACGATCACGCCGAAGAGGGCGCCTTCGAAGCGCGACTCGCGGCCAGCTTCCGAGGTGAAGAACCCCTGGCTAAGCGCGTGGAAGCTCGGGCGGAGCGACGACGATGGCTGGGTGCCAGGATGGAACGGTGCATTGGAGCCACGGAGATGGAGGCTGGAAACTTGGTAGCTCCAGTCCGTCTTCGGGCCGTGATTGATCTTCGAATTGAGCGACGAAGAGTCGCTCGATCGGCTAAGCCGACCAGTCTGAATAGTAGGTTTCATTGTCTCTGAGGCGCAGATTTCGAGTGCTGCGCTTATTTTTCGCCAATCGCGGTGAAGCGAAGGGCCAGCTATTTTCTACTGCGGAATTCCTCGAAGAACCCCGTGGCCGACATAGTGTCGGTAGCTGTTGAGACTGAATAATTAGCGCCCTTCACGCGGAAGCCTAGCGCTCACTAACACAAGCCCAACAAGCCGAACCACGGTCAATATCAGCAGGTTGCGTGCTATGTCAAAGGAGTCGTTCGGCTCAATGACAAATAAGTTGGGCTGTCGAGCAAAAAATGCGTGGCGATAAACGACAGGCTCGCGTTTACCGGAAGCCGCCCCGCGTGACAAATTCGTCGTCAACCTTTTGGGATTCCCCAGACTGAGATTTCGCCCGTTTCTTTTTCGTCTCTGCTCGCGCTTTTTTTGTTCTGGCGGAGGTCGTAGGCCCCATGCGTTCCCGGCTCGGGATGTTGGTGCCAGTCTGCGCGACTCCACGCCCGCCTGCTTTGGGTTGCTCCAACCCTCCACATCCCCCGAGGAAAAAAGCCAGGGTAATGATAGCTGAAACGTTGAGAAATTGCCGCGACAGCGCGCAGGAAGGAAAATGGAGGAGCGACATAAAAAAAGGCCGGTGGAATCGCCAGCCGTGTCCTTTTAGGCGGAACCCTCGCGGGAGACAAGCGCAGAGTGCGCCGGTCCCTCTCCCTATCCTCTCAGCGCGGCAGGCGCAGGACGTATCCAGAGGCACGCACGGTTTCAATCAGGAACTTGCCGCCCATTTTTCGACGTAAGCGACTGATCCCGACTTCCACAATTTTGGTCGCTTGCGAATAGCGCCGGCGCCAGACCAGACGACAAAGTTCCTGCCGAGTGAAGACCCGTTCCGGCTCCGACATGAGCGTCCGCAGAAGGGTGAACTCGCAGCGAGAGAGAACAATCTCTCTCGCCTGGAGTGATACCATGCGGCGGCCGGGCAAGAGGATGATCTGGCCCATCTGCAATGTCTCCGGCACGCGGCGCCGCATGGAATGAACAGAAACCACTGGGTTTACCGGATGGTATAAACTTCGATCAATCCGATGCCGGCGCTGGAGTTCCGGCCGGAGACAATCGCGGTGTATTGACCGGGCGGGAGGGTGACCACGAGCGCGGACTCCCGTGCGTCCTGCGGAGCGATGTTCAGCGTCTGCAACTCGGCGGCCTGGGCGGCGTTATCCTGCCAGTTGTCATTCGCGATCAAGCTTTGGCCATTGCTATTCACCACCTCGAGGGAGGGATTGCTGAGCACGTTCCCGATTCCGAATTGTTGCAAGGAAGGGCCAAGAGCGCGCACCACCACTTTGGCTGGGTTCGGGCTTTGGCCAGCGAGGATGAAGCCGCCGATCATGACGTTATTGAGCGTCTGGACGGAACCGCGGGTGCTGATGTTGGCCAATCGGGTCGAGGCACCGGAATCGAGATCGTAGACTTCGACCAGGCCTACGCCGTTTCCGCCATCGGCACCTGCGAGGGTGGCGGTGTAAGCACCGGGATTAAGTGTGGCCACCATTGCCGCCTCGCGGGTGTTGGTGGGAGGAATGCCGGTGGCCTCGACTTCGCCGCGTTGGGTATCCTGCCAGTTATCGTTCACGGCGATTTGGGTGCCGGTAGAACCGAAGAGACGCAGGATCGGATTCGCGACGCTGTCTGGAATCCCTGCGCTGTTCAAGGATGGCCCAAGCCCGCGGATAAGAACTTTCTTCGGAACGGTTCCGGTGATGATAAAGCCGCCAATCATGACGCCTTCGCCGGCTTCCACGCGGACACGGGTGGAGATATTGACCGGCTGCGACGCGGGCGAAGGGCTCGGACTTGGCGAGACGCTTGGGCTCGGCGATGCGCTTGGGCTTGGCGGCGATGCGCTTGGGCTTGGCGATGCGCTTGGGCTCGGCGATGCGCTTGGGCTTGGCGATGCGCTTGGGCTTGGCGATGCGCTTGGGCTCGGCGAAGGGCTGGGATTTGGTCCACCGGAAACAACGATGGTGGCCCGGGCACTCCCGCGGTCGTCCTCGATTCCATAACTACCCGACTGGCAGAAAGTATAAGCGTAGGACTGGCCGGGATTGAGGTTGCCGCTATCGAAAAGAAGATGAGCCGAATCACGGATGCGCACTTCGTTGCTCCCGGCGTTGGTCCACGTCACGCGAGTCGCTGCGCTGATGTTAAGCGTCGCAGGATTAAACGAGTTGCCCTGAATCGACATGCTGGCGGAGCTGGTGGCATTGCAGCTCGGCTGTGGGCTGGGACTCGGGCTGGCGCTGGGAGAAGGACTCGCGCTCGGAGATGGGCTGGGGCTCGGGGTCTGCGCGCGGCTTAATCCAACGCCACAAAATGATGACAAGGCTGCGATCACCACCAAAGTCCGCAGTCGATTGCGGAAGGTGGGAAACGGAAGCGTTCCGGGTTTTAAAACTACGGCGTGTTGGGCGGTTGGGGTCATGGTCATAAGAGGCTCCTTGTTTAATCGTCTGCCCACCACATAAGAGCCGAAGCCGCTCCTGGCCACTGACGAAGGGTAACGCCGTTGTTACTTTCACTTCGGCACCGCGTGCGCCGAGGATTTGCGAGAGAGAGCGGGTGAAGGGAATCGAACCCTCGTGTCCAGCTTGGGAAGCTGGCGTTCTACCATTGAACTACACCCGCAGACTGCAGCCGGACTTTCGATGCCGGATTTCCGATTGGCAAGAAAGGAACGTCACTGCCAGGAAATCACGTCGTCCTTGCCTTGACCGGAATTTTTATCGCTGCCGGTGCCTCCATCTTTTCCAAACGACCAGGCGATCACTCCCTGCCGCAGGTTCTCGCCGCCGGCCCCGGCGCTGTAGGGATTGCTCAGCACGTTGTCGTAGTTCGCATCCATCGCCATGCCGTAAGTCGAGCCGAAGGGATCGAAAAATCTGCCCGTTTCCGTCTCTATTCCACCGCGAGGCGCGGCTTGATCTTTCGCGTCTGGGGGTGAGAGAAAAACGATCAAGCGGGTGTTTAACGGCGCACTCCCAGCAACTCCTCGCAGCTCGTTCAGAAGCGGTCCGTTATCAGCGCCGGGATTGATCCTCGCGTTGCCGTCCTCGGTAGCCGTAGTCGGGTAGCGTCCATACTCGGTGTAAAATGCATTTACCGCGGTCACGATTTGCACCACGTCATTCTTCGCCTGCGTCCGACGCGCGCTATTTTGCACGCTTTGAAAAGCAGGGAAAGCGAGCCCCATCAAGACGGCGATGATGGCGAGAACGACGAGCAACTCGATCAAGGTAAAACCGCTCGGACGGATGCGATGGAGGGACGCAGGTTCGGCTAGACCCATTTGCGCATTTGCTCAGGGAACGGGCAGTTTTGACAGTCGGAATTATCCTGCAAACAGAAATCCTCGTAGATCTGGAGGAGCCCTTGTTGCTGCGCGACCTGGCGGAGGAAACGTTGCCCGAGCGGTTTCCCGCCAAAGAGCCGGGTGGCCGCGGTTTCCAGCCGCCGATTCGAGAGGCGGGCGGGGAGCCGTGCGTAATCTTCCCAAACCTCGACGCCCTGCGCGAGAAGGAAGGGGAAGCCCACGTTGGCCAGGATTTCCGCCACGCGGGAGTCGCCCACCAAAGCCATTTCCTGCGCTGCCGGCGCGGAGGCGAGGGTGTAGTGGTGATCCCAAAACGGATGCCGAAGTCCGAGAAGAAATTTCCGCAACGCGGCCGCGGGCGGGCGCTGTTCGAACGATTGGCGAAAGGCCGGCCATTGCGCGGCGATTTGGGCGAGGGCGGCGAGACGGCGTTGCGGATGGTTGAGCGGACGCGCGCCGCTTAGCTGCCAAAGCGCGCGGGGAAGGACGAGCCGCTGATACCCATCGCGGTGCGGCCACCAATTGTCCCACAGCCCGCGCACATAAGCGCGAGCGGCATCGGGAAAAACGGAGAGGTCCGGCGCTTCCAGAAATCCCGCGAGACCGAAGAGGATGGCCTCGGCCGACGCCGGGGAATCGCGCCAGGTTCCCAGCGGGAGACGTTGTGCAAGCAGGGTGAAGGGAAGCTTGTTTTGTTTGTAACCGAGCGCAGCCGCCAGTTCCTGAAAAAGAACCTCGTCCGCGCCGTGGCTTTCGATCATGCGGCGGAGCCGGCTGGCTTTGCGGCGGAGCCGATACTGGGCCGCGGCTTCGAGCACGGTGGCCACGCGTGGGACGGGCAGATCGCGCAGCGGCGCCTGGCAGCGACCGGGCTGGGCGAGCGGGACTTGCGCGGCCAGGTTCTCGGGCAGCGCGGCGGGATCGACTCGCACTTGCGGGATGTTTCGATGCGCGCGGGTGCGGGAGAAAAAGGTGGAATCGCCTGTGCGGACGAAGACGTGCAGGACGGTGTCTTCGAAAGCGGGATTGAGCGCGTGGCCGTGTGTCTCCCAACTTCGATCCGTCAGATCGAATTCGATGCTGCCCCGCTGAACCGCGCCGTCGCCCACGCGGATGGCGGCGCCATGGAAATCCGGCCCGGCCTCGCGATTCCAGGTGCCAAATTGCACAATCTCGACCGACTGATTATCCACGCTGCGGAAGTGCCGACCGAAATCCCCCGCAAACCAACGCGCCTGCAATTCCAGCTCGCTCGCCTCGCGCGGCGCAACGAAGAGCGCGCGTTCCTGCACGCAGGCCTGGGCGCGGAGTTGCTCGTAGCGGTCCGCGGGCGAAAGCATAGGAGGACCGCCTAGGTCTGCAGCGCAGGTTCCGGCTGCGGTGCTTCCTCAGAAACTGGTGCAGGCACAGCCAGGCGCGCCTGCAGATTCCGAGTGATCTCCTCCACGAGCGGCCCGCTGGAACGGGGGAAAACGAAGAGGTAACGGGGTCCTTTTCCGGTCGCGGGGAAGATGACAAGATTCTCGGAGAGGAACTTTGGTTCGCGCGCGACCATGGCGTTCTCGAGTGGGATATTTTGGGCCAGGCCACTCCCGCGCCGCGCGACAAAGACGAGACGTCGAGGTTCTTCCTGAGTTGCGACCAGCGCGCCGAACAGGTTGGCGGGAATCCGGCGTGCGCCTCCACTCAAGCATGGCACTGCCCAGACGATTGTTTCACTGAGGACAGTGTGCTGGGTGAAGATTTCCAGGAGCGAAGCGGGCAGGGTGGTGGGCAGGGTCTGCGCGCTGCCGGAATCGGCCGGACCATTCAGCTTTTTAAAGATGAGCCAGATTTTGGCCTTCATCGCGCGAATGATTTTGGGCGCGAAATAGAGAAGAGCGAGGAGGAAGAAAGCGAAGATTCCGAAGGCCAGGATCGGATTGTATTGAATCAAAGCCAGGCCACCGAGGACCACAGCGTCCTCCGCCAGACTGAGGCCGATGTTTGAAAACGGCTCGGGCGAAGTGTTGGCCACGAGGCGGGAGGAGGCTTTCGCGGTGTGCGCGACCAGGCTGGTGCCGCCGGCAAGCAGGACGACGAGGACATCGTAAGCGGGAGTGGAATGGCCGAGAACCTGGATGGCGAGAAGGGCGCCGCCGATGGGCCGAATGATGGTGTGGACGGCGTCCCAGGCGGAATCGACCCATGGGATTTTGTCCGCGAAAAATTCCAGAAAGTAGAAGACCCCAGCCACGGCAATGATGGCCGGGTGCCCGAGGATTTCGAGCGATTGGTATTGGGGCGAGAGCGTGATCCAATGCTGGTGCACGGCCAGACCGGTCACGAAAACCGTGAGATAAAGGTTGATGCCGGCGAGCGCGGCCAGGCCGAGTGCAACCCCGAGGAGGTTGAGCTGTTCCACAGCCGCCAATATGAAAGGCATGGCCCTTTTGTCACGCGCTTTCCCGGTTCGCGGACGCCGGGCGGGGTGCTGGGTTTGCGTTTAAGAGCGGGCTCTGATAGGTCCAGCCATGCTCGATATCCGCTTCATTCGCGAACAGCCAGACTTGGTGAAAGAGCGTCTCGCGGCGCGGGGCGGCGACGATGCGGCGAAGATCGATGAACTCCTGGAAACGGATGTGGAGCGGCGCCGTTGCGAGACGTCGTTGCAGCAGCTGAATGCGGATCGGAAACGCTTGAGCAAAGAGATCGGTGGGCAACGAAGCCGGGGCGAGGACTCGGCCGGGCTGGAGCAGCAAGTGCGCGAGATCGGCGATCAGATTGCGCTTCTCAACGAGCAGACAGTCGCGAGCGATGAGAAGCAGCGCACGATGCTCCTGAACATCCCGAATCTTCCGCACGCAGCGGCGCCGATCGGGAAAGACGCGGCCGATAATCCGGTGATCCGTAGTTGGGGCGAGAAACCCGAGATCGCGGGCGTGGTGCAAGATCATGTGGCTCTGGGCGAACGACTGGGACTCTTCGATTTGGGACGCGCGGCGAAGTTAAGCGGCAGCGGCTTTATCTGTTTCACCGGAGCTGGCGCCCGGCTGGAGCGGGTCTTGATCCAATTCATGCTCGACCTGCACACGCGGGAGCACGGTTACCTTGAGATGAGCCCGCCGTTTCTGGTGCGACGCGATTGCATGATCGGCACCACGCAGCTGCCGAAGTTTGAAGAGGACATGTATGGGATGGAGGAGAACCAGATGTTTCTCGCTCCCACCGCGGAGGTGCCGGTAACGAATTTCCATCGCGAGGAAATCCTGAGTGCCGCGGAGCTGCCGAAGAGTTTCGTCGCTTACACGCCGTGTTTCCGTCGGGAAGCGGGCTCGGCCGGACGCGAGACGCGCGGCATCATTCGCGTGCACCAGTTCGATAAGGTGGAGTTGGTGAAGTTGACTACGCCGGAGACTTCTTACGCCGAGCATGAGGCCTTGACCGGACATGCGGAGCGCGTCTTGCAGCTCCTCGGCTTGCACTATCGGGTGGTGGAAATTTGCACCGGCGACATCGGCTTTGGCGCAGCCAAGACTTATGATCTCGAGGTCTGGTCGCCAGGACAACAGGCGTATCTGGAGGTGTCGAGCTGCTCGAATTTTGAGGACTTTCAGGCGCGCCGGATGAACCTGCGCTGCAAAGGCGCGGATGGGAAAAATCGCTTCTGCCATACGCTAAACGGCTCGGGCGTGGCGCTGCCGCGTTTGTTCGCGGCCTTGATTGAGGCGGGGCAACAGGCGGACGGGACGGTGACGTTACCTGCCGCCCTGCACTCGTATTTTGGCGCAGAGATGATCGGCTAAGGGCGTTCGCTGTCGGCATCCGCCGCGCGCGCGAAGAGATCGAGCTGCCCGGTTTCTTCCACGGCCGGCACCTCGATCTCCGGCAAAGGCAATTGGTAACCCAATCGGCTCGCCAGCCGCTGGCAGGTCTCAGGCGCGTAGCCCTCGAAGTGGTTGTTCACGAAGACCCACGCGTTCCGGATTTCCTCGAGATGCCGATCGATCTTTACCGCCCAGCTATCGAGCGCGGCTTCGCGTTTCCAGAGCAACTTCCCGTAGCGATGCGCCCGCTCCCCGCCGTCGGCATACTTCGTCGTGTAGTCGCCCAAGAGCCGCACGTAGATGAAGTCGGTCGTGTGCGGCCAGGGTTCGAACGGGGCCAGGTTGCGCTCGGTTAGGGAAGTGACGTCCGCCCAAACCCAACAAACGCGGTGTTTCGTTAAGAGCCGGATAATCGAGGGCTGATGCCAGCCGGCGTGGCGAAACTCGATCGCGAAGCGGAAGTCGCGCGGCAATTGCTCGAGGAAATGGCGGAGCGCGGCCCGACCTTCCGTGGGCGAGAAGGAGGGCGGAAGTTGAATGAGCACCACCGGGAGCCGCTCCGCGATCGGCTCGAGCGCGCGGAGAAAGGCAGAAAACTCCGCGCGACAATCATGCAGCCGACAGGCGTGGGTGATCGCTCGCGGCAGACCGGCAGGAGAAACGGAAGGATGCTGGCGTGTCTTCCGCCCAACGGCGCACAACTTCCTCGCTCAGGCCTTGCCCAGGAGCGATGTCGATCTCCACCGCCGGGAAGTGCCGCGCGTAAAACTCCAGCCAGCGCTCGGGCGGGAGGCCCTCGGGATAGAAGGTGCCGGCCCACTCCGGGAAGTCCCAGGCGCAGGCGCCGAATCGGATTTTTTGCTGCGCGCTGAGTTGCAAAGTTGCTGACAGAATCGGGGGTGGAGGCGCTGTCAGATGTTTGCTTAGAGCGCCCGCGCCCACGTGTCGAGAGCGGGAACGTGCCAGGGCGCTAACTTGACGTCTCCCGGATGTTAATTACCCTGCGGAAGCCGATGTTTGCCCGATTTTCCACCCCTCTTCTCCGTTCTTTCCTGGTGGCCGTCCTGGCCTGGCCGGTCGCAGCTCCTGCGGCGGTTGTTTTCAAGCCAAAGGACGATGGCCGTTATGTGAAACCCGGCGAAGAGCTCGTGAGCGGGAACGCTCAGCAGCTTTTTCAAGAGGGTCAATCGGCGGAAAATTCCGGGAACCTCGGCCAGGCGCTGAAGGCATACCGCACCATTGTGCGGCGGTATCCGAAGGACACTTTGGCGCCAGGCGCGGCTTACCGTTATGCCGTGCTGAAAGAAAAGCAGGGCGACCTCCTGAAGGCAGCGGGTGCATATCGCGTCGTGGTGGAGAGCTACCCGAAGAGTCCAGATTTTAGCGAAGCGATCGAAGCGCAGTTTCGGATCGGCGAGAAGTTTTTGAACGGGCGAAAGATCAAACTCTTGGGCATCCCCATCCGGGATGCGAGCGATCGCGCGATCGAGATTTTTGCCGCGATCGTTCGCACCGCGCCTTACGGGAAATACACTGCCCGGGCCCAGTTTAACATCGGTCTCGCGACGGAGAAGCAGGGTAATGCCGAAGGCGCGGTCGCGGCTTACACCGCGGTGGCGGAAAAGTTTCCCGACGATCCGGTGGCGGTGAGCGCGCAGTATCAGATCGGTTATCTCTGGTTTAAAACCGCTCGCTCCGGGGTGCGTGATTCCAAGGCTGCGGCCAATGCCAAGATCGCTTTCGAGGATTTTCTCTTCCGCTACCCCAAGAGTGAGAAAGCCGCGCAAGCCCGGGAAAATCTGCGCATCCTCGATCAAAAACAGACGAGCGATTCCTTCCGCATCGCGAAGTTTTACGACAAGCAAAAAAATTACCGCGCGGCGGTGATTTATTATAACGACGTCATCCGTCAGCAGCCCGGCTCATCGCAGAGCACGCAAGCGCAGAAGCGGGTGGCCGAGTTGCGCGCGAAAGTAGGCGATGCCGAGTTGCAATCGGCGGCTGTGACCGCAGCGACTGCGCAGAAACCGAAGCCTTCTCCGCCGCCGGATGAAAGCGCAGCCTTGGGCAATTCCATGATGCGCACTTCGCCGGACGACGTCGCGCCGCTCCCTCCGCCTGAGGCGGATGAATCCCTTCCGCCCCCGGCTTCCCTTTCACCCGGCACGACGCTGGCACCTGACCTGCCACCTGCTCCGACGCCTTCGCCCACGCCCGAGGGTTCGCCGCAGGCGTGAGAACGTTCGCCGCTCTTCTCGGAGTCGCTCTTTCGTTCAGCGGCTGTCTCGGCTATCGAATCGGGGAGGTAAAACCGGCTTATCTTAAAGAGGTCCGCACCATCGCGGTCCCAATCTTTAAAAACGGCACCTATCTGCCGCGGATCGAAACGCTGGTTACGAACACCGTGATCAAGCAATTCCAACAGGATGGCACTTACCAAATCGCCACCGAGGCGAACGCCGACGCCGTCCTTAAAGCTGTCATTACACGGGTGGGCCGAACACCTGCGCGCTCTGTGCGCGGCAACGTCCTCGCCACCACAGAGTTTAATCTCCAGCTCTCCGTCACCTACACCCTGGTGCATCGTGACGGTCGAGTGCTCACTGGCCCGGCTAATTTGAACGGCGACACCAGCTTCTTCGTCGGCTCGGACGTGGCCACGGAAGAGCGGCAGGCCATTCCGCTCGCGGCCGAGGATCTGGCGGTGCATCTCGTGAGCGCGATCAGCGAAGGCTGGTAGCTTCCCTGGCGCAGAGGAGCGCACGCGGTGCGGGACTTTTTGCCTTTTACAGGCTAAGTTGGGGCCGTTGCGCGACGGATCTGCCCGCTGTTTTTTTACAAGACTTCCCGGGTAGAATCGGCTATCCGCAGTGGCGCGATACCTCGAAAAATGACCACGGAACCTTTGGACCCAACGCAGATTTTAGCCGCGGAAGCCGCGCGCGGACAGCCGCCCGCCATCCTTTCTCTTATTGGCGACACGCCGCTGGTGCAGGTCACCAGAATGGACACCGGCCCCTGCGAACTCTTCCTTAAACTGGAGAACCAAAATCCCACCGGCTCCATCAAAGATCGCGTGGCGCTGGCCATGATCGAAACGGCAGAGCGCGAAGGCAAATTGCAACCCGGCGGCACCATCATCGAAGCCACCGCCGGGAATACCGGGCTGGGCCTGGCCTTGATCGCTGCGGCAAAAGGCTACCGCCTCATCCTGGTGATTCCCGACAAGATGTCGCAGGAGAAGATCTCGCACGTGCGGGCGCTTGGAGCGGAAGTGCGGATGGCTCGCTCTGACGTCACGCGCGGCCACGCGGAATATTATCAAGACGTTGCCGCCCGACTGGAGGAAGAAATTCCGGGCTCCTTTTACGTCAATCAATTTGCGAACCCAGCCAACCCGCTTGCGCACGAGCGCTCCACCGGACCGGAAATTTGGGAGCAAATGCGGCATCAAGTAGACGCATGCGTCGTCGGTGTCGGCTCTGGCGGAACGCTCACGGGGTTGAGCCGATTTTTCGCCCGTGTGCGCCCGCGCCGCGGCGTGGAGATGATCCTGGCCGATCCTGAAGGCTCGATTCTTTTCGAGTTCATCAAGACGAAGAAAATGACGGAGGCGGGGAGTTGGGCGGTGGAAGGGATCGGCGAAGATTTCATCCCCGATATCGCCGACCTCTCTTATGTAACCGATGCGTTTGAAATCCCCGATGCCGAGAGCTTCGCTGTCGCGCGCGAACTCTTGCGCAAAGAGGGCATCCTCGGTGGCTCCTCCACCGGGACTCTCGTCGCTGCCGCGCTTCGGTATTGTCGCCAGCAGACGACCAAAAAACGGGTCGTTACCTTCGTTTGCGACACCGGAAATAAATATCTCTCGAAGATGTATAACGACTTCTGGATGGCCGAGCAGGGGTTTGCGAAGCGTCCGCCGCAGGGCGATTTGAGCGATCTCATCACCCACCGCGCCGAAGCTGGTGAAGTGATTTTCGTGGGTCCTGGCGACACCCTTCTCACCGCGGTCAAACGGATGCGCGCCGCTGACGTTTCGCAGGTGCCGGTGCTCGATGCCAACGGCCGCGCGGTCGGGATTTTGGACGAATCGGACGTCCTCGTAAAAGTGCATCGCGATCCTGCGCTCTTCCACGACCCGGTGTCAGGTGCCATGACTGATAAGCTCGAGACCGTCTCGCCCAGCGCGAAGATCGCCGACCTTCTCGGCGTCTTTGATCGCGGCCGCGTTGCTCTGGTGATGGAAGGGCAGAAATTCCTGGGCTTGATCACGCGCAGCGATCTCCTCGCGTATCTCCGCCTCAACATGCCGAAAGATTCGGGCTCGACCGAGAGCCCTCTGCCCTAGAGCAAGCGAGTCATAAAAACGCTGTTGGGATCTTCGCGATAATCCGCGAATGGCCCGCACTCCCGGAAACCGTGGCGCTGGTAAAGCGCCCGGGCCGGGGCAAACGCGGCCATCGATCCCGTCTCCAGGCTTAAGCGCTCGTATCCGCGTCGCTGCGCTTCTGCCACGATATGATGCAGCAACGCAGCGGCGACGCCCTTTCGCAGATGGGCTGAGACTGTCCGCATGGATTTGATTTCGCCGTGTCGCGGATCGAGCTCCTTCAGCGCGCCGCATCCGAGCAACTCATCACCCTCCCACGCGGACCAAAAGCTGATCTCCGGCGCTCGGAGTCCCTCCAGCGGCAGAGCGTGCACGCTCTCCGGCGGCGAATGCAGAAACATTTCCCGCCGGTGTTCGAGCAAAAGCTCTGCAATCTCCGGCCCGCTTAGGTCATCCGAACGTATCTCCACTTTCTGCAAGATGAGCAGGGGCGATAAACAATCCAGCCGGTCGTGGTTGAGCAGAAGACCTTTCCGAATGCGAAGATTGGACGCGCGGCGTCCGATGTTCGACCGTCAGCGGCAGCAGCAGTCCTCGTAGTTCAACGGATAGAACAAGGGTTTCCTAAACCTTAGATCCGAGTTCGATTCTCGGCGGGGACAGCGCCGCCGTGCGACGGAGCCCGGCGCGAGCTGCGTTCTGTAGATTTCGATGGAGCACTTCGATCGGAACCTAAGTGCCGGACGATGCACCGTAAGCTCGGCTTCGACTGCGCTCGTTGCCTCAGTCAGCTTCTGGAGAGCATCGTAGAGCCTACGAAGGGGGGATGACGATTGGCGCGCGGTCATTCCCCAGCCGGGCAAGTTGATCCGGCGTTGCGGGTTGGGTGACAACCTTGAGAAGACGGTAATCCTTCCCGGGCGGAGTCGGGAGCAACAATCCTTCCAGCGCGCTACCTGAAGGCACGTCCTCCCAATTCTGTTGACCAGTCATTTTGTCCTTCTCTCCAAACCGCTCCACCTCGGGCACGATGACCGGCTCGGCCCCTTCGCGTGTGATCCAATAGTTGCGGCTCTCTCTTCTAGCTGGTCCGCCAAAGACTGCTTCGAAGGGCAGCTCGAAGAATCCGCCGGGTCCTTTCAGCAGGACCATGGCATTTTGTTGCGGGCGAACTTCACGACCATTTTGCACAAATCGGTTGCACATCCTGCGATGAAATTAGCCTTACCGCGCGACGCGCCAACGGGGAAAAAAGCATTTTTCCGCTGAAGCGCGATGTGGCACCGGATGCGCGGAGCATCGCCAGACGACGATCTACAAGCATCAAGCGTGAGGATGTTGGTTCAAACGCTGACGTCGGAGTCAACGGATAGAACAAGGGTTACCCAAACTTTAGATCCTCGCTCGATTCCCGGCGGGAACACGTTGCGCGGGTGTTCGCGATCTTACGACGTCTCGTTTTTTGAGATGCCGCGGAGGTTGAGGAGGGCCAGACCAAATTGGAGGACGATCAGGGCGTAGGCTTTGGTCTGCCAACCCCAGGCGACCCAAAGAACGTTGCTGACGAGGAAGATCCAGAACCCCCATTGGCGGCGGGATTTCGATTGTTCCGCGACCAACCAGGCGCTGAAAAGTGTGGCCGCCATCGCGGGCCATTGCAGGTGTTGAATCCAGTCCATCACCGGTAATACGAAGACAGGGCGGAGTTTGTTGGCAGGAATTTTTGGGACGCAGAAAACCTTCGGAACCGCGGGTTCAAAAATATCTCAACGAGCGAGCGTTAGAGCGGCGAAGGTAAACGAGATGTCGATCAAGACGCCACGCTTCGGAAGTCTGCGAACGAAGCCCACCCTGCCGCGAGCGAAAGCCAGCCCGCCGCCGTTGCGAGCGGAGCTTTTCGGAGTGGAACGTCTGGCCCGGCATGCGGAGACGATGGCGACGAAGCACCGCCTGGCGGGCGGGCGAGCCTCGAATGGTTTGCTCGCGCAACTCGAGCGCAACGAGCGGGTGGTGAAGGAGTTTAACCGCGCCACCCTGGCGTTGGATTTATCGCGCCAGATCACGCCCGCGGCGGAGTGGCTGCTGGATAATTTTTATTTGATCGAGGAGCAGATCCAGCTCGCGCGCCGTCATCTGCCGCCGGAGTACAGCCGCGAGTTGCCGCGCCTTGCGAATGCACCGTCGACCGGCCTGCTCCGTGTTTACGACATCGTGCTGGAGTTGATCTCGCATGTGGATGCACAGATCGACGCTGTCTCATTGACCGCTTTCGTGGCTGCGTATCAACGCGTCGCGCCGCTGAATTTGGGCGAACTTTGGGCCATCCCGATCATGCTGCGGCTGGCCCTGATCGAAAATCTGGCGCGCGTCACGAACGGCCTCCGGCACGCGCGGCGCGGTCGCGACGAAGCGATGGAGTGGGTGGAGCGGCTGCAGGCGATGGCGGAGAAAAATCCCGCCCAGCTCGTCATCGTGGTAGCCGAGATGGCGCAGGCGGATCTGCAGCTGACGAGTGCATTTGTGGCGGAGTTTTGCCAGCGACTTTCCCGGCTCAGTCCGGTATCACATCTGGCGCGCGGCTGGCTGGAGCAGCAGCTCGCCGAGCAGGGTCTCTCAATCGAGCGGCTGGTGCATGAGGAGAATCAAACTCAGGCCTCCGACCAGGTGTCGGTCAGTCACAGCATCGCCAGTCTGCGGAGCTTGAGCGGGATTAATTGGAAAGATTTCGTCGAGCACCTCAGCGTGGTGGAGCAGACGCTGCGGGAAGAGCCAGCCGGTGTTTACCGCCGGATGGATTTCGCGACGCGGGATCAATATCGGCACGTGGTCGAGTCGCTCGCGCGCCAGAGCAAGCTGGCGGAGGTGGAGGTGGCGCGGCGGGTGGTGGCGCTGGCCACGGAGCGCGCCGCGGCGCAGGACGCGGGCGCGCGTGAGGCGCACATTGGTTATTTCCTGATCGATGGAGGCCGGCCGCTTTTGGAGCGCGTCGTCCGTCCGCATTGGCCGTGGAAGACCTCGCTGGAGCGTGCCATTCGTCGCTTCCCTTTTCTCTACTACGCGGGGGGCATTCTTTGCCTGACTCTGCTCGCGACCGCTCTTTTCGTGCGCGAAGGACACGCGCTCGGCCTGGGTGGCTGGGTGCTGAATCTCTTCGCGGTGGTCTTTGCCATCGGCGTGAGTCAGCTCGCGGTGGCGCTATTGAATTGGCTCACGCCGCTGCTCGTCGCGCCACGGATGTTGCCGCGTCTGGATTACTCGCGCGGGATCGAGGTGGAGAGCAGGACGATGGTGGTGGTGCCGACGATGCTCTCGAGCGCGGAGAACGTGGAGTCGCTGCTCGAGACGCTGGAGATCCATTATCTGGCTAATCGCGATGCTCATTTGCACTTCGCACTTCTGACGGATTTTCGCGATGCCGCGACGGAGACGCTGCCGGGCGACGCCGCGCTGCTTGAGCAGGTGAGCGCTGGGATCCGGACGTTAAACCAACGCTACGAGGCGAGCCGGGCCGATCTCTTTTTCCTCTTCCATCGCCCGCGGCGTTGGAATGCAAAAGAGAATGTCTGGATGGGCTACGAGCGGAAACGCGGGAAGCTGATGGAGTTTAACGCGCTCCTGCGCGAGAGAGGACGCGAAAGCTTTTCGGCGATCGTGGGCGAGAGCGCGATCCTGCCATCGATTCGCTACGTCATCACGCTCGATAGCGAT
This sequence comes from uncultured Verrucomicrobiae bacterium, assembly GCA_963730385.1. Lineage (GTDB taxonomy): Bacteria > Verrucomicrobiota > Verrucomicrobiia > Chthoniobacterales > UBA10450 > JACCTI01. The sequence continues at coordinate 365,251 of CAVSRQ010000004.1, forward strand.
ACCCAGCTGCCGCGCGAAGCGGCGCGCCAGCTCATTGGCACTCTGGCGCATCCGCTCAATCGCCCGCGCTTCGATGAGAAACGCGGGATCGTGACCGAGGGCTACAGCCTGCTCCAGCCCCGGGTGGATGTGAGTCTGCCGAGCGCCGGACGTTCCTGGTTCGTGCGGCTGCACGCGGGCGATACCGGGATCGATCCTTACACGCGCGCAGTCTCGGATGTTTATCAGGATTTGTTCGGCGAGGGCTCGTTTATCGGGAAGGGGATCTACGATGTGGATGCTTTCGAACGCGCGCTGGCCGGGCGATTTCCGGAGAACGCGGTTCTGAGTCACGATTTGCTGGAGTCGGTCTTCGCGCGCTGCGCCTTGGTCAGCGATGTGAAATTCTACGAAGAATTTCCGGCGCGTTACGACGTGGATGTGGGCCGGCGCCGGCGCTGGCTGCGCGGGGATTGGCAGATCTTTCCGTGGCTCCTGCCGCGGGTGCCAGTGGCCGAAGCGGGTTCCCGCTCGAACCCGATCTCCCGGCTCTCGCGCTGGAAAATTTTCGACAATTTGCGGCGCAGCCTGGTGCCGCTGGCGCTGTTGCTCTTTCTGCTGGGGACGTGGTTCGTTGCCCCGGAACTGGGTGGCTGGGGCGGAGCGCTGGTCCTGGGGATTGTTATGCTCCCAGGCTTGCTGTCGTTAGGGGTGGAGTTTCTGCGGAAACCGGAGCAGCTGCCGTGGCGCTTGCATTGGCGCAGCGTGCTGGCCTCGGCCGGACGCGCATTGGGGCAGATGGTGCTGACGCTCGCGTTCCTGCCTTACGATGCTTTTCTCAGTCTGGACGGAATCGGGCGCACGATGGTGCGCATGTTTCTCACGCGAAAGCGTCTGCTGGAGTGGCAGACTTCGAGCGATGCCGCGCGGACGGCGCAGGGCGAGCTGAGCGGTTTTTATCGAGCGATGTGGATGGTGCCGGGAACTGCACTGGCGACCGCTGGCTTTCTCGCTTTCCGTGAGCCGGGGCAGTTATGGCTGGCAGCTCCCTGGCTGGGGCTTTGGTTGGTGGCACCGGCGATCGCGTGGTGGATCAGCCAGACGATTTCAGCGCCGCCCGCGCAGCTTTCGGAAGCGCAGCTCCTCTTCCTCCGCGGGGTCTCGCGCAAGACGTGGCAATTTTTCGAGACCTTCGTGACCGGGCAGGAGAACTGGCTGCCGCCGGATAATTTTCAGGAGGAACCGTTCACCGGGGTGGCGACGCGGACCTCGCCGACGAACATCGGGCTGGCGCTGCTGGCGAATCTGGCCGGCCGCGATTTGGGCTACCTCTCGGTCGGGCGCTTGCTGCAGCGAACGGAGGCGACCCTGGCCACGATGCAGAAGCTGGAACGCTATCGGGGACATTTTTATAATTGGTATGAGACGCGGACCTTGCAGCCGCTTCTCCCGCGCTACGTCTCGAGCGTGGATAGCGGAAACCTGGCCGGGCATCTTTTGACCTTGGGCGCGGGGCTGCGGGAGCTGGCAGACGCGCCAGTTTACGATCCGCAAATTTTCCAAGGTCTGCGCGACACCGCGGGGATGGTGGGCGAGTTGGGAGGTGATTCCAACGTGTTGGCCGAGCTCGAGGTCGAGTTCGCGAAATCTCCGTCCACCCTGCCGGCCGCGATTGCGCTCCTGGAAGTTGCGGTGAAACAAGCACGACTGCTCGCGAGCGAAAACCTCCGGCGGGAATGTGAAGAACATCTGGCCGAGCTTCGGCTGGCCGAACCGCACGTCGCGGCCGAGGGAGAGAATCCTTCGCTGCGCGAGATCGCGCGGAGGGAGGAAGCGCTGCCGGGCGGCGCGAGCCGGTGGGCGCGCGAACGCCTGCTGCTGATCGAGCATCTGGTGCAGCAGAGCGACGAATTGGCGGCGATGGATTTCCGCTTCCTCTTTGACGGAGCGCAGGAGCTTTTCGCGATCGGGTTCAATGTCACGGAGGGCCGCCGCGACAACAGCTACTACGATCTGCTGGCCTCGGAAGCGCGGCTCGGGAGTTACGTCGCCATCGCGCAAGGGCAGGTGCCGCAGGATCACTGGTTCTCGTTAGGCCGGCTCCTGGTGGCGCCGCACGGGGAGGCGACGCTGGTCTCGTGGAGCGGCTCGATGTTTGAATACCTGATGCCGCGTCTGGTCATGCCGGAGTATGACAACACCCTGCTCGATCACGCCTGCCACGCGGCGGTGCAGCAGCAGATCGAGTATGGGCGGCGACGGGGCGTGCCGTGGGGAATCTCGGAGTCCGGCTATTACCGGATGGACGCGCACCAGAATTATCAATACCGCGCGTTTGGCGTGCCGGGGCTGGGCTTGAAGCGCGGGCTGGGGGAAGATCTCGTGATCGCACCCTATGCGTCGGTGATGGCGTTGACGGTGGCGCCGCGGGAGGCGTGCGAGAATCTGCAACGCCTGGCGGAAGAAGGCCGCGCGGGACAATACGGCTTCTACGAGGCGATCGATTACACGACGGCGCGGTTGCCGCGCGAGGTGACGAGCGTGGCGGTGCAATCCTACATGGCGCATCACCAGGGGATGAGCCTGCTCGCGCTCGATTACCTGCTCCGCGGACAACCGATGCAGCGCCGCTTTCTGGCGCGGCCGTTGTTAAAAGCAGCGGATTTGCTGCTGCAAGAACGAGTGCCGAAAGCGGAAGCGAACGTTCTCCCGGAGGATTTAGGGCTGGACGAAACGCGGCCACGTTTAGGCGAGGGCGAGGGGACGATGCGGATTTTTACCAACCCCACCTCGCGCACTCCGGAAGTGCATCTGCTCTCGAATGGGCGCTACCATGTGGCAATCAGCAGCGCGGGTGGCGGCTACAGCCGGTGGCAAAATCTGGCGGTCACGCGCTGGCGGGAAGATGCGACCCGGGATTGCTGGGGCACGTTTATTTATCTGCGCGACGTGGCGAGTGGGGAGTTTTGGTCGACGGCTTACCAGCCGACCTTGCGCCCGACGAAAGGTTACGAGGCCATCTTCACGCAGGCGCGAGCGGAGTTTCGGCAACGGCACGGCAAGCTGGAGATGCACACGGAAGTGTGTGTCTCGCCCGAGGACGACGTGGAGGTGCGGCGAATCCGGTTAACGAATCATTCCTCGAGCATGCGCGTGATCGAGCTGACGAGTTACGCGGAAGTGGTGCTGGCCACGCAGGCGGCGGATGAGGCGCACCCGGCCTTCAGCAATCTCTTCGTGCAGACGGAATTTCGGCGTGAATCCTCTGCCATTCTTTGCACGCGGCGCGCGCGCTCGGCGGAGGAGAAGCCGCCGTGGTTGCTCCACCTGCTGGTGGGACAAGGCGGCGGGCAGGGTGACATTTCTTGCGAGACCGATCGGGCAAAATTTATCGGGCGCGGCCGTTCGCTGGCCAATCCGGCGGCGATGGAAAAAGCGTCGCCGCTTTCCGATACGGAGGGTTCGGTGCTGGATCCGATCGTCTCCCTGCGGCGCTTCGTCACCCTGGGCCCGGATGAGATCGTGGTGGTGGATTTCGTGACCGGCGCCACGGAGACGCGCGAAGCGGCGCTGGCCCTGATCGAGAAGTATCAACATTTCCGAATGGCGGATCGCGCCTTCGACCTGGGCTGGACGCATAACCAGGTCACGTTGCGGACGCTGGATGCGACGGAAGCGGATGCGCAACTCTATGCGCGGCTGGCGGGCGCGATCATCTACGCGGACCCGATGCGGCGGGCGACGCCGGGCGTGTTGCTGGATAATCGTCGCGGGCAGAGCGCGCTCTGGACTTACGGCATCTCGGGCGACATGCCGTTGGTGCTGTTACGAATCAAAGACGCGGAGAAGATCGAGCTGGTGCGCAAGCTGGTGCAGGCGCATTCCTATTGGCGGGCCAAGGGCGTGGCGGTGGAGCTGGTGATCCTGAACGAGGACGTCTCCGTCTACCGACAATCGCTGCACGAAGAGATCACCAACCTGATCTCGGCGGGGACCGAAGCGCAGATGCTGGACAAGGCGGGAGGCATTTTCGTGCGCCGCCTGGAGCAGATCCCGAATGAGGACCGGGTGTTGCTGCAAGCAGCCGCGCGCATCGTGCTCGATGACGAGCACGGCTCGCTCCTGGAACAACTGGAGCGACAGAATTTGCTCGAGCCGCTGGTGCCGGCGCTGGTGCCAACGCGTACACCGGTGGAGGAGCCCACGCCGGCCGTGGCGAAGCGCGAGTTGGTTTTCCAGAACGGGCTGGGTGGGTTCACGCCCGATGGGCACGAGTATGTGATCACGCTGCATCCGGGCCAATCCACGCCGGCGCCGTGGGTGAATGTGCTCGCGAATCCGTCGTTCGGAACGGTGATCTCCGAGAGCGGCGGCGCCTACACCTGGTATGAAAACGCGCACGAGTTTCGGCTTACGCCCTGGCAGAACGATCCGGTGCAGGACACCACAGGCGAGGCGTTTTACCTCCGCGACGAAGAGAGCGGCGAGGTCTGGTCGCCTATGCCGTGGCCGGTGCGCGGGAAGACGCCCTACGTGATTCGGCACGGTTTCGGTTACAGCGTCTTCGAACATTTTGAGCACGGGATCGCATCGGAGCTGTGGGTTTTTGTGGCGATGGATGCGCCGGTGAAGCTGGCGGTCCTGATCTTGCGCAATCATTCCGGACGAGCGCGGCGTCTCTCGGTGACCGGGTATTGGGAATGGGTGCTGGGCGATTTGCGCCACAAGACCTTGCTCAATGTGCAGACCGAAGTGGACCTGAAGACGGGCGCATTGCTGGCGCGGAATTTCTACAACACGGAGTTCCCGGATCGCGTGGTCTTTCTCGACGTGAGCGATGCGAATCGGACGGTCACCGGCAATCGGAAGGAGTTCGTGGGACGCAACGGAAGCCTGGCGCAACCGGCAGCGCTGAAGCGGACCCGCCTTTCCGGCAAGACCGGCGCGGGGCTCGATCCTTGCGGAGCGTTGCAGGTGGCGGTGGAGCTGGAGGATGGGCAGGAGCACACGGTCACCTTCCGCCTGGGCGTCGGGCAAAGCGCGGGAGACGCGCAGCAGTTAATCCAGCGTTTCCGTTCCGCGGATGCGAATCGCACCACGCTGGATGCGGTGCACGAATATTGGAATCGCACCCTGGGCGCGATCAATGTCGACACGCCGGATCCGGCCGTGAACATGGTCGCGAACGGCTGGCTCCTTTATCAAACGATCGGGTGCCGGCTCTGGGGGCGGACGGGTTTGTATCAATCGGGCGGTGCTTACGGCTTCCGCGATCAATTGCAGGATGTGATGGCGCTGGTGCATGCCGAGCCGGCGTTGACGCGGGAACATTTGCTCCGCGCCGCGGCGCACCAATTTCGCGAAGGCGATGTGCAGCATTGGTGGCATCCGCCGTCGGGTCGCGGGGTGCGCACGCATTTCTCCGATGATTACCTGTGGCTGCCGTATGTGACCTGTCGCTACGTCCAGGCGGTGGGCGATACCGGGGTGCTGGATGAGGCGGTGTCGTATCTGGAAGCGCGGCCGGTCATGCCGGAAGAAGAGGCGTATTACGATCTCCCGAATCGGGCGCAGGAAACGGGGACGCTTTACGAGCATTGCGTGCGCGCGATCGAGCACGGGCTCACTTTCGGGGTGCACGGCTTGCCGCTGATCGGGAGCGGCGATTGGAATGATGGGATGAACATGGTGGGGGAAAAAGGCCAGGGTGAGAGCGTCTGGCTGGCCTTCTTCCTCTATGACGTGCTGAGGCAATTCTCCGAGTTGGCGCGCGCGCGCGGGGAAACGGAATTCGCGGAGCGCTGTCTGTCGCAGGCGCAGCAGCTGCAGGAGAATATCGAAGCGCAGGCGTGGGATGGGGAATGGTATCGCCGCGCTTACTTCGATGATGGGACGCCGCTGGGCTCGAAGACAAATGCGGAATGCCAGATCGATTCGCTCCCGCAAAGCTGGTCGGTGATTAGCGGCGCGGGCGACCTGGAACGTTCGCGCACAGCGCTGGCAGCGGTGGATGCGCGGCTGGTGCGTCGAGAGGCAAAGCTGATCCAGCTATTCGATCCGCCGTTTGATTCGTCCGCGCTCAATCCGGGTTACATCAAAGGCTACATCCCGGGCGTGCGCGAGAATGGAGGGCAGTACACGCACGGCGCCATCTGGACCGCGATGGCCTTTGCCATGCTCGGCGAGACAGAGCGCGCCTGGGAACTTTTCGGTCTGCTTAATCCGGTCAATCACGGCCGCACCCCGGCGGAGATCGCGACATACAAAGTGGAGCCGTACGTGGTGGCGGCGGATGTCTACGCGGTCGCTCCGCACATCGGTCGCGGCGGTTGGACCTGGTATACGGGATCGGCGGGTTGGATGTATCGGCTTCTGATTGAAACGTTGCTCGGGGTGCAACTGGAAGGCTCGCACCTGCGGCTGGTGCCGCGGCTGCCCGCGAGCTGGCCGAGTTACAAACTACACTATCGCTATCGGCGAACGGTCTATCACATCACGATCACGCGAGACGCAGAGCGGGCGGCGAGCGGCCCGCTATTGACGCTCGATGCTCAGGCGTTGAGCGGCGACACGATTCCGCTGGTCGATGATCACCTCGAGCATTTCGTCGAGATGCGGGTGGCCTGAGAGCGCCCCTTTCGGAGATGCGGCAAGGCTGGAGCGCGTGCTCCATCCGATTACACTGAAAACTTCGTCATGGCTGCCAACGATCATTCTTTTCTCAGAACCCTTCGGCCGGCTTCGCTCTTCCGGCTTTTTAAACAAACCTTCAATGAATGGCTGGAGGACAAGGCGCCGCAGCTCGGTGCCGCCCTCGCCTACTACACGGTCTTCTCGCTCGCGCCGCTGATTCTGATTTTGCTCGCGGTGATCGGGGTGCTCTTTCGGAAAGATCCGGCTGGAGCCTGGAACAGAATCACGGAGCAGATGAGCGCATTCCTCGATCCGAGCGGCGTGCAAGTGGTGCAGGATATCGCCCAGACCGCGGCGAAACCTTCCGCGGGTCTATGGGCGACGGTGATCGGAATCGCGCTGGCGCTTTTCGGGGCGAGCTGCGTTTTCGGGCAGCTCCAGGATGCGCTCAACACGATCTGGGGCGTGAAAGCGAAACCGGGCGCGGCGATCTGGGATTACATCCGGATTCGGTTTCTCTCTTTCGCGATGGTGGCGGGGATTTGTTTTCTGCTTTTGGTGACGTTGACGGTGGAAGCGGTCTTGAAGGGCTTAAGCCAATATCTGGAGGCGACATTACCCGGCGGAGCGGCGATGGCGTTCCTGATCTATCTGGTGGTCGATCTGGGACTCGTGGTGGTGCTCTTCGCGATGATGTTTCGCTACCTGCCGGACGTGGAGGTGCGCTGGCGCGACGTGTGGGTGGGGTCGATCATGACCGCGCTCCTCTTCCTGATCGGGAAATGGGCGCTGGGGATTTATCTTGGGAGTGGAGCGGCGGGATCGGCCTACGGCGCGGCCAGCTCGCTCGTCACCCTGCTCCTGTGGATTTACTACTCGTCGCAGATTTTGCTCTTCGGCGCGGAGTTTACCCAGGTCTATGCGAACCAATGCGGCGCCGGGGTGAAGCCGAGCAAACACGCCGTCGCGGTGAAAGCGGTGGAAGAAGAGATTTCGCTGCCGGGAGAAAGTCCGCGCCGTGGAACTTCCTAAAACCGCGCTCTCCGCGGGTCCTGCTTAAGCGGGCTGAAAAGTCGGCGGGCGATCCGGATCGCCATCATCCGTGATCTCCCGGGCCATGGCTGGCTCGGCGTATCTCGGCTGCGCCGGTGCCGGCGCGCTCTCTTCGGTTAGGCGCGGCTTCGGCTCGCCTCCCGCGGGATCTCTGCGATGCGTCTTGGCGATCAAGACATAGAGCGAGGGGACGATGAAGAGAGTGAAGAGCGTGCCGATGGTCATCCCGCCGACGAGGACAAGGCCGATCGAGTTCCGCGCTTTCGCGCCGGCACCGGTGACGAAAACCAGCGGCATGTGACCGGCGACGGTCGCGATCGTGGTCATGAGCACGGGGCGCAAACGAATACGCGAAGCTTCGGCGACGGCTTCCAATTTGGTCCGGCCTTGCTCTTGCAGATGGTTGGCAAATTCCACGATGAGGATGGCGTTCTTCGCAATCAGACCGACCAGCGTCACAAGACCGACCTGCGAGTAGATGTTGAACGAGGTCGTCCAGGAGTCGGTAAAGAACTTCATGTTCGGGTTCGGCGATTTCTCGAACATGAAAATCATGGCGCCAAAAAGCGCGAGCGGGACAGAGCCGAGCAGGATAATGAGCGGATCGCGGAAGCTATTAAACTGGGCGGCGAGGACGAGGAAGATGAGCACGATGGCGAGGCCGAAGGCGGGCAGGAATTTATCGCCTTCCACGCGGAGCTGGCGCGATTCGCCTTTGTAATCGATCGAGTAACCCTTCGGGAGAATGCGCGCGGCCTCGTCTTCGAAAAGCTTGAGCGCTTGATCGAGCGGGAGGCGGGAGGCGCCGCTGATGGTGACGGCGTTGAGCTGATTAAAGCGGCTGAGGGAGCGAGGCACGGTCTTGGATTCCACCTGCGCGACGGTGCTCAAAGGGATGAGCTTGTCGTCCGGGCCGGTGACGTAGATGTCCGTGAGCTGGCTGGGATTGAGCCGCTCCGAGCGCACGATTTGCGGGATGACCTTGTAGGCGCGGCCAGAGATGTTGAAGCGGTTGACGAAGTTCCCACCGAACATGGCGGAGATGTCCGCGCCGATCTCTTGCAGGTTGAGGCCGAGGGCGGCGACCTTGTCGTGATCGATCACCACCTGCGCCTGCGGCTGGTCGATTTTGGTATCGATGTTGGTGAAGAAAAAGGCGCCGCTTTGCTTGGCTTTGTCTTCCAACTTTTTCGCCAGCTCGACCATCTGTTCCGGCTCGTCGGTGGAAAGAAGAACGAACTCGACGGGGAAGCTGCCGCCGCCGGGGAGAGCGGGCGGCATGATCGGGAACATCTCGATGCCGGGGACGGCTCCGAGCTTGGCGCGCACCTGCGGGATTAGTTCGAACGCGGTTTGGTCGCGTTGATCCCATGGCTTGAGCACCATCCCGCCGAAGCCGCCGCTTGGGTTGGTGATTTGGAAAGTGAAAGCGGTTTCCGGGAAACCGAGGAAGACTTTCCCCGCGGCGTCGGCGAAGGCACCGGTTTGTTCGATGGTGGCGTTTGAGGGCGCCTGGACGATGCCGAAGATGACGCCCTGATCTTCCGTCGGCGCGAGCTCTTTCGAAGCAAACATCGGCATGAGGACGAACATGATCGCGGCGATGATTCCCAGCCCGATCCAGGCGGTGTAGACCGCGGAGCGATATTGCAGGGTGAGGTCGAGCCGACGGCCGTACCAGTCGCGCACTTGATCGAAAACGTGGTTCACGCGTTTGGCGAAGCCGCGTTCGGCATCGCCCGGCCGGAGAAATTTCGCCGTCATCATCGGCGAAAGGGTGAGCGCGACCACGCCGGAGATGGCGACCGCGCCCGCGAGAGTGAAGGCGAACTCGCGGAAGAGCGTCCCGGTTAATCCACCCTGAATGCCGACGGGGATGTAGACCGCGGCGAGGGTAATGGTCATCGCGATGATCGGGCCGACCAATTCGCGCGCGCCGAGCAGGGCGGCATCGATCGCGCTCAGGCCATCGCGCAGATGGCGCTCCACGTTTTCCACCACCACGATGGCGTCATCGACCACGAGACCGACGGAAAGAACGACCGCGAGCAAGGTGAGCAGATTGACCGAGAACCCGAAGACCTGCATGAGGAACACCGCGCCGATGAGCGAGATCGGGATCGCGATGATCGGGATGATGGTGGAACGCCACGAGCCGAGAAAAAGGAAGATCACCAGACAGACGATGAAGAGCGTCTCGGCGAGCGTTTTGTAGACGTCTTTGATGGCGGTGTTGATGTAAGCCGTGCCGTCGTACGCGATGCGGCCATTCATGCCGGTGGGCAGTTCCTTTTGGATCTGCTCCATCTCGGCGCGGACGCGGGAGACCACGTCGATCGAGTTGGCGTTTGGCAAAACGAAGATGCCCATGAAGACGGCGCGCTGACCGGAGAAGCGCACCTCGGAGTTGTAATCCTCCGCGCCGAGCACCACGTCCGCGATATCGCCGATGCGGACGAGCGCTCCGCCTTCCTCGCGCACGACCAGATTCCGGAAATCGTCGACGGTGTGGAGATCGGTGTTCGCGGTCAGGTCCACCTGCACGTAGGAGCCCTTGGTGCGACCGAGCGCGGCGAGGTAGTTGTTGTTCGCGAGCGCGCGGCGGACCTGGGCCGGGCTGACGTTGAGCGCGGCCATGCGATCTGGTTTTAACCAAATCCGCATCGCGAAAGTGCGGCCGCCGAGGATCTCCGCGCGTTGCACGCCGCCGATGGCGGTGAGGCGCGGTTGGATGATGCGCGTGAGGTAATCGGTGATCTCGTTCGCCTCCAGAATATCGGAACCGAAACTGAGGTAAGCGGAAGCAAACTGGGAGTCGGACGACTCGATATTGATCACCGGGACTTCAGCTTCCGGCGGGAGATCGCCGCGGACTTGATTGACCTTCGAACTGATCTCGGAGAGCGCCTTGGTGGAATCGTAATTCAGCTTCAACCGCGCAGTGATGATGGAGACGCTCTGCGTGCTCTGGGAGGAGAGATAATCAATCCCATCGGCCGCAGCGATCGCGCGTTCGAGCGGCGTGGTGATGAAGCCGCGCACCAGATCCGCACTCGCGCCGACATAAGCGGTCGTGATCGTGACGGAGGCGATGTCGCTCCGCGGATATTGCCGGACGTTCAGCGACGAGATCGCCTGAATCCCGGCAATGATGATGACCATGCTGACGACCAACGCCAGCACCGGTCTGCGAATGAAGAGATCGGTGAACGACTTCACGGCTTAGGTATTCGGCGGCTTGGGCGTGAGGCTCTCTGCGGGCGCGAGCGTGTTATCCACCGCCACCGCCATGCCGTTGCGCATTTTAAAAACACCCGTGCTCACGACCTCGTCGCCTTCTTTGAGACCTTCGATGACGGCGACGAAATCTCCGCGGCTTTCACCGGTGCGAATGAATTGCTGCCGGATCACCAGCCCTTCTTTGCCGGTTTTCTCATCCTTCTTTTTCTCAATTAGAGAAGACCGAATTGCCGAAGGGCGCATAGGAGACGGCGGTGGTGGGAATAAAGAGAGTGGGATTCTTCGTCGGCAAAATCACGCGCACCCGCGCGAACATCCCCGCGCGCAGACTGTGATCCGCGTTATCGAGCGTGGCCTGCATCGCGACCGTGCGGGTGGCCGGATCGATCGCCGGATTGATCGCAGAAATCTCGCCGTCGAACTCGCGACCCTCGATGGCATCGGTCGTGACCTTGGCTGGCAAACCCACGCGCACGTCGCCGAGTTGCTGCTGCGGTAGGGCGAAATCAACGAAGACCTTATCGAGCGCCTGCAAGGTGACGAGACGTTGACCAGCGGGGACGGTCTGGCCGGGGTTCACTTCGCGAATGCCGGCGATGCCATCGAACGGCGCGCGGATTTCTTTTTTATCGATGACTGATTGCACGTTATCGACTGCGGCCTGGCGCTGCGCGAGATTGGCGGCTGCGGTATCGAATTCCGCTTTCGAAATTACCCGACCATCAGCGAGACCTTTCGCGCGATCGAATTCGGCTTTGGCCAGGTCGAAGTCCGCTTTCGCCGAGCGCAGTTGCGCTTGCTCGGCCGAGGCGTCCAACTTGACCAGGAGGTCGCCCTTCTTCACCGGTCGACCGGATTCAAAGCCGATCTCGCTCACCGTCCCCGGCAGCTCCGCGCTGATGGTGGCGCCCTGCACAGGACTGATCGAACCGACGGCGGTGAGGGTGGGTTCCCAGTCGGCCTTCTGCACTTTCCCGCTCGTCACCGTGGTCGGCGGCTGGACCATTCCTTTGCCGGCGCTGATCATTTTCGAAAACTGCAATCCCTTCACGCCTGCGATGATGAGGAAAAGGACGATGAGTCCCAGGATGGTAAAGAAGACGGCGCGGCCCTTGCGCCGCTTCGGTTGCGGCCCGGCGGCAGCGGCAGGGGGGAATGCCTTACTTGAGAGCTGATTCGTTTGCATGATTGAAAAGGAGATTCCAGAGGTGCCGCACCACCGCTAATTGACGTTCGTGCCGCTGCTCCGTTGGGATGTGAGAATGATCGAGGACGTCGCGCATCATGGAGCCGCGCGCGGTGGCGAAGACGAGCTCGGTGATCTCGCGCGGCGCGAGGCCATGCGGGGCATCGCGCATCTCGGGAGCGCGCGCGATCACATCCGTCACCGCGGCCATACTGGTTTCGAGAATGTCGCGCACGAGGTGGGCGATCTCGGGATTGCGACCTGCTTCCGCAAAAAGATCGACCACGAAAGCCGAGTGCATCTGCGGCACGTCATCCGAACAATGCGCGGTGAGCAGAATCTCGAGCGACTCCAGCAAAGTAGGCGCGGAGCTGGCGCGGGCGAGGAGGCGTTGCAGATCCTTCTTATGCTCCTCCGCCATCGCGCCGATGACCGCTTCCTTGCTGGCGAAGTAGCGGTAAATGAGGCCCACGCTGATGCCAGCTTCCTCGCTGATGTTCTGCATCGTGGTCTGGTGAAAGCCGCGCTTGGCAAAGCACGACATGGCCGCGTGCAAGATTTGCGCGTGGCGATCGGGGATAGAATCTGTGCCGGGGGGAACCATCGTGGGGGAGTGGGAAGGTGAGTGAACGCTCATTCATTGTCAATCCCACGACCGCTGGGCGAAGATTTCCGAGCCGGTCGGTGGCGCCGCTTGACGGGCACCCGCGCGAGTGGCCTCCTCGTTGGTGTGATCAAACGCCGTTCCGTGCTCCGCGAATGGGATGTTCCTGAGCTGCGCGCTTTTTCGCCGAAGGCGCGCCATCTCATCGGCGTGTCTGGCGGGCGCGATTCGGTGGTGCTCCTGCATTGGTTGCACGCGCAGGGCTATCGCAAACTGATCGTCTGCCACCTGGACCACGGGTTGCGCGGCCGGGCTGGCCAAGCCGATGCCCGCTTCGTCGAGCGGCTCGCCACGCGGTTGGATCTCACCTTGGAATCGCAACGCGCAGACGTGCGAGCGCAGGCTGCGGCCACGAAGTGCTCCATCGAAACGGCGGCCCGCGCGGCGCGTCATGAGTTTTTCGCGGAGGTGAGCCGGCGCCGGCGTTGCGCGACGATTTTCCTCGGTCACCAAGCCGATGATCTCGCGGAGACATTTTTGTTTAACCTCCTGCGTGGGAGCGGGAGCGCGGGGCAATCTTCGCTGCGCGCGGTGAGCCAGCAGAAGATCGCCGGCCGTGTCCTCACGCTGGTGCGGCCGTTGCTCGGCGTCTGGCGAGCCGAGATCGACGGTTACGTTTCCGCGCACGGGCTGCGCTTCCGCGAAGATGCGAGCAATCAATCGCTCGAGCCCACGCGGAACCGGTTGCGCCATCGGCTCATTCCTTTGCTCGAAAAAGAGCTGGGGCGGAATGTGCGGGAGACGCTTTGGCGCGCCGCGCGCATCGCGGCGGATGAAGATGTTGCGCTTGAGAACATGACGCCGCCGCACCCGCTGGACGCGCGCGGTCTGCCAGTGGCCCTGCAGCGACGCGCGGTCCGGCGGTGGCTGCGCGAAAACGCGGTGGCCGACATCGGCTTCGAGTTGATCGAAAGCGTGCGCGCTTTGCTCGATCCGGCTAGTGGCGTCGCCAAGGTGAATCTTCCCGGCGATCGCCACGCGCGGCGAAAAGCAGGGAAGCTTTTCGTGGAATAGCGGCGGCATCATCCGTGTTTCATCCGTGTCCATCCGTGGCTAGAGTCCGGGTCCGATGAATCCAAACATCCGCGTCCGCTTCGCTCCTTCGCCCACTGGTTATCTACACATCGGTGGCGCGCGGACGGCGCTCTTTAACTGGCTCTTCGCGCGACATCATGGCGGCACTTTTATCTTACGAGTGGAAGATACGGACAAGTCGCGGAACACCGAGGAAGCAGCGGCTGCGATCTACGATGGGCTGCGCTGGCTGGGCTTAAACTGGGACGAGGGTCCGCAAGTGGGCGGCGACTGCGGGCCGTACTTTCAAAGCCAGCGCGATCACCTTTACGAACGCCATTTGCAGCGGCTCCAGGATGCCGGGCACATCTACGAGGACGGTGGCGCGCTTCGGTTCCGCTCGCCGCGCGAGCACGTGATCGTGGACGACATTGTTTGCGGGACGATCGACTTCGATTTGTCGAACGAAGAGACGCATCCTGACATGACGATCCGCCGTCCGGACGGCTCCTGGATCTTTCATTTCGTCAATGTGGTGGACGATATCGAGATGAAGATCAGCCACGTCATCCGCGGCGAAGATCATCTTTCGAACACGCCCAAGCACATCGAGCTCTACCGCGCGCTCGGTGCTGAGCCGCCGCGCTTCGCCCACATCCCGCTCATCCTGAACAAGGACGGCTCGAAGATGAGCAAACGCGATCTGGGGGCGAGCTTGAACACTTACATCGAGCAGGGGTTTCTGCCGGAAGCGGTCTGCAATTACCTCTGTCTCCTCGGCTGGTCGCCGAAGGACGATCGCGAGAAGATCGACCTGGAAGAGGTCGTGAGGCTCTTCGAGTTGGAGAAGGTGAATCGGAAGAACGCCGCCTTCGATCTCGAGAAATGCACCTGGCTGAATGGCGAATACGCGCACGCCCTGCGCGGCGAACGCTACTACGAACTCGCGCGCGAAGCGCTGGGGCGCGGCGGGATCGATCTGACGGCGGTGACCGATGAGTATCTCCGCGCCGCGCTCGACACTTGCGTCGGGAAATTCAAGACCTTCGCCGAGCTCCCACCCTACGCTGGCTTCTACTTCCGCGACGATTTTCCTTACGCCGAAGAAGGCGCGGCGAAGCATTTCACGGCCGAGAACAAACCGCGCCTGCAAGCCGTGCGCGATGCTTTCGCGGGCGCTAATCCCTTCGATGCCGCCAATCTCGAGACCACGTTAAAGGCGACCGCGGCGGAGCTGGGCGTGAAAGTCGGCGTGCTCGTTCACCCCACGCGCCTGGCTGTGACGGGCAGCAACGCGGGTCCAAGTCTCTATCATCTCCTCGAAGTGCTCGGTCGAGAAAAGGTCCTGGCGCGGATCGACCGGGGACTGCGTTCCATAGACGCTCAAGCGTGACGCGGTCGTTGCTGCCCTGGGTTCAGCATGTCATACTCTGGGTCGATGAGTTACGCGGTCATCAATATCCAGGATCCGATCGGCAAAACGGTTGGCCGCAGACGTGTCGTCGACGCGTGGAAATTTGGGATGGGCTTGCAAGCGACGGTTAATCAGCTGCGAAAGAGCTTCGGCCACGGTGGTATCTGCCCGAAAGGGGTTTATCGCTTTCGATCACATGAGGAAGCCGATGCATGGATGAGGAAGATGCTGGCCGAGCGAGCGACTCGCCGGAGCTAGAGTCTCGACCGCCGACTGAGGACGATCTGGTTCGCTTGTCGGCACTGAATGATCTGAAAGCCGATACGTCGTCGTGGGCGGATTCGCGATCATCCAGCTGGGACTGCCACGCCCTACGGGGACATGACCTGCTCATCGCGACTGATCTGGAAAACGAGGCGCGTGTTTTAAGGCGCTGGAAGTTTTTCCGGATCGAGCTGTTCGCGAACTGGATCCGGGCGACGTCGCCAAATACATTGTGGTACGGGTCGCTGATGAAGTCTTGGTCGATCTGATGCACTCCGCTGGGGGCTTGGACTATGCGGCGGTCGCCGGAGATGTCGTAGAACGTCAGGTGCAGGGTGTATCGATCCCGTTCGCTTCAGCGGAGCGGCTTTGGCAAATGAAAGTGCGAACACATCGGGAGAAGGATGCGCCTGATCTTGTTTTCTTACGCGATTATTTTCGCGTCCATGGTGCGTCTCCGCCGGACGATATTTAGCTCTTCTTCGCTTGCTTCGCCCAAGCATCGCGGAGCGTGATCGTCCGATTGAAAATGAGCTGACCGGCCTGCGAATCTTCATCGAGCGCGAAGTAGGCCAGGCGTTCGAATTGATAACGCGTCTCGGCGTTGGCCTCGGCTAACGAGGGCTCGCATTTTGCCTGCACGATTTCGAGCGAGTTCGGATTCAGGTGCGCTTTGAAATCTCCGTCCGCGTCGGGCTCGGGCACGCTGAAAAGACGATCGTAGAGGCGCACTTCGGCGTCGATGGCGTGCGCGGCGCTGACCCAATGGATGGTACCTTTGATCTTGCGATTGGAGGTCGGGCCACCGGTTTTGCTTTCGAGATCGGCGGTGCAGCGCAGCTCGATCACGCGCCCGGTATCGTCTTTCACCACTTCGTCGCACTTGATGATGTAACCGTATTTCAGACGCACCTCGCCGCCGGGCCGGAGACGGAAATATTTCGGCGGCGGCACTTCCATGAAGTCGGCCTCCTCGATGTAGAGCTCGCGACTGAATGGAATGGTGCGCGTGCCGTCTTCCGGATTCTCGGGGTTGTTGGTTGCCGGGAGCTGCTCCACCTGATCGGCGGGGTAGTTGGTGAGGACGATCTTGAGCGGGCGCAAGACCGCGAGACGGCGCTGTGCAGTTTTGTTGAACTCCTGCCGCACGGCGTGTTCGAGGACGCTGAATTCTGTCAGGCTCGGGAACTTGGTCACGCCCAGCTCGGTCACGAATTGCCGGATCGCGCTCGCAGTGATTCCGCGTCGGCGCATTCCAGAAAGGGTCGGCATCCGCGGATCGTCCCAACCGCTGACGGAGCCGTCCTGCACGAGCTGGAGGAGCTTGCGTTTGGAGATCACGGTGTAATCGATGTTCAACCGCGCGAACTCGATCTGGCGTGGAAGCGCGCGGGGAAAATCGAGCGACTCGAGGATCCATTCGTAGAGCGGGCGATGGACTTCGAATTCGAGCGTGCAGAGCGAGTGGGTAATGCCTTCGATGTAATCGCTGAGGCAATGCGCGAAGTCGTACATCGGATAAATGCACCACGCGCCGCCGGTGTGGTGAT
Organism: uncultured Verrucomicrobiae bacterium; assembly: GCA_963730385.1. Classification (GTDB taxonomy): domain Bacteria; phylum Verrucomicrobiota; class Verrucomicrobiia; order Chthoniobacterales; family UBA10450; genus JACCTI01. The sequence continues at coordinate 382,248 of CAVSRQ010000004.1, forward strand.
GCTCCGCGTGCCGGATGCGATAGAGCAGGGGATCGCGCAGCCAGACGTTCGGCGCAGCGACATCGATCCGGGCGCGGAGGGTGCGCGCGCCATCGGGAAACTCACCCGCTTTCATGCGCGCGAGCAGGTCGAGATTTTCTTCCACAGAACGGTCGCGGTACGGGCTCGCCTTTCCGAGCCGGCGGAACTCATCCGTCTCCTCCGGCGTCATGTCGCAGACGTAGGCTTTGCCTTTGCGCACGAGACGAAGCGCGCACTCGTAGATTTGGTCGAAGTAATCGGAAGCGTGGAAGGGCTCGGTGGGAGATGCGGAATCCGGAGCGCGGAGCGCGGATTGGTGGAAATCGTTCCCAGACGATTCCGGGCGCTGGCCTTTCGCTTTCAATCCGAGATTTTCCTCGGCCCAGCCGCTGATGAGCCAGTGGATGTCGGCCAGGATCGAGGCGACGTATTCCGCTTCCTCCTTGGCCGGATTGGTGTCGTCCATCCGCACGTTGCAGATACCGCCGAACTCGCGCGCGATGCCAAAGCCGAGGCAGATCGCCTTGGCATGGCCGATGTGGAGATAGCCGTTTGGTTCCGGAGGAAAGCGCGTGTGGATGCCGGCGTGTTTCCCGCTTTGAATATCCTGCGTCACGATCTCGCGGATGAAATCGGTATGGGCCGGAGTGGGCGGAGATTCGTCGCTCGGGATGGTCATGGCAGAGCGAAAGTAGCAGACGAACGGAAGCCGGGAAAATCGCGCGGAGGCGCAGCGATGGCGTGCGCCTAATTGAACGGCTCGCCACGCTCCGTTAAGCTCCCGGCGTGATTGAGACTTTCTCCCTGGACGATTTGCGGAATTGGACGTCGGCTGGCCAGCCTGAGCGGGCGCGCGTTCGGTTGGGGATCATCGGCGATCCGGTCGCGCACTCTTTCTCCCCGCGCCTGCAAAATGCGGCGCTCCGAGCGGCTGGCCTGGAGATGACGTACGGAGCTTTTCACATTCGCGCAGAGGAGCTCGCGGAAGCGCTCCAGTTGTTGGCCGGGCTGGAATTTATCGGCGCCAACCTGACTCTTCCGCACAAAGCCCACGCGGTGGAGTTGGTCGATGAACTTGATGACTTTGCGCGCAAGGCGGGCGCGGTGAACACGCTGCGCCTGGTAGCTGGCCGCTGGCATGGTTCTAACACGGATGGGCCTGGGTTTGCGCGCGCCATTCGGAAAGAGTTTTCGGTGGATCTGCGCGACTTGCGCGTCCTCTTGTTAGGCGCAGGTGGGGCGGCGCGGGCGATCGCGCTGCAGTGTGCGGCGGAAGGTTGCGAGCGCCTGGTCTTGGCGAACCGGAACCTGGAGAAGGCGCAGCAGCTGGCCGCGGAGTTAAAGTCATCGTTTAGCGACACGCGGGTCGCAGGACCGGTGGCGAGGCTCGAAGCAATCCCTTGGGAGGAACGTGCGCTCCGGCTGCAGATTGCCAATGTCGATCTGGTGGTAAACGCTACGCCCCTCGGCTTGCGCCACTCCGATCCATCGCCGCTCTCCCCTTCGTTACTCGCGCCGCACTTGATGGTGTTCGATACCAATTACACGACGAAGTCTACGTCCTTGCTGAAGGCCGCGGAGGAGAGTGGCGCGCGTGGCTGCAACGGGCTCTCCATGCTCTTATGGCAGGGCGCGCTGGCGTTTGAGGAATGGTTTGAGCGTGAAGCGCCGGTGGAAGCGATGCGCACGGCGCTCGGCTAGAAGGAGAGCGCGCTTCCCGTCGCTTTCGCTAGATTAACCCAACTCAATCGACTGGAAGGCACGCAAGCTGCATAAGAGAGCGGGCGATCCAGTGAAAGTCTTAACCTTTATCCTATGCCTGTTCTGATCACGGTGGATGTCGAGCGCAAGCTCGTCCTCACGCTGTGCTCTGGAATCGTAGGCGACGAGGAGATGATCGAGGCAAGGGGCAAGGTGCTGGCCGATCCGGCCTTCGATCCGTCGTTTGATCGGCTCTGGGATTTCAGCGAGGTCACCGAGGAGCGAGTCAGTCTGGAGACAATCTCGGAATTGGTAAAAACTTCGCCTTACATCGGCGATATCTCGCGCGCAGTAGTGGTAAGCATGCAGCCGCGGGCGCTGGCTCGGATCATGGAATTCGTTTCTCAATCGCGCCGCTTCAATCGACGAATCGCGGCGTTTCCCACCCGGGAAGCGGCGCTGCAGTGGATCGAAGGCGAGCGCGTGGCCCTCGCGGGACGGCTCTCTGCTGGCGGTAAGTAAGTAAAAGGCCGATCGGTCAACGCGATTCCGCCCACCAGACAAAGCACAGGCGCGAGCGCCCGCGCCGAGAAACGGAAAGCCATAACAACGCCAAGCACGGTGGTGGCGACCAGGCCGACGCCCGCGAGCAAGGCAAAGACGTGAAGCGGCGTGCGCTGGCTGGCTTTACCGCCGGGAAGGTGCTTTCCTGGCAGGTCTTCCGCCTCCAAGACAGCGCGAAGGATGGCAGCTACACCGCGCCGGCGGCGCTCAGCTTCCTCTCCCGCCATTCATCTGAACCAGGGCTGGGGTGATCAAGGAATGTCGTCATTTCAACAAGCAGGACGTTAGAGAATGGTCCTTGTGCTCTTTGAGCGCGCTTTTCGTCTTGTCGGGCGTGCGGCAGTTCGGCAAACTCGGCGACGTTAGGTTCCCCCCCAGACATGATTCGATCTCTTGTGCGAGTCGCTCCGCGACTTTTGTGCCTGCTGCCGCTGCTCCTGCTGTGGACCAGCTGCGCGGTCATGCTGGTGGGCCCCTACGATCCGGTAACGGATGCGGCGGTGCAGGAATTAGCGAAGGAGACCGAGGTCTTCATCGCGGACGTCACGCTCGGTGATGAGTCTTACTCGCAACACGCAAAGTTCTACCGCAAGGCCGAGGGCTCGCTGCGAGCGATCGAGCTGCGGGCTGGTCTATATCCGAAGAATGAAGCGGAGCTGGCCTTGATCGAGCGCCTGCGAAAAGCTTTTAGCAATCTCCGGAGCATTCATCGCGAGGTGGGACCCTTCCGGGCTTCCGAGGCGGAGGGGGTGCGCTCACTTCTCCGCAGTCTTCTGCATCATGAACTTTCCAAGAAGCGCAGTGCGGGCTTGGGCGCAGCACCTTAAAAATGGATTACCAAAAAACGTTGGAAGAAATGCTGCAGGCGGCGTCGGGTGCAGCGCGGGAGCACTGGGATGCGCTGCGTGATTATGCGGAGCTGGAGATGCGCCGGCTCAGCCAGAACGCGCTCACATTGGAAGCGGATTTCCTCGCCGACATGCTCGCAGCGCAAGCGGAGCCTGACCCCGACGAACGGGCGAAGCGCGAACAGCGCGCGAAGCGGCGGACGGAGCTGGCTTTTGATAGTATGAAACTGGCCGCGGAAGGCGTGGTCATCGCCGCGCGAGCGGATGCGAAGATCGCCGCGCAGGATGCGGTCAACGCTGCAATTGGGGTGCTGCGTTCCGCGATTAACGCCTCCATTGGCGTGCCGTTGCTGTGATGAAACGCTCTCCGAGCCACGGCGGATGAAGACGGCGGACGGGATCGCCTGGTTTAAGGAAACCTTCGGCGAACGCATCGAGGCGGGCCTGGCCGGGACGCCATTCTCCCTCGAGCTGGTGGCGGCTATCGCGCAACAGGAGACGGGTTACATGTGGGGCGCGTTTGTCGAGAAGGGCATGGCCGAGAGCGAAATCCTGCGCCTCTGCGTGGGCGACACCTTGGACGCGGAGCGCGGGCGTTCCTGTTTTCCGCGCACGAAAAAGGAACTCTGCGCCGCGCCGCGTGGGCAGGAGATGTTTGCGATCGCGCGCGGTGCGCTGCTGGCGATGGCTTCGCACGTGAGAGGCTATGAGGCGGCCACGATCAACCCCAACAAGTTCTGCCACGGCTTCGGAATTTTTCAGTACGACCTGCAATTTTTTCGGGAGAACCCTGCCTATTTTCTCGAGCAAGCGTGGGGAAATTTCGACGCCTGCCTGGCGCAGTTCGTAAAGGAATTGCGGCAGGCTGCAGCGCGTCAGGGATGGGCGGGAAAAAAGCACCTTACCGAGGAAGAGAAGATCTTCGTCGCCATCGCTTATAACAAGGGAACCGCGGATTGCCGGCTCGGTTTCAAGCAAGGGCACAAGTGCGATGGCCGATGCTACGGCGAGAACATTCAGGAATTTCTACACGTCGCGAAAGGGATTGGCGGCCGGGCCGTGGCAACTCCACTGCGCAGATCGGCGGGAGCAGTTCTCCGGTTGCCCTCCATTTTGCCGGCGGGCTGGAGAAGAACGGGCGCGATTTTCGAAGTCGTAGTCGAGGAGAAGCCGCTTCGCTTGCGGAGCGAGCCGAAAGTCTCCGAGCCGAATCCGGGAGCGAACGTCATCGCCCGGCTCCCGCGCGGTCATCTGGTGCAGCGCGTCGCGCCGCGTCCAGTGGGCGAGTTCCTCGAGGTGGAATCCGAATGGGAAGGCGCACGGCTGCGCGGCTTTGCTTCCATGAAATTTCTGCGGCTGGTCAAAAGAGCGACGCGTGTCTCCGGTGGAAGCCGTCGCGCCGTCACCGCTGCCCAGGCCGGTGTGCGACGAAGCCGAAAGCTGACGCCTGCCGAAGCCGAAAAGCAAATTCCGAGCAACCCCCAACAACCGAAAGGAACAAAGGTGGCGCCTACTCCTCCAGAGCAGGCTCGCGACCTCATGCCCACTATGAACATCGAAGAAATCATCCGAGCAGTGCAAAAAGAAGTTGGCGTCGGCGTAGATGGGAAGGCCGGCCCGCAAACGTGGCAGGCCATTTACTTCCGCTTAAAAGGCAGCCAGCCCGCCGCGTCGGCGCCGGCCTCCGCCGCTGCTGCCACGACCACGCCGAAGCTGCCAGCTTCCATGAGAGGCAAGGTGGATCCGCGCAGCGAGAAGGTCATCGCCACCCTGGAACCCGAGGTGCATAACTACGCGCGCGCCTTGGTGCAAAAGGCGGCGGCGATCGGGATCACGATCAAACTCATCAGCGGCCTGCGCACTTATGCGGAGCAGAACGCGCTCTACGAAATTGGCCGTTCGAAACCAGGCCGGATTGTGACGAATGCGCGCGGTGGCTTCTCGAATCACAACTTCGCCATCGCCTTCGATATCGGCGTCTTCCGCGGATCGAGCTACGTCCCGGAAGGCCCACAATACAAAGCGGTCGGCGCTCTCGGAATGCAGCTCGGCCTGGATTGGGGAGGGAACTGGAAGACGATGAAGGACGAGCCGCACTTCCAACTGCGGCCGGCCTGGGCCGCAGGCATGCCGGAGAGAGAAATGCTGGCCGAATTGCGCGCTCGAAAAGCCCGAGGCCAGGGGCCGTTTGCCTAGTTCCCGACTTTCCAAATCATGAAACTATTCCTCTTCATTCTCTCCGCTCTCACGCTTCCGCTCACCGTCTCGGCGGCCGGGTTTAACGGCTCGGTCGAGTTTACGGCAGCGGAAAAAGCCGCGCACGATCGGCATCTCAATACGATCACGCGCGAGGCGCGGCGTTTTCTGGAAAACGTCTATCGCGATCACCTCGCCTTTCATCGTCGCCATGGCGTTTCGAAATATTACGGCGATCGAAATACCGGGCTCGACACCCGCTCCGAGCGAATCGCCGCGCTGCAACGCGCGGGCGCGCCGGCTTCGCTGGTGGATCAGTTGCAGCCGACCAGTTGCATCGGGCTTTCTCTAAAAGCGCTCGAGGTGGGCTTCCGCGCGCCGGGCGATGCGAACTTGACCAGCGCGTTCGCGAAAATCCAAACCTACGCCCGAGCCAATGCGCTGGATGGCAGCGCGGTGATCGCGGCGCTCCAGAAACTGGGCTGGACCGTTTACTTCTGGAACCCGGCGCCCGCGAACAATGCGGCCTGGGATGCGGAGGAGCGGAACTGGAAGAGCAAAGGCTGGCATGCCTACCGTTTCAACACCGTGACGAACCGCGGCACCTATTACTTCAATCGGGTCGATGACAAATCGCTCCTGGTCGGTTTCGGGACAACGGTGCCGGCGACTTTCCGCCGGGCGCCATTTTTCATCGGGGTGGCGCACACGGGCTACCACGTTTTCCCCGGTTTCGAGGGCACGGTGATTGAGGCGCATTCCACCCGGCTGCTCACCTCGATCAACAACCTCGAGACCAGCCCGTTCAATCCACTGGGAAGCGGTGGCGGGCCGCGCTGGACTCCGACGGAGAAGTATCGTTCCGGCTTGATCGCGCTCCCGCCGCGGTAGAGCGATTCTTTGTTCGAGTCCAAAACGCTTACCCGCATTCTCCATTTCCAGATGCGGGTTGCTGGCGTAAAGGTCCGGCACTTGTGAGCCGAGACTTTGCCGAACTCGATTACCAGCAAACGGAGCTGGGAGAACTCATCTTGCGCCGGCGCCGTTTGCACTCGCTCGATGGCCTCGAAGTTTTTGAGGTCAAACTGGGAGACGCTTTCCTCATGTCGAGCCTCTTCCATGCTGTCGAAGAAGCGCTCTCGCATCTCGGCCTGGGCGAGTGGGGGAGCGAGCCTTGCGACGTGGTGGTGGGTGGTCTCGGCCTCGGCTACACCGCGCGGGCGGCGTTGGAACATGAGAATGTGCGCTCGCTTCTCGTCCTCGATGCGCTGGAGCCGGTCATCGGCTGGCATCGGGATGGGCAGGTGCCGCTGGGGCCCGGCTTAATGGCGGACCCGCGTTGCCGGCTGCGGCAGGGCGATTTTTTTAAGCTGGCCCATTCCGCGACAGGATTTGATAGCGAGACGCCGGGGCGGAAGTTCGACGTCGTGCTGTTGGATATCGATCATTCACCGGGCGACCTCCTCCATCCGCGCAACGCGAGCTTCTACACTCCGGACGGCTTGCGTCGCCTGGCCGAACAGCTTCGCCCCGCGCGGAATCTTCGCGATGTGGTCGGATGAACCGCCGGACGATGAATTCATGAGCGTGATGGATTCTGCCTTCGCCGAAGTGCGGGCGCATGAGGTCACGTTTCCGAATCCATTGCTGGAGACGGAATCGGCCAGCACGGTTTACGTGGCGCGCGTGGCAGGCGGATAGGCGATCCCAGTCTTGCGAGAAATTTCTGGGTCCTGCGGCACGAGAGTTGCATCAGGAATTGGCAACCAATCCGTCCGGCGCGCCATAGAAGCGAGCTGGCCGGAGCTCAAAATTACCCGATTATGAAATCCCTTCTCGCTCTCCTCTCCAGCAGCTTTCTGCTCTGCTCGTGTGCCAACATGTATGTCGCCAAGACCGACGTCGCCACCGCAGGCGGCGTTTCGACCGCGGCGATTGATCCCAAGGATTACGGCTCCATCGAGGGCGTGCGGATGACCACCTGTGGAGTGGGCGCGTCCAGCCCGAAAGCGATTTACATCCGGCCTTTCTGCATCGACAACGCCACTTTTACCGGCGACCAGGCCGCTTCCGTGGGCGAAATGCCAATTCGGAAGGCGCTTCTGCCGGTCTCGTTTGCCGGTTCGCTGAAAGAGCAGCTCGCGAAGATGGCGCCGTCCCGCATTTTGCAAGACGACGAGACCCCGAAGATCGGCTGGTTGGTGGAAGGCGAATTCCAAGTCGTGGACGGTGGCAGCCCGGTGGGCCGCTTTTTCGCCGGTCACTTCGGTGCCGGGCGCTCCTTCCTCGCTCTGCACGTCAAGATCACCGACGTGGAGCAAGGCGTGGTGGTGTATGAATTTGACGTCGCTGGGGGCAGCCGGTTGCAAGGCCCGGCGGGCACGATCCGCGCGAGTGGCCTGGGCAAAGCCACGCCATTCGATCTCGAAAACGCCGCCGAGCGCATCTACCTCGCGCTGACTCCGAACGTTCATCGCTACGGCACGCGGTCGAGCGTCGCGCTGCGCTAAGAATTTTCCTAGAGGCATAAGTGGGCGGGCGGCGGCAGCGATGCGCGCCGCCCGTTTCTTTTTGGGTGGGGTTGCATGGCGAGGGTGGGCAACTAAGCTGCGAGCAGTTCCGAGGAACTGTTCACCTCATGACCCGTTTACCTGTTTCACTTCTCTCTTTTCTCCTTTTTCTTGGCCTGTCCCACGGGGTTTTTGGGGCCAAGGCCTATGTGATTGTCGACGCAAAAAGCGGCGTCATTTTGGCTGAGAGCAAAGGGAAAGATAAACGGCAGGTGGCGAGCTTAACCAAGATCGCCAGCGCCATGGTGGTGCTGGATTGGGCCGAAAAAAGCGGGGGCGACCTGGGCCAGGTGGCGACCATCCCGCCGGAAGCTTTCACGGGATCGGGCGAGAATTTGATCGGGTTTCAACCGGGCGACACCGCGACTTTGCGCGATCTTCTTTACGCCTCGCTCGTCCAGTCGGATGGCGTCGCGGCTTACACCCTGGCGAGTCACGTGGGCGCGGCTCTGCGCACCGTGGTGCCGGCGGGTGATGCTGGCGCGCCGGTCGGGATTTTTGTGGGGCAGATGAATGCACTCGCGAAGACTCTGGGCATGGAGCGGACGCGCTTCTCGAATCCGCATGGGACTGATGCCGGGGTGAAGCCGGTCCCGTATTCCACGGCGCTGGATATGGCGCGCTTGACGCGCTACGCCATGAACAAGCCGGGCTTCCGCTTTTACGTCGCGCAAAAGGAACGGCAGATCTCCTTCAATCGCGGCGGCCAGGAGCTGAAGTATAAACTTCGAAACACGAACGAGCTTCTCGGGGTGGAAGGTGTGGATGGAGTCAAGACGGGCCGCACGGCGTTGGCCGGGGATTGCCTGGTCCTTTCGGCGCAGCGCGAAGCTGAGATCATCCAGCAAGGTCCGTCGAGCACCACCGTCATTCCGCGTGGTCTTATTATTGTTATTCTCGGGAGCGCGGATCGCTTCGGCGAGGGGCGCCAGCTGCTAAATCAAGGCTGGGCCCTTTACGAAGAATGGGCGGCAGGCGGCCGCGTGGTTAATCCCAAGAAAGCTCTCTAGAGCGGACTCTCTCTCACTTGATGAAACCCCGGATCGGAGTGCTGACCAGCGGCGGCGATTGCCCGGGATTAAATGCCGTTTTGCGCGGCGTAGCCCTGGCCGGTGAGAAGCTCGGGTTTGAGGTCATCGGTTTCCTTGATGGCTTCGAAGGCTTGCTCCCACCGGGCGATTTCATGGTGCTTGATCGCCGGAGCACCAGCGGGATTATGCCGCGCGGCGGGACCATGATCGGCACGACCAATCGCGGGCACTTTGTCGCTAAAGTCGGGGAAGGGAACAAGGCTGTCATCGATCCCGACGTCATCGCCGGCGCCCGGAGCGTGCTGGAGCGCGAGCGGGTGGAAGCGTTGATCATCGTGGGCGGCGATGGCTCCATGGCGACGGCGCTGCAACTGCAAGAGGCCGGCATCAATTGCATCGGTGTTCCGAAGACGATCGATAACGACCTGGCCGCCACCGCGATGACCTTCGGGTTCGATTCCGCGGTCGCCAGCGTGATGGACGCGCTCGATCGCCTGCACACCACCGCCACCAGCCACAAGCGCGTCATGATCCTGGAAGTGATGGGGCGGCACGCCGGCTGGATCGCGCTCCATGGTGGGATCGCGGGTGGGGCGCACATCATTTTGATTCCTGAGATCCCGTTCAACTACGAAAAAATCCTGGAGGCGCTGGCGTTGCGCGAAGCGAAAGGGAGCATCTACTCGCTCATCGTGGTCGCGGAAGGGGCCTGCGCAGCCGATGGCCAGACCGTGAAACGTCGGGCGGAAGATGGCGAAGATCGGTTCGGCGGCATCGGCGACGTGGTGGCGGCGGAGATCGCCGCGCGCTCGGAACACGAGACGCGTTGCACCGTCCTCGGGCATTTACAGCGCGGTGGTGCGCCCACGACCCTGGATCGAATCCTTGGCACGCGTTTCGGCGTCAAGGCGGTCCGCCTCGTCGCGGAGAAGCAATTTGGCTCCATGGTCAGCTACCAAAACTACCAGGTCCGCCACGTCCCCATCGTGGAAGCGGTCAATTGCCTCCGCCTCGTCCCTCCGGATGGCGAGATGGTGCAAACCGCGCGCGACGTCGAGATTTCTTTCGGCGATTAGCCGCGGCGAGCCGGCTGCGCAAAAGGATTGGCAGGCACGAGGCCGCCGCGTAACTTCCGCACCTGCGCCGTTTTTCGCGGCCATCTTTTTATGATCAATATTCTGCGCAAAAATCAGAAGGGCCTCTGGATTATCATCGGGCTGCTTTGCATTCCGTTCGTCTTCTATTTCAGCAACTCGAACGTGAGCGGCATCCGCGATGAGAATCTCGGGAATTTCCACGGTCACCGCATGACCCAGGTTGATTTCCAACGCGGCGCGCGGTTGCTCGGTTTAACGGGCAGCCTGGGGATGTTCGATTTTCGCCAGGAGATGACGGCAGGAGCGCGGAGCGAGGAAGAGGCGACGAGCCAGTTTACCTGGAACCACCTCATTTTGCATCGCGAAGCCGAGCGTCTCGGGATTGCGCCCACAGGGAGCGAAGTGGCGAAGGTGGTAAAGAATTTCATCCCGTTCCGCGGCGAGAAGGGCTTCGATATCGAGAAGTATAATCAGTTTACGCAGGACCTGCCCTCGCTCGGGTTTGGCGAGGCGCAGATCGAAGAGCTGGCCGCGGATCAGCTCACGCTGGAGCGCTTGCAGAAGGTGATCGGGGCGGGCGCGACGGTGACGGAGGCGGAGTTAAAGGAGAACTACGAGCGAGCCTACGGAAAGCTCAGCGTCGCGGTCTTGCGGATCAGCAATGACGAGATCGCGAAGGAGATCCAGGTGAGCGATGACGAGGTGGCAAAGTATTACGAAGCCCAGAAGGAAAACCTGAAGAGCGAAGAGAAACGCCAGGTCAGCCACGTGGTCTTCGGTCTGGACGAAGAGCAGAAAAAGTTGGCCGGGAAAGAGCGCGTGGATGTGCTGCAAAAGCTGGCCGATCGCGCGAACGATTTCAGCCAGGCACTGCTGGAACCGCAGGCGAATTTTGAGCAGGTGGCGGCGAAATTCCAGACCCCGATCGTAGCGGATGAGCCGTTCACGCGCGCGGCGCCCGCGCCAACCTTTGCCGGTAACGCGCCCATGGTGGATGCGATCTTTAAACTCACGCCGGAGCAGTCAAACACTGATCCCCTGCAGGTGGGTGATAGCTTCATGATCGCGCATCTGGTCAAAACAGAGCCGTCGCAGCCGCTCTCCCTGGAGCAAGCGAAGCCAAAGATTCTGGAAGCATTAAAAGCGCAAAAGGTTCGGACTCTGGCGACTGCGAAAGCCGCTACGACCGCGCAGACTCTCCGGCAGGCAATCCAGAGCGGCACCCCGCTGGAGGCAGCGCTGCAGCAGACTGGCATGCCGGTGGAAAAGCTGCCGCCGTTCGCCCTGGCCGATCCCCCAGCGATGAGCGTGGAGCCGGGCCAGCCGCCCAAGCCGGAAGCACCTGAGATGCAGTCGATCCGCGGCGCGATGTCCGAGTTAAATCCAGGCGAAGTCAGCGACGTCCTGCCATCTGCGAATGGGAGCGTGATCGCGGTGATGGAGAAGCGCGAAGCTCCCGATGCCGCGAAGGCGGCGACGACGCTGGCAATGTTTGAGGAGCGCGTGCGCTCCAGCAAACAGGACCTCGCTTTTTACGAGTGGCTGCGGGAACGCCAGCGGGATGCCGGCATGCCCACGACTCCGGAAGTGACGCCCGACGCGGGTTGAGCAGGACAGGAGCGCCGGACGCAGGCTCGCGTTCTCGGCCGGCACTCGTAGGGTCATGGCAGCATGGATGACGTGGCGGATATTTTTGATGATGCGACCGGCGATCTGGCGATCGGCGAGCTGGATGCAGCGATCGAGAAGTATCGGCGGTGCGTGGAGCTTGATCCGCAGTTCTTCGATGGCTGGCACGCGCTCGGGATGGCGCTGATGAAAGTGGGGCGTTTCCCCGAGGCGATCGAGGCTGGGAAACAGGCGGTCGCGTTGCGGCCAAACGATCAGATCGGCTGGACCAGTCTGTCGCTCTTCCACAATCGCAACGGCGAGATCAAAGAGGCCGAAGCCGCTGGGACGAAGGCGAAGATCTTGTCGTGGGGCGGAAAGATCGCGCACGAGTAGGGCTGGAATTATCGGCGCTTCCGCGGAGCAGTGTCCGAAGCGGGGTTCGGTATTTAATCTAGACAGCTCAGTCCGGAGCAGCGTCATCCCGAGCCGGCGGAGCGCGGCCGAGGGATCTCTACGCAGGTCCTCCGTCTTCCGCTGAGGGGGAGGTGTGGCCTGCGGTTCACGCTTCCCGCAGGCATGACACACTGTGCCTCGGAGAGATCCCTCGGCCGTCTGCGCGGCTCGGGATGACATGGGGCGGCGCTCGGGTCTCCGGTTTGCTTTAATCCGCTTGGTCCGGGGCGGGGCGGGACGACCCCCCAAGAAACGAACACGGCCGGCTCATCGCTGAGCCGGCCGCGTCGTGAAACTATTCCGTTGGCGAAACCTTACGGCGTCGCGGGCGAGACGTTGTAGCTCTCGACCAAGGCCACACCTGGAGTCGCATCCGCGCCGCGGACGACGGCGGTGTAGTTACCAGGCGCGAGGCCGACGATCGTGGCCGATTCCTTCGCGTTGCGCGGGCTCAAGCCGAGGGTGTTGATCTCAGCCGCACCGGGGTCGGTCGCGAAGTCGTCATTCCGGATGAGGGAATTTCCGTTCCCGTCGAAGATCTCCAGGTTTGGATCAGCCAACGGCGTGGGCACGCCGCGAGTGGCCAAATCCGGGCCGATGGCACGGAAGACGACGCGCTGGCTGGCGGAACCGCGGATAATGACACCGCCGATAATGTTGGTGTCGCCGGGTTGCACGCGACCGCGAGTGGAGAGATTCGCAAGGCGGCTGCCGTTGCCTGGCTCCACGTCATACAGCTCCACCAGGCCGATGCCGGTGCCGCCGTTTTTGCCGGAGATGATCGCAGTGTAGGACCCGCTCGGCAGAGTCCGCAGGATGGCGGATTCCTTCGAGTTGGTAGGAGCGAGGCCGAAGGCGGTGATGGCCGCAGCGTCGGGGCTGGAAGCGAAATCATCGTTGGTCGTGATGAGAACGCCGCTTTGATCGAAGAGGCTCAACACTGGATCGGCGAGGGCGCCGGTGACAGGCAGGCTGGGGCCGATCGCACGGAGCACCACTTGCTTGGCCGGAGTGCCGCGGACGATAAATCCGCCGATGCCGACGTTATCTCCGGTGCCGACCGCGAGCCGACCCGACATGTTGCCGAGCGTCCCGGCACCTGGGGTGAAGCTCAAGCCCGAGATGCTGGTGACAAAGGCGCCGAAGTTCGTGGGGGTGTCCGCTACCGGGGTGGCGACACCGTCGGTCTTATTGATCAAAAAGAGACGATCATCGATCGCCGCATAGATCGTCTCGACACCAGCTGGAGTGGCTGGCGCGAAGACCATGCCCGCTACGGGACTGCCCTGAGCGACCGTGCTCCCAAAACTGCCGACAGCAGTGGTGGCGCCGGTCGCTGGATTGATCGTGTAGAGCGTGGCCGTGCCCTGCCCGATCGCGTAGAGCGTTCCGGTAGAATCGAAGGCCATCGCATCGATCGCGACTTCTGTGCTTCCTAGACGAACCGCGACGCCGGTGCCGGTATCAGGGTTCACAGTGAAGGAATAGAAGTCGTTCACAGACTCATTGTTCGCATTCAGCGGAGCCGCCAGAAAACCCATTCCATCGGAAGCGCGGAAGGTAAGAGCGCCTTCGCCTTTCGCCGTCACGCCGAGATCGATCGAGCTGGTCAACTCGCCGCTCACCTTGTTGATCTCGCGGAGCCGGGAGTTCACCTGGTCGAAGGTGAAAAGACGGCCACTGCGCACCGCGACATCGGTCGCGAAGATGGTGGCGCCGAAATCGCCCACGACGCGGCCTTCGCCGGTGTTTGCGTCGATCGCGACGAGCTGGTTGCTCGCCCAGCTCACGCCAAAGAGCGTGAGCCCGGTGAGATGTGCTGCACTGAGCGAACCGAGCGCGACGAAGAAGATCGCCAGGCTGGTTGTCAGAATTCTAAATCTTTGAATCATAAAATAGTCTTTCGTTAGTGAAATTTCGTTAGCGGACGTCGCCGTTCATACCGTTCGGGAAGAAGAGCCCGCTCGTGGCGTCCACTCCTCCGTAAACGATGTTCAAGACCTGCCGCGTGCTGCGGCTGTAGGCGAGACCGTCGGCATCGAGCGGGACGACATTAGCCATTCCGTTCGCATCCTTGATCCCTTGATCGCGGTCGTCTGCGCCGTCGAGCATGTCGCGCAGATCGGAGATCTTCTGGACCACGCCATTGATTCCAGCGCTCGGCGTTTGCGCATCGAGGCTGAAGAGGACGGTGCGCACTTCGGCCGCGTGATAAGCCTCGGCTGCGAGGATGCCGGCTGCGGCTTCGAGGATGTCGCGATTCGCGAGCAAGCGGGCGGCGCCTTTGTAAGCAGTCACACCCACGTCTTCAAAGATGAAGGCGCCGAGCAGGAAGTTAATCTCATTCGCGAAGGGATCGAAGGATTGACCAATCCCAGCAACTTGCGCGGCGGTATCGAAGCTGGCCTGGAGATCCAAGGCCGGCTGCGCCACGGGCTGAGCGCCGGCGGCGGACAAAGCCGCGCGCAGAAATTTTACGTGCGCCAATTCATCGGCCGCGATCTCAGCCGCATACTGTGCGATCGCAGGAGTCGTGAAGGTGACCTTGGGATTGCTCTTCACTGTCACTCCGCCTTGTGTCCCGGAGCCGCCGAGGAGGCTGGAGTCGAGCCCGGTGCCGTTGACCGCGTAGCTGTAATATTGACCTTCCAGATACTCGAGGTTCAGAGCGAAATTCAGCACCGCCGCGTCCAGTCCGGCGGAAGTCGTCGTCTGGCCAAAAGCAGAACGGGAGAGCGCGCCGAGAGCAGTCATGCCTGCAGCACCCAGCCCGAGATTGCGAAGAGCCTGCCGACGGCTCAGTGATTTTCCAAGATTACCAAAAGGTGAGTTCATATAATTTTTTCTGCGTTGGTTGAGCTAAACAATGGCCAGACCGCGGTTGTCTTGCTGCGGCCGTCCCAGTGGTCCGAAGGGGAGGGCGGTCCGGATGCATTGGGCGCAAAATATCTGCACTTCTCGAGAGGAGGCGTGCATGCTGATGGGCGCGACGGCCCGAATGGACCCGCTGCGGCGAGAACGGTCTAACGATGCATCAAGCGCTGCAAATCAGCTCACGTAAGGTGAGCGGACGGCGCGAGCTCTCGCCTTTGCGCGCAGCGGGAATGTCATAGACCTCGCCGCTAAGAAGACGCGGCGCGGTGTTTATTTCGGCGTGCGTCTAGAAATGCGCGCCCACGTATTCCCACATTTGATGGTGCCAATAGGGCCACTCATGGCCGCCCTTGTGACCCCAATCATCCAGGTGATGCGCGATCCCACGGCTCCGCAGCACTTCGGACATCTGGTAGGTCGGCCCGGGCACTTCCCACGCGCCGCAGCCCGTCGCGAGATGAATATCGCAGCTCGCGTATTGGTGGAGGAACCAGGGGTCATGCTGGTGCGCCATGTAATCGACCGGATTGTTAAAATAGAAATTGTCGTCATACATCCCGTCCATGGAATTGCGCATGTCGTAGACGCCAGAGAGACCGTAGCAACGCTTCACGCGATCGGGATGTTTAAAGAGGGTATTTGCCGCGTGAAAAGCGCCCAGCGACGCGCCGTAGGTGGTGATCGCGATTCCCTGCGACTGGCATTGCGCATCGATGAACGGGAAGATTTCGTTCGTCACATAGGCTTCGTATTGCGCCTGCATCCAGCTGCGATGGAACGGGTGCGCGCTCTTGTTCTGAAACGAGTCGTTGTTCACCCCGTTAATGGAAAAGATGCGGATGCGGCCGGCGTCCAGGTAGGGCCCCAAAGTGCGGATCATGCCCTGGCCTTCCTGTTCCAGTTCGTCGCCCCCGCTGGTCGGGAAGGCGAGAATGGGCATGCCGTAGTGGCCATAAACGGCCACGCCCATTTCGCGGTCAAGACGATGAGAATACCAGCGGTGATAATCGCGATGCATGGCTGGCGAGGATAGCGGGTTGGCGGTCATGCTCAAGCCCGCTTTGAGCGTCGTCTTCGCGCCACCAAATGACCGAACCTCGCCTGGATTAAACTGCGGCCTTTTCTGCAGCGCCCTGCTGCGCGGGATTTGACCGATTGTTTCTCCACAATTTGATGGCGCCGGTCGCGATGCTTAGCGCAATTAAAAGGCCTGCCATCAGCGCAATGTCAGGTGCGCTTTCAAAGATCGAGCGCCAGGGAACCCCGACGAATCTCGGGATCGCGAAAATGAGCACGAGCGGCATCACCACGTCCAGTAGCACCGTCCCTCTGATAGGCGCAGGGCGCGGCGCGCGGGCCGCGCGGAGAAGCGACCGCAGCTGCATCGCCGCAAGGAGCAGGCTGGCGGCGGCAATGAAGAAGTAGATGTGTCGAAGCGGCCGAAATGGTGGAGGCAGCGGCCGGTTGTGCATGACCGCGGCGATCGCGGCCGCAATCTCGCGTGAGTGATCGACGAAGAGCGTGGAGACATTGGTTAGAACGACGATCGCGCTGTCGTCGTTCGGCATCATTACGATGGCGCCCCGATAACTGGGCAGAGTACCCCCGTGCCAGAGTGAAGGAATGCCAGCGGTCGTGCCCGCGCGTAGCCCCATCGCATACTTGAAAGTCCCAGCGTCCGCCGCGCCGGTCTGAATGACGCCGGCGGAGGCTTCGGAAAGAATGCGCGTCTCGCCGACCCGCCCGCGCCCGAGATGGACCGCGAGAAAACGGCCGAGATCGCGAGCACTGGTGATGATGGAAGCGGTCGGCAAACGGTCCGGCTCGAAGCGGTAGGCTGACGGCCCGGGGAAGCCGAACCAAATGTTCCTACCGGGAACAAGCCCGCCCGCGATGGCTTCGTCTTCCCGAGTGAACGTGCGGTTCAGCCCTAGTGGCTTGATGACCGACGCTGTCAGGCGCGCGCCAAACTCCTGACCGGTAACCCGCTCCACCAAGGCGCCAAGCACCTGATAATTTGGACTGGAGTAAACGTGAGCGCCGCCGGGCGGCGTCACCAGCGTCGTCTCGGCAAGGGCGGCAACATGATCCTGCAGTCGCGGATTTGACCCTGGCGCGCGCGCAGCATCTGCGGGAATGCCGCTATTCTGATTCAGCAGATGCCGCACAGTGATTGTTTTGGAGATCGTCTCATCGGCGGTGCGAAACTCCGGCAGATAGCGTGCGACCGGTGCGTCGAGTTCGACGAGTCCGGCGTCGACGAGCTGCATCACCGCCGTCGCAGTGAAGAGTTTGCTGAGCGAGCCGATGATGAACGGCGTGTCAGGCGTGATCGGTCCGCGGTGGCTGGAGCCGCGCGCGAAGGAATGGACCACTTCCTCTCCGCGCATGATGACGACCGCGAGACTCGGGATCAAATGCGCCTTCATCTTCTGCTCAATGACCGCATCGATTTCCGAGAACTCTTCCGGCTCTGCCACGGCCGAGACCGCACCAGCAAGCAGCGTCAGGAGCAGAACCGTCGCGGCGGGAGCAGATGTTGAAGAGCGCCCGCAGGACATCTCGATCGGTATGATGAACCTTGGATTACGCGAGATCGTAGCGATCCAGGTCCATCACCTTGGTCCAGGCCGCGACGAAATCCTGCACGAACTTCGGCTGCGCATCCGCGCTGGCGTAGACTTCCGCCAAGGGCCGCAGTTGCGAGTTCGAGCCGAAGATTAAGTCCACACGCGTGCCGGTCCATCGCACTTCGCCGGTTTTCCGATCGCGACCTTCGAAGAGATCAGCCTCTTGCGAGACTGGTTTCCACTCCGTGCGCATGTCGAGCAGGTTCACGAAGAAGTCATTGGTCAACGCTTCGGGTTGAGCTGTGAAGACGCCGTTTTTCGATTGGTCCGCGTTTGCACCGAGAACGCGCAGACCGCCTACCAGCACCGTCATTTCCGGCGCGGTTAAAGTGAGCAACTGCGCCCGGTCGATCAGCATCGCTTCCGCCGGGACGCTGTATTTGCTCTTTCAGATAATTCCGGAAACCGTCCGCGAGTGGCTCCAGCGGTTGGAAAGCCTCCACGTCGGTTTGTTCCTGGGAAGCATCCATGCGGCCCGGCGTGAATGGCACCGAGACTTCGTGCCCGGCATTGCGCGCCGCCTTCTCGACTCCGGCGCAACCAGCCAGCACGATCAAATCCGCCAGCGACACTTTCTTCCCGCCTTCTGCCCCGGCGTTGAAATCCTGCTGGATGCCTTCCAGCTTCTCGAGCACCCGGGCCAGCTGCGCCGGTTGATTAGCGGCCCAATCTTTTTGCGGCGCCAGACGAACACGGGCGCCATTGGCTCCGCCGCGCATGTCCGATCCGCGGAAGGTCGAAGCCGAAGCCCATGCCGTGGAGACCAGTTCGGAAACTGAGAGACCGGATTCCAGAATCTTGCTCTTCAATGCGGCGATCTCCTGCGCCTCGATTACCGGATGATCGAGCGCCGGAATCGGATCCTGCCAAAGCAGTTCCTCCGCCGGCACCTCCGGCCCGAGATAACGCGCGCGCGGACCCATGTCGCGATGGGTCAGCTTGAACCAGGCGCGCGCAAAAGCGTCCGCAAACTCCTCGGGATTCTGATGGAAACGGCGCGAGATCTTCTCATAAATCGGGTCCACTCGGAGAGCGAGATCGCTCGTCAGCATCGTCGGCCGATGTTTCTTTGCCGGATCGTAGGCGTCGGGGATCGTCTCCGCGGCATCCTTCGCCACCCATTGGTGCGCGCCACCGGGGCTCTGGGTCAGCTCCCATTCATGACCGAAAAGATTATCGAAGTAGCCGTTTCCCCATTGCGTGGGCGTACTCGTCCACGTCACCTCCAGCCCGCTCGTAATCGTATCGGGGCCCTTCCCTGTGCGGTAGCTGTTGTCCCAGCCGAAGCCCTGGTTCTCCAAACCCATCGCTTCGGGCTCGGGCGAGATGTGGGTCGACTCCGCCGCGCCGTGGGTCTTGCCAAAAGTGTGACCACCAGCGATGAGCGCGACCGTCTCCTCGTCGTTCATCGCCATGCGGCCGAACGTGTCGCGAATGTCTTTGGCCGAGAGCGCCGGATCGGGATTGCCGTCCGGCCCTTCGGGGTTCACGTAGATCAAGCCCATCTGCACTGCCGCGAGCGGGTTCTCCAGATCGCGGGTGTGGGTGTCGCCGTCCGCATCGTCATCGGAAACCAGGACGCCGCCGGGTTTCTCCACTCCATCGGAGCCATGCCCATAGCGGATGTCGCCGCCCAGCCAGGTCATCTCACGACCCCAATAGACATCGCGATCCGGCTCCCAGGTATCCTCGCGCCCGCCGGC
Organism: uncultured Verrucomicrobiae bacterium; assembly: GCA_963730385.1. Taxonomy (GTDB): domain Bacteria; phylum Verrucomicrobiota; class Verrucomicrobiia; order Chthoniobacterales; family UBA10450; genus JACCTI01. Next base: position 401,547 of record CAVSRQ010000004.1, read on the forward strand.
GAAACCGAAGGTCTTAAAGCCCATCGTCTCCAGCGCCACGTTCCCTGTCAGGATGATCAAATCCGCCCACGAAATCTTTCGCCCATACTTCTGTTTGATCGGCCAGATCAAGCGCCGCGCCTTGTCGAGGCTCACATTATCCGGCCAGCTATTCAGGGGCGCGAAACGCTGCTGCCCACGGCCCGCTCCTCCCCGCCCGTCCCCGGTGCGGTAGGTGCCGGCGCTGTGCCATGCCATCCGGATAAAGAGGCCGCCGTAGTGGCCGAAATCCGCCGGCCACCATTCCTGTGAGTCGGTCATGAGCGCGGCCAGATCCTTCTTCACCGCCGCCAGGTCGAGGCTCTTAAACTCCTCCGCGTAATTGAATTCCCCGCCCATCGGATCGGATTTCGCGGAGTGCTGGTGGAGCAGTTCCACCTTCAAACGGTTCGGCCACCAATCGTGATCGGTCGGGGCTTTCCCGGTGGTCGCGGTGTGATTAAAAGGGCATTTGGCTTCGGTCGTCATATTGGTTCTCGGCTGACAGCGGAAAGTTGGTTAAGATCGGTATTCCTCGAATACGTCCGGACTGTAGTTCGCGGACGGAAAATCGCACAGAATTTGGCTTTCGTCCGCTCCACCCAATCCGACCAGATGAGTTCTTTCCAATTGCAGAGGATCGGCATCATTCGCTCCACCGTGGAGGGGCGGGCCGATGCGCCGCGGCAGGGAGCCGAGGGCGCGCCGGATGCGTGGCTCGAGATCGAACCGCGCTTCGCCGAGGCCTTACTGGGCATGGAAGTGGGACACGAGTTGATCGTGATCACATGGTTGCACGAGGCCGACCGGGAGGTGCTTACGGGTCATCCGCGCGGCGACAGCAGCCGCCCGCGCACGGGCGTGTTCTACACTCGCTCGCCGGCGCGGCCGAATCCGTTGGGTCTGCATCCCGTCACCGTGCGCGAGATCGACGGCTCGCGTCTGAAAGTCGGCCCCATCGAGTGCTTCGATGGGACGCCAGTGGTCGACATTAAATCTGCCTCCACGCGCGCAGACGGCTGATCCCCGGCAGCTGGGCCGAGACCCTGCACTGACGATTACCTACGCGCGGCCGCATTTTCATCTTTCCTTCCGGTAGCGGGAGGATATTAAAGCCGCCTTATGAAAACATTTTCGACTTTGTTGGTAGCGGTCTTGGTTCTGGTGGGAGCAACGCGCCTGGCCTGGGCGGAAGATAATTTCGGGGCAATCGCCATCTCGGATTCCACCGGCCAATGGGGGCTCACCTACGATTACAGCAGCAAAGCCAGCGCCGAGAAGGAAGCGGTCAAGCAGTGTGGTGCTTCCGATTGCGCCGTTGAGGTTTGGTTCAAAAACAGCTGCGGAGCGGTGGCGAAGAATGGCCTCGAAGTCGCCTATGGCCTGGGGGATTCGCGCGAGGAAGCCGAGGAAGCTGCAATCGACGCTCTCGCTGGTGCCGGAAAAATCGTCGCCTGGTCCTGCACCACTCGTTAGCCGCGAGTCGTGCTCGACGCAGGCTCGCTCGAGAACTGCGCCGGGTCCTGGCGGAAGAACCCCTGCAACTCCGCGTATAAACGCGGTCGCGTGAGGCGAAGGGCAAGCGGTCGCTCGAAAAACGTTTCCGTCGCGACGGCGAAAAATTCCGCCGGCTCGGTCGCGCCATAGCCATCGAGCAGGGTGGGGATGCCGCGCTCGTCTGCCGCGCGCAGGGCTTCGAATTCCATCTGCATCACCTCGGCCCAGGAGCGTCGCTCGCTCCGCGAGGTGAGGGCGGGAACGCCATCGGTGGCCGAGTCTTCGAAATCGAGTTGATGGGCAAACTCATGCAGAATGAGATTCTCCCCATCGGCAGGATTGCGCGTCCCGTGCAGCGCCGCGTCCCAAGCCAGGACCAGGGAACCCATCTGCCGTCCGGTTTCGCCGAGGCGCCCTTCTCGTCCCTCCTGCCAAATATCGCTTCCGAGCGGCCGGCTATCCTCCACCACAAAACCCGAGGGATAGAGGAGGATGGTGACGAGGCGCGGAAAATAATCCGTCTCCCGATGCAGCAAAAGGAGGCAGGCCTGGACGGCGATCGTCACCCGCATTTCCTCGTTTAATTCCAGTCCCGCGCAGCCTTCGAAACGTTTCTCGGCCAGGAAAACCTGCGCGTGCCCGAGTAGTTCCGTTCGATCGTCGGCCGAGAGGCGGGCGAAGAACGGCAGGTTGTGACGGATAATCTCCCGCCACGCCGCTGGCACCGGCTGCGCCCGGCAACGGCGCCGGCTTCGTTCTTTCAACGCCTGAAACATCGATGCAACTCGTCGCCGCTCAGGCCTGCAAAAGCGAGGCGGCGTGCTTGAGCGCAGAAGCGCTCTGCCCGCCCAGCATGCGCGCGATCTCTTCCTGGCGCGCTTTGCTTTTCACCTCGCGCAACTCCGAGTGCGTCCGTCCTCCGACCACTTCTTTCGTCACGACAAAGTGCGTGGAGGCTGCGGCCGCGACCTGCGGCAGGTGGGTAATGCAGAGGACCTGATGCGCGGCCGCGAGGGCGCGCATTTGCCCGCCGACCGCGTTGGCGATTTCGCCGCCGACGTTCGCGTCGATCTCATCGAAGACGAGGAGCGGGATGGCATCCTGGGCGGCGAGAGCGGATTTGATCGCGAGCATCAGGCGCGAGATTTCGCCGCTGGAGGCGATGCTGCGGAGAGGCTTCAGCGGCTCGCCGGGGTTGGGCGAGAAAAGCAGTTCGAGCGCATCGATCCCGCGCGCGCGGGGCTCGGCCAGGGCTGGTAAGCTGCGCTTCAAATTCCGATTGGCGAAAGCCGAGCTCGCGCAGGTTGCGCCGCACCATTTCCGAAAGCTTCGGCGCCGCTTTGCTGCGCAATTTGTGCAAGGCCTCCGCGGCCTTCATCACCTTACCTTCAGCATTCGCGATCGCCTGTGCCAGCCGCTCCAGCTCCGCATCGCGTCCTTCGATTTTCCGGATGCGCTCCGCCGCGCGCTCGCCCGTGCGGACGGCTTCGGTCAACGAGCCGCCGTATTTGCGTTTCAAAGTTTCAAAAAGCGAGACCCGTTCTTCGAGCGCGGCGAGCTGTTGGGGATCGAGGTCGAGCCGCTCCACATACTGCGCGAGTGAGCGCGCCACTTCCGAGAGCTCCACCACCGCATTCGCGTGGCTCTCGGCAAACTCTGCCATCGCTGGATCGAGCTTCTCCAACTCGCGCAGGAGCCGTTGAGTGTCGGCTAATTGCGTCAGGACCGCATCGTCCGCTTCCGCCAGGCGCCCTGCCACGCCACTCGCCAGCTCAATCAGGCGCTTGCTGTTGCTGGCCAGCTTGAAGCGGGTCTCGATTTGCTCCTCCTCACTCGGATCGAGCTGAGCCGCTTCGATTTCTGCCACCTGATGACGCAGGAGATCGAGCTCCTGTTCGCGCGCGGTTTCCGCTGTGCTCAACGCGGCGTGTTCCGCGGTCAGTGTTTGCAGGGTGCGGAAGTGTTGCTGGTATTCGGCCAGGGCCGGTCCCGCATGCGCGAACGCATCCAGAAGATCGAGCTGACGCTCGGCCGAGAGGAGCGATTGGTGATCGTGCGGGCCGTGCAGGTCCACCAGCTCATCCCCGAGCGACTTCAAAACTGCGAGCGTGGTCGGCGAGCCGTTGATGAACTGCCGGTTCGCGCCGCTGCTGGAAAGCGTGCGCTTGAGAATGAGTTCGCCCTCGCATTCCTCCACGCCCGCTTCTTGCAGGCGCGGATTTAATTGCGCCAGCGTCTCGCCGGAAAAAACCGCTTCCACCGTGCAGACTTCCGCACCGGTGCGGATGAGCGATTTATCCGCGCGTTCCCCCAGGAGCAATTGGAGCGCGCCGATGATAATGGATTTTCCCGCGCCCGTCTCGCCGGTGATGGCGGTGAAGCCAGGCTCGAGTTGCCACTCGAGTTCCTCGACCAGCGCGAGGTTTTTTATGCGAAGCAGATTCAGGACAGCGGGCATCGGGAGGGAGGTTGAGAGTTCGGGGGCCAGAGTGGAGAGTGCTCGCTCGTTCTGGACTCTCCACTCTCAAATATCGCTCCTCAACTCAAGGTCACTTTCCTCGGCACCGGCACTTCCCAAGGCGTGCCCATGATCGGGTGCGACTGCGCCGTTTGCACCTCGGACGATCCGCGCGATCAACGTCTGCGCTCCTCCATTTACATTGAAACGCCGGAGAGCGCCTGGGTGGTGGATACCGGGACGGATTTCCGCACCCAGGCGCTGCGCGAAAGGATTCGCCGGCTCGACGCGGTCATCTTCACGCACTCGCACACCGACCACATCATGGGGTTCGATGATCTCCGCCGCTTCGGCGCGCTGCGCGGTTTCATGCCGGTCTACGCTTCGCGCGAGACGATGGCCGATTTGGAGCGCGTCTTCGAGTTCGCGTTCAAGGCGCTTAATCCTTTTCCCGGCTACCTCAAACCCGAGCCGCACATCGTGGACGGACCGTTTCAGCTCGGCGCCACCACCATCACGCCGCTCCCGGTGCCGCACGGAAATTTCACTGTGAATGGCTACCTCTTCGCGCGCGACGGTCGCAAATTGCTCGCTTACCTGAGCGATTGCAGCGCGGTGCCGGAGGCGATCGCGGAGCAGATCATGGATGTGCAAACGCTGATCATCGACGCGCTTCGCCCCGAGCCGCATCCGACGCACTTGAGCGTGGCGCAGGCGTCGGCCGTGGCGCGCGCAGTGCGCGCCGGGCAAACCTATTTCACCCACATCGCGCACGAGCTCGCGCACTCCGCCGAGGCGGATCTGCCGCCGAACGTGCATCTGGCTTACGATGGCTTGAAGCTGGAGTTGTGATCGTGCGCTTCGCTCTGCTCTTCTTCATCGCGGCGCTCGCGGCGCGTCCGCTCTCCGCGACCGAGCCTGGTCTGGCCGACGCCACCATTGTCGTCTTTAACAAGAACGCTGCCGAGTCCGCGCAGCTGGCAAAGTTCTACGCCGAAAAACGCGGCATCCCGCGGGATCACCTCGTCCCGTTAGCCTGCTCCGAGGAGGAAGAAATCAGTCGCGAAGCGTATGACAAAACCATCGCGGAGCCGCTGCGCGCTGTTTTCAAAAAGAAGAAATGGTGGACGCTGCGCAACAAAGGAGACGACTCATTCGCCGTCGCCTCTTCCTCCATCCGCTTCGTCGCCTTGATCAAAGGCATGCCGCTCAAAATCCGCGCCTCCGAGCCGCGGCCTGGCGAGAAGTCCGAGGGGCCGGTGGGAGGACGGAACGAAGCGTCGGTCGATTCCGAGCTCTCTCTCCTGGCGCGGGCCGAGCCGAGCATCGCCGGCGCGGCGAACAATCCTTACTTCCAAAGCTACGAGCGCATCATGCGCATGGCGGACATGCCGCTTCTGCTGGTTTGTCGATTGGATGCGCCCTCGGCCGCCACCGTCCGGCAGATGATTACTGACGCGGTGGAGACGGAGAGGACAGGCCTCTGGGGACGCGCCTATGTCGACGCCGCGCAGAATCGGTCGAGCGGCTACGAGATTGGCGATGAGTGGATGAACGCGATCGTGAAACAGCTGCGCGCGGCTGGCGTGCCGGTTGTCTTCGATGGGAAGCCGGAGACTTTCGCGGTCGGATATCCGATGAACGATGTGGCTCTCTATTATGGATGGTATGCCGCGGGCGTCACCGGTCCCTTTGCTTCGCCGCTTTTTCGATTCCAGCCTGGGGCAGTCGCGGTGCATATCCACTCTTTCAGCGCCAGCACCCTGCGCGATCCGAACGGGAATTGGGTGGGACCGCTCCTCGCGCGCGGCGCCACCGCCGTGGTGGGAAATGTCTACGAGCCCTTTCTCCAGCTCACCAACCACCTCGACATTTTAAACGATCGGCTGCTGCACGGTTTCACCTTTGCCGAGAGCGCATACATCTCCATCCGCGGTCTTTCCTGGATGACCGTGATGGTGGGCGACCCGCTCTACCGGCCCTACGCCAACTGGCTCCAGCTCGACGGAGGATCGAACCCGTCGGCCAACGTGATGCCGTGGAAAATGTATCACGAATTCGCGGTCAAAAATGTCTCCCTGCCCGCAGCCGACTTCCGCGTTGAGGGTCGGAAGGTCGCTTCCGCGGCAAAGAACGGCGCGATGCTGGAAGATCTCGGAATGCAGGAAGCGCAGGAGGGCAACGACGCCGCGGCGACTGCTTATTTCCAACAAGCGCGCTCGGTCTACACGCAGCGCGACGATATCGTGCGCGTCGTCCTGGCCGAGGCAGAAAGCTGGCGGAAGCAGGGGAATAACAAGCGCGCTGGACAGATTTTGCGGAACGTCCTGGGCGTCATCTCCGACGGCCCCACCGCCGCGCTGCTAAAGAAGCTCGCGGATGAGATGGATCCGCCAACCCCAGGATCGCCGACCAAGCCATAAGAGGTCGGACCCGATCCTCGCGGGAATAAATGAGCGAATGATGCGCGATCGCGTGAGGGCTCAAAAGACCCGACCAGGCACACTCCGTCATCCCGAGCCGGCGGAGCACGGCCGAGGGATCCCTCCGCGGCTCGCGCGGGTTTAGGGGGGGAGAGCTGGCGCTGCGGTTCCCGCGTCCCTGTCGTTGGGCGCGGACTGCGTCGGAGAGATCCCTCGGCCGTCTTCGCGGCTCGGGATGACACCGGGCGTGCCGCACCTCCAACCTCTGCAGTCCGCCTTCCGCCTTCCGGGTTTTATGCACGGGAATAAATGAGCGAATGATGCGCGATCGCGTGAGGGCTCAAGAGACACTCGACGAGGCACACTCCGTCATCCCGAGCCGGCGAAGCACGGCCGAGGGATCTCTCCGCGGCTCGCGCGGGTTTAGAGGGGAAGAGCTGGCGCTGCGGTTCCCGCTTTCCTATGCGTCCTCACGCGGACTGCGTCGGAGAGATCCCTCGGCCGTCTTCGCGGCTCGGGATGACACCGGGCGTGCTGCACCTCCAACCTCTGCAGTCCGCATTCCGCATTCCGCATTCCGCATTTTTCCTACCGCCGAATAATCCCGCGCTCGCTCGTCTCGATAAACTCGATGATCTGCTGCACCTCCGGCGTCGGCGCCGCCTCCTGGCGGAGCGCTTCCAGCGCCTGGCCAGTGTTGAGCTTGGAACGGTAAACAATGCGAAACGCTTCCTTGATCGACTTCACGCTTTCCGGCGTGAACCCATTGCGCTCCAGACCGATGACATTGATCCCGCGGATCTCCGCCGGGTTGCCATCGGCAATCATGAAGGGCGGAACATCCTGCACGATCTTCGAGCAGCCGCCCGTGATGGCGAAGCGCCCGATCCGGCAGAACTGATGGACCGCGGTCAGCCCGCCCATGATGGCGTGATCGCCCACCTGCACGTGGCCGGCGAGAGTGCCGTTGTTCGAGAAAATAACATCATCGCCCACGATGCAGTCATGCCCGATGTGGCTGTAAGCGAGATAATTTCCGCGACTGCCCACGCGCGTCCGTCCTTCCGCGCCGGTGCTGCGATTGATCGTGACGAATTCGCGAAAAGTATTCTCGTCGCCGACCTCGAGATAGGTCGGTTCGCCCGCGTATTTCAAGTCCTGGGTCTGCTGCCCGATGGAACAGTAGGCGTAGAATTTATTCCGCGCGCCGGCCGTCATCGGACCTTCGAGGGTGACGTGATGTTGCAGCCAACATCCCGGCCCCAGCACCACGCCAGCCGCCACGATGCAGTAAGGCCCCACCACCGTGCCCGCGCCGAGTTCGGCCGCGGGATCCACGATCGCGGTGGGATGAATTTGTGCGCTCGGTTCCATGAAGGGAAGCTTGCTCGCTTCTCAGCTTATTTATCGAGGAAGGTAAACATGAGCTCGCCTTCCGAGACGACGGCGTCGTTGACCCGGCATTGGCAGCGCGCTTTGGCGATACGATTGCTCCGCGCCTTCGTCAGCTCCGCGTGAATGAAAAGCGTGTCGCCCGGGAAAACCGGCTTGCGGAATTTCACTTCATCCGCGCTCACGAAGTAGCCCAGCCGGCTCGCGCTCTTGGTGATTTTCATCATCAGAATGCTGGCCACCTGCGCCATCGCTTCCAATTGCAAAACGCCTGGCATAACCGGATGCCCGGGAAAATGGCCGCCGAAATACGGCTCGTTAATCGTGACTGCTTTCGAGCCCACGATCTTCGTCTCGCCCTCGAAGCCGACGATCCGATCCACCATCAGGAACGGATAACGATGCGGGAGAATTGCCATGACCTGATTGATGTCGAGCCCGCCTTCGCCCGCTGGAAAAGGGCGTGGCTGGATGACCGGCAGCGTCTTCTTGTGTTCGCGCACGATCGCGCGCGAGAGCTCCGCGTTCGGGCCGTGGCCTGGCTTCACCGCCACCACATGGCCGCGAATGCGATGCCCGCAGAGCGCGAGGTCGCCGAGAATATCGAGGATCTTGTGCCGGACAAATTCATCGGCAAAACGAAGCGGCTCCTTGCTCAAGACCGCTTCGCCGCGGATCACGATCGCGTTCTCCAGACTGCCGCCCTTGATCAAGTTCTTCTCCATCAACTGCTGCACGTCTTCGTAGAAAACAAACGTCCGCGCAGAGGCGATCTCGCGCTCGAAGGTGGCGGGCGTGATCTCGGTGGAAAAGTATTGGGTGAAGCGCCCGTCCGGCCCGGCTTGCGTGCAGGAGACGCGGAACTTCTCATCCGGGAGCACGACGAGAAGCGAGCCGTTCTTCGTCTCGATGTGGATTGGCTCCTGCACCGTGAAGATGCGACGCGGCGCTTCTTGCGGCACGATCCCCGCCTTCTTGATTAACTCGACATAAGCGCGCGCGCTCCCGTCGCCGATCGGCGGTTCGTTCGCGTCCATCTCGATCGTCGCGTTGTCCACGCCCATGGCCGAGAGCGCGGCCAGGACGTGCTCGACCGTATGCACGCGCATCGCGCCTTCGCCGATCGTGGTCGCGCGCTCGACCGTTTTCAGGTTCTCGATTTTGGCGTCGATCGTCGGCTCGCCGTCCAGATCCTTGCGCTTGAACTTGATCCCGTAATCCACCGGCGCGGCCTGCAGGCGCAGCGTCACTTTCTCCCCGGTGTGAAGAGAGACCCCGCTCATCGCAGAGGATTTGCCGAGCGTGTGTTGCAGTTCCGGTGTGGCGGGCATAAGCGCCTAACTAAACAAAGATTCGGGCGAGTGACTAGCGGAACGTCTGCCGCCACGCCGGCGCTACGCCGTCTCCGCTTCCCGCCGCCGAATCGCGAGCAACGCCACCAGGCCAGCGATCGCGCAGATCACGCCGCCGAAGGCCAGCGCAAAAGGCGCGCCCAGCCACTCCGCCAGCCAGCCCGCTTCCAGACTCCCCAGCGGAATCATCGCGCCGAAGACCAGCCCCCACACTCCCAGCACGCGCCCGCGCATCTCATCCGGCACGATCGTTTGCATGACCGTGTTCGAGGTGGAGAAAAAGAGCAGCATGCCGAAACCGCCCAAACACATCAGCGCCAGCGCGAGGTAGTAATTCGTCGTGTAGGCAAACGCGATCAACGCCGCCGAGAAAAGCCAGTTGCCCGCCAGGGCCACATTGCGCGCGGGAAAGATGTGGCCCGCCGTCGCCACCGTCAGCGCTCCCGCGAGCGCGCCCACGCCGCTGGCCGACATCAACCCGCCGTAGCCATTCGCGCCCGCGCCGAAAACATCCCGCGCGAACGCCGGCAAGAGCACCGCATACGACCAGCCGAAGATGCCCACCGTGCCGAGCAACCCCAGAATCGTCCGCACCCGCCGATGCCCCGCCACGTAGCGCAGACCACTCCACGCGCTCGCCGGCTCCGTCGCCTCCTTCGGCTGCGCGGGCGGCAAGCGCATCATGAGCAGCCCGATGATCACCGCGATGTAGCTCACCCCATTGATCAGAAAACAAACCGGCGTGCCCAGACTCCCGATGACCAATCCCGCCAGCGCCGGACCGATGATGCGCGCCCCGTTAAAGATCGAACTGTTCAACGAGATCGCGTTCAGCAGGTCCTCGCGACTCGTCATATCGAGGGTGAAAGCCTGCCGCGCCGGCATGTCGAAAGCCATCGCGATCCCGCTCACCGCCGCCAGCGCGATGATCAATCCCGGCGTCGCCCAGCCCGCCCAGGCCAGAGCCGCGAGCAGAAACGCGGGAATCATTTGCGCCGCCTGCGTGCAGAGAATGATCGCGCGTTTCGGGTAGCGATCCGCCAGCGCGCCGCCCCAGAGCGAAAAGAAAATCATCGGGGCCGAGCTCGCCGCCGCCACCACTCCGAGGAGCAACTTCGAGCCCGTGATTTGATAGACCAGCCAGCTCATCGCCGTCGTCTGCATCCAGGTGCCCGTGAGCGAGACGAGCTGCCCGTAAAAGAAGAGCCGGTAATTCCGATGCCGCAGCGCGCGGAAAGTATCGCGGAGCGAGATCTTCCCCACCGGTGTCCGCCCGGAACGTCCGGAAAGCTCGCTCGGGATCTGGGCTGTCTTCGTTGTCTCCATGCGCAGGCGAGGAAGATACGCGAGGTTCAGGAGTCTCAAGAACGCCCTCTCCATGGCCGGCGCGCGGAGTCGCAGCTAGAGTCTCCCCGCATGGAAAGCACGCACGCGATTTTGCTCCGCAAACGCAAGCTCAGCGACACCAGCCTCATCATCTCCTGGTGCACGGGCTCGCTCGGCACCGTGCGCACCGTGGCCAAAGGCGCGCGCGGCGCGAAGAGCCCTTTCGCGGGCAAGCTCGATCTCTTCTACGAAGCCGAGATCACTCTCGTGCGCAGCCGGAAATCCGATCTGCACACCTTGCGCGAAGTCGTGCTCACGAATCCCTTCCCCGGCATCCGCGCCAGCTACCCGCGCATGCAGGTCGCGTCCTACTTCGTCGAGTTGATCGAGATCTGCACCGAGTCCGATCACGATGAACCGGAGCTCTTCGCGCTCTTGCAACGCGCCTTCGGATTCCTGAGCGAAAAAGAACCCACCGCGCGCGCGCTCACCCATTTCGAGCTCGAGCTCGCCCGCATCGCCGGCGTGCATGACGTGAAAGCGATCAAAGCACGATCCCGCGCTCGCGTTGGCCAGCCTCTTCGGAAAACTCCCACGCGGCCGCGCCGCGCTCCTGCAATCCCTCCGCGCGGCAGAAATAAGGTAGCGCAAGCTTCCAGCTTGCAGTCCCAGCAACGCCGCGCACCTCCCCCGTGGTGCAAGTTTCCAACTTGCAGTCTCATCGCCCCGCAAGCTGGAAGCTTGCGCTACCTAATTGCGCCCTGCGCGCCGCCACACCATCGCCAGCGCGTAAAACCCGATCACAAACCAAAGCAACGCGTGATACCCGAGCAGCATGCTCAGGTATTCCAGCATCCCGCCCACCATGATCCCGAGCAGGTTGGACGCGAAGGAGACATCCGCCTGCTCGGTGTCGCGGAACGAATGCGAGAAAATCACATTCGCCAGAAACACCGGCGTGAACGCCAGCCCGCTCGCGACCAGATAACGCAGCCACACATTCTCGAAGAGCAACGCCTCCGGCCGCACCGCCAGGTTCAAAGCCAGCATCCCGAAGAGCAGCGCGTAAAACATCCAGATCCGCTGCACCGCGAAGCGCGCATTCACCCGCACCGCCACCAGCACGCTTGTGAGAATGGCGAAGAAGACGAGCGAGTTCACGATCCACGTGCTCCCGAAAAGGAGCGCGAAGGTGGTCAACGCCTTCACCTCCAGGAGCGCAAACGCCACCCCCAGAAAGAACATGTGCCAATCAAACCGGCGCAGCGTATTGCGCGGCGCGATCCACCAGATCCCCGCCAGCGAGATCGCCGCCACCACCGCCAGCCCGCGCAGATAGATCGTCGGAAACGACTTCTGCGGCAGATAAACAAACGGCCAGTCGTCCGTCGCCGAGGCGATCGTGCCCGCGCCCATCAAGCCCTCGCCCGTCACGCGCAGGCGATCGCTCCCCGCGGCCGGTTGCTCGCGATACGGCCCGCGCTCCGCTGCTGGTAAAGCGTCCACCCGCGTGCTGTTGATGATCACCGCCCCGCGCCCTTCGCCTCCGTAGGTCGAGACAAACGAATCCCGCCCAAAGGTGCGCGTCACCATCCCCGCCAGCTTCTCGATCAGCCACGGCTCGCGGTAGTAATTGTAGAGCACGAGCACGCCGTCCGGCGCCAGGGCCGCGCGCGCCGCCTCCAGCGAATCCTGCGTGAAGAGAAAACTCTCCAGCCGCAGATTCGCGATGCTCGAAGTGAGCGTGAGCGAATCCGGCAGCGCGAAAATGATCAGGTCATATTTCTCCTTCGTGTGCCGCAGAAAGACGCGGCCATCCGTGTTCACCATCCGCACCCGCGGATCGGAGTAAGGCCGATCCGGATGCAGCTCCGCGCCCAGCTTCTGGATCAGCGGATCGATCTCCACCGCGGTGATCTTTTGCACGCCCTGCGCCAGCGCCGTCGCCGTATCCGAGCCCGTGCCCGCGCCCAGGATGAGCGCATTGGAAAACGAAGCGCCCGGGAACATCTCATAGACGCGCCGATAAAACGGCTCCTTCGCCTGCCAGGGAATCATGCTCTGATGCCCGATGCTGTTCACGTCCAGCTCGTAGCCGACCGGCTGCGCCGGCGTGAGCGTGATCTTGTAATAGGGCGACCAATAGCTGCCGCGTTGCAAAAAGAGCGCGATCCCCGCCGCGGCCGCGACCAGCAGCGCCGTGCGCACGAGCGTGCGCCGCGTGCTCGAACCCCACCACCAGCAAACCGAGCGCGCCGAACCAAAAGATCGGCGGCAGAGCAAACCAGGCGATCAGGAAAAACGCCGCCGTCCCCGCCAGACTGCCCACGATGTCCCAGGTGTAAGCCGTCAGCGGCGCCGTCTGGGTAAAGAGCAACCCCAGCGATCGCGCCAGCGGGATAAAAGCCGCGGCCACAAAAGTAAAAATGAGCGGGAGCAAAATGAAACTCTCCGCCCGCGCCACCCCCGTCGTGCCCGAGCCGAAGTAGAGCACATCCGTGCTCGCGATATTCAGCTCGAAACGGTTCACCGCCACCACCGCCACCAGCGCGAGGAGGAGGGTGGGGAACGACGGGAAACGGAAGCCCGGCCGTCGCGCGGCCATGATTCCCAGCCCCATCCCGAGGAACGACGCCAGGAGAATGAAATTCGTGAAATAGGAGAGGTAACGGACGTAAGCCGGGATCCAGCGGATACAGAGCAGCTCGAAGAAGAGAAGCGTGAACGAGAGAAGAAAAATCCGCAGCCGCACCCCCGTGATCAGGTCGCGTGGAGGGAGTGGTTCATGCATGGGGCGGTGTCGTGAAAAGTGTTCGCTGCCGGAAAAAGCAGGAGCTTTCCACCGGGCTCCCCATTGTCCAGCAGAGTCTGGGGCCGCGCCGCACAGACAGGTGCCTCACCGACAAAAACAAATCTCCAAGGACAGCTAATGATCCGCAGCTTCCCAGCACCCTGAATCCCCGCAGACTCCAACCGAAAAATCTGCGTCAATCTGCGTCAATTTGCGGTTAGCCCTTCTTCTCAGCGGCTACCGTTTGCGGCCGTGCCGTGAGCCCTCTCTTATCCGGCGTAAGCCTAAGGCAACCGGAAGCGCGCAGGATTCTTATCCCGCAATCGCTGCTCCGGAGAATCAAAGTGCCGCATATAGTAGTCGCGGAACGGGGCCATGGCGCGCACGGCTTCCGCCCACGGCGCCTTTGACGGCCAGTGTTCTTTCTGCGGCACGGTAAAGACGGGCAGGTTTAGATCCAAAGCGAGGCGCGGTTTATCGCTAGGCGAAGTTTCTGATTCTGGCGAGCGCACTGTTGCCACCATACCGCAAGATCAAGTCACGAAAAGAAGTCTCCTCCGGGTCTAGTTCGCAGATGCGCACAATCTGCCGAATATCTTCCCAATCGACCTCAGATTTGCTACGCGTAGGACTACTCACTGCGTGCAGCTTGAGGGCGACGAGATATTCCGGGAGCGGGAGGAGCGCGGTCTCCCCTCCCAGATCGACCTCGCGGGCTCCCCGGAGAAGTCCCCGCCAAGTGTGGTCATCGACAAACATGAGATCTACCGGCAGCGTGGCGGGCGGAGTTGATTCGAATTGTGCGAATCCTTCCTGGCCGTGGAAAAAGCGGAAGTTGAGATCGCGCAGCAGATCAAGCCAACGCGAGCGTTGCGCTTCGGGCACCAGCAGGTCGAGGTCATTCGTCGTGCGGTGGTAGCCGAGCAGGATAACGGCGTTTCCGCCGATAAGCAGGCTTGGCAGCCCGCGCTCGGCCGCCGCCCTCAGAATTGTAACGACATCCGTCTCCATTCGTAAATGCAGCGCGAGTCTAGCGGTCCTGCGGCGGGACGGAAACATTCTTCGGAGCGGGTGCCAATATTGCGGTCGTTATCCCGACCCGCATACTTTGCCGGGAACTGGCTGGTGCTCTCGGTAAGGGGGTGGCCGTGCCGAAACGCCCCGCGCTATCCGCCGTTCCAATTCCCCAGCGCTCAGTCTAGCCCTCGCCGGGGAGGTCGAGCGAGATCCCTTCGAGCCGATGCACAGCCGCGGCGCGATTCGGCACCTCCAGCAGACGATAGATCTTCTGCAGATGCTTCTTCACCGTCTCCTCCGCGCAGCCCAGGATCTTGCCCATCTCCCAGCTCGATTTTCCTTCGCGCGCCCAATGCATCACCTCCCGCTGGCGCGGGGTCAAAGGAAGCGACTGAGGGGACGCTGCGGGGGGACGCATGACGGGCTCACAGAAGAAATAAGAAATTGGGCCGGAGAAGTTTCCAAAAAAACTGCGGGAGCGTGCCGCCTCGACCCCCCGAGGCGGCTCCCGAGTGGGGGGACTCTTACACCGCCACCTTCGTCACTGGCGCGCTCCAATCGCTCTGGCCGGTGCTGCCGCCCAGGCCACAGACCTGCATCACATAGGTCGTCCCCGCGGCCAGACCCTTGAAAAGGATCTCGCGCGAAGTCGCGAACGTGATGATGGGGCCGAAGTCGCCGTTGACCGGCTTTACCCGACCCTGGATGGCGCGGCGATTGCGATTCCCCTTCACCCGCAGCTGGATCTCGCCCGTCTGTCCATACTTCGAGGCGATCACCACTGGCGCTTCCAGCACCGTGCGGGCGCGGTTCGTATTCACGGGCTGATAACCTGAGCTGAGCAGAGTGGTCAGGTCGTTATTGCATTCCATGTCCGTATAGCTGGCATTCTTATCCAGCGCCGTGGTCACGTCCCCGCGCGCGGCATCCTTCTCCGCGGTCAGGTACTTGCCGCCACCGTCCGCCTTGGTCATGGCGTCCTTAAAGGTGGTCAGCTTGATCGTGAGATCTCCCGGGCTCACGGGCGGCTTCGGGAAAAACACGTTCCCGGTCAGCATCTCGGCTGTCTTGGAGCCGAACTTAAACAAAGCCAGATCATTCATCTGACTATAGAGACGATTGGTCCTAATTTTAGGCATGTAATCTTGTCTTTCTAATTTGAAGCGCAGACTTGCTCGAGCCGTTCATCGGCCAGTGCGCGCTGCGATATGGCCCAAATAAAAGCACCGCCGATGCCAGGCCCTATACCCCGTTCGAGGTAATGGAAATCCTGTATGCGCCATCCCGGAAAACCACGAGTCCCGGCGAAAAACGAGACCCGACACCACTTTTGAGCCTAGAAAGGCGGCTAAAAGGCTCCAAAAGGTCTCGCGAACGCGAAATAACGTCTTTGTTGCCCGAGAAAATATCTTATCCGCGAGAAATAAAACCTTAACCGTGGAGGAATACTCATTGTGCCCGAGAGACCAGGCCTTGTTCGCCCGCGCTTAGACACCATTCGCGAGGGCAAAGAGATTATCCGTGAGAGAATAAACCTCGTCCGCGCGTGAACAGACCTTATCCGCCTGGGATAAAACTTTGTCCGCGCCGGGCGAGACATAAGCCCGGCAGGAATAAGCCTTGCCTTCGCAGGTCGCGACGTCACCCATGAGTTTTGATGCCTATCCGAGCGGGAAGAGACATGATCGCGAACAACATAGTGTGGTTCGGAGCGGCCACTAGGTCATCGGCAGTCGGCGACGCCTGTTGGTTATTCCCTCATCTCCATCGAAAGCGATAAATTTTACCGTCGCGACCGTTCACGCTAGACCTGCACTACTTTAGCCTGCAAACGCTTTTCATGCTGCTCGTAGTCCCCAAGATGCGCTCGCATCGAATCTTCCAGAGTTTGCCATGATTGGGAACGAAGAAGTGCAGCAGCTCGTGGACAATCACGTAATCCCAAAGTTCCGGATCGAGAGCGAGCAGATCGTCGTTGAAATTTAGGTGACCGGCGGTCGAACAGGTGCCATTTGTTGCTCATCGGCCTAATTCCCAGCCAGACGATCTTCACGTCGAGTTTTTCGGCCCATCCGCGCACGCGCTTTTTGAATCCCTCTCGCTTGTGCCGTCGGGCCATCTTTTTAAACTGGAGCGTCGTTTTCACTGATCAGTGCGGGAGCATACTTTTCACGAAACTGGCGGTAGTGGTCGGCAAGCGATTGGTTGCCCTCCACCTGTTTTCTCGATAGCGGAAACAAGAGTCTCCAGCCCGCACAACTGAAACGTAGGGACGAATGCGCTCGTCCAGATGCTTTAGACAATTTTCGGCGCGTTTAATCATCGACCGGTGACGCGCCTGGAATTAGAAACCAGATGCGAGTTTGTGCGTCGGCATTGAGAGCGTTTCGATAGAATTGATAGTTGGAACGGAATTGGGGCCATTCATTGCCTTCCGTAGAAGAACGCGCCCCTTGCATTTAGGTGCGTAGAGCTTCGAGAATTTGTTTCGGTGATCGATGTCGTCCTTCGCTCTTCCAAAGTCCGCCTCCGTCAATTTGACCTCGATTAAAAGTCTCTGTCCGCTCGCGCCGTGGACACAAACGTCAATATTTGTGTTTTCTTCCCTGTCAGGAATGAATTCAAAACCGGTCTTTTCTCGCACTGGAGATTTCGTGTGAGTCACCTTCCCCAAGATTTCTAGACCTCCTGTGCTTTCCATCAAGGCAGAAGGAAGAGGTTTACGGCAAGAACCTGGGAAGAATTCAGATGATGCGCATATCGATGCCACTTTAGTCGACTGCCCTGAAGATCGAGTAAACTCGTGGCACTTTTCATTATGGACGGCAGGAAATTGAGCTCCCAATGATCGTCTCCTAGAATATGATCTTTTGGAATTTCCCTCTTTCTGTAATGAAAGATTCCAGGGTCGCTGACTTTCAGAGTATCCCGGCGGTATTTGCCTAGGTGTGTTAGCAGCGTTGCGGGGTATTCCATAATCTATTCAGCTCTGCTCTGATGCCCCGGCGGCCTTTTCCAACAAGTCGGAAAAGATCGTCCACGATGCGCGTGACGGCGTTTGGAGATCGTCCGTCTCGGCGAAGACCGCGAAGGTCACCTTCTTGCGCAGCTCCCGCAGCGCCGCCTCGCTCTTCTTCCAGTTCGGATAGGCAACGAAGGCTTCCTTGATCTTCCGGCTCACCTGCTCGGCGTTGCCGACCTTGGCGTCGAGCAGGGTGCGGTAGACGAAGAAAGTCAGCCCGTCGAAACCCTTCTCCGCTTGCTCCTTCTTTCGCGCCTCGTTGCGCTCGACGTCCTCGAGCAGGCTTTTCGAGCGCTTCTGCCGTGGAGGTCTGCCGGTCCTCGAAGCTCTCCTGCACCGCCTGCGCTCGGTCGGCCATCGCGATCAGGAACGGGTCGTCGCTCTGCTCCGCGGCGTCTTTCTCGATGCTCTTGATCAGGTTGATCACCTTCGTGCCGTCGCCGCCGCGCTTCTGCCTTGATCAGCTCGATCGTCTCGGCATCGATCTCGACGAAGTCGGTGACCGGCGGCGATCGGGCTCGCGCCGACGTGCTTCTGCACCAGTTCGTTGGTCTTCTTCTGGAAGTCGCGATCGACGTACACCGCCTCGTGTAGGCCTTCGCGCACCACCCGATAGATGTTCGAGCCAGCGTCGTGTAGTCGTCGATGAACGGCCGCAGGAACGCGTCCGGGGAGATGATCTCGTAGAGCATCTCGATCTCCTTGTATTCCTTGAAGAACTCCTTCCGCCGCTCCGGGTCGCGGAAGTGCTCGATCAGGTCGTCCACGTCCTTGTCGTTGAAGTTCGTGTGTGATCGAGCTTCGAGATACCCCGGCGCCTTGCGTCTCCATCTTGTTCTTGAACAGCACCTTCAGCAGCCCCAGGTCCTTGACGATGGCGTTGATCTCGTCGCTGTCGAAGGCCAGCGCCTTTTCCAGCTTGTCGAAGATGCCGACGAAATCGAGCACGAAGCCGTGCGGCTTCACCATCTCCTGCGCCTCGTTCTCGTAGGGGCGGTTCACCCGGGCGATGGCCTGCAGCAGGGTGTGATCGCGCATCGGCTTGTCGAGATACATGGCGTAGAGCACCGGCGCGTCGAAGCCGGTGAGCAGCTTCTCGGTGACGATGAGGATCTTCGGCATCTGGTCCAGCTTGCCGAAGCTCTTGCGGATCTGCCGCTCCTTCTTCGGGTCGAGGTGGAATTCCTTCAGCAGCGCCGAGTCGTTGTTGCTGCCGGTGTAGACGACCTCGGAATACTCCGGCGGCAGGAACTTGATCGAGCGCCTGCTTGTAGTGGGCGCAGGCCTCGCGGTCCACGCCGACGAGGAACGCCTTGTAGCCGAGCGGCTCGACGTTCTCCCGGTAGTGCTCGGCGACGAACTCCGCCACCTTCTGGATGCGCTCCTTGCCCTTGAGGAAGTTCTTCAGGTTCACCGCCCGCTCGAGGATCTTGTTCAGCTCCTCGATGTCGGTCACGCCCTCGGCTTCGGCGAGGGAGAGGAACTCCTTGTCCAGCGTCTCGTGCGGCACGAGCATTTCGTTCGGCGCGAGCTGGTAGTAGAGCGGCAGCGTGGTCCCGTCCTCGATGCTGTCGGCGATGGAATACTTGTGCAGGTAGCCCTGGTCGTCCTCGCAGCCGAAGGTCTTGAACGTGCCCTTGCCGTAGACGGTCTTGTCCACCGGCGTGCCGGTGAAGCCGATGAAGGTCGCGTTCGGCAGGCCGGCCATGAGGAAGTTGCCGAGGTCGCCGCCGGTCGTGCGGTGCGCCTCGTCGATGAGCACGTAGATGTTCGTCCGCAGGTTCAGGTTCGCCGGCATGTCGCGGAACTTGTGGATCATCGTCACGATGATGCCCCGGTAGTCGTCCTTCAGCAGCTTGGTTCAGCCGCGGCGATGCTGCTGGCGTGCTCCAGGTTGCCCAGGCCGAGCGCCGCCAGGTTCTTGAGCATCTGGTCTTCCAGCTCGTTGCGGTCGATCATCAGCAGGACGGTCGGCTTGTCCGCCTCGGGCGCGCGGAAGAGCAGCTCCGCCGTCTTGATCATCGTGAAGGTCTTGCCGCTGCCCTGCGTGTGCCAGACCAGCCCGCGCGTGCGCTTCGGGATCGAGGCGCGCGCGCTCACCACTCGCCTCCACCGCGCCGGTCTGGTGCTGGCGCAGGATGTATTTGTTCAGCTCCTCGTCCTTCTCGGCAAAGACGATGTAGTCCTTCAGGAAGGCGAGCACCTGCGGGATGGCGCAGAAGCTCTTCACCTTCGCCTCCAGGTTGCCGACTTCGCTCGTGCTTCCAGTTGAAGATGTTCCGCCGCACCGTGTTCCAGGTCACCCCGTAGGAAAAGCCGATCGCCTCGGTGGCGGTGAAAAGCATCTGCGGCACGAACAGCTCCGGCGTCTCGCGGTGGTAGCGGCGGATCTGGTCCACCCCCAGCGCGATCGCCTCGTCCTTGTTGGCGTTCTTGCACTCGATCACCAGCACCGGGATGCCGTTGATGAGAAAGACCACATCCTCCCGCGTGCCGTAGTGGCCGTTGTGAAAGGCACACTCCTCGGTCACCTCGTAAACATTGCGCGCCGGGTCGTCGTAATCGATCAGGATCAGGTCGCGCTCGCGCTTCTCCTCGTGGTCGAAGAACTTGCCCCGGTTGCGCAGGTGCTCGACGAATTCCCGGTTGCCGTAGATGTCGGTGTGGAGATGGCGGAACTGGCCGAGCAACGCGCCCTCGGCCTCGGCGTAGCGCGGGTTGAATTCCCGCACCTTGGCGTCGAGCAGGTCGTCGAAGAAGAGCGAACGGTTCTTGGCGCGGTCGGCAGGCGGCACGTCCGGATCAAACCCGCGCCGCTGCTCGGCTTCCTCGCGGGACACAATCGTCCAACCGATGGCCTCGGCGTATTCGAGGATCCGGGCTTGGACGGTTTTGTGTTCTCCGGGCGTGGGCATGAAGGGGTGTTAGATGATGTTCACGACAAAAGGACCGCTTCGGGCCAAGCAAACCCCGTCTCGCACGACGAAAAATTCGACCCAGTGCATTCCTCGGTAGAGCGTCCGCTCGTCCCTCGAAGGTTTCTCCACCATGGTCGTGCTACGGAGTCCAGACTGTCCTACTGACCCTGATGGGACAATTCCTCCGCGGAGACATCCCTTTGTAACCGCCTCAGGCCCGGTATTCACGACCTGCCAGTAAACCTGATATGGGGGTGATGCATTCGTCTCGCCGAAGAACCGAAGATAAAGATTCTTGTCGAGTGCCGGTCCGTTGCTAGGGAACTCCCTCCAGTTGATCCCGCTTTCGCTCGTGTTCCATCGCCCTCGTATGATTGCTGACTTGTCACATCGCATATTCCAATGCGGTTTCTCCGCCCAAGGAACATCGAATAAGGATTTTCCTGCGCGCCCCGCGACTGACTCAGCCTTTACTGCGCGACTCGCCTCGTCATACTCGGCGAAGAAGCCATCACTCTTAAAGATCCAATCCCAGACAGCCCGCGCGCTTTCCTCGTTATTCTTCCCAGCGTCATCCAAGCTCTCGATTTGCTCCAGAGCCTCTTGAATTTTTTCCTGCAGCACCACGACGTTTTCGTCCTTATCGGTGCGCGAGAGCATCGGCTCCTCGGGATGGGCGCGGTTGTAGATCACCTTGTCTGAGTCTAGCCGCCTATCAATACCTTCGAGCAGGTGTCGAAAGGCGACATCGATCCTTGCGTCATACGGCGGTTGGCACTCGTCGACGAGCATCGTCAGCTTCATTCCGTTAGGAAGCAGAGCAAGCCAATCGCAGCGGCTTCGGGAGAAACGCTTCAGCAACTGAACAAGGTTCCTGAATTGCGTGCCCCAGCCGTCTTCCGCCTTGTTGCGATCGGCCACAATGTTACTGAACCACTCGTTTACCTGCGTTGGGTCTGATTGAAGCCAGTTTGATTCAGAGGCCAGCTCTCGCACCACCTCGTCATCAGTGTCTGTCCATCGCCGGTATACTGGGAAGTCGACATGATGCTTCTCATCGCCTGTCTCTGCGTAGAAAACGCGGACGCAGTTTGTGTGAATCTTCGGTTGGCGGATGAAGCGATCGTCTTTTAAAGCATCGCGGACCGCTTCCTTCACTTTCGATGGGGCCATTTCGCTACCGTCGCTGTTCTTCAGTTGGCTTCGGGGGACTACAAGCCCGTCGTCGATGTCATATTCCTCATCTGGAAACTTGTTCTGAATGACTGTTCCCATCGCGACCGAGCCCTGGGGCTTGAAGTTGGTCTCGCCGATACTTGCGCGTGGAATAAAGTCCGAGAGCCGATTGATCAGGCGGTTCCGATTTGCCTTCCGACGATCAAGCAACTTTTCCTTGAACAGGGTCGGCAACCTTACCCTTTTGTCTCGGAATGCCTCAATTTGAACGGAGTAGTCGAACATCCTAAATGGAACTGAGAGTTCGCGCATAGGCCATCCAATCAACTGCCGGAACTGTCGCCAGCGATTGAAGCTTCCAGAGCAGTCGAAACGCAAAATAGGCTAAAGCGTTCTCCGGTGGGCCAAAGGTGTACACGTTTTCGTCCGAAGATGTCGAAGCAAGCACCGCTAGCCGCGAAGCCAGCAATCCACCTGTGGTCGCCAATCAGAGCTTGATGGTTTTTCCGAAAGGTTTCTCCAAACCCATCTGCCCACTCAACATCTGTCGCAAGGATGCCACCGACGATCGGGAATAGCTTTTTCTTTGGAAAAACTCCGCCTGCGTGGTGAATATCCACCGAAGTTCGGTGCAATCGTCGGACGGAGGCAACCATGTCTGCCGCATACTCGAGATAGCCTTTGTCGATCTTCGGCTTGCACTCGAAAACGGCATAGACGGCTTCGGCGGGCACGTAGCGGTGCTTGTCGTTATCAAGCAGCGTTGGCGTGTATTGCCGATCGAAGACTACGACGTCGATTGAGCGACTAACATCTCCGCGACTATCAGTACAGATCGCCTTCTCAACGGTGTATCTGTTGGGTAGATAAGCCCGTAGGTAATCAATAAAAAATTGTTCGTTGACCTCTCCGCGATCTCCGTTGTGTGTAATCCGAAACGACGATTTCAAATTCGCCGCAAGACATTTCTGATCGGAAGCAAAAGCATCGCGGAGAAACTGTTGGATTTATTAGGAGGGTCGCTTGGGTCGGTGCTCATGGGGAAATCTCAAGTTCGTGAACGCGGGTCTTCGCGGTCATCAGTTCGTGAAGGAGGGTGCGGAAGAGGTCTTGGAGCGCTTTGTTCTGGCTCGCGAGGTCGTGTCTTCTGATCGATCGTCTCAAGGCACGACACGATCACTTCCTGCTCATCGAGCGGAGGGAAGGAACGCAGATTCGTTTGACCGTGCCAACGTTGAAATGGGGCTGTGCCATCCCAGTTTTTCCCGCGCCAACTTGCTTCTTCGCCTCCAGCTGAACTGGTGAAACGACAGAAAGCTCCCGTTGAGCCTTCGGGCTTAGTGCGATGAAGAGCAGTCGTGCAGTTGCAGCCGTCCAACTCGGTGGGCAACACGCAGGACATCCCGGAAGATTGGCGGTGATGCACGATGAAGACGTCTCCGGTTCGGAGCACTTGATTTAGCTGATCGCAAGCTCCGACTCGTTGCACTTTCGAGATGTAGACCATGGCTCCATCTGTATTCGATCTACGCGAACGTTCTGGGACCGAAGGAATACGCCCCTGCCGTAGATATTGGGTCGGCTTAACAACGATTCCCACCGAAGTCGTCTCGCAGGCTTCCTCGCAGCGCACTACCTCCCAGCTTTCGGGGACGGGGCCGATTTCGGTTTGTTTTTGGGGTTCGTGGCGGAGGCCTTCGGTGAAGAGCTTGTGCATGAGGGCCTTTTTCAGCTCGGTGGTGGTCTGAATGATCCGCTCCTGCGCTTCGATCGCCCGCTGCACCGTCGAAAGGATGTGCGCGATCTTCTTCTGCTCGGGGAGTGGGGGGAGGGAATCGAGCACGGTCCGTTGAGGCTGAATCGCCGTTGTCGAATTCCTTGGATCGCCGCTGAATCGTCTTCAGTCCGAGCGCATTGCTAGAGTTCAATCAAGCCGTAGAAGACAGAATCGAGGATCAAACTGGTTCGTAGTCCTTCATCGCGGATCGCCGAACGCAAGTATGACAGCTGACTCCGATCGCAGCGGTCGAGTAGATAACTGTGCGACCGTCGCCGTTTGCGCCCGCCTCGCGAACGCTCGCAAGATGATGTCACCGTCTTCTAGGGCGCTTTGTCGAGCTGGCTGTCGCTTCAACCTGGATCGGTCGAGGCGATTATTCCGCAATAGTCGATGTTCGATTCGGACGCGATGCACGTTAGCATCCGTGATCAAGGCTCGCTTTCAGCGAATCGTCGCGGTCTCTGAGCGGCTCGAGTCCCAATCCGTCGAGCGTCCGAAGTCTCCGGAAGCGTGATATGTTTGCCGTCCAGCTCATACCCCGAGCTTCTCCAGAATTTCCTTCAAGGCCTTGTCCGTCTCCCTGCGCCTCGGCTTCGATGACCTTCAGTTCCTCGACGATCTCCGCGATGGGCCGGTAGGTTTCGGCGTCGCTGGTGTGGATGTAGCGGCTGGGGGAGATGTTGTAGTCGTTCTTCTTCAGCTCGGCGTGATCGACGATGCGGCTGAGTTTTTCCTCTTCCTTCCAGCCGATGAGGGTGTCGGCGATGCGCTGGATGCCGTCGTCCGGGATGAAGTTCTTGGGGTTGCCCTTTTCGAAGACCTGGCTGGCGTTGACGAGGAAGACCTTGCCCTGGCGCTCCTTCGGCTTGGCCTTGTTCAGGAACAGGACGATGCCGGGGGCGGTGGTGTTGTAGAAGAGGTTTTCGGGCAGGTAGAGGACGCTCTCGATGAGGTCGTGGTCGACGAACCACTGGCGGACGGTCTTTTCCTTGTTGGTGCCGGCATTGCCCGAGCCGCGGGAGACGGCGCCGGTGTCGAGGACGACGGCGGCGCGGCCGTTGGCATTGAGGCTGGCGAGCATGTGCTGGACCCAGCCCCAGTCGGCGGAGGATTTGCCGGGGAAGCCGGCCCCGGCGGGGAAGCGGTCGAGTTCGTCGTCGTCGTAGTCGGCCTCGGTGAACCAGTCCTGGTTCCACATGGGATTGGCGACGACGCGGTCGAAGGTGCGGAGCTTGCCGCGCTTGTCGCGGAACTTCGGGTTCTTGAAGGTGTCGCCGATCTCGATCTGGCCCTCCATGTCGTGGATGATCATGTTCATGTTGGCCATGGCCCAGGTCTCGGCGACGTATTCCTGGCCGTAGAGCTTCAAGCGGGGCGACGGTGCGCTTCTTGCGCGCTCGGCGCTTCTCCTCCATGGCGATCTCGCACTTGATGAGCAGGCCGCCGGAACCGCAGCAGGGATCGTAGACCGTCCATGCCGGGCTCGGGCGCGAGCACGCGTGACATGATGATGCCGACCTCGGGCGGGGTGTAGAACTCGCCGGCGCTCTGGCCGCTGCCCTCGGCGAACTTGCGGATGAGGTATTCGTAGCTCTTGCCGATGATGTCGGCCTCCACGTCCTCGAGCCCGAGGCGCTTGGTCGCTGATGGCCTCGATGAGGTTGGAGAGGCGGTCGTCGTCGATGTCGCGCTGGCCGTGGGTGGTGGCATTGAAGTCGACGCGGTCGATGATGCCCTGCAGGAGCGGGTTTTCCTTGGCGATGGCCCGCATGTGGGTGGTGACGCCTTCGCCGATCTTGTCGGAGAGCTTGCGGATGACGGACCAGACCGGCTGCTCGGGATCGGCCGGCACGAGCGGCAGGTAGAAGCGGACGAGCTTGTGATCGGCCTTGGCGAGCTGGAAGGCCTTCTTGCGCGACCCGACCTCGGCGGCGATGCGGTTCAGCTCGTCATCGAAGACGTCGCAGAGGCGCTTGGTGAAGATGAGCGGGAGGATGAAGTCCTTGTACTTCGGCGCGTCCTTCGCGCCACGGATGGAGCAGGCGGCGTCCCAGATCCAGGATTCGAGGGATTTGGCGGGGCGGTGAAATCTTTGTTCTTCGCGGGGGAACAGGCCATGGGCGCTCGTTGAATTCTATCGGGCCGATGCGGAAGAGGCGGGGAGAAAATGCGGAATGCGGAATGCGGGGAGAAATGCGGGGAGAAATGCGGAGTGCGGAATGCGGAATGCGAATGGGGCGGAATGCGGGAGAAATGCGGAATGCGGAATGCGGAGTGCGGATGAGGAGTGCGGAGCGGAATGCGAAATGCGGAATGGGTCGCTGACGCAGCGTCTTATTGCGCGGGGGGCGTTTCCGTTTGCATCGCTTTTTCCAGGTCGGCCAGGGTGGTTTGGTCGATGCGGATGAAGCCGCGGCGGGGGCGGTCGAGGTCGATGATCATGAAGACGACGAGGACGATGAGGCCGACCATCATGTAGGTGGCGAAGGAGGCGCGGTGGCGGCCGAGCCCGGCCGCGTAGCCGACGACGGCGCCGGAAAACCCGAAGGTGCCGAAGAGGAGCCACATGACGAGCTCGGGGACGTGGCGCTCGAGGGTGGCGTTGCGTTTGGCGTAGTTATCGATGAGCTCGTTTACGGCGGGGACGAAGAGGCCGGCGGTGACGGGGCGGGGATCTTCGCGGACGGCCTGGGCGGCGGAGGTCCAAAGCGCGTCGAGGACGGTGTCGCTCCGGGTGAGGAGAGCGGCGCGCTGGAGGGGATCGGCCATGGTGACGGCGCGGGATTCGAGGCGGAGGGCGAGGTAATCGCGGAATTGCTGGCGGAGGGCGGGCTGGAGGGCGGGCGGGAGAAGATCGATGCGGAGGTAGGCGGTGCCGATGGCATTGGCTTCATCGATGAGGGCGACGCTGCGGCTTTCGTATCGCTGGAGGGCGAGGGAGAAGGAGAAGCCGAGGAGCAGGGCGAGCATGCCGAGGAGGGCGGCCTGGAGAACGTTGACGTGGGTGCGGGTGCTCTCGCTGCTCTCGGCCGCGCGGCCGACGCGGTAACCGATCTCGATGGCGAGGACGAGGGCGAGGAAGAGGAGGGCTGCGATGAGGATGCCGCTGTGTTCGTACATGGGAAGGAGGGAGGAGAAATGCGGAATGCGGAGGATGCGGAATGCGGAGGGCGGAAGTGGGGAAGTAGGAAGTAGGAAGTAGGAAGTAGGAAGGCGGGGAGGGAAATGCGGCGGAGCAGGCTCGGCCGGTGACGTTCTGTTGGAGCGACCTGGAAATGCTTACCAGAGCGTCCGCACGTCTCCATAAGACAGTATTTTCTCATCGCTAGTAATGACGGTGAGATGGTGTTTGCGCGCGGTGGCCACAATGAAGCGGTCAGCAGGATCTTCGTTTGCGAAACCGGGGAGGTTGTTGCTTAAACGCGCGATGTCGGCGTCGATCGGCAACACTGTGACGAAGGAAGGTCGCAAGGTGATGGCGAACCAATCGTCCAGCGCGGCGAAGAGGGTGAGTTTCCCTTTCCGAACTTTTTGTGAAACCTCCCAGATACTGATGGCGGAAAGTGCCATCGGGCCGCTTTGCCGGCCGAAGATGACCACCCTCGCCGGCGCCAAAGCTTCTCTGGCTCTTCGCAAGTGCGGAGCCAGGCGTTGGTATCAAAGAGGTGTGTTATCACGCAGGGCGTTCCAATCCTCGAGCGGCTCCGGATCACCCCATCCGGGATTGAATTTCATCATTTCGCGCGTACACCCGGCGTATTGCGACATATCCACCGCACTCGCGTTCTGCTTTCTGGCGAGTTCTGATTCGACGGCGCGACGCACTCCTCCAGCTCAGCAGGGCTAAGCTGTGCAATTTCGGCGGTTAATTCAGACAAGGACATGCTTCCGAGATTAACACCGGAATACGCAGTCTGACAATGTCCTGCCACGTCAGAGGTCAGAGGGCGGAGGGCGGGAGAAATGCGGA
>CAVSRQ010000005.1:0-424778 GCA_963730385.1 uncultured Verrucomicrobiae bacterium
GACCGTCTATCTCCCGGCAGCAGATTTCTGCTCGCGGATGATCTTCGCCAGCGCTCGCAGTGACCCATTTACCGCTTTGGCGCTCGGGAAGGCGCGGGCGACGTCGGGTTCCAGCACGACAACGTTGGTTCCTTGCGCATAACGCCCAGCGTATTTGCCACGCGTACCGTCGGCGAAATCGTATTCCGGCTGGATGTCGGGATCGATTTGCTTACCTGGTTTTTTCATACGTCCGTCGTTCGCGCCTGCTCGCAGGTCGAGCGCTGATGATGCGAATATTGTCGCCTCTGTCGGTGTGAACGACAACTAGCAACTTGCCACGGTGGGACCGGCCGATTGTGACAAAGCGCTCCTCGTCGTGAGAATGCGTCGGGTCCAGAATCGTTAATGAAAGGGAATCAGCGAAAACGGTCGAAGCGTCATCGAATCTGACGCCGTGCTTCGTGGCGTTGGATCGCGCCTTCTTCTCGTCCCATTCGAACGTCAGCGGCATCGGGGAGTATCATCTGCGATTGCGCATGATTGCCAAGCCCAGTTCCTCCTGCGGCCGTCTGTGAAGCGTGAGGTTTGATGCGCTCGCAGGCCCTCGCCTGCCAGCGCGAGCTGGGCATCGACAACGCAAAATTGAACGTCAACGGCGGCGCGATTGCGATCGGTCACCCGCTGGGTTGCAGCGGCGCCCGCCTGGCCACGACGCTGATCCACCAGATGGCTCGCACCGGCGCCTCGCGCGGCATCGCGTCGCTCTGCGTCGGGGTAGGCAAGGCTTGGCGACGGTCTTCGAACGGGAATGAGATTGGAAATGGGCCTGACGGTCTGCTCGTTCGAGCGCCCGGCGCCTGCGCGACGCATCCCACCTGTCCCAATCGGTACTGCCTCAGTTTGAATTCGCCGGGTTTCCGACACGGTGCTTTTCGGTCGGCACGTTTGACGTCCCACCTTGGAATATTCAAGGTCGAGACGATGTTCGCTGAATCCATGACCTCCACTTACCACGCGAAGCGGAGGCACGGCTCCTGCTACAGCAAAATCGAGTCGAAGACACGGATCGGACTACGAGTATGGCGGCGGGTCAGAAGAACGGCATGCGCAGCTTCTCGCCGATCTGTTTCGAGAGCGACGGACGAGCGACCGAGCTCGAACCAGGGACGGTTCGAGAGAAACAGCATCGCTGCGTCCTTTGCGTCGATGTTGTCGATTCCTGAACCCGAAAGAGGGAACTCTCTGAGCGACTTGGCGATCGTCAAAAAGCGGTAACGTGGATCAGGAGAGCCTCTAATGCAGGCATATTAACGGAAAAGGAGAGTAACGCGGTCGGCAGTCTCCTTTTCACTCGTTTCGTGGAGCACCGTTTTGATGAAACCCTGAAGACCGTTCTCTCGTCAGACAGCGCGGCGAAAGCACGCTCATGTGGCGCTCGAGCTTAATGCATCGGCAACCCCCGGCGAAACCTGTGAAACCAGCGGGCGAGGCTGTTCTCCGGCAGGACCTCGACGATCGGTGCGAAGCCGATCCGCGCTGACATCGGCATTGACCGGGGATGTCGAAACAGCCGAGAGGTGTTTCGCGAAGTCGTATCTACGATGTATGGGAGATAGGGTGTGCAGCCAGTCGTGACCCCCGTTCATCGGAGGTGGAACGAGGCTTCACGTCACGCAGGTGCTGCAACTGGCCGCCGACCACGACGAACGGCGATTCAAACTTGGTCAAGGCTCCCCAGCGCGTCGATGATGGCGGAGAACCCTTCAGAGCGTACACGTTGGTCGTTTGCATCATACTCGGACTTGTCGTGTTTAGTTGTTAGTTGATGTTAGAGACAAGCCGCGAAATTCTCAGCTCCTATTACTGATCGGTCTCGGAGGCTCAGTAGCTGGCGGTCTTGGCGGATAGGCCTCGGAAGGCGACGTCCTGCTGGCAAATCGGGGGTTCTCTGCTCGCTCAGCCCATCGAAGCCAACCTGGCGCTTCGCAGGCCACCTCGTGACGTAGTTGGAACCGTGTGTAGTCTTAAATGGCTTATGTAAGGCTCCCCTCGAACATCGTTGTCAGGTTTCCCCAATAGCATTGCCGGGCGAACTCTACCTCTGGTCCAGACGGATCGAGGAACTCATGACGCCATCGGTCGCCTGGAATGCGATGAAAGACTGGTTGGTTTCAGCTCGAGGTCCCGATAGATGCCCAACGCAAGTCATTCAAAAGTGGGCGTCCGTGTCGAGTGATCTGCGAATACTCCACGCATGTGGCTGTAAGCTCTTCCAAGGTTCGCAGCGCCCTTCCTCGATGGAGACTTCCACGCCTTGTTCACGCAGTACCTCCCTGCGATCTGTCCTGCGACACCATTCAACCGTTGAAGTTGTGCTTCGCTCTGTTGCCGCACATGCGCAGGAACAAATTCCGAGGGGTGTGGACGTTGTTTCCGTGTCGATGTTCGGCAGCCACAATGTCAACGTCGATCGTCGTTTCGAGCCATAGCCGAAGTTCGCGCGTGACCGTTCGTAGTGATCGGACCGACTCATTCACATCGAAATTCGGCCACTCGGTGATTGCGACGAGAGCACCCATGTATGACTCGAGCTCACCGGGAGTCGCTGTCGGTGTCGACAAGAAATGGTTCCGAAGGGATCTTGAAAGAGGCGACGGTGTTCGTCTGACGCAAAACAACCTCACAGTCAGGATCGCCTCCGCTAATGCCGCAGCGTTACATGATTCCCATCGAGTTCACGATTTCAACACTACCGATCAGAGACCGCCTCGGTTTCGATCTCATTGAAAAGCGGCTCACTGTGGTCCCTGACAAATCGACCAGAAGCCGTTACCGCGAGATACTACGGAATACACCTCCGTCGCCTGCTTACTCGCCGAGCCGCCGTACGTTGCTCGAAGGCGATCGATCCCGTCCACCGCTCGCTCGGCCCATCGAGGCCGCTTGGTGGAGCCGGACTCAACGCTCCCAGCCAGCGTCTCGATCTCCGCTTCGGTTATCGGCGTGGAAAACGAGTACACACACCGTGCTGCTGATGCTGCACGCCGCACCCCCGCCGCCCAGACGGAGGGTGTGTTGTCGCTCCCCCGCCTCGTTTTGTGTCGAAAGTGAGAGACTGACCCGACGGCGACCCTCCGGCGCGGACGCGGTAGGTGCGTGCGCCGCAGCGCAGCGTTCCAAGGTGACCACGATCTTGCCCGAATTCCACGCGAGGGAGCCGAGGAGTTGGGAAGCAACGCGAGCGATATTCACATTCAGCCCTTTGACCGGGCTTTGCCTTCGGCAAAGATTGGTCGAGCTGTGGAGCGGTTTCCGTTCGCACGGAGTCTACGTCGATGATCACATCGTCCTGGCTCGTCCGGCCCGATCCACAGCGCGTCCCTCGCTACAAACGTAATCGCGCCCCCTTCTCCCGCAGCA
This sequence comes from uncultured Verrucomicrobiae bacterium, assembly GCA_963730385.1. Taxonomy (GTDB): domain Bacteria; phylum Verrucomicrobiota; class Verrucomicrobiia; order Chthoniobacterales; family UBA10450; genus JACCTI01. The sequence goes on from CAVSRQ010000005.1 coordinate 3,403, forward strand.
GGTGCTGCGACATGATCAACGCTCCCGATATGCCTAGGCTGCCCGCAACCTTCTCCCCTTCGGCTTCGCGACGGCAGGGCACACCCGATCGGCGCCCGTCACTTGCGCGACATCGAAGGCTCGTCTCGCTCCTCTTCGGTGAATTGTGTCGTGATGATGCGTTTGTACGTCGATGCTCCGACTAGCTTCGTCCGTCCCGAACCCGACTCCATGGGCCACAGCGCGGCCCGGACCAGTCGACGCAGCGGCGAGAGCTTTGCTCGACGTCGATGTCCTTACTTCCACCTCGGTCTTCTTTCAAGGCGGCAGCATGTCGCGGTCGAGTTTTGCCGACTCGGCGTTGCCACTTTGCGATGCCTTGCTTGCAGCATCCTCATGCGAGCTCCGATCAGTCCTCTCTAGTGGTGTCGCGATCGAACAGTGGCTCTAACTTCTCGGACGGCCTTCGATCGTTACGTCTGCGTGACGACGGTTGTTTCGGCGTATCGTAGGTCCTTGTAGTTTCGTTCACCGAAGCATCCATGAGACTCTCTTACGGAGCGGCTCTGAGCTTTGAAAATCAAAGATCCTCCACTCGCGGACTTCCCCACGGGCTACGTTCTTCTGGAACTTATTGGACCGTATTAGCTCGAGTGCTTTTTCGTCGAATTCAATCGCCTCTTGATAACTTTTCCACCCTTGGAATCGCGAAAGTCGATACCTAACGAACACGTCGCAATTTCCAGAAAGCAATTGATTAGCAACGCTCGCCCGGAGGCGTTTCCAAAATTCTGGCAACACAACCCTGAGGTTTAGCAGGTCTCCGCGATGTTTGCTCCCCAACGACGGCGCCCGCCACCGCCAATATTGATAGTAACCTCGGAAATTGGCACCATGTCCTTCGCGTCCAATTCCCGTTGCTGCAATGCGCGGTGTATCTGTCCCACCAATCAGCAGTAAGATCGAAAGATCTTTTTGCCACATCGTCGAGATGTACTGATTGTGTGGTTAGTATGGTATAGTGATGGAATTGTTGGCCCAGCGGCACCGGTAGCTACGGCGGCTCACTTCTGTGACAGCGGTCCACTGATCCGACGCCATCGCAATATCGTCGTTCTCTGAGGGGCGTGTTGGACTCGATGCGGGCACGACGGTCGGTGAATAAACGTTGGCCACTTTGGTGGGGTCATTACGAGATTTCGTCTGGGTCGAATTGTGAGCCCGTTGGCGTCAAAGAGCGTAGAGGATTCGTTTTGGTCCAGATAAATGCTCGACGAGATATGTCGCGTCTGGGCTTAGCGTTGGCGGTCCCTTGAAGTCCTTCGAAGACCCATGTAGGTTCAATTTTCGCTGTCCATCCCCACCACGTAACCAGGGATGTCGGTGACTGAACCGCCGGGTATTTGGCGTGAGCTTCTTACCAGCTTCACTTCGGGGGACGTTGATGAGCAACACTGGCTACGATGACGCATCGCCGAGAGCGGATATGAAGGAGGGGGACGTGACATCGGTTTTGACGACAAACGTTTAGAGTCGAATTTCCTGGTCCGGTGGTGGTCCGAAGTCCAGCGAAGAATGACCGGCGGCGCCAGGATGAGTGACGTGCAGTGCTCCGTGACTGCGGAAAGGGCCAAAGGCGATCGTCCTCCTTCATGGGTTGGCCAGACATCGCGGGTCGGCGACGATCATGCCGATGCTGGCGGAGAAGTTTACCGTCATCGCGCCGGATTTGCCGGACATTGGTGACTCATCTATTCCGGCGCAGACCGGCATGCTGATCGCGGCTCGGCAAGTTCAAGAGCTGGCGCGTTCGCTGTCCGTCCATCGAGAAGGCCCGCGTGGTGGGTCATGACATTGGGCTGATGGTGGCCTACGCCTGTGCGGCGCAGTTCCCGAGCGACACGGAGAAGCTCGCGGTGATTGATGCCTTCCTGCCGGGCGTAGAAGGATGGGAGGCGATCGATCCGTCCCTCCGCTCGCTCAGCCCATCGAAGCCAGCTTGGCAAAGCCGGACTTGAACGCCCCCACCAGCGTGTCGATCTCCGCTTCGGTCATCGGCGTGGAGAACGCGCACGCACCCGTGCTGATGATGCTGCAACCTTCGTTGTAGAGGTGATCGAGCAACGCCTTGAGTCGGCGCGACTCGTCGGGCGTCGGGTAGGCATCGCGGTAATTTCGTGGCGGCGTCTGCTTCATGTGCACCAGGAACATCGAGCCCGCCCCGGTGACGCTCGCGGGCGCGCCCGTCGCGCGGATCGCGCCTTCGATGCCGTTCCTGGCCCGATCGGTCAGCGCGTTTAGGCGCGCCACCGCGGGTCGGTCGAACTTCAGCATCGCCGCCATGCCCGCGGTCATGCTGATCGGGTTGGCCGTGAATGTGCCGGAGTGCGGGAACACGTAGCGGGGCGACTGCGGGTTGAGCACATCCATGACTTCGGCGCGGCCGGCGACGGCGCCAATGGGAAATCCACCGCCGATGATCTTGCCCAGCGCGGTCAGGTCGGGCGTGACGTCGTAGCGCGCTTGCAAGCCGGCGTGCTCGGCCCGGAACGTGATGACTTCATCGAACACCAACAGCACCCCGTGGCGCGCGGACCACTCGCGCAGCGCGGTGACGAACTCGACTATCCGCCGGACACAAGCCGACGCGGTGCGGCATCAGATCGATCAAGACGCACGCGAGGTCGTTGGCGTGCTCGTCCAGGATCGCCAGCGTGCGCTCGGTGTCGTTGAACGGAAAGACAACGACGTCCTTGAGCGCGGACTCGGGTGTCCCGTGCACCAGCGGAACGCTGCGCGGATGGTCCCTTTCGCCCCAGGTCGCCGGCGTGGAGCCCTGGCTCACCTCGGCGTAGTCGTAGACGCCGTGGTAGGCGCCCTCGGCCTTGGCGATCTTCGGCCGCCCGGTAAATGCGCGGGCCGCCTTCAGCGCGACCATGATCGCCTCCGTGCCCGAGTTCATGAAGCGCATCTTCTCGAACGAGGCGGTTGCGGCTGCACAAGTGCTCGGCATAGCGCACCTCGATCTCGGTTCCCATCATGAACGCGGTGCCGCGGGTCATCTGCTCCGTCACCGCCTCGATGATCTCGGGGCAGGCGTGGCCGTGGATCAGGGACGCCATGTTGTTGGAGAAGTCGATGCGCGTGACGCCCTCGAGGTCGGTCACGCGGCAGCCCTTGCCGGACTCGACGTAGGTCGGGTGACTCCCCCGCAGGATCGCGTTGCGGCTGACGCCGCCGGGAAGGACTTTGAGGGCCCGCTCGTAGAGGGCGGCGCTGCGTGAGAGGTTGGTTTGCATCACATTTAAGAATTAAGAGTTAAGATTTAAGAAGTGGTCGTATTGCGCCTCGAAGTCTTGATGATCGAGACGAAGATCGCCGTCAGCTCGTCGCATTCCCGCTGTAGAGGAGCTAGCTTTTCCGGAAGTGACAAACTCTGCATCAACAAGCAGCTCGAGCCAGTACGCGGTTTCTTCGACTTCCTTCAAACAGTCGCCGCACTTCGAGATGAACTCCGGCTTACTGCGCGCTCGGAAAGCCTCTCGATAGTTTGCTCCCACCGACGTCCCGGAACGCAGCACCTGCTTGCCAAGAATCTGTGCCGCAGTCGTTTTCGGCAGAGCCGAAAACATCCGAACGATCCGAAGGGCAAAGCTCTTCGTTCGTTCACGCAAATCTTTCCCCGGATCTCCTGTTGCCACCTTCTTAAATCTTAATTCTTCCTTCCTAATTAGTTTGAAGCAGAGGCGCAGCGGTGCGCTCCTGCACGTAATCGAAATCGATGCCGGGGCTCAGTTCGACGAGCCGAAATCCGTCCGGCGTGACTTCGATCACGGCGAGATCGGTGTAGATGCGGTTCACGACGGCCAATCCCGTCAGCGGAAAGGTGCACTTTTGCACGAGCTTCGCCTCGCCTTCCCGGGTGCAATGCTGGGTGATGACGAAGATCGATTTTACTCCCGCGACCAGGTCCATGGCGCCGCCGACTGCGGGGATGGCGTCGGGCTCGCCCGTGGACCAGTTGGCCAGATCGCCGTTCTGCGCGACCTGGAGCGCGCCGAGCACGCAAAGATCCAGGTGGCCGCCGCGGATCATGGCGAAGCTGTCCGCGTGATGAAAGTAGGCGGCGCCCGGCAGCGCCGTCACGCGCTGTTTGCCCGCATTGACCAGCTCGGGATCGCCTTCGCCGGGCTTGGGCGCGGGGCCCATGCCGAGCAGGCCATTTTCCGTGTGGTAGATGAACGAGCGGCCCGCCGGCACGAACCTGGTGACCAGCTCCGGAATGCCAATGCCCAGATTCACATAGGAGCCGTCGGGAATGTCCTGCGCCAGGCGCTGCGCCATCTCCTCGCGCGTTCGCCCGATCACTGGCGGCTTCGTCATGGTAGGACGCTGAGCACTTTCATGATTGAAGCGTGCCGCAGACGGCGATGCTGTTCAAGGCCTGCCTCGACGAGTTCCGATTCGTGGGCCGGGTTGGCGATGGCGACGACGCGATCCACGGAGATGCCGGGCGTGACGATCGACTCGGGGGGAGGGAGAGAGGTCAGCCTTGCAATCACGCATTTCTGCCGACGTGCGGCCCGCGATTGACGCATGGACTAAGCTTAGTTTACCGTCTCGTCGATGATCACGGTCAACACTCACGAGGCGAAAACCCGTCTCTCGGCGCTTCTCAAGGCTGTGGAGGAGCAGAATGAGGTGGTTCGGATCTGCCGCAACGGGAAGCCAGTCGCGGAATTGAAGGCGCCAGCCAAGTCGATGCGAGATCCGCTGAAAACCGATCCTACGCTGAAGGTGGTTCTGCATTATGACGCAACCGAACCGTTGACGGACGAAGAGTGGCCCGCGGCGCTGCGATGATTTTGCTCGATACCTGCGCTCTGCTTTGGCTGGCGAACGGCTCCGACAATCTCAGCCCAACTGCGCAGGAACTGCTGCGTGCAAACGCCGGCAGTCTGTTCGTCTCGGCGTTCAGCGCCTGGGAAATCGCCCTCAAGCATCGCCGCGGGAAACTGGAGCTGCCGCGAGGCACACCAGCCGAATGGTTTGCGGCGGTGTTGGAACAGCACGGCCTGAGGGAAATCCCGGTCGATTCTCGCATTGCCGCCGCTTCCGTCGCGTTGCCTCCTGTCCACACCGATCCCGCGGATCGCATTCTGATTGCTACCGCGCAGACACAGGGCCTCACGCTCCTGACGCCAGATGCCCTCATCCGCCAGTACCCGGAGCTGAAGACAGCGTGGTAACCGGATCGAAGAAATTCTCGGCGCGATAAGCGGGAGACTCCCGCGCGCGCGTTACTCCGATGACCTCGACTGCGGCCCGACGGCGCCCCTGCAACATTTCACCGATCCGAAGCGATCCGTCATGGGTAGGACGCTCCTGCGGCGACGAGTTCCGATTCGTGGGCCGGGTTGGCGATGGCGACGACGCGATCCACGAAGATGCCGGGCGTGACGATCGACTCGGGGTCCAGCTGGCCCGGCTCGACGACCTCGGCGACCTGGACGATTGTGACCTTGGCCGCCATCGCCATCAGCGGGCTGAAGTTTCGCGCCGTCTTGTTATAAAGGATGTTGCCGTGGGTGTCGGCGAGCCGCCCTTTGATGAGCGAGAAGTCCGCGCGCATGCCGTGCTCGAGCAGATACTTTCTGCCGCCGAATTCCCGGGTTTCCTTGCCTTCCGCCAGCGGCGTTCCCACCGCGGACGGGGTGTAGAACGCCGGGATGCCAGCTCCGCCGGCGCGGATGCGCTCCGCGAGTGTTCCCTGAGGGACCAATTCCAATTTCGTGCGCCCGCTGCGGTAGAGCTCGGGGAAGACGGTCGAGTTGGCGGTGCGCGGAAACGAACAGACGACCTTGGAAACGCGGCCCGCCTTGAGCAGCGCCGCGAGGCCGACCTCGCCGCTGCCGCAGTTGTTGCTGATCATCGTCAGATCCGTGGCGCCCTGATCGATCAGCGCGTGGATGAGCTCGATGGGACTGCCCGCTTCGCCGAAACCGCCGATCATGATGGCGGCGCCGTCGAAAATGTCCGAGACAGCCTCGGCCGCGCTCGCGACCCGCTTGTTGATCATCGGTTAGGCGCCTGCAAGAGCGGCTTGGAGAGCGCCGATACCCGACGCCTCTCCGGCAGCGGTCGCGTGACCCGGCGCTTGTCCGGGTTTCGACACACGCCCGTAGTCGTACAAGCCAGCCTCATCGAACAGCACGCGGTCCTCGTAGTCGTCGAACCAGAGGGCCTCTGGGTTGCGGCCGACGATGCAGACCTTGCCGCGATCGGGGGCGCTGCCGGCGTTCCGCAGAATCTTGAAGATCAGGACGCCATTCTCGCTGCCCGCGAGTCCCGGGATCGCCTCGTTGGTGACCGCCGCGACTTCGGTTTTGCCTTTGTAATGGGTGATGGAAAGGCGCGCGTGCGCCTCGACGCCCGACAGTCCTTTTTGCGACTCGTTGAGAATATTCCAGGCGGACTCGATCGGCACGTTAAACGCCTTGTAGGCGATGATGTCGCGCCCGCAGAAGAAGTAGTGGTTCTCGCCGCCGGCGCGCTTGAACTCGCGCTGCAGAATGCGGAGGGCGTCCGCGTCATCGTTGATGCCCTTCATGATCGGCGCCTGGTTCTGCACGGTGAGCCAACCACGCGAGGCCAGGCCCCGCATTCCTTCGCCCGTTGCGGGGACCCATTGCTTAAAGCCTTGCGCGTCCTCGAGGTAGTTTCCTTCCGCGTCCTTGGCCAGGAACTCGTCCGGGTGCTCGAAGTGCAGCATCATATGCAGGCCGACCTCCGGGTAGGTCTCGTGGAAGCGATCGAGCATCGACAGGAACGTGTGGTCGAAGCGCTGGGGATAGAACGCCATCTCCTTCGTGCCGATGCGAATCGACTCGACGCCGGCTTCAGCCAGCGCCCCGAGCCAGGCTGCGATCTTGGCATTGTTCAGCACCATCGCGTCGCCGCCTGACATCAAGATCTCGCGCAGCTTTTCGCGTCCGCTTTCTGGATGCACGCCGCCATTCGCCGCGACGGCGGCGTTGTGCTGCTTGATGTAGGGAATGATCTCGGGGATTAACGCGAGACCCTTCTTCGCGACGGTGCCGTCCTGTCGCACGATCTGTTTGCGAGCGATCAATTCTTCGCGGTAGCAGAAGCGGCAATGGGCCGAGCAGGTCGCGATGACATACATGAGTCCCATCTCGTACTTGTGCAGCAGGCCCTCGACGGGGCTGTAATCCATTTGGTGGCCGGGATCCTCCGAGCCCGCCAGATCCATCGTCTCGCTGGGGTCAGCCTTGACGATGCGCTGAATGGCGGCGCTCGTCCTGGCCAGCTCGTAGTAATGGCGCGTGATCTTCACCGGCATCCGGCTTTCCACGTCACGCTCGGTGCCCTTGAGCGATTGGAGGCGAGACACCTCATCCTTGGAGTAAAAGTTGAGCATGTCCGCCGGCGCCTTCTCGTGGAAGAAGGGAGCGAGCCCACTGATGATTTGCCGCTCATAGCGGCCTTCTTCGACGCTCTCGAGAAACTTCTGTTCGCGTGCGGTGGGGACGTGGGGTTGTGGCTGGGTCATCGTTCGGGCTCCAATAAAGAACTAATGTCTATCGATTAGTTCCCCATTTCTACGCCTGAATCCTCATCCGACAAAAGCATTTTGTGGCGGAGGTCGATCGTGCGGCATCGACTCTGCAACTTTGCCTGAACACAGGTCCGCGTCTGCAGAAGAACTAGCGCCTCAGCGCCCCGTCTTTACCCGCAGCATGACTTCGTTGCGGCGCAGGGGCGCGGGAATGAATGGCGCGTCGTAGTAGGCGACGATCGGGTCGCCCTCCGGTTCGAGGCCGCGATCCTTCACCCAGTCGCGCAGCTCCTTGAAGGCACGCGTCTCGGCTTCTTCCTTCATCCCACTCCAGAAACGCAGCGCTGCAATGTCAGTGGACGCGCGCTCGTCCAGCGCCACAGCATTCCCGCTGGGTTCTGGCGCGCCTGCACGTTGCACCGCGGCCGGCATGATGAAGCTCATCGTTTGTGACCTGCCCGGTTCGCCTTCGAAAAGCACAGGCGTCGTCATCGCGATTTTCTGCGAGCGCTGATTCTCCCCGGAGATGAACTTGAAGAGCCGTTGAAACGAGTCGTCTCGTCCCTGCATTTCTGTCCGCGCCACCATCAGGCGTGGATAACGGCGGAGCTCGAAGCGTCCCTCCTTTAACCGCACCTCATAGGGCGCGGCCTCGGCGTCGAAGCGCGAGAATTTGTAAAAGGCAAAGGCAAGCCCGCCGATGGCGATGGCTCCAATAATCCACAACTTTTTCATCCATCCTTGCTACGAGTAGGCCGGTCGGTCCGGATGCCCTCACAGACTGGCCCCTGACAGCCTTTCATGCTCGGTGCTGAAGTGTTTAGTGGTTTCCTTACGGGTGGATTGATTCGCCGCGCGCCAGCATGCCAAGGAATTTCTCCAGTCGCCGCGCGCGCGTCTCGGGCTTTTTCGCGGTCGCGAGTCTGAAAAGGATGGCGAAACGATTCTGTTTACTCAGCGTCTCAAAAGTTTTTTTAGCAGCTGCGTTCGACCGCAGCGCGGAAGCGAAATCGGCCGGCACACCCATCGTTTTGGGTGAGTCATAGGCCACGTCCCAACGACCATCGGCCTGGGCACGCTCAACCTCTCGCAGACCGGCGGGTTGCATCCGACCCTCCGCGATGAGGGCGAGTGCTTTGGCACGGTTAATCTTCGACCACAGGCTGCGCCGGGCGCGCGGCGTGAATTTTTGCCGATAGTAGCTGGCGTCGTCGCTCCGGACCTGGCCATCGATCCAGCCGTAACAAAGCGCGATCTCAACCGCTTCGGCATAAGAGACGGAGGGGATACCCGAGTCTTTTTTCGCCAGACGAAGCCAAAGCCCGTCCGACTTGGCAGAATTCCTGGCCAACCAGGCAGCAAAGGCGCGGCTGCTCCGGAAGGCTCGCGTCGGTTTGGAGTCGATTGATTTCATTGCGGGCGAAAGGAGGGCAAAGTGGGCGCGCCACTTGCGGGAGGCGGTCTTCAGTTCAATAGTCTGCCAGCCCGATTTCGCCTCGCAAACGCCGGCGAATCTCCCTCGCTCCCGAAGCGGTGGATCACCTCAACCAGGAACAGATTTATGGAACCCGTATACATTCTCGGCGCCAGCCGGACCGACTTTAAACGCAACCTCCGCAAGGAAGGCAAAACCATCCGCGACCTGATCGTGGAAGCGGGGCAGGGTGCCTTGAAGGACGCGAAGATCGATCCGGCGGAGATCGAAGCGGCGGCGGTGGGCAATTTCAACGCCGGCCAGTTTACCAAGCAGCTGCATCTCGGCGGTTTCGTGCCGGAGATTGATCCGAAGCTTCATGGCATCCCGACCATGCACACGGAAGCGGCCTGCGCTTCCGGCGCGCTCTCGGTCACGCTCGGCGCGCAGTGGATCATGGGTGGCTTCCACGATGCCGTGCTGGTGGTGGGCGCGGAACAGCAGAAGACGATGTCGGCCAAGGACGGCTCGGATGTGCTGGGGGCGGCGGCGGATTACCACGCCGAGCAGCCGGAATACGGCGACTTCATGTTCCCGAAATTGTTCGGTCGGATCGCGCAGATCTACATCGAGAAATATGGCGCGAGCGAGAAGGAGCTCTCCTGGGTGGCGTATAAGAATTACGCGCACGCGCGCTTGAATCCGCTGGCCCAGATGCGCGACGCCGACCTGACGTATGATCACGCGTCGCAGGTCTCGGACAAAAACCCGAGCGTGGCGCCGCCACTGAAAGTCTCGGATTGCTCGCAGATCACTGATGGCAGCGCGGCGCTTGTGCTCGTCTCCGGGAAGTATTGCGACAAGCACGGGATCGATAAGTCGAAACTGCCGACGTTGCTCGGCTACGGACTCTCGACGGATTATCTCGCGCTGGAGAAGAAGGACGCGCCCACGTTTTCCAGCGCGAAGAAGGCGGCTGAGAAAGCCTTTGGGATGGCGAACCTGACGCCGCGCGACATGCATGGCGCGGATGTGCACGATTGCTTCTCGATCACGGAAATCTGCGCGTATGAAATTCTTGGTCTGGCCGAAGCGGGGAAGGGGGCCGAGCTGGCCATGACTGGTGCAACGGCGCTTCCGCAGGTGCGGAACGAAAAGGTGAGCGGCAAGATCGACTTCGAGATTCCGGTGAACCCGGGCGGCGGCTTGATTGGCGACGGGCATCCAGTCGGCGCGACCGGGGTGCGCCAGGTGGTCGAGGCTTACCAGCACTTGACCGAGCAGGCGGGGGCCCGCCAGATCCAGGGCGCGAAAAAATATCTGACCTTCAACATGGGCGGCAGCCTAACGACTGCAGTGGCCATGGTGTGGGGACGGGAATAGCGACACGGCGCGAACGGCGACCCGCTAGACAAATTTAATTGCAGGCGGCGTCTCCCTTGTATGAGGGAGACGCCGTTTTTGCATTGTGCGACCGTCCGTGCGCTCTCCGATCACGGGCAGAACGTGACCGCGGATTTTTTTGAATCCAAACGCGGTCGAGTTGCATCTCACCAGAGAATGCAATCACAGACTAACGACCTCGAACTCTCGGGGACAGAACTCGAAAACGGCGGCGCAGCGCAGCCTTCCCAAATCCGGAACAGCGAATCCCGCTCCCGCGACAACCTCCTGGCGCTCATCGACGCCCTGTCACGCGCAAACACCTGGGAGAACGGGGTTTGCCAGTCTCAAAACTCTGTTGGCACGTCTGATGCATAACCTTTCCTCCAGAACCTCAAACCCGACAAACCTATGAACACAACGAACTACATCCCACACGAAGAAACGGCCTATGCGCTGCTCATCCGCTCGCAAAGAGAGGAAGGCAGCCTGCCCGAAACAGCCGTCTATCTGCTGCTCATCATGACGATGGCCTTTTCAGTCTGGCAGTCCGCGCTGCAATTAGCCGACCTGCCCCGAATCGGTCTGCTTCGGCCCACGCCGATGGTGCAGGCGGCAGAGACACCACAGCCAGCCGCCTAACAAGACGGTATATTCCCGGGCGCGCGCGGCGGCGCCCGGGATGAAAGCGTCCGTCGCCTCCACGAAAACCAACTCGCTCGAAGCCCAACCGCAGCTCTCCCAATGTTCCTCCAAACTTTCTTCCAAGATCTCCGCATCGGCTTCCGCGTTCTCTTAAAAGAGAAGACGTTCTGCATTCTGGCCGTGACCGTGCTCGCGCTCGGCATCTGCGGTGTGACCACTCAGTTCACCGTGGTGAATGCGTTTGTTCTCCGCGGGTTCTCCTTTCCGAACCCGGAAGAGTTGGTGAGCGTGGGTTTGATCGATCCCCAAGCCACCGCGAACCAGAACAACAATGGAGCGGGCAACATCCCATCATCGCAGGATTACGAAGACCTGAAGGCGGTGCAGCGGTCGTTCGCCATGATGAGCGGCTACCTGAACGGCTCGACCATTAACGTGAGCTACAAGAATAATCCGACCCGCTACACGGGCGGATACGTCACGGAGGATTTCTTCAAAATCCTGGGCGTCGCCCCGATTCTCGGGCGCGATTTTGTCGCGGCTGACAACAAGCCAGGCGCGGAGAAGGTGACGCTGCTCGGACACGAAATCTGGCAACGCGATTTTAACAGCGATCCAAACATCGTGGGTCAGGCTGTTCGGATTAATGGCAAGGCAGCGACCATCATCGGCGTGATGCCGAAGAATTTTAAATTCCCCGTTTCCGAGCAGCTTTGGGTGCCGCTCTACAATGAGTTTCCGATCAAAGCGCGGGGCGATCCGGAAGTGCTCGGGCCTGCAGTGATGGCGCGGCTCAAGCCGGGGGTGACTCTGGACCAGGCGAATTTGGAATTCGCACAATTGGCCGGTCGCCTCGCGAAAGAATATCCGAAGACCAATGGCGATTTCACCACGGCGAGCGTGCAGTCGTTGCTGAAAAGCTTCACCGGGCCGCAGCTCCGGCAGACCATTTACGCCATGCTGGGTGCGGTCATCGTCGTGCTCCTGATCGCCTGTGTGAATGTGATGAACATGCAGTTTGGCCGCGCCGCGTTACGCGCGAAAGAGCTGGCCATCCGCGGGGCGCTGGGTGCGACTCGCGCGCGCATCGTGCGGCAAATGTTGACCGAAAGTTTTCTCGTGGCCTCGTTAGGCTCCTTCGTGGGCGTGCTCATGGCGTATTGGGCGGTCGGGATGCTGGTGCGCGCGATGTCGGCCTTGCCCTTCCCGCTGCCTTACTGGGTGAAATTTGAAATCGACGCGCCGGTCCTGGCTTTCACGGTCGGGATTACCCTTCTCGCGACCATGGTCTCCGGATTAATTCCGGCCATCCTCGCCTCGCGCGCCAATCCCGCGGAAGTGATGAAAGAAGGCGGTCGCGGGAATTCCAACCGCCTCGTCAACGGCCTCACCCGCGTCCTGGTGGTGGGTCAGATTGCGCTCACCGCGATGCTTTTGATCGCCGCCACCCTGCAGGTGAAATCCGTCCGTAACCAAACCAAAGTCGATTACGGCTACGATGAAAGCGCGGTCTACAGCGCGCGGATGGGATTGTTCGAAGGCGACTATCCGACCTCGGAAGCGCGGCAGGAGTTCTTCGTGCGGGCCTTGCGCTCGCTTCGGACCGAGCCCGGCTTTGCCAATGCGGCCATGACTTCGCGCTTCCGCATGACCTTCGGGAATTTCTCGCAATATGAAGTGGATGGCCAGAGCTACGTGACCGAGCGCGACCGGCCGCGCGGAAACTCCGAGGCGGTCTCCGATGGCTTCTTCACTGCGCTGGGTTTGAAACTGCTGGAGGGTCGCGACTTCACGATCGAGGACAACGACGCGCGCCAACCAGTGGCGATTGTGAACAGCACTTTCGCGCGGAAGTATTTTGGCAACGCCAGCCCGCTCGGCCGGCGCATCCGACAGTTTAATCCTGCGCAGCTCGAAGAATGGCGCACGATCGTGGGGGTGGTGCCGGACACTCTCATGCAAGGGCCGTTCAACCAGGAAACGGATGCCGCCGGCTTTTACATTCCACTCCTCGGGGTGCCGCCTGCGCCGCAGTTCGTCACCGTGCTGGTGCGACCTCACCCCGGCCAGCGCGCGGATACCCTCGCGGTTCCTCTGAGTCAGGCCGTGGCGAGGATCGATCCGAATCTGCCGGTCTACTTCGGGGGCACCCCGGCGCAGTTGCACGACGAGATTCTCGGAATTAATCGCATCACCGCGACGCTCTTCACCCTCTTCGGCATCGCCGCGGTGGTGCTGGCATCGGTCGGTCTTTATGGAGTGATGAGCTTCTCGGTCAATCAGCGCACGCAGGAATTCGGCATCCGGATGGCGCTGGGCGCCGACACTCCGGTGATTTTGCGGATGGTCATGTCGCAAGGCGCGTGGCAACTCGCGCTCGGGTTGCTCATCGGGATCGGAGGCACCGCGCTTTTGCTGGGGGCGATCGGCGCGGAAGCGTTGCGGAACTTTCTTTTCCGGGTGCAGACTTTGGACACGCTTTGGATCTACAGCGCGGTCGCGGCTTTGCTCTCACTCGTGGCAGCGGTCTCGTGCTTTGTTCCCGCGCGTCGGGCCACTCGAGTGAACCCGATCGTGGCTCTGCGTGCGGAATAGGGTGCGCTTACAAAAGGAAGAACGCCCCTAATGCGAGCAACAGCACGAGCGCAGTAAGCCACCAGAGCAGGCTGATGCCGACTGGTTTGGGCGAAGTGCCGAACTCGCTCCGGACAAAGTCATCGTAACTAAAATCGTCCGCCGCCTCTCCCAAGGCATCGTCCACTTCCGCTTCTGCGCGCCAGCCGGAATTGTGATCGGCACCGCACTCGCCGCAGGCCAGGGCGCGGGGTGCGACGTCCTCGCCGCAGACGGGGCAAATCTCAGGGGTGGGTAAGCGAGAACGCGGGCTCATCTTGACCGTGGCGAAAGCCGCTGCAACTCTGCGCGCATGCCGCAACGTGCGCGATATCTCTTTATTTGCACGAACCGACGCGCGGAAGGGCACGAGAAAGGTTCCTGCGCTGCGCGCGGATCGGAGGCGGTGCAGGCGGCGCTAAAGGAACAGCTCAAGGAAGCCGGTCTGGCGAAGCTGGAGGTGCGGGCATGTGCAGCGAGTTGCCTCGACCAGTGCCGGGTGGGCCCGACCATTCTGGTGGAGCCGGACCATTATTTTTACGGGCGGGTCACGGCCGCAGACGTGCCGGAGCTGGTGGAAGCACTGCGGCAAGGGAAACGCGTGGAGCGTTTGGTCCTCTCGCCCGCGGATCTCGCGCTCGGGTAAAAGCGCGCTCCGGGAGTGGGCGGTAGAGACAACCCGAGGCGCAGGCGCGATTCAGGTTTGATGAAACGCTTTCTTCTGTGCTTTGCCCTGTTCTGCAGTCTCAGTTTTGTCGCTCACGCCGATGAGGCGTTGCGTGAAGCGCAGACACGTTTGAAGGAGGATGGCTTCTTTTTTGGTGAACCCAATGGCGAAGCTGGAAGCGAAACCGGGGCCGCCATCTCGCGCTATCAAATCCGGCACGGGTTGCAGATTACCGGCCAGTTGGACGCGCCGACCGCGAAGGCTTTGGGCGTGACGGCAGTCGCAGCGCGCGCCACTCCGGCCCCGGTCGGCTCTGAGGCCTGGCGGCGCTTGCGCAAAATGGACGAGCGCTTTTTGAAAAGATTAAACGACGGAGAGATCCGCCCGCCAGCGCCGGCGCCTGCGTCCCAGCCGGCGGCAGAGACCGAAGCTGTCGGCTCGCCGCAATCCGCTGAGACGCGTCAACTCGTGCTCAGTCGGGAGCGTCTGCGCGATTACGTGGCGGCTTTCATTCTGGCAGGGCTCGATCCGGCGGTAGGTGCGGAGCTCGAGTTCTTCGCAGAGCGGGTCAATTATTACGACGACGGGATGGTGGGGCGGGAGAAGATCGGGCGCGATCTGCGACGGTATAATGAGCGCTGGCCGGAGCGGCGCTTCTGGCTGGCCGGGGAAATTGAGGTGCAGCCACTGCCCGACAGCCGGATTCGCCTCAGCTTTCCGGTGCGTTACGAACTGCGAAACCGGAGCAAACGCGCGTCGGGACGGGTTTTGAAAACAATCACCGTCGAGGTGGTGGAGGAAGATCTGCAGATCGTAGGAGTCACAGAGAAGAAAGGGCGCTAGCTTCCGGGTATGCAGCGCAATATCACTGGAACTGGTCGAGTGCTCCGAGCCGCCATGGGCGGGCTCTCGCTTTTGGCGGCGTATTTTTTCCTCTCCGTGAGCGGTTGGTTGGCGTTGCTGTTTCTTTTGCTCGGGATTTTCACTCTTTTCGAAGCCGCTCGCGGGTGGTGCGCCTTTCGGGCATGCGGAGTGAAGACTCCGTTCTGATTCCCCGACACGGGCGGGGGGACTTGGCCGGAAAGAAGAACCGCCCGCTGGATTGCTCCCGCGGGCGGCCTTTGGACCTAACCTGAAAACGCAAATCGCCACATTGGGTGGGGATCCGCAGTATTGTTGCTGTAATTACCTACGGCGAAGACGTGAGTTAGTTTCGCGAAAAGCCCACTTTATTTGCCGATAGACGAAAAATTGTTCGTTTTCTGGAACCTCAAGCGCGGCAAACCGCGAGATATCCTGACCGCGTCCCGCTGATCAGCGTCCGGCGAAGAGAAGGGAGTCGAGCGAATAGCTGCCCGGTCCCAAAAGAATCAAGACAATCATCAAGATTCCCAGGTTGAGAGCGTATTCGTTCCCCGGCGGGTTGTTCGTGATCAGATAGCCGCCGCCTTTGTGACCGGAAAAGGCCGCAACCAACATCGTCCCACAAAGGAAGAACGCGGCGACGCGAGTGCCGAGACCGAGGACAAGAAGCGCTCCGCCGACCAGCTCCGTGAGCATGGCCGCGCGTGCCTGCAGGGCGGGCAGAGGAAAGCCCAGCGCCTGGAGCCAGGAAGTGAATCCTGCCATGCTCCCGGGCCCCACCACGCCCAGTTTGCCCAAGCCGTGAATCATGAAGCAAATCCCGAAAGCGACGCGCAGGAGCAAAATCCCGAGATCTACGAGCCAGGGTGAGGAAACAAAAAGATATTCGGCAGGCATAAAGCGAGGGGCATCCAGCCATAAGTGCTTTGCAGGGTCGAGCACGAACGCTCGCGGCGCGGGCGGCGCGGGGCGTTTAGGTTTGACCACGCGCCGCAGAATTGCAAAACTCGCGATGTCCCCACGGCATCTCCGGCCCACTTACGCCCGAGCTGGATTTTATCGCCTGCGCAGGCTTCGCCCGATGGACGCTAATATCATGAAAACAACCTTCCCCCCAGTCCTTCGGCCCCTGCTCCTTCTCGTGAGTGGTGTCGTTCTTGCCGTCTCTTTCGCTCGCCCTACGGGTGCGCAGGTTCAGTATTCAATCGGCGAGCCTTCAAACGAAGGGCAATACATGCTGGAATTGATCAATCGCGCCCGAGCGAATGGCGGGGCGGAGGCGACCCGGCTCGGCCTAAGCGGTCTCCAGGAAGGCCCGCCCACCATCGTGGGCCAGGGGTTTACGATCGAAAACTCCGCGCAGCCGCTCTCGTGGAATCCGTTGCTCTTAAATGCTGCCCAGGCGCACGCCACGCTCCTGAATAATTCCGATCAATTCTTCCTCGGTGTTTCCCCGCACACCTTTGGCGGGACTGATCCCAGCCAGCGCATCGCCGGCACTGGCTACGTCGCGGCGACCTATAATGGTGCGACCACCGCGGCCGGCTTTTTTCCAGGGCCGGAGAACGTCGCCACCTCGCTGGCCTTCGGTTCCGGACCGTGGGCCGGTGCGAGGTTGATCACAGGAGTGTTGAACGCGCACAACGATCTCTTCACCGATTTGACCGTGCCCGGCCGTGGCCACCGATTGACTACCATGCTGCCCTTTTGGCGAGAAGCGGCGGTTGGGATCAATACCGGGATGGATGTGGGGCAGGGCCGGACGTGGGAGTCGCTCTACATTGTGCAGAATTTCGGAACGCGGGCGGGTGGCACGCCGCTCATCACCGGCGTCGTTTTCCGGGATGCGAACGGAAATAATTTCTACGATCCGGGCGAAGGCGTGGGTGGGGTGCGCGTGGATGTGCCGGGCTCGAATTTTTTCGCGATCAGCACGGCATCGGGCGGCTACACCGTGCCCGTGCCGGGTAATGGCAACTACACCGCCACCTTCAGCGGCGCGGGCGTGACCACGCGGCAGATTCCCGTCGCCGTGGTGAACAATTTGAACTCCAAGCTCGATTACGAAACCGGCGCAGTGGTCAATGGCGTCCCGACATCGCTCGCTAATATTTCCACCCGGCTCCGCGTGGAGACGGGAGAGAACGTCGCCATCGGCGGGTTCATCGTCTCAGGCACCCAGCCGAAACGCGTCATCGTGCGAGCCATCGGGCCGTCCCTGCCGGTGGCCGGAAAATTAGCCGACACCACCTTGGAGCTGGTGGGGCCAAACGGCGTCATCGCGACGAACGATAACTGGCGCACCACCCAGGCTGCGGACATCATCGCCTCGACCGTGGCGCCGACGAACGATCTCGAGTCGGCCATCGTCGCCACGTTGCCGGCCAACAATACCGGCTACACCGCCATCATGCGCGGAGCGAACGGCTCCACCGGCGTGGGCTTGGTCGAGATCTACGATTTGAACCGGACGGATGATTCCAAGCTGGCCAACATCTCGACCCGCGGTCTGGTGCAGACGGGTGAGAACGTCGTCATCGGCGGCTTCATCCTGGTCGGCGCGGAATCGCGACGATTGATCGTGCGCGCGATCGGGCCCGCTGTGCCGGGTCGGCTGGTGGATCCCACGCTGGAGCTCTTCAACGCCAATGGGACCTTGCTGGCTTCGAACGACAATTGGCGTGAGACACAGCAGGCGGAGATCATTGCCACCACCGTCGCTCCCACGAACGATCTCGAGTCGGCCATCGTAATCACCTTACCGGCGGCGGCCGCGACGACCGCGGTGGTGCGTGGGAAGAACGACAGCACGGGCGTGGCTTTGGTGGAAATCTTCGCGCTGAACTAGGAGAGACGGATCCTTCGGCGCAGCCGGGCGAGCATCCCGGCGCGGGTTTTGGAGGAATAGCTCGACATGTCGGAGCCAAGCTGAGCATTTGGCGCCGACCTGACCTGCTATGAAAACATCCTCTTCTCCCGAATCCGGCTTTTCCAAGCGGCGCCTGCTGCTCGGTCTGGCTTTTTGTTTAATGGGCGGCCTGCTCGCCTTTCTCAGTTTTGCCGGGATCATCCCCAAGGCTCCGCTGCGCACAGCGGAGACGCCGGCGGAAGAAACTCCTCGCGCCATGCCAGTGCCTGGCGGCGAAGCCGACGATCTGGAGCGGATCGAGATGTCCTGGCACGATCGCATCACCTACCCGACCGGGCGCTTCGATCCGGCCTGGGTGCGGCGCGCGGCCGAGCAGGATGCACTGATTGCCCGGGAACTGCCGCTCGGCATCCGGGTGGATAATTTATTGGACGAGAAAGAAGGCTCCTCGGGCTTGAACCCGAACGCGTTTACCGCTCTCGGGCCTGCGCCTGAGCGCATGACGGGTTGCAGCGGTTGCTTCGACTACGGGATCACTCAGGGTCGCGTAAATGCGATCGTCGTGGATCCGCGGACGACGACCAACGGCTCAATCACAGCCTACATCGGCACCGTGGGCGGCGGCGTTTGGAAGACGACGAATTGCTGCACTACCGGCACCAACTGGACCGTCTTGACCGATGATCCGCTCATCAGCACGACCAGCATCGGCACTCTCGCGCTGGATCCAAATAACCCGGACGTGATCTACGCCGGCACCGGCGATCTGAATTTCGGCTCGTTCTCGATGGGCAGTCAGGGGATTTTAAAGTCGACCAACGGCGGCGCGACCTGGACGGTGCTCGCGGCAGATATCTTTGGCTCGGCCTACGGACAGCCAGCCGGCCAATTCCCGCAATACAATGCGGTCGGTAAAGTGCGAGTCGATCCGAATAACAGCAGCCGCGTGGTCGCGGGGACGAAGAAAGGTCTCTATTTTTCCTACGACGGTGGCGTGACCTGGACGGGTCCGGTCTTGACCAACGCTCTCACCTCGCAGCGCCAGGATATCACCGGCCTCGAGTTGAGCGATATGGGTAACGGCGTCACCCGCATCCTGGCCGCGATCGGGACCCGCGGCTTCGCCACCCCGGTGCAGTACGACCTGGGCCTGCAGGGAGCGAACGGCCTCTACCGCGGGACGATGCCCGCCAGTGGCGCGCCGACCGATTTCACCCTCATCACTCGAAACGATAACGGCTTCGTCTTTGGCACTCAGGTGACGGGCAGCCCTTACACGACCGCAGCTCCGATGAATGCCGGCAGCGGCGATCCTTACGTGAGCTTGGGAGTGGGGAACCAGCTCAGCCGGATGGATATCGCGGTGGCACCGAGCAATCCGAATTACATTTACGCGCAGGTCGGCTCGATCGCGGGAAACACGGCGAGCGGCTGCGGAGGCGGATCGGGATGTCAGCTCGGCGTCTGGTCGAGTATCGATGGCGGCGATACCTGGACCTTTATGACTGGGTCCGCGGGAGGCTCGCTCCGCGCTTGTGCGACCGGCGGCATGGCGAGCACTGGGTCCAGCACGGCGGCGGGCAGCGGCGATTATCCTCAGAATTGGTATGACCAAGGGCTCGCGGTGGATCCGAACAATCCCGATCGCCTCTTCGTGGATACTTTCGATACCTGGTTGGCGCTGCGGACGGGGACAGCCTTCTACAACCTGACCTGCGGATACACCGGCACCGCGGTCGCAAACCACAATGTCCACGTCGATCACCACGCGCTCACCTTTGTGCCCGGTTCTTCCAGTCTTCTGCTGGAAGGGAACGACGGCGGCGTTTTCGCCACCACGAATGCGGACCAAGCCGCTGAAGCCACCTTCCGCCCGACTTGGGTGAACATGTATAACGGCTTAAACACGATCGAATTTTACGCCGGCGACATTAGCGGAAACTTCGCCAATGATCCCGAGCCGCACGCCGTGGGCGGCGCGCAGGATAATGGACCGAGCTCGGTCAAGTTCGCCGGCACGCCGACCGGTCCCGCGCAATGGCAGATGGGATTGGGCGGCGACGGTTTCTCCGGGCAGATCGACCCGATGGGCACCGGCCAGACGCAGGCGCGCGGGACGATGACCCTGACCACGGGCGGCGCGCTCGATGGCGAGACCTTCATGATCGGCACCCAGACGTTCACGTTCAAAACCGCGCGGGTGAACCCGTTCGAGGTGACCCTGAATACGAGCACGACCACGCAGGGCAACAACATCGTGACCGCGATCAACACCGATATCCCGAGCGTGGCCACAGCGGTTCGGTCCGGAGCGACGGTGATCGTTTCCGCCACCGTGCCCGGCCCGGTCGGCAACGCCATCGCCTTTACCGAGAACGCCACCAACTTGACCGTGAATGGCAATGGTTTCCTCGGCGGCACCACCCAGGGCGGGCTTCCGGGCAGCCTCCGCATCTGGCAGGGGAATAACAGCGGAGGCTTGAGCCGTTGCACGAGTAATTGCACCAATTCGGGTGCGACCTACACGAGCAGCCGCGGCGGTTGGTCGGGTGAGCAGCAGTCGTTCGTCCTGCCGATCAATCTCTTCCACGGCGGTATCCCCGGCGGCGATGATTGCGATCCGGCCGGCCCGCTTTCGGGTTGCGGCCATCTCATCGCGGGCACCACTCGGGTGTGGGAGACGATTAGCGGCGCAGCGGCCACCGTCCCCACCACAGCCTGGTACATCACGAACAATCCCGCAGGCGCTACGACCGGCCCAAACCTGACCAAAGGAACGCTGGGCAACCGCTCTTACATCAATCAGGTCAAGTATTCGCCGAAGTATCAGACGGTGGCGATCGTCGGCACCAATGACGGCAACGTGCAAATCGGCTTCAACCTCGGCACCGGCGTCGCCAGCCAGGCGAACTGGGTCAACGTGACGGGCAACAACGCCATCCTGCCGAATCGCCCGATTCTAGGCATCGCGCTCGATCCGGGCGTCTCGTCGCGGAATCTCCCTGTCGGCTACGCCGCGGTGGGTGGTTTCAACGCGAACACGCCTACCACTCCAGGCCATCTCTTCCAGGTCACCTGCGGAGATACCTGCGCCACCTTTACGTGGGCGGACAAGACCGGGAACCTGCCGGATATCCCAGTGGACTCGGTGATTGTGAACCCAAATTATCCGCAACAGGTCTTCGCGGGAACGGACTTCGGCCTCTACTACACAAACGACGTCACCGTAGCGACGCCAGTCTGGTTCCGCTTCAGCAACGGTCTCCCGGCCGTGATGATTTGGGATATGCAGATCGATCGCGGCAGCACCACGCTCTCTCTTTGGACGCGCGGCCGGGGCGCTTACGTCTGGCCGCTCCCTTCGGGTCCGGTGCCTTCCGGGGTGCCGCTGGCCGGGGTCGCTTCGCGCATGTCTCACGGCACCGCGGGGACTTACGATCTTGATCTCGGGGTGAACGGCGCCGTGGTGGAAGGCCGGAGTGGGGGAGGGAATGGGAATTTCACGATGATTTTCAAATTTGAGAATCCTCTCACCAGCACCGACTCCGTAGCGGTCACCTCAGGCGCTGGGACGGTCACCAGCAGCGGAATCGGCGCGGATACACGCGAATACGTGGTGAATCTCACTGGGGTGACCAATGCCCAGCGCGTGGGGGTTACGCTAAACACCGTGCGGGATACCTCCGGTAATGTCAGTTCCACGGTGGCAGGCGCCGTGCGTGTCCTACTCGGCGACGTGAATGGCGATGGGGCCGTCTCGGCCTCCGATGTCGGAAGCACGAAGTCGCGGAGCGGCCAGGCGGTGGATGGGACAAATTTCCGCGCCGATGTGAACGTCAACGGTGCGATCTCAGCGGCCGACGTGAGCGCAGTCAAGGCGGCCTCGGGCACCAGCGTGGCACCGTAGCAGCAGTCAAACTCTAGGGAGGGGAGCTTCGCTTCCCCCAGCGAAACGCGTCGGGCCAGGGTCCGGCGCGTTTCTGTTTTCGCGTCGGGCGATGGGAGCGAGGACGAGTCCTTTGGAGTTTAAGAATATTTTTGCCAGGGCTGGTCCCGATCCTGCTTAAAACAACCTGTCGGTCGGGTTAGGCGTTCTCCCTCGCTGCTACCTGATGGACAAAAAATTGACGATGGGAGAACTCGAGACACCGAGTTCTGCGGGCGAGGTCAATTTTTTAAGTGTCATAAAAATTGCCGGTGACCCGCAGGGTGCCGGCGCCGACTTCCAACCCAAAAAATATGCAAAAATCAAACATGTCACTCCGCTTCGCCGTCCCAGGGATCGTCCTTGCCATCGCCACCTTCGGATCGTTTACCCAATCGCTGCACGCGCAGAACCAGGCGTTGAAGCTCTCGCCTCGGGTCGCGTTGCCGCCTTCACCGACCGGGATCGTGTTCGATCCAGTGGAAGAGCCACCTAAAGTGGAGCCGACGCCATCCGGGATCGCTTTCGACCCGAAAGAAATGCCACCGAAGGCCGAGCCGACGCCCACTGGCATCGCCGTTCTGCCTACTGACGACCATCGTTCGGAGAAGGTCGCTTTCCCGCCCTCGCCCAAGATAGAGCCAACCCCGACGGGCATTGTTGTGCCTCCGCCGTCGCCGAAAATCGAGCCGACCCCGTCCGGGATTGCATTCACTCCGCCAGAGCCAAAAGTGGAGCCGACCCCTGGCGGCACCGCGCTGCCTCCGAAAGGCGATCTGCCTCCAGCCGGAATTGATCCATTCGAAACTGATCCGAAAGAGCCTGCGCCAAAAGGCGATCTGCCTCCGGCCGGAATCGATCCTTTCGAGACTGATCCGAAAGAGCCTGCTCCGAAAGCTGAGCCCACCCCCGGTGGAACAGCCGTGCAGCCTCCTAAAGTGGAGCCCACTCCGATCAGCAAAGTCGTGCAGCCTTTCGCGAAAGCCGCACCGACTCCGATGGGCAAAGTGATTGCTCCGGCGAAAGAAACCACGGTTCGCCAGCCTCGCGCCACAGCGCCGCGCTCGAACCAGGAATAGCGGAAGTCTTCATGCCCCAACGACCCGCCTCGCGCGGTCTCGTTGGGGCATTTTCCGTTTAAGGGTAAAGCGGTGGCGCGTCGCGCGCTGGACCCGCGGTAGCCGGCCCCGCTTCCCGCTGCTAGATAAGGGGATGAGCGAGCACAAGCGGATGGTCATCGTGGGAGCCGGCGGGCGGTTGGGTGCGGCCCTGGCCCGGGCGTACGCGGCGGATTGGAACGTCACCGGGTTTAACCATGCGCAGCTCGATCTCGGCGCGCCGGACGCGATGCGCGAGACTTTGGGGGCGCTGGAGTTTGACGCTCTGATCAACTGCGCCGCACAGACGAACGTGGACCGTTGCGAGAAGGAACCGGAGGAGGCGTTCCTCTTGAACGCGAAAGCGCCCGGCATTCTGGCCGAGATCTGCGCCGACCAGGGCGCGCATCTTCTGCACATCAGCACCGATTACGTGTTCGAAGGGAACCAGCGCCTGCCCTACACGGAGGAAGACGCCACCGAGCCGATCAGCGTCTACGGAGCCTCGAAGCTGGCGGGCGAGCGCGCGGTGCTGGCGGTCGACCCCGGACATTTGGTGGCGCGCGTCTCCTGGGTGTTCGGCCCGGATCGGCCCAGCTTTATCGATTGGATCGTGCAGCAAGCGCGGGAGAAGGACGAGGTGGCGGCCGTCTCGGATAAAACTTCCACGCCGAGTTTTACGCTCGATCTGGCGGAGATGATCCAGCCTTTGCTGGCGGACCGGACCGGCGGCATCATCCATGTCTCGAATCGGGGCGCGTGCACCTGGCAGGAGTATGGGCAGTGGGCCCTTGATTGTTGCCGCGCGGAAGGCATGCCGCTCCGGGCGGAAACGGTCGGCGCGATTCCGCTGGCCTCCATGCACCAATTCGTGGCGCGCCGGCCACTTCACTCGGTGCTCTGCACGGAAAAATTTGAGCGTCTGACCGGTCGGACGCCACGCGGCTGGCAGGAAGCAGTGCTGGCCTACGTGCGCATGCATTTGGTTCCCGCTTCGGCTGATTGACCGCCTGCGCGCGGGTCGCGGGGAGGGGGATTGCCGCCCCGCATGTCCGGTCTGCCGCGCCTTGCGGTTGGTTGACAGCATCCGCGTCCCCCTCTTTGCTTCCGGCATGAATTTCACTGCCAAAACTTTTCTGGGCGCGCTCTTTCTCGCAGCGCTTTCGACGGCGCAGGCGCAGCTGACTTGGGAGCAAAAAGAGATCGAGCTCTTCCCCAAAGCAGGCGACGCGCAGGCGGTGGCCAAGTTCAAATACGAGAACAAAACCGACAAACCGATTCAGATTAAAAACGTCCGCAGCTCCTGCGGATGCACCGTGGCTTCGCTGAAAAAGAACGACGTCCAACCGGGCGAATCCGGCGAGGTGACAGCCACGTTCGACATCGGCAATCGCACCGGGCAGCAGCAGAAGTCGATTACAATCGAGACCGATTACCTGCCTGAGCCAGTTACCAACCTCGTCCTGAAAGCGAAGATTGCCGACGTGCTCCAGATTCAGCCCGCTTTCGTTTTCTGGGAAAATGGCGAGGACCCCAAGCCGAAGACGATCACCGTCAAAGCGGGCAAAGACATCAAGGTCACCAAACTCGACGTGACTTCGTCGTCGCCGGATTTCACGACCAAAGTGGAGAACGGAAAAGAGGCCGGCGAGTTCATCGTGAAAGTGACGCCTTCCGATACGAAGCACTCGGTCTCCGCCACCTTGACCCTGAAGTCGGACCTGCCGCAGATGTTCTACGCCACCGCGCGCGTGACCGGACCGGCGGCTGGGGGTCGCTAAACGCGTGAAGCGAAGTTTGTTGCTCGAGGGGCTCCTGCTACTGGGGCTCGCCCTTCTCCCTGCCATCGCGCAGGCCGTTTACTACGGGGACAAGGCGCCCTGGAACGCGCCGGCCGTGGCGAAGGACGAAGTGGAACTGGCGCAAGCGCAGGCTTGGGGCGCCGCCGTTTTGTGGGTGGACGCGCGCCCGCAGGCTCAGTTTGACGCGGACCACATTCCGGATGCGGTTCTGCTCAACGAAGACAACTGGAACGCGCTGCTGCCGCCGTTCCTCAATACCTGGGCACCCGATAAGCGCGTGGTCGTTTATTGCAGCAGCCAAAGCTGCGCCGCCAGTCACGAAGTGGCGCGTCGCCTACGCGAGGAGGCAGGATTGCCGAATGTTTACGTCCTGCACGGCGGCTGGGAAACGTGGCTGGCCGCGAAAAAATGAGCGCCGCCACTCGTCACGTCCAATCACCGCTGACCAGCGCCGGGCGATCCCGCGTCGCCTCGCGTTGGTCGTTTCGCTTCCTGCTGGCGTTGCTTATCGGGGGCGCTTTCATCTATGCGGGCGTCCTGAAAGCGTGGGACCCGATCAAGTTCGCGGGCGACATCCAGAACTTTCACATCCTGAACTGGCCGCTCGGAATGCGGGTCGCGTTTTACCTGCCCTGGCTGGAGATCCTTTGCGGGCTGGCGTTGATCACCGGCTGGCTCCGCACTGGCGCGGTAGGATTGCTCACCGGTCTGATGTTTATTTTCATCGTGGCCACCGTCGCCGCGAAGCTGCGAGGGATCGATCTGGACTGCGGCTGCTTTGGGAGCGCGACCAAGAATCTCCCGTTCGTCTGGCACCTCATCATTGACGGTGCGCTTCTCCTCGGGCTCCTCATTCTCGGTTTCGCCCAGGCGGGCGACGCGAGAATGGACGGGCGCCTGCGCGAGAGACGCTGAGCGTCTCAGCCCATGTAGTAGCCACCGTTCACGTTCAAGACGTGCCCGGTGATGTAGCTCGCCATCGGTGAGGCGAGGAAGAGAGCGGCGTCCACGATCTCATGCGCGTCGCCTAAACGACCGAGCGGGATCTGTTTCTTGAAGTTCTCCGTCACTTCATCCGGCATCCCTTTGCTCATGCCGACGTCGATGAAGCCGGGCGCGATGGCGTTCACCGTGATCCCTTGCCGCGCGAGCTCGCGCGCGGAGACTTTGGTGAGCGCGATGATGGCCGCCTTGCTCGAAGAATAATTCGCCTGCCCGAAGAGCCCCATCTGGCCGCTCACGGAGGAGAGGTTGATCACGCGTCCGCCCTTGTTCAGAACCGCCGCCGCTTTCTGCGTGACGTTAAAGGTGCCAGTCAGGTTCACGCGCAGGACGCTCTCGAAATCTTCCAGCGTGAGCTTCTTCATCGTGCGATCGCGGATGATGCCGGAATTGTTAATGAGAACATCGAGGCCGCCGAGTTTCTCGCGGATTTCGTTCATCATCGCTTCCGCTTCGTCGGGCTTGGTCACGTCGCAGGCGATCATGAGCGCATCGGGTATTTCCTTCGCCACGCCTTCCGCGTCGGATTTATTCTGGCCACTCTCGTCCGCGATGTAATTCACCACCACACGCGCGCCGCGCTGCGCAAAAGCCTGCACCATCGCCGCGCCCAAACCGCGGGAGCTGCCCGTGACGAGCACCACTTTGCCGGAAAAATCGAGAGGATCAGTCATGGCCCGGACGTTAGGCAAATGCGATTGCCCCACAAGCGATTGCCGCTAAGTTTCGCGCGCATGCCTTCCCCGATCCGCGTCCTGACCGCAGTTCCGATCTGCGACGGACATGACAGCGCCATTAATACCATCAACCTCGAATTCATCCGCCACGGGATCGAGGTCGTTTATCTCGGCTACCATCGCTACGCGGAGGATATCGTGCGCGCCGCCATTCAGGAGGACGTCCGCGCGGTTGGGATCTCGTCTTACAATGGCGGGCACATTGAGTTCTTCGCCGAGGTGGTGCGCTTGTTGAAAAAGAAGGGCGCGGACGACATTAAGGTCTTCGGCGGCGGTGGCGGCACGATCACGCACGACGACCAACGCGTGATGCAAAAGCGCGGCGTGGATAAGATTTTCTTCGCCGGAACGTCGCTGACCGACATGGCGGATTTTGTGCACCAGCGCTACGGGAAGGCGCATACTCTCAGCAGCCGCCGAGGCACGCCCCCGGATATGCAGCTGGCGCGGAAACTCACCGTGATCGAAGACGCGTTTGCAGATGGGAAAAAGAAGAAAGGCCCGACGTCCAAAGAGGGGAAGCGGAAGCACGGGCGCACGCGGGTGATTGGATTTACCGGACCGGGCGGCGCAGGGAAGACGACGCTTATTGACGAGTTGGTGCTGCGCCTTCTCCATCGCGACGCGCACTCGCGGATCGCCATTCTTTCGCACGATCCCAGCGTCGTCGGCGAAGGCGCTTTATTGGGCGATCGCGCCACCATGATCAACTCGCAGCACGATCGCGTCTTCATGCGCAGCATGGCCACGCGCGGACAGGCGGGCGGTCTCTCGCCCGCGACGGAGGACTGCTTGCGGCTGCTGGCCGAGAGCGATTTCGATTACGTCATCATCGAGACCGTGGGCACGGGCCAGGAGGCGATGCCGTTCCAGAGCAAATTGATCGATCAAACGGTCCTGGTCATGAACCCGGATTACGGCGCGCGTTTGCAATTGCAGAAGATCGTCATGCTCGACCTGGCGGATATCGTGGTGGTGAACAAGAGCGATCAGGACCGGGCGCGGACGGCCGCGAGTGAGATCGAGCGGCGGCTGGAGCAGAACGAACGAGGCCAGCGCCTTCTCTCTACTGTCGCGAAGCGGCATCGCGATCCGGGCGTGGATAAATTGTGTGAAATGCTGACGGAAACGCCAGCAACCCCAGCGAAGAAAGGGCGGAAATGAGCAAACTCGGACGCGTAGTAGAAGCAGTCGAAAACTATAACGGCTTCGTCGAGGACGAAGTGCAACGCGCGCGGAGCGAGAAGAAGTTTGGCCAGGAAATGGTCAATCGCTGGAATGAGATCAAAGCCAAAATTCCCATCGGCACTGCGCCCACGGGATTGAAGCTGCCGCGTCTGGCATTGCCCGAGATCGACGAAGCGGGCGACATCACTCGCTACTTGCTCGGCGACGGTCTGCCGGGCGAGTTCCCGTTTTTGAACGGGGCTTATCGCGAAATGTATCTCGAGCCGATGTCGCAGGCGCCGATCGAGACGGGCGCTTACGAGAAAAACGGGCTCGGGAAAAAAGCGAAGCTGAACGGCAGCAAAAATGGCGCGACGAATGGCGCCAAGCCAGCCGTTGCGGAAGAGCCGACGCGTTTATTCTCCGGCCTCATGCTCGCGGAAGACACGAACGCGCGCTTCCATTTCCTCGGCGCCCACCAACGCTCGAAGCGTCTCAGCACGGCTTTCGATGGTCCGACCCTTTACGGCATTGATAGCGACGCGCCCGGCATTCTCGGCAAGATCGGCGAGGGCGGTGTCGCGGTCGATACAGTCGAAGACATGGTGCGGCTCTACGATGGGTTCGACCTTGGTTCGCCCGAGTTTTCGGCTTCGATGACGATCAGCGGTCCGGCCCCGATCATCATGGCCATGTATATCGCGGCGGCGAAGCGGCGCTTCGGAGCGGACATTGTGCCCAAGCTGCGCGGGACGATTCAGGCGGATATTTTCAAGGAAGTTCAGGCGCAGAACGAAACCATCTTTCCGGTGGAAGCATCGCTCCGCTTCCTCACGGATATGATGGAATACACCACGCGCGAAATGCCGCGCTGGTATCCGGTTTCCATCAGCGGCTATCACATCGGCGAAGCTGGCTCGACTCCAGTGCAGCAGGCGGCCTACACGCTCTCGAATGGGTTTGCCTACGCCGAGATGATGGCGGCGCGCGGGTTGGACGTGGATGATTTCGGGCCGCGGCTTTCGTTCTTCCTCGATTGCGGTCTGGACGTGGAATACATCGCGCTCACCCGCGTCTCGCGACGCATCTGGGCGATCGGGATGCGCGACGCTTTTGGCGCGGGCCACAAGGCGCAGATGTTCAAAGTGCACACGCAGACGAGCGGACGCTCGCTCGTGGCGGCGGAGTTTAAGAACAACCTCACCCGCACCGCGGCGGAGCTGATGCTTTCGTATATGAACGGCACCAACTCGTGCCACTCCAACAGTGCGGACGAACCGTTCACGACGCCGAGCGAAGAGTGGATCCGGCTGGCGGCACACGGACAGGCCATCCTTTTGGATGAGTCCGGTATCTTTAAGCACACCATGAACATGCTCAGCGGATCGCCGGGCATGAAAGCGGTCGAGCGTGCGGTCGAGGCGGCGATCCTGGAAGAATTCCGCGAGATCGAGCGGCTCGGTGGTGTGATGGGGGCAGTGGAGAATCGCTATCAACGCAGCCAGATCCAAACCGCCGCACACCGTTACGAGCAGCAAATCTACAACGGCACGCGGCCGATCATTGCGCTGAACAAATACCGCAACCCCGACGAAGAGATGCCGGAGTTTGAGCTCGCGCGCACTCCGCGCAAGAAACAGCAACTGCAGGTCGATCGCCTAAAAGCGTTCAAAGCGAAGCACGCGAAGAAAGCCCAGCAGGCGCTGGATAATCTCGCAGCGGTGGTGGAGACAGACGAAAACTGTTTCCCGGCCCTGATGGAAGCGGTGGAAGTCTGCTCGTTAGGGCAGATTTGCACTCGACTTCAGGAAGTGGTCGGCCACTTTCGCCCAATGGTGTAACTGCGCCGCCGCGCCCCGCCCGCCAAGCATGTGTCGGCGCGTACCTATGCGGCTGCTGGAGCTACTCCAAAGATTTTCTCAGCCACAGATGAACACAGATTTTCACAGATGGAAGAAAAGACCTTCCCCTTCTGCATCTGTGTTTCATCTGTGTAAATCTGTGGCCAAAAGAAACTAACGTCTACGTGTTCGGCTGGCGCGGCTCGCGGTGGGCGAGCGCGAGCGGTTTCGCTTCCTTCAGGACGTGGCGCGCGATGACGAGGCGTTGCACTTCGCTGGTGCCTTCGCCAATGGTGCAAAGCTTGGCATCGCGCAGGTAACGCTCGATCGGGAGGTCGCGGCTGTAACCGTAGCCGCCGTGGATTTGCATGGAGCGATCGCAGATTTTCACCGCTGACTCCGAGGCAAAGAGCTTCGCCATGGCAGATTCCTTGGTCGTGTTCTCGCCCTTATCCTGGAGATGCGCGGCGTGCATCGTCATCACTTCCGAGGCTTCGAGTTCCATCGCGGAATCGACCAGCATCCATTGGATGGCCTGGAAGCTTCCGATCGGGTGGCCGAATTGTTTCCGCTCGTTCGCGTAGGAGTTGGCCCGATCAAAAGCGGCTTCGGCGATGCCGACCGCGAGTGCGGCAATGCTGATGCGGCCGCGATCAAGCACGGTCAAAGCCTGCTCCCGACCGCGTCCGCGTTCGCCCAAAATCTCGGCTTTGGAATCGGTGAAACGCAACTCCGAGGTCTCGCTCGCGCGCATCCCGTAGGTGTGGATTTTGCGCACGGGCGTGACTTGATCCTTCATCATGATGAAGGCGCTGATCTCGTTTTTGCCCTTCTCCGTCCGGCCGGTGGTGGCGATGACGATGAGCAGATCCGCCACGCGCCCGCTGGTGATGAAATGCTTCATCCCGTTGATGTGCCAATGGTCCTCGTGCGCTTCCGCTTTCGTCTCGATCCCGCCCGTATCGCTGCCCGCGTTTGGCTCGGTCAATCCCCAACCGCCGATCCACTCGCCACTGGTCAGGCGGGGAAGATATTTCTGCCGCTGCTCCTCCGTGCCGAAGAGAAAAATTTGGCCGACCGAGAGCGCGTTGTGTGCGGCGATGTCCATCGCGAGTGACGCGCAGACTTTGCCCAGCTCCTTCACAGCCAGCGCCGCGGTCACGTAACTCAAACCGCGTCCGCCATATTCCTTCGGTGCCACCATGCCCATGAAACCGAGCTTGCCCGCTTTGGTAAATATCTCGCGGGGGAGTTGCTCGTCGCGATCCCATTGGTCCGCGAAAGGCGCGACCTCTGTCCGGTTAAACTCTTCCACGGAAGCGAGGAAGGCGCGGGATTCGTCGTCGAGAGGGTGTTCAAGGGTCATCATGATGAGAGGAATTTAGACAGGATTAACAGGATGGACAGGATTTCGGGAGGGGCGGGAGATGAATACGATACGGATGCGAAGCGCGATCGGATCAAGTTCAACAAGAAGATCCTGAAAATCCTGTTAATCCTGTCCGCTCTTCAACGCGACGGCGAAGGGCACGCCCGTCTTGGCCCGGATATCGTCCACTGTCGCACCACCGTGCACCTCGATTAAAACCAACCCGCCCCCCTCTTTGACCTCGAAGACACAAAGGTCGGTAATGATGAGGTCGACCACGCCGAGGCCGGTGATGGGCAGGGTGCACTCTTTCAGGATTTTCGGGCTGCCATCCTTCGAGGTGTGCTCCATCACGGCCACCACGCGGTTCACGCCGGCCACGAGGTCCATCGCGCCGCCGGGGCCTTTGATCATCTTGCCAGGGATCATCCAGTTGGCGATGTCGCCGCTCTCCGTCACCTCGAAGGCGCCGAGAATCGCGAGATCGATGTGCCCGCCGCGGATCATCGTGAACGAGTCCGCGCTGGAGAAATAAGCGGAGCCCGGGATGGCGGTGATGGTCTGCTTGCCGGCGTTGATCAGGTCGGCGTCCACCGTCTCCTCGGTGGGGAAGGGGCCGATGCCGAGGAGGCCATTCTCCGATTGCAGGGTCACGTTCATGCCTTCGGGAATGAAATTCGCGACGAGGGTCGGGATGCCGATGCCCAGGTTCACGTAATAGCCATCGCGCAATTCCTGCGCAGCGCGTCTCGCCATCAGATCGCGAATCGGGTTTTCCTTCTTCGCCGCGCTGCTGCCTTGCACAGTGCGAAACTCGATCCGCTTCTCGTATTGGGCGCCCTGCATGATCCGATCAACGAAGATCCCAGGGGTGTGGATTTGGTCAGGATCCAGCTCGCCGATCTCGACCAGCTCTTCCACTTCCGCGACGCAGATTTTGCCGCAGGTGGCGATCATCGGGTTAAAATTCCGCGACGTTTTGCGGTAGATGAGGTTGCCAGATTTGTCGCCTTTCCAAGCTTTCACGAGGGAGACCTCAGCTTTAATCCCCGGCTCGAGCACGTAATCCACTCCGTCGAATTGCTTCGTCTCCTTCCCCTCGGCCAGCTTGGTCCCGAACGCCGTGCGGGTGTAAAATCCCGGAATCCCCGCGCCTCCCGCGCGCAAGCGTTCCGCCAGCGTGCCTTGCGGGATCAGTTCCAGCTCCAGTTCGCCTGCGAGCACCTGGCGTTCGAACTCCTTGTTCTCGCCCACATAAGACGCCATCACCTTCTTCACCTGCCGCGTGGTGAGGAGCACGCCCATCCCGAAACCATCCACCCCGGCATTGTTGCCGACGATCGTGAGCCCCTTCACGCCGCTCTCCTGCAACGAAGCGATCAGATTCTCCGGAATGCCGCAAAGCCCGAAGCCGCCGGCGGCGATCGTCATGTTGTCGTGCAGCAGGCCATCGAGGGCCGCCTTGGCGTCGGAGTAGACTTTGCTCATGTGAAGGAAACTGTAACCACGAATTCAACAGATGGGCACGGACGAATTGCCGAGGCGATGACAGCACGCACTCTTTGCAGGAATAGAATCGCCCGGCTGGAAGAAGTTTGTCAGGAGGTGGGCGATCTTTCACGCGAGCAAAACGAGGAAAAGTTTGGCAACTGGGAAGACTTGTCCGGGGGCGGACGCCGCTACCTTCGCGCCTTCGCTGGTCAGGCCGGCGGCCGCGCTCGCTATCTCAAGGGTCGACGAAAGTGAGGTCACAACCCGATTCGCTCAGGAAATCTATGATCGGGAAGGAACCATGATCGCAAAGCATGAGAAGTTGCATCGCGCGCCTCGCGGACGGCGCTCTTCAGGGTCGCGCTCGCATCAGCAAGCTTAAGGGCGAGTGCATCGAGGTCCGTTGCCTGCTCCGCCATGGTCCCGGTTCCCGTGCGCCAGAGGTCGCCGGCGTTCCCGGTGAGATTGCCACGCGCCTGCGTCAGGAGCGGGGGAATGGCGCGCACTTCCGCCTCGAGCTTGGCCTGGTCTGCACTCGAGAGCGGAAAGCTATCCGTCCACAGCTCGACCGGCGCATGGTGCGTTGGTCCCTCGTGCGCAGGCGTGTCGCTCTGCTCGGTCCAAACGGATTTGTAGAAGGCCGGATCGCGTTCGGAGGGCCGCAGGACGCGCAGCTCGAAGTCGAGTCCATGGAGAAGCGCGGCGACGAGCGCGTGATCGACACGCTCGTTGATCGGCCCCGTTTACGAATAAACTGTGCGCTCGAAGATTCGCCGCTCTTGGAATCACTGCGCGACACCGCCGGTTTCGCTGGGTTTCGCCAGGAAGGCGCGCGCCGCCGTGCCATCATGAAGCGACACCTGGAAGCCATGCGCGAGCAACTCGGCGTGCGTCCGAGTGACGGCGTGGAGCAAAATCTAAATATCGAACCGGTGGTTGGAGGCGGAGGAATTTCGAGCGTTGCTGTTGAGCACGCCGCCGAATACTCTGGGCGTGGTGCTAATGAGGTGATCACGAGATCACAGCATTCGTGATCCTAGGCGGCTCTTAACTGCTGAATATGCAATTACCCAAACTTACGGCACGGGAACTTTCGCCAAAGTTTCCGCAGTTCACCGATCTCACAGAGATCGGCCACGGCGGCTTCAAGACCGTCTTCAAAGGCGAGATCAGCGGTGTGCCCGAAGTTCTGAAAGTCATTAGCATACCCGACGCCGACGGGTCAGATGACAGGCAGAAGTTTCGCGATGAATGCTTCGCACGCGTGCGGCGTGAGTATGGGATCCTGGCAAAATGTGAATCGCCATTCATGGTGAAGCTCGCGTCTGTCCCGTTGAAGGAGCACGAGATCAACGGCGGCTTCTACGCGATCTATTCGGAGGAGTTTCTCGACGGTCCCGATCTTTGGAAACTAATCAGGGCAAAGGTGCCGCTGCCTGACGAGCATGAAGCCAAACTTCTGATGCGATGTCTGGTCGTCGCGATAAAGGAAATTTGGTCAATGCGATTCATTCACCGCGACATCAAGCCGGCAAACGTCATCAAGCTCGACGACCGGGATCGGCCCTTCGTCCTGATCGACCTTGGGATCGCCTTCGGGCTGTTAGAGACCGGCCTCACGATCCAAGGCGTTCCTTGCACCGCGCGGTATTTAGCACCGGAGATGGGGAATCCGAGCTTCCGAGGAAACCTCGATTTCAGAACGGATCTCTATACGACTGCGTTGACGGTGTTCGAGTATGCTGCGGGCCAACATCCCATCGCGCAGGACAGCGATGATCCGATCCGCACCGTCAGCAGGGCGCTACATGAGACACCAAAGCCGCTTCAGAAGTTTCGGCCAGACTTCACTCCGGAGTTTTGTAAGCTCGTTGACCAGCTGTTGAAGAAGAAGCCAGCACTTCGGCCCGCGAATCTGGACGCTCTGATTGAGCAAACGCGCATCTGAATATGAGAGTATATGCTCAGCAAGGTTACGGTACCGGCAGCGGAGAAAACGACAGGATCATAGCTGGACTTGTGAACGGTTATATTCACGGTGCGATCATCAGTCCGAAGGATTTCGCGTTCGACAGGGCGACACAGTTGCTCAGTAACATGGCAGAGGAGTTCCCTTGGGCGGAACGACTGTTTGATCCACAATATTACGCGAGTGTTCTTGCACACGATCCTGAGTCTCGACTCGGAAAACTAGATTCCGGCGAATACACCTTCTTTGAGGCGCGTCGCCGATCCCAGCTAGAGTCGGAGTCGACCGTTCGCGCCGATCTGGATGCGTGCCTTGGTTTTCAATATCAGTTGGCGGTCACTGCCGCGATCGCTCCGGGGATTGTGATTCGCCAACGTTTCAATTCTGTGGAGGCGGTTATCGCCAAAAGCTTTATCAGAAATGCGAGGGAGCAATGGGAATCCGTCGGAGACGATAGGCCGTTATTTGTGACGCTGGCGATGGATGCCGAGGCATTGCAGGACCGGCATGAGCTTGAAGAGTTTCTAGCCGATATCACGGTCCTCGATTCACCGCCCGACGGATTTTACGTTCTCGTCCATCAGCCAACGTCAGAAATTGCGCCTGAGTTAGTGGATCCAAGAACGTTGGCAGGCTGGATGTTAGTGAATCACTCCTTGAGCCTCAATGGCTTCCAAGTGATTAACGGGTATCGGATATCCTCACGCCGTTTCTTGCAGCAGCCGGTGGGTCGGCGGGTGCCACCGGCTGGTTCAACACTCAGAAAGTTTTCTCGTTGGATCGTTTTGCACCGCCTTCGCCAGGAGGCCGGCGTCCCGTTATGCGCTATCTATCGAAGCGGCTGCTCAATTCGATAAGATTCGATGAGCTTCAATTGTTGCGCGGTCGCTTTCCTGAAGTCCTGAACGATCTCGACACCGACAGTATGTTTGATGCGCAAAACGGCTCGATGCCGAACAGCCAGCTCGAGGAGGTGATGCAAACCTGGCAAACAATTTCGAGCTTTTCCGCTGGCGATACTAATCCGACGCTGGAAGACTGCCGCGCGTGGATTGCGGCCGCCACGGCTCTTTACGAGCGGATCAATCTTTCGCCAGGCCTGCGGCTCACGGGCCGATCGAATGGTGATCACCTCGACGCCTTAAACGCCGGCCTCAATCTATTTGCGGAACTGGCGGAGATCGATTTTTGAGGTCAGAGCCTTAATCGCTTTCAGCCGTGCGTCATCGCTGAACGCGCGAACGCACGTCGGTGTGAAATGTTGTCGGATCATCCCGGTCTTGGCGTCAAACGTCCACAAGCCGACCGATAGATGCTGAAACGCGTCTAGATTTGCAATGGCGACAGCGGCGTGTTCGTGAGGCATCACGACAATCGATTTATCTGCGAAGTAACGATACCGGAACGCCTGCTGCAGACCGCGGCGCCAATCCTTGAGCTTACCCTCGAATGCGTGGAGGTGTCGCCTTTCGAGCTGTTTCTTCAATGCAACCGCAGTGAAGTCATCAGCAAGGGCGTTAGGTCGCCAGCCGATCCAGACAAGGTCGGCTACCCCGAAACCGGATAGCGAGAACTCGCCGGCGGCCATACCCATACTGCGCTGGCGCGCAAAATACGCCCGCTCGAAAGCGCGCAGGAAGTTCGACTCACCGCGTTTACGTGACAAGATCGGGCCAAAGTTCTTGCGCGTGTTCGCATTCCGGAGCTTAACCCGAAACAGATTTGTCGAAGAGGTGCCCATCGGCATTACATCATCCCACACGATCGTTGCGAAACCCAGCACGTTCTTACCGAACAACGACTCGCGAGCTATGATGTTGGTGTGGCGGTACGTAGTGCAACGTCTGGCGCGCGACGGAGCGGTCTCGCAATAATCTTGTAGCGCTCGATGCGGCCGAGCGCGGAGCGGATGTCCTCCAGCAGCAGCTCCTTGTTGCGTTTAGGCATCGATCAGTTCCGCCTCGATGAGTTTCCAGAGCGAAGGCTTGATCGAACGCCGGGAAACAAGGTCCACGGGCGCGCCGAGGAGCTGCTCAAGCCGATCGGCAAACGTGACAAAGCCAAGCCCAATCGAGGGATCGACCTCGACCAGGATGTCGACATCACTCTTGCCCGGCACCGCGGAGCCGCGTGCGTATGAGCCAAAGAGGGCGATCCTGCTAAAGGGAAACTCAGCCGCAAGCACCGGCTTCGCCTGGCGCAGGCGATTCAAGATGTCCTCGCGGCTGGTGACCATGACTCGCCAGCTTACGCGAGTTCATGCACGCAGCGCAATGAACCGCTTCTGCGACTGGCTCGTCGGGCGGTCGGCTGTAATCGTGCGTGATGCGGCCGCTTCGTTATTCCATCAACGTCACCTTGGACGGGTGCTGCGATCATCGTGTCGGGGTCCCGGACGATGTGCTACCGCACGCGCTGAGACTGCACCGGCTACTCTGTCCGGAGCGCAGCCATCGGGCTGATCCGCGTGGCGCGCCTTGCCGGTAGCCAGGTGGCGAGGAGCGCCGCGGCCGCGAGCACCAGGGGTGCAATCGTGAACGCAAGCGGATCGAGCGCGCCGACGTCATAGAGCATTCCGGCAATGAGCTTACCTGTCCCTGCCGCCAGCAGGACGCCGAGGAACACACCACTGGCCAGCATCACGGCGCCTTCGCGCAGGATCATCCGTTGCACGGTCCCGCGCTGTGCGCCGAGGGCCATCCGGATTCCAATTTCCCGGGTGCGCCGCGCCACGGAGTAGGCCTTCACGCCATACACGCCGACTGTCGCAAGCACCAGGGCGAGGCCGCCGAAGACGCTGAACAACGCCGCTCCCGCGCGCACAATCCAGAGCTCGATACTGCCATCGAGATGTTGGGCGAAGGTTTTCAGGCTCAGGATGGGAACCGCGCCATCCACTTCGCGCACCGTGCGGCGAATCAGGTCTGCCGTCGCGGTGCTGTCGCGACCGGCGCCGGCCGCGAACCTGACATGGAAGAAAACGTTGCTCTGGAAACCGCCGGCAAACGGGAGATAGAGCGTGCCACTGGCCTCTTTCTCGAACAAACCGCCGCGCGTGTAAGGCGCAACGCCGATCACTTCGATCTGCGCGTTCGTGTTCTCGCCAGCTTTGACCGGCGCTCCATCCTTTTCCGCAAATTGAATTCGCTGGCCGAGCGCGTCGCCCTCGGGCCAGAGCTTTTTCGCCAGGACTTCGTCGATGATTGCCACTGCCGGCGAGGTTTGATGCATCGCTTCGGCCATGGTGAAAGTGCGGCCGCGCAGTA
This sequence comes from uncultured Verrucomicrobiae bacterium, assembly GCA_963730385.1. Taxonomy (GTDB): domain Bacteria; phylum Verrucomicrobiota; class Verrucomicrobiia; order Chthoniobacterales; family UBA10450; genus JACCTI01. The sequence goes on from CAVSRQ010000005.1 coordinate 41,082, forward strand.
ACCGCACGCCCACGGTCTGGAAGTAATCGGCGCCGACGTTGTTCGAGTTTGCATCGAACGCGAGACCCTCCGCGGCAGTGGCGGGTTTCGCATCGGGGGCCGGATTCGTCCCGCCGCGTCGAACCGTTTTACTGAGTTCGATCATGCCAAACGGCACCGTGGAGGAAATGCTCGCGCTTTCCACACCCGGCAGGGAGGCGAGACGTTCTTCGAGCGTCCGATACAAATCCCGCGAGCGCGCCTGGTCGTAAGTCGCGAGACTCGCGTCGACTTCCAGGAGGTAGTTCGTGCTCGTCTGCAAACCAGTATCGACGGCTGCCGCCTTGCCCGCGCCGCGAATGAAGAGTGCGGCCGCCGTGAGCAATGCGAGTGAGAACGCGATCTGCACCACGACCAGCGGATTGCGCGGCAGGAATTTCCAGCGCCGGACATGGGTGTCTTCGCCGGCGTGTTCCTTCAAATCACCAATGACGGCGGACTTCGACAACTTCAGCGCCGGCCCGAGGGCAAAGGCAAACGTTCCGAGCAGGCAAAAGGCGAAGGTGGCAGCGAGCACCGGCAGGCTCAGGCCGCCCTGCCAAACGATATCGATCGGTAATTTCTTGCCTAACGAAGCCACGAGCAGATCGGACGACCAGAGACCGAGGAGCGATCCGAAGACTCCGCCGGCGAGCGCGAGGACGAATCCTTCGATGAGTAATTGCCGCACGATCCGCCAGCGGCTGCTGCCGAGGGCGAGCCGAATGGCGATTTCTTTTCGCCGCGCGGAGCCGCGCGCGAGCAGCATGTTGGCCAGGTTCAGGCAAGCGACGAGCAAGACGATGCCGGCCATCCCGAAGAGCAGCGGCGCCAGGCGTTTGATCTTGCTGCCACTGCCGGGACTCGTGCTCAGGGAAAAACGCGAGAGCGCTGCGACGATGAACGTCTGATCTTTCTGCTCGACTGGATAAGCCTGCTCGAGATTCGCAGCCAACGCCTTCAAGGCCGGCGCCGCCGCAGCGGCCGTCATCCCGGGCTTCAGTCGCCCGACGAGCATGAGCTGCCTGCCACCACGATCATCGAGTTTGCCTTTGTGGCCGGTTTCGAAATCGTTCGCGACCTGATCGTAAACCCCGAGCGGCAGCCAGAGTTCCGGCGCGAAGATCTGTGCGGTCCCGGTAAAACCTTCCGGCATTATCCCGATGACGGTGAATGGGCGGCTGTCGATCATAATGGTCGAGCCGAGCATCGCCGGATTGAGCCCGGCCCGTTTCCAATAGTTGTAACTCACGATCGCGACCTGCACGTTGCGGCCGGGTGTTTCCTCTTCCGCCTGGAAGGTGCGGCCCTGGCTGGGCATCACTCCCATGACCGAGAAATAATTGGCGCTCACCACGCCGGTGAATGCCCGGCGGGTGTTGCCTTTGTCGCCCAGGCCGACCATGGCGAGGTTGTGCGCCATGACTCCGGAGAAGACGGTGTTCTGCTCGCGGATGTCGAGATAGGTCGGGTAGGAAAACCCGCGGAAGGTCTTCGGGTTCTTTTTATCCTGCGAAAACAGCTGCACGACCTCGTTCGCGTTCGCGTAGTGAGGCGGCGCGAAGAGCAGCGTGTTCATGAGGCTGAAGATGGCGGTATTCGCGCCGATCCCGAGGGCGAGGACAATGACTGCTGCCGCCGTGAACGCTCGCGCCTTGCCGAGCTGCCGAAATGCAAACCTGAAGTCGCGAAGCATATCAATATGATGCACGAAGCGAGACTTTTGGATTCAGGAACCAGTCCGCTTCTCATCTTCCAATCAGGTATGGAAGCTCCTGAGTCTCGACACGGGGCGAATGCATGGCGCGGCGGTATGTGCCGGCGGAGGAAAGTAGGAAGTAAGAAGGCTAAAAGAGGAAGGGGCTGCTGCGGCCGAGACTTGGCGTGCGCGGGGATCTCAGCAGGGCCGTGCAGCACGACAACGAAATGCCGCCAAGATACGGCAACTTCCTGCTCCGCCCGGTGAGATTGCGGTTTGCAGCTAAGCGCCGCAGCGAGTGTTGCGGCGAACCACGATGGTGTGCGGATTACCTCGCGTCAGGATGCCCGCAGGCGGCGCCGCCACCAAGCAAAGACCAAGCCGGCGGCACCCACCGCCCCTAGCATCACGGCGCTTGGCTCCGGCACGGCCGACAGCTGGATGACGCTGAAGTTGCCTTGAGATCCACTGGTCCCGGTGTAGCTGCCGGTCCAGGCAGCGCTGAAGCGTGTGCCGTACCCGTTAGCCGGTCCACCGCTGGCGAGGACCGCATCCACCGAGGTGGAGGTCCCGGTAAAACCTGTGTGGCGCAGCTCGATGAGCAGGTGACCGCCGTTATAGAGATAAGTGGAAGCGAAATTGATCGCGGGCCCGAATGGATTCGGCGCAGTGCCGATCTGGAAAGAACCCGCCGGGATGGTGAGCGAGCCGCTCCGCACCAGAGTTTGCGGGCCGATCACGTTATCGGCAAAGGTCAGGCTACGATTCATCGGGTCGACGCCCTCGCTGATGCGGATGTCGTAATTGTCGAAGGAGACGCTGGCGTTCGGCCAGGGAGCTCCCGCCGCGCTGCCCAGCCGGTAGGTGAGGGCGCTCAACTCCAACCCGATGAAGCTCGTCAATTCGCTGGCATGAATGAGCAGCTGGTAAGTCCGTGGCGCAGTTAGCGAGCGGACCAAGGAATGTGCCCCCGCCGGATACCGTCGTCCGGTCGCTGGGGACTACGCCTGTGATTTGTGCGCCGGCCGGTAGCGCGACCAATACCGCCGCCAAAAGCCCGAAGATTTGTTTACGCATGTTGAGAAATCCTCCTCCTGCGAGAGCGATCAAAACCGACGGTCTCCGGACACGTCAAGGCAATTATGGAGCGGCGGACGAGCGGCTCGCGCACTGAGTCGCACGCTTCGACTGGCTCGTTGGCGGCGTCTCCTGTCATCGTGCGTGATGCGGCCTATGTGACCCAGATAACTCTTGCGCGTTCGTTCCAACCGCAAACGCGAAGGCGCTTGATGAATGACTCACCGCAGCCGGCTCTTCAACGCCTGCAGACGTTGCAAGACCGCCGCTTCGCGGTCGGCTGCGGTGCCGGTGCGGGGCAGGATGCCGCGCGCTGTCCGCCAGCGATGGAAGGCGAGTTCGCTCGCGAGCGCGTGGTATTGCGTTCGGTTCCGGAAGGCGGCGACATCCCCACGGCAGAGCGCGGAGCAGGTTTCTCCGAGGCGGCCGCGGACGGTGCAGAGCGCTTCGAAGGCTCGGGGTTCGAAGAAACCACTCGTGCGTTCCGCCGCGAGGTGGCGTCGGATGATGCGACCTTCGCTGCGGAGGGAGAGACCTATGAGGATGAGCACTCCGCAAAAGGCGGGCACCATGACGAGCACATAGGCGACGAAAAATGCCGCGCCGAAGGCGGCACTGAGATTCCAAAGGGCGTGGAGGGCCATCGCCAGGAACAAGCCGAGGAGTGGTGCGAAAAATCGGATCGGCGAACCTTTGGCTGACTGTTGCGCGAAGCCGAGGCCGATCCCGGTCATGCTGGTGAAGAAGGGATGGGCGAAGGGCGAGACCACGCCGCGCAGGAAGAAGACGGCGATCGATTCGCCAAGCCCACCTTCGGCGAGAGCGCGGCCGTAGTAGAGAATGTTTTCGGACATGGCAAAGCCGAGCCCGACCATGGCGGCGTAGAGGATGCCATCGATCACGTTGTCGAACTCGTCCCGTTGCCAGAAGTAGAAGATGACCAGTGCGAGGCCTTTCCCGAATTCTTCGATAATCGGGGCGGAGATCGTGGCGGTGGCCACGCCGGCCAGGTCCGCGATCACCGAGTAGGCGACGACTTCGAAGAGGGTGTTCAACACGTAGGCGATGAAGACGGCGACGGTCGCGCCCCACAGGAACGCAGCGAAGAGCATCCAGGCCGGCTCTTTCTCGAAGCGATCGATCCAAAGCGCGAGCAGCATGTAAAAAGGCACCGGCAGGATCGCGAGGACCATCCCGCCCATTAAGCCGACGAGCCCGGTGGAGAGGCCGAGCAGGATCAAAACGATGAGCCCGAGAAACAGAGCCGCGAGGAGAGCGGCAGCGATCAACCAGCCGCGCAAGGCGGGAGTGGGCACCGCGACTGCGCCCCGCACTTTCACCGGCGGACGGGCGGCCGGAAGAGGCGGAGGCGACATGGCGGGAAATGGTGAGCGCGAGAGGGGGCGGCGTCAATCGCGCGCGCGCCGCTGCGTGCGAGAGCTTGCCGCACGGGGATTTCTCGCCACCTTGGGGACTCACTTTTATGTCCACTTCACTCGCTCATTCGCTGGCTAATTTCGCTTGTTCACTCAAATACGAGGACCTCTCGCAGAGCGTCGTCCATGAGGTGAAGCGGCGGTTGATCGACTCGCTCGGCTGCGCGCTGGGAGCGTGGAACGAGGAGCCTTGCACGATCGCGCGCACGGTGGCTTCGGATTTTTCGGCGACGACGGGCGCGACGGTGATCGGCACTTCACACAAGGCGCCGCCGGATTGGGCGGCCTTCGCGAATGGCTGCTGCATTCGTTATTTCGATTACAACGATACCTACCTCTCGAAGGAGCCGGCGCATCCGAGCGATAACCTCGCCGCCGTGCTGGCGGTGGGCGAAAGCGTGGGAGCGACGGGCAAGGAAATGATCCTGGCGGCGGCGATCGCGTATGAGGTGCAATGCCGGTTTTGCGATGCGGCCAGCATTCGCGCGCGGGGTTGGGATCATCCGACGTATGGCGCGTTTTCGACCGCGCTGGCTTGCGCGAAATTGATGAAGCTGGACCCGGAGAAGACGCGGCATGCGATCAATATCGCAGGCGTGAATTGCGCGGCCTTTCGGCAGGCGCGGGTGGGGGAGCTATCGCACTGGAAGGGTGTGGCGTTTGCGAACGCGGCGCGTTGCGGAGTTTACGCCGCGACCTTGGCGCGCGCGGGCATGACTGGTCCGGCGCCGATCTTCGAAGGGCAGATGGGATTCGAGAAGGAACTCGGAGTTTCGATGGGCAACGTGGCGGAAGTGTTCGACACCAAAGCCGAAGCGATGGCGGGTGAAGGGCCGGCGTCGATGATCTTGAAGACGAGCATCAAATACTGGCCGGCTGAGTATCACAGCCAGAGCGCGATCGAGGCCGCGCTGCATTTGCGGAATCAAATCGCGGATCTTTCGCAGGTGAAATCGATGGTGATCGAGTCGCACGACGCCTCGGTGGACATCATCGGGAGCGAGCCGGAGAAGTGGCGTCCGCAAGAGCGCGAGACGGCGGATCACAGCCTGCCTTACATCACGGCGGTGGCGTTGATCGATGGTGAGGTGACCGACAAGCAATTCGAGCCGAAGCGGTTTACGGAGACGAAGATCATCGACTTCTTGCAGAGCGTGAAGGTGGAGCGAAACGATGAGCTGACGGCGCTCTATGCGAACGCAGTCGCGAACATTGTCCACATCACGCTGGCGGACGGGAAGACCTTGACGAAGCGGGTGGACTTCCCGCTCGGGAACGCAAACAACCGCCTCACGGACGAGCAGTTGGAAGGAAAATTCCTTTCGCTGGCGGCGCCGAAGATCGGGAAGGATGCGGCGGACAAGGTGATCGAGCTGGGATGGAAATTTGATCAGGCGACGGATGTGTCGGCCTTGATGAAATCGCTGGTGATGCCGGCGTGATGAGAGATTTAGACAGGATTAACAGGATTATGCAGGATGTTGGGAAAGACTGTTATTCCTGCCTCATTCCGGAATCCTGTCCCTCCTGTTAATCCTGTCTAATTAATGAAGACCACCAAACAACTGCGCGAACTGATCAAGGACGGCTGTGTGCCGATGCCGGGCGTTTTCAACGCCGCGATGGGGCGAATGGTGGAGCGGAGCGGATTCCCGGCGGTCTATATTAGCGGCGCTGGTTTGTGTAACGCGACGGCGGGCGTGCCGGATATCGGATTGCTCACATTGACCGAAGTCGCGCAGCTCGCCGGATACGTGGCGCGGGCGGTGAAGATTCCGTGCATCGTCGATGCCGACACGGGCTTCGGCGGCGCGGAAAACGCGGCGCGGACGATCGAGGAATTCGAGCGCGCGGGGCTGGCCGGTTGCCATATCGAGGACCAGGAATTTCCAAAACGCTGCGGCCACTTGGCCGGCAAGACGTTGATCCCGGCGGATGAGATGAACGAGAAGATCGCGGCCGCTGCGGGCGCGCGTCGGGATACGGATTTCCTGCTCATCGCACGAACGGATGCGCGGGCGGTGGAGAGTTTTTCTGACGCGGTAAAGCGCGCGCAGAGTTACCTGGCGGCGGGTGCGGATGCGATTTTTCCGGAAGCGCTGCAGAACGAGCAGGAGTTCCGCGACTTTGCCAAAGAGGTGCCAGCGCCGTTGCTCGCGAACATGACGGAATTTGGGAAGAGCCCGCTGCTCACGCTTGAGCAGTTGCAGGATTTTGGTTATCGAATGGTGATCTATCCGCAGACGGCGTTCCGCGTCTCGATGTTCGCCGCTGGGAAGATGTTCGCCGATCTGAAGAAGGACGGGACGCAGGAAGGCTGGCTCGATCGGATGCAGAGCCGGAAGGAACTTTACGAGATGTTGGATTACGATCCGACGAAGTAGGAAACAAGATTATGAGCACAGAAACCAAACCTCCTTATAGCCCAGGACTGGCCGGCATCGTGGCCGGCGAAACTTCCATTTGCTGGGTCGATCCCAACGCGGGCCTGATGTATCGCGGCTACGACATCCACGGGATGGCGGAGCAGGCGAACTTCGAGGAGGTCGCTTATCTGCTGCTGAAGGGCGAACTGCCGAACGCCGAGCAGTTGATGGCGTTTGGGAAGGAAATTGCGAGTGAGCGCGAGCTGCCGGCGCCGGTGCTGGAGATGTTGCGGCTCCTGCCCAAGACAATGCATCCGATGGATGTGCTGCGGACGGGTGTCTCGATGTTGGCCGGCTTCGATCCGGAGCTGAACGATCACTCGCACGAAGCGAATGTGCGGAAGGCGATCCGTTTGATCGCGCGCGTTTCGACCTTGATCACGGACGGCTGGCGGATCGCGCAGGGCCAGGATCCGATCGCCGATAAGAACGATCTCACCCACGCGGGCAACTTCCTTTACAAGCTGACCGGTGAGGTTCCGGAGACGTGGCAGATCCGGATGCTGGACACGATTTTCATTCTTTACGCGGATCACGATTTCAACGCGTCCACCTTTGCCGCGCGCGTGACGGCGTCGACGCTCTCCGACATGTATGCGGCCGTCACCTCGGCTTGCGGCACGCTGAAGGGTCCGCTCCACGGCGGCGCGAACGAGGAATCGATGAAGATGCTCGATGAGATCAAGACGGCAGATCGCGCGGAGGGCTGGATGATGGAAGCGCTGGCGCGGAAGGCGAAGATCATGGGGTTCGGTCATCGCGTTTACAAAGAAGGCGATTCGCGGGTGCCAGTGATGCGCGAGATCGCGCGCGATTTCGGGCAACGCATCGGCAAGGAACAATGGGTGCCGATTTGCGAGAAGCTGGAGGCGACGATGGAACGCGAGAAGGGCCTGTGCGCGAACGTGGATCTTTATGCTGCGCCGGTCTTCACGATGTTCGGATTCCCATCGGAGTTGAACACGCCGATCTTTGCCGTCTCGCGCGTGGCGGGATGGTGCGCGCACGTGACCGAGCAGCACGATAATAATCGGCTGATTCGCCCACGTTCCATTTACGTGGGGACGGAAGAGCGGCCTTATAAGCCGGTGGCGGAACGGAGCTGAGGCATGTCTTCCGCGGGCCCATCTTTGCAGGAGCAATACGCTCCCGCTAACGCATGCTGGGGTTGCGGACCGGCGAACGCCGAAGGTCTCCGAATTCGCAGCTTCGCGCAGGGCGATGAGGTGGTGGCGGAGTGGAAACCGGAGCCGCGCTACGAAGCGTTTCCGGGAGTGTTGAACGGCGGGATTATCGGAACGCTGCTCGACTGCCATTGCAACTGGACTGCGGCCTGGCACTTGATGAAACAGGCAGGTGAAGATCATCCGCCATGCACGGTGACGGCAGATTACGCGATTAAACTTCTGCGCCCCACGCCGACGGATGGGCCGGTGTTTCTTTCCGCGAAGGTGGCAGAGTCGACCGCCACGCGAGCGACGATCGAGGGGACGTTGACGGCAGGTGGGAAGGTCTGCGCGACTTGTCGTGGGACATTCGTCGCCGTGACGGAAGGGCACCCAGCTTTTCATCGATGGTAGCGGCGCTTCTACTGGCTGCATCGCTGGCGGCGGCGGCGAGTCCCGCCACCCCGGCAGATGAGATTGCCGCGCTCGAGCGGAGCGCAAACGGTCGCATCGGGGTGGTGGCGTTTGAGCCCGAAAGCGGACGCGCGGTCCGGCATCGGGCAGACGAGCGTTTTCGTTTGTGCAGCACCTTTAAGTTCATCGCTGCGGCGGCGATCTTGCAGAAGGTCGATGCCGGGAAAGAGAAGCTCGATCGGATGGTGTCGTACAGCGAAAGCGATCTGCTGGAATACGCGCCCGTGACTCGTGCGCATATTGGCGATGGTGAGATGAGCATCGGTGCGCTCTGCGCGGCGGCGGTGCAGCAAAGCGACAACACTGCGGCCAATCTTCTTCTGAACGAGCTCGGCGGGCCTGCGGGATTGACGAAGTTCCTGCGCAGCTCGGGAGATGCGGTCACGCGGCTCGACCGGATGGAGCCAGACCTGAATCGTGACGGGAGAAGATCAGGATACGACCACTGCAGCGGCGATGTGCTCCACTCTGCAACGTCTTCTCACGGGCGACGTCCTGTCGGTGAAATCACGGCAGCAACTGGAGGAATGGCTCGTCGGCAACACAACCGGCGGAGCATTGATCCGAGCGGGCGTGCCGCAGGACTGGAAGGTGGGCGATAAGACAGGAAACTGTGGCGATGGAACCGTGAACGACGTCGCCATCCTTCGCCCGCCGGGGCGCGATCCGATCTTCGTCGCCATTTACACCTTCGCTCCGGCGGCTTCGGGTGACGAGCGCAGGAAGCTCGTGGCCGATGTCGCGCGCATCGTGGCGAAGGCTTTTGCAGAGAAGTCGCCGGCCGTTAAGAAGCGCGCCCAGCAGGACTCGAACCTGCGACCGACGGATTAGAAATCCGTTGCTCTATCCGGCTGAGCTATGGGCGCCGCTGGGGCAGGTTACCCGGGGCGGCGCGCTTGTCGAGAATCAGGCGGCGGCCTGATGGCCGAAAGCGGGGAGCTCCCGTCGGCTCGAAGCGCTCACGAGGTTCCGCTCCTGGGCGTCCCAGCCCGTGATGCGAACGGTGACACAGGCATCGCTCGGATCGGTCTGCGCAAACCGGCGTTGCCATTCGTGGCCGGCGGCGTCGAGGATGCTGCCATACCGATTCTCCAGCACGCTCTGCAAACCCGCCACCATCTCGCGGTTGGTGTCTCGTCGATCTGCGATTACGCCAATGAAAGAGCTGCTCATGTCTTCTCTTTCAGCAGGATCTGCGCCCGCCCGTTGGGTTCGCCTCCCGGATCAATGGCAACGGCTTGCCGCCGGCGAAGAGTGACAGGGAAGAGGGTTCCCGATATCAAGGATGGATGATGTCTGCCGGCGAGAAAATAAACGGAGAGCGCTGGCCCGCTCTCCCGTTTCACGAATGGAAGGAAACGGCGGCGACCTTGCACATGTGGACCCAAATCGTGGGCAAGGTGCGCCTGGCGCTCGCGCCCTGGCAGAACCATTCCTGGAGCGTGGCGCTCTACCTGACGGCGCGCGGGTTGACCACTTCGCCCATGCCGCATGGCGCGATTTGCTTCGAGATCGATTTCGATTTTATCGCGCACCGGCTCTGCATCCGCTGCAGTGATGGCAGTGCGCGGGAGATCGCTTTGCGGCCGATGACGGTGGCAGATTTTTATGAGCAGTTTATGGATGCGCTGCGTGATCTGGGGTTGGCCGTGGATATCTCCCCGACTCCGAACGAGGTCGACCCTGCGATTCCTTTTGCGAGCGATCGCACCCATGCGGCATACGAGGCGGAGTTTGCCCAGCGCTATTGGCAGGTGCTGGTGCAGACGGACCGGGTCTTTAAAGAATTCCGCGCGCGCTTTATTGGGAAGTGCAGTCCGGTCCATTTCTTCTGGGGCAGCTTCGATCTGGCCGTGACGCGTTTTTCCGGGCGGACGGCGCCCGCGCATCCGGGCGGCGTGCCGCATCTGAGCGATGCTGTCGCGCAAGAGGCTTACTCGCACGAGGTGAGCAGCGCGGGCTTTTGGCCGGGAAATGAAGCAGCGCCCGAGGCGCTGTTTTACTCGTATGCTTACCCGACGCCCGAAGGCTTCGCGGAGGCGACTGTCCGGCCAGCGGCGGCGCGGTGGCACGCGACGCTGCGGGAGTTTGTCCTTCCGTATGACGCGATGCGCACGACAGAGGATCCGGATGAGGCACTCATGGACTTTTTGCAGAGCACTTACGAGGCAGCTGCTGCGCTCGGGCGATGGGATCGCCCCAGCCTGGAGCGGACGATCGATCTGGCGCCAACGCCGCCTCTGAGTCTGGCTTAGCGGCTTGCCGCCGATGCGATGGAACTTAACCCGGTCGCTTCCCGTGCCGGTGTTGGGTGATCGTCATCCTGCAGGCGTTGCACCCATTTCCGAAAGAGAAGCGGTTGCGCGATGGAATCGAAAGCTTCTTCGAAGCCGCCCGTGCCGCGAATTCGCACGGTGCCGAAATCGAACATGCGCCCGAGGAAACCTTGATCGACCGAGATGGATTCGATCTTGGAAACAAAGACCTCCGCGGTGCGGCGTCGGACGATCCCTGTTTTGATCAAGACCCGGCGGTTGGTGATGACGAACTCGCTGCTGGCAAAGGCGAGAGTGGGCGCGAGGAGAAGGAAAGCTGGCAGGATGAGCACAAACCAGCCCAGCTCCGAGCCAGTCAACGCCTGAACCGCGATCGCAAAGGGGATCGCAGCGAAAAGAAAAAGTGCGAGCCCGGCGCCGGCAAAGCGCGCGAAGATAATCCAATGCAGGGTGGTCTTGAAATGCGGAGTCTCATTCGGCGCCAGGGTCGAACGAGAGTAGGGCCCGAGCGTCTCTGCGGCGAGGGGCGGGGGCTCACTTTCCAAGAGAGCAGAAGTGGGCGCCACCGGAGCAGCCAGCGCAGGAGACGCATCGTGAAAGCGCCGGAAGGTCGAGAGCGGTTTCCAATCGCCTTCCTCCTCGCCCCCGGCCAGATCGGTCTCGCGCAAAAGCCCGGCATCGAGAAAGCCCTGCACCTGCTCGTCGGTAAAAGGACCGCGGCGGACGCCGTTCAGGTAGACGAAAAGTTGCATCAAAATGAATTCGTTTCGGAACCGCGAATGCGCCTACTGGCGGCTCATGCCTGCTCGGCCAGATAGGCTTCCATCGATTCGCGTGTGACCAGGTGCAACGCGCCACAGCGCGGGCAACTGATCCGGATGATGTCTTCATCGCCGAAAAGTTCGTCGGGACTGCTCCGCATCATGGGCGCGAGAATGTTCAGCATGCGCTCATGCGAGCACCCGCAGCCCCAGCGGTAGGTCCGTTCCTCCAGCAGACTGAGGGTTTCCGTTTCATCGATCGCCCGCACCCGGCCATCCGTGAGGGATTGGAGCCAATCGAGATCGCAGCCCGGCTGCGCGGAAATCATGACGAAGTCCTCCGGGCCGTGGCGGAAATAACGAGCCGGGCGTTGCTCGCTTTGCTGGTAATATTCTTCCACGATCGTGAACGGCTCCTGCGCCGTGAATTCAATCGTGCTGCGGCGCGAGTCCGCTCGTTCGCGCACGAGATCGGCGCAGAAGAGATTGCGACCGTCGTCCTTCACGTTCTCCGTGAAAATTTGGCCAACGATGAGGCCGCGCCGGTTATCGCCAGTGACGAAAAGGTTCAGGAGCGGCTCCTGAAAATGAATCGTCCAGGCCCAGGCTTCGTTCCAAGGCCGTGAAGCGCAGTGCAGAGTCAACGCGGCCAGGGTTTCCTTCAGCATGCCATCGTGGGCAGGCGCATGGTGATAACCGTATTGGCCCTGGTGCAGGTAGTAGTCCACGTAGAGGTCGCCGAAATCGGCCCGGGTCAGGAGAGCGTTCCGTTCCCGCACAAAATAACTGCGCACGGTAAAACCCTCCGCGGCCTGGCGATCTTCCGAATCCATGAGAAGACGGTAGCGCGTCCGCGAGGCGTTTTCCGGTGAATGTTATTTCCCGGCCGGTGCGCGGATCGGGCGTGGGCAGTGAGGGAATCGAACCCCCGACCAACTCGGTGTAAACGAGCCGCTCTACCGCTGAGCTAACTGCCCTCCCGGAAGGCGCATTATAGCGCACCTGCCGCTTCCGCGAACCATTCTTTCTGCGACCGCAGACGCGTCCGGTTTCCTCAAGAGTCGGGCCACGCAGAAGGTCTCCCGGTTCGCGACAGAGCCTTCCGGAACGAGCTTAGCGGACCAGTCCTACACAACAGGCGCGAAGTCACTTCCAAGGTTGCACTTAGATAGCTCTACGCTAACTAAGAGCCATGGACCTATCGTTAGAAAAACTGAAGGAGGCAGTATCGTTGCGCGAGCAGATACAAGCCTTGGAAACTCGACTTGATAACCTCTTTAGCGGCGGCAGCCGTAGCGCCGGGCGCGCCAGCGCCCCGACCGCGGAAGAGCCGACCCCGAGAGCGGGGCGCAAGGGCCGCAGCCGTCGACCGATGTCTGCTGCCACCCGCGCGAAATTAGCCGCCGCGGCCCGGGCGCGTTGGGCGAATGATGGCAACATCGGCAATCGAAAGAGCGCTGGAAAAAGCACCGGGCAGAGCGCCAGCAAGAAGCGCCGCAGCGGCTTGACCGCGGCTGGCCGCAAGCGTCTTTCGGAATCGATGAAAGCGCGTTGGGCAGCTCGACGTAAGGGTACCTCCGCCAAGTAAACGATCCGGTTGAGGTTTCTCCTAAATCGTTAGGTGGAAACATTTTACCCCTCACCTTTTTTTGGTGAGACAACCGGAGCTTGAGTCAACGCAGGGTCTCTTCCTGCCTTTCGAGCGTTAGAGCGAGTCGCCCAAGAGAGGATCTCCCTTGGGCGACTCCCGCCTCGCCTTCACGTCTGCCCGATCCACGTCCGCGGCGCGATCTCGTCCCAGCGCTCGCGAATCCGGGAATAGTCGGCTTCGCTTAAGAGCCCATCGGCCAGCAGGGCGGCATTCTCGCCCCAGCGCTCCGGCTTGGAAGTGCCCACGATGGCTGTGTGCACGCCCGGAACGCTGAGCGTGAAGCGCAAAGCCTGCGCGATCGAATGCTCGAGCGAGCGGGTGCGGATGAATTCGTAATCCAATTTGCGGAGCCGATTCCAGTAGGTGTGCTGGTAGGAGTCGATCGGCCGATGGCCTGATTTCCAGGCAGCGTTCGCGATCGGGCGTTTTGCGATCACGCCCATCCCGCGTTCCTGCGCGAGAGGAACTGTGAGCTCGATCGGCTCCTGATCCGCGATGTTGAGCGAAGTTTGCAAGGTATCAAACGCATCGGATTCCACCGCATACTTCGCAGCCGTGCTGTCGCCGCTGTATCCGATATAGCGCGTCAGCCCACGAGCGCGGGCGGTTTGCAGCGCTTCGATGGCCTCGCCTTTTTTTAGAATTGCTTCCGAACAACTATGCAGTTGGACCAGATCAAGCCGGTCGGTCTGGAGACGACGCAGGCTGCGCTCGATGCTGGCCAGGATGGATGCGGCCGACCAATCTTCGCTCCCGACTCCGCGCGGGTGGCCTACTTTGGTGAAGAGGTAAAACTCATCCCGGCGATGGTTGACCGCCTGCCCGATTAATTCCTCGCTCGCCTCGTAGCACTCCGCGGTGTCGATCAAATTCAAGCCTGCGTCGAGAGCACTGTTGAGCAGGGTTTTGACCGTCTCCGCGGCGGCGGCTTCGTAGCCGATCTCTGCGCCACCGAAGCCGAGCACCGAGACGTGCATATCTGTCCTGCCCAGCTGGCGTTTCTCCATGGGAGCGAGCGTAAGATGGAGCGCGCGACTTGTCACCACGCGAGAGCGCTCTTGCGCGGAACGTTCGGAAGCTGGGCCGCTGGCGGATCTTTCCCGCTCTAGAAAGACAAACGGGTCACGCCTGTCCCAGCCTCGATTTGGCCGATGACTTTCGCTTTCAACTGCCGCGCGATGCTCTTGGCGTTCTTCGCACTCACGATCGCGGCCATCCCGATGCCCATGTTAAACACCTGATACATTTCTTCGCGAGGGACGCGGCCCTTCTCGGCCAGAAGCTGGAAGATCGGCGGGACCGTCCAGGATTGGCAATCAATCACCGCGTCGCAATCTCGCCGGCAGCACGCGGGGGAGATTATCGACCAACCCGCCACCGGTGATGTGCGCGAGACCGTGGAGTTGGGCGAGCGGGACCTTCGCGAGGCGCGGCTGGTAGTTGGTGTGCGTGCGAAGAAGCTCGTCGCCTATCGTCTGCGGCAGGCCGGGTAGCTGAGCGTTTGGCTTGAGACGCATTTGCTCGAAAAGAATTTTGCGAGCGAGCGAGTAGCCATTGGTATGGAGACCGTTTGAGGGCAAGCCGAGGATCACGTCGCCGCGACGGATGCGGCTGCCATCGATCATCTTTTTGCGATCGACCACGCCCACGATGCAGCCGGCGAGATCGTATTCGCCTTTGCGATACATCCCTGGCATCTGTGCTGTCTCACCGCCAATCAAAGCACAACCCGCCGCGCGGCAGGCTTTCGTAAAGCCGGCCAGGATTTGATCGAAGACCGGCGGTTCCAGACGCTCCGCCCCGATGTAATCGAGAAAGAAAAGCGGCCGTGCGCCGAGGACGGCGATGTCGTTGACACAATGATTCACCAGATCGGCGCCCACGGTCTCGTGTCGGTTGAGCGCGAAGGCGATTTTGAGTTTTGTGCCGACGCCGTCCACGCTGGCCACCAGCACCGGTTCGCGCATCCCGGAAAAATTCGGCGCGAAGAGCCCACCGAAGCCGCCGATTTTGCCCAACACTTCGGGACCATGCGTGCTTTTCACCCGCGCCTGGATGCGCTTCTTGACCATGTTGCCGAGATCGACATCGACCCCGGCGCGCGCGTAGGCCTTGAGTTTTTTTCCCGCAGATTTCACAGGGAATTACTTGAGCCCGGCGAACAAGGTCGGCTGTGTCTCCTCGGCCGCGGCCAGCGCTTTCGAGCGGCCTTCCCGTTTCTCCATGATGAACTTGTCCAGCTCGGGATCGACCGGGAGAGGATACTTTCCGGTGAAGCAGGCCAGGCAGAATTCGTTCGCCGGCTTTCCGGTCGCCCGCACCATTCCGTCGAGGTCCAGGTAACCAAGGCTATCCACGCCCAGATACTCGCAAATTTTTTCCATCGTGAGCTGGTTCGCGATCAGCTTTTCGGGATCGGGAAAATCGATTCCGTAATGGCAGGCGAAACGGTGGGGTGGGCAGCTCACCCGCATGTGCACCTCTTTCGCGCCCGCCTCGCGTAGATTTACCACGCGCGCCCGCGCGGTCGTTCCGCGCACGATGGAATCGTCCACCACCACCACGCGTTTTCCTTCGACCGCTTCCTTGATCAAATTCAGCTTTACCCGCACATCGAAATCGCGAATGAGCTGGCTTGGCTGGAGGAAGGTGCGGCCGATGTAATGGTTCCGAACGAAGGCGTGCTCGTAAGGAATTTTCAACTCCTGCGCGAAGCCGAGCGCGGCGTAGTTTCCGGAGTCGGGCACCGGGACCACGATGTCAGCGGCCACCGGATAACGTCGGGCCAACTCGCGTCCCATTTCCGTCCGCACCTTGGCGACATTGATCCCGCCGAGGATGCTATCGGGTCGCGAAAAGTAAACGTATTCGAACATGCAGAAGGCATGTTGCTCGTCGCGGAACGGCCACTCCGAACGGATGCCATCTTCGCTGATGATGACGACCTCGCCCGGCTCGATGTCGCGAATGAACTCGGCGTGCACGAGATCGAACGCGCACGTTTCCGAGGCAATGATGTAAGCTCCATCGAGCTTGCCGAGAACGAGCGGGCGAAAGCCGAAAGGATCGCGGACCGCGATGATTTCGCTCTCGCTCATGATGACGAGACTGAAGGCGCCTTCCAGGCGACGCAGAACGCTGAGCGCACTGCCACCGGAATTGATCGGCTGCGCGAGAAGGTGCGGGATGATCTCGCTATCGGCGGTGGTTTGGAAGATGGAACCCTTCCGCTCCAGCTCATCGCGCAGGACGGCGGCGTTGATCAGGTTGCCGTTATGCGCGACCGCGATCTGACCGCGGAAACAATCGACCACAAACGGCTGCGCGTTCTTCAAAGTGCTCGAGCCGGTGGTGGAATAGCGCGCATGACCGACAGCGCGCGTGCCCTGGAGGCGCTCCAATTCACCCACGCCGAAGACCTGCGAAACGAGGCCCATATCGCGATGAAGTTGAAAGGAAGTGCCATTGCCTTTCGAGGTCACGATCCCCGCGCTTTCCTGCCCGCGATGCTGGAGCGCAAACAGTCCGTAATAGGTCAGGACAGCGGCATTCGGATGGCCGTAAACGGCAAAGATGCCGCACTCGTGTTGCGGAATCATGGCAGACTCCGGAGCGTTCGCCTCGGTCACAAAATCAGCGGGCATGTGCGGGATAGTCGGTCAGCAGTGGCTTGCGTTCAATGACTCGTTCGCAGCGATCACAGGCTCGGGACGCGTTCGGGAGCGGCGTCGCTGCCCATGGCGCGGGAGATGGCGTGAAACCAGAGATCGTGCAGATCGGCGATCGGCCAGGAATGATCCGTCTCGCCGAGGCGAATGGATAACTCCGAGCCGCCGACGGTGCCGAGAACGGTGTGAGGGATGCCAGCCGCAGTGAGCTTTTCCTGCACCGCGGCTGCGTCTTCCGGGCTGACGCTGAGCACGATGCGCGATTGCGCTTCGTTGAACAGGGTCGCGCACGCTCCCAGTTTGCCCTTGGCAGAGTGCGAGTCGGAAACTTGCACTACGGCGCCGAGGAGGCCGTCGGGATTGAAGCAGCTCTCCGCGAGCGTGACAGCCAGCCCGCCTTCCGAGCAGTCATGCGCGCTCTGGACGAGTCCGGATTGAATGCAGGTGCGGACCGCATTTTGCAGCGCGATCTCCCGGTCAATATCGAGGCGAGGGGGGAGCCCTTCCTTGCGCCCGTGGCAGACCTTTAAGAAACGCGAAGCGCCAATGTCCTCGCCGACTTCACCAACCAGCAGAATGGCATCGCCCTCTTTTTTGAAGAACTGCGTGGTGATGTGCGCCTCGTCCGCGATCAAGCCCACCATCGCGATCGTCGGCGTGGGATCGACCACGCCCGCCGGGCTCTCATTATAGAGCGAGACGTTTCCGCCGATGACCGGGGTGCCAAAGGCGCGGCACGCTTCCGCTTCGCCTTCCACGCATTCGCGCAGCTGCCAGAAATTCTCCGGCTTGTAGGGATTGCCGAAGTTCAAATTGTCGGTCACGGCCAGCGGGACGGCGCCGGAGCAGGTCAGGTTGCGCGCGGCTTCGGCCACGGCGATGCGGCCACCTTCGCGGGGATCGAGTGCGCAGTAGAGCGAATTGCAATCGCTCGTCGCGGCCAGGATTTTATCCGCAGCCCGCACGCGGAAGACCGCGGCATCCGAGCCCGGCCAGACGACCGTGCCGGTCCGGACCATGTGATCGTATTGGCGGTAGACCCAGTTCTTCGACGCGATCGTAGGATCGGCCAGGAGCTGGCGGAGCGCGTCGGAAGGGGAGCAATCGTCCAGCTTTCCCGCCCAATCCGAGAGCGAGGAGGAGGCTTGCGCGACAGGCGCTTTGGCTTCGCGTTCGTAGAGCGGCGCTTCGTCGGCCAAGGGCTTGGCGGGAATCTCGGCCGCAAGCGCGCCATCGTTCAAGACGCGCATCATGCCGTCATCGGTGACCCGGCCGATCTCGGCGCAGGGCACATCCCACTTTTCGAAAATATCGAGCACGACCTGCTCTTTGCCCTTGTGCGCGATGATCAACATCCGCTCCTGCGATTCGCTCAAGAGCGTTTCGTAAGGCGTCATCCCGGTCTCGCGTTTCGGGACTTTGGCGAGGTCGATTTCCACGCCGGTGCCGCCGCGGCTGGCCGTCTCGCAAGTCGAGCAGGTCAAGCCCGCCGCGCCCATGTCCTGGATGCCGGCCACAGCGTCAGTCGCGAGCAATTCCAGACACGCTTCAAGCAGCAGCTTCTCCTTGAAAGGGATCGCCCACCTGCACGGCCGGCCGGTCTTCGCGGGATTCTTCCGTCAACTCGCGCGAGGCAAACGCTGCGCCAGCGAGACCATCGCGACCGGTCTCCGCGCCGACGTAGAAGACCGGGTTGCCGACACCGCTGGCCGCGCCGCGGGCGAGCTGCTCGTGTTTCAGGACGCCGAGACAGAAGACGTTGACGAGCGGATTGCCTTCGAAGCTCTCGTCGAAATAGATTTCGCCCCCGATCGTCGGGACGCCGATGCAATTGCCATAGTGCGCGATGCCGGAGACGACCCCGGCGAAGAGACGGCGATTGGTTTTCAGATTCGGGCTTTCGCCGGTGATGGGGCCGAAGCGGAGCGAGTTGAGGAGAAACTCCGGACGTGCGCCCATGGTGAAGATATCGCGAATGATCCCGCCCACGCCGGTGGCCGCGCCCTGGAAGGGCTCGATCGCGCTCGGGTGGTTATGCGATTCGATCTTGAACGCCACCGCCCAGCCGTCGCCGATATCGACCACGCCGGCGTTCTCTTCGCCAGCTTTGACGAGAATGTTCGGGCCGGTCGTGGGGAATTTTTTCAGCTCGCGCCGCGAATTTTTATACGAGCAATGCTCGCTCCACATCACGGAGAAGATGCCCAGCTCGGTAAAGTTCGGGTCGCGGCCGAGGATGCGCTGGATGCGCTCGTATTCGTCCGGCAGGAGACCGTGCTTTTTGATGACTTCGGGCGTGATTTTCGGTTCTGCAGCGGGGCTCACCAGCGGATGTTAGCCGACACGGTTTGATTGCACAATCACGAGCAAAACTCTGCCGCGGGTGCGAGACAATGGACCGGACGAGCGAGAGCGCTCAGGCCGCCGGCAGACCAGACCCGACTCGCCGATCGCTGAGCGCGCGTTTTTTCGACAAGCTCATCAGCCCGGTCGTCGATGAGTGACACTCTACGGTAGAATGGACCCCGAAAATGACTTGATCAGACCGACATCGCCGGAGTTGATCGCGCCACCTGGAGTGATATCCAAACGGAAGTTCGTATTCGTCACGGGCTGTCCGGATTGCGATTTCACCTGGCTGATGTCAACGGAGTTTACCGAACCGTTTCCGTTCACGTCGCCGACGAGAAAACCGATCGGAATCGCGACGTCGCCGGTGAACGAACCATTACTCACGTTCGTCAAAGTTAAGGTGAGGCGCTGCGCGTTCGTCACTCCCGTGAGGTCCACGGCGATGCGTGTCGCGGTGACCGGAAAGCTGCTTGTGACTGTGCCAGTACCAGAGGTCACACTCGCGCCGCCGACGGTGTAAAAGCTGAGGAAATCGACGACGATCTGATGTGCGCCGGAGGTGGAGCGAGGCTCGACTCCCAGACTGCCCGCGAGGGGCAGCGGCACATCGAACGTGCCCGCGCTCCCGTGCGTTTTGCGGGAGAAGGCGGCGGTTGGCACTGGGGCGCAAGGGATCCGCGCGACGGAGAAATTATCGATCCACCAGCCCGTTCCGGCGCTGCCGTTATCAGTCGTCATGCGGAAGCGGAATTTAACGGTGTGGCTGCGCAGGATGTTTCCGAGATTCACAACGGTGTCGATGTAGCCGCCGGAATGTCCGGCCCAGCCTTTCCGGCCAGCGATCGGGTTTCCGCTCCCTGCGGTTAGGATGCTGGTATAACCGCCTTGGACGAAACTCGCGCCCGCTTCCGGGGCGGTGATGTCGGTAAACGCCCCGTCGTTCACAAACTGCGAGGAAACTTCGAGGACGCCGCCATCATAGCCGCCCTCGGTGTCGTAACTTTGCCGGAAGCGAATCTCGGAGGCCCTGAAATCGAGCGCGACCGGGGGCGTCTCGATCCACTTGTCGCTCGCGGTGGCAGGAGCATCCACGAAGAGCGCGTTCGGTGCGGTGGCGGGCGCGGTGGTGGAAGTTTGCCAGAGCGGCGCGGAGCCGACCGCGTTCGAGGCCGTCCAGTTGGCCGGGAGCGCGGGCGCCGTCACGGTATCGAAATTTTCCGCGAGGGTCACGACACGGCCTCCGGTATCGAAGGTAAAAGTGCGCGTGCCGTGGTTGGTCAGCCCGTCTGTGAGGACAAGCGAAGCGGTCAAAACGTCACCGCAAGCAAGCGCGGGATCGACTTTGAAAGTGAAGTTTCGAAACACGGCCGGACCACCCGAGCAGATGGCTCCGTAGTTTTGCGATGCCGCCACGGGCGCGGTGACGCCGCCGGTGGTGAGAAGGGTAGCGGTCAAGGCGGAGGTGGTGCACTGGCCGGCATCGCCGCGGTTCATAATGCCGAGGGAGACTGTGATCGGCTCGCTGGGATCGGGGACACCGTTTGCGCCGGCGGTGACGATGCTCGATCCAGCTTTCACGGGATAATTCGCCAGGGCCGGGGTTATTTTGTCGAAGAAAACGTCCTGCTGCGGGGTGCCGTTGATCGCGACGCGGCCGTCGGTCCACGTGTGATAGGCGACTGGACCAAAGCCGTCGTCGCTGAAGCTGGCATGATTGAAAAAGCCGGCAAAGGTTGGGTTAATCGTCGGCGTCGACTGCAACGGTTTCGGGAAAATCTGGTCGCTCACTGGCATATCGGCGCCCCAAGTGGCGCCGTTATCGAAAGACGCCCGCCCGAAGCGCTCGAGGGAATCGTCCAGCGTATTCCGTTCGTCGTACCAACTAATGAAGACCACGCCGGCGGCATTAACGGAAAGCGAAGGGCTCCATTGGGCGCGAGTAGTGTCGTCCGTATTCAAGCGCACAGGGGCGGCCCACGTCTGGCCGTTATCGGTGGAGCGAACATAGAAAATGTTGCCAGGATCAGCAGGCGAAGTGGTGCGCCCGGAGTAGACATAGTGGACGACGTTGTTTGGGCCGACGCCCGGTTGCCCCCACCCGAGATCTCGCCAGTAGCCTGCGACGGGCAGGTTATACATGCCTGGAGAGAATGGAGCGGATCCAGCCAAGCCCCGGCCGGGCCCGAGGAATGCCGGACCCTGCTGCACCGCCGCGGAAAAAGACACGCCCCCATCGGTGGAACGATAAATGGAATTGGTCCGCAAGGCGTTCAAACCGCTGCCTCCTTCATGCAGCGTTTGGAGGAAAATCGCGCCATCACTCCCTAAGCTACCGGTTACTTTTATCGCCAGCCGGTTCCCAAGACCGATCGTGACCGGCGTGCTCCAGGTGACCCCATCGTCGGTGGAATAGGAGAAGCGCGCCGCCCCGCTGTCATTGAAAAAGAGGTATTGCCGGCCATAAAACGGACTGGCCTCATTGTTGTCCACCCAACTGCTCAAGCGGCTCGCCGCAAGGTTGGCATTTGCAGCGCAGGAATCGTAGGACCAATTGCTCCCATTGGACGAACTCCATTTGCCGACGCCAAAGCTGGCGCATCGGGTGGTTAGAAAGTGCAGCACCCACTTCGAAGCACGCCGGCTGTAGAAAAGTGCAGGTTCGCCGCCGCATTGTGCACCCGGGAAATTATCCAGGCGCGCGAAGGTGTTGCCGCCATCAGTGGACACAGACACGCCACAAAAGTTCCCCGATAAACCGCGGCTATCGTTGTAAGCGGCCACCACCGTATTGTTGTGGCCCCAAATCACACTCATAGCCTGAGTGACTTGCGGACTGGTCTCGGTGCCCGTGATGAGGTTCACATCCGATCCGCCGAACGCCTGGGGCGCAAATGCCGCCCGCCAACTGGCCGCCGCCAGGCCGGCGCTGCCCAAACAAAGAAGAATTCCCAGCCCGGTCCGAAGTGAAGTGCGCAAATTATCTCTCATAAGACTCCTGACCCCACACCCCGAACGAGGCCGCACTTGGTAGCGAAGTGCTCCGGAGCTGTCGAGAAGAATTCGCCGCCGCGCCTTCTTGGAATTGGGTTCAGTCGGTGGCGCTGCCGCCTTTAGTCCAGGCGACTGTGCCTGTGCGCGGGGTTTGCGTTTCCAGCCTGAATCAGGCAGCATGGCCCATGGCGTTTGACCTAAAAGACATCGTCGCGAGGCGGTTGGGCGAGAACTACGATCTGCACGAGGCGCACCTCAATCGCACTCTCGTGGCGGCGCAACGCGTGATCGGTTTCGACAAGGTCTACGCACGTGCGGAGGGCGCTTATCTTTATGACATGGATGGTCGGGATTACCTCGATTTCCTGAGCGGCTACAGCGTGTTCAATATTGGCCGGAATCATCCGACGGTGCAGAAAGCCATCCGGGATGTGCTCGAGCTGGATCTGCCGAATATGGTGCAGATGGATTGCTCGCTCTTGAGCGGTCTGCTCGCGGAAGCGCTGACCCGACGCGCTCCGGCGCATCTCGATGCGGTGTTTTTTTGCAACAGCGGCACGGAGGCGGTGGAGGGTGCATTGAAATTTGCCCGCGCCGCCACCGGGCGGAAGCGGATGCTGGCGCTGGCGGGAAGCTGGCATGGCCTCAGTTTTGGATCGCTCTCTCTCATGGGCTGCGACAGCTTCACCGAAGGTTTCGGGCAGTTGATGGACGGCTGGGATACGCGCATCGCGCTCGATGATCTGGCCGCGCTGGAGCAGGAACTAAAGAAGGGCGATGTGGCCGCATTCGTGATCGAGCCGGTGCAAGGCAAGGGCTGCAAGACGCCGCAAGCGGACTTCTTCCCGCGCGCGCAAGCGCTCTGCCGGAAGTATGGGACGCTCCTCATCTCCGATGAAGTGCAGACGGGCCTCGGCCGGACGGGGAAGATGTTTGGCTTCCAACATTGGAATCTCGAGCCCGACATCATCACGATCGCGAAGAGCTTGAGCGGCGGCTACGTGCCGTGCGGAGCGATCATGACGCGGCGCGAAATTTATCAGAAGACCTTCAGCCGAATGGATCGCTGCGTGGTGCACTCGACCACTTTCGGCCGGAACAATCTGGCGATGGCGTGCGGGTTGGCGGCGCTGGAAGTGATGGACGATGAGAAGCTGGTGGAGAACTCTGCGCAGATGGGCGCGCTGCTGCTGCAGCGGATCGATGCGTTGAGGGCGAAGCATTCCTTCATCAAGGAGGTGCGCGGGAAGGGTCTGATTATCGCGATCGAATTTCAGGAGCCGACGGAGTTGAAGCTGAAACTGGGCTGGAAGCTTCTGCACAAGGTCGACAAGGTGCTTTTCGCGCAGATGGTCGTGACGCAAATGCTGAGCCAGCATCGCATCCTGACCCAGGTGGCCGGGCACGCGATGGATGTGGTGAAGATTCTCCCGCCACTGATCATCGGCGAACGGGAGGTCGATCGTTTTGTGAACGCGCTCGACCTGGTGCTGACGGAATGCCGCAAATTTCCCGGGCCGATGTGGGAGATCGGAAACAACTTTGTCCGCCACGCTTTGCGCTCGAAGAAGGCGACGGCGCAATCGGCAGTTTCCGCGTAAGCTCCTGACGCGTAGTAATCTTTCCGAGTCATGGACAAACCAGATTTTCTGAAACGCACCCCGCCCGGGGTGAAGCCGGTACAACGACAAGGTCAACCGATCGCGCCCACGGGTGTGCGCCCGGTGCAACGCGACCGGCTGAGCTGGCACCAATTCACGGCCGAGCCGGAGCGCTATCAGGCGATGCGTTTCCGCACCTGCGGTCACTCGGGTTTGAAATTGCCGGCGATCTCGCTCGGAGCTTGGGAGACTTTCGGCGGTTATGTGGGGCCGGAATTGGCGCGCGGTTGCATCTTCCGCGCGTTTAATCTCGGGATCACGCACTTCGATTTAGCGAACACCTATGGCACGCCGCTGGGTCGCTCGGAGATCATGGTCGGGCGCACCTTGCGTGAGATGCCGCGGGAGGAATTGGTCGTGGCGACGAAAGCTGGTTTCCCGATGGGCCCCGGCCCGTTCAATCAAGGCTCGTCCCGTAAAGCGCTGCTCAATAGCGTGGAGCAATCGCTCGAGCGTCTCGGTCTTTCCTACGTCGATATTTTTTATTCGCACCGGCCCGATCCGGGCACGCCGCTGGAGGAAACTCTGCGCGCGCTCGACCAAATCGTGCGGCAGGGAAAAGCGCTCTACGTGGGGTTGAGTAATTACACCGCCGCGCAGTTGCGAGAAGCGGCGCGCCTGACCCGCGAACTGGGTCTCACACCGATCATCGCGGAACAGGTCGGCTACAGCATGTTGCGACGCGAGATCGAAGGGGAGATTCTCGGGACGGCGCGCGATCTCGGGATGGGCGTGGTGGCTTACTCCGCGCTTGCGCAGGGATTGCTGAGCCCGCGTTATCTCAAAGGCATTCCTGAAGGCTCGCGGATGGCGCGTGCCGGGAGCGCGCAGCAAAAGGAAGTCTTCACCCCGGCGTTACGCGAGCAGTTGGTGCAGCTGAACGAGCACGCAAAACAGCGCGGCCAGACGCTCGCGCAAATGGCGATCGCCTGGACCTTGCGTCGACCTGAGGTGACGACGGCTCTGATCGGCGCGTCCGATATTGATCAACTGGAGGAAAACGCGAAGGCGCTCGACAATCTCGCCTTCTCAGAGGAAGAGTTGGCCCGGATCGACGCGATCCTGCAGGGCACTGGCAGCACCGCGCCGCCGGCCGTTACTTAAAGCCACCGTTCTTCTCTTTCCCGCCGCCATGAAGCTCCTCAATTACATCGGCCGGGAATTATCAGAATATAACCTGCTGGAATCGGCCCGTCGCCTGGTCGATCGCAAGCCGCTCCAGTGCAGCCTTTACGTGACTGATCGCTGCAATCTGGATTGCAGTTATTGCACGGAATACGACAACTCCGTCCCGCACCCGCCGCTGGCGGATTTGAAGATGTGGCTGCGAAAAATTCGCGAGCTGGGGACCATGCGGATCGCGCTCGTGGGCGGGGAGCCGCTGCTTCATCCCGATATCGTGGAGTTGGTGCGCTACTGCCGCGAATTGGGTTTTGCCACCAGTCTGACGACGAACGGCTTTCTCCTGACCCGCAAACTTCTCGCGCAACTGGAGGAGGCGGGATTGCAAGTCATGCAGATCAGCGTGGATCGGATGACGCCGAGCCCGATCACGAAGAAGACCTTCAAGACGATCCTGCCGAAGCTCGACTATTTTAAAGATTCGAAGGTGAGCCTGCATATCACGGGCGTGCTGTGTCAGGATACGCTTCCGGAATCGACCGCTGTGCTTGAGACCGGACTGGCCCGCGGTATCCCGACGGAAGTGCGATTGGTCCATGCCGATCCGAAAAGCTTTTATCGCGTGCAACGCGGTTCGCCGGAAGCGCTGAAGAATTTCATCGAGTGGATGATCCAGCGGAAGCAGGGCGGCGAAAAAATTCACACGAACGAGGCGATCCTCGACTACCAGCTGAGTCTTTTGAAAGGCGAGCCGACGGAGTGGACCTGCATGGCGGGCTACAAACTTTTCTTCGTTTCGGCGCAGGGAAAATTCTGGGAATGCAGCATGGTGAAGACGGCGAAGGACATCATGGAGATCACGCTGGATGATCTCTACGCGAACTACCGGAAGAAGCCGTGCCAGGTGGGTTGCGGCGTTTACTGCGCGGTTTCCACTTCGCTGCTCGTGCAACATCCGACCCGGGTGGTCGGGAAGGAAATCGTGGCGCGGGCGAAACGCATTCCCGCGTTTCTCCGGCAATCGCTTAAGCACGCGCAATTTGGAAGGCGCGCCAGCTGTGGATCGCAGCGGTGCCGGCGCCCCAGAGGCCGCAGAGCAGGAAAGCCTCGCTGGGAGTGCGCAGCAGTAGCCCAGCGTAAGCAGCCAGATGTAGATGTTACGGCGGGCGCCGATGAGGCGGACGAAGCGATCGATCGGCGCGAGGTCGTCGAGGTTGCGGCCGGTGCGTTGCTTCACTCGTCTTTTCGCGACTCGGTCGAGGAGGTCGGACGCGACGATCAAGGCCAGGAAAATATATGCGCCTCGGAGTTGGTGCGCGCTGGCGAAGTGGAACGCGAGCGCAGTCCACCAGGAAAGCTCCAGGACATAGTCGACAACATGCTCGCGCTTTCCGAGCGGAGTGGTCTCGACTTTTACGCGCGCTTGTTTGCCATCCAGACCGTCCAGGACGCCGACGGCCAGGGCGCCCGCGAGCCCGACGCCGAGGTGGCCAGTGAAGAAGAGCGCGGTGACGCCAGCGGAAATCGCGGCGGTGAAAAGCGTGATCTGATTCGGTGTTACGCGAGTGCGGCAGAGTCGAGCGATGATCCATGTCTCGATCGGCGCGTGCAGTTTGGCCGGGAGATCGAGGGTGCCGTTCTGCGCGGCATCGAGGAGGAGGCGCTCGGCGGTGGGCTGGAGCGCGGCGGGTGGCGCAGGGAACCAAAGCGGTCGCAAAGTGCGGCGGAGATTGACCAGATACGCCGGCTGATTTTCCACATCGAGAATGCTCGCGGCACCAGCCTCCACGCTCTGCGCGAGCTGGCGCAGGAACTTCGGCCCGGTGGTGTCGGCCTCGCGCAACCACCCGCGTGAGACAACAGCTGCGCCGCACAGGTAGCCACAAGCGATGCGCGGGCTGTTTTCGAGCAAGGCCCGCAGCAAGTCGGGTGGAGCGGAGTCCACCAGAACGATGGGGCGTGATTCCCGCAGCAATGCTTCCAACAAACGCGGGTCAAAATAGGTGTCGCCGCAAAGTGCCAAAACCAGGGAATCGTCATCGCCGGTCGCAGCGGTTTCGACCCCGATGGAGATCTCGGCGCGAGCCCACGAGGGCTGGGCCAGGATCGCTCGAATCCGCTCTGGCTGGTTCGTGAGGACGGTGGCGTGAGTGACTCCGAGCCGCTGCAGGATGCGCAGGTTCCGCTCGAGCAAGGAGATGCCGCAGAGCTCTGGCAACGCGCAGGTCTCATCGAGCAAGAGCACGATCGGAAGGTTCGCGGTCACCTCGCATCCCATAGCGGGAGGAGCCGGCGTTGTCAGCAAGAGTCGACCGGCGCGCAGGCCGCCGTTTGACGAAGGCGACAAACGGGCGTGAAATCTTTCCTCTATGCGTCTTCTCTCACGCCTGACCCAGCTCGCTCTTTTCGCCGCAACCCTTTCCCTGGCTTCGCTTTCGGCGCAGCAGTTACCGGATACGACGCGCTTGCTCCGCTTCCCGACCACAAACGGCGCGCAGATCGTCTTCACGTATGCGGGCGAGCTCTACACCGTGGGGAAAGAGGGCGGGATCGCGCGCCGCCTCACGAGCGGGCCGGGCTATAGCTCCTTTCCGCGCTTCTCCGCGGATGGGACGCAGCTCGCCTTTACCTCGCAATACGATGGCAACACCGAGGTCTACTTGATGCCCGCGGAAGGCGGCGAACCGAAGCGCCTCACCGTCACCGCCACGCTCGGGCGCGATGATATCTCCGATCGGATGGGGCCGAACAACATCGTCATGGCCTGGCAAAACACGCAGCCGCGGATTGCGTTCCGCTCGCGGATGAAATCCTACAATTCGTTCAACGGCGACCTCTTCACCGTCGGCCTCGATGCGGAATTACCCCAGCCGCTCCCGCTGCCGCGCGGCGGTTTCATGTCGTTCTCTCCGGATGATTCCAAGATGGCCTTCAACCGGATCTTCCGGGAGTTCCGCACCTGGAAACATTACCGCGGCGGAATGGCCGACGACATCTGGATCCACGATTTCAAAACCGGGACGACGGAGAAGCTGACCGACGATCCCAGCCAGGATATCTGCCCGATGTGGGGACCGAATAACCGCATTTACTTCATCTCCGAGCGCGACGGGCGGATGAATCTTTACGCGACTGATCTGGCGAGCAAAGAGACGAAACAGCTCACCAGCTTCAAGGATTTCGACATCAAATTTCCGTCCATCGGCAAGGACGCGATCGTCTTCGAGCAAGCCGGGTATATCTGGCGTTTCGATCTGGCCAGCGGGCAGGCCGCGCCGGTTCCGATTCAGATCAAAGAAGATCTGGCGATCGGACGGGCAGGGATGGTGGATGCCTCGAAACAGATCGGCTCGGTGAGTTTGGCGCCGGATGGCGAGCGCGCGGTGGTGGTGGGACGCGGCGAGCTGTTCTCTGTCCCGGCAAAGGATGGCACCGCGCGGGCGCTCACCCGCACCTCCGGCGCGCACGAGCGGGACGCAGTTTGGTCGCCGGACGGGAAGTGGATTGCCTATAATTCCGACGCGACAGGCGAGAACGAGCTCTATCTCCGCGCGCAAGATGGGAAGGGCGAACCGCAGCAGATCACAAGCGGCGCGGACACTTATTATTACCAGCCGGTCTGGTCGCCTGATAGCAAGAAGCTGCTCTGGAGCGATCGGAAGCAACGTCTGCGTTTCGTGGATGTGGCGAGCAAGGCGGTGACGGAGGTGGACCAGGATCCGTATGGGGAAATCGCCGGCTACAATTGGTCGCCCGACAGTCAGTGGATCACCTGGGCGCGCCCGGAAGAGAACAACGGGCTGAAGGTTTATCTCTTCTCGCTCGCGTCGAAAAAGGCGACGCCGGTGACGGACGATTGGTACTCGGCCGGCGATCCTGTTTTTAGCGATGACGGGAAATATTTGCTCTTAACTTCGAGCCGCGATTTCAAGCCCACTTTCGGGCAGGACGACTTCGCGGCGGTCTATCGCGACATGACCCGCGTCTACCTTGTCACCCTCGCGCGCGAGACCAAGAACCCGCTCGGCCCGCGCAGCGATGAGGTGGGACAAGAGGAGAAAAAGAAGGACGAGAAGGCGGGTGGCAAAGAGGAAAAGAAGGACGGGGGTGATGGGAAGAAGGAAGAGGCGAAAAAGCCCGTCACGGTGAAGATTGATCTGGAAGGAATCCAGGATCGCTTGCTCGCATTGGAGATTCCGCGCGGCGACTACAGCAATCTCCGGATGGTCGGCGACCGCATTTTCTATCAGCGGCGCACACTCGCCGACGCCGCGGGCGGTGACGATGAAGACGGCGGGGGCGGCGATGCGAAGTCTCATCTTTGTTCCTACAGTTTGGAGGACCGGAAGGAGACGGTTCTGGGCCCTGTGAACCGCTACGAAATCAGCGCCGATGGGAAGAAGATGCTCGTGAAAGTGAAGGACGATTACGCGATCATCGATCTGCCGAAGGACAAGCTGGAGCTGAAAGACGAGAAGGCGGGCAAAGATTACACGCTCAAGCTCAAAGGCCTGGATATGCCGCTCGATCGCCGCGCGCAGTGGAAGCAAATCTACTTCGAAGGCTGGCGGCAGATGCGCGACTTTTTCTACGCGCCGAACATGCATGATGTCGATTGGCCGGCGATGCGGGATCGCTACGCGGCGCTCCTGCCGTTCGTGAATCATCGGAACGATCTCACCTATTTGCTGGGCGAGCTGATTGGCGAATTGAACAACGGCCACGCCTACGTCGGGGGTGGCGAGCGTCCGGAAACGCCGCGGATCAAACTGGGTCTGCTGGGCGCGGAGCTTTCGCGCGATCCTGCTTCGAAAGCGTATCGAATCGATCGCATTCTGCCGGGTGAAAATTGGAACAAGGAGACGCGTTCGCCGCTCACGGAAGTGGGCGTAAACGTGAAGCCTGGCGATTACATCCTCGCGATCAATGGCACGCCGGTCTCTTCGTTACCGAACCTCTACGAAGCGCTTATCGGCACGGCCGGGAAGCAGGTCATCTTGCGTGTGAACGGGAAGCCGACGGACGATGGCGCGCGCGATGTGACGGTCGTGCCGACAGCGGATGAGTCGTCGCTGTATTATCTGGCGTGGGTCCGCAAAAACATCGACGAGGTGACGAAGAAGACGAACGGCGAGGTCGGGTATCTGCACATCCCCGATATGGGGCAGCCGGGGTTGAATCAGTTCACGAAGCTTTACTTTCCGCAGGTGCGCAAGAAGGGGCTGATCGTGGATGTGCGCGGGAATGGGGGCGGTTTTGTCTCGCCGCTGATCATCGAAAAATTGCGGCGCGAATTAGTGATGGTGGGGATGGCGCGCAATGGCACACCGCAGACGAATCCACCGAATACTTTCCTGGGCCCGATGGTGACTTTGATTAATGAGTTCTCGGCCTCCGATGGCGACCTCTTTCCTTACCGCTTTAAAGCGAGCGGGCTCGGGAAGTTGATCGGGAAACGGACCTGGGGTGGAGTGGTGGGAATTCGCAACCCGCTGCCGCTGGCCGATGGCGGGCAGCTCTTCCGGCCGGAGTTCGCACCCTACGCGAAGGATGGAAAAGATTGGGTCATCGAAGGGAAAGGCGTGGAGCCGGACATCGTGGTCGATAACGATCCGGCGAAGGAATATCGCGGGGAAGATCAGCAGCTTGATCGCGCCATCCAGGAAGTGCAGGCGGAGATGAAGAATAAGGCTGGGACGCTCCCGCCGGTTCCTCCTTACCCAAGCCGGAATCCGGCGAAGGTGCCGTGACGAGCGCGGAAGCGACCTTAATCTTCCGACGGGGGAAGCGACGGCTGCGAACGCAGAGCCTCGGATACCGCCGGGGCGATGCTCTGCAAATGCAGGTCGCGCTGCGGGTAGGGAATCGAGATTTTGGCGTCGGCTAAAGCGGCATTGGCAGCGACGGCCACGTCGCTTTTGATCTGCGGCCAGTTATCGAAATCGTCCGTCCAGAAGAGCAGATCGAAGAGGAGCGCGTCGTCCCCGAATTCCTGAAAATAGGTGCGCGGCTCGGGATTGTTGGTCACGAGCGGGTGCGACGTGGCCGCGGCGGTGAGCAACGCGATGACGTGCTTGGGATCGCTGCCGTAGGCGACGCCAACCCGCAATTCCATGCGCCGTTGCCGATTCGAGAGCGTCCAATTGCCGACCTTCTCCGAGATTAACATTCCGTTCGGCACGATCACCTCGGAGGCGTTCGCCAGCCGGATGACGCTGGCGCGAATCCCGATGCGCTGAATGGCCCCGGTCGATCCGCCCACTTCGACCACATCGCCGACCTGGACCGGTCGCTCGAAAAGGAGGATCAAGCCCGAGACGAAATTATTAATGATGTTCTGCAGGCCGAAGCCGATCCCGACGCCGAGGGCACCGGCCAGAATGGTAAACTTGGTCATGTCCACGCCGAGCGCGGCGATGGCGAGGAAAAATCCGAGGAGCAGGACGATGTAATGCAGAATGGTGGAAGCGGCGTAAGTGCTGCCGCGCGAGAGGTGCAGACGATCGTAGATATCTTCCTCGAGCAGGAAGCGGAGGAAGCGGGAGAGGAGGAGCGCGAACCAGACGGTGAGCCCAAAGGCCAGGACCGCGCCTAACGACAAGTGGACTGAGCCGAGGGTGGCTTCCGCCGTGACCACGTCCCGGACCCATTCGAAGACGGGAGTGCGGAGAGCGAAGGCCGCGAGGGTGAACGAAATCCAGGCGATGACGGCGGCGAAGTTAATGAAACGTCCCACCCGGGCGCGGAGCAGGGGCCGATGATTTCGCACGACACGCAGCGCGGCCAAAGGCCGGATTTGGAGCGCAAAAGAGACCAGGCCGTTGAGAATGCCGGCAGCAGCGTAGAGGAAGATGGCCAGGTAGGCACCTGCCAGCGCACCGGTCCCGAGGTAGTTGGCCAGGCCCACGTAACCGAGGGAATTGGCCACAAAAACTGCGCCGAAAAGGAACAAGCCCGCGCGCGCTGCAGCACGCGTCGCTTTCCGCGAAGTGAGGCCGTGATCCGTCGTGCGGGTGGAACGAATGAACCAGATCAGAAAAATGGCGCCGCCCACCATCTCGAGGAGCAGGATGACCCGCGAGAGAACAGGCAACGAGGCGGCCAGCGAGCGGAGTTGCGCGACCACGTAGAAAACGATGAGCGCGTTGAGGATTGGATAGAGGTAGCTATCGACCAGACGACGGAGGAGCAGCACCATCGGAACAAGGACGATGGCAGCGAGAGTGACCCAGAAGAGTCGGGGCGCCTGGTCGAAGAGCGGACGGACGAAGAGGAAGGTAAGAATGCCAGCGGTGGCGAGGGGCAGCTGCAGGACGCGATTGGCGCGCTCGAGGGCGGGATCTTCCTTGGTCCAGCGGGCGGCTTGTTGTTTCACCTTGTAGAGGACAAAGGCGAGCGCGCAAAAGATGAGCGCGAGATAGAGGAAGTGGTATCCCTGCCGCGCGAGGTAGGCGCGCAATTGCACGAACTGCGCGCCGATGGAGACCTGGCTGCGCTCGACCAGGTCCTGAGTGGCGGCTGTGCGCACTTCCGGGCTCCAGATGGGCGCGCTATCTTGCACGAATAACTGCTCCACCGCAGCCGTCTGCGCGGCTTTGATTCCGCGCAATCCGAGCGTGACGCGCTGCGCTTGTTCCGCGACCCGGCTCTGGAGGGTGAGGACGGCGACCTGGCGTTTCTGCAAGAGTTCGGTCGTGCTCGCGAGCGAGCGCAGAACGCCTTCGATCCGTTGGATCACCTCCGGAGGCGCGCCTGAGCTTTTCGCGCTTTCGAGGGTTTGCGTCCAGGTGGATTTCCACTCCGGCACGTTGGCTAGTTCCTTATCGAGAAGGTTGGCAGTGGCCGTCAGCTCCTGGTTGAAGGCAGCCAGCTCGCTGTCCAGCTTGCGCCAGCGCCGATCGAGATCATTGACGGTTTCGAGCGGCACACCGGGGGTGAGCGCGCGGGTGCTCTCGGTCCGCAAGGCTTCGATCTCCGCGGTTAATTCAGCGAGACGGCGCGCGATCCGGTCGCTGGCTTGAGTGTCGACGAGGTTGCTTTGGATTTCTTGTAACGACGCGGTCGTCGACCCAGCTGCGCTGACCAGATCGGCCAAAGGCACGGGCGTGGGTGAGGGCTTGGGGAGAGGAGAGGCGCTGGCGGAGGGTGCGGGCGAGGGCGTGTTTTCAGCGGCTGGAAGCGGGACCAGCTGCGAAACAGGCAAAGAGCAGAAGCGCCGAGCTCAGGCGGGTGAGGGAGAGGGGAGACATGGATCGCATGGGGAGAAGGCCAACGGAAACGCCCAGCGCTTCGAGAGATCGAGGGGGCACGGCGATGTTGGCGAGGTTCCTATTGTCAGGCGATCGAGGAGCGATTTCAACCCGGCCGGTCGGTGGGCAAGGAATCGCGGCGGCGCCGTTTCAGAAGAGGCAGGATGTGCGTGAGCAGGAAGACCGCGCCGTAACCGAGCGCGCTGCAGACCGCGGCGGTGAGCAGGCTCCCGGCCCAGAGCGGACGCGCGTAGTAGACAAAGCTGGCGAGGGCGCTGGGGAATCCGGCGAGGGAGGCTTCGGTGGGTGTGCCGACCAACCAAAGGCCGAGTTTGTATTCGAGCGGGTAAAGGAAAGGCGCGGTGAGAGGGTTGCTGATGAGGGTGGCGAGGAGCGCGATGGGGACGTTCACGCGGAGGAAAAAAGCGGTCACGCCCGCGAGCACGAACTGCACTCCCATCGTGGGCGTGCAGCCGATGAAAAGACCGAGCGCGAAACCCTTCGCCAGCTCGGGGGTGGTCAACGCCCAAAGTTGAGGCCGGAAGAATCCTTCTCCGAGAAACCGGTGCAGCCGGCCGCCGCGCAAGTGGCGACGGCGGGGCACCAGCCGGAAAAGTTTTCGCTGCCAGGTTCGGGAAAGACGCATCTCGGAATGAGCAGAGTAGACTCTGTGTGGCCAGCCGCCACCTCTCTCGCCGTGGTCGACGCGCGCTGCCCCGTTGATCCATCCGGGGAGGGAGGCTAACGTGACGACATGTTCATGCCGAACCAAGCTGTCGTTTGTGTGGATGGAAAATTTCCACTCGGAATTGAAAAGCTCTATTCCGAACTGCCGAAGGAGGGCAGCACTTACACGATCCGCGATATCGTGCCGGGGGTGGGGCTGACGGGAGAAGAAGGTGAGGTCGCGGTTTATTTGATTGAGATTACCGGTCCGTTAAATGCGCATGGCATCGAGCGGGGTTTTAAAGCTGAACGATTCGCTCCGCTGACCACGATCGAGGAGGAAGAAGAGGAAGAGCTCGCGCTGGGATTGCCGCAGTTTGCGCCGGCTTAAGTTTTGCGACGGAGGAGCGTGCCTCACTCACGCCACGGTTACTTTGCCATCAGCGTTTGAGGCGGATGGATCTAGGCGTTGGCGCCTTCCAGACCGAGTCGTCGAGCGTCGCGCTGGAGCGCGGTAATGACGCTTGCGATCAGCTCGTCGAGCGGGAGCCCGAGCTCTTCTGCACCGCGAAGGATATCCTGGCGGTGAACGGCGCGGGCGAAGGCTTTGTCTTTCAGCTTCTTTTTCACTGCGGCGACATCGACCTCATGGACGCTTTTTGAGGGCCGGACGCGCGCGACGGCGGTGACGAATCCGCTGAGTTCATCCACCGCATAAAGGGTGCGTTCAAGTGGAGTCTGGCGCGGCACGCCTGCATAGTCGGCGTGCGAGAGGATGGCGCGGCAAACGTCTTCGCTCCATCCCTGCGCCCGCAGCCAGGCCACGCCGACGAACGGATGCCCGTCCTCCGGGCTTTGCTCCTGGTTTGGGTGGCGCTCGTAATCCATGTCGTGGAGAAGGCCGACTGCTTCCCAGAGGTCTTCGTCCGCCGCCTGAAGCTGCGCGAAGTATCGCATGGAGGCAGCCACCGCGTAGCAGTGGGTGCGCAAGCTCTGGGATTGAACCCATTCATGCAGAATTTCCGTCGCCTGCGCGGTCAGCATAATGCCGGGAATAACGCGCACCATCCGCGGCTGTCCAATTCCGAGAACGACGGGAGCCAGCCGCGCTGTTTAAGCAACGGCTTCTTCGCGGACCTTCGACGTGGTCGCGCAGATCTCTCGCGCGACGGACCGGGCTTCTTCTTCCAGCGCGCCCAGGCTGAACTCGGCGCTGCCGCCGCGGTCGGCGAGATATTCCCCGAGGAAATTTTCGAGACCTCCGTGGCGTTCGCATTGAGCCACGTGGACGAGGCAGTGCACCATGAGCTCGCGGTCCTGCCAGCTATCTGCGCGAATGATGATGCCGTAGCCGAAGCTGACGGCGCGAGAAGCACTGGTGATAATGTGGGCACGGCTGGCAGCTTCAGCGAGCGCTTCATCGTCAGGTAAGGCAATCCGATCCACCACCAGCACCCGCACTTTTTCGGGATGGGCCACCCCTACGCGCGCGGCATCGGCGCTTTGGGCGGGGCGGAGTGGGGAGCCATATTTCAGGACAATGTCTTCCTGCGCCTTGACCCAGTGGTAGGCTAGTGGACGGAAGTGTTCCAGAGTTTGCTGATCAATCATGCTGAGGCTCGAAAGGTTCGAAAGATCTGTCTGGAGTGCAAGTTGAATGCCGACAACGGAACTATTACTTCCAGGCAGGCTAGGGGTTCGCTATCTATCTACGGGAATTCCTCTTACGAAGATCGAGCATTTTTTCCATCCTCGTGCTCGCAGGCTGCCATCGAATACGGGGGCGGGATGCGGACGGGTGAAGGTGCCCGGGGAAGTGCAGCCTCTTCCGGACGACCCGCGCTTGGAGGCGCTTTAGATCGCAGGGGCTTTAAACGACAACTGCGCGGCGACCCGAGGGTCGACGCGCAGTGTGCGTGCTAAAGGTTACCGGATGATTAGAGAGTCTTGATGCTCTCGACGATCTTGCCCACTTCGGCGGCGTGAGCAGCCTCTTCATTGGTCGAGACCCAATAGGTGATGACGAGCAGCTTGTCCTTTACCACCACGAAAGTGATGCTGACCGCAGTCGGGCCGTCCGCGTCCTTGCCTTGGAAGAGCAACTCTTCCGCATCCAATCCAGCGATCTTGAATTTGTTTTCCTTCTTCGAGGACTGATCGAGTTCAACCTTGTGCTCTTTCAGCATCGCGAAGGTGTCGTCGATCTCGGCGTTCATGCCTTTTTCGTTTTCGACCGCCACCACCGACATAAAGACAGCGCCATCGGAGCTGTGAGCAGCGACGCCGTCATCAATGGCATCAGTCTCCCAAGTTTCGGGAAACGTGATGGAGGCGATCGCTGCGGTATCGCTCGGAACTTTCACGGTCTCCGCTTGCGCGATGACAAGGCCGAAAGCAGAGGCGAGGAGGATGGTAGACAGGTATTTGATCATAGATAGGTGCAGAGTTGGTGTGATGTAAGCATTCGACTCGGAACAGCAAGTAATATTCAGCCGGAGAAGGAAGTGCCTCGTCTCGGGACGGGCCTGCCTGGCTTCTGACGGCAACCGAGCAGCCGTCGAGCGTAACCCTGCGCGCTCGCTACGCCGCCGCGACGGCCTGGTCGACGGAAGGGTAAAGATGGAAATACTGGTCGAGGCGCGCGCTTTCCAAAATAGTCCGGACGGCTTCCTGCGCGCCAGCCATCATAAATTTCCCACCCTGATGCTCCATGCTCTGCATGGCACCGATCAAGACCGCCAGACCTGAGCTGTCGATGTAGGGAACTTTTGTGAGATCGATCACGAGATGACTCGGTTTCTGGTCGATCAACTCGCGCAAAGAGGCGCGCAGCTCAGGAGAGACGTGGAGATCGATCGCGCCCGTGGGAGCGAAGACATTGTTGGAATCAGATTTAGGCATTTCGTGCGGCTTTGAAATGCATCATGTCCTGCACGGTTGGAACGGTCAATGGCGATACGCAGCCTCCACCAGACTTTAGCGAGAGAGCGCAGCGGCGACCGCGGCCGGGAATATCTCGGCCACGTCGCCCTCGAGTCGGAGGGAAACGGAGAGCTCGCGGTCGTGCTCGGTCTCCCCGCGATTTACGATCACGTATGGCGCGCCGCCGTGGGCGGCGAGGAGAGGAAAATCGGCCGCAGGATGGACAGAAAGAGTCGACCCCAGCGCAACCACCAGATCCGCATCTCTCGCTGCGTGGGCAGCTCGCTCCAAAGTCTTCGGATCAAGATTCTGGCCGAAGCTAATCGTCGCAGGTTTGAGGAAGCCGCCGCAGAAGCACACAGGCGGCTGCCGGTGGCGGGCAAAAAACGCGAAGTGTGGCGCGGGGTCGCTCCGGTCCCCGCAGGTCTGGCATTCCACGAGTGCGTTCGTGCCGTGGAGTTCCACCAGCAGGTCGGCATTTGAACCGGCCAGCCGATGAAGGCCATCGATGTTTTGCGTGACGAGTGCGCGGACTTTCCCGGCCCTCTCCAGCTCGACGATGGCGCGATGCACGGCATTTGGCTGGGCGGCGCGAAAGGCTTCATGCGCTTCCAGTTTGTAATCCCAATGCTCGATCCGCGCCGCTTCCGAGGTCATGAAGTCCTGGTAATAAACGGGCTGGCGCTTCTTCCAAACTCCCTCCGGCCCGCGGAAATCGGGGATGCCGCTCCCGGTCGAAATGCCCGCGCCGGTAAAAAGAAAAATGCGCTGCGCCATCCGCAAATAATCGGCCAGGGTCATGTCGCCTCACTAAAGGCGACCTTCAACAGAGCCTCAACCCCGCCCGGCACTTGCCGGAAAGCGGGTCGGCCATTAGGTCTGCGAGAGTCGATGGAAAACCCGCCCCTTTCCCCCGCAAGCGAACCTCTCATTTTGCGCGCGCGAGGGATCAGCAAACGTTACGGCGATGTGACGGCGCTGGAGAGCGTGGATCTGGACGTCTCCGCAGGCGAATGCGTGGGGTTGCTGGGCCCGAATGGCGCCGGCAAATCGACCTTCATCGGCTGCCTTTACGGCGCGATCGTGCGGAGCGGTGGGGCGCTGGAAGTCTTCGGAATGGATCCCGCGCGAGAGGCGCGCCGAATTAAAGAGCGGCTCGGAGTTGTTCCGCAGGAAAACGCGCTCGATGAAGAATTGACGGTGGTGGAAAACATGCGGCTCTACGCGCGTTTCGGCGGGATGGGCCGGAAGAGAGCGGATGGACGGATCGCGGAGTTACTCGCGCATATGTCGCTCGAGCAGAAGCGGGAGGCGCCGATCAAAACTCTTTCCGGTGGAATGAAACGACGGCTGGCATTTGTGCGGGCGCTGCTTTCTGATCCGGAACTGCTTGTCCTGGATGAGCCCACAACCGGCCTGGATCCGACAGTGCGGCATTTGATCTGGGAGAAGGTGCTTTCCTATCGCGCCGCGGGAAAGACGGTCTTGGTCACGACGCATTACATGCACGAGGCGGAGCTGCTCTGCGATCGGGTGGTGATCTTGAATCATGGCGCGGTGGTGCAAGCGGGCGCGCCGCGGGAATTGATCGCGCAGCACGCGCCGGGGTATGTGGGAATCTTCGCTCAAGAAGATGAGGCGCGTCTCCGGCCGCATCTCAGCGCCGAGGCGGAGATTTATCGCCAGGGCTGGCAGGCTTGTGTGCGCGCTCCGCAGCTCGAGATTCTCAGCGCGCTGCAGGCGGCAGCCGGGACGCGCGCGCTCCAAATGCGACCGGGCAATCTGGAAGATGTCTACCTTCAACTGACCGGCCACGACCTGAGCGAAGATGAATAACCTGGCGACATCACTGCGTCTCTCCTGGCACGTGGTGGTCCGGAATTGGACCGTCTATCGGAAGGATTTCCTCGCCAATATTTCACCTACGCTGGCGGATCCGGCCCTGATGATGACGGCCCTCGGCTTGGGGTTGTCGCCGTTCATCGGGCAGATCGACGGATTGAGCTATGCGCAATATCTCGGGCCCGGCCTGGTCGCCACGACGGCGCTCTTCACTTCCTTCTTCGAATGCAGCTACGGCTTCTACGTGCGGATGACATTCGAATCGGTCTACAAGGCGATGCTGACCACGCCGATCGGCGTGCGCGAGGTGGTGATCGGCGAGTTTATCTGGGTTTTCATCCGCGCTGCGCTGATGGCGGCGGGGGTGGGAATTGTGCTGATGGTGATGGGCCTCGTGCGCGATCCGCTGGTGTTGCTGCTCTTTCCTTTGATCGGCGGCACCCTGGCGGTGCCGTGCGGTGCGATCGGTTTGCTGGCCGCGGCGCAGGTGCGGAACATAAATCAATTCCAGACCGTCTATTCGTTCTTGATCGCGCCGATGTACTTTCTCTCCGGCGTTTTCTTTCCCTTTGCGGAAGGTTCCTGGCTGGGGCGCGTGGCGCAGCTCTCGCCGTTTTACCATGGCGTGCGGCTTCTCCAGATGAGCGCGTGGAGCCGCTGGGCGCTGGGCGACGTGCTTTACCACGTGGGGGCGCTCCTGGTTTTTTCGGTGGTCCTGTGTGCGTGGGCGAACCGCAGTATTAGGAAGCGACTGACGGGGTAGGAGACTGCGCACCGCCGCGGGCGAGGTGGATGCTCTGACGTGGTGCAGTTCCCAACCTTGCACGCTGTTGAGTCCGCAAGCTGGAAACTTGCGCCACGACGGAGCGCTCCCTGCACTGACTCGGGATTTCGAAGGCTTAAATCAGAGCCACACTCGCATTTCCGCTTTCGGCAATTGGCGGGCACGGGCTTCGGCTTTATTCGCGTCGGCGGTGCGGCCGAGGGCGCGGTATTCGTTGGCCAAGCCTGACCACGAGGAACGATTCATGGGCATAAGACGAGTCGCTTTTTCGAAACACTGGAGAGCTTCGCGGTGGCGTCCGCTCTTTTGATAAGCGAGGCCGAGATGCTGCCAGGCCGGTCCATAACCCGCGTTGAGAGCGGTCGCGCGCCGCAGCGAGGCGATGCCCATTTTCGTCTGGCCGGTGGCGTAGAAACAATAGCCGAGCTGCGCCTGGATGAGGAATTGATTGGGAGCGAGGCGGGCGGCGCGTTGCAGTGGGGGGAGGGCCTCGGAGAGACGGTTCAGGTTAACGTAGCCGAGGCCGATTGTGGCCTGGATGGCCGCATTGTCCGGCGCGAGCCGGCCGGCAGTGCCGAGCGCGATGAGCGCATCTTTCGTGTGTCCGAGAGCGTTCTCGGCCCGCACCAATTGCGACCAGGCAGGTAATGATTTCGGGGCGAGCTTGGTCGCGCGTCGAGCGGCGGTGAGGCTCTCTTGCTTGCGTCCCATCCGATCTGCACAAAGGCTCAGAAA
The DNA here is from genome assembly GCA_963730385.1 of uncultured Verrucomicrobiae bacterium. Taxonomy (GTDB): domain Bacteria; phylum Verrucomicrobiota; class Verrucomicrobiia; order Chthoniobacterales; family UBA10450; genus JACCTI01. Next base: position 81,058 of record CAVSRQ010000005.1, read on the forward strand.
GAGAAAATGCTGGGATTGCGACGGATCGAGTTCGGCCGCTTTTTGCAGATGCGGCAGCGCGGCGGAGAAGCGGTTTTGCGCTCCTTCCGCCAAACCCCAACCGAAGTGAGCGGTCGCGAATTTCGGGGCCAAACCCGCCGCCAGACGGAAAGCATCCGCCGCTTCGCGCGCTTGACCAGCCTGGAGCGCGCAGGCGCCGCGGAACACCTGCGCGGCCACGCTCTGCGGGTAGCGCTGCGCTAATTTCCGCGCCGTGCCCAACCCGCTGGCGCCTTGCCCAGAGGAGAGCTTTTTCATGAGATCGGGCGTGGCCGGATCCTGTAGCGCTGGGTCCGAACCCTGGAACCCGGGCGCCACGCGCGTCACCAGTTTTTCTGGCGGCGGCAGCTTGCGCAGCAAGCGATCTATATCCGGATCCTGGGCGCGAGCGGGGATGAGAAAGGCCAGACTGAGGCCAAAGGAAAGCCACGAACATGCGTTCATTTTCCGAATTCTACAGATCCTCTCCCTCTCTTCCATCGAGAAGTGCCGGCTGCCTTGTTAGGTGGGGTTCTTCTGCTAGAGCAACAACATGTCACTGCGCCGGGTCCTCGTAATCCTTCTTTGCTTTGCCATTCTCTCGCCGCTCGTGGGGCGGGCGGCTTCCCCGGTTTGGAAAGTGACGCGTCCGGAAGGGGGCACGCTTTATCTCGGCGGCTCTGTGCATGCCTTGCGCGCGAGTGATGGCGGGTTACCACCGGCTTTCGCGAGCGCGCTCGGGCAATCGGCGCGTTTGGTCTTCGAATCCAGCACCGAAAAGCTGGACGATAAGAAAATGCGCGAGGCCGGCGAGTATCCGCGTGGCGACAGTTTAAAGAATCACGTTGACCCGCGGACTTATGCTTATCTGAAACGCTTCTTCGCTCTCATCGGCGTGCCGGAAGCGAAGATGGCGCGCTATCGCCCCTGGGCCTTGACGCTTTTCCTCTGGTCGCCCGATAACCGGGGGCTCTCCTCCGATCTAGGGGTGGAGTCGGTCCTGCAAAAGCGCGCCCGCGCACAGGGAAAGCCTGTCTCGGGATTGGTCAGCGCCCGCGAGCATATGGATGTGTTTATCGGGTTAACGGAACGGCAGAGCGAAGCCGCTTTACTTCTCACCTTCATCCCATCGCCGAGCAGCTCGTATGAGAGTACGATCAAAGCCTGGCGCCGGGGCGATGTCGACCGGCTGTGGAAGGAGACGAGCGCCGGTTTCGCGGATTATCCCGCGTTTGGCGAGCGTTTGCTGGAAGCGCGTAATCGGCGCTGGCTACCGAAGATCGAGGGCTTCCTGCGGAGCGGCCAGGTGTATTTCGTAGTGGTCGGCTCCGCGCATTTGGGCGGGCCGGAAGGCTTGCTCGCACTCTTGAAGCAGCGTGGGTATCGGGCAGAGCAGTTGTGAGAGCCGAGAGGTGAAAGGCCGCAAACCTCTCATCCCTTCCTTGGCCCCCTTAGGGCCCGGCCTTGCAAAACAACCGGTCCGCGCCATGTTACACGCCGATGTCGGGAATTGTCTTCGAATCTCCGGCCGTCTGTTTTTCATCACGAACTAGAGAGTCCTGGCTGCGAATCTGCGCAGCTTTTCTTTTTCGGTGGGGTAAGGCGTGCTCATCTTTTCGAATTATTTTCCGACAGCGAGCGGCGGAGTTTTCTGCGGCCACGCCATCGGCTTTCGAGCTCTTGGAACGGATCTTTCGAGATCGGCGTGCCGCGGACCGGGCATCAATGGATGCGCTCCGTCCAAACACACAATTCGGTCAACTAGAGGATCCAGAAAATGGCATCTCAAACACCTGGGAGGAGCTCGCGGCGTCCGCGCGGCGGCGCTTCCCGACGCCGCGGGGGCGAAGATCGTCCCTACCGGCCCAAATCCACCACCCCCAAAGCGCCTGCGAAACCAAAGTCGCTCTGGGAAAAAATCATGGGCTTTTTCACTGGCGGCAACAACCCGCCGATCGCCCGTGTTCCGCAGCCTGCGCGTAACGGTTCCAGCGCGGGCTCTACCAGTGCGCCGCGTAGCGCGCGTCCGCCTGAGTCCGTCGCCGTCACCACCCCGCGTCTCTACGTGGGCAACCTGTCCTTCGAAGCGACGGAGAGCGATCTCTTCGAACTCTTCAACGGCGTGGGTGAAGTGCAGAATGCAGAGGTCGTGACCTATAAACACAACCAGCGCTCGAAGGGTTTCGCCTTCGTGCAGATGAATACGGTGGAAGAAGCGCAACGCGCCGTCACCGAGCTGCATGATAAAGACTTCCTCGGCCGCAAGCTCCTCGTGAGCGGCGCGAAGTCGAGCGACCATCATTCTTCGGCTAGCTAAGCTGAGTTTGTTTTCCAAAACGGGAGACGTGGCAGCGTGGGCTGCTCGTCTCCCGTTTTCTTTCTCCGGGATAACTTTCTAATGCCGCGCCCGCTCTACCTTGTCGGCCCGACTGCGGTGGGGAAATCCGAGATCGCGGCGCAGGCAGCGGAGCGTTGTGGCGCGGAGATCGTCAGCGCGGACGCATTCCAGATCTACGCAGGGCTGGACTTGCTGACCGCGAAACCGGACGAGCCCACTTTGCGGCTGGTGCCGCATCATCTGCTCGGGACTTGCCCGCTCAGCGACGAGATGAATGCGGAGACTTTTCGCCGCGCAGCGCTGGAAAGTTTGGCGGAAATCCAGCGGCGCGGACGCCCGGCGTTCGTCGTGGGCGGCACCGGCCTGTATGTGCAGGCGCTCACTCACGGACTCTCCCCGCTCCCCCCGGCCGATCCGGAACTGCGGGCCCGTCTGGAAAGGTGCAGCACGAGTGAACTTCTCGTTAGGCTGGAGGAGCTCGATCCCACCACCGCGGCGGCGATTGATCGGAAGAACAAGCGTCGTCTTCAGCGCGCGGTGGAGATTTGTCTGCTCACAGGGCAGCCAGCTTCCGCGCAGCGTCAGCGCGCTCAACCTGCGGAAGTCCCGGCGGGATTTTTCCTCTGGCGCGAGCGTGAGGATTTACACGCGCGAATCAACGCGCGGGTCGAGGCCATGTTCGCCGAGGGCGTGGTCGAGGAGGTGCGGGAGATCGGAGCAGTGAGTCGTACCGCGGAGCAAACGCTCGGGCTGCGGCAGATCCGCGAGCTGCTGGCGGGCCGTATTTCCGAAGAGAAATGCATCGCCTCGATTCAGCAAGCCACCCGGCAATACGCCAAAAGACAATTGACCTGGTTTCGCCACCAAACTAATTTTGAGCCGCTGAACCTTTCTCTTACAGGATCAACCGAAGCGATCGAACTGATCGTGCGCAAGGCTCGTCTCGTCTGCGCGCCAAATGATGATTGAAGTGCAGCGGAAGCAGGGTCGGGAGCGGGCGGTCCTGGTGGGCCTGGAACAGGATGGCGTCTCAAAGTGGGAGCTGGCGGATTCGATGGACGAGTTGCGCGAGCTGGCCAGCTCTGCCGGCGCGCAAGTGGTCGATACCGTGACGCAGCGGCTGGAGAAGCCGACCGCTCCTTATTACATCGGCAAAGGCAAAGCGCAGATGATCAAGGATTCATTCCGGACGCAGCAGGTCACCTCCGTGATTTTCGATAACGAGCTCTCACCAGCACAAGGGCGGAACCTGGAAGATCTGTTCTCGCGCAAGGTGCTGGATCGCACGCAGCTCATTCTCGATATCTTCGCGCAGCGCGCGCGCAGCCGGGAAGGGCGGCTGCAGATCGAACTCGCGCAACTGCAATACCTCTTGCCGCGTTTGACCCGGATGTGGACGCATCTCTCGCGGCAAACGGGCGGAATCGGAACGCGCGGCCCGGGCGAGACGCAGCTCGAAGTGGATCGCCGGCGGGTGCAGGAGCGGATCGCGAAATTGGAGCGTGAGCTGGAAGGCGTGCGGAAAGTGCGCTCAGTCCAACGCGAAGGACGGCGTCGTCATCAATGGCCGGTTGCAGCCGTGGTGGGATACACCAACGCGGGGAAGTCGACCTTGCTGAACTTGCTCACGGGCGCGGATGTGGTGGCGGCAAATCGGCTTTTCGCCACGCTCGATCCCACTACGCGCAGCATCACCCTTGCCGAACAAACAGCGCATGCTCCTTACGGACACGGTGGGTTTTCTGCGCAATCTGCCGCACATGTTGATCGAGGCATTCAAGGCCACGCTGGAGGAGGTGAGCGAGGCCGACCTACTTATTCACGTGGTGGATTTGAGTCATCCTCGAGTGGATGAGCACATCGAGGCGGTGAACACGGTCACGAAGGAACTGAACGCGTTCGGGAAACAAACCCTCCTCGTTTTTAACAAAGTCGACGCGCTCACTGGCACTGAGGCGGTGGCGGCCTATCAAGCGCGCTTTCCCGGCAGCGTCGCGATCTCCGCCCGCACGGGCGAGGGTGTGAGCGGATTGGTGCAGGCACTGCAGGATAGCGTGACCTCCTGGCATTTGAATCTGCGCTTTCGCATTCCACTGACGGACTCCGGATTAATCGCAGAGATCCATCGCGTGGGGCGGGTGCTGGATTTGCGTTATGAGGGCGAAGTGGCAGTGATTCTGGCCCACGTGCCTCCGCAGTTGGAACAGAAGCTCGCGGCCTTTGCGCAGAAGTAGCTTCTGTCCGCCTTATCATGACCGCTCCCACTCAGCCGCGCGCTCCTTACACTGTCCCGAAACGGGCCTGGCAACGGCGGCTGAATGACAAGCTGGGATTGGATCGCATGCCGGTGATTCGGAAGCTGGTTTGGTCGGTGCTGGGGCTGACCGTGCTCCTGATCGGGGTGGTGATGATTGTCTTGCCCGGACCCGCGGTAATCGTGATTCCCATCGGGCTGGCGATCCTGGCGAGCGAGTATGCCTGGGCGCGGCGAATTATTCGGCGCGGGCGGGTCTTCGTGGGCCGACGCGTGCAACGCAAACCGCCGCGACGGGCGCGATGACGGCGAAAGAGCGGGTGGCGCAGCTCGTGCAGGTGCTGCCGGAAGTGTATCCGGGCGCGCATTGCGAGCTGGATTTTGAAACGCCGCTGCAACTCCTCGTCGCCACCATCCTTTCCGCGCAGTGCACCGACAAGCGCGTGAACATGGTCACGCCGGCGCTCTTTGCCCGCTATCGCACGGCCAGGGCATTGGCGGAGGCGGATCCGACGGAGCTTGAGGAAGTGATCCGCTCCACTGGATTCTATCGGAGTAAAGCGAAGAGCATTCGAGGCGCGGCGCAGGCGATCGTCGAGAAGCATGGGGGCGAGGTGCCGGAAACGATGGAGGCGTTGCATGCGCTCCCGGGGGTGGGACGGAAAACGGCAAACGTGGTCCTGGGCAATGCCTTTGGGAAAGATGAAGGCGTGGTGGTGGACACACATGTGGCGCGGCTCTCGGAGCGGCTTCGCCTAACGAAGCAGACCGACGCGGAGAAGATCGAGCAGGATCTGATGAAGCTGGTGCCGCGAGAGCACTGGACGATTTGGAGTCACTGGCTGATCTGGCATGGGCGGCGGCGCTGTTTCGCGCGCAAGCCGGATTGCCGGCAATGCGAGGTGCTGCGGCTTTGCCCGAGCGGGCCGAAACTCATCCGCGCGGGCGAAGCTCGGCCGCTGGAGTAAAAGAGCGGCTGTCCGCGGGGCTCGGGTTGTCGAGCGAATGATTTTTCACGAAGCTGGCGCGTGCCGGATGCGCTTCACCTTAACCTCGACGATGCCTGGCCGGTCGACCTTCCCGGATTGCAGACCATGGACGCGCGGGAGTGGGGACCGCAGCTGCGCTTTTCGGCGCCACCGCGAGTGGTGGAAGAATTTTTCGCGGCGCACGACGCGCACCGGGCGCGGTTTTTAGTCTACGGCTCTGGCGATTTCCACCATCTCAGCGCGCTCTGGCTGCGCTGGCACACCGAGCCGCTGGTGGTGGTCTCGTTCGATAATCATCCGGATTGGGACGTGCGCCCACCGAGGTGGTGCTGCGGTGGCTGGGTCAATCGTGCGCTCGAGCTCCCGCAGGTGAAGAAGGTGAGCGTGTGGGGCTGTGGCAACTTCGAGTGTTGGTGGCCGGGACAAGCGTTTGGGAATCGTCGAGCGGAACGCGCGGGCCGGCTCGAGGTGCACCCGTGGGCCGATGGACGGCCGGCGAAGGAACAGCGCCGGCGCGGTGCGATTTTTCGTGAGAGCTGGCGCGAACAATTTGTTCGTTTCGCCGAGGGTTTGGGCGGTGGGAATGTTTACGTGACGATCGATATGGATTGTCTGCGCGCAGGCGAAGCGCTGACGAATTGGGAGAACGGAAAGCTCACAGTGGACGATGTAGTCTGGGCATTGGCGCAGCTGCGCGGAGCGAGCACGATCGTGGCGGGAGATGTTTGCGGGGCCTATTCGCCTCCGCGTTATGCCCGCTGGAAACAACGTTTCGTCGCGCAACTGGATCACCCGAAACTCCCGGTCCCGGAGCTGGCGGCAGCGCAGGCCGTGAATCTCGCGGCCTGGCGGCGACTCTGGCCGGCCTTAACTGAGGGAAACCAGAATGACGCCCACGGTGATGAGGAGCGAGCCGAGCACGAGCGGTAGGGTCAGTTTTTCGCGGAGCAAAACCGCTGCGGCCAGGCTGATGATGATCACGCCGAGGCCTTGAAACGGATAGAGGTAGCTCAAGTCGAAATGGCGCAGCAGGCCGAGGCTAAGAAAGAACGAAATCGCCATGATGAAGGTGCCGATGGCGAGGAGAGAAGCGGGTCGCGCCTTAAAAAGAGAGGTCGCCTGCGCAGCCTCCATCGCCCGCTTCAGAATGAGCTGGCCGATGACAAAGGTGACCAGCGACGTCAGGATCAGGATGAGAGAAAACGTGCTCATAGCTTGTCCTCGATTTGCGCGACCGGCTTGGCCACGATCGCGAGACCGAGCAGGACGAGCGCGATCCCAGCCCAGCGGAGCGGATTGATTGCTTCGCCTAAAACGAGCCAACTGCTGAGCGGCACGAGGACATGCACCGCTTGCGACGCCGGATAGGCGACCGAGAGCGGGAGGTGTCGTAAAACATACAGCCAGGCCACGAAGCTGAGGGCAACGAGGACGATTCCTCCCCAAACCAAAAGCGAGGTAAGTCCGCCCAGCCCGGTCCAGGCGAAAGGCGCATCCTCCGAGATGCTCTCCATTGCGCCGCGCTTCAAACAGAGCTCGGAGGCGGTGACGAGCAGCGTGCTGAGCCCGATCTGGAACCACGGATTAAAAAAACCGCGCGGGAGTGGAGGGTTGGATCGCGTCATTTAAAGAATGTCGGCACTGGGCTTAGAGATCCTCGAAATTGGGAAACTTCTGCAAGGAGCGGTCATGACGGGTGGGCTTAAGCAGATGCAGCACAAAGGGGAGGAAGAGATTCAGGAGTCTGGAAGAGGGGCGGACGTAAAGATCGAGAGGGAGAAGAGAGCAGCCCAAGTGCAACTTCGGCTCATAATTGAGCGGGCTGCTGCGATAATATCGCAGGCCATGCGCGAGCGCCCAACGCATGATGTCGCGGAAGCTCACAAAATAAAGATGGAGATCGAGCGCCACCCGATAATCGAGTCCGAGGTAGTCATCGTAAATCGTCCCGTTGTCGACCAGGCAGATGCTGAAGGCAATGATGCGGCCTTCCTGGCGCCAAAGAAAAAAGCGCACTTTCTCCGGCATGCGTCGGCCCAGCTCCCGGAGGAATTCTTTCGTGAGCGTTTCAAATTTCAGCGGAGAGCGCTCCTGCACCTGGAGGTAAAGCGGATACATCTCGTCCACCCAAGGCGAGGCGTCGGATACGACTTCGAGCGAGATCGGGGCCGCTTTATCCGCCCGCCGGAATTTGCGGCGCAGGTTCTTGCGGGTGGCTTTGCCGAGACGCGCGAAATACTCGTCGAAATCGCGGAACGTGAGAGCGAGCTGCGTCATCGGCATGCTCGAGATGCGCGTGTATCCGTTGTGGACGAAGCGCTCAAAGGTCTCGCGATATTGGGCCCCGAAATCTTTACAGACGATGAGCCCAGCCTTTCCGCGACGGCCGTGGACGGTGAGCGCAGCATGGAGCGCGATCGCGATCCACTCCTCATCGGCAGGCTGGCAGAACCCGAGCTCGCCCATCCCAGCCACGCACCCGACCATCAAGACGCGCAGAGTAAGGAAGCGAGGGATGAATCGCCGCACCCAGTCTACTGGAGCACGGAGAGCGGGCACGCCTTCCACCAGATTTTGTTGAAGGAAGAAGATCGGTTGGATGCCGCGCACCTGGCCGGAGTAGTCGGTGAAGAGGAGGTACTGATGCTCGAACGCGCCCTCAATCGTCTCATCCACGATTTCGTAAAAGCGGTGATCCTTCGCCTGGCGTCGAAATGCTTCGGGCCACCCGGGCAGCGCGCGCACTTCATCCAAAGTGAGCACGCGGGCGGTGCCGCCGGGAATGGAGATGTCCTCGCGGGCTGACATAGGGACGCAAACGGTTACCGCGGCAGCGACCGCCTAGGCGGATGGCTCCGGGTCGCGTTTCGCGCGCGTGACGGGCAGGACGCCGCTGCGGAGATGGAGATCGCGTTGCGGAAAGGGAATCTCGATCCCGGCTTCGTCGAGCTTTCGCGCGATCGCAAAGTAGAGGTCGCTCCGATAGCGTCGCGGGCGATAGCTCATCTCGCTGCTCCAAACGACCAACTCGAAGTCGATCGAGCTGTCTCCGAATTTCTCGAGGAACACGCTGGGGGCGGGCTCGGCGAGTGTGTTTTCGTTTTCCTTGCCGGCGGCGATGAGCGCCTCCCGCACTTTTTCCAGGTCGCTTCCGTAGGCGACCCCGATGGGAAGGCGGAAGCGCACCCGCGGATCGCCGTAGGTCCAGTTCGTGACCGGTTCTTCGATGAACTTCGAGTTGGGCACGATCATGGAGATGTTGTCGTTCGTGCGAATGATGGTGCAGCGGGCGCGAATTTTTTCCACCTGCCCGGTGACGTCGCCCACCTCCACACGGTCGCCGATGGAGATGGGGCGCTCGGCCAGGATGATGAGGCCGCTGATGAAATTACTGGCGATGCTTTGCAGACCCACACCGATGCCGACGCCGATGGCGCCCGCGAGGACGGCGAAGGCACCGAGATTAATGCCGGTGTTCGTGAGGACAATGATGACGCCGATGACGAGGACGGCGTTGCTGACCACCTGCGAGATGGCGTACTGGAGCGAGCGATCGAGGCCGCTATTGACGAGGAAGCGGTTAAATAAAAACCGCTTCGTGTGCGACGAAATCCAGAAAACAGCCACGAGCAGCGCGATCAGGAGCAGCACTTGCAGGGAGCTGAGTTTGACCCCGGGAATCGGCGCGTCCCAAGGCAGGGGAACGCCGGCGGCGTTGATCGCGGCGATGGTGAAAAAGACGACCGAAGCGAAGCTCAGGATCGTCGTCACGATGGCGATAAAATTAACGTCGAGCTTTAGGCGACTGAAAAGACGACGAAACGCGGTGCTGAGAAAAAGGCGGGAGAGGATGAGCCCGAGCGCGAAGAGACCGGCGAAGGCAAGGAGGCCGAGCGGCGTGACATAGTGCGCCCCAAAGTGGAGGAGGGGGCGTTCCAGAAGCTCGGGATTCATCGGGGGACGGTAGCGCAGGCTACGCGCTTACGGAAACAGCAGGCGCGCGTCGCGCCGACCATCGTAGAAACAAAAAAACACGACCGAAATCGTGTTTTTTCGTTGCCCTTAAATGGGCGGAAAGCATGTCGTGAAATTACTGCTTCGAGGATTTCTCTTCGATGTATTTGTTCACGTCACCGACGGTCTGGAGTTTCTCTGCGTCTTCATCCGGCACTTCGACGGAGAATTCCTCTTCGAAAGCCATCACCAACTCGACGATGTCGAGAGAGTCAGCGCCCAAATCCTCGATAAAGGAAGCAGTGGGAGTGACCTGTTCCGGATTAACGCCGAGCTGCTCGACGATGATGTCTTTGACCTTCTCTTCAATGGATTTGTCCGTCATAAAAACTGTTTCTTGGTTGGCTTCGGTAGCAGGCAGGCATTAAGCGAGGCCCGATTAGGTTGGCAATTAAAACAATTACCAGTCTTGTCAATTAATTTCCCGGGTTGGCGAGAGGCCGATTGCATGCAGCTCCGGTTTTACTTCAAGAGGCATTGGGTTAAATGAGGAGGAATGTCCGAGCCGACTCCCTCTCCTGACCTCCTTGACCTGAAGATGATGCCCGCGTGGGTGAACGATTCTGCGGGGACAAAAGATTACTCGAATTTTGAAGGCGAAACCGAGCGGTCTTTCGATCGAGATGGACGCAGCTCATCGCGCGGGGGCGGCGGGGGACGACGGGATGAGCGCCCGCGAGGCCCACGCCGTGAGACGCGCGAAGGGGGCGGTCGGGGACCGGGTGGACCGGGCCAGGGGCCGCGGCGGCCGGCCGGGCCGCGCTCGGACTCCCGGCGACCGGAGCGGCGCGACGAGCAGCGTGCCCCACGCGAGGCGCCGCTGCCATTGCCGCAAGTGGAGGTGCGCTTCCTTCCACATCCACCGGCGTTGGAAAGTGTCCTGGCACAGATCAAAACCGGCGCGGTCACGTATTCGGTTTTTGCTCTGGCGCGATTGTTTCTCGATAAGCCGGAGCGTTACGACGTGCGGCTGAAAGCGGCGGAGGGCGCGGTCTTGCATCAACTGGGCGAGAACGGTCCGGTGGCGACGGATCAGCGGCTCCTGGAGGCGAGCGCCTTTGCTTCTGCGCGGGATGAATATTATGCCGTGGAGCAGACGCAGACGGAACCGCTCAAGGGCAACTTCTCGAACGTGGCGCGTTGCCGTTTGAGCGGCACATTGCTCGGGCCGACCAATCATCACGCCTATCAGCCGCAATTGCGCAGCCTTTACGAGCAACGCTTTAGCCGGCGCATGAGCTTCCAGGATTACCAGCGCCAGGTCGAGATCGTGAGCGACCCGGAGGTGGTGGAGCAATGGAAGGAACAAGCGCGCAGCATCACCACTTACAAAACGAAGGGCCAGGACCCGGAGCTTTCTTTCAAAACCGAAGCGGAAGCGGAGCGCCATTTTCGCCAGACGCATCTGCCCACACTTCTCCGGTCCGAGCAGGAACTGACCGTGGACGGAGTGCTGAGTCGTCGGATGGGTGATCGAGGTCTCGGACGCCTGATCGAAAACAGCTGGGCGACGGAAGTGCGTTCTCCTTCCAAGATGATGCAGGAACTCTCAGCGGCCTTGCGCTCAGCGGGCTTGAACATCTTCCGCCATCGCAAAGGCATGCTCTTCGTATCGCCATACCGGATCCGCGTCTTCGGACACGAACGCTCCGGAGTTTCGGCATGCATCAATGGTATCCTCGAAAAGCTGACCGAATCGCCGGGGATCAACCGGAAACAGCTCGCAGAGAAAATGGCGATGGCTGAAGGCGAAGCTGAGATGGAACGGGCCAAGCGCGCGCTCGCTTCCGATTTGCACTGGCTGATCCACGAAGGCTACGTCATCGAGTTTAACGACGGTACGCTCGACCTGCCCCGAGCCAAACAACCGTCCGGTGAAGGGAAGCCGGATAAGGCTGAGCCAACCGATGCAGGAGAGGCGAGTGCCGAGACGCCCGTCGCTGCTTCGGAGACGGAGCCCGCACCTGTGAGCAAGGACGCGAGCGCTGCTGCTGAGGCAACCGATCGAAGCAGTGACGGAGACAGCAGACGCGGCCGATGCGCCCGAGCCGATCGTAGCGGAGAAGGCACCTCTCCCCACGGAAGCACCGAAGCCAGTCCTCGAAGAGGCGCCAAAGGAAGACAGCCAAACCGTGGAGCCGGCGCCGGGAGAAGCGAAGGAAGCGTAAGCGCTCCGCTGCGTGCGGCGTGCTCTTAGACCCTACCGCCGCGCGAAGATCTTTCGCGCGGACCCGGCGGGCAGGGGCGGAAAACTAAGCGGCAGCGGGTGCTGCTTTGCGTGGCGTGAGGCCCGCTTTGCGCGAGATCAAACCAGCTTTCCGCAGAGTCACGAAAGCGCCGTTTTTATTGATCGTCTTCATCGCCCGTGCGGTCACTTTCACGCGCACATACTTCTTCAGTTCAGGCACCCAGACGCGATGTTCGTGCAGGTTCGGGGTAAATGTGCGAGGCACGTTCTTGGTTACGTGACGGCCCACGCCGCCTTTCTTCTTCGCCATACCACGACGATGAATGATGCTTCCGCGCGTAACTTTCGCTCCAGTAATGCTGCAAACTTTTGACATAACGATCTTTGGGAAAAGAGTCGCGTAAACTGGCAGTCCCCACTGTCGGGGTCAAGCGATTCTTCGCTCGCGCTCCGCAGCGGATTGAACGCGTTCCCGCGCGAGCGGTCAAAGCTTGCTCATCGTCCCTGGCCTGCGTCTAATGGCGGTGTCCGCTGTTCACAATTTTTATCATGCCCCGTTCTACTTCTCAAAAGCTTCGCATCGGAATCATCGGCGCCGGAGACATCGTGCGCACACGCCATCTCCCGGCGTTGAAAAAGCACCCGGAGGTGGAGATCCTCGCGGTGTCGAACTCCACCTATGAGAGCTCGCAGCAGTTCTGCCAGGAGAATGCGCCCAACGCCATCCCGATGCAAAACTGGGCCGATCTCCTCTCGATGCCGGAGATCGATATCGTCTGGATCGGCACGCCGCCCTACATGCACTCCGCCGTCACTGTTTCCGCTTTGGAGGCCGGGAAACACGTTTTCTGTCAGGCGCGGATGGCAATGGATCTGGAGGAAGCGGAGGAGATGCGAGCGACCTCGCGCAGGTTCCCGGAATTGGTCACGATGCTCTGCCCACCGCCGTTTGGGCTCCGAGGCGATTTGCTCGTGAAAAAGTTACTCGCGGAAAATTATCTCGGTCATCCTCACCACATCCGTTTGAAGTGTTTCACCGGCGCTTATTTGAATGCGGACGCTCCCGCGCATTGGCGGCAACGGATGGAGATCAGCGGGCTGAATGTGCTCGCGCTCGGGATTTACGTGGAAGTGCTGCAACGCTGGCTGGGCGATATCACGGGCGTGTATGCGCGCGGGAAGATTCTGCACGAAGTGAGGCAAGGCTACGAAGTGCTCGTGCCCGACCTGCTGACGGTGCTCTGCGAGTTCGCTTCCGGAGCGGAAGGCGTGCTGGAGTTTAGCGGCATTAACGCCCTCGCGGCCGGCGATGAACTGCAGGTCTATGGCGATCTCGGCACCATGACTTATGACTTCGGAACCGACGTGATCCGCGCGGGCAAAGTGGGTGATCGCGCCCTGCACGAAATGGAACTGACGCCGAGCCTCGCAGGCGGTTGGACGGTGGAGGATGACTTCCTGAACGCCGTGAAATCGCGTGGACGCAATCGCCCCCATCCCGACTTCGAAGACGGTGTGAAATACATGCGTGTGGTGCAGGCAGTGGCCGATTCTCGCGCCCGGAACGAGTGGGTCGGGATTGATTCCTAATTCCCCATCGACAGCCGACAGTCTCAGCCTTCCACTCTCGATCCCCATGAATCAGAAGCCGCTCAATCTTCCAATCATCCTCGGCACTGCGCGTCAGGGCCGTCAGAGTGAGCACGTCGCGCGCTTCCTCTTTAGCGAGATGAAGAAACGACCGGAGATCGAGACCGAGATCATCGATGTGCGTGAGATCAAGATGACGCTCGATGACGCCGGCGATGGGATGCAGGATCCGATCTTCGCGGAGAAAATGGTCCCGCGCCGATGGGCTGGCCCTCGTTGTTCCGGAGTACAACCATGGCTACCCGGGCCTGCTCAAGCACGCGCTCGACACTTGTTTGGAGGAATACATCCACAAAGCGGTCGGATTTTGCGGCGTTTCCGCCGGGCCCTTTGGCGGCGCGCGTGTGATCGAGAATCTCGTTCCGGTCGTGCGTGAATTGGGCTTGGTGGCCACGTCCGCTGATCTTAATTTCAGCCGGGTAAAAGATGCGTTCGATGACGCGGGCGAGTTAACAGAGGAAAAGTACGTCGGCCGGGCGGCTAAGTTTATCAACGAGCTGGTCTGGGTTGCTCGAGTCTTGCGCGACGGTCGCGAGAACGTGCCGCCGCTCTAAGGCAAACGAGCCCTCCAGCATCGTTTCCCGGCAGCCGCGTCGTCTTTTCTGTGAGCGCCTTACCACCACGCGCTGGGCGTTCCTTTGAGTTGCGCGAGGAAGACCTGGAGGAATCCTTCGCACGCTCGGGCGGCCCGGGCGGCCAGAACGTAAACAAGGTCTCCACCGCAGTCACGTTACGCCATTTGCCTTCGGGCTTGAGCGTGACGGTGCAGGATTCCCGTTCCCAAGCCACGAATCGCAAGCTGGCGCGAGCCCGCTTGCGGGAGGCGCTGGAGACGCGCGAGCAGCGACGCCGAGCGGAGGAAAAAGCGCAGCGGGAAAAAGCGCGACGCCAAAAATCGCCCCGCCCGCGAGCCTTGAAGCGGCGGATTCTGGAGACGAAACGGAAGCGCTCCGCGTTGAAGAAGATGCGGGGGTCGATCGGCGATTGAAGGTCCGTTAAGCGCCGTGGGGGAAAAACTTTGCGTCCAATACGGCTGCGGCGATGGCGTCCGCCGAATTGAGGGTGTAACCAAACCAATTATGAAAAAATCCTTCCTCATCGTTCCCGCGTTAGCAGTCTTCGCGCTCGTCTTCACTTCGTGCTCGACGCCGTCGACCACGACCACCACTACCTCCACCCGGGAAGAGGCAATCGTGACCCAGCCAACCGCGACGACCTCGACCACCACCCGGGCCAGCACCACCCGCTAAGAGCGATTGGTTTTTTTGCCGGCTCACGATCGAGCCGGGCACGAAAAAGGACACGCGCGAGCGTGTCCTTTTTTATGTCTGGGAGAGTATTACGCTTCTTAACTTTCGGTGGCCGGCTCTTCGACCGTTTCCTCTTCAGTCTCTTCCTGGCTCACCACGCGCGCGATCGCCTGCAACTTCTCCGCGCCGCGCAAATCCATTAACTTTACGCCCTGGGCGTTGCGACCAGTCTCGCGGATCTCTTTTACACGCGTCCGGACCATCTGGCCCTTTGTGGTGATAAGCATGAGCTCATCGGTGTCCGTGACGGTGAGCGCTCCCACGACCTTGCCGGTTTTCTCGCCGGTCTTCATCGTGATGATGCCTTTGCCGCCGCGTTTTTGCTTCCGGTATTCGTCAAACTGCGTCCGTTTCCCGATTCCGTTTTCGCCCGCGACGAGGAGCATGGAATGCGCATCCACAAGTGCGATCCCGACAATGAGGTCGCCCTTCTCGGGACGAATGCCCCAGACGCCGACCGTATTGCGGCCTTGATCGCGCAGCTGCTCCTCATGGAAGCGCAGGCTCATGCCCTGGTTGGTGATGAGAATGACTTCGTTGTCGCCGTTGGTCAGCTTGGCATCGATCAGGCAGTCATCTTCTTCAATGTTGATCGCAATGATGCCGCCTTTCCGGACGTTGCTGTAATCGGAGAGGTTTGATTTCTTCACAATCCCGGAGCGGGTCGCGAAGACGATGTGGAAATTTTCATCCCAAGTCTCGTCGACCACGTTCGGCGCCATCCCGGACTTCTTCGCCTGCACCCGAATCGTAGCGGCAATCTTTTCATCGCTGCGGAGCTCGAGCAGGTTGGCAATGGAGCGACCTTTTGCGGCGCGACCCATCTCCGGAATCTCGTAAACCTTCTCCACATACGCGCGACCGCTGGTGGTGAAGAACATCAGGTAATCGTGCGTGGTGGCGGTGAAGAGATGCTCGACGAAATCGCCTTCGTCCTCTTCGCGCGCACCTTCGCGCGTGGTCATGCCGACCACGCCTTTCCCGCCGCGCCGCTGCGCGCGGAAGGCACTCACGGCGGTCCGTTTGATGAACCCGCCATGCGTGATGCTGATGATGCAGCCTTCATTCGCGATCAGGTCCTCCATGTTGATCTCGCCCTCGTCGGGAACGAGCTGGGTGAGACGCGGACCCGCGTGCTTCGCCTGGATGTCGCGCAGCTCCTGTTTGATGATTTCGAAGACGCGCGATTCCTTGGCCAGAATGTCGAGCAGATCCTGAATCGTGGCGATGAGACCTTTGTATTCGTTCCCGATTTTGTCGCTCTCCATTCCGGTGAGCTGGTAAAGTCGGAGATCGAGGATCTGATTGGCTTGATGCTCGCTGAATGCGTAACGCCCATCGATCAAGCGCGCTTCATTGCGGATCATGATGCCGATTTGCTCGACCTGCTTCCGGGTGAATTCGAACGCGAGCAATTTCACTCGCGCCTCTTCGCGATTGGCCGAATTGCGGATGATGCGGATGAACTCGTCGAGATTCGCGAGCGCGATCAGGTAACCTTCGAGCGTCTCCGCGCGATCCTCGGCCTTTCGCAATTCGTAGCGCGTCCGGCGCAGCACGACCTCACGGCGGTGATCGATGTAGGCGGTGTTCGCGTCTTTGAGCGAGAGCAGCTTCGGCCGGCCGTGATCGATCGCGAGCATCGAGGCGGAGAAGGAACTCTCCATCGCGGTGTGCTTGTAAAGATTGTTGATCACGACCTTCGGATTGCCGTCGCGCTTCAACTCGATCACCACCCGCGTGTTTTCATCCGACTCGTCGCGAATCGCGGAGATGTCGGTCAGGACTTTGTCGTTCACCAGCGCCGCGATTTTCTCCACCAAGGTGGCGCGGTTCACATTGTAGGGAATCTCGGTGATCACGATCTGCTCGCGATTGCCCTTCAATTCCTCCACGCCGGCCTTGCCGCGCACTTTCATGCTGCCGCGACCGGTCTCGAGATATTGGCGCACGCCAGCCAGACCGAGGAGCGCACAACCGGTCGGGAAATCCGGGCCCTTCACGTACTTCATCAAGCCATCAAGATCGATGTCCGGATCGTCAATCTGCGCACAGATACCGTCGATGACTTCGCCGAGATTATGCGGCGGGATGTTCGTGGCCATGCCGACCGCGATGCCGGTGCCGCCGTTAACGAGCAGATTCGGAAAAGCGGCTGGAAAAACTTTCGGCTCCGTCCGCGTCTCGTCGTAGTTCGGGACAAAGTCGACCGTGTCCTTGTCCATGTCGGTCATGAGCGCAGCGCCCAGATGCGTCATGCGCGCCTCGGTGTACCGCATCGCCGCGGGTGGATCGCCCTCGACCGAACCAAAGTTGCCCTGGCCATCGACCAGCGTCTCGCGCATGGCCCAATACTGCGCCATGTGCACCAGCGTCGGATAAATCACCGCCTCGCCGTGCGGGTGGTAGTTACCGCTCGTATCACCGCAAATCTTGGCGCATTTCCGATGCTGCCGATTCGGGTAGAGCGAGAGATCGTTCATCGCAAAAAGAATGCGACGTTGCGAGGGCTTCAATCCATCGCGCGCATCGGGCAACGCGCGTGAAATGATGACCGACATCGAGTAATCGAGGAAGGACCTCGAGACTTCATCGGCGACGTTAATCGGCTCTATTTTTTCGTTCGGATTATACACGGGAGAATTCTAAAAGTGGTGAGAAGCAGGAAACGCGGCCCAGTTTTTTAAACGTCCAGATTGCGGACGTTAAGCGCGTTGTCTTCGATGTATTGGCGACGCGGTTCGACGACATCACCCATCAGGCGCGTGAACATTTGGTCAGCTTCGACCGCGTTGTCCTCGTTCAAATCGACTTTGAGGAGCTTCCGCCTGTTCGGATCCATCGTGGTGTTGAACAGCTCTTTGGCGTTCATTTCGCCGAGACCTTTAAAGCGCTTGATCTGCACGCCGCGGCGTCCGATTTCGACGATCTTTTGGTGGATCTCCGGAATGGAGAAAAGCGGATGCACGGTGGCTCGCTCACCTTCGCCTTCGATCAACTCGAAGATCGGCTGATCACTCGCCGAGTAGTGGTCCACTTTCAGTCCGCGGCGCGCGAGTTCGCTGATGAGCTTTTGGATGCTGGCCGCTTCATGCAGCTCCACTTTCTTGGCCCGGCGTCTCTGTCCAGTTGGCTTGGGGACGGGCGCCGCTGTCGGAGCGAGCGGAAGCAATTCCTGATCGATGTCGGTGTCGAGAAGGTTCAGGTCGAGATTCGCTTCGTGGAAGGTGCGAATCTCCCGTTCGTCGTGAAAATAGCGGACGGTCTCTTCGTTGCCGTCGCGCACTTTCACGAGGTAAGTCGGGAGCTTGTTCGTCTTCGGATCGCGCTCCGTGAGAAAGGTTTCGAAATCGCCGCCATGCCGACGGACGGATTCGCTCAGTTTGGCCAGTTTTTCGAGAGACTCGAGGACGTCCTTTAATTGCGCTGTGCTCAACTCCTTGCCATCGGCCAAATTCTTCAGGCGCACTTCCTCCGAGCCGAGGGAGATCAAGATGCGGTTCAGCTGGATGTCGTCATCGACGTATTCTTCCCGCTTCTTCCGCTTGATTTGATAAAGCGGCGGCTGCGCGATGTAGATCTTTCCGGCGCGCACCAGCTCGGTCATCTGCCGATAGAAAAAGGTGAGGAGCAGCACGCGAATGTGCGATCCATCCACATCGGCATCGGTCATGATAATGATGCGGCCGTAGCGCAGCTTCGAGATGTCGAAGGTGCCTTCATCGGCTTTGCCGTTCTTCTCCGCGCCTTCTTCTTTCGGCTTCCCGATTCCGGTGCCGATGGCGGTGATCATCGACTGGATCTCAGTGTTCTTGAGCGCCTGATCGAGCCGCGCCTTCTCGACGTTGATGAGCTTGCCGCGAATGGGCAGGATGGCCTGGTAGCGCCGGTCGCGCCCCTGCTTGGCCGAGCCGCCGGCCGAGTCACCCTCGACGATATAGAGTTCGGTCAGGCTCGGATCGCGTTCGGAGCAATCGGCCAACTTCCCGGGTAATCCACCGCCGGTGAGCGCGCCTTTGCGAATGGTCTCCCGCGCCTTGCGAGCCGCTTCCCGTGCGCGAGCAGCCGTCAGCACCTTCTCGAAGATCTTTTTCGCGATCGGCGGGTTCTGATCGAAGAAAGTCATGAGCCCTTCGTAAACGACCGAGTTCACGATGCCGTCGATCTCAGTGTTGACGAGTTTGACCTTGGTCTGGGACTCGAAGCGCGGGTTTGGGAGCTTGATGCTGAGGATGCAGATCAACCCTTCGCGGACGTCGTCGCCGGAGATTGCGGGATCCTTGTCCTTCACCAAGCTGTTCGCCTTGGCGTATTGGTTGACCGCTTTCGTCAGCGCGCTCCGAAAGCCGGTTAAATGCGTGCCGCCGTCCGGATTCGGGATCGAGTTCGCAAAGCAAAGAATCTGGTCGTTGTAGCTGTCGTTATACTGCATCACCACATCGACGAAGACCTCGTCGCGCTGCCGCGAGAGGATGACGGGCTTCGGGTGGATGACGGTCTTGTTCTCGCCGAGCTGGCGGACGAATTCCTCGATCCCGTGCTTGTAGTAGAACGTCTCGCTCTTCTGCACCTCACCGCGTTCGTCCGCGAGGGTGATAACGAGGCCGGGGTTGAGAAAGGTCAGTTCGCGGAGACGGGAGGCGAGACGCTCGAATTTAAACTCCGTCGTGATCGTGAAGATCGTCGGGTCCGGGAAGAAGGTGATCAGCGTCCCGGTGGTCTTCTTGTTTTTCAGCTCGCCGATGACTTCGAGGGGCTGCGTCGTCTTCCCACGCTCGAAGCCCATGTGGTAGACCTTGCCGTCGCGCGAGACCTCCACCTTGAACCAATCGGAGAGCGCGTTTACGCACTTCGCGCCGACGCCGTGCAGACCGCCGGAGTATTTGTAAGCGCCCTGCCCGAACTTTCCGCCCGCGTGCAGATTCGTGAGCACCAGCTCCACCGCCGGCATCTTGAACTTCGGATGCATGTCCACCGGGATGCCGCGGCCGTTATCGCGAATGGAGGCCGAGCCATCTACGTGAATGACCACGTCGATCTTGCTGCAATATCCCGCCAGGTGTTCATCGATCGAGTTATCGAGGACTTCGAAGACGCAGTGGTGCAGGCCCCGTTCATCGGGATCGCCGATATACATGCCGGGGCGCTTTCGGACAGCCTCGAGCCCCTCCAATTTGTCGATCTGCGCGGCGTCGTATTTTTGATCCTGGCTGATACCGGTAGCGGCGTCGGCGGTGGATTTTCCGAGTGTGATTTCGTCCTGGCCTTGAAGCATAAAACGGCAGGGAAACTGCCGCCGGAAACATAGGGGCGGTGCCGCCCCCAAACAATAAGTTTCTTCCCCGAGAAAACCTGTCCCGAACGCCGTATGTGGTGGGGGCGCCACTTGGGCGGACAATATCTTGTGTTCGGGGATTCGCCGGGGTAGAGAATGATTCCCAACCTCCGGAGGCGGTGCTTGACCCCTCCCGCTCAGACCCCGATTCTACTTTCCCATATGCGCTGGCAGACTCTTTACGAAGCACGCTGGATCTTCCTCATCCTGCTCCTCCTTGCGGTCGGCTCATTCTTCCTTTGGCGGTGGTTGCCGATCCTGTTCATCCTTTTAATTGGCTACACTTTTGCGTTCTTCCGTGATCCGGAACGGATCATCCCGCCCGAGCCTGATGCAGTCGTGGCCGCGGCCGATGGGGTGGTGGCCGATATCGTGGAGATCGACGAACCCGATGTGGTGGGAACCCGGATGCGTCGAGTGGGCATCTTCCTTTCCGTCTTCGATGTGCACACAAATCGTGCGCCGATCGCAGGGCGCGTGACTTATCGCGAGCATCGGGATGGGCTTTGCCTGGACGCGCGCAGCCCGGATTGCTCGGGCAAAAATGAGTCGATGACGTGGGCCTTCGAAAATCCCCGCGCCACGCTGGTGGTGAAGCAGCTGACCGGAGCGATCGCCCGACGCATCGTAGGTTGGTCGCAGGTGGGAGACGAGGTCGCTAAAGGTGAACGCTTTGGCATGATCCGGTTTGGCTCGCGCACGGAAGTTTATCTGCCGTTGGATGCGACGGTGACGGTAAAAATAGGCGACCGCGTGGCGGGTGGCACGACGGTGATCGCACGGCTGCCGTAGAGATGAGCGACCAAAGCCCCAAGATCTATCTCCTGCCGAATTTGATGACGGCGGGGAACCTCTTCTGCGGGTTCGCGGCCACGCTCAAGATTGTGCAAGGCGCGTTGATGCAGGCGACCGATGCGGACGCGGCTGCGGTGCTTTTTCACACGGCCATTTGGTATATCCTGGGCGCTTGTATTTTCGACTTACTGGATGGGCGGCTGGCGCGACTCGGCGGGCAGGATAGCGCTTTCGGGCGCGAGTTCGATTCCCTGGCGGACACGGTTTCTTTCGGGCTCGCGCCGGCGTTGATGGTCTATCGGATTGTGCTGGTGGATTTCCCGCGCGTGGGCTGGGTGGTGGCGTTTGTTTACCTGCTCTGCGGCGCGCTGCGGCTGGCGCGGTTTCAATTGCATCGCTGCGCTGCCGCAGGCCAAGGGTGCAAGCAAGGATTTTCGCGGGTTCCCCATTCCGGCTGCGGCGGGTCTGATCGCTTCGCTCACTCTTTTCATGCTCTGGTGGCTGGGGGAAAAGGAACACGACATCGGGCGTTGGAAATGGGTCCTGCCGCCGCTCATGCTCTTCCTGTCCTTCATGATGTTTAGTCGCTTTAGCTACCCCAGTTTTAAAGGGGTAAACTGGCGGACCACGCGCTCCGTTCCGCGGTTCCTCGTCATCAGTTTAGTGCTCATCTTCACCGCGCTGAATTACGAGTGGATGCCGGCGATTCTCTTCCTCGTCTATCTGCTCTACGGCTTCATCCGTCCCTGGCTGTCAAAGACCTGGCGACGCGAGATTGAAGAAGAGGACGATGGCGAGTCGGACGAGTCCGAACGTCTGGTCTAGCGCTCCCGGAGGGCGAGGGTGCGCTGCCTTGCGGATGGGAGCATCCCGTTTGAAAGTGCCGCATGACGACAGAGAAAGCGATGTTCGGAGCGGGTTGTTTCTGGGGAGTGGAGGCGACATTTCGTAACATTAAGGGTGTGACTGAAGTCGCAGTCGGCTATGCCGGGGGGAAGACCGATCACCCCTCCTACGAACAAGTCTGCCGCGAAGACACCGGCCACGCGGAAGTGGTGGAGGTGGAGTTCGATCCCGAGCAGGTCGGCTACAATGAATTGCTTGACGTTTTCTGGGCAAATCACGACCCGACCACGCTGAACCGGCAAGGCCCGGACGTTGGTTCGCAATACCGCTCAGTCATCTTCTTCTACTCGCCTGAGCAACAGGCGCAGGCTGACGCGCGGAAAACGGCGCTGGACGAAAGCGGGCGTTTCTCCCGGCCGATCGTGACCGCGATTGAGCCAGCTCCCACTTTTTACCGCGCGGAAGATTATCATCAACGCTACCTCGAGAAGCGCGGGATGGCGCATTGCGCCATTTAGGGCGCGGAGAGCAAAAGGAACAGATGAGCCGCGAGATCATTCGGACTAAAGCGTTCGTGACTGACGCGGCGGATTTTATTGTGAAGCATGCGCGGCAGGCAATCGGCGCGCGGGGAGAGTTTCGCATCGCGCTCTCTGGAGGGAACACCCCTCGACCCGTGTATGCCGAGCTGGCCAAGCCGGAGCACTCGCTCCCGTGGGAGCAGATTCGCATCACCTTCGGAGACGAACGCTGTGTGCCGCCCGATCACGAAAAGAGCAACTATCGGATGGCGCGCGAGGCGCTGTCTGTTGCCGGGTTCGGTTCCGGAACGTTCGGTGGAGCGGATGAAAGGCGAAGCTGACCCGATCATCGCGGCCCAGGAATACGAAGATCATCTGAGCGTTTTGGCGACGCAAAAAGGCGAGCCGGTTTATCAGCACGACCTCATTCTGCTCGGGCTGGGCGATGATGGGCACACCGCTTCGCTCTTTCCGGGCACGGCGGCGCTTGACGAAAAAGCGCGCAAGGTGGCAGCAAACTTCGTCCCGAAATTCGACTCGTGGAGGCTCACTTTCACCATTCCGCTCATCGCGCAGGCGAGGCACGTATGCTTCCTGGTGGATGGCGGAAAACATCCGGAGTTGATCGAGCAGGTTCTGCAATCCGATCCGCGTTACCCCGCCGCGCAGGTGCAAGATGCGGCAGCCGCTGTGACCTGGATCATCGGGGAGCCTGCCTCCTCCTGACGGAAAATTTTCATGAACCAAAAAACCATCATCGTCAGCGGCTCCGCCGGTCTGATTGGCTCTGAGACTGTTAAGCATTTTGCCGCCGACGGCTTCCGCGTGGTCGGAATCGATAACGACATGCGGGCGCGTTTCTTCGGCGCGGAAGCTTCCACCAGTGCGACGCGCGATCAGCTCGTGCAAACGATTGGGGAGTATCAACACCACGACGTGGACATTCGCGACGCTGCGGCCGTGAGCCGACTCTTCCAGGAGCATCGCGGCTCGATCGCGGCAGTGGTGCATACGGCCGCGCAGCCGTCGCATGATTGGGCGGCGCGCGATCCGCAAATGGATTTCACCGTGAACGCGAACGGGACGCTCAATCTTCTCGAAGCGGCCCGGGAAGTCTGCCCCGAAGCGCCCTTCGTTTTCACTTCCACAAACAAGGTCTACGGCGATACGCCGAATCGTCTTCCGCTTCGCGAACTCGAAATGCGCTGGGAAATCGCCGAGGGCCACGAGTATGAGCCCGGCATTTCCGAGACGATGAGCATCGACCAGACGAAGCACTCCCTCTTCGGCGCTTCGAAAGCCGCGGCAGATATTCTGGTGCAGGAATATGGTCGCTACTTCGGAATGCCGACAGCGTGTTTCCGCGGCGGTTGTCTCACTGGACCCGCCCACGCCGGCACGGAGCTGCACGGGTTTCTTTCCTACCTCATGAAATGCACCGTCACCGGGCGGCCGTATCGCGTCTTCGGCTACAACGGCAAGCAGGTGCGCGATAACATCCATAGCTTCGACCTCGTCGCCGCGTTCGCTGCGTTTATCGAGGCGCCGCGTGCCGGCGAAGTCTACAATTTAGGCGGCAGCCGCCACAGCAACTGCTCCATGCTCGAGGCGATCAAACTCTGCGAAGAGATCAGCGGGCAGAAGCTCAGCTGGACCTACGAGGAGGATAACCGGATCGGCGATCACATTTGGTGGATCAGCGACGTCCGCCGCTTTCAGGAGCATTATCCCGCGTGGGGATTCCGCTACGGCCTGCGCGAGATTCTGGAAGAGATCCACGCGGCGGTCGTGGCCAGCGAAGCAGTCGCCTAACCAGCGGCGGTTCCGGCTCAGTATTGCTCGCCGTCGTCCACCTTGGTCGACGAGACGCGATCCTTGATGGCATAGACGTGCACCATCACGCCCAGCCAGAAGATCGGCAGCAGGAAAAGCCCAAAGCCAGCCGTGGCCGTGGCGATGAGCAACGCCAGCAACACCGCCATCGGCATACCGGCGAACATCAGCAGCAGACCGATCACGCGGTGACCTTTGTAAATGTGACCCAGCCCAGGCAGGATGCTTAACAGGACTGCCACCGCGTCGCTCGCCTGGCCTTCGACGGTCTCGCGCGATTCGCGTTCCCAATCGCAATGATCGCACGTCGTTGCATCAGCAGGCAGGGTTTGCCCGCAGAGCGGACACGGCATGGTGCCAGCAACAGGGGTCTCAGTTTCGGCGGCAGGTGCGTCTGTGTATTCCAAAGTAGTTCCTCGTGCAGGTTCAGTTGCAGGACGAACGTCCCAAGCGGAGCCGACTCCGTCAAGAAAAGTCCCGCGTGGTCGCGCTCGCCGAGCGCGTGGCTGCGAAATTGAGATTGTCGCGCGACGCTTTCATTCCATGATCGAGCCCGCCATGCCCCAACTTCCGGAGATCGTTGCCCACCTGGATGCCCGCTTGCGGATTGCGGAGTGCGGCGATTGGTCGCATGCCTTGAACGGGTTGCAGGTTGAGAATTCGGGACGCGTGCGCAAGATCGGCGCCGCGGTCGATGCGTCCACCCGCACCTTTCGCCTGGCGGCGGAGGCTGGGGTGGACTTGCTCCTGGTGCATCATGGTCTTTTTTGGCCGGGGTTGCAGCCGGTGACGGGAGCGTTCCATCGCCAGCTCGCATTTCTGCTGGAGCACGACATCGCGCTCTACAGCGCGCATCTGCCGCTCGACGTGCATCCGGAGTTGGGGAATAACGCGCTGCTCGTAGCGGCGCTCGGCTTGACCGATGCGAAACCTTTTCTGGAGGGCAAGGGGCAGCTTTTGGGTCTGCAAGTGGAGGCCGCGGTGGGGCGTGCGGACCTGGTGCAGCGTTTTGAAAGTTCGTTAGGCGGGCCGGTCCAGGTCTTCGGCCATGGACCCGAGACGACCTGCCGGATCGGCGTGGTGACGGGCGGCGCGGGCTCGGAGATTTACGCTGTCGCGCAGGCTGGGGTGGATACTTTCCTTACTGGCGAGGCGCCGCATTGGGCCGCGGTGGCGGCGGAGGAACTGGGGATCAATCTTTTGCTCGGCGGACATTACGCCACGGAGACGTTTGGGGTGAAAGCCCTCGCCGCCGAAACCGGCGCGCGTTTTGAAATGCCGTGGGAGTTTCTGGCCGCGCCCACAGGGTTGTGACGAACTCGAAGACCGCTATCGGTGGATGGTAACGGAGAGATGGACGCATTCTTCACCTGCGGTTTTTGGGTGCTCGGCCTGTTCGCATTGATCGCCGCTGGCGTTCTTTTCGACCAACGAAACCGGTTGCGGCTCTTGCGGAAGACCGTGCAAAATCTGGCGCAACGCGTGGCCACTCTGGAAGCGCGCGGTCCGGTCGGTCCCGCGACCCCGCCAGTGGCCGGTCCGCCTCCGTTGCCAGTGGTCGCTCCTGTCCCCGCTGTCACCCCGCCCGTGCAGGCAGCGCCGGGGCGACCGGCTCGAGTGAGCATCGATTGGGAAGCGTTTTTAGGTGTCAAACTCTTCGCCTGGCTGGGCGGCTTCGTCCTCTTCCTCGCAGTCGTATTTCTCGTGAACTACGCCTTTGAGAATAATCTCATCACGCCCGTCCTCCGGGTCGCGCTCGGGGCCTTGCTCGGTCTGGCCCTCGTCGCGGGCGGGTGGTTCACGGCGCTGCGGAACTACCGCGCGCCCGGGCAAAGTCTCTGCGCCACGGGCGTGCTGGTGCTGTATGCGGATGTCTTCGCGGCCCACGCATTTTATGGGATGATCCCGCTGGCGCTGACCTTTCTGCTCATGTCGGCGATCACGCTGGCGGCGTTTCTGCTGGCCGTCCTTCTCGAAGCCCAGGTCGTCGCAGTGCTCGGGCTGCTGGGTGGGTTCCTGACCCCGTTTCTTTTGCGGGGCGGGCAGGATCAAGCGGCACTGCTCTTCGGCTACGTGGCACTTTTGAACTTCGGCATCGCGGCTTTGGTGCTGCGGAAACGGTGGGATTACCTGCTGCTCCTCGCGGCGCTCGGAACGGCTGGGACTGAGCTGGCCTGGATGCCGATAGGGGATGCAGCGGAGGCCGCGCTCGGGTTCTTCATCTTCCTCGGGCTACAAGCGCAATTCGTTCTTCTCGCCTGGATGCGCCAGCGGCAGATGCCCGCAGAAAAGTGGTCGACGCCGGCGGCCCTGGTCACGGGCGGCGCTGCGCTTGGCTTCGGGTTCTGGCTGTTGTTTTACCCAAGCCTTGCAGCGCGGCCGGGCTTCTTTTTCAGCTTCATCTTTTTGGCGGATATCGGTCTGCTCGCCCTGGCGCTGTTGCGACCGAATCCCGCCCGGATCGCGGCGGGGACGGGGGCGGCGGTGTTCTTCATCCTTGGCGCCTGGACCGCGTCGATTCTGCGAGTGGAACTGCAGTGGTGGGCGCTCGGCGCGTATCTGCTTTACGGGATCATCCATGCAGGATTCACGGTCTGGCCGCGGCCGGCGGGGATCGACCTAAAGGTGCCGGTTTGGCTGGGGCGAATGCTCGGGATGCAGCCGGGCGAGGGTGGGCGACGCGTGCCGACTTTCGCGGCGGCTCTGCCCTTGGTGCTAGTCGGAATGTTCATCGCGCGATTGCCGGTGACGGATCCGACTGCAGTCTTCGCCACGGCGCTGCTGCTGGCGGTGGTGCTGCTGGCGTTCGGAATCGCGGCGCGCTCCAGTTGGATCGCAGTGGTGGCGCTGGCGTTTACCTGGGCCGTGGAACGCGAGTGGCATTCGCTCCATTTTCTTCCCGGGGCGGGCTTATTGGCGCTCGGGTGGTATCTCGCGTTTGGCCTTGTCTTCGCGGCCTACCCTTACTTTGCGCGCGATCAGACAAGAGCGTTGCCGTGGGCGGTCGGAGCGCTGGGAGGCGTCCTGCATTTCTGGCTCATCTACGAGCTCGCTGGCACGTCATACCCGTTCCTCCAGACGGGCTTGCTCCCGGCGCTCTTCATTCTTCCTTACGCGTTCGGCGTTTACTTTTTGCGGAGACGATTAGGAGCGGTGCCGGCCGCGGGCGATGTGCGGCTGGCGTGGCAGGGAGGCGCGGCGCTCTTCTTCCTCAGCCTCATTTTCCCGATCCAGTTTGAGCGGGAATGGATCACCCTGGGCTGGGCGGTGGAGGGACTCGCGTTGCTTGTCCTCTTCCGCTTCGTCCCGCACGTGGGTTTGCGCTGGGTGGGCGCAGCGCTCCTGAGCTTTGCCTTCCTGCGTCTGGCCGTGAATCCTGCCGTTTTGGAATACCATGGCCGGTCGGCGATGCGGATCTGGAATTGGTATCTCTACGCTTACGGCATCACCGCCTTGTGCCTTTTCGGCGGAGCGCGCGCGGTGCAGTCTTTCGGCGCGACAAAGAGCGGCCGGGTGATTCCGCGCCTGCTCTACACGCTCGGCGCGGTCCTTACGTTCCTGCTCCTGAACATTGAGATCGCCGATTATTTTTCGGTGGGGCCGACGCTGACGTTTTCGTTTGAGGGAAACTTCGCGCGCGATATGACCTACTCCATCGCGTGGGCGCTCTTCGCCATCGTGCTTCTGCTCGTGGGCATGCGGCAGAAGACGAAAGGGGTGCGATACGCCGGGGTGCTTCTTCTCCTCACGACGCTGGCGAAATTGTTCCTGCACGATTTCGCAAACCTCGGGCCGCTCTATCGCATCGGCGCCTTCCTGGGCGTCGCGGTGGTGCTGATTCTGGCCTCGTTCGCGTATCAACGTTTCCTCGCGCCGCCGCCGAGGAGTGCGCTGTAGGCGACGACTTCGCGGTGGCCTGGCTTAAGATTCTGCGCCTGTCGCACCGCATCTCGGGGACTCTGCGACCCCTCTGGGGTCGGTGTGCGATTGGGCTGAGGGTTCCGGGGGTGTTCGCTTCGCTCGACCCCTGGCTAATTTCTGGCATCCCCCCGGGATGCAATGCGGGCGGGATCGGGTTGAGATGCCGGATGCGGAATGCGGAATGCGGAATGCGGAATGCGGAATGCGTGAGAGGTGAGAGGTGAGAGGTGAGAGGTGAGAGGTGAGAGGTGAGAGGTGAGAGGTGAGAGGTGAGAGGTGAGAGGTGAGAGGTGAGAGGTAACGACGATTCTGCTTTCACGAGTTGTCATCCCGAGCCGGCGAAGCGCGGCCGAGGGATCTCGCGCGTGTTTCTCCGGTGTCGGAGCGGGACGGCTTTGGCTGCGTGGAACGGTTTCCGGGTTCGGGGTGCGCAAAGTGTCTCGGAGAGATCCCTCGGCCGTCTTCGCGGCTCGGGATGACACGTTTCGAGCGGTGGGCGTCCTCGATATCGCGAGCGGGCATTCGCCGTTGGGCGTTGGGCGTTGGGCGTTGGGCGTTGGGCGTTGGGCGTTGGGCGTTGGGCGTTGGGCGTTGGGCGTTGGGCGTTGGGCGTTGGGCGGTAAGAAGTCGGATTCGAGGCATTGGTTGACGCAGTGCAATCCCGGCTTGCGTGAGCCAGGTCTACCGAGGCCAGCGGAGTATACTGCTCGCCCGCCTTTCATCCCGGAGGGATGGCAGACGGTAGCCGGGGGTCGAGCGTAGCGAATACCCCCGGTTTTCGGAGCGCAAACGACCTGACCCTGGAAGGGTCGCAAAGAAGCCGCACGGCCGGTGCAGCCCGCGATTCGGAAAGGCCGCGCCGGCTTAGTTTGTCTCCAGGTTGTAAATCTCCACCAGCGCCACGCCAGTGGATCCACCATGTCCGCGGACGATCGCGGTGTAGTTGCCAGGCGACAACGTGCGCACGATGGCGGACTCCAGCGGATCGGAGGGCGGGACCGCGGAGGCAATGATTTCGGCTGCTTGCTCGCTTTGCCAATCATCGTTCATCGCCAACTGAGACCCGTTGGCGTTGTGCAGGCTCAGGGTGGTATCGGTCAGCGCGGAAGCGACGCCGCTTTGGCGAAGCGAAGGACCGACTGCGCGCACGATCACGCGCGTAGGTTGATCGCCGCTGACGATGAAGCCGCCGATCATGACATTGTCTCCGCCATCGACCCGGCCGCGGGTGGACAGGTTGGCCAGGCGGCCGGTGGCGGGCGTGAGATCGTAGAGTTCGACGAGGGCGAGACCGCTGCTGTCGCCGTGGCCAAGGACGGTGGCGGTGTAGGAACCGGGGGCGAGGGTGGCGACGATGGCTGCTTCCCGGTCTCCATCCGGCGGGAGAGAGGTGGCAAGCACGGCGGCGCGATTGGAATTCCAATCGTTATTCTCGAGCAGGAGCGCTCCGCTGGCGTCGCGAAGTTGCAGCACTGGGTCAGCCAGGTAATCGACTGCGGGCAGAGACGGTCCCAGCGCGCGGAGCAAGATTTGTTTGGGCTGATTGCCGGCAATGATGAAGCCGCCGATGAGCGTGTTCTCACCCGGTTGCGTGCGGAGTCGGGTGGAGACATTGAGAAGACTGCGCGGCGGAGTAGTGGAAGCTGGCCGCCCATAAAGCGCGGCCGCGCCATCGGCATCGTCCGTTTCCAGATGATCCAGATCGCTTACGATCGAGTTCATAATGGCGGTGACCGATTGCCCCTGGGAATCGGGATGGGTGAGGCCGAGGACGTGACCGAACTCGTGCAAGGCGATGCGGTGAAAATCCCAGATGTAGCGGCTCCCCGTCCAGAGGAGGGGACCGCGGTAGGAATCGAAATTTGAGAGGCTGTTAAAGACGACGTCAGCTTCCAGGAAGACTCCGTTCTGATAGGACGAAGTGGTGATCGCGACCACGTTGGCGCCGAAACTCTGACCGTAAACGTTGCTCGCGAAAAACGCGCTGTTCATTCCGTCGCCGCGCGCGGGGGTGCCGAACTCGTCTGAAACGAATCGAACTTGCGCGAGGTGCCGATTCCAGAAGGCGAGGGCGTTCGCCGCGGAAGCATTCCATGAGGTGCTGCCATCGGTGAAAAGAGCGGGGGCGCGATTCAACTGGAGATGCACCACGATATCGCGACCGGCGGGCCAGCGGTAGCCGTTCAAAGCGTAGCCCTGTGCAAAAGGTCCGCTCCAGACCAGAGCGAGCATCGTCCCCAACCCAAGGATGCGGCGAAGGCGGGAAGCGGAGATCATGGGACGACGAAAGAGGCGGCAGACGGTTTCCGATTTAGACCCGTGAGGTCGTTCTCGCAAGCTCGGACAACGCGTCCGCCAGCGTGCGGAGAGCAGCTAGTTCGTTTCCAGATTGTAGACTTCGACCAACGCGACTCCAACGGACGAATCCTTCCCGCGCAGAATGGCAGTGTAGTTTCCCGGAGTCAGCGTTCGCACCAGTGCTGACTCTCGGGGATCGGTCGGTGGGACGCCGGAGGCGATGATTTCTTCGCGTTGCGTGGTTTCCCAATCGTCGTTGTCCACCAGGAGGACGCCGTTTGCGTCGTGCAAGCTCAACACGGTGTCGGGGAGCGCGCCGCTCACGTTCTGCCCGGTGAGGGAAGGGCCGATGGCGCGCGCGATGACGCGGGTGGGCTCGCTCCCGCCGATGATGAAGCCACCGATCATGACGTTGTCGCCGCTCTCGACGCGGCCTCGCGTGGAGATGTTGGCAATGCGAGAGGTGTTGGGTTCCAGATCGAAGAGTTCGACCAACCCGATGCCGGTCGTGTTATTGAGCCCACCGACGATCAAGGTGTAGGCGCCAGGTGCCAGGGTGGCGACGATGGCGGCTTCGCGTTCGTCGGTCGGCGCGGCGTCTGTGCTTAAAACGTCACTGCGATGAGAGTTCCAGTTATCGTTTGCTCCCAAAAGAGCGCCGCTGGCGTCGCGTAATTCCAGGATGGGATCGGCCAGCTTTCCGGCTACCGGAAGGGACGGACCAATGGCACGGGCAAGGACCTTCTTCGGTTGGCTGCCCGTAATGATAAAGCCACCGATGAGGACGTTCTCATTCGTCTGCGCCCGGAGCCGGGTGGAGACATTGAGAAGACTGCGCGGCGGAGGCCGCGAGAATGGACAATAGGAAAAGCGTAAAGCGTCGTGAGGCCATTATTGCTGTAGCCGCTGAAGAAAAACTTCTGCCCAGATGGATCTACCGCAAACGTCCGCGGCGAGCGAGGCTGCGTGCCTGAGGGCAGAGTAAACGATTTGATACGCCGAAGCGAAGCTAAGCTCGATGACATCGAGCTGGGCCTGATTGATGTAGCTCTGGATGGCGTAGAGGCCATCAGGACTGAATGCGACTTCGCTCGAATGCGCGAAGGACACAGGAGTGCCTAGTGTCCCCATCGAAATCGTGAGATCACTGGCGGAGCGCAGCACAACTGCCTCCGGTTGCATACTGGAAGCGTAAGTGACGGCTGCGACAAACCGACCGTCCGGGCTGACCGCGATATTTCTTACAGAACTATCTGCTACGCCCGACCGGGACAGCCTGTCGGAACTCAGGACTTTCACCAGCGCGGAGCGCATAGCGCGCCAGAGTGGAATTGGACGTACGCTCTCCCACGTAAAGCACCGTGCGATCCGGAGAAAGTTCGATGAGGAGGGTAAGACCGAAGCTGGAGCTCGTCGGGGGTTGAAAGCGCGTAAGAACGTCCCCTGTGGCTGCATCCACTTGCGCCACAAACTTTGCCTGGTTGTCGTCAGTCAGATAGAGGCGGCCATCCGCCCCTTCTTTCACCGAAGCGAGACGTGAGCCTGGAACCACAATGTCCGAGCCAAACTGCAACGTGTCCAAATTAAAGCGCCGAATCTTATCGCCTGGACGGAGTGACGAGATAGAGAGTTCGTCCGTCAGCTGCGATTTCGAGAGCGGGATGTAACCGGAAGGAAAGGGGAGCCTTCCCAACACCGCCGAAGTCTCGGGGTTGAGAATGAGCAACCCGTCGTTATTCGCAACGTAGAGTCGTGGCCGTGTGGGATCAGCCAGGAGAGTAGCGGATCTAGGCACATTGATCGCTGCGAGGGGCTGGCTGCGAGACGGCAAAGCGCGGACCGTGCATCCAACCGTGCCGATTGCCTCGCTGGAGCCTCGTCGGGCCCTGACCTGGATTCCAAAATAACCGCTCAGCGTGGCGACTCCACTGATGAGCCCTGTATTCGGATTAATTTCCAAGCCCGCTGGCAAACCGGTGCGCGGAGAAGGAATGTCGGCTGGTTATTGGCCGCCACCTGATAAGTAATAACAGACCCGATATCCCCGCGAAGCACGAGAGTTCCGAGCAAACGTGGCGGGCTGATCGTGAAAGAGATGGAGCCGCGCACGACTCCGAAGGCAGTTTCTCCTTCGATTTCGACTCTGAAAAAGCCAATCGGCGAAGCGGTCCCGGAAAGCAAACCGGTGCTTTCGTTAAGCTGGATACCGGCGGGCAGACCAGTGGCGGTGAATCTTGAGACGGGGTGCGTGGACGGTGATCTGGTAGCCACGGAATTCCCCTCGGCCCATTCGGGAGGGCGCTCGTTAGTGATCTCGGCGCGCGCACCCAGATTTCGACGTCTAGCGGAGGCCTCCGAGTTCGCTCCGCGCGCGATGAGCGTCACGGGAAAGTGCCCCGTAACTGTTGCGGTTCCTGAGATGAAACCCGTGTTCGGATCGAGCGTTAATCCGGCCGGCAAACCAATCGCGGCAAAGCTCGTGGGATTATTCCCCGCGCTGATTTGGTAGGAGAAGCTGTTGCCGATCGGAATGAACGGCGGAGTGAGCGTGCTGGTGAGCGGGAGCGGATTAATCGTGATCTGCACGCGCCCGAAGGCGCTGCGCCCTGTCCCGCGCGCGATCACACTCACAAGAAAGGTCCCGCTGGAAGTTGGGCGACCGCTGATCACCCCAGTGGCGGAGTTAAGGACCAACCCAGGGGGTAAACCTGACGCAGTGAAACTGGTAGGATTATTCGCCGCGGTGATTTGGTAGGTGAACGGATCCCCGCTCAGCACGCTCGGCGGTGTAAGGGAGCTGGTGAGCGGCAAGTTATAAATAGAACGCGCGCCGTCCCCATCATCCTGCGTCAGACCGTCGAGGTCGCTGATGATCGAGTTCATCAGGGCGCTCACGGTTTGCCCTACCGCATCCGGATGCGCCAGACCCAGCACGTGTCCGAATTCGTGCAGAGCCACGCGATGGAAATCGATCACGCCTGCCTGTTGCGGGCCGCGGTAGGAGTTCCATTCTCGGTTCGTATTGAAAATCACGTCCGCTTCCGTAAACGCACCGCTTCCGGGCGTGGAAAAGTTTACCGTCACCGCGAGAAGATTCGGGCCAAAGGAATCGCCGTAGATGTTATTGGAGAAAAAGACCGAGTTGATGCCGTCGCTAGCACCCGGAGACGATGGGCCGGCATCTACGAGACGCACCCCATCGGTCTCGGCATTCCAAAGATTCATGGCGTCGATCGCGGAGGCGTTCCAGGAAGGAAAGCCATCTTGCAACGGGGGCAGCGGTCGGGATAGGCCCAACCGCAACACGATGTCGCTCTCGACCGGCCAACGGAACCCGTTCAGCAAAAACGCGCCGGATGGTGTCGGATGAGAGACGCCAAGCAGAAGCATGGCGCACAAAACTGCGCGGAGGGGGGAAGCCACCCCCTTGGTTTACTTACTCGACGGAAAAATGTCAACCTCCGAACCTTCGGCGCTTGTTGACCCCTTGCACGCCGAACGATGCGCGTCCTTACCTCGCCGGCTCGCCCACCTGCGGCGCGCGCCAGCGACCCACCCACGTGCCCCAACCGTAGTAGCCGTAGGTGATCAAACGACCACGCTCGATGTATTCATCCACCTGCGCCTGAGTCGGCCCGGCTTTCTCGGAAGCGCCGAAGTAATCGTCGATGATGACCCAACAATCATCCGCGAGGAGATCGCCGAAGGCGGCGAGATCGCGGCCGACGTTTGCATCGGCATCGAAAATAAAGAGACCCAGGCTGCCGGGGCGGAAAGTCTCGCGGACGGTCGCGACCGTGCTCGGGACGTGCGAGGCGCTGTTGATTAAGGTTACCTCATCGCGCACGTCATAGCGGGCGAGGTTTTTTGTGAGCTGTTTGAAAATGTCTTTCGTCGCGAGCGAATGATTATCGAGGCGGCCGCCGGGTTCGATGCTGAGGAAGCGCTTACGGATGCCGGAAGCTCGAATACCGAGCGCGGTGGCGATGGTAGAGCCGCCGATGAAAGCGCCGATCTCGAGAATATCGCCCGCGCAGGTTTGCGCGAAATGATGAGCAAGGAGGCGCACATCGAGATGAAGCATGGAGCATTTGCCGACGGCGTCGAGGCGGTTGTGGGTGGGACGATCGTGCCGGAGCTCGATGATCTTCCGCATGAGATCGAGGACTGGTTGGGCAGAGTTCATAGAAGTGGGCAGCTTGCTGGATTAAGGGGAAACGACCACGCCTTTCCAAAACGCGACCCGGTCCTTTATCTCCGCCGCCGCGTC
This sequence comes from uncultured Verrucomicrobiae bacterium, assembly GCA_963730385.1. Classification (GTDB taxonomy): domain Bacteria; phylum Verrucomicrobiota; class Verrucomicrobiia; order Chthoniobacterales; family UBA10450; genus JACCTI01. The sequence goes on from CAVSRQ010000005.1 coordinate 115,638, forward strand.
TTTCGGGGTGGGATAAAACCAGGCGGCGTCCGGATTGGTCTCGCCGTTCACCTGCACGTGGAGGTAGCTGGCTTCGCCTTTCCAGGGACAGGAGGTGTGCTTGTCGCTCGACGCGAAATTCTCGCGTCGGAGAGAATCCGCCGGGAAGTAGTGATTGCCTTCCACCACTACGGTGTCGTCGCTCTCCGCCAGGATCGTTCCGTTCCAGGTTGCTTTCATCAGCCTACCCTAGCTGAGCGCGCGCGGTTCGTCTCCTGATTGTCCGAAACATCAAACACTCAGCGCGCCCCGAAAACCGCGACCGCTGTAGTAAGATTGGGCGCCATTGTGCCCGATGAAGATACGGCCGTAGCGCCGTTCACAATAGAGCGCGCCGCCACGCGTCCTCATCTCCGCAGGGGTCTTGACCCAACTCGACGATTTGGTGTCGAACTCGCCCAGCTCCTGCAGGCGCAGGTATTGGTCTTCGGTGAGAAGCTCGATGCCCATCGCCGTCGCTAAGTCGATCGCGGTGTTCGCAGGTTTGTGTTCTTTCCGAGAATCGAGCCCCGCGCGGTCGTAGCACAGACTGACCCGTCCGGATGGGCTCTGCGCGGAGCAATCGGCGAAAAGCAGCTCGCCCGTTTTTTTGTCGTGACCGATCACGTCCGGCTCGCCCCCAGTTCTTTCCATCTCGCTCAGGGACCAGAGTTTTGCCGGGTGCGCTTCCAGGCGGGCTTCTACTTTTTCCCACTGCAGCGATGGATGGCGTTCGGTTTTCTCTGCAAACCGCGCCCGCAGGGTCGCGAGGATTTTGTCCCGGGCGCTGGCGCTGAGGGTCTGGCTGGTTTGGTCGCGTTTCATGAGTTTGAAACGATCCTCCGAAAAGGAAAACCCAAGATCAAGATCAGGCTTGGCCTTGCCAAAAGTCTTAAGCGGAGAGCATTCTTTGCGGATGAATTCTCTCTTCACTCATCCGCGCGCGGACTGGCGGTGCGGCCTGCTTTTGGTGCTGACGATCTGCCTGGCAGCCACGTCCCCGGCGCAGGTGGCGACACCACGGACCGCGCCGCGGCCGGACATTAGCGACAAGGCGTTGATCACGAAGCAGAAACCGGTGACGAAGGAGGACGTAGCTGCGAAACGCAGCGAGGCTGGGGTCGTGAAGCAGTACACGATCGAGCAGTTCATGGACACGACCAAGATCGGCGGGGGAGCTTTCTCGCACGATGGGAAGCGGGTTCTTTTTCACAGCAACAAGAGCGGGATCTTTAACGTCTACAGCCTGGCGGCGGACGGTAGCGGAGAGCCGGAGCAGCTCACGAAGTCGACCAAGGAAAGCACCTATCTGGTCACGTCATTTCCAGCGGATGCGCGCTTCCTTTACACCTACGACAAGGGCGGGAACGAGAATTCGCATCTTTACCTCCGCGAGCTCGATGGAACAGAGCGCGACCTCACTCCGGGAGAGAAAACAAAGGCGATCTTTCTGAAGTGGAGCCAGGATCGGAAGTCGTTTTTCTTCTCTACGAACGAGCGGGATCCGAAATATTTCGACCTCTTCGAGATGGCGCTGGCGGATCTTAAGCCGGTGCTGCTTTTCAAGAATGAAGCCGGCTACGACGTTGGCGACATCTCGAATGATAAGAAGTTCATCGCTTTCAGTCTGTCCGGGAAATCGACCGCGGACTCGGACGTTTATCTCTACAATCGGGAGACGAAGGAGATGAAGAATCTCACGGCGCATGAGGGCGATGTAGACAACAGCCCGGAGGCCTTCGGCGTGGATTCGAAAGCGCTCTATTTCCGCTCGAATGACGGGGACGAGTTCATGCATCTGGCTCGCTACGATCTCGCGACGGGGAAACGGGAAGTGGTGGAGAAGACAAAATGGGACATCACCGGGATGTCGTTTTCGCGCACGGGTAAATACCGCGTCCTGGTTACAAATGAGGACGCGCGGACGAAGATCGCCATCACCGAAACGGCGACCGGGAAGTCGGTGGAGCTGCCGAAGCTTCCAGCGGGCGATATGACCGGCGTGCGCATTTCCGACGACGAAACCCGCATGCTTTTCTACCACAACGGCGCCCGCTCGCCGAACAACCTCTACCTCTCGGATATTGGCGCAAAGAAGGTGGTGAAATTAACCGACACCCTCAGCCCAGCGATCGATCCGGACGACTTGGTGGAGTCGCGGGTGGTGCGCTACAAATCGTTCGATGGGATGGAGATCCCGGCCATTCTCTACCAGCCACACGGAGCCAGCCCGGAGAAGAAAGTCCCGGCCATCGTCCTCGTGCATGGCGGGCCGGGCGGCCAGGCTCGCATGCCGTATAACGCGCTCGTGCAATATCTGGCCAACCACGGCTACGCTGTCCTCGACGTAAACAACCGCGGCTCGAGCGGCTACGGAAAGACCTTCTTCACCGCGGATGATGGGAAGCACGGACGCGAACCGCTCTGGGATTGCGTGGAAGCGAAGAAATTCCTGGGCTCGTTAGGCTACGTCGAGCCGGAGAAGATCGGCATCATGGGCGGCTCGTATGGCGGCTACATGGTCCTGGCGGCGCTGGCATTTAAGCCGGAGGAATTCGCGGTCGGCGTGGATATTTTCGGCGTCTCGAATTGGGTGCGCACCCTGGAGAGCATTCCGGCTTATTGGGAATCGCAGCGGAAAGCGCTCTATACCGAAATCGGCGATCCGGCGACGGAGATGGAAAAGCTGCGCGAGACTTCGCCGCTCTTCCACGCGGATAAAATTACCAAACCACTCATCGTGCTCCAGGGTGCGAACGATCCGCGGGTTTTAAAGGCGGAATCGGACGAGATCGTCGAGGCGATCAAGAAAAAGGACGGCGTGGTGGAATACGTGGTCTTCGAGAATGAAGGCCACGGCTTCACGAAAAAGGAGAACGAGATTCGCGCTTACGTCGCGATTCTCACCTTCCTCGACAAGTATCTCAGCGGCGCAGCGTCCGCCAGCCGCTAAGCGAGAAACGAAAGACGGCTAAGCGTCTTCTTTCTTCTGCGCGTCGAGCGATGGATTGTGCGCGCTGGTGCCGTCAAAGACGCGGACGCGCGGACCACCACCGCCGCCGCCGGTCACGTTATCTTCCGTGGTCAAATCTTCGAGCGGCTCTTCCTTATCGACTTCTTTTTTCTGAGCATCGGTGTCTTCCATAAGGCCCGAGGGTGAGGGGTGGAGGATGCGATGTCGAGAACGGATCACCGCAGCGGAAGCGGCCCATGACTCCCTCGTTGCGGAAGAGTCAGCGACCCAGCGGTGTGCTGATCTCAGTGCCAGCAGGCGGCGTGAAAGCAAACTTCCCAGCCTCGATCGGCGAGCGGGATTCGTTTGTGTAGGTGGTCACGATTTTATCTCCATTCGGCTGCACCATCTCGGTGCGCACGACTTGCAGCGCTTGATTGAATTGAATGACGAAGCTTTGCAGAACGCGCTTCATGGAAGGATTCCGCGGGGTCAATTGCAGGGTGGCGCTGTCGCCCTCCCGGCTGCCGACGATCGCGTAATCGTCTTCCACTCCCTGGAGGTTGAGACTGGCCGTGATGGCAGCAATCCCGGCATCGAGGCGGGAGCGTTTGCCGAGCGCATAACGTTCTGCGGATTTAAATTTTGGGTAATAAATCCAAAGCGTCTCGCCGTCGCTCACGGTGAGAGAAGGGGAGTTTCCCGCCACTTCGCGCCGGAATTTATTCGGCGATTGAAACCAGACTTCGCCCGTGCTCACGACCGGTTTGTTCATCATCCGGATCGTTTTTTCTTCTTTGAAACTGGCGTGCACCTGCGGAGCGGCTGCGCGCTTCTCGCGAATCTCGGTCAGCAATTGCTTGAGCTCAGCCGGCGCCAACGGTGCGGCTTGCGCACCCACTAAGAGTGAGAGCGAGTGCGAGAGAGGAGAGAAAGATTTTAGACATGTTCGGGTTCTTGGACGGAGGCGGTTTCCTTTTCTTCGCGCCAAAGCTTCGGCTCCGCTGCCGCCGCCGCTGGAAGGGCGAAAAAGATCGTCGCCATGAGACTCCAAAAAATGCCGACCGCACAGGCGATGCCGAGACCAGCCAGAGTCGGATTATTGGCCAGGCCGAGGGCCCCGAAGCCAGCCACGGCGGTGAGTCCCGCGAGGATGACGGGCTTGATCACACCCGCGACATCGTGCTCGAGTTCACGCGCTTTTTGCCAGACGAGCAGGACGTAGATGCCGTAGTCGACCCCAATCGCGAGGACGAGGCGGAAGGCGAGCACGTTCAAAAGATTGAGCGGAAGATGGAAGAGTTTCATCGTCGCGATCATCGCTCCGACCGCGAAGACCAGAGTGGCGACATGGATCAACCAAAGCCGCCAATCGCGGTAGAGAAATGCGAGCAGGCCGCCCTCGAAAATGGCCATCATGGCGCTGATCAGGATCAACTGGCGATGCGACCACGGGATCAAATCCGTCAGGGTAAAACTCCAGCCGGAGATCGTCATCGGCACCCCGGCGACAGGCATTTCGCGCGTGAGTAATTGCTTCTGCGCCTGCGTGGTGATCGGCGCATGCGTCGTGACGAAGCCAGTCGTGAGCAGGGGATCGGCCGCGAAATAGCGATCAACCAGGAACCACCAACTCGAGCCTTTCGGCAGGAGCGAACGCCAATCCGGCACCGGCGTTTCTGCGCGCGCCACCTGGGCCAGATTATCCAGGAGCGTGAAGGCAGGTGCGAAAGTCTCCGCGCTAAAACCCTCGCCCGCGACGCTGCTTTCCAACGCCTGCCGCGCGGCCGCGAAATCCACCGCGCGCAGACGCGCGCGATTCGCTTCCAGTTGCCGCGGGGAAAGAGCGAGCGCCGCCGGCGTGTTGAAGCTTTTGATTTTTCCGGCCGCTTGCAGCTCGCCCCAATGCGCCGCCACCTTCTGCCATTGATCGTGCAGGGCCTGCGCGTTCTCCGAACGAACAATCCCGATCGCCGGCTCCCAGCGGGTCGGCATTTTATCCATGATGGTGTGGAGAGCGTAACCGGCGGCACTCGACTTCGGCTCCATCGATTGCGTGCTGGCGTCGAAGATGAGACGCGGCCAGGGCGAGATGGCGATCGCCATCAAGAGGAGGAAAGTCGGGAGCGCGATCCAGAGCATGATCGCCGGTCGGCGCACGGTCCAGCGGACATAGCGTTTCACGAGGGTGAAGATCCAATCGTGCCCGGAAGAATCGCGTTCGCGCGGGAGGAAAAGGAAAAAGACCGACATCATAAAAATGCCGGCGAGGAAGATCCCGATCGCGACCAGGACGCCCAGCTGCGTGAAGCCAGTCGAGTTACTCAAGAGCAGCGCGAGGAAACCGACCGCGGTGGTGAGCGCGCCGAAAAAGACCGCTTTCCCCAGCGTCTCCACCGCTTCGCTGACGGCGGCGGCGTGGTCGCGGCCATCATCGCGCGCCTGTTGGTAGCGGCCGAAAATAAGGATGGCGAAGTCCACCCCCAGCCCGATCAGAATGGCGCAAAAGCCCACCGTGACCATGTTGAGCTCGCCAAAAATAAGGAGCCCGGCGGCGAGTGAGACGAGGCAGCAGAGGAGCAGCGAAAACCCCATCCCGAGCAGCGGCCGCCAGCGCTTGAAGCCGACATAGAAGACCGTGCCGACCAGAAAAACCGAACCGAAAATCGTGACCACAATGTCGTGGCGCATGCTGAGCGAAATCTCGGCCACGTAGGCCGAACGCCCGGTCACGAGCACTTCCAGCGGCTCCTTCCCGGTCCAGCCTTCACTGGCTCGCGCGCGGAAGGCGTTCACTTCTTTCATCAGCTCCTGAGAAGCGAAGGCCCCGGTGTCTTTCTGGTTCGTGACCGTGAGAAAGATGCGCAGCGTCCCATCGGATGAGGTCAGCGGTTGATCATCTTCCACGGCGGAATTAGCGGCGAAAGGCTTGAGCGCGGGAGCGATCACGCCCAGCGGGTCGAGCGTGAGTTCCATCTGCGGCCGGGGCGACCCGCCCTCGATCTCCTCACGCAAGCGAAGGAGCCGCTCCTGGATGCGAGCGGGTTGCAAGGAAGCCAGGGTTTCGGTGAAAGCCGCGTCGTCCAGATTGAGGACGAGTGGCACCGCGATGCCTTGCAAGTCGCGTACGCCATCGGGCGTCTCCAGTGGCGAGCCAGCGAGGACACGCGCGCACCACGGTTGGGCGCGGAGAGAGTCAGCAAAGCGCGGAGCAAACTCCTCCAGGGCCTCGACGTCCTCAGGTTTGCTCACGAGCGCAAAAGTGAGCTCGCGGACCTGCGCGAAATCGCGGTTATAGACTTTCAGCCCTTCCACGGAAGCGAAGCCGCGTGGAAGAAGATTGAGCACCTCCGTGTCCAGCTTCATCCGCGTCACCAGCACGTAGAGCGAGAGGAGCGCCATCACCACCACGCCCAGCCAAAGGAGCCCGCGCCGACGGGTGACGAGGTGGCTTATGGTGGAATGCAGAGGCATGAAGAAACGGGGGGACGCGGAGCGCGCACGTTCGCGTCGCGGGCGGCCTGGGTCAAAAGCGGAGATTAAAGCGATCGCCGCCGGCGGTCGTCTCGACTACTGCGCTGCCCGCGAGAACTTTCTCGCGCAGACCGAACCAACCTCGCAAACGCTCCGGAGCTTCACCTATCGGACCCGCCCAACCGCCGCGAGCAAGCGGACCTTCCGCGCTGGCAAAGCCCGCATCCTGCCGCAGCGTGATCAAGGTCAAGCCGGGGCCTTTGCTGAAGGTCAGTTGGAAGTCGCCCTGTTTGGAATAGCGCACCACCACATCGCCGAGGAGAGACACCTGCGGGCTCTTGTACGAAAGCTGGCCGCTTTTTGTTTTCCACTCGGCCGCGGGTGCGGCGAACTGGTGCGTGGAAGTCGTCTGACAACCAGTGCAGGCGAACAAAAGCAGGGCAAGAGCGATCTGTCTCATATGGGAAATATACGGCTTAAACATTGGCGGCGGGTGCCAGGCTGACCATCGCTGGCTCATTTGCCTCCGGCTGCGGGAGAAGGGAGCGCCGCGGGCAAACTGGAACAAATTTTTGCAGCCAGACGATGGAATAGAAGACCCACATCCGCCAGCGAATGGCGAAGTCCGTCCCGACATTGCCAGCGAGAATGGCGTTCACGGCCATCGGGAGCTGAAAGTAGGGCTGCGGGTTTAAGAAATACTTCGATGAATTCTTTGCTATACCAGGCATCGACGAAGCGGAGGTAAACCTTCATCGCCCGCTGCACCGTGCGCTCGTAGCGCTGGAAAAGCCGCGTCCGTTTCGCGGGATTTTCCAGGACAACATTCAACGCGTCGGCGGCCTGCTCCCCGGCCATTACAGCCAGAAAAACGCCGCTGCTAAAAACAGGATCGATGAACCCGGCCGCATCGCCCGCCAGCAGCCAGCGATCGCCGGTCAGCTTCTGGTTCCGATAGGAAAAATCCGCCGCCACCGTCACTGGACTCGTCCGGCTCGCTCCGCGCATGCGATTCGAGATCACCGGTTGTTCCCTCAGCGCGCGCTCGAGAAATTCTTCCGGGCTCAGCTTCGCGCTTTTGAACACCGCCGTGTCGAGCACCACGCCGATGCTCATCCGCTCTTCGCTTAACGGGATCATCCAAAACCAGCGATCGAGCGCGCGCACCAAACGGGTGAGCGTGCCGTCGATTCCGGAGTCCCGCAGCACCCCGGTGTAATGCGCGAAGACTGAAATCTTCTGCAGGTGCGCGTAGTTCTTCTTTAGCTTGAAGTGGGAACCGACGATCGAGTTCCGCCCGCTGGCATCGACCAGGTAGCGCGCCCGGAGCGAGCCGCTGCTTGAGGTCTCCCCCCGTCGGGCGTCCTTCCAATGCAGCGTCACCTCGGCGTCGGAAAACTCCACCTTCTCCACTGCCACTTCCTGCCGCACTTCCACGCCGCACTCCGCGGCATTCTCGAGCAGGATCTGATCGAACTCCGCGCGCGGGACCTGATACGAGCGATCTGTCTGCGAGCGGAAACCGTCCTTGAAATAAAACTTCACGCCTTCCTCTTTGCAGGCGCCCACCATCTCGCCGCCGAACTTCTCGATAAAGCCCGCGCGCTGGAATTTCTCCTGCACCCCGAGCCGCGCGAAGGCCTTCATGCTGAAAGGCAGAAGCGATTCGCCGATGTGGAAGCGCGGGAACTTTTCGCGCTCAAGGACGACCACGCGTTTCCCCGCTTTCGCCAGCAGCGTGGCCGCCGTGCTGCCCGCCGGTCCGCCGCCGATCACGGCCACGTCGTAGGGTTGGTCTTCCATCGGGCGATCATAGTAGCAAGGAAGTCGCGGATGCAAAGCGGGCGAGGAGGAGGCGGAACCGAAATGCGAACGCCGAACGCCGAACGCCGCAACGCCCAACGCCCAACGCCCAACGCCCAACGCCCAACGCCCAACGCCCAACGCCCAACGCCCAACGCGCATCTTCAGTTCACGCGCCGACGCTAACCTCGCGCCCGGTCATCCCGAGCCGCGCAGACGGCCGAGGGATCTCCCGCTGGCTGAAGACACCATGCCTGCAACGGACGGAGAAGGCAGGACGGTCGCCTCGTTCCCGAGGACCAAAACACGCTCGGCGCTGCGGAGAGATCCCTCGGCCGTCTGCGCGGCTCGGGATGACAAATTCGCGTGCGACACCATGCGTCGACGCGGACATCACTCGGGCCTGGTTCGCTGAACCCGCACGAAACCCCCCGCTCGGTTTCCATTTGTCCGCCCTGCGGATCGGATGGAGAGGTGAAGCGCCTTGAAACTGATCGATCGCTTCATCAGCCGCCAGTTGCTCGTGAATCTCGGATTCGCGGTCGCGGTCTTGAGCCTTGTCCTCGTCATCGGCAACATCTTCCGCAAGCTTCTCCCCCTGCTCGTGAACCAGGATGTGCCGGCCGATTACATCCTCACCTTCATCGCCTACGTCCTGCCGTTCTCGCTCATCTTCACCATCCCGTGGGGCCTGCTCACCGCCGTCCTGCTCGTCTTCGGCCGGCTCTCCGCGGATAACGAGCTCATCGCGCTCCGCTCGAATGGCGTCAGCATCACCCGCATCTGTGTGCCGATTGCCGTCGTGGCGCTGCTTTGCACCGGCGTCTCGCTCTGGCTCAATGTCTGGGTCGCTCCCGCCGCGCAGCAGGCGGTGCGCACCACCATTTTGAATCTGGCAACCCGGAACCCGATGGCGCTTTTCGGTAGCGATCAGGTGATCGACCAGTTCCCTGGCCGCAAAATTTACGTCGGCAAAAAAGAAGGGAACAAGCTCGAGAACATCATCGTCTTCGAGACCAACCAGAACTCCATGCCCATGCGCGTGACCCATGCCCGCAGCGGCACGCTCGAAGCCGATCTCCCGAACCAGCGCATCCTCATGCACCTCTCCGGCGCGCGTTACCAACAGCGCGACGAAGCCGATCCGTACGACCTGCGCCGGATGCGCGATGGAATTAACATGGCGGAAGGCACCCTGCCCATCAGCCTGGAGGAACTCTACGAAAAAGAGCGCCGCCGCCCGAGTCGCTCGGCCATGTCGCTCGAGCAGCTTATGGGACAGTTGCGCAGCGGCGACACACGCGAGAAAAGCGCCAGCCGGACGGAGCTGAACAAGCGCTTCTCGTTTCCGTTTTCCTGTCTCGCTTTCGCGCTGGTCGGCGTGCCCTTGGGGATCACCGCGCACCGACGCGAGACCTCGATGGGCTTCCTCATCAGCCTGGTGGTCGCGTTTACTTACTTCCTTTTCATCATCGCGGCCGACACTCTTCGCTCGAATCCGAGCGTGCATCCCGAGCTGCTGGTTTGGTTCCCGAACGTCCTCTTCATCGGGCTGGGCATCTGGATGTTTCGACGTCTCGCGCGGCAGTAGGAGCGACGTTGCAAAAGCGGGACGGCGAAATCCCGAGGCTGGGATGTGCGGCCTTCGCCACGTGCCGAAGTCTGTTCTCGTAAGTCGCTAATTGCCAACGCTTAGAGGTTTCCTCTCGCGCTCTGGCACGCCCCTTGCAAAAGGAGCCTGCATGCATGCGAAGATCGGCCTTCTGCTTCTCCTTTCTCTCACCGCTTCCTGGGCAGCCAGCGAAGAAAACTTCAGTCGTCAGCTTCCCGTCGCGCCCGGCGGGCAGCTCCTGGTTGAGATCGAGTTTGGCAACATCGAGATCGCGGTGGGCGACGACCAGGGAGTCTCCGTGCAAGCGCGTCGTCGGGTCGATGCAAAGGATGAAGCCACCGAGCAACGTTTCCTCGCCAGCATGCCGATCGTGATCACGCAGGAAGGTCCAGCCATCCACGTCCGGGCTCTTCGCAGCGGAAACGAGGAGCGTCAGTCCTGGAGCGGGCATATGGCATCTGAGGCGACTTACACCATCCGGGTTCCAAAAAGTTTCGCGGTCGATCTACGCACGCGCGGCGGCAACATTGTCGCGAATGGCCTCCATGGAAAAGTGGTGGCCGACACCAAAGGCGGGGAGATGCGCTTCGCGCACCTTGGCGGTTCGCTCGACGCCCGCACCAGCGGCGGCGATATCTCGCTCGATACCTGCACCGGCCCGCTGCAGGTCGTGACCAGTGGCGGCGCGATTACTTCCCAGAACGGCGGCGGCAGCCTTAAGGCTCGCACCGCCGGTGGTTCCATCTCCGTCCGCGATTTCGCGGGGGACGCCACGGTGAACTCGAGCGGTGGCAAGCTCACGCTCGAGAACGTGCGCGGCGCGCTGGATGGCCGAACTGCTGCCGGCTCGATCTCCGCCGCCTTGTCGGATCCGGTCGACGGGCACGTTAAACTGCGGACCTCGGCGGGCAGCATCGAGGTGGCGCTTTCGGAGAAAGCAGCCGTGGACGTGGACGCAAAAGCGGGGATGGGGCGCATCCGCACCGAGATCCCGCTCCTCGCGACGCGCGCCGATGACGATCGCCTTAGAGGCACACTCAACGGCGGCGGCCAGTCTCTTTTGCTGAACACCAGCGTGGGGAGCATCACCCTGCGCCCGATGCCGAAGCCCACCGCGGCCAGATAAAAAAATGATTCCCGTCGCCGGATGACCGCTCTTTGATCAAGGAAGACAAGCGCCCCGCCTCATGCACGATCTCCGCTTCGCCTTCCGCCAACTGCGCAAAACGCCCGGCTTCACCATTGCCGCAGTCATCGTTCTGGCCCTTGGCATCGGTGCGAATAGCGCCGTCTTCAGCCTGGTCGATGCGCTGCTTTTCCGCTCTCCCGGTTACGCGCAGCCCAGCGAAATCGTGCAGGTCTTTTCGCAGGATAAACTGAAGCCGAAGACGTTCCGCTCTTTCTCCTACCCGACCTACCGCGATATCCGGGAGCAAAACAGCGTCTTCACCGACGTGATGGCTTACACGCTCGCGATGGTGGGCCTGGGCGAGCAGAGCGATACCCGTCGGGTCTTTGCCAGCGTCGTCAGCTCGAACTATTTCTCGGTGCTCGGAGTGAAGCCGGTGCTCGGTCGCGCCTTTCTGCCGGAAGAGGAAACTCCCGGGCGCAACGCGCCGGTCGTGCTGGTGAGCCACGGTTATTGGAAACGCCACGGTGGCCACGCCGGAGTGCTCGGCTCTCAAGTGATCGTGAATGGGCGATCCTTTACCATCATCGGCGTTTTGCCCGAGGGATTCACCGGGACGATGCACATCTTTGGCTCCGAGGTGTGGTTGCCGCTCAGCGTTTACGATCTTGTCGCGAATGAATTCCACGCCCACGACCGCAGCGCTCTGGGCGAGCGTGCCGGACGGCATCTGAATCTCGTCGGTCGGCTGAAACCCGGCGCCACCGCCGAGACGGCGGAGCCAGCCTTGCGACAGCTCGCGGCCAATCTCGAGCAGGCCTATCCGCTTGAACAAAAGGATCAGACTTTCATGGCTGGGCCGTTGCCGCGGTTCGATACCAGCGCGAGTCCTTCGGACGACGATGCCGAGCTGACGGCCTTCGGCACCATGGCGCTTGCGATGTCGGCAGTGGTTCTGGTCGTCGCCTGCTTGAACCTCGCGGCGATGCTACTGGCGCGCAGCGCGTCGCGCAGGAAAGAGATCGCGATTCGGCAGGCACTGGGTGCGAGCCGTTCGCGGATCATTCGGCAGTTGCTCACGGAGGGCCTTCTCCTGGCCGTGCTCGGTGGCACCCTTGGTTTGCTTCTCGGGATCTGGTCATCCGATCTCCTGATCGTGTCGGTCGGTTCGCTCTTGCCGTTTGATATCGCCTGGGAGAGCGGCCCGAACCTGGCCAACGTGGCCGCGACGCTTGGCTTCTGTGTCCTGGCGACTCTCGCCTTCGCCGCGGGGCCGGCGCTGCGACTGTCGCGGCCCGGCGCGATGGCGCACCTAAAGCATCACGCGGGCGAAGATGTGGTCCTGCGCCGGTGGAAATTTTGGCCGCGCAGTCCTCTGGTCGCCTTCCAGGTCGCTTGCTCGCTCGCGCTCCTCACGGCGGCGTTTCTGTTCCTGCGCGGGGCTGGCAAGGCGGCCTCCATCGAGACGGGCCTCCAGCCCGGCAACAGCGTCTTGGTGGAATTCGATGCCAGCCTCTCCGGCTATGATCGCTCGCGAGCACGGCAAATCTACGGGGCGCTCGCGGAACGCTTCGCCGCCTTGCCCGGCGTGGAGAGCGCCAGCATTTCGGCCACAGTTCCCTTCGGCATGGTGCGGCTGAAACGGCCGGTGGAGCTGCCGGGTGCGGCGGCGGAGTCTCAGCCGATCCGCGCCTCCTTTAATAGCATCGGCGCCGATTACCTGCGCACCGCCGGTCTCCCGCTTTGGCGCGGCCGCGCCTTCACCGCGGCGGAGGCAACGCAGACTAATGGGCCGGCCGTGGCCCTGATCGACGACGTCCTGGCGAAGAAGCTTTGGCCAAACGGCGACGCGCTCGGGCAGCATCTACAGCTCGCGGGCGAGAAGGCGATCGGCTCCAGCGGAGACGTCGGCCCGGGTGAATCGATCGAAGTCGTCGGCATCGTGCCGGCGGTGCGGAGCGGTGTTTTCGAAAAAGAAGCGAGTGGTGCGATTTACCTGCCTTTCGCGCGTGCCTTCCAGAACAACGCTTTCTTCCTCGTCCGTTTCCATCCGGGCGCGCAGGCCGACCGCGCGGCGACGGCAGAGCTTCTGCGCCAGACCGCGCGGCAGGTTGATCCAGCTCTTCCGGTTCTTTCCCTCAAAACCTTTGCGCAGCATCTCGACGAGAACCTGGAGCTTTGGATGGTGCGCGCAGCCGCGGCGTTGTTTGGGGTTTTTGGCGCCCTCGCGCTCGGGCTTTCCATTGTTGGTCTCTATGGGGTGAAAGCCTACTCCGTCGCGCGCCGCACCCGTGAGATCGGCATTCGGATGGCGCTGGGCGCTTCGCGCACGGCGGTGCAGCGCATGATTCTTTGCGAAGGCGTGGAGCTGCTCGCGAGCGGCCTTGCGCTGGGACTGCTCCTGGCGCTCGCGACCGGAAAGATCGTGAGCAGCATGCTCTATGAGGTGAGCGCAGTGGATCCACTCGCATTCGCCAGCGCTGCGCTCCTGCTGGCGATCGCGGGTTTGCTCGCCACCTGGCTGCCCGCCCGCCGCGCCACTCGCATCAGTCCACTGGCCGCGTTACGCGTCGAATAGAAATCTTATGAACGATCTCCGCTTTGCTCTTCGCCAACTTCGCAAAGCTCCCGGCTTTACCTTCATCGCGGTAGTCACGCTCGCGCTCGGGATTGGGGCCAACACCGCCATCTTCAGTGTGGTCCATGCTGTCTTGCTCGCGCCCCTCCCATTCCCGCAGGCCGATCGCATCCATCTCGTCCAGCAACAGAATCTCAAGCAGGACTTGAAAGGCATGCCTTTCTCCCCGGCAGGTTTCCGGGAGTTCGAAAAGCAGGTCACCTCTTTCCAGCACGTGGCCGCGACGCGCTACAATTACGCCAATCTCACGCGGGTGGAGAAGCCGACGCAGCTGACGGACAGCCTCGTCACTCAGAATTACTTCAACGTCTTCGGTGTGTCGCCTCTGCTCGGCCGCACCTTTAACGCGGAAGACGCGGCGCCGGGCGCGAAGCCCACGGTGGTCCTGAGTCATCCGCTGTGGCAGAAGAACTTCGGCGGGCGCGCTTCCATCGTCGGCGAAGACATCACCCTCGATGACGTGGCGCACACCGTCATCGGCGTGATGCCGGGCACCTTCAAAGAGCCGTTCAACGTCTCCTCCTGCTGGCGCATATTCCCGAATGAAGGCGGCGAGAATCTCGCGGCCACGGCGCGCTACTGGGCCGTCTTTGGCCGGCTGAAATCTGAGGTGCCGCGGGCCACGGTGCAGGCAGAATTAAGCACCATCGCCGCCCGCCTCGCGCAGAGCGAACCGCGCTTTTACGAAGGCTGGGAATTAACGCTCCAACCATTGCACGAAGCGGTGGTGGGCAATTACCGCAGCGGACTTTTGCTCGTGATCGGCGCGGCCTTGCTCGTTCTGCTCATCACCTGCGCCAACGTCGCCGGACTGCAATTGGTCCGTGCCTCGACGCGTCAACGCGAGGTCGCAGTGCGGCTCGCGCTCGGGGCCAGTCGGGCGGCGATCGCACGTTCTTTTCTGGTCGAGTCGGCGGTGCTCGTCGCCTTGGGCGGGATCGTGGGAGTCGTGCTCGGGAGTTGGGGTCTCGACCTATTGCTTGCTTCCTTCAGCGAAGGCTGGATTCCGCGCTCGGATGAAATCGGAATCAACACGCCGGTCCTCCTCATCACCGGCGCGACCGCTCTTATCACTGGCTTGCTCTTCGGCCTCTATCCGGCCTGGCAGGCGACCAGAATCGACGCGATCGATTCGCTTCGCGACGGCAGCAAGGGTTCCAGCGGCCCCGCTTCCGTCCGCCTGCGCGGCGGGCTCGTGATCGGGCAAATCGCGCTCACGGTCGTGCTCCTCGTCTGCGCGGGATTGGTCTGGCGCAGCTTCGGCCGGATCATGGCGGTGAATCCCGGCATCCACATCGAGAACACTCTCAGTATGGGCCTGTCGCTCTCGCCCACTCGTTACGAGACAGCGGAAAAGAAGATCGAGTATTTCCGCCGCATCATCGAACGCGTGAGCGCTCTTCCTGGCGTGGAGTCGGCCGCGTTTACGCAGACCATGCCGTTCACTTGGGGAATCCCGGCAAGCTTCAGCATCGTGGGTTCAGCCGCGGATGATGCGGTGAAACTGCCGCCCACTTTTTACGACTCAGTCAGCCCCACCTACTTCCGCACCATGGGGGTCTCGCTGCTCGCGGGCCGCACTTTTGCTCCGACTGATAACGTCAACGCGCCACGCGTGATCCTGCTCAGCCAATCCGCGGCGAGCAAATTTTTCCCGGGCGAAAGTGCGATCGGCAAACGCCTGATTCTCCCGTCGAGCGGTCCGCAGGCGCCGCCCCCTGAGCCACTCGAGATTATTGGTGTGGTCGGAGATGTTCAGCGGAATGGCTTGAACCAGGACCTGCCCTACCAAGCCTACGCCTCCTTCGAGCAACGCAGCTCCCAGTTCGCCACGCTTCTGCTGCGCTCGGCCATGCCGGTCGAGTCGTTAACCAAAGCCGCCCAGCGCGAAATCTGGACGCTCGATCCCGAGCAACCGATCACCAACGTCGCGCCCGTCAGCCAGCTCGTGCGCACGAGCCTTACCCAGCCCTCGCTTTACCTCACGCTCTTCAGCTTGTTCGCCGCGCTCGCGTTGCTTCTCGCCGTTCTCGGACTCTACGGTCTGATCGCCTACAGCGTGGCGCAACGCACCCGCGAGTTTGGCATCCGCATCGCCCTCGGTGCGCAAGCGCGCGATGTTCTGCGCCTCGTCGTGGGGCAGGGGGCGAAGTTCACCGCTACGGGGCTGCTCGTCGGGCTGCTCTCCGCGTTCGCAGTCGCGCGCTTGATGCAAGCGCTCCTCTTCCGCACCACCGCATACGATCCCTTCGTCTTCGGATTGGTCGTCATTGTCCTTGGCCTCATCGCCTTCCTGGCCGCGCTCGTCCCCGCCTTCCGCGCCACTAAAGCAGACCCCGTCGCCGCCCTCCGCTCCGAATGATGATCGCCGGCAGCACCAGCTTCCAATTCGCACGGTAGACCGATGATCTCCGATCTCCGATACGCCTCCCGCCAGCTGCGCAAATCACCCGCGCTTACTCTGACGGCGCTCGCCACGATCGCGATCTGTCTCGGCGCGAATCTCGCCATCTTTGCGGTGATCGATTCCATCCTGCTTCGGCCTCTGCCCTTTCCGCAATCCGATCGACTGGTCACAATTTTTAACACCTATCCAAAAGCTGGCGTCGAAAACGACGGCTCTTCGGTCGCCAATTATTTCGAGCGGCGCGGCCACATCCCGGCTTTCTCGAGCCTCTCGATCTTCATGCACCGCCCCGAGCCGGTGGGCGAGCCCGGCTCGACCGAGCAGGAGGCAATCACGCGCGTCTCTGCGGAATTTTTCACGACGCTGGGCGTGGCGCTGGCCCGGGGCCGTCCCTTTACCGAAGCAGACATGGCGAACGACGCCGCTGTCGTCATCGTCACCGACGGCTTCTGGCGCGACCGCCTTAATTCCGATCCAAACATCCTCGATCGCGATCTGCGCGTGAATGGCATCCCGCGAAAAATCATCGGTGTCTTGCCGCCGGACTTTCGCTTCTTATCCTCACAAGCCCGCCTTTATCTGGCGTATAAATCCGGGCCGGAACAACGCGGGCCCGGTGCGCGCCATTCCGGCGGTGGCGCCATCCAGATGATCGCGCGCTTACAACCCGGAGCGACCGTCGCCGAAGCGCAGGCCCAGATCGACGCGCACAACGCCGCGGTCGAGCAGGACAATCCACAGGCAAAAATGATGGCCGAAGCTGGCTTTCGCTCGCCGGTCGTGCCCTTGCACGCGCATCACGTGCGCTCCATTCGGCCCATCCTCTGGCTGATGCAGGCCGGCGTCTTTTGTCTCCTCCTCATCGGTGCGGTGAATCTGATTAATCTTCTCCTGATCCGCGCCAGCAGCCGCGCCAAAGAAATTGCCATCCGGCAATCCATGGGCGCGAGCCGCTGGCACATCATCCGGCAAGTAGTGATCGAATCCGTTGTCCTCACGGCAATCGGAGGGGTGCTCGGCATTCTCGTTGGCGCGTGGGGCACCCAGTTACTCGAGGCCCTCGGCGCGGACAGTTTGCCGCTCGGCGCGAGGATCGCATTCGATGGCTGGCTCGCTGCTGTCGGCTTGCTCGGCGCAGTGATTTTAGGACTCGTCATCGCGGTGCCCATCGCCTGGTTCAATCTCGGCAGCCATCTCGCGAATGCGCTGCAATCGGAATCACGCACCGGCACGGTAAGCCGCGCCTCTCAGCGCCTGCGCCACGGCTTCATCGTGGCGCAGATTGCCCTCGCCTTTATCTTGCTCGCGGGTGCTGCGCTTCTCGGATCGAGCCTGAAAAAGGCTCTGGCGGTGGCTCCCGGCTTTCGCCCGGATCACGTTCTCGCTGGCGAGTGCGCCATCACCTGGGAACTGCAAAAGGATCAAGTCGGCATCGTCGAGCGCTTGCTGGAAGCCATCCGGCAGCAACCTGGAATCGCGGCCGCCGGCGCCAGCACAAATATTCCCCTGAGCGGAGATGACGGCAAAACAGCCGTGACCCCGAAGGGCTACGTGCCACCGCCGGGTCAATCCCTGCACGGTCATTATTCCTACGGGGTCAGCGGCGGATACTTCGCGGCGCTCGGCATTCCGCTGCGGGAAGGACGGTTCCTGACCTCCGCGGATTCACACCGGCCGGAACGCGTCTGCGTAGTGGATGAGGAATTTGCCCGCCGTTACTGGCCGAATGGCGGCGCGCTCGGCCAGCGTGTGGCTCATGGCGGAGATACGGACGAAGCAAAGCTCTTCACCATCGTCGGCGTGGTCGGGGCGGTGAAGCAAACGGACCTTACGGAACCGTCGGGGCAGGGGGCGGTTTACCTGCCCTTTGTCCATCTCGGCAAAGCCAGTGTTTTCATCGTGGTGCGGACGAGCCAGAGCCCGGAAGCTTTTACCCAGACGCTCCGCACACTGGTCCGTACGACGCAGCCCGAGATCGCGATCGATGACATCCATTCGATGGATACGCGCGTGAACGAAAGCCTTGTCGCGCGTCGTTCGCCCGCGCTGCTCGCAGCCATCTTTGCCGGGGTGGCACTGCTCCTGGCTGCGACCGGAACCTATGGCGTCCTCAGCTACGCCGTCGCGCAACGCACCCGCGAGATCGGGATCCGGATGGCGCTCGGAGCGCAGCGCGGTCAGATCGGCCGGCAATTTCTCTCGTTAGGCCTGCGCCTTCTTGCCGCTGGCAGCCTCCTCGGTTTCTTCGGCGCATGGCTGGCCGGCCGGGCCATGCAGAGCGTGCTTTTTAACGTGCCGGCTCTGCCCCTTGTCACCCTTTTCGGGACGGCTCTCGTCATGGCCGCCGTGTCCTTGCTTGCCTGCCTTCTCCCCACCCGCCGTGCCCTTCGAGTGGACCCGGTGGTCGCCCTCCGCGCAGAATGAAAACACCAGGTAGCGGAACCCTCCAGCTCGCAGGCTTGAAACGAGCCAGCCGGAAACTTGTTCTATCCTGTGGCCCAGACGGCGCACGCTTTTCCTCGGCCTCTTCCGGACGGCTTTACCCAGCGAATTGACGCGATGCCAACCGATCTCCGTTACGCGCTTCGCCAGCTGTGGAAGACCCCCGGCTTCAGCCTCATCGCGGTCCTCGTCCTTGCGCTTGGGATTGGAGCGAACACCGCGATTTATAGCCTGGTCCACGCGGTCTTGCTGAGGCCGCTGCCTTACCCAGAACCGCATCGCATCATGGCGTTGCACGAGACAAACGGCACGCAGGAGTTCTCCCTCGCGTTTCCTGATTACATGGACTGGCGTCGCGATAACACCGTCTTCGAAAACCTCGCACTTTCGCGCCGCGACTCCCGCAATCTCACGCTCCCTGGTCGCGCACCGGAGCGGATCGACGTCGCCTTCGTCACCGCGAACTTCTTCAAGGTCATCGGCCTGCCCGCGCAGCACGGCCGCACCTTTACGGAAGAGGAAGACCGCGTCGGCGGCCCGCAACTTATGGTCATGAGCGATCGCCTTTGGCAGCGGGTCTTTAACCGCGATCCGAACGTGCTCGGCAGCTCGATCAATTTCTTCAACCAACCGGTCACCGTCATCGGGATCATGCCGCCCGCGATGTCGTCGCCACAGGAGACGGACGCGTGGTTCCCGATCATGCGGCGGACCAACAACCCTGCGTGGCAGAATCGCGCCAACCACCCGATGATGTTCGCCTGGGGGCGACTGAAACCCGGCCGCACGCTCGCAGAAGCCCGCGCGGAGATGGAGACGATCAGCGCGCGGCTCGCCCAACAGTATCCAGACACCAACGCCGGCGTGAGCGCGGTCGTGAAACCCTTGCTCGAGAATCTGGTCGGCGGCTATCGGAAGAACCTGACGTTCCTGCTCGGCGCGGTTGCTTTGGTATTGCTCATGGCCTGCGCGAATCTCGCCAATCTCTTCGCGGCGCGCGGCGCTGCCCGTGCGCGCGAGTTTGCCATCCGCGCCGCGGTGGGCGCTTCTCGCATGCGCATTATCAGGCAACTGCTGGTCGAGAGCGCAGTGATTGCGCTCGTCGGCGGTGCCTTGGGTTATCTCTTTGCCGTCTGGAGCCGCGATGCTTTGATCGCGCTCGCGCCAGCCGGGATTGCGCGATTCCAGGAGGTGAACTTCGACGGTCGCATTCTCGGATTTAGCTTCGCCCTCGCAGCGGCCACCACCGTGCTCTTCGGCCTCTGGCCGGCCTTCGGCGCTTCCCGCGCGGACCTGCAAATTGTTTTGAAATCCGGCTCGGCCCAATCCTCCGACTCGCGCGCGGCGCGACGCTCTCGCGATTGGCTGGTGATCGGCGAGATCGCGTTGACGGTCGTGCTCCTGAGCTCGGCAGGGTTGGTCATAAAAAGCTTCGCGCGCACGCAGGCCCTCTCGCTTGGATATGATCCGCGCGACCTGCTGACCGCACGGATCGATCTGCCCTCTTCGTTTTACGGATCACTCGAGGAGGTGCAGACCTTCCAGGAAGCTCTTCTGGGAAGGGTGCGCGGATTGCCCGGTGTAACGAGCGCTTCCGTCGGGACGAACCCGGTCCAGCTCAGCGGATGGCAGAATAATTTCCGTCGCGAAGGCGTTGAGGCTACCTCGGCTGAGCAGCCCAATGCCGAGAGCGAAGTCGTAGCGCCCGATTACTTCGCGACGCTCAAAGCGCCAATCATCCGCGGTCGGGCGTTGGATGCGCGCGACAAGAAAGGCGCTCCGCTCGCCGTCGTAATCGACGAGACACTGGCTGCGCAAAATTTCCCTGGCGAAGATCCGCTCGGAAAGCGGCTGTGGTCGTCGCCCGGCGACGGCGAAGGAGCGGAAGAACGCCTCTACGAGATCGTGGGCATCGTCGGGCGGATGCAATTCCGTGGATTCGATGATCCTACGCCTCTGCCCGCGCTCTTCTTTTCGCGAGGCCAGGTGGAACGGACCAACCTGGTCCTGCTCACACGCTCGACAGTTGGCAAAGCCTCGCTGGAAAAATCGATCCGCGAGATCGTGGCATCGCTCGACCCGAGGCAACCGGTCTACGACGTGCGCTTGATGATGGAGCGCGTCGCAGAGACTTGGGCTGCGCCGCGTCTCCTCACGTGGTTGCTCGCAGTCTTTGCCGGCCTCGCGCTGCTGCTGGCCACGATCGGTCTCTACGGCGTGATCTCCTACACTGCGCTCCGCCGGATGCGCGAGATCGGCCTGCGCTTCGCCCTCGGCGCGCAACGTGGCGATATCCGCGCACTCATCGTCGGGCACGGGATGCGGTTGCTCGCGATCGGCCTTGTGGCGGGCGTCGCGGGAGCGTTCGCCAGTTCACTCGTCTTGCGCAGCATCCTCTTCAATGTGGATGCCGCTGATCCGGCGATTTATCTCGGCGTCAGCTTCCTGCTCGCACTCGCTGCGCTCCTCGCCTGCTCGATCCCTGCCCGCCGCGCTGCGCGGGTCAACCCCATGATAACTCTTCGATCAGAATGACCGGCGTCGCAGAGATCAACCTGGGGAGCGCAGGCTGGACCTTGCGCCCCATCACTCGCCTGCGCGGCAGATTCCCTTCTCGAATTTTCACGCACACTAGTCAGCTCAGGTAAAACAAGATGAACGATCTCCGCTTCGCTTTTCGCCAACTTCTAAAATCGCCCGGGTTCAGTCTCCTCGCCGTCCTCACGCTCGCGCTCGGGATCGGGATGAACACCGCGATCTTCAGCCTCGTCAACGATCTCTTCCTCAACAGTCTGCCCTTCCGCGAACCGGGCCGCATCGCCGTTCTACAAGCCGAAGCGAAGGATCGGAACCTCGAAGAGTTGCCGATGTCGGTGCCGCGTTTTTGGCATTACCGCGATGGCCAGACCGTCTTCGCCGGGATGGCCGCTGATAACGGCACCGGATACATCCTCACGGGGCTGGGCGAACCGATCCAGCTCTTTGGTGCCAACGTAACGGCGAACTACTTCGATGTCTTGGGCGTGAAACCAGTTCGCGGCCGCAACTTCCTCCCCGAAGAAGAAATGAAAACGGACGTCGCCCTGGTCAGCACGAACTTCTGGCACAACCGCCTCAACTCCGATCCGCAAGTCATCGGACGCAGCATCATTTTGAATGGCGTCCCGACCACCATCGTGGGTGTGCTGCCGAATATACCGGCCGCGTGGTTCGGACCCAACTCCGAGATCTGGACGGTGAAGCCGTTTCAGCTTCCCGGCTTCAATCAAGAACGGCTCATGCGCGGGCTGAGTTTTATGCGTGCGATTGGCCGCGTAAAACCCGGCGTGACGTTCGAACAGGCGCGCGCCGCGTTGCCCTCGCTCCAAGCCGGCTATCGCGAAAAATTCCCGGAGAACGCCGACAACTCCTGGTCGCCCGTGATCAAAACCGCGGCGGAAGATGCGACCGGAAATCTGCGGCCCGCCTTCTTCACTTTGCTCGCCGCCGTCGCCGCCGTCCTCCTCATCGCGTGCAGCAATGTCGCCAACTTGCTGCTCGTGCGCTTTAGCGGACGCCGCCGCGAGATCGCGCTCCGGGTCGCGCTCGGCGCCTCGCGCAAAGGTGTGGTGCGCCTTTTCGTGCTCGAGAGCACGCTCATCAGCTTGCTCGCGGGCGCGCTCGGATTGCTCCTTGCGCTCTGGGTCCTCGCGCTCATTCCGAAGCTTGCGCTCGATAATCTTCCGCTAGGAAACAATGTCGCGCTCAGCGCGCCGGTCCTGCTCTTCACCTTTGCTGTCGCGCTTCTCACCGGAGTCGCGATGGGACTTTATCCCGCCTGGCAAAGTTCGCGCGCCGACCTGGTCGATGGTTTGAAAGATGGCGGCCGTGCCGTCAGCGGCAGCCTGGGGCAACAGCGTTTTCGGCGCGGTCTGGTCGCCACGCAGGTCGGACTTTCAGTCGTCTTGCTCGCGGGCGCTGGCCTGCTCATCACCAGCTTCATGCGTCTGAGCGGACAGGATTCGGGCTTCCGCCCGGAGAATGTCTGGACGGGCGCGATCGGGATGCCGGAGAGCGCGTATCCAGATGAAGCCGCGCGCGCCCGTTTTGCCGAACGGCTCGTGGCAGAAATGCAAACCGCCCCCGGCGTCGAAGCCGTCGGCGGGAGCGATGGCGTCCCGCTGGGCGGCAATAACTCCGCTTCGCCCTACGCACGCGTCGAGGGCAATCCGCCACCCGTGAAAGAACGTCCGCTTGGTCAAACCCACAGCATCACGCCCGGCTATCTGAAGACGCTCGGCATTCCGCTCCTCGCGGGCCGCGACTTCGATGCGCGCGACGGGTTGGGCAAGCCGCCGGTAGTCTTGATCAGCCAGGCGACTGCGAAGAAGCTTTTCCCCGGCGAAGATCCGATCGGCCGGCAAATGTATTTCGGCACGGACAACAACATCGGCCTCGCGACCGAGATTGTGGGCGTGGTGGGTGATGTGCGTTCCTTGCGGCTCGATCGAACGAACGAGGTGGAATTCTACCGCCCGTGGGCGCAACGCAGCGCGGCCTTCCTCTCCGTCGCCGTGCGCACGCCGCTCCCGCCCGACTCCACCGCCGGGATGGTGCGTGCCGCTTTAAACAAAGTGGACGTCGGGTTGCCGATCATCCAGGCCACCACGATGCGCGCAGTCGTCAATCAATCGTTAGGCCAGCAGCGCCTGACCATGACGTTGCTCGGCGCGTTTGCGGCGGTCGCGTTGCTTCTCGCCGCCGTCGGCATCTACGGCGCCGTCGCTTACACAGTCGCGCAGCGCACGGGAGAGATTGGCGTGCGCTTGGCGCTCGGCGCGCAGACCAGGGACGTGCTCCAACTTGTCGTGAAGCAAGGCATGACGCCGGTTGTCTTTGGCCTCGCGCTCGGGATCGCGGCCGCGCTTACGCTCGGCCGCCTGCTGGCCGCGCAGCTTTATCAGATCTCGCCGCACAGCCCCGTCCTCCTCGGTCTCACAGCGATCGTGCTTGCCCTGGTGGCGTTGTTTGCCTGTCTCATTCCCGCGCGCCGCGCCAGTCTCGTAAGCCCGCTCCAGGCTCTCCGGACTGAATAACCCATCACCTCACTCCTATGCTCAACGATCTCCGCTACGCCCTCCGCCAGCTGCGCAAATCGCCTGGCTTCACCCTCATCGCCGTCTTCACTCTCGCGCTCGGGATTGGAGCCAACACCGCGATCTTCAGCGTGATCAACGCCGTCCTGCTCAAACCGTTGCCCTTCCCGCAGCCGCACTCCTTGCTCGCGCTCGGGATGACCTCCACTCGCGGTGGGAGCGCGCCCGACCAGCTCGGCTCGTTTTCCTATCCAGACTTCTTCGATCTGCGGGAGCAGAATCGTTCGCTGGAGAGCGCGGCCATCTTCCGCGATCGAACCTTTGCGATTAACGATGGCAATGGTGCGCAGAGCGTCCGCGGGACCTTCAGCACCGCGGATCTCTTCGAGGTCTTGCAAGTGCGGCCGATGCTGGGGCGCGGTTTTGAGCGCGCCGATGAGATGGCGGGCGGCGGACCGGGCGGGTACAAGGTGATCCTAAGTTACGAATTTTGGCAGGATCATTTCGGCGGCGATCGCGAGGTGTTGGGACGCGCGATGGAGATCGATCGTCGGCCTTACACCGTGGTGGGCGTCATGCCAGCCGGCTTCCAGTTCCCGATCGATAATGAGCCGATCGCGTTTTACACCACGATGGCGAATGCGGCTTCGAGCGCGGATGGTTCCAAGCCGCAAACGGAGCAGCGCGGCAGCCACAGCCTGCAAGGCGTGGCGCGGCTGAAATCCCACGTCACCCTGGCGCAGGCGCAGAGCGATCTCGCCGCGCTGGCCCGGCGTTTGGAGCAGCAATATCCAGAGACGAATTCCGGTTTTGGCATGGCGGTCAAGCCGCTGCGCGACGAACTCATCGGCGATGTCCGGACCGGCCTTTACGTGCTCTTCGGCGCTGTTCTTTGCGTGCTCCTGATCGCGAACGCGAACGTGGCTAATCTTCTGCTCGCGCGCGCCTCGGTCCGCGGGAAGGAGATTGCGCTCCGCTCGGCGCTGGGCGCCAGCCGGGCGCGGATCGTTCGGCAATTACTGACGGAAAGCATCCTCCTGTCCGGCTGCGGCGCTCTCGTCGGTCTGCTCTTCGCACAATGGGGCACGGAAGCTTTGATCAGGATCGTCCCCGGAAATATCCCGCGTCTCGGTGAGATGAAACTCGACCTCGTCGTGCTCGCTTTCACGCTCGGCGTCTCGCTGATTACCGGGATCGTCTTCGGGCTCGTGCCTGCGTGGCAGGCTTCCCGGGTGGATCTGAATAGCGCGCTAAAAGCGGGCGGCCGCACTGGCGCCGGCGGCGAACGCAAAGGCCAGCTGCGAAATGCGCTCGTCGTGGCCGAGGTGGGTCTGGCCCTGGTCCTTTTGGTTAGCGCCGGGCTCTTGTTACAAAGCTTTGCCCGTCTCGGTCGAGTGGAGCCCGGTATGCGGGTCGATCAACTCCTCACCGCCCGACTCGCGCTCCCGACCTCCGATTATCCGAAGAGCGAAGATACGATCCGGTTTCTCGATCGGCTGCTGCCACGGCTGCGCGCGCTCCCGGGTGTGGAAGCGGTCAGCACGATCGTGCCCTTGCCGCTCACCGGCAGCAATATGGTGACGGACTTCGATATCGAGGAACGCCCTCTCCCGGAAGGGCAACGGGCAGCGGAGCCCGTTCGAGTCGCGGGCCTGGATTATTTCAAAACGGCAGGCGTGCCGGTGCGGAGCGGTCGTGTTTTCAATGAGAACGATCGCTTCGATTCCCCGCCGGTGGTGATCGTGAATGAGCTCTTCGCGAAAAAATATTTCCCCGGCCAGAACGCGCTCGGGAAACGGATCGCCCCCGGTTTTAGCGTGGACGATAACGACCCGCTGCAACGCGAGATCATCGGAATCGTCGGCAACGTGAAGCATCTCTCGCTGCGCAAAGAAGACACGCCCGAGATGTATCTCTCGCAGACGCAGATCCCGATGGACATCCTTACCCTGGTGGTGCGGACAAGCGTCTCCGATGCGGGCAGCCTCACCGCTGCGATCCGGCGCGAGGTGGAAGCGGTCGACCGCAATCTCCCGCTCACGAACATCCGGGTCTTCGATGAATATCTTGCGCGCTCGCTGGCGCGGCCGCGCTTCCACGCGCTCCTGCTTTCCATCTTCGCCGGAGTGGCGTTGCTCCTCACCGCGATCGGCATCTACGGCGTGATGGGGTATTCCGTCACGCAAAGGACGAACGAGATCGGAATTCGGATGGCGCTGGGCGCCGGGCAATCCTCCATCTTCCGTTTGATCGTGGGGCAGGCGATGACGTTGGTCGGGATCAGCGTGGCTCTGGGGTTGGTGGGCGCTTTCGCCGCCACGCGCCTCATGAACACGCTCCTCTTCGGGGTGGGCGCGACGGATCCGCTCACGTTCGGCGGGATCGTCCTGCTGGTCTCGGTGGTGGCTTTTTTGGCGGCCTGGTTTCCAGCTCGCCGCGCGTCGCGCGTGGATCCCATTATTGCTCTCCGCGCAGAATGAGAGCAGCGGAACTAAAAGCATGAGCACCGAGCTTCGCTTCGCCTGGCGCATGCTCTGGAAGGCGCCAGGTTTCACGATTACCGCAGTGGTGGCCTTCGCGCTCGGGATTGGAGCCACCACCGCCATCTTCGGCGTGCTCTACGCCTTTCTTTTGCGCCCGCTGCCCTTCGCCGATCCTGCGCAGCTGGTGATCTTGCAATCACGCAGCACGACGGCAGCAACCGATTTGGGAGTCAACTATCTCGACTTCCAGGACTGGCAAAAAGAGGCGCGGAGCTTCTCCGAGATGGCCTTTTTTAATCTGCGTTGGAATGGCAATCTCGAGGCGGGCGGAAGCGCGACCGAGACCCTCAAAACCACCTTCACGACCGCAAACCTCTTCACCCTCCTCGGAGTGGAACCCGCGCTCGGTCGCAACTTGGTGCCAGCCGATGACGCGGCCTCCGCGCCGGCCACAGTCTTGATCAGCGATCGGCTTTGGCGCAGCTCTTTCGGGAGTGACCCGGCGATCGTGGGGCGCGTGGTCAAACTGGATGGGGAAGCGCGGACGGTCATCGGCGTGATGCCGCGCGGTTTTCGTTTTCCATCGCAAACTGATCTGTGGATTCCGGCCGGGAAAT
The DNA here is from genome assembly GCA_963730385.1 of uncultured Verrucomicrobiae bacterium. Lineage (GTDB taxonomy): Bacteria > Verrucomicrobiota > Verrucomicrobiia > Chthoniobacterales > UBA10450 > JACCTI01. The sequence goes on from CAVSRQ010000005.1 coordinate 142,289, forward strand.
TTTTCGCGAAGAACACTGGACGCTCCTGGCGGGCAGACCAGGCGGTGGCGCGTCTGCGACCCGGGGTGTCGCTAGAGTCCGCGCAGGCGGAGATGACGCTCCTCGCACAACGGCTGGCGGAAGCGCATCCGAAGACGAACCGCGAGATCGGCGCGGCGGTGGTGCCTTTGCGCGAACATTGGGTGGGGAACGTGCGCGGTTCGCTTTCCCTTTTGCTGGTGGCCTGCGCCGGCGTGCTGCTGATCGCGTGCGCGAATGTGGGGCAGCTCTTGCTGGCCCGCGCCGCCACCCGCCGCGGCGAGATGCTGGTGCGCGCCGCGCTGGGCGCGAGCCGCTGGCAACTGATGCGGCAGCTCTTGACCGAGAGCGCGCTGCTGGCGTTTTTGGGGAGCGTGGCGGGAGCGTTGGGGGCCTATTGGATGGTGGATGCACTGGCGGCGTTCATCCCGGTGGAACTGCCGTTTTGGGTGCAGATCACCGTCAGCCCTGCGATCTTGTTTTTCGCAATAGGCGTCTCCGCGATGAGCGCGATTCTGGCGGGCGCCTTACCGGCCTGGCAGGCCACCGGGTTCGCAGTCGGTGACGCTCTGCGCGCTGCGGGCGTAGGCAATACGGGCGGGACGCGGGCCGGCACACGCTCGCGCGAACTTTTAATCGGCGCACAGGTGGCGATCTCATTGGTGCTTCTGGTGGGCGCGGTTTTGCTTCTTCGCAGCGTGGCAAATCTGGATGGGGTTCGCCCCGGCTTTTCACCTGCCCGCGTCCTGATCTTCGAAGTGAACCCGACCTACCGGAGCGAGGAATCGCGGCAGGTAAGGGTGGACCGCTACGCCCGCCTGCTCGAGCGCCTGGCGCGCATGCCCGAGGTGGAAGCAGTGGCGGCAAATAACAGTCCGCCGTTCTATCCGCAGCGCCCGTGGAACCGCGCGACGGTGGCGGCGGCCGATGCGCCTGAGACCGAGCCGAACCGTTTCCCGCCGGCCAACTTTCAAACGGTGAGCGCAGATTACTTTTCGCTCCTGGGGATTCCGTTGCAGCGCGGCCGAGCGTTCAATGCCGGCGATAATTTCGAGGCTACGCCTGTCTGCATCGTGAGCGAATCGCTCGCGCGTCGGCTTTGGCCTAACGAGGACCCGATCGGTCGCCAGCTTTGGCTGGGCGAGCCGCGGGCGGAAGCGGAGAACCTGCAGGTGGTGGGCGTGGTGGGCGATGTGCGGCACCAGGCCCTGGCGGACACGGCGGGCCCGGACATCTACAAACCGACGCTGCAACTGGCCTGGAAACAGATGCATTTTCTCCTGCGCGCGCGGCCCGGGATCGATCCACTGGCGCTCGTGCCTGCGGTGCGGCGCGAGGTGGCGGCGCACGAACCGGGGGTGGGAGTTTATAATTTTTCCGCGCTCGAAAACGAGGTGAGCGATTCGCTTTGGCAACCACGCTTGCGCGGCTGGCTGGTGGCGGTTTTTTCCTTCGTCGCGCTGGTGCTGGCCGGAGCGGGATTGCATGGGGCGATCCGCTTGAGTGTGGCGCAACGGACCCGCGAGATCGGGATCCGGATGGCGCTGGGCGCCACGCGCGCGGGGGTGGTGCGGCTGGTTTTGGGCGAGGGACTGCGCGCCGTCCTGCTTGGCCTCGGGGTTGGTTTGATCGGCGCGATGGCTTTCGCTCATCTTCTGCGCGCTTCGCTTTTCGGCCTGGGCGCGGAGGATCCTCTCTCCTATGCGGCGGCGGTCCTTCTGCTGGGAATGTGCGCGACGGTGGCGTTGTTTTTCCCAGTGCGACGGGCGGCGCGAGTGAATCCGATGGAGGCGTTGCGCCATGAGTAACCTTGCTTGCGCTATTTTATGATCGCTGAAATCCGCTACTCCCTGCGCCAACTCCTGAAGGCGCCCGGCTTCACCTCTATCGCCATCCTCGCGCTGGCTCTCGGGATTGGGGCGAACACCGCCATCTTCAGCGTCGTCAATGCCGTCCTGCTGCGGCCGTTACCCTACCCGGAATCCGATCGCCTCGTCATGGTGCGGGAGCGGACGCCCACCTTTCCGAATGGCTCCGTCAGCTACCCGAACTTCCTCGATTGGCGGGCGGGGCAGCGCTCGTTTACTGACCTGACTTTGACGCGCCGCGAGAGCGTAAACTTTTCGAACGTGGGCGGGGAGGGGGCCCCGGAACGGGTGGGCGCGGGCCGGGTAACCTTTAACTTCCTGACCGTGCTTGGGCTCCAGCCGCTGCTCGGGCGTGACCTGCGCGAGAGCGACGATGTGCCCGGTGCGGCCCCGGTGGTTTTGATTAGCGAGCGACTTTGGAAATCGAAGTTCGGCGCGTCGCCAAAAGTGCTCGGTCGCTCGGTGATGGTGGACGGTGTCATGCGCGAAATCATCGGCGTGCTCCCGGAAGCGTTGGCTTACCCGCGCCTGGCTGAGCTTTGGATTCCGCTGGCGGATTTGCGGAAGGAACAAGGAATCCTCGCGCGCGGAAATCATCCCGGGTTCTTTGCAGTGGGTCGGTTGCGACCGGGCGTGACGCTGGAGCAGGCCAATGCGGACTTGGACACGATCGCAGCGGAGCTGGAGCGGCGTTATCCGGATTCGAACACCGGTCGTCGCGTGAACATGGCGCTGCTCCTGGACGCGGCCGTGGGCGATTATCGGCACAGCCTGGCTTTGCTGCTCGGGGCGGTCGGGTGCGTGCTTTTGATCGCCTGCGCGAATGTAGCCAATCTGCAACTCGCGCGGGCGCTGGCGCGCGGGAAGGAGCTGGCGGTGCGCGCCGCGCTGGGCGCGAGTCGCTGGCAATTGATGCGGCAAATGCTGGTGGAAAGCGCCATGCTCGCCTTCTTCGGCGCGCTGGCGGGTGTGCTGCTGGCGGTCTGGAGTCTGGACTTGATCTTCGCGCTTAGTCCGACGCGCGTGGCGCGTTTCCAGGAGACGCGCATCGATTTCGCCGCGCTCTCCTTTACCGCCATCCTCGCTGCGGGCGTGGGAATCCTGGTGGGAATCTGGCCCGCGTGGCGGGTCTCGAAGAACGCCGCGCTCACGATCGCTCTGAACGAAGCGGGCGCACGCGGCGGCAGTGGTGGGGCTGGCCGACAGAGGGCGCGTTCGGCTCTTGTCATCACTCAAGTGGCCCTGGCGGTGGTCTTGCTCGCGGGCGCAGGATTAACCCTGAAGAGTTTCTGGCGCGCGCAGAACGAGCCGATCCATTTCGATCCCACCCGCGTGCTGACGATGAGTGTGGAATTGCCCGAAGCGCGCTACGGCGAAGATGAGAAATCGATCAGGTTCTTTGATCAACTCGTGCAGCGCGTCCGTGCGTTACCGGGCGTGGAAGCGGTTGCGATCGGGTCGAACATTCCTTTCGACGAGAACGAGTGGGACGCCAGCTTTCACGTCACCGGCACCCCGGATAGTCTCCCCGGTCAGGAGCCTTCGGCCGAGATCAATATTGTTTCGGCGGATTACTTCCGCGTGCTGGGCATGCCCATCGTGCGCGGGCGCGCCTTCGGAGCGGAAGAGGTCTTCGGACGGCCGCGCTCGGTTATCATCGACGAGACGCTGGCTCGAAAATATTTCCCCGGCGAAGACCCGATCGGGCGCCATCTGGATGATAACCAGACCTTCGAAGAAAATGCGCCGCCGCTCACGATCGTGGGAGTGGTGGCGCGGACGCGGAACGAAGCCGCAGGCGAGGACAACGTGGAGAGTCTCCAGTTCCACCACATCTATTATTCCGCGGCGCAATATGCGACCAACGGGCACATGCTGGTGGTGCGGGTGAAGGCGGGCGATCCCACCGTGCTGGTGCCCGCGATTCGGCGCGAGGTGGAGACGCTCGATCCGGACCAGGCCATCGGGGTGATCGCGACGATGGAGAAGAACATCGCCACCAGCATGGCGGCGCGGCGGTTAACGATGGGACTGCTGGGCGCCTTCGCCGTCCTCGCGCTCTTGCTGGCCAGCCTTGGTTTGTATGGAGTGATGGCGTTGAGCGTGACGCAGCGGACGCGGGAACTCGGGATCCGGATGGCGCTGGGGGCGCAACGTCGCGATGTCTTGCAAATCGTCCTCACGCAGGGCGGACTGCTGATCGGGACAGGATTGGCGATCGGATTGGGCGTGACGCTGCTGGCCTCGCGCGCGATGAACGCGTTGCTTTACGAAACCAGTGCGCAGGATCCGCTTACCCTGGGCACGATCACTTTTCTCCTCGCCGCCGTGGCGCTGGTGGCCTGTCTTCTGCCAGCGAACCGCGCGGCCAGGGTCGATCCCATGGCAGCGCTGCGGATGGAGTAGCTTTTTTAAGCTGGCCAAAGTGCCACGGAGCCGCGCAGATCTTCGTTGAAATGAGAGGCAACATCCTCAGCTGCGGTCTCGCGGTGGTCGTGGCGGTTGCGTTTGGCCTGGCCGGTTGCGAGCGGACCACGGGCGAGCTTTCGCCGGAATTGTTGGCTCGCTTCGAGAAAGAGGGCATCGCGCAGCGCGCGGATGATCTCACCTTTCGCCGGACGAAAGTAGGGGAACGGCAGGGCGCGGGTTGGGATGAAAAACAGGCGTCGATCATCGTGACAAAGGAGAGCGTGTTCCTGCACGAGAACGGGAAGGCAATGGTCGAGATCACGCCGCGCTCGACCGGCTATTACAAGGTGCAGCGTGAGCGCGATCGGATCAGCCTCCGCGCGGGAAGCGGCCAGTCGGCTTTGAGCTGGTCCTTTCGACCGCCGGCCGCGGCGGAGCAGTGGGCGCTCGACATCCGGGCGGTGATCAAGAACTCGCGCGCGCGCGACGAAGAGTAGGGAGCGGGGCAAGGCCGCGCTGGCGTGGTTTTACTCGCGTTTATGCAGTTGCCGAATCGTGCCAGCGACGCAGGACGAAGATGGCGCAGAGCGCGCCGAGTAACGCGCACGCCATGTCCTTTTGCGTGTCCCAGATGTCGCCCTGGCCACCGAGAAACGCGTCGGCATTCTGCCCGTAGAGTTCGGCCGTGACCCATTCGATCAGCTCGTAGACGGCGCTGATTGCCATCGCGATGCAGACGGCGAAGAAGCCGGTCCAGGCCTTTGATGGGACAATGCCTCGGCGCAGGATGATCTCGCGCGCGATCAAAGCCGGGACGAGGCCTTGGGCAAAGTGGCCGAGCCGATCGTAGTGGTTGCGCCCGAGGTGAAGAAGATCGCGCACCCAGAAACCGGCCGGGACTTCGGCGTAAGTGTAGTGCCCGCCCACCGCGAGCAGGATCATGTGCAGAGCGATGAGCGTTTGGAGCAGCGGCGTGAAACGGAAATGGTGCCGGGTGAAGAAGAGAGCGAGCAAGCCCAGGAGCGCGGGCGCCACTTCCAGCCACCACGTCAGTCGATCGTGCGGACCGATGCCGGACCAGACGATGACGCCGAGGACGCTCGCAAGCAGAAAGGCGGTGAAGCGACCGTAGACAGGCATGCGCGCAGGCGGGGGCGTTTCAGAATTCGAAGACAATCTTCCCGCCGCGCTCGTTTTGCATGGCGTGGCGGACGGCGGCAGGGGCTTCGCCTAACGGGTAAGTCTTTTCCACCTTGGTCTGCAAGAGGCCGCGCTGCGCCATCTCGAAAAGGGGCGCGAAAGTCTCCGCGCGCTGGGCGGGCGTGGCGGCGTCGTACCACTTGTTTACCCAGAAGCCGGTGAAGCGCAGATTTTTGAAGATCAACATCCCGTTCGGAATGGTGAGCGGCTGCAAGCTCATCGCGCCGTAAGTCACGATCGTCGCATCCGACGCCAGGGTCTTCATCATCCGGAGCGCGCTCTTGCCGCCGACCGCGTTTAAGGCGAGGCGAATGGGCGCGCGCTCGGTTTGGGCAGCGACTTCGTCGCGGAGCGAATCATCGTCCAGCACGACCACATCGGCGCCTTCCGCTTTCAGCTCGTCGAACAATTCCGCGCGGCGGACGATGTTCACGCTCCGATAGCCGAGCTCGCGCGCGATCTGGATGGCGGCGCGGCCGGCGGCAGAGTTGGCAGCGTTTTGGATGAACCAATCGCCACGCTCGAGCGAGGCGAAGTCGTGCAGCATGCGCCAGGCGGTAATGGGATTCACTTTCAACATCGCGGCCTGGACCGGCTCGATTCCCTCCGGCACAACCACGAGTTTCGCGGCCGGCGCGGCGCAAGCCTCCCGCCAACTGCCGAGATTATGCGGGAGCAGGACGCGGTCGCCGATCGAGACGCCGTGCGCGGCGCTCCCCAGCTCCACCACGCGCCCAGTGCCTTCCATACCGGGCGTGGCAGGCAGGGTGGGGCGGATGGGATATTTGCCTTCGATGGCATTGATATCCGCGGGATTGAGCGGAGCGGCTTCCATCTGCACGACCGCTTCGTCGGCGGCGGGAGTGGGCCAGGGCAGCTCGGCGACCTTGATCACTTCGCCGGGATTTCCGTGCGTGTCATAAACTGCGGCGCGTATAGTTTTGCTCATGGTGACTCCTGTTGCCCAGCCTACAGCGAGTGTTCCGACCGGCAATTTGCAAAGCGGGGCGCGACTCGTCCTGCTCGGGTTGATCGTGAATCTGGTCCTGGCCGTGGCGAAGATCGTGGCCGGAATCCTGGGCAACGCTTACGTCCTGATCGCGGACGGGATTGAGTCGGGGCTCGATATCGGGGGCTCAATCGTGATCTGGGTGGGACTGAAGTTTGCCGCGCGCCCGCCCGACGCGACCCATCCCTACGGGCACGGGAAAGCGGAGCCGGTGGCGGCGGCCATTGTCTCGGTGGGAGTCATGGCGATCGCGGTTGGCCTGGCCATCCAGAGTGTGCGGGAAATTCTTACGCCGCATCATTCGCCGGCGCCGTTCACGCTGGTGGTTTTGATCGTGGTGGTGATCGTGAAGGAGCTGCTCTTCCGCTCAGTGATTAGAATCGGGCGGGCGGCGGAGAGCACGGCGGTGCAGACGGATGCGTGGCATCATCGCTTCGATGCGCTGACCTCGCTGGCGGCGTTGGTCGGGATCTCGATCGCGCTGCTGGGTGGAGAGGGTTGGGAGAGCGCGGATGATTGGGCGGCGCTGGTTGCCTGCGGGTTGATTGGGATAAATGGGACGCGGCTGCTCTGGCCGGCGATGCACGAGATACTCGATACGGCACCACGCGGTGATGTGGGCGACCGGATCCGGGCAGCGGCGCTGCAGGTGCCGGGCGTGCTGGCGGTGGAGACGTGTCTGGTGCGCAAGATGGGGCTGCACTTTTACGTGGATCTGCACGTGGCGGTGGAAGGGACCATCTCGGTGCGAGCGGGGCATGATATCGCGCACGAAGTGAAGGATGCGATTCGCGCGACGGATGCGCGGATTGTGGATGTGTTGGTGCACATCGAACCCCTTTAGAGCGTGCGCTTGCCGGGCTAGGGGAGAGCGCCCGTCAGGACGCGCTCGAGGACGTTTGTCAGGGCGCGCCTCGCGCTCGCGACATTTTTCGCGAAGGCGAGCAGCCGGGAATGGCGGCGGGATGGCGAAGGAGATAGAAGCGCGAGGACAGTGAAGTCGGTTTTTTGCCGGGCGACATTGAAGAGAACTGCGGGCGGCACTGGAAAGGGCGCCGCTGGCGTGTCGCTGATTCCGCGCAAGGAAAGAAACGGAATGCCAGCTTCGCTCGCGAGCGCGGCCAGCGTTTCGGTTTCCATATCGACGGCGTCCGCGCCTGTTTGCGCGAGCGCTTCGCGGTCGGCGGGCGTGTCGATCATGTTGCTCGCGGTCGCGAGGGTGCCCGGCACACACGGAAGCGCCCGGAGGAGTGCGTGGAAGCGCGGCTCGGAGAAATTCTCTGCCCAGAGGACGTCGCCAATGCCCAGCGACTCCCGCAAGGCGCCGGCGAACCCAGCGCTGACGAGCAGGCTCGGTTTTTCGTTAGACTGAAGGAAGGCGGCGACTCGCGCGTGGGCGATGGTCTTGGCCGACGCCGGTATGCAGGACGCCAACCTCCCGATCGCCTAACAGCCCCTTCGCATCATGCTTACCTTCACCCAGGCGCCCTCGCGTTCGTAAAAGGGCGACGAAATCGCTGCTCTCCGCCGGAAGCGCGAAGGTGACCAGAATCATGGCGCCGCTTCGGCGATGCGCACTTGGACGATGGTCCGTTTGTCCGGCTCGGCGGGGGCGGGGCCAAAGCCGCGGCCAATGGCTGGCGGCGGCACGATGCTGGCGGCCGACGTGATCGCGGTTCGGAATTCTGATTCGCTGGACGTTGGGATATCGGCCAAAACCATCAGCGAACTCTCGTCCGCCAGGCCGCGGGTGGCTTCGCCGCCGAAGACGCCGGCAGCGTCGATGATGCGCGTAGCGAGCGCGTCCCAATGCAGGCGCGGCGCAACCAGGTGGACTTCGGCTGGGACAAAGGTGGGCATGGGCATGGCGTTCTGCGCGGCCGCGCCCAAGGAGGCCTCCACTTGTTGCCGCACCGAAGGATCGGCCGGGCTCGGCGCGGCGGGCTTTTTGTTTTTGTAAGCGATGAAGGCGAGACCGCCGATGACGTTGAGGAAAATAAGGAATATGGCAGCGGTGAAAATGCGACGGCCGAGACGTGCTCCGCGTTCGGGATCGCTCGCGACAACAACTTCGCGCGGAGCCCCGGGACGGCGGGTGCCGACGCCCCGATGGATCTCGCGTGCGACGGCAAATTGCTTCTGCAGATGCTCGTCGTGCAGGAGTTGTTCTTCGAGTTCGGCGCGCGCGGCCGGGTCCAGCTTGCCATCCAGGTAATCGAAGAGCTTGTCGGGATTCATCATGAGCAGGGAAGGGTCCGCTGGAGTGCAAGGCGGTGCAATCGGCAAACGCCCAAGGAAAGCGCCTGCGTCCGGGTTGCTCTTTAATCGCGTAGAAATATTGTAGGCAAATTCGTGGATGAAAACGGCAATGCTCCCAAAACAGCATGGCGCACCTGGCTCAAACGAGTCGGGATCGCGCTGGGAATTGTCGTGCTTTTGTTGCTAGTTTTTCACCGGCCCATCCTGCAGACGGTGGTGCGGCGGGCGGCAATCCATTTTGCGGAAAAGGAGAACATCCGGCTCGATCTGCGGGTGGAGGGTTCCATTCTCGGCGGGATTGAATTGCGGAACGTGCGCGCTTCCGCGACCGGGCCTTCCGCGGTGCAATCCGCGGACGTCGATCTTCTGCGGGTGGACTACAGCCTCTTCGATTTCTTCCGAGGCGGGATGGCCGAACTCCTGAAGACGGTGGAGGTGCGCAATGCCAACGTCGTGCTCGATCCCGCGAAAGCGCCTCCGGCAGAGAAGGTGGTGCAGGATCAGAAGATCACGCTCCCGGCTTTCTTCCCGGATCGGCTCGTGCTCGCCGACGTGAACGTGCGCGTGAAATCCACGCCGGAAGATATTCTGCTCGAGCATCTCTCGCTCGATTTAAACCCGACGCAGACGGGCGAGTTGAGGATCGGCACTCTGCAGCTGGCGAGCGGTCGGCGCTGGAAAGATGTGACCGCGCAGACCACTTATGCGGATCGGAACCTTTATCTGCGCAATCTTGTCCTCGACGAGAAGACCAAGCTCGAAGTTGTTAATCTGGACGCGTCGAAGATTGCCCAGAGCCAGCTCGATGTGGCGGTGAAGGGGACGTTTGCCGGGGCGAAAGTGGACGGAAAATTTGCTTTGGGCGAGGCGAAGGATTCGCTCGAGACGAAGGTCAATTTCACCGTCGAGGATACATCGCTCCTCGAGGTGGCGGAATATTTCGAGCCGCCCAAACTCGAGCAAGGCCGGGTAGTGCCGCCGACCGTGGACGCGACCGGCTCGGAGCCATCGAAAGTGCGTGGTGAGGTGAAGCGGCTCTCGATTGTAGGCGAGGGGAGGCTTGATCGACCGAACACCTGGAACGGCACGACTCAACGGCGAGGTGAACAATCTCGAAGCCGGTGGGCTGGTCTTCGACCAAGTCCTGCTCGACGTCGCAGCGCAGAACGGTCAGGCGGCGGTGCGGAAGCTGACCCTGAGCCGCGGCGCGAATACGATTGAGCTGACGGGGACCGCGCAGTTGCCGGCGCGCACGGAAGAGTTTGGGCGGGTGCCGGCGGACTTCAATCTGCGCGCCAACATTCCCGAGCTGGGCTCGCTGACCGCGGGCATGGCGCAGCCGATCAAGGGTCCCGCGGAAGTGAATGGCAAGATCAGCGTGCGCGACGCGACGGTGCACATCGATCTCGCGGCCGTGGCTGGACCGGTGGATTTCGGAAGCGGCTCGGTCGAGCGCGCAGTGGTAAAATTGCGCGCCGCGAAGAAGATGCCGCCGCCGATGCCGGATGAGGAAGACGTGGGAGGCGAGACGATTCCGCCGCCTTACTACACGAATCTGACGAGCGATCTCGGGCTGGAAATCACCGCGGTGCGCTTCGGCGATTATGCGGTGGAAAGCATCACGGCGCAGATCGAGACGAGAGAGAAAGATGTCTTTGTGAAAGACGCGCTCTTAACGCAGAAGGCGAACCGATTGACGCTGAGCGCGCGCTATCAACTCCCGCTCGATTCCGCCACGGCGGCGAAGCAGCCGGGCTCGGTCCAGCTCCACCTGGCGGCGCCGGAGGTGAGCGATTTCTGGGTGGCCAACGCGGAGAACAAGGTGAGCGGAGCGGTGGAGCTCTACGCGCAGACGGCGCTCGGGGAGAAGCTGGGCGGCGGTTATTTTAATCTCTACGGAACGAACCTCACCGCGCAGAAATTAACCGTTCCGGTGGTGAGCGCGGCGGGGACGATCGCGGAGAACGTGGTCTACCTGAGCGATCTGACGGCGCAGTTGAACGCGAGCGATTTTATTCGCGCGCATGGGCAAGCGGGGCTGGACGCGCCGCATCCTTACTCGGGCCAGCTGGCGTTGAGCGTGGCCGATCTTGGAAGTTTCGAACCGACCTTGCGCGCGCTCGGGAACAAGACCGATATCGCGGGCGCGCTGGCGGTGAACTGGGAAGGCAACGGCACGCTCGCCACTTTCAAAAACACCGGACAACTCGAACTGACGTTGGAAGATGGTCGCTACGCCGAGCTGGAAAATCTGGAGGCGAAGATCGAAGCCAAATACACGCCGGAGGAATTGAGCGTGCCGATCATCTACGTGGCGAGCGACAAGCTTCAGCTCCAGACCATTCTCGAAGCGAAGGGGGACACGCTGGAGGCGACCAAGATTCAGGTCATCCAGGGCGACGCAAAATACGCGGACGGCTACGTGGCCATTCCTTTTACCTGGGCGAATCTCGGGACGGAAAAGCCGCTCTTCCCGACTGGCGGCAAGGTTTTGATCAACTTCCAAACGCTCAACCTGGATATCGCCAAGCTGGCGAAGAATCTGGGCACGGAGTCGCCCGTCTCCGGGTTGGCCGATCTGAAGTTCGATGCAGAAGGAACGGTGGATAATCTGCGCGCGACGCTCGATCTCAAGCTGGCTGGGTTGGCATCGGACGCGCTAAAAGATTTCAAGCCCGCTGTCTTCGCGCTCCAGGCGCGGATCGAAAACAAGCAGCTCATCATGGAGGGCAAGCTCGAGCAGGACCGCATCCAGCCGGTGCAAATCAACGCCAGCCTGCCGCTCGATGTCGCGCAACTCCTGGAAGCGAAGAAGCTGGATGAGACGACGCCGGTCAAAGCGACCGTGCGGATGCCGAGCAGCTCGATCAATTTCGTTCGTCAGTTCGTGCCGGCGGTGGAGCGGATCGATGGGAGTCTGGCGCTGGACGTGAACGTCGGCGGCACGATTGCGCAGCCAACTTTCGGCGGTGCTGCCGAGATGAAGATCAATGCGGCGCGCTTCGGAAATCCCACTTTGCCCGCGGTGACAAACTTCAATGCGCGACTCGTCTTCGCGGACGACCGGCTCGATTTCCAACAGTTTCAAGGCGAGCTGGCGGGCGGTCCTTTCACGCTTTCCGGCCAGGTCACGTTCCCGAAATTGACCGAGCCAAATTTCGATCTGCAGCTTCGCGCTGATGCCGTGCTGGTGGCGCGGAATGACAACCTGACCGCGCGCACGGATGCGAACATCAGCATCAAAGGGCCGCTCGCGAGCGCGGCGGTCACCGGCGAAGTCGCGCTCACGAATAGTCAGTTCCTGAAGAATCTCGACCTCATCCCGATCGGGGTGCCGGGCCGCCCCGCGCCTGCACCCGCGCCGCCTTCTGATTCCGCCGGGCTCTCTTTTCCGGAGCCTCCGCTGCGCGACTGGACTTTCGATGTTGTGATCAAAACCAAGGACCCGTTTTTAATCCGAGGCAATCTCGCGAACGGCGGCGCACTCGTCGATATGCGGCTGACCGGCACCGGCCTGAAGCCGCTCCTGAATGGTTCGGTGCGTTTGCAGAATGTGGAGGCGACGCTGCCGTTTAGCCGGCTCGAGATTAATCAAGGCTTCATCTACTTTAACCCCGAGGATCCTTTCAACCCTGGCCTTGATTTGCAGGGCACCTCGCTCATCCGCGACTACACGGTGCGAGTTTACATTTACGGCACGGCGAATTCGCCGGAGGCGGTTTTCACGAGCGAGCCGCCGCTCCCGCAGGAGGAGATCATTACTCTTCTCGCCACTGGCGTCACGCGCGAGCAACTGGCCAGCGGCGGCAATGTGCTTGCGGGCCGCGCGCTTCTCTTGTTAGGACAGCAGCTCTATCAAAAGGTTTTCAAAAAGAGCGGATCGTCGAACACGAATTCCATCTTCGATAAGCTTCAGGTCGATGTGGGCGGAGTGGACCCCCGGACCGGCCAGCAGACGGCGACCGCACGCTATCGCGCGACCGATAAGATCCAGCTCATCGGCGAGATCGGCGTGCAGGGAGATTTCCGCGGGACGGTCAAATACCTGGTGAGGTTTCGTTAAACGATGAAACGCGTCTTCTCTTTCGGGTGTCTTGGTTTGCTCCTGTCTTTTGCCGGGGCCGCAGGCAGCTTCGCGCAGCGCGCAGTGGACGCTCCGCAGACGGAGCAAAAGGATAAGGCGAAGAAGCAGGAGACGAAGCAGCAAGAGGCTGTGGCGCAAAACTCAAACGTCATCATTAGCGGCGCGACCGCGTTTAAGGAAGAGGAGCTGCGTTCGCAATTAAAGGAACAGATCGCGAGCATCGCGGAGCTGGGCCTGACGGCTGCGCGCGGGGATGATGCCGCCTTTTTGCTCGAGCTCTATTACCGAAAGCAGGGTTTCGAAAAGGCGGAGGTCCGCTACTCGATCGCGGGGAGCCAGCTGCGACTCGATATCGATGAAGGGGTGCGCGTCACGATCGGCGAAGTGAGCTTCGTCGGGAACGAGAACGTGGCGAATGACAAGCTGCTCGATTTTCTTATCGGCCCGACGCGCGAGCGCTACGGCAAAACGGAGAAGACGCTTCCGTTTGTGAAGAACGATCTGGAAGAAGGCGTGGACCTGGTGCGGCGGCTCTACATTTCCGAAGGGTTCCTGAATGTGATCGTGCAGGAGCCGAACTACCGCTTCGTCGCGGGTGGCACGCAGGTGGACTTGACGGTCGCGATCGTGGAAGGGCGTCAGTATTTCTTCGGGGAAGTTAGCTTCGGCGGGGAGACGGTGGTGAGCCCGGAGGAGTTGCGGCAGGAGATGGCCGACCTTTTGCAAGAGCCTTACACCGATCGGCGCCTGGCCGATATTCCGCGCCGGCTGCAGGCTTTCTACAAGGCGCGGGGATATTACGATGTAAAGGTGGACGCTTCCGGGACACCCGATAGCGCGCGCGGGGCGAAGGTGCCGGTGCGGGTGACGATCTCGCCGGGCCCGATTTATTACTTCGACGGCTCGACGGTGACGGGATTAAAGCGCTTGCGCCCGAGCTACGTGACGAAGCGCTTTAGCAAGCTGAGCGGGAAGAAATACAACCCGCAGATCGTGGACGATAAGTTCCGCGAGATGATGAAGACGGGCCTGTTCACCGTCCTGCAAATTCAGCCCGAGCGCGTGAACGGGAACGAGCTCCGGATGAACATCGCGGCCGAGGAAGCGAAGAGCAAAGAGTTCGGCTTCTCCCTCGGCTACGGGACCTTTGCGGGCGCGATTGTGGGTGCGTCTTATCGCGATCGAAATCCTTTTGGCTACGGACGGCCGGTCACCATGTCGGCGGAGTACTCCAGCCGCGGGTATAAGGGCGAGATTCTTTACGAGGACCCTTATCTCTTCGATACCGATGTCCGCATGAGCTTGCGCCTGCTCGCGCTCACCTACGATTTCGATGGCTACTCGAAGTTTGAATACGGCGGCCGCCTTGCCCTGGAACGGGAGCTGACCAAGCAATACAAAATCGGCGCCACCTTCGGCGCGCGCCACGTCAAGGTTACGAGCGCGGACATCGACGACGCTTTCCTTGGCCGCCGCAACTATCAGGTGAACACGGTTGGTTACACGCAGACGCTGGACTTGCGCAAAAACCCGCTCGCATCACCGCGTGGAATCGTAATCGACAATACGTTTGATTACGCCGGGGACACGCTCGGGAGTCAGATCGAGTTTGTCCGGAGCACGGCGCGGGTCAGCTATTACCTGCCCTTCGCGAAAGACGACAAGATTGTGAAGATCAACCCCACCGCCGCGGACGAGACCGAGAGCGCGTGGGAAAAATGGTTCCGGCGCACCATGCTCTCTGTCGGGGCGCGGGCCGGTGTGGTCCAGGGGCTGGGCGGCACTGACATCCCGATTGACGAGCGCTTCTTCAACGGCGGCGCGAATAGCGTGCGCAGCTTTGCCGAACGCGAGCTTGGCCCGAGCGATCGCGGCAACCCGATCGGCGGCGAATTCTTCTCGGTTTTCAATATCGAATACTCGTTCCCGATCTACGGCGAACTGCAGCTCGCAGTCTTCGGCGATGCCGGCAATCTCCTGCCACGCGCGGAAGACATTGGGCTGACGGATTTGCGCTATGGCATTGGCCTGGGTCTGCGCTACCAACTGCCAATCGGTCCGCTCCGCATCGATTACGCGGTCAATCCCGATCGGCGACCGGGCGAAGCGTTTGGCGCCTTCCACTTCAGCTTCGGCTTCGCGTTTTAGGCGAGGTTAACGTGCCGGGTAGGGCGGGCGTCTCGCCGGAACGAACTTTCGCGCGAGGACAAAATGCCGCGACGCAAGATGCGTCGCTCGGCGGGCGAGACGCCCACCCTACCCGAGAGTGCAGAGTCCGCAGCGGTGCGCACACCCTCGCCGGCCAAAGCCGGTGCGTCCTTGCGAGGCACCCCATCCGAATTATGTTTCGAGGCGCGGAGCGGGGCAAGACGTCGCCGCCTGCCACCCGAGCCCTCCACGAAAGCACTTATGGAAACCACCCTCACTCCCGATAAACCAATGGCCGCTCCTGCGGTCGAAGCCGATTTTCTGCCGCTTCAGGGCACCGACTACGTCGAGTTCTACGTCGGCAACGCCAAGCAGGCCGCTCATTTTTACAAGACAGCGTTTGGCTTTCAAAGCCTCGCTTACGCAGGACCGGAGACGGGTGTGAAAGACCGTGTCAGCTACGTGATTCGGCAGAACAAACTCACGTTCATGCTCACGACTCCGCTGCGGAAAGGGAACCCGATCGCCGATCATATCGCGAAACACGGCGACGGCGTGAAGGTGCTGGCGTTGAAAGTGGAGAACGCGACTTCGGCCTGGGAAGAGACGACCAAGCGCGGCGGCAAGAGCTATCTCGAGCCGCAGATTCTCTCGGATGACGATGGCCGCGTGGTCCTGAGCGGCATCCACACTTACGGCGATACGGTCCATCTTTTCGTGGAGCGCGGCGACTACAACGGCGTCTTCATGCCAGGCTTCCGCAAGTGGGAGTCGAACTACAATCCGCCGGAGACCGGGCTCCTCTACGTCGATCATTGCGTAGGGAACGTCGGCTGGAATCAGATGAACCCGTGGGTCAAGTTTTACGAAGACGTGATGGGATTCCGCAACATCCTCACCTTCGATGACAAGGACATCTCGACCGAATATTCGGCCCTCATGAGCAAGGTCATGAGCAACGGAAACGGGTACGTGAAGTTCCCGATCAACGAGCCGGCCGAGGGAAAAAAGAAATCGCAGGTGGAGGAATATCTCGACTTTTACGATGGCGAAGGCGTGCAGCATTGCGCTCTCGCCACCGCCGATATCGTGAAAACGGTCACCGATTTGCAGAATCGCGGCGTCGAGTTTCTCAGCATCCCGGCGAGCTACTACGCAACGGTGCTCGATCGCGTGGGCAAGATCGATGAGGACCTCGAGCCGCTGCAGAAGCTCGGCATTTTGATCGATCGCGATGAGGAAGGTTACCTCCTCCAGATCTTCACCAAGCCGGTGGAAGACCGGCCGACGTTGTTCTTCGAGATCATCCAGCGCAAAGGCGCGAAGAGTTTCGGGAAAGGCAACTTCAAGGCGCTCTTCGAAGCGCTGGAGAAAGAGCAGGACGCACGAGGGAATCTGTAAGAGGGAAAACGTTTATGCCGCAATATCAGACGCTCGGGGAGATCCCGCGCAAACATCACATTTGGTTTCACCGCAACGGGGCTGGTCCCGGCTACAAGAACGAAGGCATCTACTACGAGCACGTCATCACGACGGAAGGCTTCAACGAGGCTTACTCAATCATGTATCACCTGCGCCCGCCGACCCGTGTGCGCAGCGTGGAATTGCTGAAATGTGAGGAGCTGAAAAAGGTGACCGATGCGCCGCTGCGTCATCATCATTTGAAAGCGGCCAATGTCCCGCGGCAGGGCGACCTCTACACCGGCCGCATCCCGATGCTCTTCAATCAGGACATGATCGCCTACCGCCTGAAGCCGGCGAAGACCTACGGCGAATACGAGTATTACCGGAACGCCGGCGCCGATGAGACGATCTTCGTTTTCCACGGTGCGGGCACCTTGGAGAGCCCTTTCGGGAAACTGCGCTACCGGGCGGAAGATTACATCGTGATCCCGCGTGGCATCACTTACCGGCTCGTGCCGGACAAGGTGGAAGACGAGGATTACCTCATTCTCGAATCCGGCGGCCCGGTCCGCATTCCTCGCCGCTATCTCAATCACGATGGCCAGATCCGGATGGGCTCGCCCTATTCCGAACGCGACTTCCACGGCCCGAGCGAGACCCTCGTCATCGATCAGGAAGGGGACGTCCCCGTGTTGGTAAAGGACGGGCCGCGCTGGACGCGCTTCGTTCACGCCCATCACCCGTTCGACGTCATCGGCTGGGATGGTTTTGTTTATCCCTTCACCTTCAATGCGGCCGATTTCGAGCCCATCACCGGCGCCGTCCACCAACCGCCGCCGATTCACCAGACCTTTGAAATTCGCGGTTATGTGGTCTGCACCTTTGCGCCGCGCATGCTCGATTATCATCCCGAAGCGGTGAAAATTCCGTGGGTGCACGACAACGTGGAAGCGGACGAAGTGCTCTTCTACGTGCGAGGCAATTTCGGTTCGCGCAAAGGGATCGAGGCCGGCTCGATGACGCTGCATCCGCGCGGCATCCCGCACGGCCCGCATCCGGGCACGATCATGGCGAGCAAAGACGCCACGCGCACTGAAGAGCTCGCGGTCATGTTCGATACCCAGCACACGCTGGAGTTAACCGAGCAAGCCGTGGCGCTGGACGATCCAAAGTATCCGCTCAGCTGGCTGGATTAATACGCAGGGGCGCGTTTCCTGAGCCGTTGCCTTGGGTAGAGGTGAGCCGGCCGGGTGGGCGGCAGATAGGGTCGCGCGAGCTTCCAGCTTGCAGGCGGAGTGAAAGAGCAAGCTACCTTCCGCCCTCGCCACTGACGCTGCTGCAAATGCTCAATCGCAGCCACTCGCAAGTTCCGCTCGGATCTGATTTGCACCCTCGCGGTGCTGGCCTTGGCCGTGGCAAAGCCGCGGCTCGAGGAGACATGGCTACGTGGATCGCCAGCGGCGATGATTGCTTCGCGGCGATGAATGAGAGAAGGGGTGCCGGGTGTGGCCATCAGACGGCGATCTCGCTCTGAATACCAATGCGACGACGCTCGAAAATGTGACCTTACGGCGTCGCGGCGTCGGCCGATGCGGGGGACCCGCCCGTGGGAGCGGAAAGCACCTGCATGCGGACGCGGGCGATCCCTTCACTCACAATCCCCAACTCAGCCGCAGCTTCTTTGCAGAGATCAATCTTCACTCTGCGATTGCGGATGCCGCGATCGGTGATGCGCACGTCGACGCTCTTCTGGTTCTTCGCGTTGGTGACGCGGACGAGCGTGCCGAGCGGAAGTTTGTTATGCGCCGCCGTGTATTCGTGGCCATGCGCTCTTTCCGCCGCGAGTGAATCTGGCGGCACCTTGTACCAGGCGGCGTTGACCTTCTCGCCTGGCCCAGTGGGGGCGGCGACGGCGCTGTAGCTGCCGGAGGCGGAGATCTCGTCCGAGGCGAAGTAGGCGATCAACCCTCCGACTGCGCAGACGGAGACGAGGATAATGCCGGCGACAAGCGGACGAATGGCGCCGCACTGTGCGACAACCCTTGCGCGGGCAGTGGCGTTAAACCCAGGAATTTTCGGCATGGCGTTGTCCCTGCATGACGTCGCGAATTTTGCGCGCCAGGACCTGCGGAGTAAATGGCTTTTGCAGGAGATCGACCCGGTGATCGAGCACGCCTTGGTGGCCGAGATCATTATCGGAATAGCCGGAGACGTAGAGGATCTTCATCTCTCCGCGCGCACTCCCAAGTCGCTCGGCCAGCTCCGGACCGTTCATCCCCGGCATGATGACGTCGGTGATGAGAAGATGGATGGGGCCATCGAGGGCATTGGCCATTGCCAGAGCCTGCTGCCCATCCGGAGCGCAGAGCACGTTGTAACCTTCGTCAGTCAAAACAGCGCAGACGAGATCCCGCACGATCTCCTCGTCTTCCACCACGAGGATGGTCTCGAAGTTATGAGTGCGATCAACTGGCGGCAGAGTGGGATTGCGCGACTGGCTCACCGAAGAGCGCTCGAGGGGCAGATAGATACGGAAAGTGGTGCCCTTCCCGATCTCGCTCTCGACCGCGATGCCGCCGCCGCTTTGATTGACGATGCCGTAGACGGTGGCGAGCCCGAGCCCCGTGCCTTTGCCCGGCGCCTTGGTGGTAAAGAAAGGCTCGAAGATGCGCGATTGCGTTTCGGGATCCATCCCGGACCCGGTGTCCGCGACGGAGAGTTCGACGTAATCGCCGGCCCGGAGGGAGCCGGAGATTCGCGCAACCGCTTCGGTGTCGAGATGGATGGTGGCGGTGCGAATGAGAAGATCGCCGCCGGTGGGCATCGCATCGCGAGCGTTGACGCCGAGGTTGATGATCACCTGCTCGAGCTGGTTCGGGTCGGCCAAGACGGTGCCGAGGCTGGCTTCCGCGCGGGTGGAGAGATTGAAACGTTCGCCGATGACGCGGCGAAGGAGATTTTCCATCTCGGCGACGAGGTGGTTGAGATCGATGACGCGCGGCTGGAGAAGCTGTTTGCGGCTAAAAGCGAGAAGCTGGCGGGTGAGAGCGGAAGCTTGCTCGCCAGCTTTGTGAATGAGATCGGCCTGCTGGCGCACGAGCGAGTTCGGCGCCTGCTGGGTATTGATCAACTCCGCGTAGCCGATGATGGCGGTGAGGAGATTATTAAAATCGTGCGCGATGCCGCCGGCAAGGCGGCCCACAGCTTCCATCTTTTGCGAGTGGCGAAGCTCGTCTTCGCTTTTGCGCAGAGCTTCCTCGGCGACGCGGCGCTCCTCCATTTCGCGCAGAAGTGTGTCGCGCTGCTCGAAGAATTTTTGCACCGTCCGCGCCATTTCGCCGAACTCCGAGGGATCGCGGACAAGATGGGCGAGGGGTTTGGGATCGTTTTGCGCGAGGCTGGCCATGATATGGCGGAGCGGACGCCGCACCCACAGCACGAGCAGAACCAGAAGGACGAGGACAAGGGCGAGCGCGAAGACGACCAGCCAGAGGAGGAGCCGCTGACTGGAGCGTCGCAGCTCCTGCACGACAGGGGATTGATTCCGAACAACCAGATGTTTGACCGGCTGGCCGTTCCAGCCCCGGAGCGGCTGGGAAAAAGCGAGGAGCCCAAACTCGTCGTTATAGTTCTCCCGCTTGTCTTCCAGGCTCACGCTGTTCCCGGTGAAGAGCGACATCTCGTCCAGAACGGGCTTGCTCCAGAGGCGGCCGACGAAGAGATAACCGTGCCCCGGTTCCTTCCGATCGAAATCCCGTGAGCCGTGAATCACGGCGCCGCGGATTTCCATCAGCCCTTGCGGCACAGTGATGAAGAAGTGCGCGAAATGTTCGGAAGCGAAGACGCCGGCAAAGGCATCCGGCGGCATGGGGAGGTCCTCGAGATTGCCGGCGGTGAGGTTATTGACCCGATAGAGGAGTTGGCCGCCCGGGCGATAAATCCAGAGGGCGTTGGCGCCGAAGCTTTCCAGGCGGGCGACGGAAGCGTTCTGGGCCAGCCAGGCGAGATCGGTGCGGGTGATGGCGTCGACCAATGGGTCGGAAGCACTGTCGTCCAGAGCGAAAGTCTGGAGAGGTTCGCCATCCTCGTTTAAGAAATCTTGAAACGAGCGGTGACGCTCGGCGAAGCGCTCCTCCGCGATCTTGCGGAATTTAATTTGATCGTAAGTGCGAAAGGCTCCCAGACCGCCGAGGAAGATCGCCATCACCAGTCCTAAAAGGAGCGCGATCTTGGTTTGGACTTTCATGGAAAAGGTAGGGAAGAGAAGTGCTGGCCTGCCGTCTCCCGAGCAGCGTTAGACTCGCGGGACAATTTTTTATTCGCGCAGGCGCTCCTCCTGGATGGAGACAATTTTTAAGTCCCCCTTCTGCGCGCGGACCGTCCAGTAGTTCCGCGTCCGACCCGCCACCTGGCGCTTCGGGTTTTCCACATCGTAAGCGATCTCGAATTGGATCTTCGTTTCGTCTTCCTCCTCCGAGGCAGTGAATTGCACCGGCCCGAGCAGGCGATATTTCCGTTTCGGAAAATTCCGCAGGTAGTAGCCGACATCACGCTTCACG
Source organism: uncultured Verrucomicrobiae bacterium (assembly GCA_963730385.1). Classification (GTDB taxonomy): domain Bacteria; phylum Verrucomicrobiota; class Verrucomicrobiia; order Chthoniobacterales; family UBA10450; genus JACCTI01. The sequence continues at coordinate 163,247 of CAVSRQ010000005.1, forward strand.
TAGTCGGCATTCTGCGGACCATCGTTAAAGTAGTTCACTGGGTAGGAGAAATACTTGGTCGTCTGGACTTCGATGTCGTTCGTCTCGGAATCGGTCAGGTAACTCTGCACAAAATCGGTAATCCGTTGCGGAGAGAGATCTTGAGAAGCAGGTGGGGCTTCGGCCGGGGGTGGCGGCGGGGTGGGCACGAAGTCCGGATTTTTATCGGCTTCATTTTCGCGCGCCGCGATCTCTGTGGAAGGAATGCGGCGCGCGAAATCGCTTTTCAAAATCGGGATGTCGGGAAGCGGAGCAGGTTCCGCAGGTGGCGCGGCGGTGTAGGCCACGTTCAAGGAAGCCGCCGTCGTCACGTCGATCGTGCCGGTGGCGGGAAACCCTTTGCGGGCCTGGTAGCGTTTGAGCGAATTCGCCAGATCGGGCGTGGCCTGGCCGTTGATGTCGCCAAAGTAAAGGTTCCGTTTCCGCAACTCTTCCTGCACTTGACGGATTCCTTCGTCAGCCCGCACAGCCTGGCCCAAAAGGAAAACGAGCAGGATGAGAGCGCGAATTCCGGATTTCATAATTTCAGGCTGAAAGAGGCGGCGGAAGTCCACTCCGCTCTTTAGTATCGCGGCCCGCCTCGTGATCGGTCGCAGCCCAAAATTTCCGAAAGGCGGTGGGCCAGCTCCGGTCGACTACACTTTGGCGGGCGGAGACGCTCATGGCCGCGCGCAGCTCGGGGTTTTCCACCAGTTGCCGCACCGCGCGGGCGAAGGCCTCCACGTCGTGCGCTTTCGTGATCAAGCCGTTTACGCCCTCGGTGATGAGTTCGGCCGGGCCCCCTAAATCGGAAACGATCGCGGGCAACCCGGCGGCCTGCGCTTCGATGATGACGTTCCCAAAAGTATCCGTGGTGCTCGGGAAGACAAAGATGTCGGCCGAAGCGTAAGCGGTGGCGAGGGCTTCACCGGCGAGATAGCCAGCAAAGACGGCGTCAGGAATAAGCTCTTGCAGCGCCTCGAGATAAGGACCGATGCCAACCATGAACAGGCGCACTGGCACCTTCGCTTCGCGCAATTGCCGGTAGGCCGCGGCGAGGACATCGAGATTCTTCTCGCGCGAAATGCGGCCCACATACAGCAGCCGCACCTCATCGCTGACCGTGCCCGGTCGATTCCAAAAACTCTCGAGCCGACGGTTTGGGTGAAAGAGTTCGGTATCGAGGCCGCGCGGGAGAATCTGAATCTTCTCCGCTTCAATCCCGCGCTCGATCCAGCTGCGCCGATATTGCTCGGAATTAACGAAGACGGTGTCCTGCTGGCCGTAGAGCCAGCGCATGTAGGTCCAGGCGAGACTTTCGAGAAAGCGATCCTCGGTCAGGATGCGGATATACTCCGGGAAATCGGTGTGGTAGATGCCGCTCGTTTGCAGATTGAGCATCTTGGCCGCAAGCAATCCAGTGAGCCCGACCGGCCCGGGGGTGGAGATGATGATCTCGGTAAATTGCTCGCGCTGGATGTAATCGAGCACCTGCAGGATCGGCGGGAAGCTGAGCTTCTGCAGCTCATACTCCGGGAGCTCGAAGTCGCCGATGGGGCGGAAATTTTTGATCGGGATATCGGTAATGGTGAGATCGCTGAGCGAGGTCACCACCACCAGTTCTTCGCCCGCGGCGGCTGCGGCGGCAGTCATCTTGCGGATGGTGGTGGAGACGCCGTTTACATCTTCGAGGGTGTCGGTAAACCAGGCGCGTTTCCGGTTTTGCAATAGGACCGGGACCGCGCCGGTGAGCTGCTGAAAGATCTGGCGGAGGGAGGGCCGGGACGGGGCCTGACTATGGAAGCCGTAAATGTAAGGCGCGAGAATGACCAGGATGGGAGCGATGCCGCTCAGCGCCTGGATGCTCTCGATGATGTTGCCGCTGTTGAGTTGCTTGACGAATTTTTCAAAGAGCCGGAAAGCGAGCTGCTCGCAGACGAGGTTCGCCATCAGGAAGGTGCGGCGTTCCGGCTCCGCCACGTCCTCTGCGCCCTGCGCCAGAAGGGCCTTCACCTCCGGCTGCGCGAAGTAGCTGGAAAGCTCCTTCCAGAGCGAAACGTTGCCGCGCTTCGCGAGATCGAAAATCTTCCCGGAGAGAACGCCTTGCGCCACGAAGCCCGCCTTCTCGCGCAAGGTAAACTCCGTGGGATCGCGCCCTTCCATGAAGCGCGAAAACATGGTCTCGAGCAGCGGTGCGGAGGCGCCGAGTTGTTTGTGGAAGCGGTCCTGGATGAAACAGGAAAGCGTATTGTAAAAGCCGTGCGAGAGCGCGAGGGGCGTGCCGCCCGCCCCCGCCGCGGTGCAAGCGCCACTGCGGATGTGCGCGAGAAATTCGGGCGCGGTTTCCGCCGGCGGCGTCTCGGTGAAGGCGGTAGCGAGGAACTTCCCACCGTGGTCGTCGGAGCCGCCCACCAGGATCTTCCGCCATGGTTCGGCGTGAGTGGGCGCGAGATCGTGGCGATTCGCCAGCTCGTCGATCTTCGCGGGCGTGAGACCGCCGAAGAGCTCTCGCGCGAGATCGCTCAGGAGCGTGTCGCGCAAGCCATTGATGCCTTCGAAGTGTTTGAAGAGCAGGATAAGCCGCTCGAGATGGGTGGCGTCGAGCTTGCCATTGATGCTGTAGAGCGGGTGCGCGACGGCGTGGGCGAGGTCTTCTTGTTGCAGGAAACTTTGGAGATCGAAGATGTTCTCCCGCAGCCCGGCGATGGCGCGATGCTGCGCCTCGTTCAAGCCCCAGACCAGGAGGTGGAGCTTGCAGGGGTCCTGCGGGAAAAACGTCGTGACCTGCTCGCTCAGGAAAGTCCGCGGCCGATCGGCGATTTCCAGCCCGCCCTCGATCGTGTCGTGATCGGTTATGGTCACGAAATCCATCCCGGCTGCGCAGAGTTGATCGTAAAGATCGGCGGGTGCGGAGTAGCTATCCGGCAAATCGAAGCGGCGAAAAAGCCATTCTTCGGAGCGGGCGCTGGCCCGGGAATGGACGTGGAGATCGCAACGGCTCATTCGCTTTTGGAAGTTGGGAGCGGGTTTTGCACACGTCGCTCTGCCAGCCAATCGCGATAGGTCGTGGCCGTGCGTGCCTTGGCGAAGTTTTCCGCCAGGCGAAGAATCTGCGCCCAAATCTCTCGATGCGCGATATCCGCCGGGTGAATGCCCAGGCGGAGGAGTGGGCAGGAGGATTGGATCTGCGCCAGGCTCGCATTCCAGGCCAGGCTGGCGGCCCGCCGCCAGGGACTGCGCACACTGTAGACGAGCGAGCGCGCGCGAAACGCTTCCCGGCTCCGGAGATCGAGCACGGTCGTCAGGCGGGTGGTGTATTCCAGCTCCGCATCCGCTGCCGCCCGTTCCGCCGGTTCGCTCAACAGCCAGGCAGGAGCAATGAACCCGCGCGGAGTGAATCCAGCCGCGACAAATTCCTCCCGCGCGCGAGTGATGCGACGAAGCGCCTCCTCATATTCCAGGTCGTAGAACTCCCCTTCGCCGCTGGTGTAGGATTGGGTAAAGAGCCGATCGCGCAACGTCTCGCCCGCGCGCTCCGGGCGGAGATGGAAATAGCCGTGGATCACAACCTCGTGTCCGAGTTCCTCCAGCGCCCGCAGCCAATCGACAAACTTCCGGTTCTCCATCGCGCGTCCGGTTTGGTGATAATCCGGCACTACCAGGAGCGAGCAAACCCGCACGCCGCGACGACTGAGCGCGCGCAGAATTTCATCAGCAGCCTCCTGTGTGGGCGGAGCCACATCGTGGACGGAGACGATCAGTCGATCATTGTTCACGGCGGCCGCGGAAGCGAAAGCCGGGAAGGTGGTGGCGGCAGCGCCGGTCATGGACGGAAGCGGTTTTAGACCGAGCCGAGACGAAGGATTTCTTTAAACTCAGCGGCGCTGACCGGTTGGACGGAAAGTCGGGAGAGTCGCAGAAGAGCCATGTCCTTGAGTCTGGGGTTGGCCTTGATTTCTTCGAGCGTGACTGGTCGCCGCAACGCTTTCTTCGGTTCCAATTCCACCGCGCTCCAGTCCCCTTCGTCAGCCGTCGGATCGGGGTAGGCCGTCTGCGTGATCGTCGCCACGCCCATGACGGATTTCTCCGTCACGCTGTGGTAGTAGAGGGCCTCGTCGCCTTCCTGCATCGCGCGCAGATTATTCCGCGCGGAATAATTTCGCACCCCCGTCCAACTGGTGGTCCCGTCCGCGACGAAATCGCTCCACGAATAGGCCGTGGGTTCCTGCTTCACGAGCCAGAATTTTTTCATCGCCACCCTTGATACGCTGGCAGGACCGATTCGACAACCGCCGTGCCTTGTTTCACACTCGCCGCATGTCGCGCGGCCTCTTCATCACTTTCGAAGGATCGGAGGGCTGCGGAAAATCCACCCAAGTGCGGCGGTTGGTCGAGCGCCTGGCGGAGGAGGGACGGGAAGTGCTCCTGACACGCGAGCCGGGCGGGACGGCGATCGGGGAAAAGATCCGCGATCTTTTGCAATTCGCGCCCGAGAGCGCGGCGATGGTTCCGGAGACGGAGCTGCTCCTGTTCGAAGCGAGCCGGAGCCAGCTCGTGCGGGAAGTGATCGAGCCCGCGCTGCAGCGTGGAGTGCTGGTGATCTCGGATCGTTTCTACGATTCCACGACCGTCTACCAAGGCGTGGCGCGCCGGCTCGATCCGCAGCTGGTGGCGCTGCTCAACGAATTTGCGGTCGGCCACTGCCGGCCGGACGTGACGGTGGTGTTGGATCTGGATGTCGAGACTGCGCGCGCCCGCATGCTCCGCCGGGTGCGCCCGTTAGGTGCGCCGGACCGGATGGAGCAGGAGCCGCTCGAATTCTACGAGCGCGTGGGTGCGGCCTACCGGGAATTAGCGGCGCGCGAACCAGAGCGAGTGCACCTGCTTAATGGAGCGGGAACGCCCGACGAGATCGCAGCGGCGATCTGGACGTTGATCGAACCGAAACTCTCCCCTTCGAAAATCTAAGCCATGGCTTTCTCGCCCGATTCCGCCTTTGCCCTGCTTCTCCGCGCGCACAGCCAGCAACGTCTGGCGCACGCCTACCTCATCACCGGCCCGGTTGGGGCAGGAAAACGCGCCCTGGCTGCTCGCCTCGCGCATCTTGTAAATGGGGTCGCAGAGGAAGATGTCTTCGCGGCTGGGACCGCGCAGATTTTCGTCGCCGAACCCGAATCGAAGTCCCGCCGGATCGTGGTCGGCCAGATTCGGCAGCTCGAGCATTCGCTGCAGATGCAGGCCAGCGGGGGAAAGCGCAAGGTGGCGATCGTAACGGATGCGGACCGCTTGCAAACGCAGGCCGCCAACGCCTTTCTCAAAACCCTGGAGGAGCCGCCTAACGATTCGTTGCTGCTCCTGCTCAGCGCGCTTCCAGAAGCGCTCCCGGATACGATCGTCTCGCGCTGCATCCCTATTTCCCTGGCCGCGCCAGAGGATGCGGTGCCGAGCACGGAGGAGACGGCATTGGTCGAGATGCTGGGGGCGCTGGCCAATCCCGAGATGGAAGGGGTGCAGGCGCCGTATCGTCTCGCGCAAGGCTTCCTCCGTCTGCTGGGAGAGACGCGCGCTGCTATTTTGGCTGGGAACGCGGCCGCGTTGAAAGCCGAGGAAGTGCGCTACAAAAACACGACCGATGGCGCGTGGCTCGATGAGCGCGAGGATCATTTCAAAGCGCTGACTGAAAGCCGTTATCTGCAGCGGCGCGCCCAACTGGTGGAAGTAGTGCTGCGTTGGTGGGCGGATGTGCTTCGCGCGCGCACCGGGATCGCGCGGCGGGAGTTTCCGGAGGTGGCGACAAAGACGAGCGCGCTGGCCGCGCGCCTCAGCGCGGTGGAAATCCTGCAGCGCATCCGGCGGATCGAAGAACTACGCGATCATCTCGGGCGCAACATCCAGGAAGCGCTCGCGATCGAGGTGGCCTTCCTGAGCGCTTTCCGTTTCTAACGCTCGATCGTTGGCGCGTGCAGGTCGATCGTGGCCATGTTCCCGCCGCTTCGGGTTGCGCCCAGACGCAAGGCCGCGCGCTCGCTCCTCGGGAAGGTATATTGGCGATCGAAAAGGTTTGAAGCGCGCCAGGCGCGAAACGCTCCGTAAAGGAGGAGGCCGCCGATCAGCACCGCCCCTGCGATGGCTCCGTAATACCAGCTCTGGGGAATCTTCCACTCATCCTCCTCCGTGAACGCCTGGGCCACGCGCGCCGGGGTGGGGGTAGGCGGCGGCATGATCCCCATGCTCTGATCTTTGAAGAGAGATTTCGCCGAGGAAGGCGCGGGGAACGGCGTGGGTTTGGCGCCGAGAGCAAGCAGCCCGAGCAGACACGCGAGCAGGAGAACAGGAGCAAGAGGGCGCAGCTTCATGAGACGTCGGCGGTCGTTGACCTGGGCGCTTTTGCTTGCAAGGAAAGCTGCCGGAGTTGCTTTGTTAAAGCTTCCAGAAAGACGTGAATGCTCGGTGCCAGCTTCTCGGTTTGCATCGCGCGCGCCAGAGCCTCGAGCGCAACCTGCAAATCCTCCTCCTGCACGAACGGCTCCAGCCCGTAGCCGGTAACGAGCGCCGCTTTTTGCGAGGCCACATCCACCGTGAGGAGAAGATCAAAATTATCGGTCTCGACCTTCTCGACTGAACTAAAACGAGCGCGGTTCGCCATCCAAAAAGCAAACTCGCCCACCGGATGCTGGGCCGGAAGTTCCGTCACCAGGACCGACAACAAAATCTGCGGGAACTTCTTCTCAAAAAGACGCAACGCCTTCCGGAGAGTGCCCATTTCGCTCAGGCTAAGTTCACCGCTTCGATCGGAAAGGTAACGCGAGTGTCGGGGGACGAGGCCGAACTTCGCGTCGAGACGCTGGAGCGAAAGCCGACACTCCGGACAGCGCGCTTCGGGACGCGCGAACGACGTGAAACAGGAAGGGCACTTCATCAAAAACTTGGGGGTTCGCGGGCTTCTCCCCCGCGAGGCAGCGACTATAAAGCGAGCCCTCGCGGTTTGCGAATGACAGGTGCAAGTTGACCGCATGATGAAATTTCAAGACCAGGTGGCCGTGGTGACGGGTGCGGGGCGAGGAATCGGACATGCCATCGCGGTGCGGCTGGCGCAGGAGGGAGCGCGAGTGGCGTCCGTCAGCCGGACTGAGACAAACGCCCAGCGGACTGCCGATGAAATCAACTCAGCCCAGCCAGACCGCGCCAAAGCCTTCGCGGTGGACGTCTCCGATCATGCCGCCGTGCAGAAGGTCGGCGAAAGCATCCTGGAGGAATTTGGGCGCGTGGACATTTTGGTGAACAACGCTGGCGTCACGCGCGACGGGCTGAGCATGCGGATGTCGGTCGAGGATTGGGACACCGTCCTGGACACGAACTTGAAGGGCGCCTTCAACTTCGTGCAGGCCTTCCAGCGCTCGATGTTAAAACAACGGAGCGGCCGCATCATCAATATCAGCTCCGTCATCGGCTTGATCGGGAATGCCGGGCAAGCCAACTACGCCGCGAGCAAGGCCGGGTTGATCGGGTTTACGAAATCGCTCGCGCGGGAAGTGGCGAGCCGCGGACTCACGGTCAACGCGGTCGCGCCAGGCTTGATCGAAACCGACATGACCTCCGTTCTCTCCGATGAAATTCGCAAGAATATCTTGAGCAAGATTCCGCTGAACACCTTGGGACAGCCGGATGACATCGCGGCGGCGGTGGCCTTCCTCGCCTCGGCCGAAGCCAAATACATCACCGGCCAGGTCCTGGCGGTGGATGGCGGAATGGTGATGTGACGCGGGCGCGGCGGCTAAGCGTTGAGCTGGCCTAAAATCTCGGGATCGCGCACATCGGCCCACGCGCCGTCCAGTTCGAGCGCCTGCACTTTGCTGCCGGAAAGTGCGAGCGTGCGGATCGCATCCGTGAGTTCGAACTCGCCCCGCGGCGAACGCTCGAGGCGGCTGATGTGATCAAAAATGCTGGCGCGGAAAGCGTAGACCCCGGCGTTATACCACGGGCTGGTGGGCTCGCCCGGCTTCGGCTTCTCCCGCAGGTCGGTCAACTCGAAGCGTTCGTTCACGAAGACCGCGCCGCCCTGGCTGACATCGTCGCTGCGCTTCACGCTCACGATCGCTTCGACGTCATCGGCCGGAGTGGCCGAGACGGGCGTAATTCGAGGGCTCGATCAGAATGTCGCCGTAGCTGAGAAGAAAAGGATCCGTCGCGCAGAAGTCGCGCGCTAATTCCACCACCTTGCCGGTGCCGTCCTGCTCCACCTGGGTCACGTATCCGATCCGCACCCCAAAGGCCGCGCCCTCGCCGAAAAACTCCCGCACCACCTCCGCGCGCCAACCCACGATGAGCAGGACATCCATCACGCCTGCGGCCCGCATCCCTTCGATGATGTGCTGCAGGATTGGCTTCCCCTGCACCCGCAGCATGGGCTTCGGAAGATCGCTCGTCAGCTCACGCATCCGCGTCCCACGGCCGGCGGCCAGGAGGACGGCTTTGGTAATCCCGCTCATGGGGAGACGTATCGGCGGGCGCCTTTGATTTGCAATCTCTACCTGATCCATTCAGCGTCCGCGGATGCGCCTCCAATTTTTAGCTAAATATCGCGAGACCGGCCTTCTTCTCATGCGGCTCGGTTTGGGCGTGCTCTTTATCGTACTGACGGGGCCGGTCCTGCTGGCAGGAGCGGGTCGTTGGGCCAGTTTCGGCACCGGGGTGCGGAATCTGGGCCTGAGCTCGAATTACCAATTCTGGGGCTTCCTCGGTGCGCTCTTAGGCTGCGCCGGCGGCGTGTTGATGATTCTGGGCCTCTTCTTCCGTCCCGGAGTGCTGCTCGTTCTCGGCCTCACCTTTGTGCACTTGTTAGGCGCCTGGGCGGGCGTGGGCTCGCTGCGCGCCAATCTGGCCGCGCTGGAGCTGGCACTGATGCTATTTGGCCTGCTCTTTGTGGGCCCGGGCAAGTACAGCGTCGATAAATCCTGACGCGCGCGAATTAGGCACCCGCCTGGACGCCCGCGGGGCGAGGCGTGGGCGTCACCGCCGCCGGCGCCGGACGGGTCGGGGTCGGCGAGGCGCCCCGGGGCGACGGGTGGACCTTGGCGTTCAGCTTAAGTCCGGAAGGCTCAGTCACGTCCACCGTCCCACGAACTTTCTTCAACGCGTCCAGATCGCGACGGAACCGGCCTTTGTTCGTGCAATACAGCAAGGCCGCTTCTTCTGTCACCAGATCGGCTTCGAAAGCTTTCAAGAGCGACTGATCAAAGGAATGCCAGCCGAGCGTCGTGCCGGCCTCGATGATCTCCTGGTAGGTTTTGCCTTCCGCTTCGCCGTAAAGAATCGCTTCGCGGGTGCGCAGGCTATTGCCCATGATCTCGCTCACCATCAAACGTCCGCCGCCAGCTTTGCTGACAAGGCGCTGGCTCACCACATAACGCAACGTCTCCGCCAGCCGTTGACGAAGCTGCTGCTCTTCTTCGCGGCTGAACATGCCGAGGATGCGGTTGATCGTCTGCCCGGCGTTAATCGTGTGCAGGGTGCTGTAAACAATGTGCCCCGTCTCGGCCGCGGTCATCGCGATCTCCATCGTCTCGCGGTCGCGAATTTCGCCCACCAGGATGGCCTTGGGCGCCTGGCGCAAAGCTGCGCGCAACCCGTCCGGAAAGGAGAAGAAATCCTTTCCGAGTTCGCGCTGGCTGACCACGCCCGCCTGATGCTTGTGCATGAACTCAATCGGGTCTTCGAGCGTGACGATGTGGATCTGCTTCGTCCGGTTCAGCTCGTTCAGCATCGCTGCCAGGGTGGTGGTCTTGCCGCTCCCGGTCCCGCCGGTCACGAAAATGATGCCGTTATTCTCGCGGATGATCTCATTGAAAATCGGCGGCAATTTGAGCGCCTCCAGAGTCGGGATCTGCGACTGCAGCTTTCGCATCACGATTCCGTGTGTGCCCCGCTGCCGATAGATATTCACCCGCAGCCGCGCTACGCCCGCGATGGCGTAGCTGCAATCGCAGGAACCAGCGCGGGCCAGATCGCTCTGCAGCCGCTCGTTTCCATTCATGATGACGTGCGCGATTTGTTCGATCAGCGCCGAGTCGAGCACGCCATCTGGGAGATCAATGGGAAAATCTGTCAGATGCCCATGCGTCTCCACCAGCGGGGGTTTGCCTTCAACGAAGAGAAGGTCGGAAACTCCCTCGTAACTTTGCAGCATTCCAGTCAGTAGCGCGTCGACGATTTGCGGAGTCATTCAACCCTCGCGGACAGCTAGGACCGTGCCCGTCTCGGGCGGGAAAACTTAAAATTTCACTGAGAAACCAGAGTAGAAATTCCGCCGGGCCGCCGGATCGATGCCGGTATTGGTAACGCGCGAATAGTAATCCTCATCGAACACGTTGTTTACGCCTGCGTTCACGCTGAAGTCCCGATAGATTTTCACCTCTGCTGTGAGATCCCAGACGGCATGCGCCGGGACAAATCTTTCTGCAGTATTTGTATCATCCGCGAAACTTTCGCCCGAAAAGGTGCCCAACAACGCGAGCTTCGTGCGGGTGCCCCAGCGGTAAATCAGGCCGGTGCGAAGGATGTAATCCGGCGCGTAGCGCGGCGTTTTTCCTTCCAGCGGTCCGCTGACGAACTCCGCATCGAGCAAGGTGGCGTTGGCATAAAGACTGAGCGAACCGAGGCGATCCACCAGACCCTTCGGTGCTGGCGCGGTCTCCTTGCCCTGCGGCGCGGCCAACTCGGGCCCGCGAACCGCATCGATCAGCTCGATCAAATCGACTTCGCCGGAAAGCTCCGCTCCGAAATGTTGCGCGCGCCCGACGTTGGCCAACGTGCTGCGTCCGCCCGGCAACGCGATCGTGCCGATCTGATCCTCGAAATCGAGCAGGAAGCCGCTCACATCCCAGGTCAGCCACACTTGCGGCGTGCCCCGCAGCCCGAGCTCATACTGGACCGCACTGCTTTCTTCCAAGTCATCTGGAACCAGCGACGTCCCGCCAGTCGGCACCGCCTGCGTGAAAATTTTGGGCCGGTAAGATTGCGAGACGTTGGCGTAGAGATCGATCTTGGGCGCGACCTCGTAGCTCAAGCCCAGTCCGAAGAGCGGCACGGTATCGTGGAAGCCATCGTCGGCCAACGGGGTGCCCGCGGCCGTCTTGTCGGCGTTCACGTTCTCCTTCACATCCTGCCAGATATTTTCCACTCGCAGGCCCGGCACGATCGAGAGCCGACCGAAGTGAAAGCGGTTCTCGGCGAAGAGCGGGAGGTAAAAAATCTCGCGCTCGCTGTCATTCCGCACCACACCGCCTCGATCAGTGGCCGAAGCTCCCCGGCGGTCAACCCGCGGCGAGTAGGTGTGATAAGCCTGAATGCCCGCGCTGAGATTGTGCGTCCCGCCCCAGAGTTCGTAATCATGCCGGAGCCGGGCCTCGATCCCTTCGGTGTAAAATTCCTGATCCTCCACCGTGTTCGAATCTGCCGCCGCCCCCGTGGGAAGCGTCCCAAAGCCGCCGCCGCGCTGGCGCGTGCTGAAACGCGAATAGTATCCACCCCAGCCGGTCACAGTCAGGCGCGTCGTCTCCGAAAAGTCCCGCTCCCACGCCAGGGCGGCGAAATAGCGTTCAAGTTCGAAGACATCGAAGAATCGCGACGTCGCATCGCGGTTGGCGTTGTAATTAACCGCCCCTGCGCCCGTGGCAAAAGTCAGCCCGCCCGGCTCGCCATGTTCTTCCGCGTAGGCATCGAGCGTCAGAATCCAGCGGCTGTTTGAGTTCGCGTCGAGGACCACCTTTACGTAGCCGCCGTCAACGGTGAAATCGCTATTCGCGTCGCGGAATCCATCGCCCTGCCGCCGGTTGTAGTAGCCGTAATAGCCGAGCCGCCCGCTCGTGCCATCGAGATAAGTGAAGCTGGAAAAATAGGCGTCGTTTCCAAATGTGTTTGTGCTTCCGAACGAGAACGCGCGATCCGTGCGCGGCTGATGGGTAATGTAATTGAGCGCGCCGCCCGGTTGCGGGCCGTAGAGAAGCGCCGCGCCGCCGCGCACAAATTCGAGCCGATCCACCGTATCGAGCGGCGGAGTATAATACGCCTCGGGATAGCCGAACTGATCCGCGTGAATCGGAATCCCATCCTTCAAGACTTGCGTGTATTGCACGCGGCTGGGATCAAGCCCGCGATACCCGATGCTGACCAGCGGCGTCGTTTCTTCGCTCAAAAACAAGCCGGGCGTCTTCGCAAATGCCTGCCGGTAATTGTTGTTCGTAATCCGCGGCAACTCGTCCAGGTCGATGATGTTCGTCTTTTTCCCGGAGTAGATGCGCGTCCCCTGGAGGGCGGGCAGATACGGGCCCTGGATGGTTTCGTCGGATTCCGCCTCCGCCGTGACGCGGACTTCCTCCATCCGTGCGCTGAGCGCCTCCTGGGCGCGGAGGCTGGTCGCGAACGCGAAGGAGAAAGCGAGCGAAGTGAAGAAAAGTCTTGTAACCACGGCGGAGACTTTAGCGGCGTGGCGCCGCTCTGCTCCCGGTGGATTGCGGACTTTTAGCGGTGAATTGCGCTCGCCTCGTCAGCCGATCTTTTCCGAAATGGCTTTGCGCACGATGCGTTTGCGAACGCGTTCGCCCAGAAAATCGAGCGCGGAGACGAGGACAAACATGAAAAGCAGGACGGTCGCGAATTTGTCCCACTGCGCATATTCCTGGTAGGTGTGCAGTTGCAGGCCCACCCCGCCCGCGCCCACGATGCCGATGATGGAGGCGGAGCGGATGTTGTATTCCAGCATCCAGAGCGAGTAACTCCAGACGAGGGGCTTGGCGTGCGGCCACAGACCGTATTGGAAGGCCTGGATGGTCTGCGCGCCCAGGGCGCGGAGCGCGCGCGAGACGTCCACGTCCACCGATTCGAACGCATCGCTGAAGAATTTTCCCAAGTAGCCGACGCTGTAGAAGGTGAGCCCGATCACGCCCGCGAGCGGATTCGGCCCCACGATCGCCACTGCCAGAAGGGCCCAGATTAAACTGGGGATGGTGCGAATCCCGTTCATGAGCAGACGCGAGAGGAAGACCAGCCAGCGCGGCGAAAGCGTCTGCGCGCCCGCGATCGCGACCGGCACGGAGACGACGATCGCAAACGCCGTGGCCATGACCGCGATCTGGATCGTCTCGAGGAGTCCGGCCAACGTGCGCCCTGTGACGGAGAAGTCCGGCGGAAAGAAATTCGCGAGGAAGCCGCCGATGTTCGCGAGATAATCGAGATCGCGCCCAGAGCCGCGCAAGACTCCGGCGGAGCTGAGCACCGCGACCAAAAAGATCAGGAGCGAGATGTTGAGAATGCCGAGCTGCTGATGCCATTTCAGCTCGATCGGCGGCACGTCGATTCGCTCGCCCATCGGCGGCGGCGATGGCTCAACTGCGGGAGGGCCGGGCTGCACTGGCATGGTCGTGGATCTCCCGGATGCTCCATTTTTCCGGATCAGCGGGATCGAGGCTGAGCGCGTAATCGGCGAAGCGCTCGAGCAAGCCCGGGTCGTGTAAAACGCAGAAGACGGTGCGCCCGTTTTGATGCGCTTCCTCACGCAAACGACCAAGGACGCGGCCGCAGAGATGAGCGTCCAGATTTGAAACCGGTTCATCCGCGAGCAAGAGCTCCGGCTCTTGGAAGAGGGCGCGAGCCACGGCCGCGCGTTGTTGTTCGCCCCCGGAAGTTTCGGAGACCCGCCGATGCAGATAACGGCCCAAGCCGAGATCGGTGAGGAGCGCCGCCGCCGCCGCTCGATCAGCGCGCGGGAAGCGGAAGAGCGTCTGCCACCAACGATAACGACCCAGGCGCCCGCAGAGCACGTTGCGGAGCATGCTCATGTTCGGTGAGAGGAGAAAATTCTGGAAGATAATCCCGACGCGAGGTTGATACCCGGCGGCGGCATGGAGGCAGCCGGCATTACACGAGAAGGTGAGGTCGCCTTCATCGGGCGCGGCCAATCCGGCCAGGCAATGCAGAAGACTGGACTTGCCCACTCCGGATGGCCCCACCACCGCGACCACGCTCCCGCGCGGCACGTCCCAGCTTAGGCCACGGAAGAGCCAGCGATCACTGCGCTTCAGGCCGAGGCCTTGGATCGAAAGATGCGGCAGTGGAGGATCACTTTGCATCGCCGAGGAAATCCAGCGCCTCGCGAATCGATCGCAAATGCGCCGCCGGATCGACCTGCACCAGCTTCGAGGTGAAGACCTTGTCCCGCAGTTCCGCGTTTCCGCTTTCGTTGAGGGTCTCCAGCGCCTTTTGCAGGACTGCGCGATCAGCGGCCGAGAGCTTCGAGCGCACCGCGATCACGTGCGTGGGCACCGGGCCTTGCTCGGTCACTTTCTTCAGCTTCGCGCGCTGCTCGACGGTGAGGTGCTTGTCCTTATCGAGCACGTAGTAGCTCACCGCAGCCGCTTCGGCCTGACCACTCAGCACCCGCTCCACCGCCGAGACGTAACCGGTGCCGTAGAATAAATTTCCCTCGCCGAAAAACGACGCCGGATCGGGTTTCGTCAGCAGTCCCTTTTGCTTCAAATCCCAGAGCGGAATCAGGTAGCCAGACGTGCTCGTCTGGCTCGCGAATGCGACCGGCTTCCCCTTTAGATCTTCCACTTTGCTGTAGGGCTTTTCCTTCAGCGCCAGCCAGTAGCTTTGATACGAAGTGCGGCCGTCAATCTCGCCGGCCAGCAGGATTTCACCGGCATTGCGCTTCTGCGCCGCGATCATATCGGTGGCGCTGAGATACCCGAGATCGACCGTCCCGTTGGCGAAGCCTTCGATGATCACGGAAGAGGAGAGAGGCACGATCACCTCCACCGGTTTCCCGAGTTGTTTGCTCAGAAACGCAGAGAGATTCTTGCGTTCTTCGAGCATCTGATCCGGGTTCTTGTCCGGCTTGAGCGCGATCACTACTTTCTCGAGCGAGAGCTCGGCGGGGGCGGAAACCGGAAGAACGAGCGCGGCGACGAGCGCGAGGCAAAAGATGAATCGGGACTTCATAGGTGGGAAGATAGACGCCTTCGCTCAAGGGTGCTCGCGAAAGCTTCCGCTTTTTTGGGTCGTGAGAAGGAGGCTATATGTTTAGCGACTGCTCGAATTGAGCGAGGGCACTTCAGCCAGGGCCATCGGTTCTTCCGCCTGACCCCGGTGCATGCGGCTGGCGCCGAAGTACGAACCGATGACAAGCAGCGCGGCCACCGCCTGGCAGGCCAGCGTTTCGACCGTGGGAAAGACGGCAAACCACAGCCCCATCCAGCCGGGAATGATATTCTCGAGCACAGGAATCGGCGTGGTCGGAAGCCAATGCGCGAGCTGCATTTCCTGCCCTTGTTCGCCCACCATCACCAGCAACACCACCCCGAGCAGCACGCCGGTGGTGACCAGCATTTTGCGGTAGGGCAAACGCTTCTGCAGAGCAAAGGTAAGGATGGCGACGAAGGCGGAAAGAATGAGGCCAAGGAGCGCGCCTTTCAGAACGACGCCCCCGCCCAGGCGCAAGTTGTAGCTTTGCAAGAACAAGACCACCTCGAATCCCTCCCGATAAAGAGAAGTGAAGCCGAGGAGAATGAATCCCCAATAAAGGCGGCGCTGCGAGATCGCGACCGAGCCGGCCTTTTCCAAAAGTTTCTTCCGACGCCGATTATGCGATCGAATCCAGCCGCCCCAGTAAATCTTGTGGAAAAACCAGTTCATGATCACGAGCAAAACCACGATCGCGAGGAGGCCAGTCGCCGCCTGAAGATCGAGCGCCGGGACGCTGTCGCTCAACTCGCTCATGATTCCGACCGCGATAAACCAGGTGGCCAGACTGGCGATAAATGCGATCGCCGCGCCCAGGGCCACCGGCCGCCGATGCACACTTTTCGCTCCCACCATGCTGGCGGTGATCGCGGCCAGGACCAGGATGCACTCCAAGCCCTCGCGGAAGACGAGCACGCCGATATCGAGAAAGGCCGAGGCCGGATTGGTGCGCGGGCGGAGCGGATCGGGGTTCCCCTCCGCCGTCACGCCTTGCCAGATGAGAATGGCGACCACGGAGAGAAAAGCCACGCTCAGGAGGATCTTGAACGCGAGGCCCAGTCGACTGCGCTTCGTTCCCGGGGATGAAGAGCGCGAGCTGTCGGGATGGTCATCGCTCGCGACCGGTTTTTCCAACGTAGCGATGCCGTCCTCCATCTGAAAAGTTAGCGCGTCCTCTTACCGGCTGCTGCCGGTAGCTTGCGATTCTTTAGCGGCGAATTGCACATGCGCGAGGGAGTCAAGCCACCCGGGCCAAGCGTGCAAAACCCGGCCAGTAGACGCAACACGACCAACGACAGCCACGTCATCCCGAGCCGCGAAGACGGCCGAGGGATCTCTCCGACGCAGCCGCGATGTTCCTAAAACAGAGAGCGTGAACCGCCAGCCTCGCCGTCCCTATGCCAACACCACCAGACCCCTCGTGAGATCCCTCGACCGTCTGCGCGGCTCGGGATGACGAGGGCCGCGTGTTGAGCGGATGCAGCCTACCGGCCGCGACCCTACTCGAAGCGCAGCGCCTTCACCGGATCGAGACGCGCGGCGAAGTAGGCCGGGATGAGCGCAGCCACCGAGCAGATGATAAACGCCGCCACGCAGATGATCGCGACGTCATTCGGAATGACCTCCGCCGGGATTTGCGAGAACTGGTAAACCTGCCGCGGGAAGACTTCGATGCCGAAGGTGGAGGTGAGCATTTGGCTGAACTCATTGCGATAGCGAATGAGCAACATCCCCATGCCCAGCCCGCTGAGCGTTCCGAAGAGGCCCACCACCATTCCCTGCGCCAGAAACACCCAGACGATCTGCCAAAGATTCGCGCCGATCGCCTTCATGATCCCGATCTCGCGCGTCTTTTGCACAGTCACAGTGATGAGCGTGTTCATAATCCCGAAGGCCGCCACCACCACGATGAAGAAGAGGAGGAAGAACATCACCGTCCGCTCCAGCCGCACCGCTTCGAAGAACTGGCTGTTCATATCGATCCAGGTCTGGGCGTATTCCGGCGCCTTCAAAAACTTCTGGATCGCCTGCTTCACGCTCTCGGCTGCGTACGGATCGTCGATGCGCACCGTGACGCCGTGAAGCGAATCCTCCAACCCGTAGAGCTCCTGCCCGACGTGCACCGGTACCAGCAGAAACTCGGAGTCGTGGAGATAATGGCCGGTCTCGTAAATGCCGGTCACAGTGAGTTCCTTCGGCAGCACCACGTCGCGGAGTTGATCGAGTGCCGCTTTTTCCTGCTCCACACTTCGGTCCTCGAGCTTCTTCAAACCATCCAGGATCTGGCTCAAGTTTCCGGGGGAATAGACGGTCAGCGTGTCGCCGACATCGATCTGAAGTTTGCGCGCGAGCTCCACTCCCAACACCGCGGAGTCGCCTTCCAGATTCAGCTCCCCGCGTTTAATAAACTTCCGCAGCGGGATGACTTTCTCCTCTTCCTCCACGTCAATTCCGCGGATGAGCGGAGCGAGCCGGCGCCCGTTGAATTCCACGATCACCGGTCCCTGCACATAGGGAGAAGTGGCCACCACGCCGGGCGTGTTCCGGACCTTCACGGTCAAATCCCGCCAGTCGCGCAAGACGTCTTCCGTTGTGACCAGAATGTGGGCATCGAACTCCATCACCTTGCGGCGCAGCTCGCGATCGAAGCCGGTCATGACCGAGATGACAAGGATGAGCACGGTGACGCCGAGAGTCACCCCGAGGATGGAGATGAGAGTGATGATTGAAACGAAGGTGCGCTTCGGTTTCAAATAGCGAAGCGCCAGAAAGAGGCTGAACGGCAGTTTCAAATCGCGGATACGGTGCGCTGGATCGTCGTCCTTTCCAGTGCGAATCACGCGCTGCGAAATTCGAGAGCTCGCGCGGGCGGCTGCGACGCTCTGGCAGCAAGGATGGATTCGAACGCCCGAGCCCGTCAGCCCGAGCCGCGGAGACGGCCGAGGGATCTCACGCAGGGTTTAAGACATCGGCACGGGGACGATGGGGCTGGCGGTTCACGCTCTCTTAATTTGAGCGTCGCGGCTGCGTCGGAGAGATCCCTCGGCCGTCTTCGCGGCTCGGGATGACAGTCGTGCAACAACGCGCCTTGCGGCTGTGCGCCGATGGAGCGCCGTGATGACCTAGCGGCTACCAGACTCCCGGCCTCCGACTGTTCCAGCCCTACGAAAAAAACCGCTCGGGCGAGAGCATGGGCTGGGGCTGGCAGATGCGCGCGACGCAATGCTCCCAGCTTTCGTGCCCGCTCAGGATCTCGATTTCGACCCGCAGAAAGTAGATCGGCACTTCCGGATTGAGCAGCCGCGGGAAGCGGACGGCATCTTTCTCCGTGGTTACAATCATGGCCAGATCGCGGCGCAGACAGCGGTTGATGAACGACTGCAGCTCGCCCTCCTGATAGCGATGATGGTCGGTGTAGCTCTTGGCCAATTCGATCCGCGCGCCCAGTTTGCGCAGCCCGTCCTCGAAACTCTCGGGCGCGGCGATTCCGCAGAGCGAGCCGATGAACGTGCCCTGCAAGGCGGAGAGAGGAAGCTGCTCCCCGGTTGAGACATTTTGCAGGTGGAGCGGCTTGTGCGCGCACTCGATGATCTCCGCGGTGCGGTTGTATTTTCGGATGCGAGCGATCAGGTCGTCGTTGGGCTCGCCGGTGCATTTGGTAATGAAGATGTAGCTGGCGCGGCGCAGATTTCGCGGAGGCTCGCGCAGGGTTCCGCGCGGCAGGAGATACTCGTTCCCGAACGGCGCCTGACGATCGATCAGGACAATATCGAGACGATGTTTCAGGTGCAGATATTGCAGGCCGTCATCGAGCAGCAGGGTATCGGCCTTTAGTTCCTTGATCGCGTAGAGGCCGCTTTTGACCCGGTCTTTGTCGACGAGCACGATCACGTCTTTCAGATTATGCGCGAGCATGTAGGGCTCGTCGCCGGCGGTGAGGGAATCGAGCAGAAGCGACTTTCCATCGGAGACTACACGGGGAGGGGCTGGTGCGTTTTTCCCGAAGCGCGATCTCTTGTTGGTCGCCTGCGGGACGCTCTTGTAGCCGCGGCTGAGGATGGCAACGCGGCGGCCGCCATTGTGCAGAGCGCGCGCGAATTTCTCCACCACCGGAGTCTTCCCGGTGCCGCCGACGGTGAGATTGCCGATGCTGACCACGAGACAACCGAGGGTGCGCTCGCGCAAAATCCGATGGCGATAAAGGAAGAGGCGCAGCTGGACGATGCGCTCGTAGATTAACGACAAGACGTAGAGGATTCGACGCAGGAGGGCGGCCCGAAATCCCTGGCGCCGCCCAAGGATGACGTCGATCGCGAACTGCTCGAGGCTTTCCGATCGTTGGCTCATGGGAGCGGAGGTAGCCTCATGAAACGAGGACGCGCGTCCCGCGATTATCGGCCGTCGTGACAAGGACACTGGCCGCGCCGCCCGCGGCCGCTTTCATCGCCGCGGCAACCCTCTGCGGTGCCATCAG
The DNA here is from genome assembly GCA_963730385.1 of uncultured Verrucomicrobiae bacterium. GTDB lineage: Bacteria > Verrucomicrobiota > Verrucomicrobiia > Chthoniobacterales > UBA10450 > JACCTI01. Next base: position 182,757 of record CAVSRQ010000005.1, read on the forward strand.
CGTGACGGCTGCAATGGTCGAGCCCGACCCGCTCAGGAAGGCGCCGAGCGCTCCGGCTTCTTGCGCCGCAGCGACCACTGAATCGAAGAACGGGATCAGCTTCTTTCGGAACGGGGTATGCAGCCCATCGTCCAGGACGCCGAAGAGATTGGCGTAGTCGCCAGAAGCAAAGGCCGCTGCAATGGCGCAGGCATTTCCGCAACTTTCCACCGCGGCCAGGCGCGAAATATTTTCCGGCAGCAAGCGACGCGCTTCCGCAGTGCTGACCTCGAAATCCGGAATAAGGAGGACGAACTTCAACACTGCGGCCACGGCGAAGCGTTGCCGTTGCGAGCGGCGCACGATGTTGAACCCACCAAACTGCGCCGGTGCCGCATTATCCGGATGCCCCTCCAGGCGGCTGCAGAGTTGAAAGATTTCCTCGCGGGAGAGCGAGCGACCAGAGAGTTCGTTTAATCCATGCAGAACTCCCAGCCGCACGGTCACGCTGCTGCCGAGCCCCCGCGATGGCGGCACCTCGCCGGTCACGCTGCAGGTAAACGGAAAGGGCGCGATGGCCGTCTGCTGGAAAAAGCAATCAGCCGCTTCCTGCACCATCGCCGGCTGAGGGGCGGCGTCGGGCACTCGCTCTAGTTTGATCTCGTTATACAGCCGCAAGGCCACGCCGAGGCAATCGAAGCCAGGCCCCAGATTCGAGGTGCTGGCCGGAACGCGAATGGTGACGGTGGGCATGGCGATGATCGAGCCGCGTAGGGCGCGCCAACCTATCGCGCCCCGATGGCCGGGCAAGAAGGAGGCTCGCGAGGAGGCACGCAGAAGGCGACTCTTTTCCGATTCCTGTTCGGTGCCCTGCGGCCCCATTTCTCATGACCTCCTCCTGGATCGACCCGGCCCTGGCCGCGAATTTTGCCGCGGAGGAGACGAATGCCTATCGGCTGTGCACCTTCGACGACGGCTGGGTGGAGCGTTTCGGCAGCGACATCCTGATCTCGCACAAAACGGAGGAAGCGCTGGAGCGCCTAACGAACGAGCTTTATCTCTGGTCGCTGGCAGTAAATTTCAAATTCACCCGCATCTTCGGCCGTTATCTGCCGAAACAAAACGCGGAGCGCAGCACGCCGAAGCTGGTCGTGGGCGACGCAAGCCTCGATCTGCAGACCAGTGCCCTCGAGCGGCAGCTGCGCTATGGGATCGACTTCGGCACCGGCTATTCCGTCGGTCTCTTCGTTGATCAACGCGAGAACCGCTCCTTTGTCCGGCGAGCGCGGCCGAAGTCGCTCTTGAATTGTTTCGCCTACACCTGTGCGTTCTCCGTCGCCGCCGCCACCGTCGGGGCGCGCACGGTGAGCGTGGATCTTTCCAAGAAATCGCTCGCGCGGGGACGGGAGAATTTCGCGCTGAACGAGCAGTCCACCGACGGCCATCGTTTCCTGGTCGAAGACGTGATGGAATTCCTGCCCAAGCTGACGCGGCGCGGCGAAAAGTTTGACATGATCATCCTCGATCCGCCCACCTTCTCGCGCTCGCATCGTGGCCGCGCTTTTCAGGTGGAGCAGGATTACGAGACGCTCCTCGCGCATGCCATTGAGGTCGCCGAGCGAGACGCGAAGATTCTGCTTTCGACCAACTGCACTTCGCTAAGCAAACACGGGCTGGAAGTGATGGCGAAATTCTGCCTGAAAGCGACGCGCCGGGGTGGGACGCTGCATAGCGAAGCGTCGCCGCCCGACTTCCCCCGCGATGCGGGAGCACGGACGGTCTGGCTGGCTTTACGTTAAAAGAATTGAAACACGCAACGAGCCGCCAATATTCGATTCTACAAAAGATGGACGATCAATTTGCCGATACCCAGGACATCGCGGAGCGCGGCCTTCGCTACACACGAGAGCAGTTTGAGCAGATCGTGGAACAGACGGAAGAATACGTGCGCGGAAATCCGACGCGCGCGCTGGTTTATGCAGCGGTAGCTGGAGTGGTGGTTAATCGCCTGCCGCTCTGTCGGATTTTAAGCGGCCTGGTCCGGCTCACCTTTATGGCAGCCAAACCTGCGGTGTTGATCTATGGAGCGACCAAGCTCTATCAGGCGACGCAGCAGGACGAGATCTAACCGTCCCGTCTCACCCGCGGCGCTCGCGGAATCACTCGAGCGTGAACCCGACGTCCACCGTCACCTGCCAGTGGGCGATTTTTCCGTCTTCGATGTGGCCTCGTGTTTCGGTCACTTCGAACCAGCGCATGTTCCGCACCGTGGTGCCGGCGCGGGCAATCGCGTTACCCACTGCCTCCTCGATGCTATTGGGCGAGGAGCCGACGAGTTCGATTTTCTTATAAACGTGATCGCTCATGCCCGAGCTTCCACGCGCGGGACGCGGGCGACAAATCTAAAGTAGCGCAAGCTTCCAGCTTGCGTTTTGGTGAGCGAGCCAGCTGAAAGCTCGCGCCAACTTATGCAAAACAACATCGAGTCGCACCTGATCGAGAAACGTGTCTTCAAGCCCGCGCGCGCTTTCGCGAAAGCGGCGCGGATCGGCAGCCTGGAGGAGTACCACCGCCTCTATCGGGAATCGATCAAGTCGCCCGAGAAATTCTGGGCGCGGGAAGCGAAGGAACTGACCTGGCAGGCGCCCTGGCAGGAAGTCTTGCAATGGAAAGCGCCCTTCGCGAAGTGGTTTGTCGGAGGCAAGGTGAACCTCTCGGAGAACTGTCTCGATCGCCATTTGACCGGGCCGAACCGGAACAAAGCGGCCATCCTTTGGGAAGGCGAGCCGGGCGAGAAACGCACGCTCACCTATCAGCAATTGCATCGCGATGTCTGCCGCTTTGCCAACGTCTTAAAGCGGAACAAAATCCGCAAAGGCGATCGCGTGATCATCTATTTGCCGACCATCCCGGAGGCCGCGATTGCCATGCTGGCTTGCGCTCGGATTGGCGCAGTCCACTCGGTCATCTTCGGAGGTTTCAGTGCCGATAGTATTCGCGATCGCATCGCGGATTGCGGAGCCACCGCCGTGATCACGGCCGATGGCGGCTTCCGGCGCGGCGCAATCGTTCCCTTAAAGAAAAACGTGGATGATGCGTTGCGCGGCGAGACCACCATCCGGCGCGTGATCGTTTTTCGACGCGCGGGGAACGACGTCCATATCGAGGAGGGACGCGACGTCTGGTGGCATCGCGAGTTGGAATACGTGGACGCGCATTGCCCGCCCGCGCCGCTCGAGAGCGAGCATCCGCTTTACATCCTTTACACCAGCGGCTCCACCGGAAAGCCGAAGGGGATTCTGCACTCCACCGGCGGCTACATGGTCGGTTGTTACACGACCTCCAAGTATGTCTTCGATCTGCGTCCCGACGACGTCTATTGGTGCACCGCGGATGTCGGCTGGGTCACCGGTCACAGCTACGTCGTCTACGGCCCACTGCTGAACGGCGCGACGACCTTGATGTATGAAGGCGCGCCGAACTGGCCGGAGCCCGACCGCTTCTGGCGCATCGTGGAGGAATATCGCGTGAACATTCTCTACACGGCGCCCACCGCGATCCGCGCGTTCATTCGCTGGGGCGATCATTGGTTGAAAAAGCACGACCTGTCGTCCTTGCGGCTTTTGGGCTCAGTCGGCGAGCCGATCAATCCCGAGGCCTGGATGTGGTATCACGAGAAGGTGGGCGGCGGGCGTTGTCCGATCGTCGACACGTGGTGGCAGACGGAGACCGGCGCGATCATGATCACGCCTTTGCCTGGGGCTACGCCGACCAAGCCTGGGAGCGGGACGTTGCCGTTCTTCGGCGTGGACGCGGCGATTGTGGATGAAGCGGGGCAGGAAGTGGGGCCGAATGTGGGTGGAAAATTAATCATCCGCCGTCCGTGGCCGTCGATGTTGCGCTCCATTTACGGAGACAAGTCGCGCTACCAAAAACAATACTGGAGCGAGTTTAAAGGCAGCTACCTCACCGGCGACGGCGCGCGGCGGGATAAGGACGGCTACTTCTGGATCGTCGGCCGCATCGACGATGTCTTGAACGTGGCCGGGCACCGGCTGGGAACTTCCGAGATCGAGAGTGCGCTCGTGAGCCATCCCAAGGTGGCAGAGGCCGCTGTGGTCGGGCGACCGGATGATTTGAAAGGGCAGGGGGTGGTGGCGTTTGTGACCGTCAAAGGAGGGGTGGATACCACGACGGGGCTGATGGAGGAACTGCGCGCGCACGTGGCCAGCCAGATCGGCGCGATCGCGAAGCCTGATGAGGTGCGCTTTGCCGAAGCGCTTCCGAAAACGCGGAGCGGGAAGATCATGCGACGGCTGCTTAAAGAGATCGCCAGCGGCAAAACCGTGACCGGGGACACGACGACGCTGGAGGACTTCAGCGTGCTCGCAAAGTTAAGTGGCGACGAGTAAGGAGGTCTCGTGTTCCGCATGCGTGGAGCCCGCGTTCTTCCGTAGCGCTCGCACTTGTCATCCCGAGCCGGCGAAGCGCGGCCGAGGGATCTCTCCGCGGGCCTTGTGCTTTTTTTGGGGAGGAGGCGTTCGCTGCGAGTCGGGGCCAGTGGTGAGGATGGCGCAGCGTGAATCGGAGAGATCCTTCGGCCGTCTGCGCGGCTCAGGATGACACAAGGGGTGGATGGCTGAACGGCGTTCTCACAGCGCCCACGGTCATCCCGAGCCGGCGAAGCGCGGTCGAGGGATCTCTCCGCAGCTCTTGTGCTTTGTGTGAGGAGGAGGGGTCGCTGCGAGTCGGGGCCAGTGGTGAGGATGGCGCAGCGTGAATCGGAGAGATCCTTCGGCCGTCTGCGCGGCTCAGGATGACACAAGGGGTGGATGGCTGAACGGCGTTCTCACAGCGCCCACGGTCATCCCGAGCCGGCGAAGCGCGGCCGAGGGATCTCTCCGCAGCTCTTGTGCTTTTTTTGAGGAGGGGCGTTCGCTGCGAGTCGGGGCCAGTGGTGAGGATGGCGCAGCGTGAATCGGAGAGATCCTTCGGCCGTCTGCGCGGCTCAGGATGACACAAGGGGGTGGTATGGCTGCGTGACGTCGCCGTCTCCAAGTCGGCGCGGCGGGCTCGCGGCGATGGGCACTCGTTCCGCGCGCGGCAAGCCGCTGCTTGGCAGGGCCGAATGGGAGGGTAGCGTTACGCCGTGAGTTTTATTCGAACCGGGTTGCGCGAGCTGGGCCTAAAAGTGCGCCGCCAAAAAACCCGCATGGCTCTGCGACACGAGAAGCGCGTGCTGCAGCGGAGCGAAATCGCGCTCGGGCGCGAGGGCGTGGCGCAGGCGGTGAATTTTCCCGAGCTGCGCAATGAGATCGTGGCGCTGAAAAAACTGGAGCATGAGCAGAAGGAGGTTGGTGCCCGGATCGCGCAGATTGAGGAAGGGCTGAAGCGGATCGAAACCCAGCGGCAGGAAAATTCCAAAGAGCTGAGCGCGGCGATCGCGGGCTTGGAGGAGGAGAAGAAGCCGCTCTTGCAGAGTCGAAATGAATCCAAGGAAGCGCTCTCGGTTTGCGATCGGGAACTCTCAGGTGTGGATCGACGATTGCAGGAAAACGACGCCGCTGACCAGAAGCTTCTGCAGGCGTTGACCGCGCTGCAGTCGCAGAACCCGCCGCCAGCAGATCTCGATGCGCAGAGTTCCTCCCTGAGCAGCCAACGCGCGCAGCTACCGGCCGAGCGGGCTGAGATCACGCGGGCGCGCACCGGCAGCGCGGAAGCATGTCGGCTGGCAAAAGAAAATCTGGCGCGGCGGCAGGCGGCGTTGGACGAAGTGGAAAAGAAGATCGCGAATTTGCGGAGCGAATTTGAGGCACGCGATCGCGCTCTGAACGAGAAGAGCCGGGCGCAGCAGGACGCGCTGAAAGAAGCGCGCACCCAGCACCAAACGGTGGAAGAACGCAAGAATCCCGCCTATTTAAACATTGGTCGCCATCTCGCCACCCAGGGCATCGCGCCGCCGAACGCGCCCCATCTTTTAGCCGACGCGGACCGACACCGCGCGGCGGTGCAACGGCATTCGCAACACAAGGAGGAACTCGCAGTCCTCTCCGGGCAGATCGATAAACAGGAGCTGCGGAAGTTTTATTTCAGCGTTCTCTCCGTGCTCGTTTTGCTCGCGATCATTCTTCCTTTGGTTTTTCAATCGCCGGCAAAACGCGAGTGGCTGCCATCGGAGACGGAAGCCATTCTCTCGATCAATACCCAGCGTCTGCAGCGCGACGAACTCCCGAAGCGTTGGGCGAAGGAAAACGCGGATGAATGGCGCGCGATCTGGAGCGGGCTGGTGGCGCAGGCACAATTGACTCCAGCGCTGAATCTCGCCCGCGATTCCCTGCGCGTGACGCGCGCCCTGACCACTGCCAGCGGCGGCGGCACGCGGGAGTTTGTCCTGGTCCAATCGAAGGATGATGTCACGCCCGTGATCAGCTCCGTGGAACGCGGGCAGGATTACCAACAGGAACCGGTGAACGGTCTCCCCGTTTTCTGGCGGCCCGAGTTTGCCCTCGCGCGGGTGGGGCCCCGCACGCTCGCGGTCGGTGCACAGGCGGAGGTGAAGGAGTTGGTGAAAGTGCGGATGGGGATCGAGCAGGATCTCAAGATCACTGGTTATTTCTTCGATCGCTTTCAGGCGCTCGATGAGCAATCGGCCCTGCGGCTAATCTCGAACGATCCGCCCGCGATCGGTCGTTTCTTTCCTTCGATCTTCGTCCGCGAGTTGCTCGACTCGGTGCAGATTTTCGGCATCGGCTTGACCCTGGAGAACCCAGTGAAAGGTCGGATGATGCTCCACATGAAATCGAGCGCGGCCGCGGAAGGGGTCGCGCAAAAACTGCGCGACGAGCCGCAACGCTGGCTGCGGTTTAAGGATTCGGAGCTGTTCCTCTTCGTGGAGCCGCCCGAGGTGCTGGTGCAGGGAATGGATGTCGAGCTGCGATTCGATGTGCCGGAGAATAGCGCTCGACTTTTGTTGCAGCGCATTGCTAAGACAAGCCCAGCGCCTGCTTTGGTGGGCAATTAGGACCCTCCTCCCGGATCGGTCCGCCCCCTTGGCAAAATGTTGTTCCGTATTCCAGATTGTGCCGTCGCCCTGTTCGCGGGAGCTCTGCTCTTGAGCGTCTGCTCCGTTTCTGCCGCGGGGCCGGATTTGGTTAACATAAAGGCGGTCGATGCTTCCATCGAAGTGGACCTGCGCTACGCGGGGAAGCGCAACCTCGCGGGGCGTGCCCTTTATCCGAAGGACATGCCGGCCTTCGTGCGACCGCATGTCGCGGCGCAATTGGCAAAGGCCCAGGCCATCCTGCGCCAAAGCGGCTACGGGTTAAAAATTTGGGACGCTTACCGTCCGCAAAGCGCGCACGCCGAGCTCTGGGCCTACGCGCCAAGCGGCGATTACGTGGCCGATCCAAACGGAGGTGGGTCGCTGCACACCTGCGGCGTGGCGGTGGATGTGACCCTGGTCACCTTGCGCGGCCGGGAGGTGGCCATGCCGACGGATTTCGATGAATTCTCGCCGGCCGCCATGTTGCAATACCGGGGCGGGGACCCGGATGTGAGGCGAAACTTATATCGTCTGCAAAACGCGATGTCGCAGGCCGGCTTTTACGGCATGCGCCACGAGTGGTGGCATTTCGTTTCCAAGGAGTGGAAAGGCTACGCGCCGATTCCCGAAATTACGGTAGTGAGTAACGGCCAAAGAGCGGCCGCCGCTGTTCCGCCAAGATCCAGCGGCGCTACTTCCAAAAAGCCCTAAGCGGGCGCGAGCGCCATCTGCCGGCAAATCCAGCCGCCCCCGAGGACGACATCGCCATCGTAAAAGACCGCGGCCTGGCCGGGCGTGACTGCTTTCTGCGGCTCGTGCAGTTCGAGGCGAGCTGAGTGATCGGGCAGCGGAAAGATCGTCGCGCGGGTGCCGGGATGGGCGTAGCGAATCTTGACCGTCACTTCGGTCGGCTCCTCGGCCAGACCGCGGCTGACCCAATTCACGCGATCGATTTCGAAAGCATCCGAGACCAGATCTTCCGCGCTCCCGACCAGGACGCGATTGGTGGCTGGATCGATATCCACGACATAGCGAGGTGCGGGCGATCCGCCGGGCAAACCTTTGCGCTGCCCGATGGTGAAGAGCTCGATCCCGCCGTGCGGCGCAAGGAAGTTTCCCTCAAGATCGTAGATGCCGCCTTCGTGAAACTCCGTCTCCCCCAGATGCGAGCGGAGGAAGGCCTTGTAATCGTTCCCGGGCACGAAGCAGATTTCCTGGCTATCCACTTTCTCGGCCACCTTCAATCCGAGGGTGCGGGCGATGTCACGGATGGCCGGCTTTGACATGGCGCCCAGAGGGGTGAGAGCGCGACGCAATTGTTCCTGGCGAAGACTGAAGAGGAAGTAGGATTGGTCCTTTCGCGGATCGGCCCCTTTCCGCAGGACGGTGCGCTCGGGATGATGCTCAATGATCGCGTAGTGTCCGGTCGCGATGAAGTCGCAATCGAGCGCCTCGGCCTTCTCCCAAAGCTTCCCAAACTTCAACTTCTCGTTGCACATCACGCACGGATTCGGAGTGCGGCCGGCCTGATATTCCGAAGAAAAATAATCAATGACGAGACGCTCGAACTGATCCGCTTCATCGACCACGTAATGGGGAATGCCGAGCGCGTGCGCCACGCTCCGAGCATCGGCCACCGCTTGCGGGCCGCAGCATTTATCCTCGGCGCGCGAGACACAATCCTGCGGCCACACTTTCATCGTCACGCCCACCACGTCGTAGCCCTGCTCCCGGAGAAGATACCCCGCCACGCTGGAATCCACGCCGCCGCTCATGCCGAGAAGGACGCGTTGTTTCTTTGAGGCCATGCGTCCGCAAAGTGGGACGCTGCAGCCGGAGAGTCAACCGCGGGCAGTGAAAGCGGCCCTCGTCACGAGAGGCGAGCCCAGGAGAGAGGTGCGGCGGGATTATCCTGTCTTCCAGCTTGGACCGCGGCCAGCGCGGAAGAGGAAGGTCTGGCCACAACTGGCGGCCACCGGTCGCCCGTTTCGAAAGGCGGGAATGAAGGGCGCCTCCTCCGTGGCGCGCAACACCGCGGACGCGAAACCCATCCGGGGCGGATGTTCGTAATCCACCTGGGGACTACTGGCGACGCCCGCAGTGGAGACGGAATAGCGAATAGAGACCGTGCCGCTATTGCCTCCCGCCTGCCTGGGCCACTCGATCCGCTTGAATTTCGTCCCGTAGTTCAGGATGAGCTGAGGGGCGATGAAGTCGTTTCCGGCTTTCAACTCCCCGTCCTCCTGATTGAGAAATACGCGGACCCGGGGCTTCCCGTCGATCACGGCGAACATGACCGTCCCGTGGAGCAAGATCGCGGTCGGAACGCCGTTTACGAGCGCGGGGCGGAACTCCGCGCGATCCAGCTTCACCAGCACCTCATCCCGGAGCGCGCGCGTGTCCGGAGTTTCCCGATACGTGACCACGCCGTAGGCGAAGCCGAGTTGGGAAACGCCACACTGGAACATGATCAAACCGTTTCCCTGTTTCCGGCGCACAAGACCCTGGCCGTCGATCAATTCCACAAGTGAGCGCGGCCCGGGCGCGAGAAGAGCGGGGCGAAATTGGGGCGCTGATTGCGCCGACAGCTTCACGGTATCGAAAAGACAAACAGTGCCGACGAGGAAAGCCCAGAGTATCTTTTGCATGCCGCATAAAATCGAAATCAAAGTTCCTCGGCAATCTTTTTGCACGTGGGGGGCAGCGCCAACCCACAGCCAGGGCCCGTTTGGCTATACCTTAACCGCTCGACTAACGAACGGACTGCCGCGCAAGGTATAGCGCCAGGGGAATTCCTGCGCACGTGAGATTCCGATCCGTCCATCGGCTACGACCTCGCATGGGTTTCCTTCAGTGAAGGCGTGTTGAGGATCGCTGCAGAGGTCCATCTCGTGGTGGCGCACTCCGATGTTGAGCGCCTGCGTCAGCTTTCCGGGGCCGGAGCAAAGCTGACGGATGCCATCCAGGCCGCGCCGCTTTCGCATCAGGTGCAAACCGTGCGTGGGCTCAAGTGCGCGAATCAAAACGAAGCCTTCCCGTGGCGCGCCCTTTACCAGCACGTTTAACATCCAGTGGACGCCGTAGTTCAGGTAAACGTAAGCCGTCCCGGCGGGGTTCACTTCCACGAACCGGCGGGTGCTGGGACGGAAGAAAGTATGGCAGGCTTCGTCGTCGTAGGTGAGGTAAGCCTCTGTCTCTACCACGATTCCGGCGCAGCGGCCCCAGACCAGGCGAGCGCCAATGAGCGCCCGGGCGCAAGCCAGCGGATCAACTTGGAAAAACTCCGCCGCAAGCGGGCGGGTGGGAACGGAGGTCACCGCGAAAGCCGGGCGCAGGCTCCTACTAGTCATCCACCGGCTTGTAGCAGACCGGCTGGATGACTTCACACGGGACGGGATCGCCCAGCCGAAAGGCCGGGATAAACTTGGCGGCGCGGAAATCTTCCTCCGCAGCCGCGCCGTATCCGAGCAATGGCGGCTCTTCTTTCATGACCTGCATTTCTTCCAGGATGCCGTCGCGATTGATCTTCAACCGCAGGTCGACCACCGCTGTGAGCGGGATCGGGTTTTCGTTGGCGGGTGGGTTGAGGCCATCAAACTTCGAGTCCGCTCCGATGACCGGTTGCGGGGCGATGAAATCGCTCGCCTGGCGAATCTCATTTGGGTCTTGGTTGAGGAAGATCCGGATTTTGTTGGCTCCTTCCGGATTGAAAATAGCCGTTCCGTAAAGAAGAACGCCGACCGGCTGATACTGATAGATTGCCGGAGTAAATTTCACGTCCTCCAGCTTTTTCTTCAGCTCCTCTTGCAGAGGCTCTGTGCCCGGCATGGGACGGTAGGTCCAGGCGTAGAGAGACTGACCATTTGGAGAAACCGCAGCGCAGAACATCACCGCGCCGGCCTTTTGACCTTTTTTCACCAAGTCTGCGGTATCGATGCGGTTCACCAGAGAATCCGGTCCGCTCCCAAGGACGGCAGGGCGAAACTGCGTGCGTTTGGCCTGCGCGGAAGCAGAAGTGACGACCGCCAGAAAGAGGAAAAAGCCGAGGAACCGAGGAAGACTGCGCATGAGGCCTACGCAAGCCACCCCTCAGCGTTTCGCAACTTCAATCTGGCGCGCTCGCTCCATCGCGCGGGATGGCGTGGGCCTGCAATTCCTCCAGCGTGACATACTCGAGCGCGGAGGCGTGCGTCGCCTCCAGGTCGACCTGGCCGGGAAGACCGCGCTTCAGCGCTGCCTGCCAGCGGGTCACGCAAACGCACCAACGATCGCCCGGTTTCAACCCGGGAAAGGAATACTCGGGGCGCGGGGTGATGAGGTCGTTCCCATCGAGGATGGAGAAATCGAGGAAGTCCTGCGTGACGCGAACGCAGACGGTGTGGAGGCCGACATCCCCCGGGCCGGTGCGGCAAAAGCCATCGCGATAGAAGCCGGTGATGGGGTCCTGACAACAGGAGCGCAGTTCGGTGCCGAGGACATTGGTGGGCATGCGGAAGGATAGCACTCTCCGCGTGAGGGCGCGTTTTACTTTCCAGGAAGGGGAGGAGCGAGGGAGTTGCAGTGGGAGAGGTTGAGGCGGTTCCCATCGCGAGGAACAGTGCAGGGTATGGACGAAATAGTGGGCATCGATTTGGGGACAACGAATTCGGCCATTGGCGTGATGGAGGCGGGCTTCCCGATCCTGTTGGCGGATGCGGACGGCGCACGACTGACGGCATCGGTGGTCTCCTTTGCAGGCGACCGCGAACCATTGGTGGGAGCAGCGGCGGCCCGGCGAAGGGTGGTGGCTCCGGCGGACACCGTCTACTCGGCGAAGCGATTTATCGGCCTGCGCGGAGACGAACTACGCGAGGGCGACGCGGAGGTGAGTTACGCGCTGCGACGCGAGCGTGGGCAGCCCGTGCGCATCTGCGCGGCGGGTCGGGATTACGCGCCGGAGGAGATTGCGGCTCTTGTTTTGCGAAAACTAAAGGCGGACGCAGAAGCAGCGCTCGGGCGTGCTGTGACGCGCGCGGTGATCACGGTTCCGGCCTACTTCAACGACGGGCAACGCAAGGCGACCAAGCGCGCCGGAGAGCTGGCCGGGTTCACGGTCGAGCGCATCATCAATGAACCGACCGCCGCCGCACTGGCCTACGGTCTGGACAAGCGCACGACTCGGGCGCGCATCGCGGTTTACGATTTAGGCGGTGGCACGTTTGACGTTTCGATTCTCGAATTAAACAACGGACTTTTTGAAGTTCTCTCCACGAACGGGAACACCCATCTCGGCGGCGACGACATCGATACCGCGTTGCTGGATTGGCTCGCGGAAAAAACAGGCAGCACCCGCGCGCCGGGCGAACTTGCCCTGCTCCGGGAAGCTGCGATCGAGGCGAAGCATCGACTAACCACCGCGGAAGAGACGACGATCGCGCTGCCGTTTTTCGATGGGAACGAAAGCTTCTCGGCGGTGCTGACGCGCGCTGAATTGGAAAAGATCGCGCGTCCCATCGTGGAGCGGACGCGCGCTCATTGCCAGCGCGCGCTGGCGGATGCGAAGCTTTCTGCGAGCGAGCTGGACGCGGTGATTCTGGTGGGTGGGATGACGCGAATGCCACTGGTGCAGGCGTTGGTGGCAGAGATTTTCGGACGCGTGCCGGATATCTCGCAAAATCCCGATGAAGCGGTGGCAATCGGCGCGACGATCCAAGCCGGCATCCTCTCCGGCGCCGTGCGCGATGTGGTCCTGCTGGATGTGACACCGCTCTCGCTTGGTCTGGAGACTTTCGGGGGATTGATGAGCGTGATCATTCCGCGCAATTCCACCATCCCGACGAAGGCGGGTGAAATGTTCACGACAGCCGTCCACGGCCAGCGCGCGATGAAGATCAAAGTCCTGCAAGGGGAACGCGAGATGGCGCGCGATAATTGGCCATTGGGCGAGTTTGAATTGGAATTTCCGCCTGCGCCGAAAGGGGTGGCGCGAGTGGGCGTGCAACTGGAGATCGATGCCAACGGCATTCTCCACGTGCTGGCGCGCGATACGGGCAGTGGCAAAGAGAAGGTCGTGGCACTCGAAAGCGCGGTCGACGTTTCCGATGAGGCTGTCGAGGCGATGATTTCCGACTCGCTCGAGCACGCATTCGAAGACATGAGTGAGCGGGCCTGGACAGAGGCGCGGCTGAAAGCGGAAGAGATGGCCGGTGCGGTCGAGAACGCGTTAGGTGTGCTGCACGATGCGCTCGCACCTGAAGAAAGAGAGCGGGTGAATAAGCTCCTGGCCGCGCTGCACGAAGCGTTGGCGGCGGGCGAGTTGCCGCGCTTGAAGCAAGCGAGCGCGGCGTTGGACAAAGCGACGGAGCCGATGGCCGCGATGCTTATGGAGCGGGCGCTGGCGCCGGGGTAGGGGACGCGATCTCCATCGCGGGTGGCTTGCTCTTTTCGACCGCATCATCGAGCAGCTTTTTCTCCTCCGGGAAGAGCGGGCCTTGCCGGGCGGCCGTGACATATTCCTGCGCAGCCGCGTCCTGATTATCATCCAAGAGAAGCACCGCGGCATAGACCGCTGCGTGGGAATCGAGCAACTCCTGCGGCGGAAGATCGCGCATGACCTTAAGACCTTCGCCGGTGCGGCCCAAGCCATAGAGCGCAAAGGCGTAGGTGATGGCAGTCTTCGCGTCCGCGGGCGCAGCGTCGAACGCTTCTTTCGCCACTCGCTGGGCGTCGGCCGTGCTCGGTTCGATCAAGAGAGCAAGGCGGGCGTAGTCTGCGGCGAGAGCCGGTTCGCGAGGCGAGCTCTCGTGGAGTTGCTTAAGAATCGCGAGGAGATTCTTGAGATCATTTCCTACGCGATAGATGCGAGCAAGCGCTTCGAGCGCCTCGCGGCGCATGGGCGGATGTTTCGCAACGCGCAGCCACAATTGCTCCGCCTCGCCCGGCAGGTTCCAGCGTCCGGCCAGGCGGGCGAGAATGGCGGCGTGCTCCGGGTTCTCGCCCGTCGCGCGTTCGGCCAGACTCCAGAGGGAGTTAAACTCCGCATCGGTGGCGCTCTGCCGGGTTTGCCGGGCGGCGTACGCCTGGTAGGCGTGGCGCAGATATTCGGTCGCGCCCCAGGCTCCGCTGCGCGTCCAACGCCGGAGACGAGACCAGTTCTTCGTCTCCGCGAAAGCTTCCGCGATGGAGATGGCCGGGGGCGGGCGAGTCGTAATCTCGGGCGGCAATTTATCCGACCACTTAAGAACTTCAGCCGCCTGACCGTTCTGGATCATCCAGTCCATCAGCAGCGCGAGATCGCGTTCGTTCCGCGCCGCGACCGGCTTAATCTTTTCCAGGACGGCAGCGAACTTCGCTTCGTCCAGCTTCCGATAGAAATCGAGGCAGAGCAGGTAATCCGCGAACGTGACCTGCTGCGCGAGCTGCAAGTCCTGCGCAAAGGAATCGGCGCGCGGGAGATCATCGAGATTAATGGCGTCGCTCAAGAGCGCCCGCAGCGCACCGGTGCGGAACGCCTGGTCCTTGCTCAAACGCTCCAGGGTGGCGCGCGCTTCCTGATGCATGGTGGGGTCGCTCGAGCGAATGCGAAGGACGGCGAGGTTGAACTGGTACGTCTCGTTCGTGGGCTCTTGCGCCAGCGCGGCGGCGAAGTGGCTTTCCACGTCTCGCTCGTTGCCTTGCGCGCGCGCCAGCCAGCCTGCGACGACATGGTAGGGAGCTTTATCGCGGGAGGCGGGCGCGACATCTTCCAAGGCTTTGCGCGCGGTGTCCAATTGGCCAAAACGCAGCGCCGCGGAAGCGAGGTTTAGCTGCGCGTCCAAATTCTGCGGCTGCGCTCGCGCGATCTGCCAGCGCCAGGCGACAGTCTCGGAGCGGTTTTGTTTTTCCGTTGCCTCGGCCATGATGCGGAAGGCAGCGACCGAGTTCGGGCGGGAACGGAGCGCTTGTTGAGCCGCCTCGGTCGCGGCTGTGAATTCGCCCTGCTTGATCAAGCCGGAAGCGCGTTCGAGGAGCTGGCCTTCGCGCCAGGAAAAATAGACGCGCGGAATATAGCGAAGGGCGAAAAACCCAAAGAGAAAGCCGACGCCGAGCGCGCCGAGGAAGAGCAAATTGCGCGCGTGCAGAAGACGGGTGCGCGGAGCAGTCGACTGCTGTCGTCTCCGGCGGATGCGTCTGACCTCTTTCCCCATAACCGGCTTCCTTATTCCAGCGAGGCGACGATTGCGCAAGCCTGACGCCAACGCGACCGACCTCCCCCGCCCATCATGGAAGGCGCGGTTTAGCGGGCGCGCCTTTGGTCATGCGCGTCTGAGTCCGCTCGATTTTCTCGGCGAGGGTTTTGTTTTTCGGATCCAGCGC
Organism: uncultured Verrucomicrobiae bacterium; assembly: GCA_963730385.1. Classification (GTDB taxonomy): domain Bacteria; phylum Verrucomicrobiota; class Verrucomicrobiia; order Chthoniobacterales; family UBA10450; genus JACCTI01. The sequence continues at coordinate 198,112 of CAVSRQ010000005.1, forward strand.
GAGGGCCTTCTCCCAATACTCCAGCGCTTGCGGGACCCGCTCGAGTTTCGCGAAAGTATCGCCGATGTGGTCGAAGACGACGGGGTCGTCGCGCTCCAGACTTTGGGCCGCACGGAGCAAGACCTTCAGCGCTTCCTCAAACTGTCCCTTGCGGAAATGGACCCAGCCCAGGCTGTCGAGGTAAGCCCCATTATCGGCATCGAGGAGGAGGGCTTGTTTGATCATCTCTTCCGCTTCTTCGAGATGCATGTTGTGCTCGGCCCACATGAATCCGAGGTAATTGTAGGCCTCGGCGGCCTTCGCCGGATCGATCGCAATCGAGCGCTTAAAGAGATCGGCCGCTTTGTCGTAAAGGGTGGCTTGATCGGCCGCGACTCCGTAATCGAAAAAGAAACGCGCCGTGAGCAGCTCGGTGGCATCGGTCGCTTCCGCTTCGTGCAGGGCTTCTTCGAAAGTGATGACCGCTTGCTGTGATTGCTTCGCCTCGCGTTGCGCGAGGGCGAGAAAGTAGGTGAAGACGGGGCGCTGCGGAAAGCGTGCGCGGGCTTCGGTTAAAAGTTGGACGGCGCGGTCGCTTTTCTTCAGCGGACCGATGAGGAGCTCGGCCAGGCGGAGGTAAGTCTGGCCGCGAGTGGGGTTGATGAGGAGGCTTTGCTCGTATTGCGCGGCGGCCTTCGCGAATTCGGCGCTGGCCGCAGTGGGATCGTCTGCGCGCAGATATTCGCGGCCCTCATCGTCGTGGAGTTGGCCGAGCAATTCGTAGGGCTGATACTTCGCGGGAGTCTCGGCGATGATCTGCTGCAGCAGGGCGATCGCCTTCACGCGCTGATTCGTCAGGACGAAACCAGTGGCCAGCTTCTCGCGCGCATTTGCGTCGTCGGGCTCGAGCTCGAGGACCTGGAGGTAGAGCGGGATGGCTTGCTCGATCTGTTGCGTGGCCGCGAAGTAATCGGCCACGTCTTTGAGCGCGGCTGCGTCGCCTTTCGCGTGTTCGCTGGCGCGTTTGAAAAGGACATTGACGCGCTGCAGATCTTGCGGCGTCGGATCGGTGTCCGGCTGGAAAAGGATGGAGGCGTAGAGTTTTCCCAACCGGGTCCAGAAATTCGGGTCGGTGCTCTTGACCCCGGACGCACGATCGAGTGACGCGAGCGCGTCCTTCGGCCGACCGCGCGTGATCTCGATATCGTAGATGCGCTGGTAAGCGTCGATATTTTCGGGATCAAGCGCGAGCGCCTGGTTGGCGTATTTCAGCGCCTGATCCGGTTTGCGCAGATGCTTCGAGTAGAGATAAGCGAGTTGGAGGAAGGGCGCGGTTTGCTTCGGGTTCGCTTTGATCGCGTCCTTCAGGATATCGATCGCTCGCGGGAAATCTTCCTGTCGGGTCAGGAGCGAGGCCACGCGGGAAGCGAGTTCGATTTCGCCGGGATCGACGGTAAGGACGCGTTGATAGGTCTCGAGCGCGGCGTGCACTTCACCGGCTTCTTCGAGACGCGCGCCTTCGACAAAATTGGTCAGCGCATCGGCCTTTCGCTCGCCGTTGGAGGAAAGGGCAAGATCTGCTGGCGGAATAAGACGGAGCGAATCGTCGTAGATGCCGCTGCGTTCAGCCGCACGCTGGCCGGCGGCCCGGATCACCCCATTGGGCGCAGCCAGGGCACAGGCACACAGAAGAAGAATACGCCCACGAAAGAGGGAGTAATGCTTCTCGAGCGTCATGCCGCGAGTGTAACGCGCGCCCGGACGGGCGCAAACCGGTGGGACGAGGCGCACATCAAACGATGTGCTGCTGCGCCAGAAGCCGATGCGAAACGCGGGGAGCGGTTACGATTTGTAACGTAGACGCTTCTTGTGGCGATTCTCCTTCATGCGCTTGCGGCGCTTGTGCTTGGAGATTTTCGCCTTCCGGCGCTTCTTCAGTGATCCCATAGAATAATTTCGGCAGTCCGCTTTTGCGGAGGGCAATGCAAGCACTGGATGGAAGGCACCGCAACCATCTTCTTCGCTTCGGGGGAACTAATCTGCCAACGCTTCGCGCAGCAGCGCACTGTGCTCGGCTGGTTTTACCCTGCGAAAGATCGCGCTGATGCGCCCCGTCTTATCAATGACGAAGGTGCTCCGCTCGGTGCCCATGTATTTTTTGCCGTAAAGACTCTTTTCCACCCAGACCCCGTAGGCCTCGGCCAACGCCCGCTCGCGATCGGAGAGGAGCGGGAAGGGGAGGTTAAACTTGGCGCTGAATTTTTGATGGCTTTCGGGCGAGTCCGGACTGACCCCGAAAATTTCCGCCCGATCTTGCAGATCCGCCCACGAATCACGAAGCCCACAGGCCTGGGTGGTGCAACCAGGCGTATCGTCCTTCGGGTAGAAATAGAGGACCACTGGGTGCCCGCGGAGATCTTCCAGCGTGACTTGCGCGCCGGCTCCGTATTTTCCGCCGACGGCAAGGGCGGTAAAGCTGGGAGCCGGGTCACCGACGTTTAATTCGTTCATGCGGCGCGCAGTCTCTATTTTTCGAAGAGGATAATCAAGAGCCCGACCAGGCAAAGGAGACCGCCGATGAGGCCGCTCTCGTAACGTTCGAGCAGGTTAAGCTTCATTTTTTGCACGCCGGCAAGGGTGAGGGAGGTGAAGAGGACCATCCCGGCGACGGTGCCGACAGACAGGATCACGGTAAGTAGAGCGAACCCGGCCCAACCGTAGCGGACTCCGGACGCATAAATCGGCAGGAACGCTTCGCAGGGCGAAAAGGTGAGAAGGGTTAAGAGACTGGTAATGGCCATGCGATCGGACGAGCGGTGCCGTGAAGTAGGCGCGGATGATCCATTCTCCTCCGCGCCTGCGTGAGAATGGGAATGGCCGCAAAAAAGGTGATGATGGGCGTGCCCTTTTCCGCTGAATTGCCGGATGAGATAAAACGCGCCTAAAGCCAGCAGCACCAAGCCGGCGATAAAGGGAAACCAGGCACCGATGCGTTCGTTGAGAGCGATCCCGAACCAGGCGATCAAGAAGCCCAGCAAAGCCGTCATAAAGACATGCCCGGTCCCAGCCACTGCAGTGACTGCGAGAGTTTTTGCCGGCGTCCAGCGTTGCGCGCGTGCTGCCAGGACAAAAGGGAGCCAATGCGTCGGAATCGCCGCGTGGAAAAACGCGACTCCAAATCCGGTAATGGCGATGGTGGTGAGAACCCTGTCGTTCATGGTCTGTGGCCTGTGCGGCGGCCGATCACCTTAATCGAGCGGGGAGAAACGTCGCTGCGATCTTCGGCGAAAATAAGGGTGATGGAGTTACTATCGGGCTGCAGGGATTTGAACCCTGGACCTCCTGCACCCGAGACAGGCGCTCTACCAAGCTGAGCCACAGCCCGAACTAACCCGGAACCCGTGCTCCGATGCGGGCCATATTGCCGTCTTTAAGTTTGTAATCAAGACCCGGCTGTAAATTTCGCAGTTTGGCCGGCATCAGTCGGATCTTTTGCGGCGCCATTTGCCGACGGAGGCGCCAGGCGGCCGATGGTGCGCGGTCAACGCGGGGGAATGGGACGTTGGAAGACGCCCGCGCCTCGTCCTTGGGGAGGAAATCCTTTGACAGCGCGTCATCGCGCACCCAGTATCCCCTTCGTTTTTTCTTCTCGCCGATGCTCGCTTCTCCACTTCTTCCCGCTGCCGTCTCTGGCGATAAACCGACGATTCTTCAGTTCTCCCCGGAAACGCCCCGTGCCGTCCGTTCCCTACGCAATATGACCGCCCAACTCCTGCAGGATGCAGCACAAGTAATCCCGAACCAGCAACTCCTGATCAACGTCGTCTCAAGACGCGTGCGCCAGCTCGGTCTCGGGCACCGGCCGCTGGTGGATGCCACCCCTCGTTCTTCTCTTACCGATATCGCGCTGCGCGAAATCATCGGCGGCAAACTGACCTACGAACTGACGCCGGAGAGCAAACCGGCTGAAGGCGTTTAAGGCCAGGGGCGGCGCTCGCGACCGCAGGTCTCATCGTTTTTCCTGCCCGGCTCGAGCTCATGGCCACTGATTCTATTTTAAACCGGAAAGCGCTGCGCGATTTCCACATTCTCGAACGCTATGAGGCCGGGATCGAGCTGAAGGGAAGCGAGGTTAAATCGATTCGCGCCGGCAAGGCCAATATCGGCGATGCCTTCGCCCGGATCGAGAAGGGCGAAGCCTTCCTGCACAATGCCGATATCCAGCCCTACGCGCAGGCGAGCATCGAGGTCCCACCTTCCAAGCGCACTCGCCGGCTGCTCCTCCATCGGCAGGAGATCGATAAACTCTATGTCGAGACCGCGGTGGCCGGTCGCACGCTCGTCATCCTGAAGATTTATTGGAAGAAGGGCCACCTGAAGGCCGAGATCGGGGTGGCCCAGGGAAAAGTGGCGCACGATAAACGAGCCGACTTAAAGAAGCGCGCCACCGATCGCGAGACCGATCGCGAAGTGGCTCGTTTTAATCGCAAGCATCGCTGAGCGGTCCTCCTTCATACTCCTAATCCTACTCCTACTCTTAATCCCTCCCGCAAGATTAAGAGTAGGATGTAGGAGTATGAGTAAGGAAGCCGTAGGAACGAGCCAGTCCGCTTCCCGTCCATTGCAGATCGAGCGGCCTGCGACACTTTACCCACTCGCATGTCCCGCTTCCGCTCGCCGCTTTTCGTCCTCTTCCTCACCGTCTTCATCGACATGGTGGGCTTCGGCATCATCATTCCGGTGCTGCCTCTGTATGCGGTAAATTTTGACGCGTCGCCCATGCAGATCGGCTGGCTTACCGGCATCTACTCCGGCATGCAGATCATCTTCACTCCCGTCCTCGGCAGGCTTTCCGACCGCTTTGGGCGCCGCCCGATTCTCATGCTCAGCCTGGCGGGCACCGCGCTCGGGTTCCTGCTCATGGGCCTCGCGCATACTCTCTTGTTGCTCTTCGTCGCGCGGATCATTTCCGGTATCACCGGCGGCAATATCTCCATCCCGCAGGCCTACATCGCCGATGTCACCACGCCGGAAACACGCTCGAAATGGATGGGGATGATCGGCGCCGCCTTCGGTCTCGGCTTTACCTTCGGTCCCATGATCGGCGGAATCATGAGCCGCATTTCTTACAGCGCGCCGTTTTATTTCGCGGCTGGTTTGGCGGCGGCGAATGTGATCCTGCTTTACTTCATTCTTCCCGAGAGCCTGCCGAAAGAGCGCCGTATTGCTCCGCATGCCAATGCTTCCACGATCGAAGTCTTTCGCCATGGCAGCGGTTGGATGTTCGGCTTGGTGGTGGCGATCTATTTCTTCCTGGTGGCGGGTTTCTCCATCATGACCACGCTCTTCGCGCTCTTTACCGCGCAGCGGTTCGGATACGACGCTCACGCGAACGGCTACCTCTTCGGCTTCATCGGCATTGTCACAGTGATTGTGCAAGGCGGGCTCATTGGCCGGATGGTGAAAATCTTCGGAGAGACGAATCTGGCGCGCGCCGGCCTGCTCATCACGGCCGCATCGCTCGCGCTCCTTCCGTGGTGTAACAATTTGCCGATGCTTCTGCTCGCCTGTGTCGGCTTCTCCTGCGGAAGCGGCTTCGCCAGCCCGCCGCTCAATGGACTGGCTTCACAAATGATCGATCAAAGCTGGCAGGGGCGTGCGCTCGGAATTATGCAATCCGCAGGCAGCGCCGCCCGTCTCCTCGGGCCGCTGCTCGGGGGCGCGCTGCTTATGTTCGATCTTCCCAAACCACTCGCGCACTATGGCGAGACGCCTTTCTACGCAGCGGCGTTCCTCTGCCTTATCGGGGCTGTGCTGGCCTTCTGCTTAAAGCGGCCGCGGCGCGATCATGCGCCGGAGACCATCCCCGTCGGCGCCTCCGTCTAACGACTGCGCCCCTTACCCTTTCTCGACCACATGCGTGGGCGCGAGAATGGCGTCGCGCATGCCGTGCAGGAGCTTTTTATCAGCGGGGACAATCGTAGCCAGCGCACCGCGCATCTGCACCCGCTCGGGCTCGACGAAATAGTAAGGGCAAAGCCGCACCCGCCCGCGCATGGTCGCAACGGCAGAAGTCGCCGTGTCCCAATACGGCTGATCGATCAGCCGCGCTTTGTGGAAGCGCTGCATAATTTTCGGGCCGGTCGCGAAACTGGCGAGCGCTTCTTCGATCAGCTTTTGCCATTCAGCCGATGGAATATCCTGGCCCACTGAGACGCCGCGCGAGCCCCAGCCGAGGGGCGAGAAGCCGCTGACTTTCAGGACCAGCTCCCGCTCTTTCTGGCTGAGCTTTCCTGCCTCACGCCAATCGTGGATTTCCAGACGCGGAATGACCGCATGCTGCGGCAGCGGCGTGGGATCGAGGATCCAGCTGTAGGGGATCACCGTCTGCAGTTTCGTGAAATATTTATCCCCGAGCTCGCGCCGCCAAAACTCGCGGAGGGGCTGCATCCAGAAAAGCGCGAACCACATTTTCTCTTCCAGAAACGGTTTGAACGGCGGCGTCACCGATACGGTGCCTTCTCCGATTGCGGCCATCAATTCCGCGACGCGCGGCAGATTCGGTAGATCGAAGAGTTCGAAAAATCGATAAACTTTTCGGCCTGGGACCGGCTGGTAGGTTTCAGCGTCGTGGACCTGCCAACTGTGTTCCGTGTGAGCGGCGCCCAGTTGCCGGACCATCCATTCCATCTCCGGCCGGTAAGTCGACGCCTCCTCCGAGACGAGGATGTCGCCCCCTTCCGGCAGAAGGGAACGGAAGCCCTCGATCATGCCGCTGGCCCCACCGATCACATCCGCGCCTAACGAGGCGTAGGTCTGGTTGAGCCAACCGGTCAGGCCAATGCCGCCGGGCACGGAATCGATCTCCGCCAGGGTGTAGCCTTCCTCAGTCAGGATCACATCGGGCCGGATGACGGCCGGGAGCTCTTCGCGGAAATTTTTGCTGCGCGAGAACTCGATCAGCTCGGCGGGTTTGCCGGCGTCGAGATATTGCGCCACCCAGGCCGGCTGCTTGCCTTTGACGCTCTGGTGATAGAGCTGATTGCAGGCGCGCTGGAAGACGAAGAGCTGATGGCCCAGTTTTTCCAGATCCTTCGCGAGGGCATCGTCGATCGCGAAAGGCTCAGGCGAGAGGAGAAAATCTTTCTCCGCGAAAAGACCCTCGGGAGGGAAGGCTGCGCGGATGGTGGCGAGTTTGTCGGTAGCGGCGGACATCGGGAAAGGAAACGTCCAACGTCCAACGCTTAACGTCCAACTTTCAACTCAGAGACCTCGCGCGAACTCTCTTCTCTACCGTCCGGCCGCCATCCGCTTCAGCGCGCTCTTCACCAACTCTTCCGCCGAGCGAATCTCCGGCTGCTTCTCCTGCAGATCGCGCACCGTTTTGTGCGCATCCACCTGTTTGTAGCCGAGCGCGATGAGGGCGAGCACGGCTTCGTTCGCCTGGCTCTCTTCCGCCGTGGGCGCATGCGAGGAACTGGCCGCTTCCCAAGCCGCCGCGACTCCCAGTTTATCCTTCAACTCGAGCACGATCCGCTCCGCGGTTTTCTTGCCGAGACCGCTGATCTTCGAGAGCGAAGCGACGTCGTTGTTCACCACTGCGCTTTTAAAATTGCCTACGCTCATCCCGCTCAAAACCGCGAGGGCCAGCTTCGGGCCGATGCCGCTGACATGGTTGACGAGCAGGCGAAAAAGGTCGCGCTCGAGCGCGCTCATGAAGCCGTAAAGGATGTGCGCATCTTCGCGCACATGCAGGTGGGTGAGAATGTGAACCGGTTGGCCGACCGTGGGGAGCCGATCGTAGCTCGACAGCGGAATGAGCAATTCATAGCCAACCCCATTCACGTCCACAATCGCCTGAGTGGGCAGGGCGGCTGCGAGCTGGCCGGCGAGGTAGGTGATCATCGATCCACGGTTAACAGAGCGCCTGCAAACCGCAAACCTCCGCGCTCACGGCGCATCTTCCGGCTTGAGCAGGAGCGTGAGATCCGCGCTTTTTCCTTTCGCCAAATTGAAGCCGTGACTCGTGTAGCGCTTCCAGCCATCGGGCAACACGGGATAGACGCGCTCCGCGATGGCGCGTGGCATGATCGCGGCGCGCGGTCCGGGTTTCGCGAAAAAGCCCGGCAACCCAGGCTCATCCAGGTCGACCATCCAGCCATCGATGTGCGCGCGGAAATACCAGATCACACTCGGCTCGCGATGCGCCACCGCCCCGATCTCCATCTCCGGACGCAGGTCAGCGCGAGCTTGGCGGGCCAGATCGCGCGCTGGCGATATGCGCGCGGTCAAAGGCGACAGACAAACGGCGACGAATGCCAATGCGAGAGTGATGAGCGCTACGCGGCGCACAAACAGCGGCGCGCCGGGTGCGTCGCGCAAGGCGCGCGCGAGGAGCAAGGCGAGAAGGGGCAGCGCCGGCAGGGTGTAATGCGGCAGCTTGGTTTTCACGAAAGTGAAAATGATGAAGACCACCGCCACGCCGGCGATCAGGTAGCAATCCACCGGATCGCGTTCTCGCCAGAGCTTCCTGGTCAGCCAGGGCAGCTTGAGCGACCAGGGCGCGAAAGAGAGAAAGATGAACCCGAAGTAAAACGGCAAAGTGGCGAGGTAACTCCAGATCGTCTTCGCGCCGTGCCCTTCCATGACTCCGACCGAGCGCTCCACCACGTGCTTCCCGATCCCGATATCAAAGAACAAACCTTCCGTTTGAATCAGCGCTGGAATGCCCCAGAGCGCGACGAGCGTGAAGGTGAGGAGCGCGCCCGCAAAGAAAGAAAACCGCCGCCGAATTTGTAACCCCGGCACCATCCATTTCACCACGCCCAGAGTGAGCAAAGGCATCCAGGCGATGGGCCCTTTCGCGAGAAACCCGAGCGCGAGCGAAAGATAAAAGATCCACCACCAACGTGCCGCCACGGGCGCGTCTCCCTCATTCGGCGTTGGACGTTGGACGTTCGACGTTGGGCGTTCTGCCTTAAGAAAATCCCGCAACAGCTCGTATCCCGCCCAGTGAGCGAGCGTCATGAACAGCACCAGCCACATATCCGCGACCGCCGCTTTCGCGTGCACAAACGTCTGCAAGCAGAGCGAGAAGAAAAGCGCCGACCACCAGGCCACGCGCGCGTCGCCCAGGCGCCGGCCCCATGCGAAAAGGATGAGCGCCGTCAAAGCTGCGGCGATGGCTGAAGGCAGGCGCGCGGCGAAATCGTTCTCGCCCAGGACGCGGTAGCTGAGCGATTGCGCCCAATAGGTGAGCGGCGGCTTGTCGAAGCGGTAGCGATTATTCAGATACGGGACCACGTAATCGCCGCGCTCCAGCATCTCCCGCGAAGCCTCGGCGAAACGCGGTTCATCCCGATCGATCAGCGGAAGCGTCCACGAGCCTGCGACGTGGAAGGCGAGCGCCGCCAGGAAAAGAAGAACAAAATTGCGTATTGCAGGTTGCAAAGGCGGACTCAAAGATAGCCGCCTTTGAAACACAACTGTCAATTTAACTTATGAGGCGCCGGGTCTGGCCGCGCTACCTCTTCTGGATCGTGTTCGGAGCGATCCTGCTCGGGCTCTCCTTTTACTTCGACGAAGGGGTGCGGGCCTGGATGCTGGAGCAGCAGACGCCCGGCGTGCAAAGGTTCATGCATCAAGTCTCGCGCTGGGGCGATTGGATGCCGCTGATCGGCGCCGCGCTCGTCGGAGTGCTCGCGGCTTACCTCCTGGGCAGTCGGCGTTGGATCATGATCTTCATTTCCATGATCGCGGCCTGCGCGTTGGCCGGCACCTTGAACCGGGTGGTCAAGGTCAGCGCCGGTCGCTCGCGTCCGGCCGTGACGGAAGCGGTGGGCTGGAAAGCGTTTCGTTTTAGCTCGAAATACAATTCGTTCCCATCCGGCCACACCGCCTCTTCCACCGCATTTTTCCTCGCGCTCTTTTTGGCGCGTCGCCGCCTCGGTCTTTTCGTGCTGCCCTTGCCGCTCTTGATCGCGTCCTCCCGCCTCTTCTTGAATGCGCACCACTTTTCGGACGTGGTGGGCGGCATGCTCCTCGGGATTTTGTGCGCGATCTGGACGCGGCAATTCATCACCAGCCGCATGCTCGACACCTCCTCGAAGCGGAGACTCCTGCAGGTATGAGCAGCGCCAGCGCGCTCCCGCCCGGCGCGTGGGTTTGGCTGGTGGCGCTGGCCTGGGCCACGCTCTGTCTTCTCGCAGTCGCTCTGTTCTTTCTCCTCGCCTGGCGCCGGGTGCGGCGCGGGCAGTCACGCACTTTTGGCGAGGATCGGATGGTCGGCTACGCCATGGGTGCGTGGGCCAGTGGCATCGCAGCCGGGCTCACCATGTCGCTGATTAATGCTTCCGAACCCGGGCGCGGTTTCGCGCGCTGGATCGATGGGCCGGCGGCGGGCGGGTTCTGGCTGTCGCTTATTCTGGCAGCGTCACTGGCGGGGACAGGGGCCTGGCGGTGGGTGCGGAGCCGGTCCGCGGCACGCGGGGACGCAGGGTAAGCGATCCGATCCGCCGCGGAGGGGGTGGGATTCGAACCCACGAGGGCTTGCGCCCTGCCGGTTTTCAAGACCGGAGCCATCAACCACTCGACCACCCCTCCTGGTTGGCGTTGAAGCGGTAGTAGTGTTCCATCTGGCGCGGGATGATCAAGGAGGGTCCAGTGCCCGCCCGCAGGCTGGACAACTCGATATGTTCATGCGAACGCTTTGGGGTGGCCAAGCCTTTCATCCCTTCCGCCGCTTGGGAGACTTACGTGGAAGCGGAGGCTGCCGCGCCGCCGCCTGCGACCCGCGGCGCTTCCGGGAACCCAGCCAACCGTTTCGACCGCTTGCACGTGGAGTTGGAAGCGAGCGAGGACGATGGCGAGGAACGGCCGAAAGTGGCGACGCAATTTTTCCGCGATGACACCAAGTCGATCATCGCGCGGAACGACAGCCCGGACATCGCCTTCGGCGCGAGCGTGAATCCTTACCGCGGCTGCGAGCACGGCTGCGCCTACTGCTTCGCGCGGCCCTCGCACGAGTATCTGGGGTTTTCCGCGGGGCTCGATTTCGAGACGCGGATCATGGTGAAAGAGAACGCGCCGGCGCTGCTGGAAGCTGAGCTCTCTTCGCCGCGGTGGGAGCCGCAGGTTCTGGTCTTGAGCGGCGTGACGGATCCGTATCAGCCGGTGGAACGTCGGCTGCGGATCACGCGGCGGTGTCTGGAAGTGCTGGCGAAGTTCCGCAACCCGGTCGGCATCGTGACCAAGAACAAACTGGTCACGCGCGACATCGATCTCTTCCGCGAACTGGCGGAGCACCAGGCGATCTCCGTCAACATCTCTGTGACTTCGCTCGATCGGAATTTGCAGCGCATGATGGAGCCGCGCACGTCCCCGCCGAAAGCGCGGCTGGAAGCGGTGGCGCAGTTACGCGCGGCGGGTGTGCCGGTGGGCGTCATGGTGGCGCCGATCATCCCGGGGATTACCGAACATGAGGTGCCGGCCATCCTGCAAGCGGCGGGGGAAGCGGGCGCGCAGTTTGCCAACTATGTCGTGCTGCGCCTGCCCTGGTCGGTCGCTCCGATTTTCGAGCGGTGGCTGGAAGAGCATTTCCCGGCGCGGAAAGAGATGGTGCTCTCGCGCCTGCGCAGCTTGCGCGGAGGCGATCGACTCTACGATGCGAAGTGGGGGAAGCGGCAGACGGGCGAGGGAATTTTTGCGCAACAAATCGAAGCCATGTTTCGCGTGGCCAGCAAACGCGCGGGCCTGGCCGAGCGACCGAAGCTTTCGACGGCAGGATTTCGCCCGCGGGTCGAACAGCTCCGCTTGTTTTAGCGCTGGGTTTAACGCGAGTGCGCCCGACCATCGCCCGCCGCGAGCAGGCGCTTTTGCTTCCGCATGACCATGAGCATGGCGCAGCCGCCGATCGCGCCGAAGCTGGCCATGGTGGGATACCAGACGCCCCAGCCGTACTGATCGATCAACCAACCCGTGGCAGGCAACGCAATGGCGGCGCCGTAGTATTGGAACGAATCGATCACGCCGGACGCGAAGCCCGCCATTTTCCGTCCGCCGATATCCATCGGAGCGGCAGCGCCGACGATGGAGTGAGTGGAGTTCGCGGTGAGCGAGATCAAGATGAGGAAGAGGCAGCCGATCAAAATCCCGAGCGGAGTGGGACCGACCACGCCGGACATGATCACGCCAGCGGCCACGAGGATGACGACGGTCTCAAGGAAATAAAGGCCCATCGCAACGGGCGAGCGGTGCCCTTTGAAAACCTTGTCAGAAATAACCCCGGCCGCGAACGAGCCCAAGACCGCCACCAGCGGCATGGCCACCAGCGTCCACAAAACTGCGGGCGGTTTGTTCTCCATGCTGAGCTTTAATTGTTCGACGAAATAGAGAATCGCGAGCTGATCCGAGCTGTTCCGCACCGCGCCGGTGCAGGCGTAGGCGAGGGCATAGAACCAGATCAGCGGATGCGTGAAGATGGTGATGAACGACTCACGTAAAGTGACGGTCACTTTCCCTTCGTCGTCTGTCTCGATCACATCGGGATACCCTGCTTCTTCCGGCGTTTGTTTGACGCCCAGCGCGAGCAGGATGGCCATGAGCGCGACGACCAGCGGGGGGAGGCGAAAGAGCCAGCGCCAGTCGCCCTGCGCCACCACCCAAACGCCCACGGTGAACCCGGCGAGAATGACCGGCGCGAGACTATTGATCGCGACCTGCCCGAGTTGAATCATGAACCCGAAGATGCCGGCAAAGGTGCCGCGCTCCGTCCGGCGAAACCAGGCCGCGTTGATCTTGATCATGCCCGGCGCGCCCCACGATTGCAGGTAGCCGTTCATGAGCCAGATGAGAGAGAAGGTGGCGAAGGTGCCGGTGAACGAAGCGAAGCCGAAAATCAGATTCACCACGATCGTGCCGACTGCGCCGATCAACATCGCGGGCTTGCCGCCGATGCGATCGGTCAGGAGACCGTTGACCAATTGTCCCGTCCCGTAGGCCAGCGCCCACGCGCTGAGCATGCCGGTGATTTGAAAAGTGCTGAAGCCGAACTCTTCCTTCAGGCCCGGAGTGGCGAAGCGGAAGTTGTAGCGACACATGTAATAGGAAGCGTAAAGCAGACCGATCAGGACCCAGTTCCGACCGCGCCGCGCGCGAAAGCCGGGAGGATATTGAAGCGACGGCGGCGCGTGCATGCGGCGGGGAGCATGTGGGGGAGTCCCGCCGCAAGACAACCCAAATATCCGCGCAACGATCTCTTGCCTACCGCCCCCGCCTGCATCCAATCTCCCTCGCCCAACGTTTCGTCTCCACGCTGATGGACCCCGTTCGCACGATCAAATACGTCGCTCAACAAACAGGGTTATCCGTGCCTGTGATTCGGGTTTGGGAGAAACGCTACGGCGCGGTGCGACCGGTGCGCGCAGGGAATAATCGCCGACTCTATACGGAGGAGGACGTGGAGCGATTGCGTCTGCTCAAGCAAGCCACGGCGGCGGGTCACGCCATTGGTCAGATCGCGACGGCTCCGCTGGCGCAATTGCGGGGGCTCCTGCATGAAGCCGGCGCGGGGGTTGGCAGTTTACAGGATGGCGCGAGGGAGGACGATCACCCGCGCTTGATCTCGCAGTTGATCGCTCTCAGCATCCAGGCGGTGCGGGCGCTGGACGGGCGGAAGTTCCGCAGCTGTCTGGAACGAGGCGCGATCGAGCTCGGGTCGCCGGCCGTGCTGCAAAACTTCATCGCGCCGCTGGCGGAGAAGGTGGGCGATCTCTGGCGCGATGGATTGCTCACGATCGCGCACGAACATTTTGCGACCGCAGCGTTGACAGATTTTCTGAGTTCCTACGCGCGTCCTTATTCGGAGAACGTCAACGCGCCACATCTTGTGCTCGCCACTCCTCCGGGGCAGTTGCACGAGCTCGGCGCGATCATCGTGGCTGCGGCGGCGCGGACGCATGGTTGGCGCACGACGTATTTGGGAGCATCGCTTCCGATCGAAGAGCTGTTGGGTGCGCTTCAGAATCTGGAGCCGCGCGCAGTCGGCCTGAGCATTGTTTATCCTCCCCAGGATAAAGCCTTGCGCCGCGACATCGAACGGCTGGTGGAGATGTTGCCGAAAGATTGCGCGTTTCTCATGGGCGGGCGCTCGGCCTTCAGCTATGCGGACTTGGCGCAGACGCACGGCGCCATCGTGGTGGCGGATTTAGGCCATCTCTATCGGGTCCTGGATTTGTTGCAAAAACCGAACTGAAGCGCGGAATGATCTTGCGCGCGGCCCGCCTTCCGAGAGGGTGCGAACCTTATGGCCTTGGATATTCGCAGCTTGCATATCGGGATGAGAGTCGTCCATCCGCGCTACGGCGTGGGCGTGGTGCGATCGCTCACGGAACAGACGGCCGAGATCGCATTTGACGATGCACCTCACACGGTCGCGCCAGCGTCGGCCGGGACTCACTTCGGCGGAAGCAACGGCCACGCTGAGCGATTTGCAGATGCCGCTGGAGCATTTGATCCGCGAGACGGCGCAAAGCGTGGTCGACGCGCTCGGGTTGGAGCCGGCGGATAAGGTGGTGGAAGGATTGGCCACTCGCTGGCAACGCGGGACGCTGGTGCTGCAATCGGCGGACACTTCGTTGCAGCCGAAAGAGGTGCCGCTGGAGACGTTCTTCCACAAGATCGTCATGATTCGAAACAACCTGCGCGTCCTCGAGCAGAAGGTGAATGCGAACGAAAAATTAAGCGACGCCGATAAGTTCGATCTGCAGCAATACATCACGCGCTGCTACGGCTCGCTCACCACCTTCAACATCCTGTTCAAAGACAAGGCGGACCAGTTTTCGACTTAGCGTCTCTCGTTTTTCTTTCTCCGTAAAAATTCCCGGGCACCCACGGGCGGGAACTCCGTAGATATGTTTATGGGGCAACAGATGGAATTGGTTTGCGAAGCGGAGACCTATTTTCACGAGTTTCCGAACTCGCTGGCGGCACGGGTCAGACCCTTGGTGATCCGGGCCGGGGCCGGCTGGCAGATTTTCCATGGCGCGGAGATGCCGGGCGGAATGGTTTTCGGGTGGACGCTGCGCACTGCGTTTGCGCGGTGGGAAGCGAATTACCTGCAAGCCACCGCGCGGCGGGAAAGCGCGCACGGAGCACCGATCAACGCGTGAGAAGATCCGTCGGCGAGCCACGACCGACGAGCTCACCTTGTTCCAGAAGCAGGACTTCATCGCAGAGCGCGGCCAATTCGTTGGCATCGTGCGTGACGTAAAGAAGAGGAATGCCGAACTCGTCCCGGATGCGCAGGAGGAACGGGATCACACGCTGTTTTAAGCGGGAATCGAGGCTGCTCATCGGCTCGTCCAGCAGCAGCAGGCGGGGCGCGGAAAGGAGCGCGCGCGCGAGGGCGACCCGCTGTTGTTCACCCCCAGAAAGGGAGGCGACGCTGCGATCGCACAGCGGTCCGATCTCCATCACCTCGGTCACGTGCGCGAAGCTGAACGAATCGCCCGTCTTCGCGGACGGGCGATGCCCGTAGAGAAGATTGGCTCGGACGTTGAGGTGGGGAAAGAGGGCAAGGTCTTGCGGGACGTAACCGATCCGCCGCAGTTGCGGCGGGACATGTGTGCGGGCCCCGGCATCGGAGAGGATCTCGTCGTTTAACTGCACCAACCCGGCGACCGGACGACGCAGGCCGGCGATCATTTCCAGGAGCGAAGTCTTCCCCGCGCCTGAAGAACCGAAAACGCCGGAGATCGGGCGATCAAACGTCGCGTCGATCTTGAGTTCGAAACGCGCCAGCGGCAGCCGCACTTCCTTCAGACGGAGGCTCATCGAAGTGGGGGGCGCTGGGCGATGCGTTGTCCCAGCCAGACGGTGACAAAGACGATCGCGATGGAGATGAGCAGGAGCGGATAAGCAGCGGCGTCGCGACCGAGCTGCACATTTTGGTAAATCGCGAGCGAGATCGTCATCGTCTCGCGCGGGATCATGCCGGCGACGAGCGCGGTGGCGCCGAATTCTCCCAAGGCTCGCGCGAAGGCCAGAACCGCGCCGGCGACGATGCCCCGCCAGGCCAGCGGCAGGCTGATGGTGCGGAAGACGCGCCATTCACTGGCGCCGAGGGTGCGGGCGATATCTTCCGCGCGGCGATTCACTTCCGCGAACGCCGTCTGCGCTGTGCGAACGAAAAGCGGAAAGGCCATCACCGCGCAGGCGAGGACCACCGCTCGCCAGGTGAAGACAATCTCGAGGTCGAAATTCCGCTCCAGAAAAGCGCCGATCGGTCCCCGACGCCCAAACAAGAGCAGGAGTAAAAGCCCAGTCGCCACTGGCGGGACAAAGAGCGGCAGCATGACAAACGTCTCGACCAGCGAACGGCCGGGCCAATCCTTTCGCGCCAGGAGCCAGGCTACGGCCACCCCGAGAGGAATGATGAGCGCCGTGCTCAACGCCGCCATCTCCAGGGTAAAGAGGACGATGGGCCACGTCTCTTCGTTCATGAGGAAAATTACAGAGCTGGGGAGAGAGCAGCAGCGCTTGATTCCGCCCCGGCGTTTCGGTTACGGAGAACTGCCAAATTGATGCGGCCTAGCTGACCAACTAAGGGGCGTGCGCGCAAGTCGAGAGTCGGAAAGCAGAGCGTGCGGAAGGACCTGACCGATCTATCGGCGAGTTGGCTTACATGAAGGAAAACTCTGTTTTCCCTGCAGTCCCGCCGCTACCACCACGAAGATCGGGAGTGTGCGCCGCCGGAGTGCGGCTCCAGCTTTCCGGCCCGCCAGCGCAATCCATGTTGGCACAACGCGCTTCCCATTGCCCGCCTGCGCGGAGCCCGATCCGGATTTCCTGCCCGGAAAACATCCGCCCGCAAAGCCGGCAGACACACGCGTCCTCCAGCGATCCCCAGCCGCCTTCAGGATGGACCTGGCACAAAATGGCAAGGCGATCTGCGGGCGAGAGTGCGTCGGAATCCATCTACCATTGAGGACAACGGAGAAAGCGTCTCCTGCCAATGGGGCCTCGTCCTGATAGGTAGATGGGGCAAATTCCTACGAGAGATTCCGGTCCCCCGCGAGCAGCTCAAGCAAGCCGGTAGATCAGCGTGGTCGGTTCACGAAAATCCTCCGCGCCGCTGCCACCGAAACGGACCTCGTTACTCGAAAGAGACTGTTGCCATTTCTTCCCCGCAGGCGTTTCCAAGCGCTGATCGCCCAGGTCGGGCATCTGTTGACCTCCTCGGAGATCGCTGATGATCAGCACGGGGTCTTCGCTTGGAATCGTCGATCGCAGAGCCAGAAGCTCGTCGTTTAATAGAAGCGCCTGCCATTGCGCCTGCTCGCGACGATTGCGATAAACCGGGAGTTCGCGTCGCAACGCCAGAAACTCCTGGTAGAGGCGAAGCATGGCAGCGTGCCCGGGCTCCGCCCGTTCCTCCCAGCGAATCTTTGAGCGCTCAAAGGTCTCGCGCGCTTGCGGATCGGGGATGGTCTCGCGCAGCGCTTCATCGCGGAAGGCGGCGAAGGTCTTAAACTCCCGGCGACGCCCGGCCGTGACCAGCTTTCCCAGCTCTGGATTGTGATCGGTGAAGAATTGGAACGGCGTGGAGGCCGCCCATTCCTGCCCCTGGAAGATGAGAGGCGTTTGCGGGACAAGACAGAGCAACGCCGAAGCGGCGCGGTAAGCTGCCGGCGAGATGAGATGGCTGAGACGCTCACCGAAAGCGCGGTTGCCGATCTGGTCATGATTCGTGAGACAATAGATGAATTGCCAGGGAAGAAGACCGGTCGCGTCACCGCCGCGCGGTTTCTTGTTCGTCGGCTGCACCTGGCCGCGATACAGCCAACCGTGGTCGATCGTCTGCGCCAATTCTTCCGCCGTTCCCTCGTAGTTGCCGTAGTAGCCCTCCCGCTCGCCCGTTAAACGAACATGGACGACATGGTGGAAATCATCCGCCCAGACCCCGTCCAATCCCTCGCCCCCGGCCGTCGCGGGCCGAAGCAGGCGCGGCTCGTTGCGTTCATCCTCGGCGATAACGAAGCCACCGAGCGAGTGGACCGCGCTGGCGATTTCCGCCAGCAGGTGCGGAGTCGAGCGATCCGCGATTTCATGGGTGGCATCGAGGCGGAAGCCATCCAGATGGAACTCCCGCATCCAGTAAGGTGCGTTCTCGAGAAAGAAAGCACGGACGGGCGCGGCCCCGTAATTCAGCGCCGCGCCCCATGGCGTTTGCAAGGTCGAGTCCGAGTAGTCGTCGTGATAGACGGAGGTGTAGTTTCCATCCGGGCCGAAGTGATTGTAGACAACGTCGAGAATGACTGCGAGTCCACGTCGGTGGGCGGCATCGACGAGGGCTCGCATTTCATCTGGATGCCCATAGGAGCTGGCGGGCGCGTAAAGCATCACGCCGTCGTAGCCCCAATTGCGGTTGCCGGGGAAATCGGCCACGGGCATGAGTTCGATCGCGTTCACGCCCAGCGCCACCAGGTCATCCAGGCGCTCGATCGCACTGAGGAAGCTCCCCGCGGGCGTAAAGGTGCCGACGTGTAACTCATAGATAACCAGGTCGCGCAGGGGCGGCGAGGTCCACTTTTCGTCCTGCCAGCGGTAGGCCGCGGGATCGATCACCATGGACGGACCGTGAACGCCCGCGGGCTGCCAGCGGGAGGCTGGGTCGGGCCAGCCCTGGCTGTCGCCGAAACGATACTGATAGCGATCGCCCGCCTTTCCCTTGGGATCGGTAGCCGCGAAGTATCCGTCGCCTTCCGCGACCATCGGAATGGCACGCATGGTCTGCCCGTTCTCGTCCACCACGACCACGGTGGCGCTCTCATGCTTGCACCAGGTTCGGTAAGAAACGCCTCCACTCTGAATTTCCGCCCCTTGTGATCGTGTCATTTTTTTCAGCTCATCCATATCTCGCGTCATGATCGCAGCCAGCCCGTGTATTGGCGGTGCCCAAATGGAGTATCTCTGCATTGCCGGAAATCGCGAAGAGCGATGCGAGAACGATACCGACTCGCCGCGCACAACGACTGGGGCAGGGCGCGCACCCACTGCTTTTGCATGGTGCTGGCGCGTGGAGCATGGTAGATCGCCGGGCGTGTGCAAGACGGGCCTATAGCTCAGCGGTTAGAGCAGGGGACTCATAATCCTTTGGTCCCAGGTTCGAATCCTGGTGGGCCCACCGTTTGCAGAGGTCTTTTTCGAGACTGAACGAGCCGCGGAGAAATCCCGAAAGGGAATCGATTCTGATGAGTCTGCTCAAAAAAGCGACAAAAAACTGCGTTATTTCTCGGAATCGATTGACATCGAGAGGTGGCTCTCACAATAATGCGGCGTGTTAAAAAAGTTCATCCCGCAAAAGCCCCTGTCGTCGATCGGAGAAGGATCTTTAAGCGCGGGGACTGATGACACTCGGAGCTCCAGCCCTCGGGAAGAGCCCGCACGCACCTCACCTCCACTCACCGATCATCAAAAAACTATGGCTGAACATTCTGGCAAAGACATCCTCTCGAGCGACGTTGAAATCAAAGGCTCGATCAAATTCCAAAAAGAGCTGCTCATCGACGGAAAAGTCGAAGGCGAAATCAATTCTGATGGTGTCCTGACGATCGGTGAAAACGCGGATATCCGCGGCGAGATCAAAACCAAGAGCATCACCGTCTTCGGGAAGGTGCAGGGAAACATTACGGTCGGTGAACGTTGCGAACTGAAGTCGCGCTGCACTTTGCAGGGCGATCTGAAAGCAGCGCGTCTGGTCATCGAAGAGGGCGCGACCTTTATCGGCAAATCCGAGGTCACCAGCACGGGTGGTGGTAATCGGTCGGCCAACAGTAACTCGAAGCCTGACGCAGCGAAGAGCGACGAGTCAGCTTCTGCGACTCCCGCAAAAGCCGCTTTCGGCTCGCGCTCCTAGTTTAAGCCAAACCGCAGGCTCACCTCCGTGGCAAAGTCGTCTCCGATCAAGGTCAGCGTGGATTGTCCGCATTGCGGCTTCACGCAGATGGAGTACGCGGCGGCCAAGACCACGATGTGTCGGCAATGCGGGGGCTCTTTTGCCCCCGCTGCGGCGCCCAAGCGCGAGTTCACGTTGCGAAAGGTGCGGGAAGAATCCGCACCTGCCCCCGCGCCGGCTGTGGCCGACCCGGAGTCCTCATCGTTCATGCAGAAGTTCGAAGGTCTCTGGGGAAAGCCGCGGAGCACCGTAGTGGAGTGTTTCGATTGCAAAGCGCAGCAGGACATCGCGCCCTCGGCCACGTCCACGACCTGTCCGAAATGCAGCGCGCACCTCGACCTGCGGGATTACAAGGTGACGACCAGCTTCAGCCGCGCCATCCGCACACATGGCACAGTCCACGTAACCGCGCGCGGCGATTTGAGCAGTAGCAATGTCGTTTGCCATTCGGCAGTGATCGAGGGTCGGCTCCGTAGCAATCTTCATTGCATGGAAACCGCCACGATTAATATGGCCGGAAAAATTCCTGGCCGCGTTGTGACCGGACATCTCTTGATCGAGCGTAAGGCGGATGTGCAATTCTTCCGCGCGGTGCAAGTGAAGAGCATCGAAATCCGCGGGCACATGGTGGGCGATGTGACCTCCGAAACGGTGGTTGTGATTCATCGCAATGCTTCCCTCGACGGGAATGTGACGGCCAAGTCCATCAGTGTGGAAAAAGGCGGCGTCTTTACCGGGCAGTTGATCATCGGGAGCAGTGGCTTGCAGCAGGCGGAACTGCTACCGATGGCACAGGAAAGCGCACCGATCAGCAATGCCTCGGGCACTGAGGACGGCTTGTTGACGGGCCTCGGATCTCCACTTCCGGCGACCTAGCGGTCCTCGGGCGGAATGCAAAAAAAACTGCTGCCGCGCAGTCCCTATGACCGCCTGGGCGGTTATGTGCATCTGCCCCGTTTAATCGATAAGGCGAAGCTCCATCGGAAAGGGCTTTTGAACGGTTACAACTACAAGACCGTCGGCTTCGATAAGCATCTCCTGGCCTTCCTGCAGGTGGAGCCCGACGCTTTTGAGGAAGCAGCCACGCGACTGGAAAGTGATGCGGCGATTCTCGACTGGGTTTCACACGAAGGTGCGACCCACACCCCGGAAGAGATCGAGCAATGGAATGAGGCCATGATCTCACGCCAACCCGACACGGCGGAGAAAAAGGCTCGTTTTCTCCACTTCTTGAAAGAGGCGGGCGGCGAAAAACGCAAAGATATCCGGACCTACTTCGACTTGATCGAGTTCGACGAGGGACGGCGGCAATAAAAGATTGCCGGTCGCACATTCGCCAGCCGCCGCTGCAGAGCGAAATCTGATCAGCGCGCGAATTTCGCGAACAAAGTGTTCGCCTCATCGAGCGTCTCTTTACTTCCGATATCGAACCAGGTGCCGCGGATCTGGTGAGTGTGCACACTTTTCCGCTGGTAAAGCCATTGGATGAATCGCCCGGGTTGGTCGGGGTTGTTTCCCGCCGCGAGGTAGGTGGTAAAGAGGGGAATCGTCGCGCGCGAAAAATAGTAGAGGGCGATCCCGGTCAAAGTTGACTTCGGATCCGCCGGCTTTTCCTCGAAGGAAGTGATGACGCCATTCGCATCCAAAGTGATCGCACTGTATTTCTTGATCGCTTCGAGGTCGCCCACGTCGTAGGTGGCGAGGGTTGCTTCGCTGCTTCGTGCCTGGGCCACAAAGTCCGTTAGCGGATCGCTAAAGAGATTGTCGCCGGCCACGACCAGCAGATCGTCGCTGGCCAAATCCTCCCGAGTCAGGACCAGATTAATGTCTCCGATCGCACCGAGCTTATCGGAATCATCGTTCGAGCCATCGTTCACGATCTTGAGTTTTCGCTTTGGATTGCGCGCTTGATAAGCCTCGGCCCAGGTTTGGAAGTCCGCGGCAAATTTGTTGTTCGTCACCACATAGACCGTCCCGATGTCCTCGACAGGATCCAGATTATCCATCACCCACTCGATCATCGGTTTGCCTGCGACCTCGAGGAGAGGTTTGGCTTTGGTCAAGGTGAGAGGATAAAGGCGGGTGGCGTAGCCGGCGGCGAGGATAAGGACGTTCATAAAGGTAAGCGCTTCCCTCGTGCCCATTGCAGCGAGGAAGCGGGCACCCTACGCCGAAACGTCATCTCATACCACCGCTCCGCGCGAGAAGATTTTCCCTGTGCGCGGACGAGGCTGCGCGATCTGGTGCAGACGTTTTTGCAACTGATCAAGACGAGCGGTCTCCGTAATTTTCCCGCGCGTGCTCCCATCCGCGATGTAAAAAGTATCCACTACCGCTCCTTTTTCTGTGCTGATGCGTGAGAGAATGATGGAGATGCCCTCGTCACCCAAGGCAGCCAGGACGTCGTAGAGCAAACCCAGACGATCGCGCGTTTCAATCTGGAGAAGGGTGAACTGCGGGTGCGATTTGTTATCGAGGATGACCTTGGTCGGAAAATCCAATTCCGCCGGCGCGGGCGTCTCGATCTTCCGTCGTACTTCATCGAGCAGCGGCCCGAAATCGAAATGCGGCTCCACCAGCGAATGACGCAGCGTCGCTTCCATCCGCGCAAAGTCCGCCGGATCGGTCGCCGCGCGCGATTTGAGGTCGCACACGCGGAAGACATCCAGGACGACGTTGTCGTTCCGCAGATAGATATCCGCGCTCAAAATGTTCAGGGGCAGAATCGAAAAAGTCCCCGCGATCTTGGCCAGCAACTGCTGCCCGTGCCAGGTGCAGATCGAGACCGTGGTATGCCCTCCCTCGGGCAATGGATCCCAAGCGACCGCCGGCGTGAGCGGATGATCGTCCCGGAGATTGACTAGAAACTTCCGGAAGAGCTGCGCGTGGGCCACGATTTCCTTCACGCCGAAAGCGCGAAAATAATTATCCGGCATCGACTCAAAGTGCGCTTCGACTTCCGCCGTAAAATCCGGCGCCAGCCGGGCGGTGACCGCTTGCTGAAGCGATTCGCGCTCGATCGTCTGTTCCTTAAAAAACGCGGCCTGGTCGGCAAGATATTGCGAGGTGCTGCGATAGAGTTGCCAGACCAGAGTTTCCTTCCAATCGGACCAACCTTCCGCGCTCGTCCCTTGCCCGTCCGCCAAAGTGAGGAGCATAAGTGCATCCAGGTTTTCCTGGTTCCGCACCATCCCGGCCAGCTCCACGCTCGTCTCCGGATCGTCCAGATTGCGCTGCCGGGCGAGGTTCGAAAGCGTGAGGTGATGGTCGACCAGCAGAACGAGCGCGCGCCGTTCCGTTGAGGACAATTCGAGGCGAGCGGCTGCCTGCTGCGCAAACAGAGCGCTCGCTTCCGAGTGCGGCCGCGCCCCCACAGCCTTGCCGGTGTCGTGCAGCAGAAGCGCGAGATAGAGGACGAATGGGTCTGCCATCTTTTCGAAAAGCTCGCGATAGGGAATGAGCTTCGGATCCTCGGTCGTGACCAGGGCATCCAGCTTTTCGATGCATACCAGCGAATGCTCATCGGCGGTATAACGATGAAAAAACTCGTGCTGGACCAGACAGGTGAGGGGGCCAAACTCTGGCAGGTAGCGCCCGAGAAAATCAACCCGATGCATCAGGCGGAGAGCGCGACCCGCTTCGCCTTTCCGCCCCAGCATCGCGCGAAAAGATGCGCGCGGACCGCGCGCCGCGCGAAATCGTCCCGTCACCAGAGCCGGATTACGGCTCAACAAATCCTCCAGTTCCGGACTGAGCCGCAGGCGATGTTCCTGCGCGAGCTGAAAGACTTGCATGAGCAAATCAGGTGTGGCGATGAAGACCTCCGGGTCCTTGACCGAGAGATGATCGCCTCGGGCAACGAACGCACCCAAATCCTTCTCGGCTCGACGTCGACGCGCCGGAAGGCCGAAGAAGGAAAGCGGCCCGGGCGTCAGGCCAGGATTGGCAAACTGTTCCGTGATCCGTTCCGTCACGCGAAAGATGTTCCGCGTGTGAGCGTAGTAATCCTTCATCAACGCTTCGCTCCGCAGCTGGCCCCGCCTGCTTCGATAGTGCAACCGCTTCGCAATCTGATCCTGCAGATTGAGATGGAGCGTATCGGTGGCGCGGCCGGTGCAGTAATGCAGGTCCGTCCGGACGCGCAGAAGAAAATCGTAAGCGGTCTCGATCCGGCGTTGATCAGCGGCGCTGAGCCAGTCTTTACCCACCAGATGAGTCGTCGTCAGCGCGCCCTCTTTGAAAAAGGTCATCCAAAGCAGGTTTTGATAATCGCGCAGACCGCCGCAGCCATTCTTTAAGTGCGGCTCCTGCATGTAAACGCTGTCGCCATATTTCGCGTGGCGCGCGGCCTGGTCGGCCATCCGCAGGGAAGTGTATTCCTGCTCCGCCCCCTTCACGCATTCGGCGCGGAAGCGGTTCCGGAAAAGGCGCGCCACGGCTTCGTTACCCGTCAGAAAGCGCGCTTCCAACATCGCGGTCTGCGCCAGCATATCGTGCTTCGCCTGGTCGATCGCTTCCCGCACGGAGCGAGTGGAGTGGCCCACCTTGAACCCGATATCCCAGAGCAGATAAAGCACCTGTTCCACTACCAGCGTGACGTAAGGCGCGACCTTTCCCGACGTCTGACCGTGAACAAACATGACGTCGACATCGCTGGAGGGATTGAGCTCTCCGCGGCCATATCCACCGAGCGCGAGCAACGTCAGCGCAGGTGGCTTGGCGGTATCCTGTTCCGCAGCGAAGCGCGAAGCCGCGGCAAAAACGTGGCGCAAAAGGACGTCGACCAGATCCACTCGCCGCGCGCAAATTTCCCGGCCGCCGCCTCCGGCCTTGTGCTTTAACCGCAGCCGATGCTCTTCAATGCGGAGAAATTTTTTGTAAAGCGGGAGCGTATCAGTCGGCCGGGAAGAACTCGCCGGAGCAAGCTGACGTTCGGCGTGAGCGAGGACTTTATCGAGGTGTCGTGACATCGCAGGGACGACGCGACCGTCGCCTATCCGACAGTAAACGCAGGAGTGGGAAGTGTCGCGTCGCGGCTCACAGCTCGATCGCGTAGCGCTTCATTTTATTGTAAAGCGTGGGCCGCTGAATCCCGAGGAGAAGCGCGGCTCTCTTCTTGTTCCCATGCGTCTGGGCGAGCGCTTGCAGGATGGCGTTGCGCTCCAGTTCGTTTAGCTTTTGCGCCCCCGCGGGCGAGGGCGCCAGTTCCGATTTTTGCAACGCCACCGGGAGCTGCACTTCGGCCGGGAGCTCTTTCACCGTGATGCCGCGGCCGCGAGAGAGCACCACGGCATACTCCATGGCGTTCTGCAGCTCCCGCACATTGCCCGGCCAACCGTAGCTGACCAGTTTTTGAAAAGCGTCCGCCGCGATCTCCGGCTCCGGTTTTTCCATCTGCAACGCGAAGCGCTTAAGGAAAAGGGTCACCAATGGCGGGATATCCTCGCGCCGCTCGCGCAGCGGCGGCACCTCGATTTGGAAAGTGTTCAGCCGATAATATAAATCGGAGCGCAGCTTGTTCTCGGAGAGCGCCTGCGTGATCGGGCGGTTCGTTGCCGCCACCACGCGGAAGTCGGCCTTGAGCGTTTTCGTGCTGCCGAGCGGCCGATACTCGCGCTCTTGCAAAACGCGGAGGAAACGCGTCTGCAGCTCCGGCGGCATCTCCGAGATTTCGTCCAGAAAAAGCGTGCTCCCCGAGGCTTCCGCGATCATGCCGGAGAAATCATTGACCGCACCGGTGAAGGCGCCTTTCACATAACCAAAGAGCTCGGACTCAATCATCGCCTGCGGAAACGCAGCGCAATTCAGCTTCACCATCGTCTTCGCGGCGCGACGGCTCCGGCTGTGAATCAGGTTCGCGATCACCTCTTTGCCCACGCCGCTTTCGCCGGTGATCAAGACGTTCGCATCGGACGGGCCCATCGTCTGGATAAGCTCGTGAATTTCCTGCATGGCCTTGCTCTTGAAGACGGGCGCGAGTCGGGTTTCGGCCAACTCGAGACGCCGCTGGAGCTGCTGCGTTTGCTCGCGCAAAGCTTCGGTCTCGCGCAGGAGCGACTGCTTTTCCAGCGCCTTCTCCACCAGGCTGAGCAGCTCTTCCGCCGCGTAGGGCTTGCTGATGAAGTGATAAGCTCCGCGCTTGATCGACTCGATCGCGTTGCTGAGCGAATCGTGCGCGGTCAGGATGATGACCTGCGTTTCCGGTTGGTCGCGCTTGATCTGATCGAGCATCTCGAGGCCTTCGCCATCGGGCAGCTGGAGATCGAGCAGAACGAGCGCGGGATTGCTCTCCTTCAAAACCCGGAAGCCGTAGGCCGCGGTCGCCGCCGTCAGAGGTTGATAGCCATGTCGGCTCAGCA
Organism: uncultured Verrucomicrobiae bacterium; assembly: GCA_963730385.1. Taxonomy (GTDB): domain Bacteria; phylum Verrucomicrobiota; class Verrucomicrobiia; order Chthoniobacterales; family UBA10450; genus JACCTI01. Next base: position 224,404 of record CAVSRQ010000005.1, read on the forward strand.
AGGCCTCCAACGTCAGGAGAATCGGGCGCTCGTCATCGACGATCAGGATCTTTTTGTTCTCGGCGCTCATCGGATCGGGAGTCCCACAGAAGCATCGTTCGCGCCCTGTGCCAGCCAGAGATTGCGCGTCCGCGACATCCTACGACTCACGCGACAAAGGCAGGACCACGGTGGTGCGCAGGACCGAGCGGGCGGCGTCATACTCGGCGCGAATTTCGCCGCCGTGCGCTTCGATGATGCGGAAGACGCGCGGGAGGCCAAGCCCGTAGTGGCCATGCTTGATCGAAGTAAATGGTCGCTGCCCCCACGCTTCCGTGGTCCCGGCAAAATCGCTCTTCGGCTCTTCGAGCACGAAGGTGGCGTGGTTCCCATCCGCCTCCATCGAGGCCTGGAGCGGGCCGGAGCCGCGCGTGTGGGTAAATGCGTTCGCAAACAATTCAAGAAAAGCGGGCTGGAGAATCTGGGGATCGATCTGCAGGGTGGCCGCGCCCACATTGACCTTCCACTCGATGGCCGCGCTCTCTTCCGGACGCTCTGCAGTTAATTTCTGCTGAAGATCTTCCATGAAATCCGCCGCGCCGTATGGCATGGCGATCAACTTGATGTCGGCGAGCGCCGCTGTGACCTGCTGCAAGTTGTCGCCGAAATGCCCGAGCATAGCGCGCAGCCGCTTCACTTCGTCCTTTGTCTCGGCATCAGCCGCGACTTCGCCCAGGAAGGCCGCTTGCAGCTCGGCCGCATTCAGATGATTGCGCAGATCGTGGCTCAATTGCCGGATGAAACGCGCCACGTCCTCCATCGGCACAAGCGGGCTTTTCCGGTTCAAGATATCGGACATGCGCGAGACTACACCATCACGAAGCGGCCGGCTTACGAGTTCTTAAAGAAGTGCCGATCGGCGGGGGAGGCGGCGGTGCTTTGGATGGCGTCATCGTTGGCGGCGAGGTGTTGCAGCACGTGGAAGACATCTTCCGGCTCTGCCTTGATCAAGCTGGCCAACTCCGCGGCCGTCTGGCCCGGGCTGCCCTTGAGATGCTGCGCAATCTTGCCCTGCAATTCGAGCACGGCAGTGGCCGCTTTTTTACCCGCTTCCACGCCGGGCTGATGGTAGGCGTTCACTCCCACGAGCGAGCCGTAGAAGCCGACCGCGCGTTCGTAGAGAGCGATCAACGCGCCCACGTTAAACGCGTTAGTCGAGGGCAGAGTGAGGGTGATGGATTCGCGACCGTTTTGATAAAGAGCAGTGCGTGTCCCGCGCAAAAATCCCTGCAGGTAATCACCACTCGTCACGCCCGGCTCGACTTCGAAACGTCCCGTGGCGCGGTCTTGCGAGACCTCGATAAAGGTGACGAAGAAATTCGCCACCCCGTCGCGAAGTTGTTGCACATACGCGTGCTGATCGGTGGAACCCTTGTTCCCATAAACGGCGATGCCCTGATGCACGATCTCGCCTTGGAGGTTCCGCTCTTTCCCGAGCGACTCCATCACCAACTGCTGCAGGTAGCGGCTGAAAAGGAGGAGCCGATCTTTGTAAGGCAGGACCACCATGTCCTTTTCGCCGCGCCCGTTCCCAGCGTAATGCCACATTAACGCGAGCAGCATGGCCGGGTTTTTTTGCGTGTCCTCCGTCCGCGTCCACTCATCCATCGCGGCTGCTCCGGCGAGAAACTCATCGATCGGCAGTCCCTGTAACGCCGCCGGCAGCAAACCGACCGCGCTCATCACGGAGGTGCGGCCGCCGATCCAATCAAACATGGGGAAGCGCGCCAGCCAGCCGCCTTCCGTGGCATACTTGTCGAGCTCGCTCCCACGCCCGGTGACGGCGACAGCGTTCTTGCTAAAGTCGAGCCCGCTCTGCTGAAAACGGGCCGCAGCTTCCAGCATTCCGTTTCGAGTTTCCTTCGTTCCGCCCGATTTCGAAACCACTGCCACCAAGGTCGACCCGAGCTCATCGCCCAATCGGCTCAGGACGCGATCAAACCCTTCCGGATCGGTGTTATCGAAAAAATGGATCGCCATCCGGTCATCGGTCGTGCCCAGCGCATCCGCGACAAACTGCGGACCCAGCGCCGACCCGCCAATGCCGATGATGAGGAGATGCCGGAAACGTCCGCCGCCCGCGCCAGTGATCTTCCCGCTGTGCACATCGGCGGCGAAGGCTTTGATCTGCTCATTGGTCCCGTTGATCTCGCTCCGGAGCTCGTCGTTAGGCGCGAGTTGCGGTGCGCGCAGCCAGTAGTGGCCGACCATGCGCTCTTCGTCGGGGTTGGCGATGGCGCCGCCTTCCAGCTCGCGCATATCGGCCATGGCCTGCTTCGCGCGCGCGGCCATGGTCTCGAAAAAATCGTCCGGGAATCCCATCCGACTGATGTCGATGGAGAAACCGAGCTCAGGATTTTCGAGGAAGTATTTTTGGAAGCGGGGCCAGAGGGAAGCACTCATCCCGCCAGTGAATCAGGAAACCGCTGCGCAGGCAATAAGCGCGCGCCCGCGCAGCGGTTATGAATCAAAAGACCCGCTCCCGCCTTACATGTGGTCGATGATGTTCTGACCGAATTCCGAGCACTTAATCTCGGTGGCGCCATCCATCAGACGGGCGAAATCATAGGTCACGCGCTTGCTGGCGATGGCGGCGTTGAGGCCTTTCACGATCAGGTCCGCCGCTTCGGTCCAGCCCATATAACGGAACATCATTTCGCCGGAGAGAACGACCGAGCCCGGGTTTACCTTGTCCAGGTTGGCGTACTTGGGCGCAGTGCCGTGGGTTGCTTCGAAAACGGCGTGGCCGGTGATGTAATTAATGTTTCCGCCGGGGGCAATGCCGATGCCGCCCACTTGTGCGGCGAGCGCGTCGCTCAGGTAATCGCCGTTCAGGTTCAAGGTCGCGATCACGTCGAAATCTTCCGGCCGCGTGAGCACCTGCTGAAGCGTGATATCGGCGATGGCGTCTTTAATGATGATCCCGCCGCCTGGTTTGCCCATCGGGATCTGACACCATGGGCCGCCATCGATTTCCTCCGCGCCGAAGTATTGCTTCGCCACCTCGTAGCCCCAATCGCGGAAGCCACCCTCGGTGAACTTCATGATGTTTCCCTTGTGGACCAGGGTCACACTCTTGCGCTGGTTCTTAATCGCGTAACCGATCGCGCTGTGGATCAAGCGCACGCTGCCCGAGCGGCTCACCGGCTTGATGCCTACGCCTACCATCACGTCATCCTTCTCCGGGGCGCCGACGGCTTTCCAGAACTCGGCCGCTTTCTCCTTCGTGCCGAAACGCACCTTGGCTGAATTGCTTCGGAAATTCCTTCTCGAGAAACCCGAGCACCTTGGCGGCATCAGGCGTTCCGGCCGCCCATTCGATCCCGGCGTAGATATCCTCGGTGTTCTCGCGGAAGATGATCATGTCCACTTTCTCCGGGCGTTTCACCGGGGAGGGGACGCCTTTGAAATATTGCACCGGGCGCAGGCAGACGAAGAGATCGAGCATCTGGCGCAGGGCGACGTTGAGCGAGCTAATCCCGCCGCCGACCGGGGTGGTGAGCGGTCCTTTGATTCCGACGAGGTATTCGCGGAAAGCGGCGACGGTGTCATCCGGCAGCCAGTTATCGAACTTATCCTTGGCCGATTGCCCGGCGAACACTTCGAACCAGGAGATCTTCTTTTGCCCGCCGTAAGCCTTCTCCACGGCCGCATCCAGCACCCGCTCGCTCGCTGCCCAAATGTCCGGGCCCGTGCCGTCGCCACGGATGAATGGAATCACCGGATGGTCGGGCACAGTGAGTTTCCCAGCAGAAATCGAGATCTTATCGCCAGCCGGCGGAGTGATGTCTTTGTAAGCCATAGACCTCGACTGTAGCGGGACACGTCGGAGCCGCAACGCTGGGCGCTGTGACTACCAACCCGTGGCCGCGTAGCGAGGTAGCTCCCCTACGTAATCGGGCCGGGAAGGGCACGAGACTGGCTAGAGCACGCTGTGCCATATGCACGCGCGGCCCCCGTTGAAAATGCTCACGCTGCCAGTGGTAGCTGTCTGGACTGCGTGGTTGGTCGGCTTCGCCTCTCCGGCTGAAGCGGTCGATCGCGTCAAGAAATTCAACACTCAGAATCTGAACAAATCGGGAAGCTGGACCGCAGGAGCCCCTGGAACTGCGGATATTGCTGTTTGGGATTCCACCGTCACGACAGCAAACGCTGCCGCGATTGGTGGAAACCTGAGCTGGCAGGGGATCCGGATCGCAAACCCGGGTGGCGCGGTCACGATCAACGCGACTTCAGGCCGCACGCTGACGCTCGGCACGGGCGGCATCAACATGGCGGCCGCGACGCAAAACCTGACCTTGAACTGCGCGCTGATGCTCGGTTCCAGCCAGATCTGGGATGTCACGACCGGCCGCATTCTGGCGGCGTCGGGCGTGATCGGCAGCAGTGGGACCCTGTCGAAAAACGGACTCGGGATTCTCTCACTTACCGGCGTAAACACCTATACCGGCGGGACCATCATCAATGGCGGCACGGTTCAGATTAATAGCGCAGCCGGCTTGGGCGCATCGAGCGGCCTGGCGACAATCAATGGCGGGACGTTGGAGCTCCTGGGCGGGCAAACCGTCGCGACGGTTCGCAATTTCAAACTCGGCAATTCTGCCAGCACCTTGCAGATCGACGCCGCCTCCAGCCTCACGATCAGTGGCCTCATTTCTAACGCCGCTACTAATGGGAGCCTGATCAAAACCGGTACGGGCACGCTCATCCTCACCGCGGCGGGTGGGAACAGCTACGGCGGCGCCGGGCAGACGACCTCGATCAACGCCGGCACCTTGCAGGTCGCGAACGATAACTTGCTCGGAAACAGCGCGAACACCGTCACCTTCAACGGCGGCACCTTGCTCTTCTCCACCGGATTTACCAGCAGCCGCAACGTCGTGATGACAGGCCTGGGCACGATCAACACGAACAACAATGCTGCCTTGCTCAGTGGAGTGATCAGCGGCGCCGGCAATTTCACGAAAACGGGCGCGGGGACACTGACGCTTTCTGGTAGCTAACACTTTTTCTGGCGGCCTCACGATCACGGGCGGCAACACAAGCATCGTGAGTGTAAGCGCCAGCGCGCATCTCGGCAGTGGCGCGGTCACGGTCAACGGCGGCTCACAGCTCTTTACCACCGCGAACCTTACCTTCTCGAACGGTCTGGTCTTGGGGGCGAAGGGCGGCGCGGCGCAGCTCGATGGCAACACCGTTTCCGGAGGAGTGAACGTAGCAAGCGGGACGCGACTGATTCTGGCCGGCACTGGCATCAGCGAAAGCACGAGCGGCGGCGGTCGGCTCGAAAAACTGGGCGGGGGCACCCTGGTCATCTCGACGCCGAGCACCTACAGCGGCGGCACCTATCTGCACGAAGGGACGCTCGCCATCGCAAACTCTACCGCCCTCGGACCGCAACCGACCAACGACCCAAATTTCAACGTGCTCACGGTCGACAACGGCGCGCGGCTGGTGCAAAGCGTGAGCGGAGCATCGCGGCGCAATGTTTTGATCGGCACCGGGGGTGCGGTCGTAGGAGCGGTGATGGCGGACTTCCTCACGCCGAATCCCAACGTCATCGCCTACCGCAACGGCGTTTTCAGCAACGTGGCCGGGCAGAGTGGCGGCGGCACCATGGATAGCGGCGTGAACGGCTTTGGCGGCGCCAATACGTTCACCGGCAGCGTGGTGGTGAATAGCGGAGCCGCGGTCGCTGTCAGCCGCGATGTAAACTTCGGCGCGGCCGCCAACCAAATCTTTCTGAATGGGGGAACGCTTCGGGTCGAAGACGGCGTCGATATCACGGCCAGTGGTGGCACCGCAGCAAGCGTTGTCCTGGCCACCTTCAGCACGAATCGGCAGATCAATCTCGGCAGCGGCGTCAACACGATTGAGATCAAGAATTTTGCCGATACCAACACCAGCTTTGATTTCAACAGCGCGACCAACCCAATCGTCCCGGCGGGCGGCCGTCCCGCCTCGCATCAAAATGTCCTGACCGTGAACGGGCTCATCACCGGCGCAGGGGCGCTCGTGAAAGCGGGCGATGGAGTGCTGACCCTGACCAACATCGGCAACAGCTACACCGGCGGAACGACGATCAACGCCGGCACCCTCAGTATCTCTGATTCAAGTGCGCTGGGCGGTGCGGGCACGAATCCGCTGACGATCAATCCGACGGGGATCTTCCAGGTAACCGGGACGTTCTCGACCGCGCGTGCGGTCACGCTCGGCGGAACCGGCGGGGCCAGCAGCGGCGGCACCTTCGACGTGACCGCATCGAACGTGGAATCCCGCTCCGGGGTGATCAGTGGGTCGGGCAGTCTGACAAAGACCGGGACCGGCACGCTCATCCTGAGCGGGACGAATACCTACACCGGCGACACCTATATCAACGGCGGAACCGTCAGTAACGTCAGCAACCAGGCCTTTGGCCCGCAGCCAACGCTCGGCAGTTCGCTTTATGGCGTGCATCTCGCGAACGGCACAACGTGGCAAAGCCTGGTCAGCTCGAGCAGCGGGAATCGCCAGCTCGAGCTCGTCGGCGGCACGGCGACGCTCGAAATTGGCGCAGGCTTTTCGAACCAACGCGACGGCCTGATCTACGGCGCCGGCGGAATGATCAAGTCGGGCAGCGGCATCCAGATTTTGACCAACGCGAACACCTACGCTGGCGGCACCACGATCAACGCCGGCACGCTGCAGGTGAACAACGCCACTGGGAGCGGCACTGGAACAGGCGCGGTAGCGGTGAACAGCGGCGGAATTTTAAGCGCGCTCCCGAGTGCGACGGGCTTCGCGAATGCGGGTTCTGTTTCCGGTGCGGTCACCGTCAATAGCGGCGGGCATTTGCTGGCGCGCGGGGGCTACACTTTCAACCTCGGTGGGCTCACCTTAAACGGCTCGGCCGTGACGGATCTCCAGCTTGGCGCCTTGACCGGGCTGGCTGTGATCAACATCACAAACACGGATGCGTTCAGCCTCGGCGGCCTCTCGATTGTGAACATCAGCAACCCGGCCGGCGGTTTGACTGCCGGCACCTATCGTCTTTTCGATTACACCGGCAACGCGCTGGGGAGCATCGCCAATCTGCAGCTCGGCAGCACCCCTGGACTGGGCTTCACCTACTCCCTCTCGAACAACACCACGCACACGTCGGTCGATCTGCTCGTTTCGCTGACGAACGTGCAGTGGGCGAACGACGCGAGCGGAGTCTGGAATACGGCCGGCAATTGGACCAACAACTCCGTGCCTAATAGCGCAGGCGCGCAGGCGAACTTCTTTGGCGTGATCAACAGCGCGCGGACCGTGACCGTCGATGGCGCGTTCACCATCGGCACGATGACGTTCGACAGCCTGCACGCTTACACGATTGCTCCGGACAATGAAGTGGGCAGCGGGCTCACCTTTGATAATGCCGGCACAGCCTCGATCTCGGTGCTTCGTGGAAGTCACATTCTTTCAGCGCCGGTCGCCTTGGCGAACAACCTTGAGATCGCTGCTGTTTCCGGCGCGGCTCTCACGATCAGCGGCGAAATTTATGAACTAGGTGCCGCTCGCACCGTGACGCTCAACGGCGTGGGCTCCGTCACTTTCGCTGGAGGAGGAGCCAATGCCTACACCGGTCTAACGACGGTGAATGCCGGCGTCTTGAATCTCGGTAAGACCGCGGGCGTTAACGCGATTGGAAGCGGGGGAGTGCAAATCGGTGTCGGGGCGACGGTCGCCTTGCTCGCTTCGAATCAAATTGCCGATACTGCCGCGCTCACCGCGAACGGCACCTTCGCGCTCGGGACGAATGGGGAAACCATCGGGGCGCTGAATGGCGGCGGGGCCGTCACGCTCGGCGCTGGCAGTCTCTTGACGGTCGGAGCTTCGAACAACCTCGGGAGCCAGTTTGACGGCGTAATCAGCGGCGAGGGCACAATCGCGAAGTCCGGCACGGGCACCTGGATCTTGAGTGGCCCGAATACTTTCGGAGGTGCCGGACAGACGGTCACGATCAATGCCGGTTCGTTGCAGATTGCCTCCAACGGGAATCTGGGGAATGCAGCGAATTCGCTCACCTTCAACGGCGGCTCGCTCGCGCTGGGGGGCGCCTTGGTCAGTGGCCGGAACGTCGTGCTGAACGGCAGCGGTGACCTCAATACCAACAACAACGCGGCCAGCTTGAGCGGCATCGTGAGCGGCGCCGGCGGGCTGACGAAATCCGGTGCGGGCACGCTGACACTGAGCGGCGCGAACACTTACTCCGGCGGAACCATCCTGAACGCGGGAACACTTTCCATCAGCAGCGATACCAATCTGGGCGCGGGGAGCCTGCAACTCAACAATGGCGCGACGTTGTTAACCAACGGCACTTTCAGCTTCACCCATGGCTTTGTCCTTGGTGCTCCCACCGGACCGGTGCAAGCCGATGGTCTGGCCATTTCCGGCATCATCAATGTGCAAAGCGGCACGCTCACTGAAACCACCAACGGCATCACCGACGGTGGCCTGGGCGGGCGCTTGATGAAGATTGGCCCCGGCACGCTCGACCTGCAGGTCGGCGGACCAGGCAGTGGTGGCAACACCGCTTTTAGCGGAGGTATCTACATTCACGAGGGCACGCTGAAAATCAGCACGATCGCGTCGGGCGGGTCTAATACGACGGCCACGATCGACAACGGCGCGACATTGTTAATCAACTCCAGCTCGGGCGGCGTGCGGGGTATTGGCCAATTCCGCCTCGGCACCGGCGGTGCTTTGGTCGGTGAGACGGCCGGAAATACCAGCTTCGCCAACGGTGTCATCTCCAATGTGAGCGGACAATCGGGGGGCATCACCTTCATCGGCCCCGGCAAGAATGGCTTGGGTGGAAACAATACCTTTTCGGGAACGGTCGGGATCGGAGATCCGGCCACGCCCCTCGTCCCCGCCATTCTTAGCATCAGCCGCGATGTGAACCTCGGTGCCGCGTCGAACCAGCTTTCGATTGGCAATGGCAGCACGCTGATGATCGAGGACGGGATCGATGCGACCCAGCCGGTGGGCTCCGCCGCCGTGGCGGGCACGTTCTCGACTGGCCGGCAGATCAATCTGATCGGATCTACCGCGACGATCGACGTCAGAAATACCGGGGATGCGGTCAACTACAATCCCGCCTTCAACCCTGGCGGTCTTAACGTCCTCGCCGCACACACCAATGTTCTCACCGTTAACGGAGTAGTTACCGGCAGCGGGCAGCTGACTAAAGCTGGCGACGGCACCCTCGTGCTGGCCAACCCGGGCAACACCTACACCGGCGGCACAGTCATCAACGCCGGCATGCTCAGCGTCGCCGACAGTTCCGCGCTGGGCGCGGCGACCACTCCATTGACCATCAACGCGACGGCGATTTACCAGGCGACGGGCACTTTCTCCACCGTCCGCGCGGTGACTCTCGGCGGGAGCGGCGGCATCTCCAGCGGCGGCACCTTCGATGTGACCTCGACGAATAACGAAACGCGCACCGGGGCGATCAGCGGGACGGGCAGCCTGACGAAGACCGGCACCGGCACGTTGAGTTTGTTTGGTGTGAGCGATTATACCGGCGGCACCTTCATCAACGCCGGCACGGTCGCGATCAGCAACAGTTTCAGTCTTGGGGCGATCAGTGGGAGCGCGACGATCGGCGATGCCACGCTCGCCGTCGCGAGCGATGTCACCAGCAATCGCGCGACCACGCTCGGCCATGCGAACAGCGTCCTGCAGGTGGACGCCGGTGCTACCTACACGCTCGGTGGCGTCCTGAGCGGCGCGGGCGCTCTCAATAAATCCGGCGACGGCGTTCTCGCGCTGAACGGCAGCAATGCCTACACCGGAGGAACCATGATCAACGCCGGGACGGTGATCGTGAACAGCGCCGCGAGCCTCGGCAATGGTGGGCCCTTGACGGTCAACGCCGGCACGCTCGCGGTCGCGGCCGGCTACAGCACAAACCGCAACATCACTCTCGGTCACACTGCCAGCGCCATTCAGGTCGACCCCGCGCAGAGCTATACCCTGACAGGCGTCGTGAGCGGCAGCGGCACGCTGAACAAAACGGGCACCGGTAGCCTGACCTTGACCGGAGCCAATACTTTCAGCGGCGAGACCGTGGTCGAGGAGGGCACCCTGACGGTCGCCGCTGCGTCCGGTAACGCGCTCGCGAATACCACCGCCATCACCGTCAACGACGGCGGCACGCTCCTGCTCGGCGCGAGCAATCAAATCGGAAACGCGACGCCCGTGAACCTCGGCGGCGGGACGTTGGCCAAAGGAAATTTCAGCGAGGGAGCGGCAAACTTGGTCGGGATGGGAGCTTTGACGCTGACCGCTACCGGCTCATCTCTGGATTTCGGCACGGGCACAGTCGGCACCCTCAGCTTCGCCAGCTTCGATCGCGGACTTGGTGAAGACGCAGTGTCGCTCGCGATCTTGAACTGGACCGGGACCGCGAACGCTGTCGGGGGAGGGAGCACGGACCGGCTCATCTTCAATACCACACAGGCGGGTAACCTTGGCTATTTCAACTTCGCCGGCTTCGCCGATGGCGCGACGCCAGTTCGACTTGGGTGGAGGCTTCTTCGAAGTCACCCCGGTGACTCCTGTGCCCGAACCCGGCACCTATGCGGCAGGCGCTCTAGCTCTGGCAGCCATCGTCTTCAGTCAGCGCCGGCGTCTGCGCCGACCGAGCGCGTCGGCTCCGAAGGCTTCGTCCTGATCGGCCCGCGCCGATTCTACTCTTGGTCACCGCGGTTTACTGGATGATTGCCTCGATCCCGCTGGCATCATCCAGCAAAAGCCACTCCACGATGGCCAAGGGGAGGCTGCCGTTCTTAATCAATTCATCGTGGAATTTTCCGAGCTGGAAATCTTTCCCCATCTTCTCCCGATAACGCCCAAGCAACTGCATGACCTGCCATTTCCCGGTCATGTACCAGATCTTTTGCGTGGGTTGCGAGGCGGCTCCCGCGGCTTCTCCTTCGGCAGCTTCCCGATCCAATCCGCCTGCTTCCATGAAGTAGCGGACCGCTTCCTCAAAGCTCCAGCGCCCGGTGTGCAGATTCACATCCACGCCCACGCGCGCGGAGCGATAACGCGATAGTCGCAGCACCTGCCCTTGCGCGGCGGATCCCTCCGGATAAAGGCCGGTGCGGGTGAGCATCTCCTCGCCATAAAGCGCCCAGCCTTCGATGAAGACGCCGTCGTCATGCTGGCGACGGATTTCGTTCGAGACGTGGTTGGCGATGGAAAGCTGCAGGAAATGGCCCGGGATTCCTTCGTGCCCGAGGATGGGACGCGGATCTTCAATTGCGGCGCGAATGTAGAAATTCTTCGACGCCGGATTGTAGGTCGGGATGAAATAAAAGCCGCTGGGATCCTTGTCGTAGACGCCCGGCGGATTCATGAAACCACCGGGACTGGTGGGCTTGAAGGCCTCCGGGAGCTGGCGGATTTGAAATGGGCCGAGGTAGTCGGGCAGGGTGATGAGGCGGTGCTTTTTTAAGAAATCGATCATCTCCACCTGGCGGCTTTCGTAAGCTTTCAGGAAGGACTCCTGATCTGGCGGGATGCTTTTGCTCCGGGCCGGATCGGGATCGGCCATGGCCGGATCTGCCAGCATGGCTTCCAGCGCGCGATACCGCGCCAGCTCCGCGCGGCCGAGCATTTCCACCTGGGTGGCGTCGAGCGGGAGAAGGAGGACGTGCTTGAGGTAGTAGTTGTAATGGGCCTCGCCCATGGGCGCGAAATCGACCATCTCCGGCAGGCGTTTCTCCAGCGCGTCTGCATAGGAATGGAGCGCCGCGAGGGCGGCATCGCGCGCTTGCACCAGCGCATCTTTCTCCGCAGCCGGCAGCTCGGCGGCGAGCGTCATGAGGCTGTCGGTAAACAAAGAGTCGCTCGAGCGTGCGGAGGCGATCGCCAGCTGCGCGTAGAGTTTGACCGGCTCTCGCAGATTCTTGAGACCCTGCTCCAGCAAAGCCGGCATCTGCTTTAATCGCGCCGTAGCGGCCAGGGCTCGCGTGTGCGGCTTCGCGTATTCCTTCTTCAAGAGAGAGAAGATGCCGTTTGCACAATCTTCCACGTAAACTTGCGGATTTTTTTCCTCCGATTTTAGGATGCGGTCCGCGAAAGCGACGCGCTCCAGCTGCGCGCGAAAGAGGATCCAATCAATCCGATCATTCTTCGGCCAGGCGGCCGTCTCCATCGCTCGCACTTTGGCGAGCAAGGTTTGCACATGTTGCGCCCGTTCTTTGATCTTGGCCGCGGAGAAATCCGTCAGTCGATCATCCCAGGTATGAAGACCAGAATCGCTGCTTCGAACAGGATACTGCTCGTTCCGCCAGGCGTAGTAGTTGTCGGCCAGCTTCCGCAGTGCGACCGCTTCCGCGCGTTGCGTGGCAAACTTGGCCGCGTCGGTTTCCGCCAGCAACGCCTTCCCGGAAACGTCGGAGCGCGGTTCCGGCGTTGGTTGAGCGAAAGTGAGCACGGCGGTGAGCGGCGCGGTGGCGACCAGGAAAGAGATAAGCTTCACGGAGGGCGATCCTAGACCGCTTGCTCCGACACAAAAGCCCAAAGCGCACGCGCGCCCGGCAATTTTTCAGTAATCGACCGAGGGTGGCGGTGGCGGAGTCGCCTTGTCCGGCTCCTTATGGTGCGCGGTCATCATGCTGTTGGCGGCTTCCGCTCCGCGCCGGCCGCCATCAGGATCAGCGTGCCAGATCACCAGCCCCACATGCGCGAGAAAGCTAAGGAAGATTCCCGTGCCCAAGCCCATCCAGACCGCGTGTGCGGTCGAGCGGGACGCGAAGTCGAAAAGACCGGGCGGTTTGTCCTTGTGCACGCGGAAAGAATGACGCGCCTGCTCTCATGCGCAAGCGTGGGCTAAGCCTGCTCCTGCGGCAGGCTGCGAAAGCCGCGCCACGAGAGCATGATGTTCACCAGCAGGTTCGGGAGGTTTGAGACAAGATTAAACAAGAGGACTCCGCGCACGCTGGAAAAATCTGTAAACGGAATCAGGCCGATCTGGGTGGCGAGGGTGAGGGGAATGTAAAGCCAGGAGCCGGTGACCCAGGCGCGCGAAGCATTCAAGACCCAAAGGGTGGCCACGAAGACATTCGCGCAGGTGCTGGCCACCATTAAGACAAGCTCGTGGTCGAGATGCGCATAGCGCTGGCCGAGGACAAAGAGGAACTGCTGCGGAAACATCGTCGCCGCGGCCAGAATGCCCGCACTGAAAAGGACCACCGCACCCACGATGACGCTGTATTGCCAATAGAGGCGGCGCGCGCTTTCGGCTCGCGCAAAAGCCGGCACGAAGATGTTTGTGAGCAGCTGCCCGAAGATGGCGAAGATCATCGCCAGCCGCCCCAGCGCGCCGATCTCCGCCACCGCCCCGACCCGGCTGCCGAAAAACGAGATCAGGTAGATGGTGATCTGCCCCTGCAGGCAAAAGAAGAGGGCGTTCGGCGCCTGGCTTTTGATGAAGCGAAACATCGCCTGGCGATCTTCCTCGTTTCCCGGGGCGTGAAGATCGATCGACGCCGCGGCCGAGCGTCGCGTGAGCCAATACTGCAAGAAAAACGCCACTGCCCCGATGAGCACGGCGACCGCTGCGTTTAAGAGCACGAAGGCGCAGCCGACCAGAGCGATGATGCGCAGGATGCCACCCGCCAGCTCGATGCGCTGCAAGCGCGCCACTTCCGAGCGCAAGCGCAGCACGACGCTGAAGATGCTGAGCGAAAGTTGGAAGCTCACCCCCACCAGCAGCAGCGCGATCAGGGCCAGCGAGTAGCTAAACGACGCGCCATTCCGCGCCAGCATAAAATAGAGAATGGGCGTGACGAGGAGAACGGCGAGGCCCCCCAGCCTCCAACGCAGCCGGCGCGCCGTCGCGATGAGCTGGCTGAAGCGTCCTCGATCTTTCCAGACGCGACCACCGATCGAGATCAGCCCGATGCTGATGCCGATATCGGCCAGCACATTGATCGTGCCTTGCATCGTATTCGCGATCGTAAAATAGGCGTATTGCTGTTGATCCAGATAGCGGACCAAAAGAATGCCGCTGGCAAAACCGACGCCCTGCACCACCACCTGCATGCTCACGAAGTTGCCCATCACCCGCGCGCGGAGCAGCGCGCGCCGCACCATCGGCGCGGTCTCTTCGTTCAGCAGCGGAGTGGAAGTGGGACCGAAAAAGCGCATGAAAAAATCAGGCCACGCTTGCGCGGCCGGCGAACTGCGTGGCCCTGGATCCGCATTGCACAAACGGGTTCATCGCCCGCATCATCGATGCGTCGCCGCGTTTGGCGAAGAAAAAGCAAAACCGCTGGAGGCTGTGCTTGATGCTGGGACTTCGGCAGGCGAAGACTAGGCCATGGTGAAAATCTCGCCCTCCATCCTCTCGGCCGATTTCGCCCGGCTGGGCGATCAAATCACGGAGGCGGCGGAGGGCGGGGCGGATTATATCCACGTGGACGTGATGGATGGGCATTTCGTGCCGAACATCACGATCGGGCCGCTCATTGTCGAAGCCATCCGCCCGATCACGAAGCTGCCGCTCGATGTGCATCTCATGATCGAAAATCCCGATCGCTACCTCGCGGCTTTCGCGCGCGCGGGTGCGGATATTTTGACGGTGCAACTGGAAGCTTGCCCGCATTTGCATCGAGTGGTGCAGGCGATCAAGGAACTCGGCGTGAAAGCCGGGGTGGCGATCAATCCCGCCACGCCGGTTGCGAGCCTGACCGATATCCTGGGCGAGCTGGATCTCGTCCTGATTATGACGGTGAACCCGGGCTTCGGCGGTCAGAAATTCATCCCGCATTCGGTCCGGAAATTGCATGCGTTACGGCAGATGATCGCCGACCAGAAAGCCCACTGCGAGATCGAGGTCGATGGCGGAATCAATTTCGAGACCGCGGCTGAAGTCGTCGCTGCCGGCGCGCAGGTGCTGGTCGCGGGCTCGGCCGTTTTTAATGGGAAAGCAGCGGTCGCCGAGAATCTCGCTGCGCTACGAAAAAGCGCGGGGGCGTAGGAATAACCAAGGGAGAAAATCAATGCCACACGTCGTCACCACCAAATGTGTCAGCTGTAAATACACCGACTGCGTGGTGGTTTGTCCCGTAGCCTGCTTTTACGAGATCGACAGCCAGCTCGTCATTCATCCCGAGGAATGCATCGATTGCATGGCCTGCGTGGATGAGTGCCCGGTGCACGCCATTTATTCGGAGGACGATTTGCCCGGCGAGTTCCGCGGGGATACCGCACTCAACGCCAGCGAAGCGCATCGCGTGAAAGACGAAGGGCAAGGGCCGATTGAGACGAAAAAGGATCCACTTCCGACGGCCGCAGCGCGGAAAGCGGAGCTGGGTTACTAATTCCAGCGCCGCGTCATCTGCGCATGCGCAAGGGTAGGGGCGCGGCAGGGAGGTTTTAGGCGGCCGGATGAGGAAAGCCTGCTACTGCGAGTCTGCCCGCAGTTGCGTGGAGCAGAGTCTCGCCCATTCTGGGATTCACACATTGCGGTAAACCATTCCGGCTCTGTGGGCGTATTCGGTCGCAGAACGAAAATAAAGATATGCCCGCCAAAACACGCGCCGAGAAGCAGGAAGAAGAAATCTTTGATCGGACCGCTCCACCCGGGGAGGTCATCTACCGGGCGATTTATGCTGAGGGAGAGCACGAGCTCCATCGCTCCACGGGTGAGCTGGCCGTATCCGGGTTGGCCGCAGGCAGCTCGATGGGATTTTCGATGGTGGGGGAAGCGCTTTTGCGGCATTACCTGCCCGAAGCGACCTGGACGCCTTTAATCTCAAAACTCGGCTACAGCCTTGGGTTCCTGATTGTCATTCTTGGGCGCCAACAGCTTTTCACGAAAAACACCCTCACGGTCATCCTTCCGCTCCTCCAGACTAAGGGATCGGGAACGTGGCTCAACGTCGCGCGCCTTTGGGCCATCGTGCTGGGGGCTAATCTCCTGGGCGCCATGATTTTCGCCGCGATGGCTGCTCATACCAGCGTCTTCGTCCCAGAGGTTCAGCAGTTTTTTCGGGAAATTGGGAAAACGGCCGTGGCACCTGGCTTTAGCACGCTCGTTCTGCGAGGGATTTTGGCAGGATGGTTGATTGCTCTCATGGTTTGGCTCCTGCCTTTTGCCGAGTCCGCGCGGATCTGGGTGATTATTTTCCTCGCCTACGCGGTTGGCCTGGCGGAGTTGCCTCACGTTATCGCTGGCAGCGTGGAAGCATTTTACCTCGTCTTTCTCGGCGAGCTCTCTTTGTGGCGTTGCCTCGCATATTTTTTGACTCCCACGCTGATCGGAAATGTCATCGGAGGGGTCGCCCTAGTGGCGGCGGTCGCACACGCTGAGTTTTTCGCGGCCGATAAGTCGTCGTAGGGCCTCTCGCCCCGGATCGGTAGGGCGACCGACTGTTGGCGGATGACAGCGGATGGCGAAGGAGTTGCAATCTTATGTGATGCGTCGGCCGTGTGAATTGCATTGACTGCCGCCTCAACAGTTTGCAGCGATTCTCACGCCGTATTGGTAAATGGTTGTGTCTCCGTGGCTTTCACTTTATTGACTGCGAATGCAGCCTCGGGCAGGGGTCGGCTATTGATCTGGATTGGATTTCTGCCGCTACGGCACGTTTAAACTTAGAGACGGGCTTGCCATGCCGTTGGACCTCGCCGCTGCTGATAGGGATTCCGGCCAGGAATCGATAGGGCGTTTTAAAGCATCTTTTATGGTCGGTCCCGCTCGCGGGCGCCGTGGGAGAGGGTGCGCTCACACCGTCAAAGCCCCGCTTCGCACACCAGGCGATTTAAGAAAAGTTTTCTAGTGGGTATAAGAATTGTTATTGACCCTGCGACGCAGTTATGACAATTATAAGACATATGAAAGATATGGATCGCTCGCCTGCTAATTCTTGTGAAATGTCTTCGTCTGCCTTTTTTCGCTCCGTTAAGTCCTCAGCCATTCTCGGCCGAGCCAGCCAGGCCGGTGCAGCCGCGCTTCTCTGGGCGTTGACTACCAGTCACGCCTCCGCCGCTTCTGACGTCTATCGGACAGTGGCCGCCCACCAACCCGCAGCCCCTGGGCCGGTGGTCTACGGCATGGGCGTTCTCCTTTTTGCGGCGCTTCTTGCCTTCCATGCCCGGCAGGTGACGAAAAAGAACTCTTTAGATAGCTAGGTCAGTTTGTTGTTTGTTGTTGGCGACGGGCAGGTCCCTTTCGGGGGCCTGCCCGTTTCGCTTTTTATGCGAGGTGATCCTGGGTAGCCGCCTATTCGGCAAATGGTCCTGACCGATTAAATCTCCTTCGGGATAAGATCCGGACGTCCGGGGACTGAGCAGTTGGTATGTGAAATGCTCAATCACCGATTATGGTAATTAACAATCCCGCCGCTCTCCCGCCGGACGAGGACTGCGGCGTTTAGCCTCCTGGAGGTCATGGTCGCTGCTGGAGTTTTAGCGGTTGGCCTCGGATCAATTGTCGCGGTGAACACTCACGTGACGAGCGTGCTGCGGCGGAGCTCCAGCGCTTCGTTTGCCTCTCAGCTCCTTCAGGAGCGGATGGAACAGTTCCGCCGAGCTGCCTGGATAGAGATTACCTCAAACTATCCGCCACCGGAGGAGGATGCAGGCTCCTCGAATTACGACAATGATCCTCCGGACGATAACGATCCGCCCTACGTCGACGATACCTACCCATCGGAGTTCCCGTTTGATAAGGCTGATCTTGACGCTCTCAATCCCGGCATGCTGGACCTTTTGAGCCTGCCCATGTCTTCCGCGGCGCAGCTCCCCGATCTGATCGAGACGGTGAAAGTCGAGAATTACAACGCGTCCAACGCTCCGATCACCATTTTCGATTGGAATGGCGCGACGATCACCATCCCACCTTTTTCAACGGGGGGCGGTCCGATCGTGGTCAAGCGGGAGAATAATGTGGCGACCAAGGTTCAGCATAACTCTGTCATGGTCTTGGGCACGACGGTGAAGCTCACTTTCACGGCTTCGTGGAAGGGAACGGACAATAAACGTCGCACTCGCGAAACAATCACTCTCTTCACCGTGGAAGGGGACAAGTAATGAAAAAATTCGAAAGCTTTAACGCTGGCTTATCCATCATGGAAGTGATGATCAGCATGTCCGTCCTGGCAGTCGTCATGTTTGCTGCCATCACAGGCACCACTGCGATCACCGGATCCATGGTGGCGGCAGAAAATTACTCTGTGGGGCAGCTGGCGGCGATTGATTACCTCACGCTCGATCTGCGGCGCGCCAGTGGCTACTCCTTCACCACCTCTGGCAGCAATCTCACGCTGCCACTGACTCTCGAACTGCCGCAATACTACGCAGCGGACGGCCGCACTCCTACCGCAGCGCAACGAACAAAGCAGACTACGACCAATAAGAAGAACAAGAAGGATCACAAAGTCGTCGCATCTCAATACTACTATCACTACGGCACGCTCGGATCCGTTGTCCCGGTGCAATACTACCTCCAAGGTGGAAACCTCTATCGCAAAGAAGGTTCGAAGGAAGCCCGGGAGATCGGGAAAAACATCAGCGCTGTCACTTTCACTTCGCCAGCTGCAGCGGCGGATGCGACCGCAGCTGTGAAGCAGACCGCGATCGCGTTAGACCCGGTGGTGACCACCAAGGTTGAGTTCCTGCCCACCCGGCGATCCAAAGTGGCCCCGCCACCCCTCGCGAATAGCACCTTCATGCGGCAATTCTACTACTCGGACTACTAAGCCTTTTATGCACGCCACACCTCGAAATCTCTTAGTGAAAACCAAGCCGAATAGTCGCGAAATGGGCGGCGCTCTCATTGTCGTGATGATGTCCCTGGCCATCCTCGTCATCATCGCCGGCACTCTCCTCTCCTTCACCACCAGCAAACAAGCGGCCCCTTTCCAGGCTGCCAGCTGGCACGAAGCCGGGACCGCAGCGGAAGGCGGAGTGGAAATTGCCTTGAGCGCTCTGCGCCGTTCCCTGGCTGCTGATGGTTCCACTGCTTTCGGCGGCTGGGTCACCACGCCCGACGAAGGCGGCACCACTCCTTTCGCGAAGAAGTTCCTCACCGAAGGCGACCTTCTCAGTCACACTGGAGAGGGGAATACCACGGTAAAAGCCATCGTGGAGATTTCGCGTCCCACCGGGGTGGGAACCGTAAACCCTCCGATCGGCGGCGTCCCGCTCGATGTGAACCGGCAGGCGTATGTCGTCCGTGCCACCGGGATCGCGAACGTCTCTGGCCCGACTCGGATTCCGCTATCCAAGCCCGACCAAGCCCTGCGCAAGCTGAACTTCTTTAGCGATTTTCGCACAAAACAAGCGGTGGAGGATGGCAAACCGCGAGTCGCCCGGGTCGTGGAAGCCATCGTGGCACCCGTCACACCTTTTCCTCTAGCGATTCTGGCAAATGAGCAGATCGAGATCAAAAGCGGCAAGAATATGCTGATCGATAGCTATGACCCCGTCGATCCCTACTTGCAAAAATCGCCCTACAATCCGGCCAGGAAAACCAATGCCACCGTCGCCACTAACGGGAAAAAGAACGACATCGTCAGACTCGAAAACGTCATCGTAAACGGAAACATCGCTAAAGGCGGCGGCTATGTAGACATGAGATCTACGGCCACGCATAACGGCATCGTCGTCGACGGCTTTTATCGCGCCCTCGACCAGGTCAGCAACCCGGCTCCTGCGGCGGTTCCTGGCCCATCGGTCGTTCCCTCAAACCGCACGGATAGGGACAGCATCGATCTGGACGCTGGTTCCGGCAAAGATAGTGGTAGGCCAATCGCGGCTACAAATTATTATAAGGTCGGCAAGATCCATCTCCACAGCGGCGACGTGCTCAGGATCAAGAAGAAATCTGGCGTTGGCGGTATCGCTGTGATTTGGGTCACTGGCGACATGGTGATCCACAACGGAGGTAAAATTGAGATCGATCAAGATGTGCGGGCGATCTTCTACGTCGAGAAAAACGTGACCTTGCAGGAAAAGGATTACAACAGACCTGCCGTCGACAACAAGGCGACCAAGAGATTTGTGGTCAACGGCACAAACGTCGATGTGCCCGATCCTGAGGCACTCCAGTTCTACGGCGCGACCCCCGAGAGGAAAAAGAGAAAGTTTAAAATCAAAACCAACATGGTGGGTTTGATCTTCGCGCCTAATCATGAGTTTGAGATCAAGCTCAAGGAGGGGGGCTCACCTCCACGCGCGATTTGGGGCTCGCTGGTGGGTCGCAAATTCAAAATCGAAGGCGGGACGCAGGTCCACTACGACGAAACCCTGGCCGATGCCGGGAAGCCATTCGATTACACGGTGGAGAGCTGGCAGGAAGATTGGTTCGATCCGTCGAATCGCCCGCTCAATTAAAGACTCCGTCTGGAGAAGGGGGGACGAGGAGGTTTTCCTCGTCCCTCTTCTGCTTCTGCCTCGCAGGCCAAGTTTAGCGGGTTCCCGTTTGATGAGCTGGGAAGTCTGGGACGCTCCGCCGGACCGACTCCAACTGAGAAAGCTGTTAACATTGGCTGGCAATTAGGCATTTCTCGATGCAGATGGATCTTCATTTCCTCCCAAGCTGAGTAGCGCCACCGTTCTGATGCCAGCCCCTGACCTTATCAATTCCGCTGCAGCCCGAACCCCGGAGCCGCCGCTCCATTCCAGGGCGCTGGCGAACTGGTTCCTCTTCGCGATCCTCGCCGGCCTGCTCGCGATCTTCGTTGCTCAGCTGCATCTCGATTGGTCGCTAAATCCTTCCTACAACTACGGCTGGCTGGTGCCCTTCATGGCCGCCTACGCTTTCTGGGCACGCTGGACCACGCGACCCCCGGCAGAGCGACCGGTTCATCGTGGGCTCGGTATTGCCGTTCTCTGCACCAGCGCGGCTTTCCTTCTCCCGCTCCGCGTGGTCGCGAAAGCCAATCCCGATTGGCGACTCATCAGCTGGGGCGTCGGCCTCTGTCTCGCGGTGGCAGCGTTCGCGCTGTTCTGGATCGGCGGTGGGCGACGTTGGCTGCGCTATTTCGCTTTTCCGGTTCTTTTCTGCCTCGTCGCCATCCCGTGGCCTACGCAGTTCGAGCAGGCCTTGGTGCATCGCCTCATGCAGCTCGTCGCGACCGTGAACGTGGACCTGCTCAGCCTCTTCGGCGTCACGGCGCTGCGGCACGGCAGCGTGATCGAACTCGCCAACGGCGTCCTCGGGGTCGAAGACGCCTGCTCGGGCATTCGCTCGCTCCAATCCACCTTCATGCTTTCGCTTTTCCTCGGCGAATTCTACCTGCTCTCCGGGCTTGAAACGCCTGGCCCTCGTCGCGATCGGCGCGGTCCTCGCTTTCATCTTCAACATCGCCCGCACTTTCTTCCTCGCCTGGGTGGCAAATCGCGACGGCATCCCGGCGATTGAGCATTGGCATGACACGGCGGGTTGGGTGGTAATTTTTGCCTGCCTGGCCGGGTTGTGGGCGACGTGCCTCTGGATGGACACCAGCGTGCCCACTCTCCCTGCGACGGCCAGGCCTCTGGGATCGGTCGTCAAACTGGGGCCGCTCCTCGCTCTTGGGCTTTGGCTCTGCCTCGTGGAGGGAGGGAGCGAAGTTTGGTATCGCCTGCGCGAACAGAGCGTCCGCCTGGCCTCACCTTGGGCGATCAATTGGCCCACCGACGAACGCTACAAACCCATCGATATCCCTAAAGCGGCTGCCGATCTGCTGCATCATGACGAGGGGCGGGCCATGGCCTGGCAGGACGATGATGGCCAGCGTTGGAATCTCTTTTTCTTCAAATGGCTCCCAGGCAGAACCGCCGCGCTCTCGGTCAAGATTCATCGCCCGGAAATTTGTCTGCCCGCCAGCGGCTTCACTTCGGATGGTGGAGTGCGCTCCCAGCTGCTGGAGGTGAATGGCGTTTCGCTTCCGACCCGGGCTTATCGCTTCCGCGACGGAGCCACCTCACTCCACGTCTACTATTGCTATTGGGACGGGACCGTCTTCGCGAATACGCAGGAGATGATCGAGGAAGATTGGACGCTGCGCGGGCGGCTCCTGCGGGTCTGGTCCGGACGCCGCGAGCGCGGCGCGCAAACTCTGGAGGTCGCGGTTTGGGGACATCAGGAGGATGCCGCGGCCGATGCCGACCTGGTGGAACAGCTCCAGCAATTCGTTTACGCGAAAGGCTAGCGCTGAGGCTCGCTCGAGCCAGCCTTCGCTTCGAAGACCACCTCCCCGCCGATCACCGTCATGAGGCAGCGAGTCTGCAAAATCTCCGGCGCGGGAATTTTCATGATGTCGGCCGAGAGAACGGTCAAGTCTGCCAGTTTGCCCACTTCCAGGGAGCCCCGGTCCTTCTCCTGAAAGGCCGCAAAGGCCGGCCAGATCGTGAACATCTTCAAGGCTTGCTCGCGCGTGACGGCCTCCTCCGGATGCCAACCTTCCGCGCTCCGGCCATCGATGCTCTTCCGCGCCACGGCGGCGTAGAACTCGATCATCGGTTCGCCGCGTTCCACCGGCGCATCCGACCCGCCTGGGATGATCGCGCCGCTCTTGAGCAGGCTTTGCCAGGCATAGGCGCCCGCCAGCCGCTTCTCTCCCAGGCGGCTCGGCGCAAAGAAGAGATCGCTGATCGCGTGCGAAGGCTGCATCGAAGGGATCATGCCGAGCTTCGCAAAGCGCGGGATGTCTGCGTCGCTCAGGATTTGGGCGTGCTCGATCCGCCAGCGCGGCTCCGCCACCTTGCGCTCGCCCGGTCGGGACCGCTTGCAGGGCTGCTTCATAAAGATCGAGGACAAACCGGTTCGCCCGATCGCCGATCGCGTGCGCTTCGATCTGGATCCCAGCGCGCAAAGCGCGTTCGAAGAGGGGACGTAAAACCTCTTCCGTGTTCTTCAAAAGGCCGGTCGTCTCGGCGTCGGCATACTGCTCGAGCAGCGCCGCGCCGCGAGAGCCCAGCGCACCATCGGCGTAGCATTTGATCGCTCGTTGGGTGAAGCGCTCGCCATTCGTCGCGCCTTCCTTCAGCAACTTCTCCGCCGCTTCGCCGGGCCCAGAGACCGCATTGTAGATCCGTAGCTTCACCTTTCCGGAAGCGGTGAGCTCACGCATCAAATCAGATTCCGCGATCGAGCTGCCGGCGTTTTGGATCTGGCACCAGCCAGGGCGAGAGACTGCGCTTCACGCCAAGCATGAAAGCATCGGCAACCTCCGCGGGAGTCGGCGCGGGAATGTGTTTCGCGACCAGCGCCATCGCGTTGTCGATCAGCATCCCGGTGGGCTTCCCGTCTTTCTTGAGGATCTCCCCGCCGAAAGGCGCCGTCGTTTCTCCAGTGATGTCGCCGGCTCGGAGCGCGGCGCTATTCGCGATCGCGGCGTGCCCATCGGCGCGAGTCAGAAAGACTGGATTGCGCGGCGCAATCTCATCCAGCTCCTGCGCGGTCGGAAAATCAGGCGGGCTCCAGAACGTCTCGATCCAACCGCGACCCGTTACCCATTTCCCGGGCTCACTTTTCGCGACGCGCTCTTTAACTTTCGCGAGAAACTCTGCCCGCGTTTTGGTGCCTTCCAGGTTCAGCGTCACTTCACGCTCGCCGATGCCGAAGATGTGGCAGTGCGCATCGGTCAGACCCGGAAGCACGGTCGCGCCTTTCAGGTCGATGACTCGCGTCTTCTCGTTCGTGTAAGAGCGAGCATCCTTCGCAGAGCCCACATACACGATGCGATCGCCGCGCACCGCGACGACCTCCGCCTTGGGAGCCGTCTCGTTTCCGGTGTAGATGTTTCCGTTTTCAAACAAGACATCGGCCGGTTCGGCAGCGCGCGCTGAGTGTAGGAGGGCCAGGAGAAGGAGGCCGCAAAATTGGAGTTTCATTGTTGTTTGGATCTTTCTTTTAAACGCGCGCGCGTCATCCGCTCGCGCAGGCCGCCCTCGGCCAGGAAAGCTTGCTCGAGCTGTCGCAGAAGCTGGTCGAGGAGATAGTTGGTCTGGTGGATCACGCAAATGAGAATGTTTGCCACCACTTCGGGCGGACGCGTCTCGATATATGTCCTATAGGTCTCATAGGACGTATGGGGATCGGCTCCCAGTTTTCGCACAAAGAGCGCCTCCCGGCAGTCCTTCGTCCAGAGCGCGTGGTTATTCTCGCGGAGGTAGTCTTCGTAATCTTCCAGCAACTCCTCCAGACTCGCCCGCGCCACGTTTATGAGCTTGATCTCGCCTTCCTTCGAAGTGGCGGACGCCTTGCTCCCTTCGATAATATTTTGTTTCCCCGAGCGTGCGGCCTGCACCATCTGGTCGTAAGTGCGATCGCGCTTCTCCAGAAAGCGCCGGCAAAAACGCACCGTCCCGCTAAAAACAACGCGCGATTTCCGGTAAGCCAGGAGATCCTTGTAGCCGCCGTGCGGCGGAATAAACCCCGCCACCTCCGAGGTCGCCCTTTTTGGCCCTATGGGACGCATCTGCCCCATAAGACCTACTCCCCCGCGGCCGGTAAATTGGCCGCCTTCCACTCCATCGCCATCTGGATCCGGGCGCGTCCGCTGGGGTGATCGAAGAAGATGAATTCTTCCAGTGGCGTGGGGTCGAGTTTCCGATAGGTGCCAAGCTTGAGCGCCACCTGCGCCATCCCGGTCGGCTCGCGTGAAGTGTTAATCCCGAAAGCGTCCGCTTCCACTTCCGCCACTCGCGTCATCGTATTCGTGATCGGCGTGAGCAGGAAAAAGATGAGCGCGAAAATGAGCGAGAGCAGCGGCAACCCCGCGGGATCGGCGATCCCTCGCACCCGCCAGCGCGCACCCCAACGCCGCACCGCCGCCTCGAAGCTCCACTTCGCGAGCGCGAACGCGACCAGCACCAGCAGCGAAAGGCTCATGATCGATTTGCTGATGTGGTTGAGCACGTAATGCCCCATCTCGTGCGCCATGACCTGCCGGATTTCCGGGAGCGAGCATTGCTGGAGCAGGTTGTCGTTCAAAGCGATCCGCGTCGTCCCGAGGAAACCCGCGACGTTGGCGCTGACGCGATTCGATTGGCGTGAAGCATCCACCTCGAAGACTTGCGTCACCGGGATCTGGTTGGCCTTCGCCATCGCGAGGATGGGCTGGCTAATGGCCGGATCGTCGAGCGGCTTATATTTATTGAAGAGCGGCTCGATATAAACCGGCGCCAGCAAAATCCCGATCATGAGAAAGCCGATCACCACTGCGGTGCTCCAGATCCACCAGGTCTTCGGCGCCCGGCGGAAGACCGCGTAGAGCGCCATCAGGAGAAGCGTCCCGGCGATCAAGCCTACCGCCAGCCCCTTCAGTTGCTCGCCGAACCAGGCGCCAAACGTCTGCGTGGAAAGACCGTAGGCGTGCTCGCGGAAAAAGCGTTGGTAGACCTCGAACGGGAAGGCGAGGACGGAGGTGAGCAGCGTGTAGGCGAGCGCATAAATGGCGACCTGCAACGATTTGAAACGCGTCGCGCGTTCCGCGAAATCCCGAATCCGCGCAGAGAGCAAAGTGGCGAGAAGGAGAAGAGAGATTGCTGAGCTGATAAGAAAATTCCAGAGGATCAGCCAGTAGCCGCCTTCAAAGTAAGCGTCGGATTGGGCGCGTTTCTCCGGCGGCACGGAGTCGAGCCACGCGCGCGTGGCGGTGAGGGGATCAGCATCGGCCGCGATGATCGGCACCGCCGCTGGCGTTGGCTGAGCCGGCGAGGGATCTTGAGCCCAACCTCCCGGAGCGACGGTAAGAAGAACGAGAACCAACCAAAGAAAACGCTTCATGCGCCGCAGCGTAGGCAGCGCCCAACAGATTGGGAAGCCTGCCGACGCTCCTTACGCGACCAACGCGCCGCCACAGCTCGACCCGGCGCCCGCCGTGCAACCGAAGCAATGATCCGCGGTTTGGATTTCGCGCTGATCCACCGTCTCGGGATCGATCTCCCACAGATGCAAACCTCGGCCAGCCTCGCGCCACTGCATCTTCAGCATCTGGTTGAAGTCGCAATCGAAGACCTCGCCCAGCCAGCTGATGTTGATCGTGTTGCGGCACATCAAGCCGTCCACGGTCGATGGATTAAAGGCGTCGTTCAGCAGCAGCATGTAATCGCCGAGCTTGTTGTTGTTCTTCAAATAGGAAGCGAAACGCGAGACGGGCAGATTCGTGATCGTGAAGAGACTGTTGAAGACAATCCCGAAGTGCTCTTTCAACTCGCGTTTGTAATCCGCCTCCAGCTCCGCCTGCGGACCAGGAAGGAATGCGCCGTTCGGATTGTAAACGAGATGGAGAGGCAAGGCGGGATCAGTCCCGTAGCCGAGCGAGTTTAGGAGCTGCAGTCCTTTGATGCTGCCATCGAAGACGCCGTCGCCGCGCTGCGCGTTCACGTTCTCCGGCGAGTAGCAGGGCATGGAGGCGATGATCTCGATCTGATGCTGCGCGAGAAAGGCCGCGTAACTTTCGAAACCGGGCTCGAGCAGGATGGTGAGATTGCAGCGATCGATGATGTGTCGCGGCGGGTCGAGCGCTTTCAGTTGCTCGACCAGGTATTTGAAATCGGGAATCATCTCCGGCGCGCCGCCGGTCAGATCCACCGTCGCAATGTCGGTCTGCGCCAGCCATGCGATCACGCGGTCGATCGTCTCGCGCGTCATGATTTCCTTGCGCTTCGGTCCCGCATTCACATGGCAATGGACGCAAGTCAGATTGCAAAGTTTGCCCACGTTGATCTGCAGGATCTCCGTCTTCTTATGCCGGAGCGGGAGCGCGTGCTCGGCCAGTTTTTGCGCGAATCGATTCATGAGGTGAGAGAGAGTTCGTGACTGAGATATTCCACCACTTCCTGACAGCGCGGATTCTCCAGCACCGCGTCGCAGCAAGCAGTCTCGGCGATTGTGCCCACGCCGTCACGCACGCAGAGACAGGCCAGCCAATCAGTCACGCGCCGGGCTTGGGCGATGTTATGAGTGACGAGCACGATGGTGTGGCGCTCTTTTAATTTCAGGATCAGCTCTTCAATCGCCGCGGTCGATTTCGGATCGAGCGCGCTGGTCGGTTCGTCCATCAAGATGGCTTCCGGCTCCGTGGCGAGCGCGCGGGCGAGACAGAGCCGCTGCTGTTGACCGACGGATAACGTGAGCGCCGAATCGTCGAGCCGATCGCGCACTTCGTTCCAGAGTGCGGCCTCGGTCAAAGCACGCTCGGCTGCTTCCGCCAGGGCGCGCTTCGAAAGCCGTCGCAGATGGCGCAGCCCGAAGAGCGCGTTTTGCAAAATGCTCTTCGGAAACACGACCGGCTGTTGAAAGAGGAAACCGATCCGCGCGCGCAAGGTATCGGGATTGATCGCGGCATCGTAGACCGGCGTCTCGCAGTATTTCACCGAGCCGCTTACGCGCAGTTCCGGCGTGAGATCCGAGAGTCGGTTTAGGCAACGGAGAAAGGTGCTCTTGCCCGCGCCCGAGGGACCGATAATGCCGAAGACTTGCCGCGGCGGGATGGAGACGTTCACGTCGCGCAGGATCGGCTTCCCGCGCGCGCTCACGTTCAATCCTTCCACGCGAAAGACCGCATCGGCCACGGTGTCGGGCAGCGTTAATTCTGAGACCGGTTCAAGCATGAGCTTCTTCGTGAATGCGCAACCGCAGGGGGAGAGCGAGCAGACTTAAGCCGAGGACAAGCGCGAGCAGGACGAGCGCGGAGCCCCAGAGCTTCGCTCCCACCGCCGGATCGAACGAGTCCTGCGCCAGGATGAAAATGTGATACGGCAGCGACAGCACCGGACTCTCGCGCACGCCGGTCGGAAAAGTGGCCCCGGCAAAAATAGTGGCGGTAAACATAATCGGCGCCGTCTCGCCCGCCGCCCGCGCCAGGCCGAGCAGCGAGCCGGTAATGAGCCCGCTCCACGATTGCGGGAGGATGACCGCGCGGACGATTTGCGCCTGGGTCAACCCGAGCCCGCCGGCGGCTTCAATGTATTTGCGCGGAAGCGCTTTGATCCGCTCGATCAGACGCCACGGTGACGGTGGGGAGGATCATGAGCGCGAGCAAAATCCCGCCGATGAGCCACGATTTTCCCCAGCCAAAAAATTTCACGAAGACGACAAACCCGAAGATGCCGAAGACGATCGAGGGGATGCCGTTGAGCGTGTAAAGGAAAAGGCCCAGCCGGCGCTGCGCCCAGTGTCCCCGCAGAAAAACGGAATGGACCAACGCCAGGCCGGTCGCGATGGGCGCCGATACGATCAGTGCGGTCACGAGGAGGATGAGCGTGCCGAGAAGATTGTAGGCAATGCCGCCCTGCGCGCCGACTTGCCGGATTTGATCGGTAATAAAAGTCCAACTGATCGCGGGCAGCCCGCGTTGCGCGATCACGAACACCAACCCCAGAAAAATCCCGCAGGCCAGCAAAGCGCAAAGCCCGCAAAGCGCCGGGAAGATGCGGTCAGTGACTCGACGCATAAGGATCCTTCCGTTGCCAGGCACCAATGAGTGTGACCGTCATGACCAGCGCCACCAGGATGAGCGCGAGGCCGACCATCGCTGCCCAATGGAGCGGTTCTCCGTAGGCGATGTTCGTTTCTGATCCACCCAATTTCGTGGCGAGCGTCTGGCCCGCTTCGAGCCAGGTCGCCGGGGAGAAAAGGTGCGCGGGCAGATTATTATCCTGCCGACCAATCACGAGAAAGACGGCAATCGTTTCGCCCATCGCGCGGCCCAGACCGAGCAGGACCGCAGCGATCAACCCGCGCTTCGCCTGCGGCAGTGCGATCGCGAAAACGCTTTCGGTCGCAGTCAGTCCCAAGCCACGCGCCGCGCGACGTTGTTCCGCCGGCACGCTCCGGAGCGCATCATCGGCGAGCGTCATAATCGTGGGCAAAATCATCACGGCCAGGAGCACGCCGGCCGTGAGCAAGGTGTCGCCGCTGAGCGGCTCGAAAGCAGCGAAGAGATCGTAGATCCAATTGCGCAGGAGAAGAATCCCGAGCAACCCGTAGACGACCGACGGCACCCCGGCGAGGAGTTCGATCACAACTTTGACCGCGAGACGCGCGCGCTCGGGCAGAAACTCCGAAGTAAAAATAGCCGCTCCGATGCCGATGGGCGCAGCCAGGGCCAGCGCGAGCAGCGCCACCATGAGCGTGCCGTAAATCATCGGCAGTGCGCCAAAGGCGAGCGTGCGGAAATACCACTTCTCGCCGGTGATGTAGCCGAGCCCTTCGTGTCGCCAGACGGGCAGACTTTGCACCACGAAGATGATGGCGAGCAACGCCAGCGTCCCCAGCGCCAGAGCAGTGAATGCGAAACTGGCGGCCTTCGTTAGACTGATCCGGCTCCGCCGCGTCAGCAGCGGGGTTGAGTCGAGGGCGGCCGCGGTTCTCATTTCGTCTCCGAACCCTTCAGTTGCGCGAGCGCGAGGTAGCCGTGCTTTTGCACCAGCTCCTGGCCTTTCGCCGACAGCATGAAATCGATGAAGGTCTTCGCGTCGCCGACCGGTTCCCCGTTCGTAATGAGGAAGAGCGGACGACTCATGGGATAGGTTTGATTCGCGATATTCTCCGGGGTCGCTTGCACGATCTCGCCCGCCTCATTTTTGATCCCAAGCGCAAAGACTTTGCTGTTATCGGCCCACGACGAAGAAAGCTGCGACATGGCGCCGCGAGTCGACGCCACTTTGTTGCGCGTCTCCTCGTTGCCGCCCACCTCGGGGAAGCTCGCTGGCGGCGCTTTTTTGGCGTCGCCATAGGCCCAATGGGCGAAGACTTCCCACGTGCCGCGACCGGGTTCTTTGTTGAAAAACACGATGCGCTGCGGCTTTCCACCCACGTCTTTCCAATCGGTGATCTTCCCTTCGTAGATCGCGCGCGCCTGTTCTTTGCTGAGCGATCGCACGCCGCCTTCCCACACATCTTTCGAGACAATGATCGCGACCGCATCTTCGCCGATCTGCACCGGATGAAAGTTCACCCCGGGATACTTGGCGCGGTCGTCCGCGCTCACTGGTTTCGACGACATGCCGACCTGCACCTGCCCATCGGCCAACATCGAAATGCCGCCCGAGCTGCCTCCCTGCGTATCCACCTGGATCTCCATCTGCTTCTCCGCCCGCAGGATCTCCGCACCTTCCGCAGCGGGGAGATTGACGGTGGTGGAGCCGTTGATCTTTAACGGCCCCGCGCTCACTCCGGAGAGCGCGCAGAAGCAGATGGAGAGGAAGAGTCTCATGGACGCTAGCAGCAGCTTCCGCCCTCGCAGCAATCGCTCGCAGCAGTGGTCGCCTGGTAATCCTGCCCCTTCGTTTCCTTGGGATGGCGCAACGCGGTGCGAGAGCAATCGAACGCTTTTGCTTCCTCCAGGGGAATGGGAGTAAGCGGTTCGATGAATTCGAAGAATTCCGCGTAAGGCGCTTTGCGGTAAATGTTGTAGGTCTTGTCGCAGACCGCGTAACGCCGGCCGCGCTCCATCCGATGGTCATCGTCATCGAGCACTTCCTTGAACGGGCCGCGATAGACGACCGCCTGGTTGCGCTCGAAGCAGGGACCTTGCTTGCCTTTGAAAGCCTCCAGCGTGACCGAGCGGAACTCGATCCCTTCCACCGTCTGCCACGGTTCGGCGTCACGTTTCAGAATCTGCACGCCGTAGAATCCAGCGTCGGTAAATGCCTCGAGGAAGCCTTCCTCGCTCAGCGCGCCGGAGATGCAGCCGCTCCAGAGTTCCGGGTCGTTCTGTAAATGCAGCGGCACTTCTTCGTCGCATACGATATCGGAGATGACGGCCCGGCCGCCGATGCGCAGGACGCGGAAGATTTCCTCGAAGAGCTGACGCTTCGCTTTCGCTTCCACAAGATTGAGGACGCAGTTGGAAACGACCACGTCCACGGAGTCGTCCGCCACCAACGGATGCTTCACGCGCAGCTCTTGCGCGAGTTCATCGGCGGCGAGGAAAGAGGCAGCGTCGCTGATCGGACGCTGCTTCAATTCGGCGTCGAGCCGGTCGAGATCGAGCGCGAGATCCTGGATCCGACCGCGGCGGAATTCCACGTTCGCATAGCCGACCCGCTCGGCCACGATGGGCGCGTTTTTGCGGGCCACGTCCAGCATCTCGTCGGTCATGTCCACGCCGATGACTTTGCCTTTCGCGCCTACGACTTGCGCGGCGATGAAGCAGATCTTTCCGGTGCCACTGCCGAGATCGAGCACCGTCTCGCCGGGCAGCAGATACTTGCTCGGGTCGCCGCAGCCGTAATCGCGTTCGATCACTTCCTGCGGAATAATTTTGAGATACTCGGTGTTGTAATCGACCGGGCAGCAAAGCTTCGCTTCGGCGGCTTTCGCGCCGGCGGCGTAGCGCTCTCGGACCGCGGATTCAGTGTTCATGGTGCTCATAGGATGGGTTTCTTTTCTGCGTTAAAACATGAGTTGGAGACGGACGATGACCTCGTCGAATTCGTTCTTCGCGAAGGTCGGCCGCGCCTCGCGGAAGTCGGACCAGGTGTGGATGTAATTGGCGAGGAGCTTGATCTCGTCGCCCTTGATGTAGTAGTTCACGCCGCCGGTGAGGGAGCGGATGTCGTCGTCGGGGAGCTGGCCGGGATTGAAGCTTTCATACTTCGTCACGAGCTGGAGCTTTTTCGGGATGAGGAAGTAACTTCCCTGCAAATAATAACCGTCCGCGCGGAAGCTGGTGAAGAGAGGTGCGACGGCGTCCGCGTTACGCGGCCGGAAACGTTCGTGCAGGTATTCGCCCACGAAATCGAACGGGCCGAAGCGGAGCGAGAGGTCGAAGCCGTAGGCGTCGCGTTGCTCGGGGGTGGGGAGGTTAAAGCTGGAGAGCGAGCCGTCGTCGTTCTCGCGCAACGGGCCGGAGACCGAATTGCCGGAATCATCGCGGCTGGTAAACCCATTCGCGCCCAGTTTCACGGCGACCTCCTGGTTGAGGATCTTCGATTGCAGGGCCAGCACCTCGAGCCGGCCCACATACATGAACTCGTTGTTATCGTTCGTGGTAATGTTGCGGCCGGTGCCGTTAAAGACGCCGAGCGAGTAAGCCAGAAAGTCTTTCTGTTCCGGCCAAAGAGTGGCCAGCGGCTTGCCCCAAAGCATGACGCCGATCTGCCGCTCCGGAGTGAGCGCACTCGTGACCAGACTGCGCTCGGTCGTGAAAAGCCGGGTATCGGAGGTCAACTGCTCCAACCCGAAGGGCGCCTTGTATTGGCCCACCTTCACATTCATTTCCGGCAGGCGGTGCCAGTTCACGAAAATATCCGTGGCGCCAAACGAGGTGCGCGAGGAACTGGAAGCGAGGGTGCGGCCGGTCGCGTCCCGCACCGTCACGGTGGTGTCGTTCTGGCCGAAGTCGCCTTCCAACTTGAAATCGAATTGTTCCGCGTAATCGCCGCTCACGTTGATGCGCGCGCGCCGGACGCGGAAGCGATCCTTGATCTCCCCGCCGCCCGTCTGGAAGCGGCCTTCGAAAGCTGAGACATCGCCTGCTTCGATCTGTGTTTGCACGAAGCCGCCGAGAGTGAGCTTCAACTCGGAGGCTGCGGCGATGGCGAAGACTGGCTCTTCCTTCGCTGGCGGTGGCGCTTCCGCGATCGCTTTGCCTTCCGCCGCAGGTGGCGTCACAACCGGCGGAGCGGCTACGACTGCCGCAGGTTTCCTGGTTCCTTTGAGGCTCTGGACCTCCTTCTCCAACTCCGCGTTTCGCTCCTGCAACATCTGCACGGCGCGCTCCAAGCGTTCGAGACGCTCGGAATCGGAGGTAGCCTGCGCGACCAGCCGCGGGCCGGTGCTGAAGAGCAGAGCAAAGCTGAAAGTGATGGATAAAAAATGGTTCATACCGACGAACGAAAACAGGACTGAGAGCGCACCTCTTCACCATGGAAGAAGAGACCGCGGACGAATTTCTTCGCGAGGGGCGAAGAGAATTTAATGAGCCGCGAGCGGCGGCGGGATCTGGCCATGCAGCCGCACGAAGCGCAGGCTCGCATGAACAAAGAGCACTGCTTCAGCGGAGATCTCGACGACCGTGCGGAGAAGGAATGCGGCCATCGCTGCCAGGCGAACGCTGACGCGGGCGACGAGGCGCAAGTCGGCCCAGGAATCGATATCGTGTTTCACCGGGAGCAGGTAGACGCTGGATTCTCCAGCCCGGGCGCGGAGTTGAGCGCAATCCGTGTTTCGTTTCCAGCGAATGCCGCGCAGCAGGGAGCTCGCCGCCGTGCGGAAAGCGATCAGGTAGCAGCCGCCGCGATGATCAGGGCCGAGGACGAGCGAGTGCTCCTGCAGACGGTCGAAGGCATCCGCGATGTCCCGGTTGGAAAGCTCGGGACAATCCCGCCCCACCGCGACGATTTCCTCGTAGCCGAGCGCGCTCAGCGTCTCGATCGCATTCTCGAAGCGCTCGGCAAAATGGCGGCCGCGCTGCGGGTGGCAGGTCTGCCCGGAGCGGGCGGCGCTGCGGGAACCGAAGATGTGGATGTCGGCCGTCGTATCGTCTCCCGGATCCGGCAGCGGGACGAGAGGAAGAGCGGCGAGTGGGAGGCCGCGGCGGGTCAGATCGAGGCGCGCCGCGTCGGCGAAGATGAGCAGGGCGCGCCGCGGCATGAGGGTATGACACATTTGTGCGCGGCTTATTCCCAAAGTGTTCTCGGTCCCATAGGGTCGGGCTTACTACGCGGCTGATACGGAAGCGGATGCGGGAAAGCAAGGACAATCGCCGTGCGTGCGGCTACGTGCGGCCCTCTCTAAACGTCAGCGGCCACACGGATTAGTCGGCTGGGCGGACGATGTAGGTCCCGGCTTGTTTGTCGGCCTCGAGTTTGAGCAATCCGCGTTTCTGCGCTTCGAGGAGCAGCTCGTTAAAAGCGCGGAAGCCATGCGCACGTTCGTTGAACCCCGGGTTTCGGCGCTTGATCGTCTGTTTGATCAGCGAGCCGCGGATCTCGTAATCCTCCCCGCGTTCTGAGCGGAGCGCATCGAGCGTTTGGCTCACCATCTCGAGAGCGCGATCCGCCGAAGGTCCCTCGCCGGCATCGTCGGCTTCCGCTTCCACCGCTGGGGCGGGCGTTCGCTTGCTGACCGCGCGGCGGGGTCGCGCTGGCCGCTCCACGCGCACCAGGTCGTCGTAGTAGAGGAACTCGTCGCAGTTGTTAATGAAGAGATCGGAGGTCGATTTCTTCACCCCCATCCCGATCACGGTTTTGTTGTTTTCGCGCAGCTTGCTCACCAGCGGCGAGAAATCCGAATCGCCACTGATGATGACAAACGAATCGACGTGACTCTTGGTGTAACAAAGGTCGAGCGCGTCCACCACCATGCGGATATCGGCGGAGTTCTTGCCCGACTGGCGGACGTGCGGGATCTCGATCAACTCGAAGGCGGCCTCGTGCAGGCCGCGTTTGAAATCTTTGTAACGGTCGAAATCGCAGTAGGCCTTTTTGACCACGATGTGGCCTTTCAGAAGGAGCCGTTCCAACACCTTCCGGATATCGAAAGCGGGGAACTGCGCTTCGCGCGCGCCGATCGCGATGTTCTCGAGATCGAGGAAGACGGCCATGGTGGCATCGGCTTCATGGGGAGTGCTCATGAGCGGAAGCGTAGCGGCATCGAACCGGGGGTGCAGCGTAAATTCGAGGTGCGATGGCTTCGTGTAGCGCCTTGCGCATCTCAACACTCCAGCCCGTCATCCCGAGCCGCGAAGACGGCCGAGGGATCTCTCCGCGGAGCGCGGTGTTTACTAGGGCCAAGAGTCTTGGCTGGCAGTAACAGGCGTCTCTGTCGCGCACCATCGGTCCTGAATTGTCGAGATCCCTCGGCCGTCTTCGCGGCTCGGGATGACGTGGCTTCGGGTTTTGGCCACGTCCGAGCGCTGCTTGCGAGAGCGTGGCTTCGCTTTCTGCCGTTCCTGCTTAAACGCCGACAAAAGTCCGACCCGGCTGGGCCTCGCCTACAGATCCCGCCGAGTCGCAGCGCTCCAGCCCGTCATCCCGAGCCGCGAAGACGGCCGAGGGATCTCTCCGCGGAGCGCGGTGTTTACTAGGGCCAAGAGTCTTGGCTGGCAGTAACAGGCGTCTCTGTCGCGCACCATCGGTCCTGAATTGTCGAGATCCCTCGGCCGTCTTCGCGGCTCGGGATGACGGTGGCATGCTCTTGGAAGCGCGATTACGTCGCGCGTCGCGCCTCCCCGCGATGCTGCATGCTTGCGCTCTGCGCCCGAGTTTGTGAATCGTCAGCCTCCGCCTGATGACTTCGAACCCGCGCTCGCACCTGGATCAACTTGAGAACCAGAGCATCTTCATTTTCCGCGAGGCTTTTCGTTCGTTCAAAAACGTCGCGATGCCGTGGTCGATGGGGAAGGACTCGAACGTCCTGATCTGGCTCTCCCTGAAATCTTTCTTCGGCAAGATCCCGTTCCCGGTTCTCCACATCGACACGACGTATGAGTTCCCGGAGATGCTGGAGTTCCGCACCTGGGCGACGGCGCACTACAAGCTGAACCTGATCGTGAAAGTGAACGAAGAGGCCCGCGCGCGTGGGATCGGGTATGAGACGCACGATCCGGTGACGGTGACGCACGAGCTGAAGAGCGTGGCGCTGCAGCAGGTGCTGGCGGAGCACAAATTTGACGCGCTCATCACCGGCATCCGCCGGGACGAAGATCCGACCCGGGCGAAGGAGCGCTATTTCTCGCCGCGGAACGCGCAATCGGAGTGGGATTACAAAGATCAACCGCCGGAGTTTTGGGGCCAGTTTGCGAGCGCGGCCGGGCCCGGTGAACACGTGCGGGTGCAGCCGCTGCTGGATTGGACGGAGACGGATATCTGGCGCTACATCCAGCGCGAAAAGATTCCGATCCCGCAAATGTATTTCGCGCGGAACGGGCAACGCTACCGTTCGTTAGGCTGCATGCCGATCACGAAGCCGGTCCCGAGTGAGGCGGGGACAATCGAGGAGATCATCACCGAGCTGGAGGCGACCAGGACGAGCGAACGCGCCGGGCGGGCGCAGGATCATCACGAGCGAAACGCGATGCAGAAATTGCGGGCAAAGGGGTTCATGTGAAAGCGGAAGCGCCTCGGCTCAAGATCGTCTTCGTCGGCCATGTCGATCACGGCAAGTCGACTTTGATCGGACGGATTTTGCACGACACCGATTCCTTGCCAGACGGGAAACTGGCCGCGGTGCAGCAGGCCTGCGCGGCCGAGGGGATGGAGTTTGAGTATGCCTTTCTGCTCGACGCGCTTCTGGAGGAGCAGGAGCAAAACATCACGATCGATACCACGCAGATTCCGTTTCGGACCGCGCGGCGGCAGTACGTCATCATCGATGCGCCGGGACATAAAGAGTTCCTGAAAAACATGATCACGGGCGCGGCCAATGCCGACGCAGCCATCCTGGTGGTGGCGGCAAACGAAGGGGTGCGCGAGCAAAGCCGGCGGCATGCCTACCTGCTCAGCATGCTCGGCATCCGCCAGATCGTGGTGGTGGTAAACAAGATGGACCTGGTGGGAAATGCTGAGGCCGCTTTCCGCGAGATCGAAAAAGAGTATCGCGCATTCCTTGGCTCGCTGGGGTTGGAAGCGCGCTGCTTCGTGCCGGCATCGGGCAAGGCGGGCGCGAATGTGGCGAAACGCGGAGACGCCGCGTTGGCCTGGTATGAAGGCCCGACCTTGCTCGAAGCATTCGATCAGCTCGAGGCAATGCCGTCCACCAGCGAGCAGCCGCTGCGCCTTTGCGTGCAGGATGTTTATCGCTTCGATGATCGCCGCATCATCGCGGGTCGGATCGAGAGCGGGACCTTGCGGGTGGGTGACCAGCTGGTTTTCTCGCCCGCGAACAAAACCTCCACCGTGGCGAGCATCGAGGCCTGGAACGCCGCGCCGCCTGCGGCAGCAGTCGCAGGGGACTGCGTCGGCATCACCCTGCAGGAACAAATCTTCGTCGAGCGCGGCAACGTTGCCTCGCATCTGCAGGAGACGCCGATCCAGGCGAATCGCTTCCGAGCCGACATCTTCTGGCTGGCGGAATCGCCGCTGCGGATTGATGCACCCTGCACCGTTCGTCTCGGCACTCAGGAGGTGAAGTGCCAGCTCGCCAGCATCGAGGAGACAATGGATTCATCGAGCCTGGTGGTGAACTCCGCGGCCGTCACGGAGCTGGCACGCAACCAGGTCGGGCGCGTCACTCTGCAATCGCGCGCGCCGCTGGTCTTCGATAATCACGAACGCGTCCCGCACCTCGGCCGCTTCGTTGTTCTGCTGGACGGGAAGATCAGCGGCGGCGGCACCATTTTCGGCGGCGTTTACACCAGCCGCACGGAAGTGAAGAGCCAGAACATCTTCTGGAGCGAAGGGCCGGTCACCGCACAACGGCGCGCAGTGCAGAACGGACATCGCGGCGCTGTTCTTTGGCTGACGGGTCTTTCCGGCGCGGGCAAATCCACCATCGCGCAGGCGCTCGAAGCCGAGCTGTTCGGCCGCGGCATGCATACTTACGTCCTCGATGGCGATAACATCCGGCACGGCTTGAATTCCAACCTTGGCTTCTCGCCGGAGGATCGGGTGGAAAATATTCGACGCGTCGGCGAAGTGGCGAAACTGATGGCGGACTCCGGCGCGGTCGCGATCACTGCCTTCATTTCGCCTTATCGAGCGGATCGACGCCGGGCGCGGGAGATCGCGCTGCAATCGAAGGCGGACTTCATCGAGGTCTTCGTGGATGCGCCGTTGGCGGTGTGCGAGGAGCGCGACCCGAAGGATCTCTACAAGAAAGCGCGCGCGGGCAAGATCCGCGAGTTCACCGGAATCGACGCCCCCTATGAAGCGCCGGAGGATCCAGAGATCATCGTGCGCACGCACGAGCAAAGCGTGGAGGAGTCGGTCGCGGCCATTTTGCAACAGCTCCTGCCGCGGTTGCGGGCGGATTAGCGGCAGCGCGATTGCTGAGCGATTGGCGTCGCGCAGGCTATCTTCGGCGCCAGGACATGATCTAGTGCCATGATGCAGAAGAAGTTGTTTGCGGAGTTGGGCCTGGACCCGGAGATCCTGAAAGCGGTGGAGCGGATGGGGTTTGAGGAGGCTTCGCCGATCCAGTCGGCAGCGATCCCGGTTTTGCTCGAAGGGGCCGATGTGGTGGGCCAATCGCAGACTGGTTCGGGCAAAACGGCCGCGTTCGGAATTCCAGCGATTCAACGAGTGGATGGCAGCCTGCGGGCGCCGCAGATTTTGATCCTTTGCCCGACGCGCGAGCTGGCGGTGCAGGTGGCGGAGGAGATCGCCAAGCTGGCCTTCTTCAAGCGCGGCGTGCGCGAGCTGCCGATCTACGGTGGGCAATCTTACGAGCGCCAATTCCGCGGTCTGGCTGCTGGCGCGCAGATCATTATCGGCACACCGGGGCGGGTGATGGACCACCTCGAGCGCAAGAGTTTGAAGCTCGATCAAATCAAGATGGTGATCCTGGATGAAGCCGATCGCATGCTGGACATGGGATTTGTCGACGACATCAAGACCATCCTGCGCGAGGTGCCGGCCGAGCGGCAGACGGTTTTCTTTTCGGCCACAATTCCGCGACCGATTGCGGAGTTGATCAAACGTTTTACCCGGGATCCGGTGACGGTGCGGATGGAAGCGGAGGCTCTGACCGTGCCCGCGATCGAGCAGGTTTACTACGAGGTGGATCGGCGTTCGAAGCTCGAGGTGCTCTGCCGCTTGATCGATCTGGAGGACGTGAAACTCGCGATCATTTTCTGCGCGACCAAGATGATGGTGGACGAGTTGACCGAGCACCTCGTCGCGCGCGGCTACAGCGCGGACAAATTGCACGGGGACATGACCCAGGCCATGCGCGAGCGGGTGATGGGGCGGTTCCGGAAAAAGAAGGTGGAATTTCTGGTCGCGACGGATGTGGCGGCCCGCGGGCTGGACGTGGACGATATCGAGATCGTCTTCAATTACGACCTGCCGCACGACGGCGAAGATTACGTGCACCGGATCGGTCGCACGGGCCGGGCGGGGAAGGGCGGCAAAGCGGTCACCTTCGTGGCCGGGCGCGAGATTTATCGGCTGGAAAATATCCAGCGCTTTACCAAGAGCCGCATCCGGCGGGAGCGGATTCCATCGGCGGAAGAGGTGGAAGGGAAAAAGGCGAGCGCGTTTGCCGAAGCGTTGCGTGAGACGCTGGCCAAAGGCGAATACAAGCGGCACGACGAGCTGCTCGACCGTTTACTTTCGCAAGATTACTCGCCCACGGATATCGCTTCGGCGCTCATCCATTTGTTAGGCGAAGACAAGACGCGGGCCGGAGAATTTATCCCAGAGGATCGGCCGCGGCGCCAGGACTCGCGCGAGCGGCCGCTGCACGATCGTCAGCCGCGCGGACGCGAGGGGCGGGAGCAGAGCCGCGGCGAGTATGAGCGGCGGGAAGCACCGCCGATGCGGCGTGGGCCACGCGAGGAGGCGGGGACCGTCTCGCACGAGCCGGGGATGGTGCGCTTGGCCTTTAATGCTGGCCGGGCGCATGAGGTGCAACCGGGAGATTTCGTGGGCGTGATCGCAGGCGTGACGGCTATTCCGAAAGGCGAGATCGGCGCGATCCATCTGCAGGCGACGAAGTCCTTGGTGGACGTGGCGGAGGGGCGGGTGGAATTGGTCTTGAAGAAGCTAAACGGGATTCAGTTCAAGGGACGAAAGCTCGCGGTGCGTATCGCGGGCAAGGCCGATCAAACCAAGAAACCAGCGCCTACGCCGAGTCCCAGCGACCCCAGCGAGCTTTGATGAGGGAATAGAGCCCGTAGGCGGCCAAACCCGCGGCGACGATGGCGAAAAGCCAGCGGCCGTAGGGTTGCTCCTGCACGGCTTGCAGAGCGCCGCTCAGGCCACGCGCTTTGGCCGCGTTCGATTGCAGGCCGGCTTGCATCAAGAAAATGCCGACCAGCAGGAAGATGAAACTGCGCGCGCTGAGCCCGAAAAAGCAGACGCGCAGGAGCCACTTTTGCGCGGCTTGAGATAAATCGGAAAGGTCGAGCTTCTTTTCGAACTTACCGGCGTAAGCGCGCCAGCCTTTGTAGAGGCCGCCCAGGATCACAGCCGCGCCCGCGATCACGACGAGAGTGGAGCCGAAGGGTTGGGCGAGGACGCGTGCGGTCCAGTCTTGCGCCGCGCTGTCGCCACCACCTTTCCCGGACGAATTTCCCATCAACGTGCGCACGGCGGCTGCCGTGAGTCCGCTATAGATCAGAGCGATCGCGAAAGAACGGGCGCGCAGCGCGAGGCCCTTCGCATCTGTTTCGCGTCCATCCGGACCAAAGGCATCCACTAAACGCCAGAGGACATAGCAGGCCAGCCCGCCGGCGACGATAAAGAGGAGGACGCGACCGAAAGGCTGTTCGGCAATGGCCGAGATGGCGCCACGCGAACCGCCCGTCTTTCCGCCACCAGCCCAGACCGCCTGCGCGGCGAGCATGCTCAAACTAAGATAGACGACACCTTTGGTCGCCTGACCGAGACGACCGATGACGATGATCCAGGGAGCGAGATGGGAAGCCACGCGGGAGGGTGGCCTGCGTTTCGCAATCTGTCATCTTTTGGGGGGATGAACGGCGGTCATGCGCTCGTTCGGCCGGGGACGTGGCGGGTTGGCGCCGGTAGTGGTTGCGGCGTGCGGGATGTTCTTTCCTGAATGGAATCGCGCTGGGCGACGGAGAGATCCCTCGGCCGTGCTGCGCCGGCTCGGGATGACAGACGCTAGACGCAGCACCTCCGCCAGCTCAGTGCGAGGTGGACGCTACCTCCCCGCCCTCGTCCGCGCAGAATCACCCGCACGACGCACGTCATCCCGAGCCGCGGAGACGGTCGAGGGATCTCTCCGGGGAACCTTTGGCCACGCCCAAGTGTAATTTATCGAGGTTCGATCCATACCCCCAGCGACGAGCTGGCAGGGTTGCCTTTCACATCACCGCCCTTATATCGCGGGATGCAAAAATTGATCATGGGAATGATGATGGGCGCCTTGGTTGCGACGGCGAGCGTGAAGACCACCCAGGCGGAAATCCCGAGCGGGAGTGATCCAATGCAGCGGTGCCACAAAGTTTTCTCGGAGGTCGGGTTGATCGTGCGCGCGAGTGCTTCTTCCAACGGCAAGCGCATTGGCAGTCTGGAAAAAGGCGAGAAGGTGAAGCTGGACGGAGAAGATTTGCCAGGGACGGGCGCGGTGTATCCGATGATTCAAACAGGCGACGACGGCACCTACTGGATCAAACTGAAGTCTCCGAAAGCCGGCTATGTCCTTTACGCTTCGGATGATGATCCAAACTACAACTACCTCGTGCCCTGCGAAGGGTAGGAGTCGAGCGATCATCGCCAGCGAGACGCAGTGCGGCTGCGCTCGCAGCGTAGCCATGGATGATGGGGCGAACCTCTCAGCCACGCGTCTCTGCGCGGCGTGCGGACTTTGCTGCAATGGGGTGCTCTTTCACACGGTGCGGCTGCAGCCTGGCGATGCGCCGGCGGAATTAGCGGCTCTGGGCTTGAAGCTGAAGCACAAACGCCGTGGTGATTTAATTCTCCAGCCATGCCCAGCGCACTGCGGCTCGTCCTGCGCGATCTATGCGCAACGCCCGGCGCGGTGTCGCCTTTTCGCCTGCCAACAACTGCAGCGCCTGGCTGCGGGCGTAACGACGGAGGCGGAGGTGCTGGCGCGGATCGGGGAGGTGCAGCAACGAGTGGCGACACTCGATCGGCTGGCACTGCGCGCGAATGGAAAACCGCGCAGCGGGCCGCTCTCGAAGCGGTGTGAAGCTGCGCTGGCCGAGCCGTTTGATGCCACCACGCATCCCGAATTAATCGCGGAACGCGAAGCATTGGCGCGTGGCCTGGCCGAATTGGACGAGATCCTGGATGCAGACTTCCGCATTCCGCCGACGACGGGAGAGGACTGAGAGAAGTGAGGCATCCAATGCGCCGAGCCGCACGTTTGATTCAGGGCGGAGACGTAAAGATATGACTACTGAAGAAGACGCGGAGAACCTAAAGAAGCTGCGCGAGATGGTGCAGAAGATGGATATCGGAATGCTCACCACGCGCGAGCAGGATGGCACGCTGCGCAGTCGCCCGATGTCGACGAATGGCGAGATCGAGTTCGACGGCGATCTCTGGTTTTTCACCTACGGAAACTCGCACAAGATCGAGGAGATCGAGCGCGAGCCGCAGGTGAACGTGAGCTTCGCTTCGGATAAATATCGGTACGTCTCAATGTCCGGCACGGCCCGACTGGTGCGCGATAAGGCGAAGGTGGAGGAGCTGTGGAAGCCGCAGCTGAAGGCATGGTTTCCGAAAGGGACGGAGGAGCCGGATATCGCGTTGCTGCAGGTGAGCGTGACGCAGGCGGAATATTGGGATTCGCCGGGCAATGTGGTCTCGCACGCGATTGGATTGGTGAAGGCTTTGGCGACCGGCAAGGCCTACGACGGCGGCGAGAACAAGAAGCTGGATCTGTAGCAGGCCGGCTGGCCAGGATCAGTGACGGAGCTTTTACCTTGCGCAGCGGATTACGTCCCGGATGGTGGCTGCCGATGTGCGCCCTGCGCGAAAGTGGAGTGACCCAGCGCGCATGAAGCTCGCCCTCGGCCGAGGAGCGACCGCCGCGTTCATCGTCACGCTCATTGTTTTGCTGGCGAGCAGTGCGCTCTCGTATCGCAGCATCCGCCGGCTGGCGCAGAACGAGCGACTCGTCGTTCACACACACGAGGTCCTCGACTATTTGCAAGAAACGTTGACGACACTGGTGGACGCGGAAACGGGCCAGCGAGGCTACATCATCACGGGAGACGCTTCTTACCTGGAGCCATACCGGTCGGCCCTGGCGTCGGTGAAAGACGGAATCGAGCGGCTGAAAATCATAACGCTCGATAATGAGGTGCAGCGAGAGCGGCTCACCGTCTTGCAACGCTTGGTGGAAGAGCGGCTGCGCTGGTTTCAGTTTGGGATCGATCGACGGGACGCTGAAGGATTTGAAGGTGCACGCCAGTTTGTTCTGACCGGAAAGGGGAAGCGCGAGATGGACGTCATCCGCAAAGAGGTGGCGGGGATGAAACAAGTCGAGCGGGAGCTCCTCGCGCTGCGCGAGCAGGAGTCGCGATTGAGCTATCGCAGCGCGGTCTTCACGGTGTTGATCTCAGGGTTGCTCGGGCTGGTGGTGATGGGCAGTGCCTACGCGCTGGCGGTGCGCGAGGTAGTGGCGCGGCACGAAGGAGCGGAGGCTTTACGGAAGGCAAATGAGGAACTGGAGATGCGGGTGGAGCAGCGCACCTCCGCGCTGGCAGCGACGAACGAGGCGCTGCAGCGGAGCAATCGCGAGCTGGAGCAATTCGCGTCCGTGGCTTCGCACGATTTGCAGGAGCCGCTGCGAAAGATCCAGGCGTTTGGCGATCGCTTGCTCATCCGGAATTCGGCGGAGCTGGGCGAGCAGGGACGCGATTATCTGGATCGG
Source organism: uncultured Verrucomicrobiae bacterium (assembly GCA_963730385.1). Classification (GTDB taxonomy): domain Bacteria; phylum Verrucomicrobiota; class Verrucomicrobiia; order Chthoniobacterales; family UBA10450; genus JACCTI01. The sequence goes on from CAVSRQ010000005.1 coordinate 267,905, forward strand.
ATGCTGTCGTCGGCAGCGCGGATGCGGAGTTTGATTGATGCGCTCCTGAGCTTTGCGCGGGTGACGACGAAAGCGCAGCCGTTTGTAGCGGTGGATCTGGGCGTCATCGCCGGGAACGTGGTGTCGGACCTGGAGAGCTTGACCCAGCGGAGCGGCGGGAGCGTGGAAGTGGGCGAATTGCCCACGCTGGAAGCGGACGCGCAGCAGATGCGGCAGCTGCTGCAGAACTTGATCGCGAACGGATTGAAATTCTCCCGACCGGGGGAGGCTCCCCGCGTGCAGGTAAGGAGCCGGCTGCTGGACGAGACGGAAGTGGGCGGGGAAGCCATCCCGCGCTGCGAGATTTCTGTGGCGGATAATGGGATAGGTTTTGAAGAAACTTATCTCGATCGAATCTTCGAGTTGTTTCAACGACTGCACGGCCGGCAGGAATACGAAGGCACCGGGATGGGCCTGGCCATTTGCCGGAAGATCGTGCAGCGGCACGGCGGCGAGATAACGGCCCGGAGCACGCCTGGCAGCGGAGCGACCTTTCTGGTAACCTTGCCGCTGCGCCAACCCTAAAAAACTTATGAGCACCAAAGGAAAACCAATCACCATCCTGATGGCAGACGACGACGCGGACGACCGCCTCATGACGAAGGAGGCTTTCGAGGAAAGCAAACTCGTGAACGATCTGCGCTTCGTGGAGGACGGGGTGGAGCTGCTCGATTATCTGAAACGGCGGGGCAAGTATGAAGACCCGGCCACCTCGCCGCGGCCGGGTTTGATCCTGCTCGATCTGAACATGCCGAAAAAGGATGGGCGCGAGGCGTTGGCCGAGATAAAGGCGGATCCAAACCTGAAGAGCATCCGTATTGTGATCCTGACGACGTCAAAGGCGGAGGAAGATATTTACCGGACCTACGATCTCTCTGCCGCCTCCTACATCACCAAGCCGGTCACGTTCGCGGCCATGACGGAGGTGGTGAAGGTGCTGGGGAAATACTGGCTGGAGATCGTCGCGCTCCCGACCGGTCCCGCCGGAGATGAGCATGGATAAAACTGCGCTCCGCGTCCTGCTGGTGGAGGACGATCCGGACGACCATCTCCTGACGAGCGAATTGCTGGCGGAAATCCCCGGGCGCCCGATCACGCTTGATTGGGTGCAGGATTACGATAGCGGCCTGGCTGCGCTTCAGCGGGATGAGCACGATGCCATCCTGCTCGACTACCGCCTGGGCAAGGCCGATGGCCTGGCGCTGCTGCGTGCCGGTTTTCAAGAAGGGCGGCGCGCGCCCGTGATCCTGCTCACGGGGCAGGGGGATCGCGATCTGGCCTTGCAGGCATTGGAAGCAGGCGCGGCCGATTATTTAGTGAAGGGCGAGCTCAACGCCGTCGTCCTGGAGCGCGCCATTCGCTATGCGATGGAGAAGAACCGGCACGCGCTCGAGCTGGAACGCCAGGTCGCGGCGCGGACGGCGCAACTGCAGAAAGCCATCACCGCCCAGCGCGAGAGCGAAGACTATCTGCGCTTGATGCTCGATAGCACGGAGCAACCCTTTTACGGGATCGATCAAGCAGGCCACACCACCATCTGCAATACCGCCTTCGTCCGGCTGCTTGGGTTCGCCACGGTGGAAGAGGTGATCGGCCAGCGCCTTCACGATTTGATCCACCACACCCGCCCGGATGGTTCGCATTATCCGGTCGAGGCCTGTCCCATTTACGTCACGGCCCAGACTGGGAAAGCCATGCACGTGGAGGACGAACTCTTCTATCCGCAAGAGGGCGATCCCATCTCGATGGAGTATTGGTCCTACCCAGTCTATCGGAACGGCGAGCTCCGCGGCGCCATTACTACGTTCATCGATATTCGGGAGCGGAAGAAGGCGGAGGCGGCTGCGGCGGAAGCGGCTGAGCGGTTCCGCTTTCTCGCGGAATCGATGCCGCAAAAAATCTTCACCGCCACGCCCACCGGTGAGGTGGATTATTTCAATCGGGAATGGATGGAGTTCACCGGCCTTTCCTACGAACAAATTCGCGATTGGGGCTGGCTCCAATTTATCCATCCGGAGGACGTGGAGGAAAACATCCGGCGCTGGAAACATTCCATCGCCACCCTGGAACCGTTCAGCATCGAGCATCGGTTTCTCCGGATCGATGGCCACTATCGCTGGCACCTGAGCCGGGCTTTCCCCATGCGCGATGGGGAAGGGAAAGTGACGATGTGGATTGGGTCCAACACCGATATCGATGACCAGAAACGTCACGAGCAGGAGCTGCGGGAGAGCGAAGCCCGCGCGCACGCTTTGGCGAAAGCGGCTGAATCCGCGCGCGTCAGTGCGGAGGCGGCGAAGAGCCGTGCGGAAGCCGCCACCCGCGCGAAGGATGATTTCCTCGCCGCTCTCTCGCACGAGCTGCGCACGCCCTTGAATCCTGCGCTTCTCCTCGCCACTTCCCTGGCGGAGGATCCCGATCTTCCGCCACGCGTGCGCAAAGACATCGACGTCATTTCCAAAGGCATCGCGCTCCAGGCGGAGTTGGTGGACGACTTGCTCGATATCACCCGCATCACGGGCGGGAAATTGCGGCTGGAACTTCGCCCCATCGACGCGCACGTGGTGCTGCACAACGCCTACGAAATCGTGCGCACCGATGCGGAAGAGCGCGAGCTGGAGATCACGTTCCACCTCGCCGCGGCGCACAATTGCATCCGCGGCGACGCCGTTCGGCTCCAGCAGATCTTTTGGAACGTGCTCAAAAATGCGGTCAAATTTACCGCGCCTGGCGGCCGCATCCGCGTGCAGACCAGCAACCCGAAAGACAACGCCAATATCCTCCTCGTCGAAGTGATCGACACCGGCATCGGGATTGAGCCCGATATGCTTCGCACCGTCTTCGACGCGTTCATGCAGGAAGAACACGACCGCGCCCATCGCTTCGGCGGGATCGGGCTCGGGCTCGCCATCACCCGGCGTCTGGTCGAGTTGCAGAATGGGCGAATCGAAGCGCTCAGTCGCGGGCGCGGAGAGGGCGCGACTTTCGGATCGAGTTTCCCTTGGAAGCGACCGAGCTCTGCGAAGAGGCCGCGCCGACACCGGTCTTGCGCACGCACGCGAGGACCGGTTCGCGAAACATTCTGCTGGTGGAGGATCACGAGCAAACTCGCGTGACGCTCGCGCAGCTTTTAAAGCGCCGGGGACACACCGTCACGGCGGTCGGAGATACTGCCGCTGCCCGTGCCAGCGCCGCGCAAGGCGGTTACGATTTGGTGATTTCGGACCTTGGATTGCCCGACGGAGACGGCCATCAACTCATGTCCGAGTTGCGAGCTAACTATCGCTTGCCCGGCATCGCCTTGAGCGGTTACGGCATGGACGACGACCTGGCCCGCAGCCGGGCCAGTGGTTTCTTTTGTCACCTCACCAAGCCGATCGATATCGCCTCGCTGGAATCGGCGATTGCCGCTGCCCCGCTTGCGCCAAAGACTTCGGCGCTGGAAGGCGCTCAGCCGGCCTGACGAGCATCGGCGCACCGAGTCCGTTCTGTTGCATCGGCGCTCGGCACAGGCCGCCGAAGTCGCTTAGCTTCCCTTCGTGACCGCGAAAATTGCTTCCATCACGGGAGTCCTCGGACCCCTCATCGTCGTGCTTCTGACGCTGGCGGGAGGCGCAACCTATCCGGGCTACCAACATGCTTCGGAATTCATCAGCGCACTGGGCTCACGGGACGCGCCGCATGGGCGGATGGTAAGTCTGGCGGGCTTCCTGCCGGCGGGAATTTTGCTTTGGGCGTTTGTCTTTTGTGCGTGGCGCGCGTTGCCGTCCTCAGCCGCCAAGGCGCTGGGGATGATCGGCCTGTTTCTTTTCGCGCTCGGCTATGTGGTGGCGGCTTTCTTTCCGTGTGAAGGGGATTGCCGTTCCGCGCATCCGGGTTTTTCGCAGGTGATCCACAACTTCTTCGGGCTGGCTGGCTACCTGACCGCGCCGCTGAGTTTATGGATGCTGGGGTGGGCGGCGCGAGGTTGGCCAGATGCGCGTCTCTTGACCACGTTGGGAGCTATCGGCGGAGTCGGCGCGTTCCTGGGCTTGCTCTTTCTCTCGCCGGAATTCCGATACGTGGGTGTCGCGCAACGAGTCCTGGAAGCGAGCGTCCTGGGATGGATTGTCGCCTGCGCGCTCTATCTCCGGCGTCGGTCGCAGCGCAGTTAAAACATGACCGCGCGGTTGTCGCCGCCCGCATGAGGTTCAGTTCTCCGGCGTGAAGATGTCTTCGATCGTGGACTTAAACAGCCGGGCGATGGAGAAGGCGAGCGGGAGGCTGGGATCGTATTTCCCGACTTCGATGGCGTTGATCGTCTGACGCGAAACGCTGAGACGGCTGGCGAGGTCAGCCTGCGACCAATCGCGCTCCGCGCGCAGGACTTTGAGGCGGTTTTTCAACGATACCTCACTCGGGTGATGACCATGCCGAAGAAGTAGAAGAGCGCGAAGAAGGGCCAGATGAGCCGGAAGGTCCAATAGTCGGGCGAGAGGGCGATGAAGCGCTGCAGGCAGCCGAGGCCGATGAGGAAGAGGGTGGAAAAGGAGAAGCCAAGCGCGATGGCTTCGAGCTGAATGCGGCGCTGGAGTTCATCGAGACAATTCCGCAGGTAAGCGACTTCCTCGGCGATGAACCAGCCAAAGCAAAGGACGGCGGCGATCGTGGCCGCGATGCCCCAACCGAGGCCGTATCCTTGCCGTGCGAAAAAGGCGGCAGCGCCGTAACTTAATGCGAAGGCAGAGGCTGAAAGATAGAGACGTGTTTTCATGGAGCGGAGAATAACCACGAGAAATTGCATGTCAAGCACGCTTTACAATATGTAAAGGTCGCAAGGCTCGGGTGCCGAACCATCCGCGCGCACTGCGATGGGGGAAACAGCATTGACCGCGTTCTAAAACCAGAGCTATGGGGGAGGCATGATGAGAAACCTTTCTTTCACCTTGGTGCTCCTGTTCGCGAGCTTGACCGGAGTTGCCCTCGTCCGGGCTGAGAGCAGCCCGACTTCGAAGTTTACCAGCACGGCGCGCGGGAAGGCTCTTTCGTTTAAGACGTTTGAGAAGGAGGCGGGCGGATTCGAGGGACTGTTTCCGGGCTTGGGCGGCTACCAGGTCGAGCATGCTTCCGGTGATGACCGGAGCTGGCTGAACCTGCGCTTCGGCGGGAAGAAGACGGATCTTTATGCCGCGACCATGGCCGCCGCGCCCAGCGGATTTCCGCGGAAGGCGAATGACGTCGTGGAATGGCGCGGGATCGAGAAGAACGGGCGCTTCACGCCTTACGCGATTATTTATCGGATGGAAGGGACGAACGAGGAGACGCAGAAAACCAAGTCCCGCTTGATCGTGATCAAGTTGGACAAGGAAAATTCCTCCATCATCGGCCAGGCCGAAGGTGCGGGCGAGGATGCCAAAGCAAAAGCCATCGCGGATACGGCCCGTCCGCGGTGAGGATCTGTCGCTTTGTGGCCTGCTCCTGTCGCCTAATCTGCGGCGAGAAAGAAAAACGATTGCCGCCTGCGCGGTTCAACGGCTTAGTGGGGCGCTGACGTTTCGCTCATGAACATTCACGAATACCAGGCGAAGGAATTGCTCCAGAAATTCGGGGTCGCCACGCCTCCGGGCAAAGCAGTGCGGACCGCAGAGGAGGCCGAGCAAGCGGCGCGCGAACTCGGCACCGAGGATCTGGTCGTGAAAGCGCAAGTCCACGCCGGCGGGCGCGGGAAAGGGACTTTTTCCAACGGCTTTAAGGGCGGCGTGCATCTCTGCAAATCGCCAGCGGAAGCACGCGACCTCGCTTCCAAGATGCTCGGGCAGACTTTGGTTACTCATCAAACCGGCGCCGCCGGGCGGGTGGTGAATACGGTTTTGATCGCGAAGTCGGTGGAGATCGAGCGCGAGGTTTACTTCGCCATTCTGGTCGATCGCGCGACGGGCGGGCCGATGATCGTGGCGAGCACGGAAGGCGGGGTGGAGATCGAGGCGGTGGCGGAGAAGACGCCGGAGAAGATCATGCGCGAGCCGGTTGATCGGCTGGCAGGATTGCAACCGTATCAAACGCGGAAGCTGGCGAAGGCGCTCGGGTTTACTTCCGCGCAAATCAAGCCGGCGGCGAAGCTTTTTGATGGACTTTACCGGACGTTCCTCGCGCTCGATTGCTCGATGGTGGAAGTGAATCCGCTGGTGGTGACGGATCAGGGCGAGGTGCTGGCGTTGGATGCGAAGTTTAATTTCGATGACAACGCGCTCTATCGTCACCCGGAGGTGGCCGCGATGCGCGACACGGCGGAGGAAGATCCGCGCGAGGTGGAAGCTTCGAAGGCGGGACTGAATTACATCGGTCTGGATGGCAACATCGCTTGCCTCGTGAACGGCGCCGGGTCTGGCGATGGCGACGATGGACATCATCAAATTCTACGGCGGCAGCCCGGCGAACTTTCTGGATGTGGGCGGCGGCGCGACGGAGGAGCAGGTCACGCAGGCGTTCAAGCTGCTCGTTTCGGACGAGAACGTGAAGGCCATCCTGGTGAACATTTTTGGCGGAATCATGAAGTGCGACGTGATCGCGCAAGGGATCGTGAACGCGGTGAAAGCGGTGAACCTGCCGGTCCCGTTGGTCGTGCGGTTGGAAGGCACGAACGTGGAAGCGGGGAAGAAAATCATCGCGGACTCGGGGTTACCGGTGACAACGGCGGATGATCTGGGCGATGCCGCGCAAAAAGCGGTAGCCGCAGCCAGCGGGCAGAACGCGGGACGGAAATCATGATGATCAAGGAATTCGCTTTCGTGGGCGTGCCAGTGACGGATCTGCCGCGAGCGCGCGCCTTTTACGAAGGAGTGCTTGGCTTGAAACCCTCAGGGAATGTCGATGGGAGCAACATCGAATACGACGTGGGGACAGGGACGTTATTGATCGCGGACTACGGCGAACGCTGGCGTCCGGCATCGGGCGGGACGATGGCTGCGTTCGAAGTGGACGATGTGGATGCATTGACGGCGCAGGTGAAGCAAAGCGGAGCCAGCATTGCGGCGGAGCCGATGGACTCGCCGGTCTGCCGTTTCAGCATGGTGCTGGATCCGGATGGGAACGCGCTCATGTTGCACAAAAGGAAAGCGAGCTAACCGATGTCTGTCCTCGTTAATAAAAATACCCGCCTGCTGGTGCAGGGCCTCACTGGCAAGACTGGCGGCTTCCATGCGAAGCAGTGCATGGAGTACGGGACGAATGTGGTGGCGGGCGTGACGCCGGGACGCGGCGGCGAGAAGTTTGAGGGCACGGTGCCGGTCTTCGATACGGTGGCGGAAGCGCGCCGGGAGACGGGTTGCAATGTCTCGGTGATTTTCGTGCCGGCGGCGGGAGCGGGCGATGCGATTCTGGAAGCAGCGGATGCGGGCGTTGAGCTGGTCATTTGCATCACGGAAGGCATTCCGGTGATGGATATGATGCGGGTGAAGGCGCAGATGGAGGGCAAGAAGAGCCGCCTGATTGGTCCGAATTGCCCGGGCATCATCACTCCCGGCGAATGCAAAATCGGCATCATGCCGGGTTACATCCATAAGCCCGGACACGTGGGCGTGATCTCGCGCTCAGGCACTTTGACTTACGAGGCGGTCTGGCAATTGACCTCGCGCGGACACGGACAATCGACCTGCATCGGCATCGGCGGCGACCCGATCAATGGGATGTCGCACCTCGATGCGGTGAAACTTTTCAATGACGATCCGGAGACGCACGCCATGATTTTGATCGGCGAAATCGGCGGCAGCGCCGAGGAGGAAGCGGCCGAGTGGATCAAGGATAACTGCGACAAACCGGTGGCGGCTTTCATTGCCGGAGCTACCGCACCTCCCGGACGTCGGATGGGTCATGCGGGCGCAATTGTCTCTGGCGGGAAGGGGACGGCGGAAGGCAAAATCGAGGCACTGAAGGCTGCCGGGATCGCGGTGGCGGAAACCCCGGCGACGATGGCAGACACGTTGCTTCAAACGATGAACGGACGAAAGTAAACCATGGCGGAAGTAACTAAAGGCCTCGAAGGCGTCATCGCGAATGCGACCCGGCTCAGCGCTGTGGTCGGGGATAAAGGGCAGCTCGTTTACTGCGGTTACGATATTAACGAGCTGGCCGGGAAGGTGAGTTACGAGGAGGTGGTTTACCTTCTTTGGAATAACAAATTGCCGAATCGCGCTGAGCTGGAGAAGTGCCAGCAGATCCTGGCGAGCCATCGCGAATTGCCTGAGGGCGTAATTGATTTCCTTAAGCAGGCGCCGAAGGATGCCGGCCCGATGGATGTGATCCGGACGGCTGTCTCCATGCTCGGACTGTACGATCCGGACATTGGCAAAGAAGAGACGCCGGAAGTGAATCTGCAACGCGCCCGCAGCATCACGGCGAAGGTGGGAGTGATCGCGGCTTATTTTCATCGCGCGCGGCAGGGCAAGGAATTGCCGCCAGTCCGCGGCGATCTGGGCGAGGCGGCCCATTTTCTTTATCTCATGAGCGGCGAAGCGCCCACGCAAGAGGCGGCTGATACCCTGGACGTGGCTTTTGTGCTGCACGCCGATCACGGGATGAACGCATCGACCTTTAGCGCGCGCGTTACGATTGCGACTTTGAGCGACATCTATTCGGCAGTGACGTCTGCCATTGGCACTCTCAAAGGTCCGCTCCACGGCGGCGCGAATGAAGGCGTCATCCAGATGCTCGAGGAAATCGGCGAACCAGAGAAGGTGGACGCTTACATCGAAGAGCAGCTGGCGCAGAAGAAGAAGATCATGGGCATCGGGCACCGCGTTTATAAGACGCTCGACCCGCGCGCGCCGCACTTGCAGAAAATGGCGGTGAAGCTGAGTGGCCAGTTGGGCGAGCCGAAATGGATCAAGATGTCGGAGCGGATCGCGCAGCTGATGAAGGAGAAGAAGGGGCTGAACGCGAACGTCGATTTCTATTCCGCGACAGTTTATTATTCGCTCGGCATCCCGACCGATCTTTTCACGCCTGTCTTCGCGATCGCGCGCACCTCAGGTTGGTGCGCACACATTCTCGAGCAACTCGAAGATAACCGACTCTACCGTCCGCTAAGCAAGTATGTCGGTGAGCCGGTGGGCAAGACGGTCGTGCCGATCGACGAACGCTAGCCGCGTTGCCATCAGCTCCGGCTACTTCTGGTAGGCCGGCCAACTTCGGCGCGCCTCGGCGTGGACCGTAACTCGCTTAGGGAGTGCCGACGGCCTGGCGCCTACACCCAGACGATGGGCGAGCGACATGGCATCGAACGGTGCGTGGACCTTTACGTCGTTATCGAAGTAAACAAAGACTGCACGCCCTCCACTCGCAGGCGGAATGCGCGGACCAAGGCACTTGGTCTTGAGCGGCGTTTTGCCTTCCGCTCCAACTGCGAATCTTACGAGCCCATTCCCGCAGCGCCCTCTCCGTGTAGCCGCTGACATACAGCTCTTCGTCGCCGTGCAGACGCACGTAGATAAAATCGCTGGTCACGTCCTCGAGGAGCGGCCACTTGCCGGCCGTATCGGCCACGACCATGGCAATGTCGTGTTCGCGCAGGAGCTTGATAAAAGCGTCGGTCTCAAACGATGGGTGGCGAATCTCCAGGCAATGCCGCAGCGGCCGTTTTCGGTCCGCCGTTACCACAGCGCGGCCTTTGAGGCGCGCATCATGTTTCCGCGCCAGCTTCGCCGCCGCGATTGTATCTCGAGGGAGGAGCGCGAAAAAACGCGCCAGCCGGTCGGGATCGAACCGGAAGTTCGGTGGCAGTTGCCACAGGATCGGCCCGAGCTTTTCTTTCAGGCAAAGCAATCCGGAAGCAAAGAAATTAGCCAGCGGCGTCTCCACTTCTTTGAGTCGCTTCATGTGCGTGATGAAACGCCCGCCTTTCACCGAAAAGACAAAATCGGCCGGCGTCGCCTCATACCAGCTGCGATAGCTTTCCGGCCGCTGCAGCGAGTAAAACGAGCCGTTGATTTCAATCGAGTTGACCTGGCGCGAGGCGAATTCGAGCTCCCGACGCTGGGCGAGTCCTTTCGGGAAAAACACGCCCCGCCAAGGCGGATAAGTCCAACCCGAGATGCCGATGCGGACGTCTTTCATCGCTCATCGAAATCGTATCGGGGCGAGTCAGTGGGTGGATAGTTTCACGAAAAGACCCCCGGCGCGCCCTGATCAAAGGCCCTCGACGCTGCCCGCGTTTCCGGTTATCCGAAAAGGGTGTCGATCGAAACTGCTCCGCCCGCTTTGCCCAAGGCTTCGGTTTGGAAGTGGCGAGCGGGGGATGGCGAGACCGCGTTGCTGACGCTCGCGCTGAAGGTGCTCCTTTTCCTCTTCGCTGCGCTAAGCGTGCGGACGCTCTTCGATCACTACGATAATTGGATGGAAGTGTGGAATCGCTGGGATGCGCGGCATTACCTCCAGCTGGCGGAGAAGGGTTATACCGCGGAGGGCGAAGGGCGATTCTCGATTGTCTTCTATCCGCTCTACCCATGGCTGGTGCGGCTCTTTGCGGTCGCGACACGTCACTATCTGGCGGCCGCGTTCCTGGTCTCGGCGGTAGCTTCGGTTTGCGCCGCGCTGCTGCTGCGGCGGCTGGCGGAGCTGGATCATACGTCGGACGTCGCACGGCAGGCGGTCTGGTTTTTTCTAATTTTCCCGACGAGCTACTTTTTGCACATCGGCTATACGGAAAGCTTGTTTCTCGCGCTCGTGCTGGGCTCCCTCCTGGCGGCTCGGAAAGAGCAATGGGCGCTGGCTGGAATGCTGGGCGCGGGCGCATGTCTCACCCGGGTAAACGGGCTTATCCTCGTCCCCACACTCTTGATGGAAGCGTGGCTGCAATATCGCGTCACCCGGCGCATCAACTACCACTGGCTCTGGATCGGCGTGGTGGGGACGGGCATCGCCGGTTATCTTTTTCTTAACTATCAGGTCACGGGCGATCCGTTCGCTTTTTCGAAACTGATGGAAGAGCACTGGTATAAGAAATTCACGCCGCCGTGGGTCGGGATTCTGGACGTGTGGCAGCGCATCCCGGGGCTGAATCTGACCGAAGGTTTGCACGAGTTCTGTTACATCGTGCTTGGCTTCATCTGCCTCGTTTGGTCGTGGGTGAGCTTGCGCGCGACCTACGCGGTTTGGATCACGCTGAACTGGCTGCTCATTAACAGCACCGCCTTTGTCGTGAGCGTGCCTCGTTATACGCTCACCTTCTTTCCTATCTTCCTTCTCTTCGCGTTGCTGGCTGTGCGCTGGCCGCTGGCTGGCCGGATTCTGAGCGTCGCCTCGCTCCTGTTCTTCGCCCTTTTCGCGATCAAGTTTGCTTTCGGCACCTGGGCATTTTGAAGCATGATCATCTCCGTCATTCTTCCTTGCTATAACGAGGCGCCAGTCCTGCGGGAAACGCACCGTCGCCTGGCGGAGGTGGCGGCCAGCCTGACGGACTGGGAGTTTGAGTTCCTCTTCGTCGATGACGGGAGCAGCGATGATACTGCCGTGATTTTGCACGAGCTTTGCCGGGCCGATGGGCGGGTGCGAGGGCTGCGTCTCTCGCGCAATTTTGGGCAACAAGTCGCCACCAGCGCGGGCCTCGAGCATGCCGCCGGCGCCGCCGTCATCTTGATGGATGCCGATCTGCAAGACCCACCGGAATTGATCGAGCAAATGATCGCGCGTTGGCGCGAGGGTTACCATGTCGCTTACGCCGCGCGGACGGAGCGGACCGGAGAAACAGCTTTCAAACTCTGGAGCGCGAAGAAATTCTACCGCCTCGTGAATCGCATCTCGCAGGTCCCCATCCCCGCCGATACCGGCGACTTTCGCCTGATGGATCGTGCGGTGGTGGACGCGCTCCTGCGCATGCCAGAGCGCGATCGTTTTCTGCGCGGGATGGTGAGCTGGGTCGGTTTCCGCCAAATCGGCGTGCCTTACCGCCGCGCGGCGCGCTTCGCCGGCGAGACAAAATATCCGCTGCTGAAGATGCTGCGCTTTGCGGCGGATGGGGTGGTATCGTTCTCGTTTGCGCCGCTGCGGCTGGCGATCTGGACCGGCTTCTTTGCCCTGGGTCTGGCTCTCCTCGGGATCGTCTACGCAGTGCTTTTACGCTTCTTCGCTGACCCTTCGCAATGGGTCCGCGGCTGGGCGTCCATCTTTGTCGCGGTCCTTTTCATGGGCGGCGTGCAGCTAATTTCGCTCGGGATTATCGGCGAGTATGTGGGTCGGATTTACGGCGAGGTAAAACAGCGGCCACTCTATTTTGTGCGGGAGCGTTTCGGTTTTGATGAAGCGTCCGCGCGGCCGCTCCAGGACGGCTGAATCCGTTGCGTGCTACTGCAGCGCCTGCTCGAGCAGCGCGGCCAGACGCCAGCCTGCTTTGTGTAACTGCTCACGCGTCGCGCGCGCAGCCCAAACTTCATAGGCCACGCCATCTGGCATCGGCCGTTCTTCCGCCACCCCGATTGCTCGGGATTGCCCGTCCTCCTGCCTGATCTGCACGTCGCTGAAGACAAGCCGCTCATGCGCCGCGCGGGCCAGCGGAAGAATTTCGTCGGCCCATTTTTCCGGCAATTCCTCCGGCGGGATGTTGCCAGCTCCGCGCCACCCGGGCGGTTCTTCCCGCGCCATTTGCAGCACCAGGGCTCGCCGAGCGGCATCGGCTTTTGTTCGCCGCTCCTTCTTTTCCAGGATCGAAAAATCCGGCAGGTTCAGCTGCACCGCCGGGCCGTCCCAGAAGCCGTGCAGCTTGCTGTAAGCGGTCGCCAGTTTCCGCGCCGCCGCCGGCGTATGCCGAAGCGTGATGGTATTGCCGCCTTGATTCTCGTAGCCGACCACGCCCGCATCGGGATTCACCGCCGCCCCCGTCGCATCAAAATATTCCGCGCCTACATGCAACGGCTGATGGATGTCGCCCACAAAATGCGCGAGCAGGATGATCGCGACCGGCTTGGTAATTTTGCGTGCGTTTTCCTCTGGTTCGGCCCCTTGCAGCACGCGCACGCAGTAGCGGATCATCTGCACGATATCCCACTGGCTGCGCCCGGTTTTTCCGTCGCGGTATTTCTGTCCTCCACGGATAGGAACGTCGGTGTAATGAAACCAATGGTGCGAAGGAGTGGCAGAGCTGTGGTCGTGCGTCGGAGGATTGGCGCGCCAGAAATCGGCCAGCTGTGCATCCACCAATGGGCGCGCGCTGTAGCGAAAGATGCTCGGATCATCCACGCCCTTTTTGTCCCACCCTTTCATCTCATCAGGAATCACGGCCGCCTTCTCGAGGGCGAAGCCTTGCAAAAGCGTGCGGATCTTGCGCCCGGCTTCTGTCCGCGCCAGCCGCTCATCCGCGATCGCGCCCACGATCTTATGCCCGTCTGGGCCGTAGGCGCGCGCGGTGGACGCGGTCACAAGAAAAGCCACAACGATGAAACGCAGTGAAGAAGAAGCGGTCATCAGATCACAGTTCTCCTGGGTCGGTCCTCTCCCACGTGTCGCGTCACGCGCGCGTCCTGCTCGCGCGACTGCGCGCCGCGCGCCAGCCGAGAAAGAGCAAGGTGAGGGCGGCGATCCAGCTGCACACTTTTTCCAGCAGCTCGCCATGTCGCACGTAAAAGGTCGGCTGATAATTTGTCGGCACCGAAATCTCGCTGGTCAGAATTCCCTCGGTGAACTGACTCCCGCTTTCGTCGCGCAAAACTTCCGTGACCCGGCCGAATTCGTTGATGAAACAAGTCACGCCGGTGTTGGCCGCGCGCACCATCGGCAGGCGGGTTTCCACGCAGCGAAAGACCGCGTTGGCGAGGTGTTGTTGCGAACCGGCGGAGCGCAGGAACCAGCCATCGTTCGTTACATTGGCGAGCAAGTTGGCTCCTCTCAGCACGAACTGTCGGGTCAGCTCGCCGATCGTGTCCTCGAAGCAAATCAGCGGCGCCACGCGCACTTCAGGGCGCGTTAGTTGGAAGACAGTCGCCTCTTTGCCAAAGGCGAAATCTTCCGGCACTTGATCGCCCACGATCCAGCCGATGCCGGGCAGAGTATGGCGGCCGGGAACGTATTCGCCGAACGGGACCAGATGCATTTTGTGATACATCTGGGTGCGCTGCCCTTCCTCGGAAACGAGGAGCGCAGCGTTGTAGGCGCCGGTCTGATCAAAATCGAGCGCGCCTAAAAGGAGATCCACTTTGGTCTCAGCATTAAACTCCGTCACAAAGCGGTAGCTCGCTTCGTCCTGCATCACCGCGCCTGGCATCGAGCTCTCCGGCCAGACAAGAAGATCGGGGCGCGATTGCAGTGCGACCTCGCTCAGGCGCCGGTATTTATCGAAGGTGGCTTGAGCGAACTCCGGATTAAACTTTTCCTCGCGCGGGATGTTTGGCTGCACCGCCGCCACCCGCACGGCCACGCCCGGGGAGGGGACCTGGACGGCACGAATCCCGAAGCCGATCACGCCCACGATCGAGGCCAGGGTGAGCGTGAGATCGTAGTGCGGCTTCACCTTCTTAATCGTCAACTCCACCTGAAACCGCCGCACCGTCACGAGCAGGATCACATTGGTGAAAGCGACCAGAAAAGAGAGCCCGGGCACGCCGGTAAATTCCACGATCTGAATGAGCGCCCAGTGGGCGTGCAGCGCGCTCCCGAGCGAGTTCCATTGCCAGCCGGTGAAGACCACGCCGCGCAACATCTCCACCGCCACCCAGGCGGAGGCGAGGAGGAAGGCGAGGCGCAAATTCCCTAACGAGCTCAACCAGGGCGACGCGGTCAGCTCGGCCGGCGGCTCGACCGGTTCGTGCAGGACCACGCCTTTTTCGGCTGCACGTTTTGCGGCCAGGCGTTGCGTGACGGCGTCAAGGCCCACCACCTTTTTCGGGAGGATCTTGCGCAAGCCGGGCCGGAGCTGGCCGCACAGCCAGGCCCAGGCGGCCACGTAAAGACCCATGTAAAAGCCCACCAGAATCCAGCCCGGCGTGGTCACCGTGGTCAGCCAGGAAAAGACGCTCCAAAAGAAAACCGTGCCGGCGACATACCCCAGGAGCAGATCACGCAGCCAGCGTCGTTTCGAGTTCTCTCCGGAAAACCAAACCGCGGCCAGGAGCGGAATGAGGGCGATCCAGCAGAGCATCCCTTGGTCGAAAGGCGCGAAGCAGCCGCGATAGAGCAGACCGGTCGCGACCGCGGCCAGCCACGGCCAAATGGCTCGCAAAGCGTTTTTCAATTTGTGCCCTCGGTTTTTAGCTGCGCCGCTGGCGACGAGCTCGGCTTTCATCCCGCGATTTCGAGGGCGTGATCGCGTCGCGCAAATCGCGAGAGTGCGCGGGATTTACGCGGAAGATGGCGCGCTCCATGTCTTCCACCGAGCGCACGTTCACCTTGTTCGCCACGACGTAGCCTTGCGCCATCAGATCGCAGAGGACTTCGAGCAGCTCGGCCTTTTCCATGTCCTCGGATTTGTCGACGAGATGACTGCCAGGCACTTGCGAGCCGCTCAAGCCGATGGTCTTCAAGACGGTAATTTCACCGCCACTGAGTTTGATGCCGCTTCCCATAGGGCGTGAACCTACGCTGCGTTCTCCGATGAAGTCGAGCCGCGTGCGCGTTCTTCTGCGTCCTCTTGCAGCCAACTCCAGAGCCGCTCGAGATGCGCCGCGACCTCCTCTTTCAGCGGGCCCAACTTTTCTGCACCGCCCGGGGCGCGCTGGGCGAAGAGGTAATATTTGATCTTCGGCTCGGTGCCCGATCCGCGCACCGCGATGCGGGTTTGATCTTCCAGTTCGAAAATGAGCATCTTCTCTTTCGGAATCGCGTCGCCCTCGACGTCGCGGAAAGTTTCTTCCGCGAAGTTTTTCACTGCGGCCACTTTCGAGCCCAACATTTCCGCGGGCGGATTCGCGACATACGACTCGAGCAAGCGCCGGATCTTATCCGCGCCAGCCGCGCCTTCGAAAGTCATGGCTCCGTTCTTCTCCAGGTAGTAACCGAACTTTGTGTAAACCTCGTCGAGCAATGCATCGAGCGTGAGCCCGCGCGATTTCGCGTAAGCGGCCACTTCGCAGAACATGAGCGCGGCGCCATTCCCGTCCTTGTCCCGCACGAAATCCGCGCCGCTGTAGCCGTAACTTTCCTCGCCGCCGAAGACGTAATAGGAGGAATGCTCCAGGCGCAGCTGCCGCGTCTCCTCCTCCGAAAGCTCGTGGTAGGCGCGCTGCTGCACGACCTCGCCGAGCGCGCGCTCATACTTGCCGAGCTTGGCGCCGATGTATTTAAAACCGGTCAGCGTCTCGACGCAGCGCAGGCCGTAGTGTTCTGCGATCGCCTTCTGCAGATCGGTCGTGACAAAGGTCTTGATGATCACCGCCCGGCCCGCGTTCTCCGTGTGGAGCACGCCCATCTCGAAAAGTCGCTGCACGCGATAGAAGGCGATGAGCGAGCCGATCTGGTTCCCGGTGAGCAAGACCATCTCGCCCGCGCGACTGCGCACGGCCACGCCCACGCGGTCGCAATCCGGATCGGTCGCCACCACCAGATCGGCGCCCTCGGCTTGCGCCTGTTCCATTCCGAGCCGCAGCGCCTCCGCGTTCTCCGGGTTGGGCGATTTCACGGTCGGGAAACGCCCGTCGAATGCGTCCTGCTCCGCGACCACGTGGAACTGGAAACCGAGGCGCGTGAGCAGCGGTTTAATGATCACGCCGCCGGTGCCGTGGATGGGGGTGAAGACAATGCGGAGCTCCTTTTGCGCGCGCACCATCTCGGGGTCGAGCACCAGAGTCTCGAGCCGTGCCATGTAGGCTTCGTCGATCTCCGCGCCGAGGGTTTGCACCGTTCCATTGGTCTTGTCGGACTTACGCGGCGCATCGGTCGCGTTCACCTTCGCGATGATCCCGCTCGCGTGCGGCTCCACCACTTGCGCGCCGTCGGCGAAGTAAACTTTGTAGCCATTATCGTGCGGCGGGTTGTGGCTCGCCGTGATGACAATCCCCGCGCTCGCTTCCAGATGGCGCACCGCGAAGGAGAGCTCCGGCGTGGAGCGGGGGCCATCGAAGACAAAGGCGTCGCAGCCGTTCTCCGCCGCCACTTCCGCGGCCAGCGCGGTGAATTCCTTCGAGAAAAAACGAGTGTCGTGCGCGATGACGAGCTTCGGTTTTCCGGGCAGACCCTGCTCCGCAAACCAATCGTGCAAATAGCCGACCAGGCCGCGGGTGGCGCGGCGGATGTTGTAGAAATTCATCGCGTTCGTGCCCACGCAAGGGAACTCCGGGCGACCAAGCGCAGCGGGCGTGCCGCGTTCTGCTTCCGTCAAAACCTTGCCGATGGTGCGTCCGCGCAGACCGCCGGTGCCGAAGGCGAGCGTCTTGTAAAAGCGATCGTTCAGCTCGCTCCACTCCTCCGCGTCCACCAACTCGGCTACGACCCGGCTGGGCAGGTCCGAGTCCGCGCTTTCGAGCAATCCGGCGATGTTCTGCCCGGCGGATTCCAGCAAACGCTGCTCCGCGACCGCGCTCTCGATTTTCTCACCTAACGTCTTTGCCATGGTCCGCCAACCATTCCGGGCCTCGCCTGCTTTGCAAGCCGCAAGCGGCGCGCGGCTCGTTGCTGCGCGCGGGAAAAAGATACGCCAGATTCCGCGATGGATTCGGAAACGATCGCAGCCGCGGCGGCGCAGTTGGAAATGATCGGTCGCTATCGCATGCCCTTCGGAATGTTCGGCCCGAAGAATTACCCGCCCGAGGGCGTGCCGATCTACGACCTGCCGGCGGAGTATCTGGCGTGGTTTGCGTTGAAAGGTTTTCCCGAAGGGCGACTCGGAGAATTGTTGCGCGTGGTTTACGAGACGAAGGCCAATGGCTGCGACGGCATCTTCGACACCATCCGGCACAAGGCCGGAGGACGCTTCAAGCTGCGCCCGCCGGCCAAGCGGGTCTGGAAGTTTGAATAGGAGATCATAGGGGCTGCTTGCGAATGCGCCTGCTCGGTCGCGTCCCGGCAGGCATGCGACGTTTGGCTGAGCGTTCTCCCGCCGTCATCCCGAGCCGGCGAAGCGCGGCCGAGGGATCTCCCGCTGCGGCATGGGATGATCGGCAGAGCGGTAGGTGGGATTACGCCCACTGCCTTGTTGCGAGATCCCTCGGCCGTCTGCGCGGCTCGGGATGACGGTGGTAAACGAGGGGAGTGACTCATCCCAACGCTTAGGATCAGACTCGCGGACGGTGGCCCCTTTTTAACCGTGGCTGCAGGCTCAAAAGACCTCCGCTTGCTCTGCTCGGACGGAATAGGCAGGATACGCGCTCCATGAAGCCGCCCGCGGAAACGAAACGCCAGCTCGCGCATTCGCTCGGCCAACTCGACGCGACCATGATCGTGATCGGCTCGATGATCGGGTCGGGCATTTTCATCACCTCGGCGGAATCGGCGCGTCTCGTCGGTGCGCCTGGCTGGCTGCTCCTGGCCTGGGGATTGGCGGGGCTGCTCACGATCACGGGCGCGCTTTGCTGCGCCGAGCTGGCGGCGATGATGCCGAAGGCGGGCGGGCAATATGTCTTCCTGCGCGAAGCGTATGGGCCGCTCTTCGGGTTCCTCTTTGGCTGGGCTGTGTTTCTCGTCATTCAAACCGGGACGATCGCGGCGGTGGCGGTGGCGTTTGCGAAATTCACCGGGGTCCTCTTTCCCGCGATCGCGCCGGCGGCTTATCTGGTCGCGCCGATTCATCTGGGCGGCGGATACGCGATCAGCCTCTCGAGCGAACAGTTCCTCGCGGTGCTTATGATCCTCCTCCTGACGTGGAGCAACACGCGTGGGCTCGAATTGGGCAAGCTGGTGCAGAACAGTTTTACCTTCGCGAAGACGGCGGCGCTCTTCGGTTTGATCGTGGTGGGATTGGCGCTGGGGTGGGGCGCGACGAGTGCGGCCCGGAGCGCGGCCTGGTGGGACTCCTCGGCCAATGGCTGGCTGCCGCAGGTGGCGCAACCGGGAATGGTCGCGACGGGCGGGTTCGCGCTCATGATGCTGCTGGGGAAGGCAATGGTCGGCCCGCTCTTCGCGCAATCGGCCTGGAACAATGTGACTTTTACCGCGGGCGAAGTGCGCGATCCCGGCCGGGCTTTGCCACGCGCGTTGCTCATTGGGTGCGGGGTGGTGGTGACGCTTTATCTGCTCGCAAACGTCGCTTACATCGCGGCGCTCCCCTTGGAGGGAATCCAACGCGCGCCGCAGAATCGCGTGGCCGTGGCGGCGATGAACGCCATGCTCGGGCCGATCGGCACGGTGCTGATGGCGATCGCGATCATGATCTCGACCTTCGGTTGCAACAACGGGCTCATCCTGGCGGGTGCGCGGGTCTATTACGCGATGGCGCGGGATGGCTTGTTCTTTCGCAGCGTCGCGAGGTTGAACCAGACACAAAGCTCCGGCGATGGCGCTCTTTGCGCAGGGGATTTGGGCGTCGCTTCTCACCCTGCCGCGCACGGTGGTGACCGATCCCGCGACGGGTGTGGCCAGCTATGGAAATGTCTACACGCAGCTGCTCGAATACATCATCTCGGTCGATTTGGTTTTCTACGTTTTGATGGTGGGCGCGGTGATCGTGCTGCGGCGGAAACTGCCGGGAGCGCCGCGACCGTATCGGACGTGGGGCTATCCGATCGTGCCCGCGATCTACATCACGCTGGCGGGGTTGCTCATTGTGGACCTTGCGGTGCTGGCGCCGCTGACCTCCGGGATCGGCTATCTCCTGGTGCTGACGGGCGTGCCGGTTTTCCTCATCTGGCGGAAGCGGGCGGGGAGTATGCGGAGCGAGGACGTCACCCCAGGGTCATCCTGAGCCGCGAAGACGGTCGAAGGATCTCTCCGAGGAACGGTGGGTTCGGGAGTTCCTCGGCGCTTGCCGCGCCAGCCAAAGCGTCGGTGTGCAGGTTGAGCGGTTTCGTTGCTGAATCCGGAACACGCAGGTTTGCACCGGCCGATTTAGCGCAGGCATCGCACAAGGTGCCTCGGAGGGATCCTTCGGCCGTCTTCGCGGCTCAGGATGACACGGGGTGTTGCCGAGACCGCGGGAGGGTTCGGGCGCTTAGGGTTTGAGCAGTCCGGAGCTTGGAGCGATGGCTACGGCTTAGCGCGCCTTGAGTTCTTTGCTTGCTGGAGTCGCGGGCAGGATGTGGCCGCTGTTGCTCTTGGCCAACCCAACGTCAGCTCCGTTGATCGCGCCGTTGGCGTTAAGATCCGCGCGGAAGTTGGTGCTGTTCGCGTCGGATCCACTCGCGCTTTTCACCTGGCCGATATCCGCGGTGTTGACCTGACCATTCCCGCCTGTGTCTCCCAGGAGAACGCCGAGCGGAATGCGGATGTCGCCGGCGCCGTTGCCGTCGTTCACGTTGAAGAGCATGAGCGCGAGATTTTGGGTGTCGGCGACGTTGGTGAGCGGGATGGTGACGACGTTGCCGTTTACATTCACGGCGCCGTTACTGGAGACGCCGCCGCTGCCGATCGCTCCGAGGCCGGAGACGACGTCGGCCTGGAAGTTGCCGTTGACGCTGACTGGATTGGCGAAGGTGACGACTACCTGATGATCGCCCGTGCCTCCGCCGGTGCGGCACTCAATCCCGGGCAGGCCGGTAAGCGGCAGGCTGATGTCGAAGACTCCCGCCGCGCCGTGCGTCTTCCGGGAGACCGCGCTTTGCGGCGCGGGTGGATTGGTCCCGCCGCTGCCGAAGGTGACGCGGATTTCCTGTTCGCCGATTTGCCCGCTGGTGTCGGTGACGCGCATTTTCAGAAGGTGCGAGCCGGTGGTGAATTGGGTGGTATCGAAGCGCAAATGCTCGCCGCCGAAGTGGAAGTGGTTGTCGTTATTCACATCGGTGGAACGAAGAACGCCATCGACGAAGAACTCGGCTTTCACGGTGCTGACATCGTCGTTCCCGTTCCCGAAGAACTCCGCGGTCGTGCCCGAGATCACTTCTCCAGGGAACGGGCGGGTGATGGTGGCAGTGGGCGCTTGATCGGGGCTGACCACGAGGGTGAAGGACTGTGTGGTGGTGGAGACGTTATTCGCAGCCTGGACCGTGATGTTAAAGTTGCCGGGGTTGGCCGGGGTCCAATTGATGAGACCGGTGGCGGCATCAATGCTCATCCCCGCAGGCGGGTTCACGAGTGCGAAAGTGGGGACGGGATTGCCCGCGGCGTTTACATCGTAGGTGTAGGCTGCGCCGGCGACAGCGGAGAGAATCGGGCTGCTGGTAAAGGCGGGCGCGAGGGGATCGTTGTCCTTGATCGTGACGCTGATATTGCGCGGCGTCTCGTTCGGCGCGGTTACGGTAACCACGGCGCTGTCGTCCTCGCTATCCGCGTCCTCCGCCGCTGAGAGCGTGACGGTTTGTGGCGAAGCGAAATTAGCCGGCGTGAACGTGAGACTGGAGCCGCCGCTCACGGTGAGATCTTCATCGCCCGATGTGCGGGTGGTGGTGACGGTCACGTTCGCAGCGGGCGCGGCCGCAAGGCGGACGGTGAAGGTGTTTGCGCTGCCTTCGTTCACCAGCACGCTCGCGGTGGAAGCGACGAGCTGCGGCTCATCGTTATCCATCGCAGTCGCGGCGAGATCGTAGCTGGCGATGCCGGGAGCGAGCACGCGGAAGATGGCCTGGCCATTATCCTGATTGGAATCTTCGCCCGCGGCGATGGTGACGGCTTGGGGGACGAAGTAATTCGCGGGCGTGAAAGTGAGCGTCCCGCCCGTGGTGACGGCGAGGCTGGAGTCGCCGCTGATTTGTTGGACGGTGACGGTGACATTCGAGGTCGGGGCGGCGGCGAGGCGGACGGTCGCGACTGCGCGGCCGCCTTCGAGGACGTTGAAAGCGGTGGGCTGCACGATGACGTTCTGCGTGGTGCTGGTGGTGGCGAGGCGGCGGATGACGGCGCTGCCAATGCCCTGGTAATAAAGAGCGCCGTCCGGGCCGGTGGCGATATCGATCAAGCCGCCGATGTTGGTCCCGAAAAGGTCGGTGCTGGTGATGTTATTCTGCGCATCGAGCGTGGAGCGCATCAATTTGCCCGAGACGTAATCGCCGAAGAAGAAGTTGCGGCGATAGGCGGCAGGGAAAGCGGTGCTGTCGTAGAACGTGCCGCCCGCGAGCGCCGCGCCTCCGCTGCCAGTGCCGTAGGTGGGCGCGGTCGCGGTGCCGCTGCCGGAAGTGGCATTCGGTCCGGCCTGGACAAAGCGAAAGACGCGATGGCTCACATCTTCCGAGACGAAGAAGGTGCCGTTAAAACTGGGATCGGCTGCGCCCGCGATGATGACCTGGCCGCCGCGGCGGAAGGGGTGGGTGTTTACCACGGTGTTGGTGGTTGTGACCGTGACGATGTCGCCACTGCGAACAAGACCGCTGGCGGCAGCGGACGAGATGTTGAGCGTCATCGCGCTGGCGGTGCCGTAGGCGATCGCAGGGATGATGAAGCCGGCCGGCTGGTTGTTTTCCCAATTATCGTAACCGCCGTGGTCGCCTCGCTGCACCATGAAGACTTGCTCGTAACCGGGACCAGAATTCGGGCTGGTCTGGCCGGTGCCGGTGCTGCCGACGACGTTCAGGAAAAGCGTCCCGGTGCCGGGCTGGAAGGTGAGGGTGAAGGGATTGCGGAAGCCGCGCGCCCAGATGTAATCGTTGTTCGGGCCGGCGCCGTCGAAGAACGGGTTGTCGTTCGGCACCGAGCCATCGCGATTCGAGCGCCCGACCTTGGCCGCGAGGGAGGTGAGGTTGTTGTCGACGCCGGTCTTGTTACCGTTATCGCCGATCGACCAATAGAGCTTCCCATCCTGGCCGAAGCCAATGCCGCCGCCATCGTGATTTGCGCCCGACGGTCGGCAGGCCGGGCACGATGACGGTGCGGGCGGTGCCGACATTTCCGTTCGCGGTGTAACGCACGATCTGCTGCTGATTACTCGCGACCGTGACGAAGAAGTAGACGTATTTGTTATTCACGAAATCGGGATCAAACGCGATCCCGAGGAGGCCGCACTCGCTCGCGGTAAAGACGGACGGCTCGACCATGAACGGCGTCGTCACCAGCGTGCCCGTAGGCGTGCCGCTCTGGAAACCGTGCTGCACGATGTAACAGGCGCCGCCTTTTTGGATAACGAATAAGCGGCCGGAGCCATCCGGCGCCCATGCGATCGCGGTGGTGCTGGTAAGGGTGGCGCTGCTGAGAAAAGTCGTCTCGGTGAAATTCGTTGGGTCCACGGTGGCCGCGCGCGCAGTGGCTGCGGGTAGGGCAAAAGCGAGGGCGAGCAGGAGAGGGAGAAGCGGGCGCATAGGTGTTCTTTAACGGCGTAAGGTTTGGGTGCAAATGATCGAGAAGCCGCACCGAGGCGCGGCTTCTCGCGACTGAGTTCCTTGCGGGACTTTACCGCGGGGCGGCCGGGCGAGCGGCAAGGAGCCGATCACGTCCCACCAGATAGAGCAACGTAACCAGAACGGCGAAGGGGATGAGCGAGAGCAGGTCGGAGTTTGGTCCGTTGAAGAATGGGTTGCTGGCCGTGGACCATTCCTCGACCCGCCGGCTGAATGCCGCCAGGCTCGGCACGCCGGCCATGAAGGCAATGACGATGCCCGCGAGCGCGCCGCCTGCGATGTAACCGGACGCGAGCAAGACGCCGGAACTCTTGTCGCCTTCCGCGGTCAGCTCTTCGGTGGTGAGCGTCTTGTGGCGGAACTTCTCGCGCCGCAGATAACGATCCACCAGCCAGCGCACGAGGCCGCCGATGAAGATGGGACTGGAAGAAGAAAGCGGCAGATAAACGCCGACGGCGAAGGCGAGCGACGGGATGCCGCTCATCTCGAGCACGATCGCGATCATCACGCCGAGCAGGACCAGGCCCCACGGGAGTTGCTGGCTGAGGATGCCCTTGATGATGTAGGACATGAGAGTGGCTTTCGGCGCGTCGAATTTTTGCACCAGGCTGCCATCGGGGCGGGTCTGGTGGGTGCCGTTGATGCCTGGATCGACCAGGTATTTTACCTGCCCGTTATCGTCCACCAGATAGCGTTGCGCGGAGCCGCCGGCGGGATCGGGTCGGAACCAAACCCGGTAGCTGCCGGGGTCGCCGATCGCTTGCGGACCGGTCAATTTCTCTGGCCCGCCGAGCGTGCCTTCCGCGCGGAGATCGGGCGGGAAATTACGCGAGACTTTATAGGCCAACTGGCCGCTGGCGTTGACGAGATACTCACCAGCATTCAAACCGGGCAGGCTGGCGGCGCCGGCTTCGTTCACGAACAGGCGGAAGTCTTCCGGAGCGGGTTTCACAGTGCCCGGGAACGGAGGCAACGCAGCGGCATCGGGAATGGCGCGGCCGTTTTCCACCGCCTCGAAGGTGGTCGCGGGAACGTAAACGGTGGAGGCATCGTTCAGCTTGAGCAGGATGGGGCCGAGGACGAGCGCAGAGGCGAAAGCGCCGAGCAGGATGGCGATCTGTTGATAACGCGGAGTAGCGCCGACAAGGAAGCCGGTCTTCAAATCCTGCGAAGTGGTGCCGCCGTTCGACGATGCGATGCAGACGATTCCACCAATGGAAAGCGCGGTCACGAAGTAGCTCGGGCCAGTCCAGCCGACGAGGAGGAAGACAAGGCAGGTGAGCAGCAGAGTGGCCACGGTCATTCCTGAAATGGGGTTGGAACTCGAACCAATCTCGCCCGTGAGCCGCGAGGAAACGGTGACGAAGAGGAAACCGAAAAGCACAATCAGGAAGGCACCGAGGATGTTCCATTGCAGGTGCAATTGCGGGACGCTCATGATCACCGCAATGATGGCGAGACAGCCGATGATGACCCATTTCATCGAGAGATCCTGATCGGTGCGAGGCGCGCGCTCGCCGGCGCCTTTGCTCCCGCGCAGATCTCGCAAGCCCGCCGCCAGCCCGTGCCAGATCGTAGGCAGAGAGCGGAAGAGGCTGATGATGCCGCCCGCCGCGACTGCGCCCGCGCCGATGTAGAGCACGTAAGCGCCGCGGATATCGTTCGGCCCCATTTCGCTGATCGGCATCGTGCCGGGTGGGACCACGCCCACCACGCGTTCGCCGAAGAATTTGATCGCGGGGATTAAAACCAGATACGCCAGCACACCGCCGGCGCACATGATGGAAGCGATGCGCGGTCCGATGATGTAGCCCACACCGAGGAGCGCGGGCTCGACCGTGGCGGAAATGGAAGCCGCTTTAAACGGCGAGCCGAAGATTTTCTCCGGATCGCTCTTCCAGGTTTTAAAAGCGCCCATCGCGGCCTGGTAAAGGAACCCGATGCCGAAACCGCTAAAGATGATTTTACCGCCGCTCGCGCTCTGCTCGTCCTGCACATCGCCCACCAGTTTCTCATCGCCCGGCGCCGCCGATGCTTTCAAGACTTCAGCGCAGGCCGTGCCTTCGGGATATTTCAAAAGTCCATGCTGCTCGACAATGAGCGCGCGTCGGAGCGGAATCATCATCAGGATTCCAAGCAATCCGCCGAGCGTGGCCACGAGCATGACGCGGGTGATTTCCAGATCGAACCCGAGGATCAAAATCGCCGGCATGGTTACACCCAGACCGAACGCGATCGATTCGCCCGCGGAGCCGGCAGTCTGGACGATGTTGTTTTCCAGAATGGTGGCGTCGCGCATGCCCAGCTTCGAGAAGATGCGGAAGAGAGTGATGGAGATGACGGCGACCGGGATGGAGGCGCTGACGGTGAGGCCAACTTTAAGAACGAGGTAAAGCGAGGACGCGCCGAAGATCATTCCGAGCACGGCGCCCACGATGAGCGCGCGGAGGGTCAGCTCGGGCATCTGGGTCCCGGCGCGGATGTAGGGTTTAAACGAAGCCGCAAGCGGGTTCATCGGCTTCGCGCCCACCATATCGGGCATTTCGTTCGGCGGATTGGCGGGATTAATGTTCATCGGTGGAATTCTTTTAGATCAAATTGAAGCGGAACCTGGCCCTGTTTCGGGCCGAGATAAGCAGGATTCCCGTCCGGCAGGAAGAACTGCTTTTGCGGCGGCGCTTTCGCTCATTTGCTCGACTCGGCCAGCAACTTCGCCAGCTCGTCCTTCCACAGCGCCGCCAGAGTGTGGCTGCCGTGGCCGCGGGTCTTCTCGCTGCGCGGAATAAGAAGCGCGCGGCCGTGCGGCACGCGCTGGATCTCGCGCTCCATGATTTCCAACTCCGGGGGATTGATCAGGTCGTCCGCGAAGTTGATCGCCAAAAGCGGGACGCGGATCTTCTCCAAGTTCGGGCCAGGATCGTAATCGTGCGAAGCCTCGACGGCGTAGAGCACATCGTTTGCGTCGCCAGTTTTAAGATAATCGCCCACGAATTTCTCCAGCGCTTCATCCGTCTTCGCCAGGGTAGGCGCCTCGGCCTGACGCAGGACCGGGTTGCTGCTCATCAGCCAAAGCATTGCCGCGGCTGTGCGCAGGCTGGGAGGCTGGGCTTCGTATTCGCCGCCCTTCCAAGCCGGGTCGTTTCGGATCGCGTCGCTCAAGAGCTTGCGCCATCCGCGATTCCGCCCGGCGATCTGCGTGGGCAGACTCGCCAGGGGCAGAAGCGCATCCATAAAGTCCGGGTGCAGCCCGCCCCACATCCACGTATGCATCCCGCCCATCGACGTCCCCATGACCAGGCGCGCATGTTTCACCCCAAGCCCGTCGGTCAGGAGCCGGAACTGCGCCTCGACCATGTCCCGGTACCCGTAACGAGGGAATTTGGCGTGCAGTCCATCGCTGGGCTTGCTCGATTTCCCGTGGCCGATGCCGTCCGGCATTATGATGAAAAACTTCGTCGCATCGAGCGGTTGCCCCGCGCCGAAAAGTTCGCCGGCAAACTCCGGCCGGATAAATTGCGCGCCGCTTCCGGTCGTCCCATGCGTGATCAAAACCGCATTCCGCGCCACGCCTTTCTCGTCCTTCTCCAGCTTCCCGACCGTGCGGTAGTGAATCTTCAGCTCCGGCAAACTCTCACCGGAAGCGAACTTGAAATCGCGAATGGAGTAATCGCCCTCTACTGGCGCGGGATATTCTGCCGCCCGCACGGAGGCGAAGGCAAGCGCGAGCGTCGTAACCGTTAACTTGAAAAGAAGAGTCACGTCTTCTCTTCGCCGAGCTCGCAAACAAACGCGATAGGAAATTAGGCCCCTGGGCGGGTCGCGAGCGCGCGGAAGATGCGAAGCTCGCTCTCGTATCTTCCACCGAGCAGCTCGCGTGCGCCGGTGAAATTCCAACGGCCGGCTTCGTGGAAGGCAGCCGCGATCTCGGCGCGCTGCTCGGAGGTGAAGAATTGTTCCCAAGTGAGCGGCGCGCCGCCCTCAATCGCGGCGGCGAGGTGCCCCACGATGGTGCCGCGGACGAAGCCGCGCTCGCGCGCGATCTCGTCGATTGTGCGGCCGCTTTGAAAAAGACGGAGCGTCTCGGCTTCGCTCTCGTTCAGCCGCGCGCGGCGGCTGGGTGCGGGCGCGGGCGTTTCGCCGAAATTCTTCCGCTCGTGCGTCTCGAGATAACTGGCTACGGCGCTCATAAACGGCTCGGAAAAGTCGCGCAGCTTTTGTTCGCCCACGCCGGGGATGCGGCGAAACTCCGCAGGCTTGGTCGGGTAGCTGCGCGCCATCTCGCGCAGGGCCACATCGGAGAAGATGACGTACGCGGGCACGTTCCGTTCGTCGGCCAGAGTCTTCCGCACCGCGCGGAGCTGGTCGAAGAGCGTCTCGTCGCACTCAATCTCGCCCGCGCGGCCCTTCGACTTGGTCTTGGTCGGGACGTCGATCGGTTTCGTGAGCGTGATGGACGTGCGCGCGCGCAGGGCCGCGATCCCGGCTTCGGTCAATTCCAGGGTCGCGAACTTTCCCGCCGCCACTTCCACCAGCCCGAGGCGGAGGAGCTCGCGGCCGATCGATTGCCAGGCATCGCGTTTCAAATCTTTCCCGATGCCGTAAGTGGAGACTTCGTTGTGACCGCGCGAGCGGACCGCTTCCGTGTCGGCACCGGTCAGCACTTCCACGATGTGATTGAGGCCAAAGCTGAAACCGCTTTTCGCGCGGACGCGATGGACGCAGGAGAGAAATTTCTGCGCCGCAATTGTGCCGTCAAAAGTCTCCCGCGGCGTCAGGCAATTATCGCAACCGCCACACGGCTCATCCGGCCGCTCCTCGCCGAAGTAGCGCAGCAGCGTAGTCCGGCGGCACTCGCGCGCTTCCGCGTAGTGCACCATCTGGCGCAATTGCTCGCGCGCGATGCGCGCTTCTTCTTCGCCCTTTTCTTCGATGAAACGTGTCTGCTTGACCACGTCCGCCGCACTGAAAAGCAGGACGCATTCGCTCGGCAATCCATCACGACCGGCGCGCCCGGTTTCCTGGTAGTAGCTCTCGATGTTCTTCGGCAGATCGTGATGCACGACAAAGCGAACGTTCGGTTTATTGATTCCCATCCCGAAAGCGATGGTGGCGGTAATGACGCGGACGTCGTCGCGCAGAAAGATCTCCTGGTTCCGCGCGCGCTCCTCGCCTTCCAAGCCGGCGTGGTAGGGCTTCGCGGAGACTCCGTCCTCGTTCAGCTTCCGCGCGAGGGAATCGGCCGTCTTGCGGCTGGCGCAGTAAACGATCCCGCTCTCCTGCGGGCGCGCTTGCAGGAAGGTGAGGAGCTGATCGTAGGGCGTGGCTTTCGGGACTACGCGATAAGTCAGGTTCGGGCGATCGAAGCTGGCCACGTAACATTGCGGCTCGCGCAGCTTTAGTTGCTTGAGAATGTCCTCGCGCACCCGCGTGGTGGCCGTCGCCGTCAGCGCCATCGTGGGCACGTTCGGCAGCAGCTTCCGCAGCTTCCTCAGCTCGCGATACTCGGGCCGGAAATCGTGGCCCCACTCGCTGATGCAGTGCGCTTCGTCGATTGCGATTTGCGCGATATTCCATTGCTGCGCTTTCTCGAGAAAACCTTCCAGCATGAGGCGTTCGGGGGCCACGTAGAGCATCCGGAATTCGCCGTTGTAAAGACCGCGCAGACGCGCGCGCGCTTCCGTCCCATCGAGGCTCGAGTTTAAAAAAGTGGCCGCGATCCCGCTGGCTTGCAGCCCATCCACCTGATCTTTCATCAGCGCGATCAAAGGCGAGACCACGATGGTGAGCCCTTCGCGCAGGAGCGCGGGGAGTTGAAAGCAAAGCGACTTGCCGCCGCCGGTCGGCATGAGCGCGAAGACATCGCGCCCGGCGAGCGCGTCGCGCACAATTTCCTCCTGCAAGGGACGGAAGGCGTCGTAACCGAAGTGTTCCTTGAGTGGCTTAATCAGATCCATCGGCAGGGGGCGACTATGGACCAAAACAAAGCAAAGCGCTGCGAAGCGGAAAGGAAAATTCCGTCGCCTGCGTCACCGGTGGCGTGCAGATGCACGCCCATGTCCCAGCCTCGGTCTAGAACAGACCGAGGACTTTCAGCACGACCACGATGACCACAATGACGCCGATAATGTAGAAGATATTTCTGCCCATGGAGGTGTGCGTATCAGGCCAGTCGGAGAGTGGCGAGATGTTTCGTCGAACGATTCGCGCAAAAATTTGGCCGCGCCGTAAATCGCGCTAAAGTCCTCCCTCATGCGTGCCAGCCATCTTGAAGATTACTATGCGTTTCTGCGTTTCCCGAGCATCTCCACCGATGATGAATATGCCGACAAGGTGGCGGAGTGCGCGCAGTGGTTGGTGAAGAAGCTGACGGATATCGGACTGGAGACAAAGCTCGTGCCGACGCCAGGGCATCCGGTGGTCTGGGCGCAAAACAAGCATCAACCCGGTCGCAAGACGGTGATGATTTACGGCCACTACGATGTGCAGCCGCCCGACCCGCTCGAGCTCTGGGATTCGCCGCCGTTCGATCCGGTTTTAAAGGACGGTTACGTGTTCGCTCGCGGGTCGACCGATAACAAAGGCCAGATCCTCGCGCACATCCTCGGGATTCAAGAGACGATCGAAAAAGACGGCGAGCTGCCGGTGAATTTGCATCTCGTCATTGAAGGCGAAGAGGAGATTGGGAGCGGGAATCTCGGCAATTTCCTGACGCAAAATCTGGAGGCCATCCGCTCCGATGTGGTGGTGGTTTCCGATACCGGAATGATCGCGAAAGGCGTGCCGACTTTGAGCTACGGCTTGCGCGGCGTGACGGCGCTGGAGATCAAAATCAAGAGCGCGCAGATGGATCTTCACTCGGGGATGTTTGGTGGCGCGGTTGCGAATCCGATTACGGCGCTGGCACGTTTGCTCGCCACTTTGCATGACGAGAATGGACATGTGGCGATCGAGGGTTTTTACGATTCCGTGAAGCCGCTGGAAGATTGGGAGCGTGAGGCCTGGCAGAAGCTGCCGATCGATGGCGACAAGGAAGTGCTCGATGAGACTGGCTCGCCCGCGCTTTTCGGCGAGAAGGATTACAGCACGCTCGAGCGTCTCTGGGCACGGCCGACGGCGGAGATCAACGGCATCGGCGGCGGCTATCAGGGGCAGGGGACGAAGACGGTGATCGCCAGCCACGCGATGGCGAAGCTGACTTTCCGCCTCGTGCCGAATCAGGACGGCGACCAAATTCTCGAGCTGGCGAAGAAGCATTTGCAGAAGCATCTGCCGCCGGGCGTGACGATGGAGATCAAGGACGGGCACAGCGGGCCGTGGTATCTGACCGACCCGCACTCGGAGGTGGGTCTGGCTGCGCAGCGCGCTTTGCGCGAGGCGTTCGATGGCGCCGAGCCGGCGCTCATTCGCGAGGGCGGCAGCATCCCGATTACGTCGCAATTTCGCACGATCATGGGCGTGGAAACTCTGCTTCTCGGTCTGGCGCTCTCCGATTGCCGGGCGCATTCGCCGAACGAGAATTTCCCGCT
This sequence comes from uncultured Verrucomicrobiae bacterium, assembly GCA_963730385.1. Lineage (GTDB taxonomy): Bacteria > Verrucomicrobiota > Verrucomicrobiia > Chthoniobacterales > UBA10450 > JACCTI01. The sequence goes on from CAVSRQ010000005.1 coordinate 298,779, forward strand.
GGAAAATCTCGATCTCGGGATTCGCTTGAACAAAGCGGTCTTGCGCGAACTGGCGAAGTAACCCGGATGAGGAGACGGGCTTTTCGCTGGGCGCTCGTCGTTCTTCTCCTGGGCGGAATCGGCTGGCCCGCGCCGTTGCTGCGCGCGGAAGAGTCGTTAGGGAACAAGCTCCGGCGCATCTTCGAGCCGACCCCGCCGCCAAAGCGGAAGACTGTCTCGAAGAAGAGAAGTTCTCCGACTCCGTCGCCGAAGAAGAAAGCCTCTTCCAAGTCGTCACCGAGTCCCTCGCCCAAGCGAAAAAGCCCCACGCCCAGTCCGACGCCCGAAGCCACTGAAAGCCCGTCGCCAACCGCGTCGCCCACGCCGAAGTCGAAGCCGAAGAGTTCGCCGTCTCCTTCTCCGAAGCGGAAGAAAAAAGCCTCGCCCACGCCAGAGCCGAGCGTGACCCCGAGCCCGAGTCCATCGCCGAGTCCCAGCCCGGAGGAGTCACCCTCTGCCACTCCTGAAGAGTCGCCCGAAGTCGACGAGAGCCCGAGCCCCAGCCCGAAAAAATCGCAGGCCCCAGGCGCGAGCATTTCGCCGGACGATATCGAGGGGATCGAGAGCTACCCGCCCGAAGTGCGTCGGGTGATCGATGATGCGCTCGCTCTCACGACGCGGAGCCTCGAGTACAAGTATGGCTCCGCCGACCCCGACACCGGCGGGCTGGATTGCTCGGGGTTCATCTTCTTCGTCCTGACAAAAAGCGGCCTGAAAGACGTGCCGCGCGATGCGAGCGGTCAATACAGTTGGGTGCGTAAGGAGGGAAAGTTTTACGCGGTCCTGAGCCGAAACGAATCGACCTTCGAACTGGATGAACTAAAGCCCGGCGACCTGCTCTTTTGGACGGGCACGTACGCGGTCGAGAAAGATCCGCCGGTCACGCACACCATGATCTATCTCGGGCGCGAGAAGAAGACGAAGCGGCGCATCATGGTGGGCGCGAGCGATGGGCGGACCTATCACGATGAATCGCGCTACGGCGTGGGTGTGTTCGATTTCAAATTGCCGCGCTCGGGCAAGGCTGAAACCAGCGGGCGCTCGCCTTCCTTTGTGGGCTACGGGCGGGCCCCGGGATTGTAGCGGTCGGCTTCACCGCGATGGCTGGATTGGTTGAGCTGAGGGCTCAGTTTTTCGGGCGCCTGTTTCGCGCGCCAGAAAATAACGGCGACGAAGATGAACAAGAGGACAAGCACGACGCGCTGCTCCGAGAGCGTGAGCGCCAGGACCTGGCGGAAGCGTTTCATCTTTCCGCGTAGCGAATGGGGTCGCGGATGCCCGCCTCATGGAAACCCCGCAACCGCAGCGAGCAGGAATCGCAGCTGCCACAAGCTGCGCCGCTTTCATCCGGATCGTAGCAGCTATGCGTGAGCGAAAAATCCACGCCCAGCTCAGCGCCTTTCCGCACGATATCCGCTTTCGACATCTCGAGCAGCGGCGCGTGCAAGTGGACTCGCGCACCTTCCACCCCGGCCTTGGTCGCCACTGCGGCCAGCGCCTCGAAAGCCTGCAGAAACTCCGGACGGCAATCTGGGTAGCCGCTGTAATCGACCGCGTTCACGCCCAGGAAAATATCGGTCGCGCCGAGGACCTCGGCCCAGCCCAGCGCGTAGGAGAGAAAGATGGTGTTCCGCGCCGGGACGTAGGTGATCGGGATGCCCTCGGCGATCGCCTGCGGGGAACGCTCGTGCGGCACCGCGATATCCGCCGTGAGCGCCGAACCACCGAAGACGCGCAGATCGATGCGCGCCACGCGCTGATCCGCTACTCCCATCGCTGCGGCCACGCGCTGCGCCGCTTCCAGTTCAATCCGGTGCCGCTGGCCGTAATCAAACGAGAGCGCGCGCGGCGCAAAGCCAGCGGCCTGACTCATGGCCAGAGTGACGGCGGAATCGAGACCGCCGCTCAAAAGGACGACCGCGGGTTTCATGAGGCAAAGGGACGAGGCGAGGGCACAACCTTCTTTCGCGCCTGGGCTCGCGAGCGTCGAGAAGATTGCGTAGGCTGCGCCGGTGAAGGGAGCCTGGAAAAGAATTCGTTATCGCCTGGAGTGGCTGGCTTTGATGGCGGCCCTGCGGTTGATCCCACTGCTCTCGCGCCAGGCTTGCTACGATCTCGCGGGATGGGCTGGTGCGCTGGCGGCACGATTTGATCGGCGCGGGCGGGCGGTTGCGCTGGCGAATCTAGAGGCTGCTTTTGGGGATGAATATTCGGTGGCGCGGCGCGAGGAGATCGTGCGCGAATCCTATCAACATTTCGCGCGCACGATGCTCGATCTCTTCTGGAGCCCGCGGTTAAACGCCGAGAATTTTACTCGTTATTTCGAGTTCGAAGGGCTGGACCGCGCCCGCGTAGAATCTGGCGCCTTCCATGAGCTGCATCGTGGGCGCTTTTCATTACGGCAACTTCGAGTGGCTCAGTCTCGCGTGCGGCTGGTCGGGCTTTCCCAGCGCGATCACCACGCAGGAATTCAAGAATCCGCTCCTCGATCGCTTCTTCCAGACGCTGCGCGAGCAGTCGGGCCACACTACCGTGCCGCGCGAAGGCGCGATCATTCGGCTCTACAAAATCTTGCGCAAAAAAGGGCGCGCGGCTTTGCTCGTCGACACCACCCTGGCGCCGCATCATCCCACGGTCGTTATCAATTGTTTCGGAATGAAAACGATGGTGACGGTGGCGCACGCCTGGCTCCAGGATCGCACCGGGGTGCCGATTGTTCCGCTGCACTGCCAACCACTCCCAGGCGGCCGCTATCGCGTGGTGGCTCAGCCGATGGTGCTCCTGCCGAAAGGCGCCACTCATCAGGAGATCGCGCAAGCTTGTTGGGATGCGTTTGAGCCTGTGGTGCGTCGCGATCCGGCGCCCTGGCTTTGGGCCTACAAACACTGGCGCTACCGCCCGGTCGACGCCGAGGGCTACCCATTTTACGCGCAGGAATCGCCGGCCTTCGAACAAATTGCCGCGCGGCCTGATTACGCGAAGCTGGACCGGAGCGCGCTCCCGAACGCCGCGCCCCAGCCTGCCGCCTAACGACTTTCGCTTTGGCCTCGATCGAACACCTCATGAAGACGCTGCGCCATCGCGCGGAGTGGAGTTTCGTCCGCGCGCTCGAGTGGATTGTGCCCGTTGCTCCCGCGCCGTTTCTGGCACGTCGTCGCCGATCTGACCGGTGCGGCCGCGGCGTGGATCCTGTGGCCGGGGCGACGGGTGGCATTAGCCAATCTCGAGGCCGCTTTCGGGGAGACTTATTCGGGGGAAGAGCGGCGCCGCCTGGTGCGGCAATCTTACCAGTACTTCGCCCGGGCCATGGCGGATCTTTTCTGGAGCGCCCGCCTCACCCCCGAGAACGTGGGCGACTACATCGATCTCTCGGATCTCGATCGGCTAAAGGCATCGGGTGAGAGCGAGCGCGGCTATATCTTTGCGTGTCTGCACTACGGCGGATTCGAGTGGATCGCGCTCGCGCTCGGCTTACGCGGGGTGCCATGCACGGTGGTGACGCAGGCATTTAAAAATCCGTTGCTGGATGCGACCTTCAACCGTCTGCGCGAAGTCTCCGGGCATCGCACGATCCGACGGGAGGGCGCCCTCCTCCGGCTTTATAAAGCGCTCCAGCACGGGCGCAGCATCACGCTCGCAGTGGACCTGACGATTTCGGCCAAGCTCCCAAGCGTGCCGATTTCCTGCTTCGGTCTGCAAACCTGCGTGACTTTTGCCCACGCCTGGATGCACGAGCGCACCGGGGCGCCGATCATTCCCACGCATTGCGAGCCGCTCCCGGATGGGCGTTATCGTTTGGTTCTGCATCCAGCGGTGGCGCTTCCGGCCGGGAGCACGCATCAGGAAGTGGCGCAGGCTTGTTGGGATTGCTTCGAGCCTGTCATCCGCCGCGCGCCGGCCCCATGGCTTTGGATGTATAAGCATTGGCGCTACCGCCCGGCGGACCCTCCGCGTCCATATCCGGATTATGCGAATGAGTCGCCGCACTTCCGAAAGCTACTGGCGCGGATGGAAAAGGAACGCGTCGCGGCGCGCGAGGCGGCGGTCATCCATCCGTAAGGCTCTCTTTCCAGCGCGCTTTTCGAACGGTTGACAAAGTCCGTCGCGCGCCTTTCCATTGGCGTCATTATGCGACTTCTTTCCCGGCTCCTTTTGCTCACCACGATGGCGTCGGCCTTCGTTCTCACGAGTTGCGAAACCTCCACCACCTCCACGGGCGGCGCCTATCGCGTCTCCGCCAAACGTCCGAATGACCCGTCGAAAGTGCGGGTGAAAGTCTCTCTCGCGAACCAAAACGTCTACGTGATGGAAGGCGACCGCGTTCTGATGGCGGTGGCGACCACGGTCGGCACGGCGGAAAAGCCGACGCCCAAGGGCAACTTCAAGATCTACAAGAAAATCGAAAACAAGCGCTCCGGCTCCTACGGTTTCCGGGTGCAGGGCGATCGCATCGTGCCAGCGGCAGCGACGGCAAATATCTCCGGCCGCTACGTCGGATACCCGATGGGTTACTGGTGTGAGTTTTCGCCACAATACGGATTCCACCAAGGCTTCGTTCACACGCGTCCGCGGAGTCACGGTTGCCTGCGTCTGAAAGGCGAAGCGGCGGCGAAATTCTACGCGCTGGTGCGGAATGGCACCCCGGTGAACATCGCAAATACCCAGCCGGAAGACGCCACCATCGGGCCGAAGATCCAGCGGGTGGACGATTCCAAGACGCCTGATCCGGCGAACAGTCTAGCCATCTCCGACGCCGCATTCCAGAAGCCGACGGGTCCGCTGTTGGAGGACTAGCATCCCACGGGCTTTGCCCCGATAGTGGGTCTGTGAGCACAAATCTTACTCCCGCCCCAGTCACGCCGCGTCCTCGGGTCAACCTCCGGACTCCGGAAGTGATGACGGCGGTGCAGGAGCAGGTCGAGGCGCATTACCGAAGCGATGTGGTGGAGATGATCCGCCGCAACGGCGGCATCCTGAAGTTCGGCGACATCACGGTGCGGTTGGCCAAGCAGTTTGGCTTTTGCTACGGCGTCGAGCGGGCGATCGATCTGGCCTATGCCGCGCGCAAAGTCTTCAAGGATCAACGGCTCTTCATCCTGGGCGAGATCATCCATAACCCCGAGGTGAACGACCAGATTTCCTCGCTCGGAATCAAGAACTTGATGGGCGCGAACAAGCAGGCCGAGATCTCCGATCTGAGGCCAGAGGACGTGGTCATCGTCCCTGCTTTCGGGACCGAAGTTTCCACCTTGCAGAATATCAAGGACATCGGCTGCCAGATTGTCGATACGACTTGTGGCGACGTCATGAGCGTCTGGAAACGGGTGCGCAAGTATGCGAGCGAGTCCGCCACTTCCATCATCCACGGCAAGGCCGAGCACGAAGAAACGAAGGCCACCAGTTCACGCGCGCTGGGCGAGGGGAAGGGCCATTATCTCGTGGTTCTGACGCTGGCGGAGACGGATTACGTCTGCGAATACATCCGGCACGGAGGGAACAAGGAGGAATTCCTGGCGAAGTTTCAGCACGCTCATTCGCCGGGATTCGATCCTGATCTCCACTTGCGGACGGTCGGGCGTGGCGAACCAGACCACCATGCTGCGTGGCGAGACCGAGGAAGTGCAGCGCCGTATTCGGCAAGCCATCGTGGATCGCGACGGAGCGGAAGCGGCAGCGAAAAACTTTCGCTTCTTCGACACCATCTGCGGTGCCACCCAGGAGCGGCAGGATGCGTTGCGGGAACTTCTCGATGTTCAGATGGATCTGCTTCTCGTGGTCGGCGGCTACAACAGCTCGAACACTTCGCACCTCGCGGAGATGGGGGAGGAAAAACTCCCGACCTACTTCGTGCGCAACGCTTCCCGGTTGCTCTCGACCTCGGAGATCTTGCACTACGATCTGCATGCGAAGGCGGAAGTGATCGCGAAGGATTGGTTGCGCGAAGGACCGCTCGTGGTCGGCATCACCGCCGGTGCTTCCTGTCCGAACAACTTGATTGAAGAGACGCTGCTCCGCTTGTTTGAGCTGCGTGGAATCACGCGCGCACAGCTCGAAGCGGCCGCGTAAGGGCGAAGCGCGCGCGCGCGGGGCGAGACGCGATTCCAGATTGTTATGCGTGCAATCTGGAAAGGCAGTATCAGTTTCGGCTTGGTCAATATCCCGATCGCCCTCTATCCGGCGACGCGGCGCGAGGACCTCAAGTTTCGCCTGCTGCGCGGGACGGATCACAGCCCGGTGAACTACAAACGCGTCGCGGAGAAGGACGGGAAAGAGGTGCCTTGGGAGGAGATTGTGAAGGGCTACGAATACGAGAAGGGCAAGTTCGTTATCCTGAACGACAAAGATTTCCAGCGGGTGGATTTGGAAGCGACCCAGACGGTGGACATCCAGGACTTCGTCGATCTGGACGAGATCGACCCGATGTATTTCCACAAGCCCTACTACCTCGAGCCGCAGAAGGGTGGCGATAAAGCTTACGCGCTTCTGCGCTCGGCCCTGGCCGACGGTCGCAAGGTGGGCATCGCCAAAGTCGTGATCAAAACGCGGCAGTATCTCGCCGGAGTGAAGGCTTTGAAGCACGCGCTGGTGCTGGAGTTAATGCATTTCGCGGAGGAGCTTTCCGATGCCGAGAAGCTGAACGTTCCGAAAAAACTTGAGCCCGGAAAGCGCGAGAAAGAGATGGCGAAGGCGCTGGTGGAAAGCATGACCTCGAAGTGGGACCCGGAGAAATATCACGATGATTATCGGGAAGCCTTGCTCGAAGTCATCGACGAGAAAGTGGAAGCTGGCGGGAAGGAACTCGAGGAGAAGCCGAAGGAGAAGAAAACCTCGAGCAAGGTCATCGATCTGGTGGCGGTGCTGAAACAGAGCCTCGAGCAGTCGCAAGGCGGGAAGAAAAAAGCAGCCGGCAAATCAGCCGGTAAGCGCGCCACCAAGTCGGCCAGGAAAGCAGCGTAAGGAATGCGGCAGGTCTAAAGCGGGCTGCTTGGCCCGCGTGACTCGCAGCGCAACTTGTCATCCCGAGCCGCAAAGACGGCCGAGGGATCTCCCCAACTCGCACTGAAGTATCTTCAGCGCGGGCGAACCATCATCCAGGATCCCACTTCCGCGTTCCCGCAGGCACAACCGATCCCGCCGCGAGAGATCCCTCGGCCGTCTCCGCGGCTCGGGATGACATGCGGTTACGCAGGGCATGCCTTCGACCTCCATGCGGGGGGGCATCCTTCGAATACAACCCCACCTCGCCCCGGCCTTCGCTGCAGGGGTTGACGGCTCCGCCCTGCCGCTCATCCTGCGCCTGTGACCTCGCGCGTCCCCGCTTCGAGCACTGCCCGCGTATCGCTCCTGACCGCGATCTCGCTGGTGGTCGCGAACATGGTGGGGACCGGCATCTTCACCAGCCTCGGTTTTCAGGTGGGTGGATTACCGAGCGGGTTCGCGATCGTCGCGCTCTGGACGCTCGGCGGTGTCTGCGCGATGTGCGGCGCGCTTTCTTATGCGGAGCTGGGCGCTGCTCTCCCGCGGTCCGGGGGCGAATACAATTTCCTCCGCGAGATCTATCACCCCTCGCTCGGCTTTCTGGCCGGTTGGCTTTCCGGCACGGTGGGCTTCGCCGCTCCGGTCGCGATCGCGGCCATGCCATTCGGCGTCTATCTCGCGGAGCTTGTGCCCGGCACCCATCCGCTGCTTTGGGGACTCGGGGTGGTCTGGCTGGCCACCTTCGTCCTGCTCTTCGATCTCCGACTCGGGAGCGCGTTCCAGATTGGCTCCACCCTTCTTAAAGTCGCGCTCCTGCTCGTCATCATCGTCGCGGGCGCGCTGGCGGCGAACACTGAGCCCGTCACATTTTTGCCAGTGCCGGGGGATGGCGCGTTGCTCATCAGCGCGCCCTTCGCCGTCAGCCTCTTCTGGGTCATGTATGCCTACTCCGGCTGGAACGCAGCGACCTACATCACGAGCGAGATCCACAATCCCTCTCGCAACATTCCGCTCTCGCTCGGCCTCGGCACGTTGCTGGTCACGATCCTCTACGTCGGCTTAAACATGGTCTTCCTCCGCACCACTCCCATCGCGGAGATGGTGGGTAAACAAGAGGTCGCGCTGGTGGCCGGCATTCACATTTTCGGAGCGGCGGGCGGAAAGATCATGGCCCTCTTCATCTGCGTCGGGCTTGTCTCCACCGTCAGCGCGATGATGTGGATCGGCCCGCGCGTATCGGTCACGATGGGTGAGGACTTGCGCGTCCTGAGCTGGCTGGCGCGCCGTAACCAGCGCGGCATTCCGGTGAATGCGATCCTTCTCCAGTTCGTCGTAGTGAATGTGATGCTTCTCACCGCCACCTTCCAGGCGATCGTCAGCTACGTGCAGTTCAGTCTCACGCTCTGCTCGGCGTTGACCGTCCTTGGCGTCTTCGTTCTGCGTTGGCGACAACCGGAGCTGCCGCGCCCTTACCGGACGTGGGGTTATCCGGTCACGCCGCTTATTTTTCTCGCGGTCAGTTTCTGGATGCTGGCGCATCTTCTTCTTAATTCTTCCACCCGCCTGCCGTCCATACTTGGGCTGGCGACCGCGCTCGTCGGGCTGGTGCTCTATTTCCTGTCGCCGAAAACCACCCTCGCCGAACGTTCCCTGACCCCATGAAGACTTTCTTCCTTCTCCCGCTTCTGCTCGCGGCGGCGTCTGCCTTCGCGCAGCGGCCCATCACGGTGGATGACACCGCCCGTTTCCTGGCCGGGCTGCCCGTGGAAGGCGGGCTTGCGCCTTTCATGGAGACACCGGCCTGGCAGGAACATGCGCGCGAGATGGATCAAGCTTGGGCGCGGAAAGAGCGCCAGCAGATCCTCCCGATCCGCGAGTGGATGGCGGTGAACGCTCCCGAATACGTTCGCAGCACCGAGACCATGTTCTACATGTTTGGCGGGCCGGATTTTCTCTACGCGAACGTCTTCTTCCCTTCCGCGAACACCTACATTCTGGCGGGTCTCGAACCGGTCGGACAAATCCCAAACCTCCCGGTGCTCTCACCGCCGCTCCTGGCCGCGCAGCTTGCCGCCTTGCGCAATTCGATGAATTCCATCCTGCGCTTCCAATATTTTATCACCAAGGACATGCGCGCCGAATTAGGCGGCGCGAACGTCTCCGGCACCCTCCCGATACTTTACGTCTTCCTCGCTCGGCTTGGTTACACCGTGGTCGAGGTCACGCCGCAGAAGATTCCGGCCGATGGGGTCAGAATCACTTTCCACGATCCTGCGCGCGGAGGTTTACAGACGCTTTACTACTTCCGGACCGACCTCTCGGGCAGTCGCACAACGCCGTTCATGCAATGGTGTGCGGAACGCGGCCCGGGCCTGAGCCTGCTCAAAGCCGCCTCCTTCCTCATGCACGGCGATGGCTTTAATGCGGTGCGAAATTTCCTCTTCGAGCACAGCCGCGTGCTGGTGCAGGACGATTCTGGAATTCCGCTCCGGGCGTTCCCGCGCGGCTGGGAAGTGCGCTGCTTCGGCCGCTACGTGCCGCATAATGAGACGTTCGCGAAGTATCACCAACCGGACCTGGAAGCGGTCTATCGGAATAATCCGCCCGGCCCGCTTGGTTTTGCATTTGGTTACCATTGGCAAAAAGAGGACGGCCTGCTCATGCTCGCCGCACCGGAAGGAAACATGGGCCCCGCGCCCCTCCGTCCGGCTCCGGAAACGCTTCCGATTATGAAAGCGCTGCCAGTCGGGCCCGACGAATAACGCCGTTAATCTTTCTGCGCGCGGTCCAGGAGCAGACGCAAAAAACGCGCATCGGAAAACGGAGCGCCGTTCCCATGCCGCACGACTACGAGGCGAAGCGACGGGATCACGTAAAGCCGCTGACCGCGCGAGCCGATGCTGACCAGCAGGTCGCGCGGGGCTTCCCGGCAGATGCACGCGTCGCGCCAATCCTGCGCGGACCATCGCGGAGTGAGCATGCGCTCGAAATCGAACTCTCGTCCGCCCGGCGCGGCCCGATTGTTCCACCAGCCAAAAGCGAAAGCGCGGTTGGCTGACGAGCCCTGCGAGATCACCGGTGAGCCTTCCTGCAGCGTGAGCTTTCCCAAGCGTGCCCACTGTTGCGCGCTCAGGATCCATCCCGCGGCGAGCAGGGGGTTGCCCGCGCGATCGAGCAGATAACGTTGCGGACCCAATCCCATCTTTCGCAAAACTCGGCGCTCGAGATACGCGCGCGGCGGGCGGTCCCGCAGTTTCGCTTTCAGAACCGCGTGGAAAACCTGAAGCGCGCTCGGCCCATAGATGAACGCCGCGCCCGGTTCGGCCACCATCGGCAGGCGCAGCGCGATTGCATCCCGATCGCCTGGATCATCTGCATGCAGACGGAAGCCGGGTTCGAGACCGGCCGAGAAATCGAGCAGTTGCCGAATGGTGACGCGCGCCTTTCGCGGATCATCGCGCCACGACGGGATGGTCGTCGCGACCCGTTCATCCAGATTGAGAAGGCCATCCTCGACCGCGGCCAGCGCCGCCAGATTCCAAAACGCCTTCGTTCCGCTGAAGATGCGCAGCGCTTCATTTGCGTTCGCCGCTTGCAGCGTTTTTCCATCTTGGAGAACGAGAAACGACAGGCCGCCGTGGCTGGCCGAATAAGCGGCTGCGTTCCTGACCGCCTTCGCATCCAGCGCAGCCGTCGCGTTACTCGACAGCCCCAGGATCAGCAGAAGGGCGCACAGATTCCGCATCAGTTTAACGCAGCGTTTGCAAGGCCGCCGTCACCGCGAAAGGCAATGCGCTCGCGCCGTCCCCGCCGAGTTCGCGGTCCACCGTCTCCAGACGATGGATCAGATCCGCCACTTCGCGACGCGCATACGGACCACCCGCTGCAGCGCAAAAATGCGTGCGGCAACCGAACGGCCGCTCGGCGTAGATGAGGCAATTTCCTGTTGCTGCATCCAGAAGAGGGCAGGCTCCTCCGGTTGCTTCCGGCAGACCTTTGCGCCCGCTGGCGCGAAGAGCACGCGCCGCGACCAGCGCTTCGCCCTTGGTCAGAAAAGGCGTGCGACCGGTCAGTTTAAAATGGCAGCACTCCTGTAGCCGCGTGCACCCGCGCGTGATCGGCCGTTGCGCGAGCTCCGCATAGACCGCGCGCACGGCGGCGACCGCCGTGCGGTGGAGAGTGCTTTCGTGTCTCTTCATTCCAAAGAGGGCGGCTCCGCATCGGCCATCGCGTGCCCGGCGATCCAACCAGTGGCCCAGGCCGATTGAAAATTAAAGCCGCCGGTGATGCCATCGATATCGAGCAGCTCGCCGGCGAAGTAAAGATGCGGCACCAGCCGGCTCTCCATCGTTTGGAAGTTCACCTCGCGCAGACGCACACCGCCGCAGGTCACGAACTCATCTTTGTTCAGCGATTTCCCATCGATCGGGAGTTCGGTGCGCAGGAGCAAAGTTGTCAGCCGCTCCATCTCCGCTCGACCGAGCTGCGTCCAAATGGTCTCCGAGTTGATCCCGGCCAGATTGACCAGGCTTTCCCAGAGGCGGCCGGGTAGCGGAGCGATGGGCGAATTCGAAACGCGGCGCTTCGGTTGGGTGGAGCGGCGCGCTTGCATCTCGGTTTGGATCGCTTGCGCGTTCAAGGTGGGCAGCCAGTTGAGGCGGAGCGGGAATTTGTAGTCCCAACTGGAGAGCGGGCGGGCGCCCCAGGCTGAGAGCCGGAGCACAGCCGGTCCGCTCACGCCATTGTGCGTGATGAGCACCGGCCCACGCTGCCGAAGTTTCGTCTCCGGGACGGAAACTTCCGCATCGGGAACGGCGATGCCGGAAAGCGCGTGCAACCACGGGGTAGGGCTGTGCAAAGAAAAGAGCGACGGAACTGGAGACTCGATCGTGTGACCGAGCGACTCCGCCAGGCGCGCTCCGCCGGCCGCGCGCGCTCCGCCAGTGGCGAGGAGAAGCCGGTCGCAGGATCGCTTCGGCACCGCTCGCCAGGCGCAAAAGAAAACCATCCGCGGTCCTCTGCACGGCTTCCACTCCGCAACGCGGGTGCAACTTCACCCCCGCGCTCTCCGCTTCGAAAAGTAAACAATCGATCACCGTCCCGGAAGAATCCGTCACCGGAAAAAGCCGGCCGTCCTCCTCCGTTTTCAAGCGCACCCCACGCCGCTCGAACCAGCGCGCGGTGTCGGTGGCCGAGAAGCGAGGGAGCGCTGCGAGCAGGGCGCGTTCGCCGCGCGGATATCGCGCGGCAAAGACGCGCGGCTCCAGGGCGGTGTGGGTGACGTTGCATCGGCCCCCGCCCGAGATCCGCACTTTGGTCAAAAATTGCGAGCCCGCTTCGTAGAGGTGCACCTCGTTCTCCGGTCGCGCTTGCGCGCAGGCAATGGCTGCGAAGAACCCAGCGGCACCTCCGCCTACGATCGCGATTTGCTCCCGGCTCACGGAGAAGAGGGTCCCACGGAGGCAGGCGCGGCGGCTCCCGGCAGGATGGTGGCGCGCGGAGACTTGCGCCCGTCCCAGATATTTCTTCGCCAGCGCGCTGAGTTCTTCCGCGGTGATGCCCTCGATATCTTCCTGCCGCGTGCGCGCCCAATCGAGCACCTCCGGCCGCTCCTGCGCGTTATCGAGCACGGCGCCCAACCAGTAGCCATTGTCGCGGAGGGATTCCCGCATCGCGGTCAGGAGCGGAAGACGCGCGCGCTTGAGCTCATCGGGCGTGACGCCTTTTTTCGCGAGATCATCGGCCAGGCCAATGACGAGACCGGCCATCTTATCGGCCGCTGCCGGCTCCACATCGATGCTGGCGGTGATGTAACCGTAGCCGGGAAAAACATCGCTGGCATTGCTGGCCGCGCGCGGGCTGTAAGTGCCACCGATCTCTTCCCGCACTTTCTCGCGCATCCGATCATTCAAGATTGCGGTGAGCAGGCTGAAGCGCCGATTACGCCGCACATCGATGCCATCATCTGTGGGCCAATAAAGGAGCAACGTTCCCTTCGGAATCTCGGACTCGATCGGGAACTTCTGTGCGAATGGCTTTGCTGGAAACGCGACTTTCTTCAAAGGCTCGAGCGCGGGCTTCGGCTCGCGCGGGGGCAGGGCGCCGATGGTGCGGGTGGCAGCGGCGATGGTCGCTTCGAGGTCGAGATCGCCGACCAGCGCCACTTCCAGCGCACCCTGCGCGAAATGCGGCGCGAGCCAGGCCCGCACTTCCTCCAAATTGCGCGCCAGCATTTCTTCCCGACTCGGTAGGCCGAAGCGCTGGTCGCCGCTGGCCAGAAGATTCGCAATCTCGGTCGCGAGCGGCCCATTCGCGGTGTGTTTAAAGGAAAGGTAAAGCTGCTCAATGCCTTTCTGCGCCTGGCGCAGCGCTTCTGGTCGATACCCGGGATCTGTCAACGCCGCGGTCAGGAATTGAAATTGCAGCACCAGATCGTCCGGCGTGGTCACCCCGCTAAAAGTGAACGCATCCGGCGCCACCTGGAATTGCGCGCTGATGTTTCGGCCGGCGAGGATCTGGCGCAAATCGTCTGCGCTATGTTTGCCGAGCCCGCCGCTGTTAAACGTGGCCGACGTGAGGGCCGCCAGACCGCTCTGCTCGCGCGGCTCCGTGATGCCACCGCTGCCCACCCGCGCGCTCAGACGAATGCGGCCAGCCTCGAAATTCGTCTTTTTCAAATTGAGCCGGACGCCGTTCTTAAACGTGATGAGATGGAGGTCCAGATCCTCCACGTGTTCACGCCGCAGCGACCTCGCCCGGTGGCCCGAAATCGGTGTAAGCCCACGCCGCCACCGCATCGGGGGTAAGCGGCTCGACCGCTACTGCGTTCGCCTTCTCATAGGCGGCAGTGATCGCGGCGGCAGGGTCCGACGGGATTTGCGCGTTGCCCGTGACCATGACGTAGCGGCCCTTGTCCGCGTAGGCATCGCGGAGCGCGGCGGCGCACATCTCCGGAGTGACTTTTTCCAGCGCTGGTTTGAGCAGCGCGAGATCAGCCTCGGCCGTGGTCGAGACGTCGCCTTCGAGGACGTTGCTCGCGAGTTCATCGGCGATCCGGTTGGAGTGCCGGGTGGGGGCGGTCTGCACGGCGAGCTCGAGTTGATTCAAGAGATTTGCGGCGGATTCCTTCAGCTCCGCGTCGGTAAAACCATGCTCGAGCGCGCGGCGAAGTTCCTGTTCACCCACCGCGAGGGCCGCCTGCCAGTTCTCCGGTTTGGAGGAGATATCGAGATCGGCTTCGCGCAGAAAATTAAAACGCTCGGCGACCGAAGCAGAGGCGGAGACGAAGGGCGCCCCTTCCTTTTTCGCGAGGATGGAGAAGCGGCGATTCAGCATGGAAAGCGCGAGCAAGCGAGGGAGACGCTCGATCTGGCGCTGCGCGTTATCCGGCTGGCGCGAGTAGGGCGTGTAGCTGCTGATGGAGATATTCGTGGCCGGTGCCTCCGGCTCGGCATGATAGGCCGCGCGGATGCCATCGAAGTGCGCGAGCTCGCCCATGGACGGCTCGGGCCGCGCCGGCGCGCGCGCGGTCAAAGTGGCAAACTCCGAGGTGATGAGCTTCTCCACCGCGGCGTGGTCTGGGAAATTTCCCACCGCCACCACCACCATTCGCTCGGGCCGATACCAGGTGTTCCAGAAATCGAGGAAGCGGGCGCGGTCCGCTTTGGCGATGACCTCCGCGTCGCCAATCGGCACTCGCTGCGGCAGGCGGGTGGTCCCGAGCATGGCAGAGAATTGCGCGAGGAAGGTGCGGTAAGCGACCGAGTCGCCGACGCGTTTTTCCGAAAGGATGACGCCGCGTTCGCGCTCGATCTCTTCTTTGCTCAAAAGAAGACCGCCTGCGTAATCGCTGAGCACGCGCAGGCCTTCGGCGATTGTCTCGCGATCGGCGTGCGCGAGTTCGAGCTGGTAAATGGTGCGCTCGAAGCTGGTGCTGGCGTTGGTATCGCCGCCGAAGGTCATCCCCATGCGCTGAAAGAATTTTACGAGGGTGCCGGGCGGATAATTTTTGCTCCCGTTGAAAGCCATGTGCTCGAGGAAATGCGCCAGGCCGCGTTGATCGTCTTCTTCGTGCAGGGAACCGGCGAGAACGAGGAGCCGGAGCGAGACGCGATCCTTTGGCTCGGCATTCGGGCGGACGATGTAGCGGAGACCGTTCGGCAGGGTGCCGAAGAGCGCGGCGGGGTCGGGTTTCAGGTCGCTGCCTTCGTGTGGGAACGGAAGAGCCTTCGGCGCAGGCGCGGGGGAGTCGGCGGAGACAATTGGCGCCGCGAGCAGCGCGAGGGCGAGGAGGAGGTAGCGGTTCATGAAAAGGCGGAGGCGGAGGAACTTCGTTCGACCATTGTAAATGGGAAAACGTTCACTGCGTGGGAGAGATCCCTCGGCCGTCTGCGCGGCTCGGGATGACGTGGCGGAGGCGTTGGGAGGCGCATCGGTCTTGATCCGTGGCAGACATTTCCAGCGGCGCGGTGGGAAACCTTGACAGATCCTGCGCCCATCCCGCAGCCTGCACGCCGTGAACTCATTAGGAAAATATTCTGGTTACGTCTACGCGATCATGCGGCTGGTGCTGGGGCTGCTCTTTGCCTGTCATGGCGCGCAAAAATTGTTCGGGATGTTCGGCGGCAAAGGCGGTGCTGAGGGTTTGATGCTGCTGGGCGGCATCATCGAATTAGCTGGAGGCTTCATGATCGCGCTTGGCCTTTTGACGCGCCCAGCGGCGTTCCTTTCCAGCGGCATGATGGCGGTCGGCTATTTCATGGCTCATGCGCCGCAAGGTTCGCTTCCGATCGTGAACAAGGGCGAGCTCGCGGTCGTTTATTGTTTTGTCTTCCTTTACGTTTTCTTCCGCGGCTCAGGACCGCTGGCCCTGGATAACATGCTCTTCAAACGTGGCGCGGATGACCATGCCGGCTAGATTACCCGCATGCAGACACGGAACTGGATCAAGACGACCGCACTTTTTCTCGGGCTTCTGAGCGCGAGCTTCGCGCAGGGGCAGGAGTGGGCGAAAGCCCGGCTCAACGATTCTCCGCGTCACGGGGAGTGGGTGGAATATAAGTCAGGCGAGCGAACGCTGAAGGCATTCGTCGTTTACCCCGAGAAGAAGGAGAAGGCGCCGGTCGTGCTCGTGATCCACGAGATCTTTGGGCTGACCGATTGGGTGCGGGGCGTCTGCGACCAACTCGCGGAGAACGGGGTGATCGCGATCGCGCCGGACCTGCTGAGCGGAGAGACTTTTGCCGATGTGGACGGAGCGCGGAAAGCGATCTCGGCTCTGCCGGAGCCGCAAGTGATCGCGGATCTAAACGCCACCGCGGAGTATGCGGCGAAGATTCCTGCGGCCGACGGAAAGCTGGCGGTGGCGGGCTTTTGCTGGGGCGGCAGCTGGGTTTTCAAATACGCAAACCAGAACCCCAAGGTGTCGGCCGCTTTCTCCTTCTACGGCTCAGCGCCCGCGAATGCGGCAACGGTGGCGAACATCACCGCGCCGGTCTACGGGTTCTACGGAGAGAAGGACGAGCGCGTAAATTCATCGATCGCGAAAGCGGAAGAGTTGATGAAGGCGGCTGGGAAAAAGTATGAGCCGGTCATTTACCAGGGCGCCGGTCATGGCTTCATGCGCGCCGGCGAGGCCCCGGATGCTTCCCCGGAAAACAAGAAAGCGCGCGAGGACGCGTGGACCCGCTGGAAGGGTTTACTGAAGAATCTGTAGCGACCCTGTCGCCGTTGGGCTGACGGCAGAGGACAGTCAGTCCGCTACTCTGCAGCGCGATGAGTATGACTGGACCAATGGATGGCGCGGATCTTCCATTGTCCGCCAGTGCGAGCGAGGACCATGAGCTCGGTCCCCTCGCTATCGACCGTGCGACTCATGAAGGTGCCCTGCGAGAGGCTCGTCTGCGTCAACCAGGCCACTTCGCCTTCCTGACGCACGATCAGACCTGAACGAGTGCTTGGAACAGTTTTGGCAAATTGGATATCTGCTTTCAGATGTTCGCCGGAATATTGTTCGCGCGTCTCGCGGGTTCCCATTTCCAATACTTGAGCATCGGGTGCGAGCAGCTCCATCGCGGCCGCGCCATCGCCGCGTTCGAGCGCAGCATGAAAGGCGTTCACCGTGGCAACAATGGCATTGCGATCGGTGGCCGCGGGGATTGGCTTTTTGCAAGAAGCCGCCAGCATCAAAAAGCAAAGCAGAAGAAGGGCAGGCAGATGGCGGGTCACGTGGAAGAACGGTGGCCGAAGGAAAAGCATCATGGTGAAACTGTAGCTGAATGCATAAAGCTGCGCTGCCGCCAAAAGAAAAACCTGCATCGAAAAACCGTATGAAGAAATTCCTGAAACTCACCACGGTCGTTCTACTGGGCCTGACTTGTGCGACCTTCACCGCCGTTGCGCATGAAGACGATGAAGAAGATGAGCTGGAGGCGCAGGAGCGGGTGTATCAGCCGGAGGCGACTTTTCAGCGCTATGAGACAAATCGCGAAGTCGACCAGCGTCGCAACTACCGGCGCCGGGACGGTCTGGGTCGCTTGCAGCGCGAAGTCGACCATGTAAACGCGATGCTGGCTCATGTGCGGAACAGCATGCGCCGCTATGGGGCCAGCCGTGACGCCTGGCGCCATTACGAACACGTCCAGGGCGAAGTGCGCCAGATCAATCGGCAGTTCCGCCGCGGGGAGCAATACTACAACCGGCGCGGGCTGCTCCGCCAATCGAGCACATGCATGACGAGATGCGCGAAATCGAGCTGAAGCTAAACATGCCTTCGCGGTTCTACTTTCAGTGGGGGCGCTAGCCGGGGGCGGGGTAGTTCGACAGGGTCATGGTTGGAGCCGGAGAGCCAATCATCTGGCCAACCCTTCTTCCGGCTGACGCGATGACGAATTCCACTGGCAATGGTTGCGGGATCTTCATGACGAAGCTGGAAACTGTCTGCGCGACTTACTGTTGATGGGCATGCGAGGATTTCCCGCCTTGCGCCTTGCTTTCGTCGTGGCCCATGAACGGCAGATGACTTAACGCATCGGCGACGGCTTTGGCCGGCCTTTGTGCTTCGGACAAAGGACGCACGCCCTGGCCGGCGGCGGCAGAGCCGGCACCGTGCGCGTAGGCAATCTCACCGCCGAACCAGCCCTGGAACAAAGTCAGGAAAAGGAGAAGCGCAGCGCAGGCGAGATAACCGCCACCAATCGGCCGCGCGGTCGTGGGATTGGCGAGAGCATTCGCGCGCAAGCGCCAGCGCCAGATGGTGAGGAGGAGAAGAAGGACGGCGATGACCCAGCCGACTTTGAGATGCACATGAATGAGCTCATGCGTCGCCGGCGTGAGCGCGGCGCGCCACATGTCGAGGTAGCCGAAGAGGACGGTGATGGAGCCTCCGATGAGTGCGCCTACGAGCGACCACCAAGCGACCGTGCGTGCGTTCGCGCTCTGGCGGAAGTAACCGATGAAATCCGCGATGACGGCGAGAGTGATGAGCGCGATCGGAAAATGAACAATGGCGGGATGAAGGGGTGGGAGTTGCATAGCTATATAGGGAACGGGCGCGGGCGGCTTGGGAGTTTTAACAAAGTGTTTTTTAGGGTTCAGAACGAACAGCGCACTCCGGCGACAAAGAGGTGGAAGCAGGACCGCCGCCCCGGGGACGAGGGCAAAAGGTGAGGCGCTCCTGATAGCGCGTCTCCGGATCCGCGTCGGGTCGTTCGGATGTAGCAGAGTCGTTTCCACAAAGAAAAACGCGGCGCCACTGGTCATGGCGCCGCGTCTCTCGGGAATTTGGCAGTGGCGATTATCGATTGCCGAGGTTGTAAGCCTCGACCAGGCCGACACCTGTGCCGTTGCTCACGCCCCGCAGGATGAAGGTGTATTCGCCGGGCGCGAGCGTCCGCCGGATGGCCGACTCTCTATCATTAGTCGGCGGAATAGAGGTCGCTTCAATCGCAGCTCGATTACTGATCCAGTCGTTGTTGGTCTCGATCACGGTCCCCTGGGCGTTCACCAGCACCAGTTCCGGATCGGCCAGCGGATTGTTCACTCCACGTTGACCGAGAGAAGGCCCAAGACCGCGCACGAGGATGTCTTGCGGGCGGTTGCGCGAAGAATCATCGCGCACGATGACGCCACCGATGAGAACCCCGGCACCCGTTCCGACAAATCCGCGGGTCGAGATGTTACCCAGGTCCGCAGATGAATCGGCGTCCAGATCGTAGACTTCGATTAACCCGATCCCCTGCGTTCCGCCCGCGCCGGTAATGGACGCGGTGAACTCCGTATTAGCGCCGGTGCCGGTCAGGTTCACGATCAAGGCCGCCTCGCGGTCGTCCACGGGGGCGAGACCGCTCGCGGTGATTTCCGCCTGCTGAGTCGAGCGCCAGTTGTCGTTGCTGCCGATGACCGTGCCGGCTGCGTTTCGCAATTCCAAAACGGGGTCCTGCAGCGTGCCCGGAAGCGCGGTGCCGCCCGCCCGGATGGACGGCCCGATCGCGCGCAGCATTACTCTTTTGGGAGCCGGGCCGCGTTTGATAAAGCCGGCGATGCCGATCTGCTCACCGGCGGATACCGCAATGCGGGTCGAGAGGTTCGCCAGCTCAATCTCCGGTGGGGTGGGGGCCGGCGTGGCACCCGGTGCGACTGCGCGCTCCGGCAATGGCGTCGGAGTGGGATTCGCGGCGGGACGCGGGAAGGCAGTGTCGTAGATGACGAACTGGGTGCCGCCACGGGTGAGGTCGCGCCGTCCAGCACCTGAAGCGGTCGTCTGAGTGCGGGCGCGAAGGCCCGTGACGACGGAACCGTTCTGAAGCAGTGGCCTGCTCGCGGCCTGAAGCAGTTCGTTTAATTTCGCCACACTCACCTGAACCGAGATTGTTTTGGAGCTCGCATTAAACTCACCGGCATCCGCTGCGCCCACGCGGGTGTAGGTGATGGTCCCGTCGGAGTTTCGCACCGCGGTGCCATAGCTGAATAACGGGGCGCCCGAAGCGTTCGTCTCGGCGTGCAGGAAGAACTGATCGCCATCGTCCGATATGCCATACGAGTAGGTGCCATCCGCGCTCAGGACGGACGACGGTGCGTTCACCGCGAAGCTAGCGCGCCAACTCGTGGATGGCGGAAGGACCGAGAGATCGCTCACGCGCATCGTTACGCCGATGGCGAGGGAGGCGCCGGTGCCCGAGGTATCGTAACGCACCGAAGTGAGGTCGTAAGGATCGTCTGCCCGAATGCGCGTGACCTGCGCACTTTGCGCATCCTGCGCGAAATCGGTCACCTGTTCGCCGTTCCGCCCCGGCTGGCGCGGTGGGAAAACATCCGCCTCCTCCACCGCCGCAGTCGCGGCGGGCAATCGTAATTCCGTGCCCTCGACCTGCGCGGGGAGAGCGCCGCCATTAATGCTCGGGCCGCTGATCTGCCGTGCCATGTAGGTGTGACCGTCGTAGTCATTGTGATCGTCGGTGTAGGCGACCACTGCGGCGCCCTGCGGATCGAAAGAGATCTGGAAATAATCGATCAGGTTCCGGTTGGCAGTCCCGGTGAGACCGCCGGTGGAGATATTCGATCCATGAATGACGTGCTCCGGCTCGGTCACCTCCGCGATCTGGAAGCTGGGGGCAGCAGCATCGGCATTAAAGCTCTGCGCGAAGTAAACTTTCCACTGCGCGTTGTCGTCATTCGGGCCCTGTCTTGGTTCCATACCAGACTACGCCAACCGAGCCTTCCGTGGGGCCTGTCTCCATCCAAGGGAACAGGTTGGTCGTGGTGGCGTTCGGGCCTGTCGGGGGATTCACCCGGACCGCATCAGAAAAGGTCGCGCCTTTATCTTTGGAATGTTTGAGGAAAATGTCGGTCCCGTTCGAGTAGACGACGTAGAGCGTGCCGAAGGGCGTGCCGTCGTCGGCCACCTTGTTGACGAAGAAGATGTGGCTGACGCCATTCGGATCGGTCGCGGCTGGGCGGATGGTGTAGTTCGCGGCGGTGGGCGCCTGCCCCGGAGCGGGCGGCGTCCCTACGGCCACCACGCCATTGCTGCCGGAGGCGTAGACCGTCCCCGTGCCTTGGTGGACATCGAGGCAACCTACCTGCCCGATCAAGCCGGCCGCCGCCGTCGCTCCGTAGGTGAAGCCGCCGTCATCCGAGCGCTGGACGTTTGCAACCGCGGGCGCCACCGTCCGGTAAAGCAGGTAGACCGAGTTCGAGCCGTAGAATTCGTGCCACTGGCGATCGTCACCTGGGGGGCCTCCGGTGAGATTGCCCGCAGGGTTGAACTCAAAGGTCACCCCACGATCGCGGGTGCGCCCGGTAGGGATGTTGGCCAGCGTCAAGCTGCTGTAGGCAAGGATGGGCGGAGTCCGCTCAGTGTCGCTCGGCGAAAGAGGACGAAAACCGACCGCCAGGTCGATATCACCTCCGCCATCGCCGCCGAAGTCCGCTTCCGTCTTTTCGGTCACTCCATCGGGCTGGCCGCGATAAGCCGGCACGCGGAGGAAGGGATCAAAGGCTGTGCTGGTGGGATTGAGATCGTTGAACCAGAGATCCACCCCGGCAGGAACGCCTCGGATGCCGCCGACGTAGTTGTTCCCGCGATAGTCAGTGCGCAGGCTCGGCTCTCCATCGCGGCCGGCAACCGGCGCCTTCACCGTCACGTTCGGACTGAAGGTGATCCCTCCATCTAAATAGGTGGCAGACCGCTGGTTCGAACCCTTCGGCACCACGGTGGCGGTGCCGCGATATTGATCAACTCCGACCGCGGCAAAATAGACGATGTGGACAAAGTAATCGCCCACTCCTGTCGCTTGCGGATTGATCGCCGCGTTATCATCGGTCTCCGGCGCTCCGCCGTTCCGGCCGGTGGAAGTGATCGGCCCGTTCACGCTGTCTTTGTGAATGTAGAAGTCGTAGTCGTTCGTCCCCGAAGTCCAGTTAAACTGCAGCGCGATCAGCTTTGTCGACCACTCCGCTTCGGTGCCGAGGACGGTGATCTTAAAAACGTCGCAGTTCACGCCGTCCACACAGGTGGCCTCCCCCTCGGAGGCTCCTCCGGGAGCGGTCCCGACCCATTCAAAGGTGGTGGTGGTGCTGGGGGAGATCGAGGCTGAGGTGGGGTTGGCGCCCCGCACCAGGATCGCGCCGGTAAAAAGAGAGGCCAGGAGAAGGATCGCAGCGAGCGCGCGGCGGGAGGCAAATGCCTGCAAAGTGCGGCGGGCGTTCGATGCGCGGGAGAATAGGGAATGGATCATGGCGAGTGGGGTTTGGGTTTAGCGGAGATGGAAAAATGAGCGCTGATGAGACTACGCTGGGCGCGACCGCGATCGAAAGGAGCGCGAGAGGGAGTTGGGGAGTGGGGGACCCAAAACGGCGCTCTTGGCAGGGAGTCGCATGCCACTAATTTACGTTTTGTGTAGAGGTTTCGGATGTATCGGCGGCGTTATCAGTCGTCGAGATCCCTCTAAATCTCGTGGGCACCTTATTGCGTGCCGGGCGGCCCGTGCGCGATGCGGACGTTCGCTGCTGCCACGAAAACGCGAATCCCCTCCGCGACGGCGGTTCGGCGTAAAGCTACTTGTCCTGCTCTGCCGCAGGCGCGCTCTCGCCATTCACCGTGAGGGTGAGCGTGGTGAAGTCGCTTTCCCAATCTACCTCCGCCCGCGTCGATTTCCGAACCTCGGTTCCGCGCAAGAGCCACGGTCCAGCCTTGAGGAGGCGAAAGGCAACACGGCCACTGGCATCGGTCTTTCGAGTTTCGCCCTTCGTTTCGCCACCGGCGACTGCGTTGAGCGGGAAATTGGAAAACGGCTTCCCGTTCTTTAGCACGCGAACAGCAAACTCATCGCCTGGACGGAGAGCGGTCGGGTCCTGCTCCGGCACGATCTCAAGACCGAGGCCGACAGGTTCCTGCCAGGATTTCTCACTCGCAGGCGGCTGGCCCACGCGCACGAAAGTCTTTTGGTGTTTCGAGTAAGCTTCGCGCCAGCGCGGCGGCTTCATCTCGCTCCACTGCTGGAGTAACTCCGCGGAAGCACCGATCTCCTCAAGATACTCGTGCACCTGCTCGGGCTTTAGCTCGATCTCCTTGGGCGGAAACTTTACCCAAAGTGCAGCCACTCCCGGTTTCTCGACTTTGCAGGTTAAACGCAAAGCCTCCGGTCCTTCGGTAATGTCTTTGATCTCGAGCGTCTCACCGGCGAGGCGGTATTGCGCCACTTGCACGCGGGCGCGCTTCGGTCCCGTCTCGTTCTTCGGGAAGGCCATTCCGCTCGTCAGCTCGAGCGTAACTTTCGCATCCGCTGATACGCTGAACCGTTCGGGCAGGAGCCAGGTGTCATGAGCAGACAGCGCGGGGACGTTGAGGAGCGCGAGCGAAAGAACGAGGAGGTGCGTTTTCATTTGGAAGCTTTCAGATCCTCGATCAGCGCTTTCATTTCGCCAATCTCTTTGCGCTGCGCTTCGATGATGCCATCAGCCAGCTTGCGCACGCGGGGATCGGATAGGTGGGCCCGTTCGCTGGTGAGAATCGCGATCGAATGGTGAGGGATCATGGCCTTCATCCAGGAGACATCTTCCACGGTGGCCTGGCCGCGCACGAGCCAAAGTGCGACCGCGAAGATCAGCGCGCTCCCACCGAAGATCGCGAAGTTGACCGCGCGATTCGCATACATGCCGAGCATAAAAGCGAGCATGATGATCGCCATCGCTGCACCCATGACCAAGGCCATGTAGGCCCGCGTCTCGCTGAAGAAGAGATGATCGAACGCGTAGGTGTTCAGATACATCAGCCCAAACATCACCGCTGTGGAGGTAGCGATCATGGCGGCAAACTTTGGGTAGGGATTTTTTGAATTGCGGTCGTTCATGAGTTTGTGGGATGTGGGTTGACCTACTTCTTCGGCACCAGAGCCATGCCGCACTTGGGACACTTGCTCGGTTTGTCCGACACGACTTCAGGATGCATCGGACAAACGAAACCGGCCGCGCCCGCCACGCTTGCGCCGGCACTCGGGCTGGCGTCGATATTATCCCTGCGCAAATCCTCCGCGCTGGCAGCGCTGGCGACTTCGCCGGGAGGGTTCTCATACCAACCCGGATCTTCGTAGCTCGTGAGTTCGTTCCGGACCTTTAGAATATTAAACATCCCGCCCATGGTGATGTAGTCGAACGGCCCATGCGCGCCGACCATCGGGAGGCTGTTATCGGGCACTTTCATACCCATGTCGCCCATGTCGGCCATGCCTTCGGTGCCCATGGTCATGTAACCGGGGAGAAGCGTCTTCCGGATCTTATCGTCGTCCGGTGGCTTGACCCCGATCATGTTCGGAATGGCGTGGCCCATTTGATTCATGACGTGGTGCGTCATGTGGCAATGCATCGCCCAATCGCCCGGATTATCGGCGATAAACTCAATCGTCCGCGCCTGCCCCACCGGCACGAGGACAGTGCCTTCGAGCCGTTCGTGCCGGATCGTTTCCGCATCGCTATCACTCGCTTCACTTCCCACGACTCTAAATTCATGGCCGTGCAAATGGATGGGGTGATGATCCATCGCGGAGAGATTGCCAATGCGAATCCGGACGCGCTCGCCGCGTTTTACCACCATCGAATCGGTGCCTGGAAAGACGCGCGCATTCATCGTCAGGAGATTGAAGTCGGTCATCTCGTTTGGATTCGGGCGACGAGTGCCTACATCCACCCGCCATTCGCTGAGCAGGAGGGCAAACTCCCGGTCCGCGCGCACGCGCGGTTTGCGCGGATGAATGATGAACATGCCCATCAATCCCATCGCCATCTGCGTCATCTCGTCGTGGTGCGAGTGATACATGTTCGTGCTGTGCTGGCGGAGAGTGAACTCGTACTTGAACGTCTCGCCTGGTTTGATCGCGCGCTGGTTCAGGCCACCCACGCCATCCATTCCGTTTGGCAGGATCAAGCCGTGCCAGTGCACGGTCGTAGGCGCGGGCAATTTGTTCGTCACGTAAATGCGGACACGATCGCCTTCCACCGCCTCGATCGTCGGACCGTGCACGCGCCCGTTATACCCCCAGCAAAATGCCCGCAAGCCCGGCGCGAATTCGTGATCCACCTCTTCGGAGATCAGGTGAAAGACTTTCACTCCATCGACGATCTTCCAGGGCAAAGCAGCGCCGTTCGGCGTGATCACCGGAGTGTAATCCGTCCCCGGCTGACCCGGCGCGAGCGGCTGGTCGTCTCGACGCCGATCACGCGAGCGAATGAAGAGATCGTCCTCGCCTTTCGACTGCAGCGCCGGAGAGCGCTGTTCCTCCGCAGAAGCGACATTGGTCAGAAGGGCAGCGCCGCCCGCGACAGCGCCGGCGCGGGTGAGAAAGTTGCGTCGTGTAATCATAAGTGTCCCCCGGGATTTAATGACCGCCTTCCGATTGGGTGGTCGCAGGCGCGGAAGCCTCTTCCGACATCGGCGACATGCCGCCGGTCCCGCCATGGAGCGCGCGTTCCAATTCTGCCCGCGCGATCCAATAATCGCGCCACGCGTTCACGTAGCCGCGCTCGGTTTCCAGTTGGCGTTGTTTCGCGCTAAGCAGCTCGATCGGGCCAGTCTGCATCGCGTTATATTGCAGCTGGGTTTGATTCAAAATCAGGAGCCGCTGCGGGAGCAGGATCTTTTTGTAGTACTCCGCCATGTCCCGATTTGCGATGATGAGATCGCGCGCCTGGCGCACCTCGGATCGTGCATCGATTGCCGCCGCTTCCAGATCACGTTTCGCCTGCGCGTATTGCCCTTCCAGCCGGGCGATGCTGGCCTGGCCCAGATTAAAGATCGGCAACTGGACGTCGATCGTCGGGCCCGTGAGACGTTCGCCTTCCAATTCCTTTTCTGTGTTTACGCCCAGCTCGATATCTACGGGCATGAAGCGCGTTTTTTGTTTCAAAGCCAGCGCGGCACCGACGCTATTCACCCGCTGACGGGCGGCGGCGATGTCGACGCGTTGCGCGATGGCTTTGGATTCCAGATTCACGAGCGAGACTTCACGGCTCGGCAGTTCCGGCAATTGATTCCCGACCTGCCAGTTTGTCTCCGCGCCCCACAGGCCCATGAGGCGATTCATCGCCTCGCGACTGCCCCGGGTCTGCACCAGCAGCTGGCCCACCTCGATCCGCGATTGGCTGTAAAGCGCCTGCTGATTGGCGAGGTCGAGATCGTTGATATTTCCAGCATCGTGTAACCGCTTCGCAAGATCGGCCGAGGCCTCGTTGCTTTGCACGATCAGCTCCAGGCGGCTGCGCAATTGTTCCTGCGCTTGCAAGCGGTAGAAGGCCGTCTTCGTGCGCGCGACCAGACCGAGGACGTCGGCGGCGATGCGCAGCTTTGTCACTTCCAGCTCGCGGCGCGCGACTGCCTTCTTCAGCGGAATCATGAGCAAGACCGATGATGTTCTGCGCGACAGAATACTCGATGTTGGTCGCGGAAGGCGGGCGATCGGGGAAACGGAAGCTGGCCGAAAATTTCGGGTTTTCCGGCAGCGATGCCTCCACATAATCGGCGTAGGAAATCCCAAAGGTTTCGAGGCGCGATTGCAGGTGCCGGTTATTCAGGAGCGCGACTTGCGCGGCGGTGTCGGCGTTTAGAGGGCGGCTTAACAAGATGCGCACCGCGCGTGTCGCCTCAGCCTGCTCCTCGCCGGTGCGGATCCAGCGTGTCTTCTTTCCGCTGCTGCGCGCGATCGATTCCTCAGCTTCGCGGAAAGCAGGACCGGCGTTGACTGCGCAACCGCTCAACGCGACCGCGCTGCACAACCCAAGAGCGACGAGCGAATGACGTTTCACGATTATTTCTTTTCCAAGGACGCGCGGGTCACGAGCGACATCCCGCACTTCGGACACGAGCCTGGCTTCTCGCTTTGGATTTCGGGATGCATGGGGCAGGTGTAACCAGCCGGATGGATCGATTGCAGTTGCTGCCCGGTCGGCTCAACCGGTTTCGGCTCGGATCTTAGTTCGGCAGCGACTTCCTGCTCTGCCTGATTTTGAGGCGCTCCGCCGATCGGCGCTGCGTGGCCCATTGCGCTCATATCATGGCTGGAAGGTTGGGCGATGCTCGAACGGGCACCGGTGGCGGCGGGGAGAAAATTACGCCCGCCCGTGACGAGTCCAGGGCGCAGCGGTCTGGTGGCAGCCTCGGCCGCGCTCGGGTTGCTCGGATCATCGGCGGCCACGGAAATGGGCGGCGGCGTGATGCTGCAGGCGCTCATGATGAGCAGGGTGAAACCAGCCAACGCGCCTTGCTGGCACCGGCGATGCCAGCGGTAGCTGATCATGCGCCGACATTGATGAACCTTAACGTTCATGTTTGGAGTGCTCGCGTGGTTCTGGCGGTGGCACATAACGGAACTCCCGATGCCGCACCCGTCCGCCAGCGGTGGCGACGTGGCTCCCGATGCCAATCCCGGTCGCGCCCAGAATGAGAGTGAGGAGGGCAAGGGGGACGGCCGCTTTTGGCAGTTTAAATTCCGCCAGCGCAGCCAGCGCTGCCACTGCCGCGACTAGATAGAACGCGTAGATAAATCGCTCCGCTCGCGCCATGTGTTCGTCGAGCCAGCGGACGCCATCGGCATCCGCCATCGAGAGCACGCGGTCGTAGCCCTTCTCTCCGTATTCGTAAACGGGCCAGGCCGAGAGCGCGCTCACGAAGATGATCGCGAGAGCAGTGAGCCGCGCCGGCCGTGAGCGCAGAAAAAGCGCGACCACCAGCCCCAGCACCCCCATTGCCAATCCGTAGACCGGCAGCGGATTTAACAACACATGAACGTATTCCGGATTGCTGAGGTGCTGGAGCATGGCGTCGTTTTCTCTGCGGTGTCTGCTACTTCTGCACGACCGCGTTTTCGATCATGTTGAAGCCATCGCGCGAGACCACTTTGCCTTCCACGGTGATGGTTTTGGCGGCGTGCTCGGCCAGCTCTTTGTTGATCGAAACGTGCTCGCCCACGACCAGGTAGGTCTTGCCGTCGGTCGCCTTCAAGCCCACGGGCAAACCGCCCGCGATGCACTTCTTCGCGCAATCGGCATGCTTCTCGCCAGTCGCGCCATGGTCGATGTAGCAGACCATATCGACGACTTCGCCGGTGATCTTCTGCGTGTCTGCGGCCGCGGCGCCGGCTTCCTTTTTGCCGTGATCTTCGCCTTCATGAGCGAAGAGTGGGGTGGAAGCGAGCGCGGTCGCAGCGATGAGTCCTAGTAGTAGTTTCATTTGTTTTTTTTAGGTTGGTGCCCGGAGAATCCGGGCGGTGGTAGGGTTTACTTCTTAATCACGCCACAGGTCAGCATGCTGCTGCCGGCGTAGGGATTGGTGATGGCTGTGGAGGTCTGCACCCAGCTTTTCTTCAGCATCGGGCAATGGGCCACGTAGTAGCCATCCTGGCCTTTCGCCATTTCGATCGCGTCTTCGCTCATCTTTCCAAATTCGGCACGCGCGGTTTCGATTTTCTCCGCCGAGGCGATGGCTTTGCCTTTCTCGCCCATCTCGGTAGCGGCTTTCTTTGCGCCCGGGAGATCATCGGCCGCGAGAGCGACGTGCAATTTCTCGTAGTTGCTGAGGAATTCTTTGTCGGTGCTGGAAAGCTCTGCCGCCTGCAGCGGGAGCGCGAGAGCGGCCAGGGCCAGGGTGGTGATGGTTAGGAATTTGATGGTTTTTGTTTTCATTAGGTTGGTTTTTTTAGGGTTGGTTATTGGTCGGATAAAACTGGAGGTGCCTGAAACAGAGGCGGGACGGTGACGACATTCACCTCCCGAACGAGAGGCAAAGCCGAGGCAGCGCAAGGAGCGGCAAACAGCCCGAGGAAGCGGACCGTGCCTGCCTTACGCGAGGAGAGGGGGAGCGTGCGCGAGCACGCTTTCCTGCAAGACCATTTCCGCAAACGACGGTCGCGGTGGGCCGGTGTCGGCGAAGTAGCCGACCAGAAGTGGCGGCGGGCAGATCGTGAACAGTAGAAGCAAGTCTGCTGGAGGAGGCACGATCGAAACCAAAGCCGGCATGACCTTCGCTGCATCGACGACGGTGGCGCGGAGTGTTTTGCAGCAAGGCGCGGCTTCGTCGGAAGAATTAGCCGGCCCTTTCGGCTGCTCGCCGTGGCAGGAGGAATGGATCGTCGCCGCCTCTTGCTGGACGGTTGCGAGCGCACAGTGATTGCTGATCGCAAACCAAGCCAGGAGCGTCACCAGCACGATGCTGATGCGGGCGATGGGAGTGCGCGGAAGATTCACGGGTGAAATTTGGACCGTTGCTCAGGCCAGGGCGTTCATTCTCTTACGGCGATTCCTGGCCTTTCACAACTGGAGGGAGGCCGGTGGTGGCATCCGGCGCAGTCTCCGGGAGGATTTTGTTCACCAGCAGATCGCGATACTTTTCCGGCTCTGCGAAGTGCGGCCAATGCCCCGATTGCTCAAACCAGATCAGCTGTTTGCCGCGCGGCGCCTCCAGCTTTCCGAAGTAGCGTTGCGCCACCTCCGCCGTGACGACCCAATCATATCGGCCGAGCAGAAAATAAACCGGCACGTCAATGCGTGGCGCCTGCTCGAATAGGTTGCTCTGGTAAAAAATCTCCCGCCATAATTTCTCAAACGAGAAGCGCACGCCCAATGGGATCCTGCCCAGGTCCAGCCACGAATAAGCGGGCGAGGTGAGAGCGAGCCGGTAGAACTTCGAAGGCGGAATGCGGCTGGTGTTCCTCCGCCGAATAATGGCTCACCCATTTCTCCAGAACCTCGCCGCGATCGAAATCTTGATACGGTGGCCGGCCAATCCGATTTAACGCAGCGACCGCCGCTTCGTTGTTCTCCTCCTGCGCTGAATCGAGCGCGAATTGATAGCGAACCTGCTGCGTCTCCGGCAAACCGGCGAGCTGCCCGATGGAGACGTAAGCGTGAAAGAGTCCAGGATAACGCGCAGCGGTTAACGCCCCGAAAAGGGAACCCCAGGAATGCGCCACGAGGTAGCATTTCGGTTGCTGGAAACGCTGCAATAAATATTCCGTCAGCTCCCGGGTATCGGAGACAAACTGCGCCACGCGCATCGATTCGCCGGGGATCGACCAGGAATATGATTTCCCCGCGCCGCGCTGATCCCATTGCACGACCACAAAATGCTGTTCGAGCTCCGCATTTAGATGGGAGAACGGCATCTGCGGAAAACCCGGGCCGCCATGGAGGAAAAGCAGGATCGGCTTCGAGCGATCATGCCCGCGAATTTCGATCCATTGGTCGACCCCGCCGAGCTTGATCCTTTCAATGGCATGAATGCCCTCCGGCGAAACGATGCGAATTTTCGCGGCTGTTTTATTTTGCGCGAGCAGGCGGAGGAAAAATCCGCTGGTGAGGGCGATCCCGAGGAGAGCCGAGACCGCCACGCCGATCTTCTTGAGCACCTTGGTCATTTAGTCGATTCGCGCTTCCGGTAGGGGGTCAGCCGCACGTTCAAGACTGCGGCTGCGCCAAAGGAAGTAAATCGCGGAATGATGCCGAGAGTAAGGACGGGGAGCTGATCATGCCGCCGACCATGGGGGCGGCGATGCATTTCATCGCTCCCGCGCCGGCGCCGACGCTCCACATCAAGTCAGCAAGCCGATGATGGTGGTGCAGACAGTCCGCTCGCCACTCTCGTTGCGGAGTGGGAGGGGAGCGGTCGGTAGGCCCGGATCTCCCGAGCCTGGCCTACCGCCCGCAACGGCGCAGAGCGCTGCTTAACTTTCGGTCCAGCCGGCGAAGGAGTAGCTCAGGACGCGACCGGCTTCACCGAGCGCTTCGTCGTAGTGGATATCTGCGCCGTTACCGATTTTGACCTTCCGCCCGAGGATCGCCCCGTAGAGTTGGCCGCCATAGATTGTGTCTTCTTTGTCCCAATCCTTCGGCTTAAATTCCACATCCCAATCGGGTGCATTGATCACCCCGGTAAAGTCGGAATCCGAGATACTGATCTTGCCACTGCGTTTCTTGGCCGAGAACTCGTCGTCTGTTTCCTTGCTGGTCTCGGGTTTCTCCAAACCGACGATCTGCATGTCGCCTGCGAAGCCGCTTTCGACAAAGAAACCGCCGCCGGCATTCTTGGTCTCTTTTACCTCGGCTTTGCCTTCCAGGAAGATGGTGAGGTGGACCCCGTTGGAGACGAAGAGGGAGCCGCCTTTTTCGATCTTCATCTCTTCGGTGACCCATAGCTCGACCCAGCTTTCGGTGACTCCAGGGGGATTATTGAAGACGAGCGATTCTTCCTTCGAGTTCACGTCGATCTTTTTCACTTTGTAACGCGCCGGGCTGGCCGGATCGCTCCCACCTTTAAGCTCCATGCCTTTGGCCGCGAGCACGGCCGCGGCGGTGGCGCTCTTGGCCTCGAAGATGGCTGCCGGGCCACCGGCCTTCGCCTGCTTCTCCGCTATTTTATGGGAAGCCGCCAGAGCACTGGGCACCTTGCCATCGAGATTGTCGGTGTAGATCACCCCAGTGGTCCAAACCGGAGTCTTGTTCGTCGGCGTGAGCATGCTGGCGTTCGTGACCTTTTGGCCTTGGACGTTTTCAAAATTCTTGACGTTTTCGAGGCTGCCTTTCACCAGCAAATCGCCGTAGATCGTCGCCTTGCCGACGTCGAACTTTTCCGCCTCGGCGCTGTCGGGCTTTTTGCTCTTCTTCCAGCGGTTGGCCAGGATGGTCCCACCTTTCGCGGTGCGTTTGGTGGGATCGTAACGACCGTTGGTCGACGTGTCTGGCCAACCAGAATCGTAACCGTCGATGATGGTCTTCTTGCTCATCTTGAAATTGATTTCCGCGATCACGCCGAAATCGAAGACGCTGTTTGGTTTTGCCACCACTTCGATCGTCCGGCTGGCTTCTGAGTTGGTGAGGCGGGACCCAGTCCAACGATCCCAGATAAGGCTGAGGCGGCGCAGCTTGGTGTCGCGGGAATCATCTCCCACCCGGGTTGGCCCCGGGACGGTCGCCCAGCCGGTGGAGCGAATGCGGAAGCTTTGGCTGCTCCGACGACCCGCGGCGGCGATGGTGGCGGGGACGTCCACGAGCACGGAGTATTTCTGCGGACGCGTCTCGCCAGTCTGGGGCGCGAGCACACCGCTCATCTTCAAGACGTAATCCGGGTTCCAGCGACCGGTGCGATTGATCGTCTGCGAGGATGCCGCGGTGCCGTCCGCATTCACCACCGTCCAGCCTTCCCAGGCCTGCTCCGGAGCATCGATGCTCTGGCGCAACTCAGACATGGCGCGTTCGGTCCCGGCTTCCGCGGAAACCAAAGCTTCGCGCCAGGCAGCGGCTTTGAAATTATTTTGCTGCTTGGCTACTACGGTCGTGAGGATCACGGCGGCCATGCCGGCGAGGACGGTCACGACCATCAAGGCGACAATCAGGGCGCCGCCTTGGGTGGAGTTGGAGGTTTTGTTCTGGATTTGCATAGGGGGATCAGCTTCTGGGGTTTCGGGGATAAATCTGTTTTGAGAAGGTGGCGGTGGCCCCTTGGATGTCCCCCTGTCGGGGACCGTAGCGGGTGGCGAATGACGCGCTCACGGTCGCCACGCCGTTGCTTCCGAGGGTGACGCTGAAATTCGCGACGTCGTCCGCAATCCAAGCGGATGTGGTCGTGGCGACACCGCCGTCCACTTCGGTCACGTCACGGCGGATGCGTGAACCCACGAGAGCGTATTTGATTGTGACCGGCATGGTCCCGTAAACAGCGCCGTAACGGCCGAGCACGGGGGCGTTCGGCTTGTCGTCGCTGGTATCAGCCGGGGTGCCGCGGCGGTCGTAGTAGTCCCACCGAGTCACGGTGAGCACCGTCGAACCGGAGACGCTGGGGTCGACTTTGGTCGCGGTCCGGATGTCACGCGCGACGTAGTCAACCAGGCGATTCACGTCGCCCTCGGCCCGCGAATAGCGATCGCTCGCGTTAAAGGTCCGGGTGAGGGCCATTGAGCCAGCCATCAAACCGCCCATCATGAGCGAACCGACGGCGCAGGTCATCATGATCTCGGTGAGCGTAAAGCCTGCGAGGCGCCGTGTTTTGGGAAACTGCAGTTTCATAAATTAGCGGCGGGCAAGCAAACCGGAGACCGCGAGCGAGCGCGCCCGCTTCACGCGGCTGTCTGTCCAGGTCAGGCGCATGTCGATTCGCACCATCTTCTCGTCGACGAGGTTGGAGGCCGCGGAGGTGAGGGTTGCGGCAGTGGTGGTGCGCGTAACCGTGATCGGCACCGGCGTGGGCGACGCGCTCGCCACCGGCCGGAACGCGGAAATCGTGACCGATTCCACAGCCGCTTGTCGCCGCACCTCGATGCCGGCAATGGTGGCATTCTTCATCAAACCGTCGACGACCTCCGTCCGGCCACTCGCGGGATCGGTCCAGGTCTGGTCCTTAAATGATTCGCTATCTGTAAGGGTCTCCCAATCCGTCGCCTGCAACTGTTGTAAGCGCTCGTGCAAGGCTGAAGAAGCCGCCGCCACGTCGTGGGAGGATTGGTTTATGCGGATGCACTGCGAGCTCGTCATAAAGATGCCAACGATGGCAATTAAGACCACGCCCGCGGCCATCAATGTCTCGATGAGGCTGAAGCCGCCGGAGTTATGTTTGGTTGTGGAAAGGATCATGGTTGAGAGACTTCACGACTCTTTAAAGCAGGAAAAGTGCCGCCGGCGGCAGCTCTTCTCCCTCGGGAGGACTTGGTCCAGCGCGACCTACTGCGAGCAGACGCGGCTACCGCCTAACCGAGGCAACGGCGAGGCCAACGCTCCCATGACTCCGAGATATGCCAGGGATGAGTCGCAAATTTGTTTCCTCGGGAAGGAGCCTGTGTAGCGTGAGGCATCCTGATGAAAATAAGACTTTCGATGATCACAGCGGTGGCGGCGGCGATTTGCTTTCTGAGCCTGGGCTTAGCGGCCTGTAAGAAGGCCCCGGTTGAGCGCACCGCCGCTGAGAGCCAGGAAGACCAAAAACTCTCCGAGCAGGTGAAGCTGGCCTTTAACGCTTCCCAGAGCTTTAAGTTTCCCGACGTCCAGGTGGCGTCGTTCAAGGGGACGGTGCAGTTAAGTGGTTTCGTAGTTTCCGCCGATCAGAAAACAGCCGCCGAGGCGCTCGCCAAGACGGTGGCCGGAGTGCAGTCGGTGGAGAACGAGATTTCGCTTAAACGCTAAGAGACCAGCGCGCGGGCCGCGCTGCGCCGCCGATGCGCCAAGTCGGGATCGCGCGGGGAGAGGGTGGCCTCGTTAAGGTTTACCCTCGCGCTGCAAAGTGAAGAGCGTCAATTCCGGGCGGCAGTTGATGCGCACGGGAAAGCTGCTGAAGCCGATTCCGCGGTTCACGTAGAGGCGATTGCCGGGTTGGCCATAGTTATCGATCCAGCCGTCGGCATGCACCGTCTCGTCTGAGGCTAAAGACATCCACGACCAGTTGGCGGTGAACGGGAGACGGATTTGGCCGCCATGCGTGTGGCCAGCCAGAACGAGCGGCGCCGTGTTTGCCGGAAATTCCGAAAACGTGTCTGGGTTGTGCAGAAAGATAATGCGCGGCGCAGCGGCAGGCACCTGCGCGAGAGCGGCAGTGGCTTGAGCTTGACCAGCGTAGCGTGAGCCGATTCCCACAAGATAAAGGCTCCCCTCAGCATCTTCGTTCCTCTGAAGGCTCGCTGGCGGGGGAAGCGCGAGGGAGGTGTTCTCCAACAGCCGGATGTCAGCTTCTTCCAAGGCTTCGCGGATCGCTTCCGCGAGTCGGTCGTTCCGGATCGAGGAACGATGATTCATTCCGTAATCGTGATTACCTCGCACTGCGTAGACCGGCAGGCCAGCAGCGCGCAGCGGGCGGAGCAGCGCGACCGAGGCATCCACTTCTTTCTGAAAATTGCGCACCTCTTCGCGCTCGACCTCGTCCGGCTCGTCTTCATCGGTCGGCTTGTAAACGAAATCGCCCGCCACCAGGACGAACGCCGGGCGCTCGGCAATGATCTCGTTCACGATACGAGTGACGGTCGCCTCATTTCCCCACCACATACCGATCTGGAGATCAGCGATCAGCGCGATCTTCTGGCCTTCCCAGGCTGCCGGGAGATTCGGAATGGTTGCCGTCTCTCGGCGGAGGTCGACCAGGCGGGGTTCGATCGCAATTCCCCAGACCGAGAGAAAAAGGAGGAGGGAAAAGAGACCAAGCGCGCTCCACCGCAGCCAACGTGGAACGGGGCGCAGGACGCGGAGAAAGATTTGCCTCACGCAGCGCTCTCTGGGTAATCGCGCAGGCCGCGCAGAGCGGAAGCGTCCGGCCGTTCCGGATTCGATTCGATGACACTCAGACTCCCATCCGTCTCGAGAACGATTGCTTCCACTTCGCCCAACGATGCTTTACCGGAAGATCGGACCGCCGCGAAAACAGCAGCACGCGAAACGCGTTCTTCCATGAGCGCGGCTTCATTCATCTGCCCGCGGAATGCGAGAAGGCGCGGCTCGCTTTTGATCACCTTCCGCCAAACGGCGGAGCGGACAGCGGCCCAGGCCACAATCCATTGCAGGGCGATCAGCCATCCAAGCGCGAGCAGCCCTTCGGCCAGCGCCACGCTTTTAGAAAGGAGGACGGTCGCGAGGGTGGAGCCAAGCGCGACGGTGACGACAAAATCAAACGCATTCATCTTCGAGAGAGTGCGTTTGCCGGAAATGCGAAGGATGAGGACGAGGCCAGCGTAGGCGCAAAGTCCGACCACAAGGACCCGCCCCAGTCCGCTCCAGCTATGGAAAAACATCCTGCTATATGCGCCTGCCGAGCGAGATTGTCTCCTCCTCAATCATCGGCCGAATACCGTGACGAGGGGAGGAGGAGTCGTCGGCACGCGGTTTGTGGAGCGAGGCAGGTCCGCTACGCTTTCAGATGCTGAGAATTTTTTTGCTGGCCGTGGCGCCGTCGCAAGACGTGCCGCAGGAAATTGATTTCAGCCTGGCCGGCGCGCGGGAGCGGCTGGACTCGTGGCTGGATGGAGCCACGCGCCTGCTTCCCAACATCGTCGTCGCCCTGATTGTGCTGGCGATATTCTACGGCCTGGCGCTGCTGGCTCAGAACCTGGCGATGCGGCAATCGGCCCGCCGCAATCGAAGCAATCTTGGCGAAGTGCTGGGCGGCTTTCTCAAATGGGTCATCCTGCTCCTCGGGTTTCTGCTCGCCGCGACGATCGTGATTCCTTCCTTGAAACCGGGGGACTTAATCGCGGGATTAGGCGTGAGCTCGGTCGCGATCGGTTTTGCTTTTAAAGACATTTTGCAAAACTGGCTGGCCGGTTTGCTCATCCTTCTGCGGCAGCCTTTCGAGGTGAACGATCAAATCTGCGTGAATGGCCACGAGGGCACAGTGGAGCGAATCGAGACGCGGGCCACGATCATAAAGACCTATGGCGGGGAGCGCATCGTCGTCCCGAATAGCGAGATCTACACCCACGCTGTCCTGGTTAAAACCGCGCACGAAAAACGCCGCAGTCAGTACGACGTGGGAGTCGGATACGGGGACGGCATCGGCGAAGCGTGCCGCGTGATCAAGCAGGCGCTGGCGAGTGTGCCCGAGGTGGAGAACGATCCGGCGCCGGAGGCGTTGCCGTGGGATTTGGGCGCGAGCTGGGTCACGATTCGCGCGCGCTGGTGGACGAATAGCCGCCGGGCGGACGTGGTGCAGGTGAGAGCATCGGTCATTCAAGCGATGAAAGAAGCGCTCGATGAAGCAGGGATCGACATGCCCTACGAGACCCAGGTGCATCTTTTCCACGATCAAACCGAGGAGAACGAAGGCGATCGCAGCCAGCAACGCGAAGGCTGGCCTGTGCCGAAAAAAGGCGCGACGAAACCACGGTGGAAAGCCCAGACCGAAGCGAATGGGAGTGAGACGACCGAGACGCGCGATCGCTTGGAAGGGGAGCGCGAGTCCTAATCGGTAACCGCAGCGAGTCCTCCCGGCTCCACGGCTTTCGCTTTAGATCTTCACCGCTCGCAAGCGTAACGCATTTCCGATCACGGAGACGGAGCTGAGACTCATGGCGGCACCGGCGATGATCGGGCTGAGGAGCAGGCCGAAGAAAGGGTAGAGCAAGCCGGCGGCGACCGGGATGCCGACGGCGTTGTAGATGAAAGCGAAGAAGAGGTTTTGGCGGATGTTCCGCATGACGGCGCGGCTGAGAGTGATGGCTTTCGCGACGCCGCGGAGGTCGCCTTTCAACAACGTGATGCCGGCGCTTTCCATCGCGACGTCGGTGCCGGTGCCCATCGCGATGCCCACATCGGCGGCGGCGAGGGCGGGAGCGTCGTTGATGCCGTCGCCGGCCATGGCGACGACTTTGCCGCTTTCGCGCAATTGCTGGACGCGGGCGTGTTTTTGCTCCGGCGCGACGCCAGCTTCCACGCCGTCGATCTTGAGTTGGTCGGCCACAGCACGCGCGGTCTTTTCGTTGTCGCCCGTGAGCATGAGGATTTCGATCCCGGCCTCGTGCAAAGTTTGGATGGCTTCAGCGGTGGATTTTTTAATCGGGTCCGCGACGGCGAGGATGCCGGCGGCGCGGTGATCGATCGCGAGGAAGACGGCGGTCCGGCCTTGGGTTTGCAATTGGGCGGCCGCGGCTTCGAGTTCGGCGAGATCGGTGATGCCGTGGCTGCGCAGGAAGTCGGCTTTGCCGATGCGGATGGTGCGGCCGTCGACTTGCGCGGAAACGCCGCCGCCGGTTTCGGATTGGAAATCGGTGGACTCGGGAATCTTCGCTTCGCGTTCTTCCGCGCCGCGAACGATGGCGGCGGCGATGGGATGTTCGCTGTGGCGCTCGACCGCGGCGGCGAGGGCGATGATTTCATTTTCGTCGAAGCCGGGGGCGGCGGTGACTTCGGTTAACGAGGGCTTGCCTTCCGTGAGCGTGCCGGTTTTATCGACGACGAGGGTTTGCACTTTTTCCATGCGCTCCATCGCTTCGGCGTTCTTGATCAGGACGCCTTCCTGCGCGCCGCGTCCGACGCCGACCATGATGGACATGGGCGTGGCGAGCCCGAGGGCGCAGGGGCAGGCGATGATGAGAACGGCGACGGCGTTGATGATGCCGTGCGCGAGCTTTGGTTCCGGGCCGAGCCACCACCAGAGCGCGAAGGTGATGAGTGCGACACCGATGACAGCGGGGACGAAAATGCCGGCCACTTTGTCGGCTAATGCCTGGATGGGCGCGCGGCTGCGTTGCGCGTCGGCCACCATGTCGACGATGCGCGAGAGCATGGTCTCGCGGCCGACGCGTTCGGCTTTCACGACGAATGCGCCGGTTTTGTTGACGGTGCCGCCGGTGACTTTGTCGCCGGTCGTTTTCTCAGCCGGCATGGGCTCGCCGGTGATCATGGATTCGTCGATCGTGCTCCGGCCTTCGGTGATCTCGCCATCGACCGGGATTTTCTCGCCGGGGCGAACGCGCAGGAGGTCGCCGAGTTCGATCTCGTCCACCGGCACGTCTTCTTCCTGGCCATCGCGGACGCGACGGGCGGTCTTCGGGGCGAGATCGAGCAGGGCGCGGATGGCAGCGCCGGTGCGAGCGCGGGCGCGCAGCTCGAGGACC
This sequence comes from uncultured Verrucomicrobiae bacterium, assembly GCA_963730385.1. Taxonomy (GTDB): domain Bacteria; phylum Verrucomicrobiota; class Verrucomicrobiia; order Chthoniobacterales; family UBA10450; genus JACCTI01. The sequence goes on from CAVSRQ010000005.1 coordinate 337,361, forward strand.
TGGCCTAACAAGACCAGGACCGTGATCATGGCCGCGGCTTCGAAGTAGACGCCGATCGCGCCGTGTTCGCGGAAAGAGGGCGGGAAAACGCCCGGGAGGAGCATCGCGACGGCGCTGTAGAGATAGGCCGCGCCCACGCCGATGCCGATGAGGGTAAACATGTTGAGATTCCAGCGTGCGAAGCGAGAGGGCGGCGCGTTGGAAGAAGGGCCAGCCGGCCCAGAGGACGACGGGCGTGCTGAGCGCGAATTGCAACCAGCGGGACGTTTCGCCCATCACAAACGCGGGTGGATTCGGGATCAGGTGCGCCATCGCGAGGAGGAAAACGGGGAGCGTGAGTGCGCCGCCGATCCAAAGGCGGCGCGACATGTCGTCGAGCTCGGAGGTGTCTTCTTCGTCGCCGCTGGAAACGGATTTTGGTTCGAGGGCCATGCCGCAGATTGGGCAATTGCCCGGCGTGGGCTGCTCGATCTGGGGATGCATCGGGCAGGTGTAAAGTTTTTCCGTGGACGGCGACCAGGTGGGGTTGCGCTCGAGGGCCATGCCGCACTTCGGGCAGGTGCCGGGCTTGTCGGATTCCACGCCGGGGCACATAGGGCAGAAGTATTTGCTCGCCGGCTTGCGCGCAGCGGCTGCGTCGGCCGTTTCGGCGGCGGAGTGATGTTCGCCGCCGTGGCAACAGGAATGGGTCTCGGTCTTCTTGGTTTCGTCGGTCGATTCATTTGAGGAAGCGGGAGAGGGCGGTTTGAAGTTCGTCGAGCAGTTCCTGAGGTTTCATCGGTTTGGCGCGGGCGTGTTCGGCGTCGCCGCCGTGGCCAACGACACAGCACTCGATGTGATTGCGGAGAAGCTCGACGCCGAGCGCATCGAGCGCGGAACGGACGGCGGAGATTTGGTTGAGGATATCGACGCAGTAGCGGTCGTCTTCGATCATCCGCTGGATGCCGGCCGTCTGGCCGGTGATGCGCTTGATCCGGGCTTGCAGCTTGTTTTGTTGCTCCAGTTTCACAGGGTCAGTATACCCCACAGGGGTATAGGAGCAAGGGTGAATTTGCCGGCCAGGTTTACACTCCGCGCGCGGCTGGTAGATTCTCTCTCACTGGCCCGGAGAGCTCCGGGCGAGCATTTAGATCATGGAACAAAATCCACCCTTTCCCTCGCCTGAAGAACTAAAGACGAAGCTTTCGGAGTTCATGAAATCGAACTTCGGAGACAAGGTCGCTTTCTCGAGCTTTGTCCAACCGGAAGCGGAGGAGGCTGCGGGCGAGGAGAAACCAGTCCAGGCTTCGGACGAAGATTTTGCCTTCGATTTTCTTCCGCGCGACATCAAGGCGCATCTGGACCGGTTCGTCATCCAACAGGACGAAGCGAAGAAGGTGCTCTCGATCGCGGTGTGCGATCACTACAATCACGTCAACGATCAGCGACGCCTGGAGAAGGAGGACGCCACGCTGGCGGAGAGGACGGAGTATGCAAAGCAGAATGTCATCCTGGTCGGCCCGACCGGGGTGGGCAAAACCTACCTGATCAAGCACATCGCGGAACTGATCAAGGTGCCGTTCGTAAAGGCGGACGCGACGAAATTTAGCGAGACCGGCTATGTCGGCGGCGACGTGGAAGATCTGGTGCGTGAGCTGGTGCAAAAGGCGGATGGTGACGTCGCGCTGGCGCAGTTTGGCATCATTTACATCGACGAAATCGATAAAATTGCGGCAGCGAACAACGTCGGCGGACGCGACGTGAGTGGGCGCGGAGTGCAGACGACCTTGCTCAAGCTGATGGAAGAAACAGAGGTGCCGCTGCGGAGCGCAAATGATCTGCAATCGCAGCTCCAGGCCGCCTTCGAGTTCCAGAAGCGCGGCGGGAAATCGAAGCGGGAGACGATCAGCACGCGCCACATTTTGTTTGTTGTGAGCGGCGCCTTCGAGCGTTTGAAGGAACAGGTCTCGCGTCGGATGGCGCAGGGGCAGATCGGGTTTAATGCCGAGCCGCGGATCGTGATGGACAACGAGCTCTTCCAGTTCGTGCGCACGCAGGATTTTATCGAGTACGGATTCGAGCCGGAGTTTATCGGGCGGTTGCCGGTGCGGGTGGTCTGCGAGCAACTAACGGCGGACGATCTCTTCAAGATCATGAAGTTTTCCGAGGGCAGCATCTTGAAGCAATACGAGCGTTCATTCCGCGCCTATGGGATCGAGATCAGCTTCGAGGATGAAGCTTTGCGCTTGATCGCCGAGGAAGCGGCAAAGGAAAAAACAGGCGCGCGCGGGTTGCTGACGGTGTGGGAGAAACTCTTTCGGGACTTCAAATATTTCCTGGCTGGCTCCGGCTTAACGCAGCTGCGCGTTTCCACGGAACTGGTGCAGGAACCGCAGCGGGTTTTGCAACGGCTGCTGGCGGAGGGTCAAAAGCAGGAGGAGACGGCGTTACGGGAAAGCGTGCGGGAGTTTGCCGACAATTTCCAGCGCGAGCACGGACTTGAGCTCAGCTTTGAGCAGGACGCTTTTCAACGTCTGATCGAGCGGGCGGAGGCGGAGCGGATGACGATGCCCGAGCTCTGCGCGCATCTGTTTAAGGACTACCAGTTTGGGCTGAGCCTGGTGCAGAAGAATACGGGACAGAAGAGCTTCATCCTGACCCGGGCGGCAGTGGACGCGCCGGATAAATATTTGAGCGAACTGGTGGTGAGCTCGCACTATCCGCTTGCACCGGCGGAGAAAGCTTGAGAGCAGTCTGGGCATGAAACGCTCGTTAGTCGCTGCGCTGATTATCGGCGTCCTCGTGGGTGCGCTGGTGATTGGATTGCACGCCAGCGGGCTGGCGCGGCCGGTGGAGACTGCCTTGATGGATGCGCTGGGGAGCGGTCCGGGCGTCACAAAGGTGGTCAGCGCGAAGCTGCAATATCCGCTGGTGGTCCTGCTCGCGGTGGGGGTGGCCTGGCTGGTGGTGACGGGGGCGCGACGTGGACGAGTGGGTTGGCCGTTGGCGATTTTGGCGATCGAGCTGGCGGCGGCGGTCTGGGTTTGTCTTCTCTACGGGATCTTTTTTCAGCCGCTCCCAGCGCTGGCTGCTCTCGGGTTGAGTTTTCTTCTGGCTACAGCCTACGCCGCTCTGCAAGGCCGAAGCGGCTCCGGTCTGGCGCGGAGTTATTTTCGCGGTCGGGTTTCGCGGGAACGTTTTCAGCAGATCGCGAGCGGGGAAATTTCCTTCACTCCGGAAGCGGGCAGCTTCGAGACGACGGCTCTGGTGTGCGACATCGCGAACAAGCACGACCTGGCGGAGGAGTGCTCACCGGCTGTCTTCGCGCAAATCACCGAGCGCTTCGTTCAGCACGCGACGGATTCGTTGCAAGACGCCGGGGCTTACATCGACTCGGTGACAGGCGAAGGGATTGTCGCACTTTTCGGATTCCCGGGACCGCACAGTGAGCAGCAAGCGGAGAAGGCCACGCGGCACGCGTTAACTTTGCTGGAATCGTTTGCGAAGCGGCGTGGCAACGGGAAAGACGAGCTCTGGAGCAAATTCCAGGTGCACATTGGAATCAGTTCCGGCACCACCATTCTCGCGCCGACGGAGCGAGACGATCGCTCCGAGTTGCTGGCCACGGGCGAACCGGCGGAGCTGGCGCGGCGCTTCTGCATCGCGAACCGCTTCTATGGATCGCAGATATTGATCGGCCCGCGCACTTTCGAGATGGCGAGCGCATCTGTCCTGGCGCGCCCGATTGATTTTTTGAGCGGCGTGGATGTGCGCGAACGGCACGAAATTTATGAGCCGCTGATGCTGGCGACGGAAGGCAGTGCGGAAGTGGTGGCGCGGCGCGATGCATTCTGGAATGGGGTGGTGCTGTATCGGGAGAAGCGCTGGGCGGAGGCGTATTCTCAATTCCAAAAGGCGCGGGGGCCGAACGATCTCGAGGACGCTCCTCTCCAGCTCTATCTCCGTCGCCTGGAACCGCTGGCGTTGAACCTGGTCCAGGCTGATAGCGATTAGGTTTTTCCGCTGTGAGGAAGATCGAGTATCCGGCCGCGATCCGGGAGTTAATCGCGCATCTCCGGCAGATGCCTGGGGTGGGGCCGCGTTCGGCCGAGCGAATTGCGCTCTGGATGGTGCAGGCGCGCGGAACGCAGCCCGATGAGATCGCGCGGAGCATCGCGGCCACCCGGCAATTGATCCGACCTTGTGCGCGCTGCGGCTTTTTCACCATGGAGGAGGTCTGCGAAATCTGCGCGGACCCGACCCGGGTGGATGATCTGCTGTGTGTGGTGGAACAGCCGACGGATATCCTGCCGCTGGAACGGACGAGCGCGTTTCGCGGGCGCTATCATTCGTTAGGCGGGCGGATTTCTCCGCTCGATCACGTGGGGCCGGAGGATCTGCGGATAGGGGAGCTGGTGCGACGGGTGGAGGCGGAGGGTTTTACGGAGATCATTCTCGCGCTGGCGGCGGATGTGGAAGGAGAGGCGACAACGAATTACCTGGTGGAGCTTTTGAAGCCGTTCCCGGTATCGCTGACGCGAATCGCGCACGGGCTGCCGGCGGGCGGAGGGTTGGAGTCGGCGGATCAGCTTACGCTTTACCAGGCGCTCTCAGGACGGACAAAGCTCTAGCGCGGATGCGCATGAGCGGCGCGCGGTTTGCTTTTCACTTTCCGGCACAATAACTTCGCGGCGGAATGTCCTGCGCAAAAATCGATCCTGCTCTGCATCAGGCGCAAAAGCCGCCTTGGATCAAGGTGCGGCTGCCGTCGAACCCGAAGTTCTTTTCGACCAAGGCGCTGATTTCCGATCTCCGACTGCACACCGTTTGTGAAAGCGCGCAGTGCCCGAATCGCTGGGAGTGCTGGAGCCAGGGGACGGCGACGGTCATGATCGCCGGGGAGCGGTGCACCCGTGCCTGCGGCTTTTGCGCGGTGAGCACGGCGAAGCCTTTTCCTTTGGAAGAAGATGAGCCGGCGCGGGTGGCGGAGGCGGTGCGGCGGATGGACTTGAAGCACGTCGTGATCACGGCCGTGGCGCGCGATGATTTGAAAGATGGCGGGGCGAACCATTTCGCGCGCACGATCGCGGCGGTGCGGGAGATGGACCCTTCCATCATCATCGAAGTGCTGGTGCCGGATTTTCACGCGCAGGAATGGTGCATCGAGATGGTGACCAAAGCCGCGCCGGAGATCTTTAATCACAACATGGAGACGGTCGAGCGCTTGTCTCCCGCGGTGCGTTCACGCGCCAAGTACCGGACTTCGCTGGAGGTCTTGCGGAAGGCGAAGGAGCTTTCTCCCAAGATCGTGACGAAGAGCGGAGTGATGCTGGGTCTCGGGGAGACGGAGGCGGAACTGTTCCAGACGATGGACGATTTGCGCGAGGTGGGATGTCAGGTGCTGACGCTGGGGCAATACTTGCGGCCGACGCCGACCCACCTGCCGGTGGTGGCATACATCACGCCAGATCAATTTGATGCCTACGGTGAGATCGCGCGGGCGAAGGGCTTCGACCATGTCGCTTCCGGCCCCCTGGTGCGGAGCTCGTATCACGCGGCGGATTTCCATCCTGTCGTGCGCTAAGGATGGACGCAGCCTCCGGCGCGGCTCCCGTTGATCGGTCCACGGTCGCGGCGATTATTCCGGCCTACCTGGAGGAGAAACACATCGGCGATGTGGTGAAGCGCACTCTGGCGCAACTGGAGCACGTCCTGGTGATCGACGACGGCTCGAGCGACCAGACGGCGGCGAACGCGCGCGCCGCGGGCGGCGAAGTGATCGTGCACGCGCAGAATGCGGGCAAGGGCGAGGCGATCAAGACCGGCTTGCGGCATTGGCTGGAGCGCGGTTTCCAATATGTGGTGATCCTGGATGGCGACGGGCAACATCCGCCGGAAGAGATCGCGCGTTTCCTGGCCGCAGCCTCGCACGGCGCACAGCTCATTGTGGGAACGCGGATGGGCGACGTGCGGGAAATGCCGGCGGTGCGTCGCTTTGTGAATCGCTACATGAGCCGCCGCATCAGTCGCGTGTGTGGGCAGGAGATTCCCGATACGCAGTGCGGCTTCCGGATGCTGCACGCGTCGGTGATTCCTGATCTGCTTGGAGGCACGGAGCGCTTTGAATATGAGACGGAGATGTTGATCAAGGTGAGTCGGCGCGGCTTCCGGATCGATGCCGTGCCCGTGAGCACGGTTTACTCGGATGAGGTGAGCAGCATCCATCCGGTGCGGGATACGCTGCGCTTTCTCAAGCTTATGCGCCGCTACGAGAAGTCGGCCTGAGCGTCTGGCAGCAATCTACAAGAGACCGCGCCGTCGCATGTCGTTCAGGTTGCCGCCCGAGGAACGCTCGATCAGATCGATCGTGAACTTCAAGAGGCAGACCTCCCAGGCATCGTCCACGCCCTGGATGACGGCGCTGAGCGGTTCGCCCGAATTCTGCACCTGGCTTTTCGTGCGCTCGACCACGGAGTCGAGGGACTCGCGGAAGGTGTTTTCGACCACATCGGTCTTGCGGAATTGGAAGCCGTAACGGACGACGGCGAAGCGGCGCATTTTTTCCCGGAGCTGCTCGGCGTATTGCTGGGCCTGCTCGCCGAACCCTTCCAGCAGGAGTCGGGTGTAATGCTCCGGGGTGAGAATCTGCGGGCGCTCGGCGTGGATCTGGCCATCGCGCACGCGGACTTCGTTCGCTTTGTCCATCAACTCCGAGATGAGATAGAAGCGGAAGCTGGTGGAGCCGAAGGTGGAGATTTGGTGTTCGGGCGCGAGGATGACCTGCGTGTTTTCGGCGGCGTACTGGAAATCGTCTTCGCTCCACATCTGGGCGCAATGTAGCCGCGGATGGAGCGATGGCGGGCAGATTTTTGCCACAGATGGACACAGATGAAACACAGATGGGAAGGGAGATAAGGACTCCCTCTTCCTCCTATCTGTGTTTCATCTGTGTAAATCTGTGGCTGAAAAATCTTCGGCTGGATCAGTCAGCGATGGGCGGGACGGCGATCATCTCGGAGCGTTTCGAGCGCCAGACGCGGATCGTTTCGGAGGTGAAGATGGCGAGGGCGATCCAGATCAAACCAAAGGTGATCAGATGCGCGCGGGTGAAGGGTTCGTGATAAAGAAAAACGCCAAGGAAGAAGGTGCCAGTAGGCGCGAGGTATTGGAGGAAACCGATGGTGGTGAGGCGCAAATGCCGCGCCGCGTGACCGAACCAGACCAGTGGCAAGCCGGTCACGAGACCGGTGCTGATGAGGATGATGGAGAGATTCCAATGCGCCGGCCCGAAGACGAGCAGGCCGCTCCATTCCAGGCGCAGCAGATAAAAGACGGCGATCGGCAGGAGAAGAATGGTTTCGACGAACAATCCCGGAATGGCCGCCGTGCCGGAGATTTTGCGGAGCAAACCGTAGACGCCCCAGGTGGCGCAAAGCGCGAGCGCGATCCACGGGAAGCTGCCGTAGCCGAGTGTGAGATTGATCACTCCGACCACCGCAAGCAGGACCGAGCCAAATTGCCAGCGCGTCAGTCGCTCGCGAAGAAAGAGCGCGCCGAAGAGGACGTTCATGAGCGGGGTCATGAAGTAGCCGAGGCTGGTTTCGAGGACGCGCCCGGCATTGACCGCCCAAATAAAGGTGAGCCAATTGAGCGAAACCGCGGTGCCACTGGCGAGGCAGAGGAGGAGGATGCGGCGCGAACGCAGAATGGCGCGCACTTCCGGCCAGCGATTTTGCCAGGTAAGGAGGCCGACGAGAAACGCCGTCGTCCAGACGAAGCGATGCGCGAGGATCTCGGGCGCGGGGACGACTTGAAGAAGCTTCCAGTAAATCGGAATGATGCCCCAAAAGAGGAACGCGGCCAGCCCGGCCGCGAGGGCCGAGCGCTGAGTGCGCGCGGCGTCAACGGTCGTGGGAAGGGATGCGGGCACGGCGGTCGCGTCGTTTAGCTGATTTCGCGCACGCGAATGCAGGCGGCGCGATGATCCAAACCCCAATCGACCAAAGGCGGCACCTGAGCTTTGCAAGCCTCGATGGCGTGCGGACAACGCGGATGGAAGGAGCACCCGACGGGCGGATTCATCGGGGACGGTGGGTCACCTGCCAGAACGAGACGGGTGCGCTTGCTCTCGCGGCGGGGATCAGGAATCGGGACCGCGCTGACGAGGGCGCGCGTGTAGGGATGGAGCGGAGCTTCCAGCACCTGCGCGGGCGTGCCGAGCTCCACAATCTTGCCGAGATACATCACGGCGATGCGATCCGAGAGATGTTTTACGACCGAGAGATCGTGCGAGATGAAGACAAGGGTGAGATCGAGCGAACGACGCAGCTCGGCGATGAGATTGATGATCTGGGCCTGGATGGAGACGTCGAGCGCGGAGACGGGTTCGTCGGCGATGATGAGCTTGGGTTCGACGGCGAGGGCGCGCGCGATGGCGATGCGCTGACGCTGTCCGCCGGAGAACTCGTGCGGATATTTTTTCATCGCACGGGGAAGCAGGCCGACCTGGTGCATGAGCTCGGCGACGCGCGGCGCGAGATCGCGGCGGGAGATTTTTTTATGGGCTCGAAGCGCTTCGGCGAGCGTATCGAAGACCGTCATGCGCGGGCTGAGGGACGCATACGGGTCCTGGAAGATCATCTGGAAATCGGCGCGCGCCCGGCGCAGCTGCGAGCCGCGCAGGTGGCTCAGATTTTTTCCTTCAAGGATGACCGCGCCCGAGGTGGCGCGGACCAGTTGCAGGATGGTGCGGCCGAGGGTGGATTTCCCGCAGCCGGATTCACCGACCAGGCCGAGAACTTCGCCCTGGCGCAGAGAGAGCGTGACGCCATCGACCGCTTTCACGGTCCCGAGACGGCGCTTTAAGAGGACGCCGCGCTCGACGGGGAAGTGGGTCTTTACGTCTTGGAGTTCGAGGAAGGCGGGCATCGGGTTCGGTGACACGATACACAATCCACGTTTCCGCGCCGCGATCCGGGGAGCGCACGGCTCCCGCCGTGCTGGTTGTCGCATTTTGCGACAACGATCTTCTGTGACGTCCGCGTTACGAAAGTTCGTGATCGCAGAATGCGATCACCAACACGGCTGGAGCCGTGTGCTCCCCGGACCTGCGTGTCCCGCTCTACTTCTTCGTTTCGAAAAGAGGAAGGAATTGGGCCAAGCCTTCCTCCTCCAGCTTCTCCACCGGGATGAAACGGAGAGCAGCGGAGTTCATGCAATAGCGCTGTCCGGTCGGCGCCGGGCCATCATCGAAAAGGTGGCCGAGGTGGGAATCGGACTTCTTCGATCGGATTTCGCCGCGCACCATGCCGAGCGATTTGTCCACTTTCTCCACCAGGTTCTCTTTCACGAGCGGCTTGGTAAAACTGGGCCAGCCGGTGCCGCTCTCGAATTTATCGGTGGAACTAAAGAGCGGTTCGCCGCTGATGCGGTCGACGTAGATGCCTTGCTTGTGATTATCCCAATACTCGTTGCGGAAAGGCGGCTCGGTCCCGTCCTCCTTCGTGACATGATATTGCTCAGGCGTGAGGCGCTTCCGCAAATCGGCATCGGAAGGAGACTTTTCCGCAGCGCCTTCCCTAGCGGACGTTTCGGTGGTGGCGGGTTTCGTGGGATCGTCTTTTTGGGCCATGGATTGATTAAGGAGCACCCACGCCGTGGCGATTGCAAGAAGGGCGACCACGAGGGAGCCGGGGGAGATGCGAGCGGAGGAGAGCAATGTTTTCATGATGTTCTGTCTCGTGTGAGACATGACGAGCTCCCTTTATTCGCCAGCGAAGGCGGGAGCAGATGCGCGCGGGGTGAGATCGATCTCTCCCAACTGCACGCGGAGACAGGCCGAGAGGTGCCCGGGCGCGACCTCTTGCAGGGCGACGGCGGAATTGAAACATTTTTCGAGCGCGTATTCGCAACGAGGCGCGAAGGGGCAGCCAGCCATCGGGCGCGAGACATCGGGTGGCGCGCCGGGGATGGTGTAGAGGTCGCGGCCCTTTTCGTTTAACGCGGGAATCGCGCGTTGCAGCGCCTGATTGTAAGGATGTTTCGGTTGGTAAAAGAGCTGCGCGGTGGGCGCGGATTCGAGCACGCGGCCGGCGTACATGACAAGGACGCGATCGCAAAAACCGGAGACGATGCCGATATCGTGCGTGATGAAAATGACCGCGCTGCCGAGCTCGCGTTGCATGCGGCGGATGAGCTCGAGGATTTGTGCCTGCACGGTCACGTCGAGCGCAGTGGTCGGTTCGTCGGCAATGAGAAGGGCAGGCTGTGTGATCAACGCCATCGCGATCATGACGCGCTGCCGCATTCCGCCGGAAAATTCGTGCGGATAGGAGCGCATCCGGTTCTCGGCATCTTGAATGCCCACTTCGCGCAGCGCGGATACGCCCCGGGCGAATGCTTCTGCGCGCGGCAGTTTCTCATGGATAAGCAGAGGCTCGATCACCTGATCGCCGATCCGCATGTAGGGGTTCAGCGAAGTCATCGGGTCCTGGAAAATCATGGAGATTTTCCGACCGCGGACGGTGCGTAATTCCGCCTCCGAGCAGTGCAGGAGATCGAGGCCCTCGAAGAGCGCGCGTCCGCTCTCGAAGCGTCCGGGGGGTTGTGGGATGAGGCGGAGAAGCGAGTAGCACGCGACCGATTTTCCGGAGCCGGATTCGCCGACAATGCCCAGCGTCTCGCCTTTATTGATGGAAAAAGAAACGCCATCGACGGCGCGCACCACTCCGGCCCGAGTGTGGAAATAAGTGCGCAGATCCTCGAGCGCGAGGAGTGGCGCGGCGGCGGAGACGGCGGGCGTGTTCAATCTTTGGAAGCGCGCGGATCGAGCGCGTCGCGCAGGCCGTCGCCGAGGAAGTTGAGGGAGAAGAGCGTGAGCGCCAGTGCCAGCCCCGGGATAGAGGAGTAACCAGGAATATTCCTCCATGTTATCCGCGCCTTCTTTGATCAGGACGCCCCAGGAACTCATGGGCGGCTGCACGCCCAAACCGAGGAAGCTGAGAAACGCTTCCAATAACATCACGCCCGGGACGGTGAGCGTGGCGTAGACGATAATGGGACCGAGCGCGTTTGGGATCATGTGGCGGAAGATGATTTGCAACTTCGGCAGCCCGAGCGCTTCCGCGGCTTCGATGAATTCCATCTCGCGGAGCGATCGAACCTGGCCGCGCACGATCCGCGCCATGGTGAGCCATTGCACCGCGCCGATGGCGGCGAAAAGAAGGACGAACTTCCGCCCGAAAAAAACCATGAGCAGGATGACGAAGACGGTAAACGGCAGCGCGAAAATGATATCGACGATCCGCATCATGACGGCGTCAGTCTTGCCGCCAAGGAAGCCAGCGATTGTGCCGTAGAGCACCCCGATGGTGAGCGCGACAGCGGTGGCGCAAAGGCCCACGGAGATGGAGACCTGCCCGCCGTAGAGAAGGCGAACGAGGAGGTCGCGTCCGAGCGGATCGGTCCCGAGCCAATGCGCAGCGCTGGGCGGAGAGGCACCGAGCGCGAGGTCCTGGGTCTCGTAGGATTGATGGAGGAAAAGAGGCCCGAGGAACGAGGCAAGCGTGAGCAGGAGCAGGATGAGCCGCGCCGGCGATCGCGAGCTTGTTTTTCGCGAGGCGATGCCAGGCGTCGCGCCAAAGCGATGTGCCTTGCTCGACCGGTTCATCGGGGATGGCGGCGGTGAGGCTCATGCAAATTTCTGCTTCGGATCCATCCAGACGAGGACGATATCGACGAGAAGATTAAAGAGGACAATGAGCGTCGCGTAGAAGAGGACCGCCCCGAGGACCATGGTGTAGTCGCGATTGAAAGCGGCGTTCACGAAGTAACGGCCGAGGCCCGGGATTTGGAAGATGCTCTCGACCACGAACGAACCGGTGACCAACCCGGCGACTGCGGGCCCGAGGTAGCTGACCACAGGGACGAGCCCGCCGCGGAGCGCGTGGCGCAGGATGATGCGGAGCGGCGCCGCGCCTTTCGCGCGTGCGGTGCGGATGAAATCCTGGGAGAGAATCTCGAGCATCCCGCCGCGGGTGAGCCGCGCAATGTAAGCGGCATAAAGCGCGCCGAGCGTGAGCGAGGGCAGGATGCGATCGCGCCAATCTTCCCAACCGGAGACGCGGACCCATTCCAGCTGCAGCGCGAAAAGCAAAACGAGGACAGGCCCGATAACAAAATTCGGCACGGAGATGCCGGCCATGGCCAGCGAGCTGGGAATGTAATCGGCCGCGGTGTTGGGACGGAGAGAAGCGAGAATCCCAGCCGGCAGACCGATGGCGAGCGCGATCAGGAGCGACCAAAGCGCGAGCTCGGCCGAGACTGGGAAGGATTCCGCGATCAGCTCATTCACGGTGCGGCTGGTGTATTTCGACGAAGGGCCAAGGTCGCCGCGCACGACGTTTTTTAGGTAATCACCGAGCTGAAGCCAGAGGCTGCGCGGCGAGCCGTCGGCGTTCACCATGTGGTAGTAGCGCTCGAGATTCTTCCGGATTTCCGGGCTCACGCTTTTCTCGGCATCGAAGGGTCCGCCCGGCGCGAGGCGGATCATGAAGAATGTCAGCGTGGCGATGACCAGGAGGACCGGGATCATCTGGAGGAGGCGGCCGAGGATGAAGCGGAACATCAGACCTCCGTTATCTGTGTTTCATCTGTGTTCATCTGTGGCGTGAATCTTCCGCGGATTGATCGGCCACAGATTAACACAGATGAAACACAGATGGAGGAGTCGCGCTAGACCATCTTCGCGATGAAGTCGCGCGCATCGAAGGGCGCGAGGTCTTCCAGCTTCTCGCCCGTGCCGACGAAGCGGGTGGGGATCTGGAGTTCATCCTGAATCGCGATCACGATGCCGCCTTTGCCGCTGCCGTCGAGCTTGGTCACGATCAAGCCCGTGAGCCCGACCGCTTGATGGAACTCGCGCGCCTGGGCGAGGGCGTTGCTGCCGGTGGTGGCGTCGACTACGAGGAAGACTTCGTGCGGCGCTTTCGCGTCGTGCTTGGCGATGCTCCGCTTCACCTTCTCGAGCTCGGCCATGAGGTTGCTCTTGGTATGAAGCCGGCCCGCGGTGTCGCAGAGCAGGAACTCGATGTCCTGCCGCTCGGCCGCCTGGTAGGCATCGTAGCAAAGAGCGGCGGGGTCGGCATTGTATTGGCCTTTGATCATCTCCACGCCGATCCGCCTGGCCCAAACTTCCAGCTGCTCGATCGCGGCCGCGCGGAAGGTATCGGCCGCGGCGAGGAGGACGGTATGGCGCTGGCGCTTAAAATAATGCGCGAGCTTGGCGGTGGAGGTGGTTTTGCCGGTGCCGTTAACCCCCACGATCAGGATCACCTTCGGACCCGCGGGGAGCGGCCGAATCGGCGGCGGTGCGATGGGCAGGACGCGGGCAATCTCCGCCTGTGCCACTTCGCTGATATCGCGGGATGTGATGGTGGTGGTGAGCGCTCGTTCCTTCAGCGCGGCCACGATGCGCAAAGTGATGGGAACACCGAGATCGGCGCGGAAGAGTGCCTCCTCCAGTTCGTCCCAATCGACGGGTTTACCTGAGAATTTTTGGACGATCGACTTGAGGAAATTCATGAACGAGAGAGCGGGAGCGTAACGCACCACGAGGGCTTTTGCTGGGGAAGAATTGCGGATTCGTGACTGGATGCCCCAGCGCGCGTATTCCCCTCAGGTTTAGGACTTAAACCTACGAGACTCGTAGGGACCGGCCCAATTGTGAGGCCTTCGGCGCACCGTAAGTCTCTCTTGTGCAGGACACACAGGCTTTTTAAACGGAATTATTCCGGAGTCCTCGAGACCTGCCGCCTACCTATGATAACACCCACCTTGCAGGACGTTTGTATCGCAGACGGGCCGAGTGATGAATCGCTGATGGAAGGCATCGCCGCGCATGTCTCCGCGAGCATGACATCGCTCTACCAAAGGCACGCGAAAACCTTGAAGAAAATCATCTACCAAGTGTTGCAGGATGAGGCAGAGGCGGAGGACGTCCTGCAAGAGACGATCCTGCAAATCTGGCGCGAGGCTTCGAGTTACTCAGCCGCGCTGGGGAAACCGCTGGGCTGGCTGGTCACGATCGCGCGGCGGCGTGCGATTGATCGGGTCCGGCGGCGAGCGGCCTATGGACGGGCGAAGGATCGCTTCGAGACGTATGTGGAGACAGAGCCGCGCTCATGGCTGCGCAGCCACACGGAGGAGGACACCTCGGCAGCAGACATTCGTCGTTTTCTCGAGAAGGAGATCGAGCGGCTGCCTGATTTCCAGCAGGAGGCACTGCGTCTTTCGTTCTTCAAAGGAATGAGCCACCGTGAGATCGCGGCGAAAACGAGAACGCCGCTGGGCACGGTGAAGACGCGGCTGGAGCTGGGCTTACGGAAACTGACCGCCAGCGTGCGAGCGCAACGGCAGAAGATCTAATCTTCGACGCGCGTTTAGAGCTGGGATTGCACCCAGGTGGTCGCGAAGCGTGCCACTTCGCGCGCGTTGCGGAGATCGAGCTTTTCTTTGATGTGCGAGCGGTGCGCCTCCACCGTCTTCGCGCTGATGTGAAGCTTGAGCGCGATGTCGCGCACTTCCACGCCCTCGCCGATTAACTGGAGCACTTCCAGCTCGCGGTCGGTCAACTTGTCGACCGCCGAACGCCCTGCGCTCCCTCCGCCGACATGTTCGGCGATCATGCGTTTCTGCATAATTGGGCTGACGTAGATATCGCCCGCGAGAACGGTGCGCACGGCGACGATGACGGAATCGAGCGCCTCGCGTTTCATGAGGTAACCACGCGCGCCGGCGCGCAGGGCGCGGTCGGCGTAGAGCGATTCATCGTGCATGGACAGGACGAGCACGGGAATCTCTGGGTGCTCGGCTTTGATTGATTTCGTCAACTCGATGCCGTTGGTGCTGCCGTGGAGCCCGATGTCCACAATCGCAAGATCCACCGGCGTGCGGCGCATCGCTTCCAGCGCGCTCGGACTGCTCTCTGCTTCCGCGCGCACTTCCAGATCTGGTTCATGCGCGAGCATTTGGATCACGCCCTTTCGAAACAGCGGGTGGTCGTCCACCACGATGATGCCGCGTCGGGGAGAGGGAGGGGAAGTGGGAAGAGGCGTCATCGTTTCAGCGGGATTACACACGTAATCGACGTCCCGCCGCGTTTGCGCTTCTCAACTTTCAAATGGCCGCCCAATGCATTCGCGCGATAGCGCATGATATGGAGGCCCAGCCCCTTGTTGCGGCGCCGCAAGGAGAAGCCTTTGCCGTCGTCTTCCACCGAGACGCAGACGTTCTCCGCGCTTTTATCCAGGACGACGAGGATGTTCTTCGCCCCGGAATGTTTGACTGCATTGGTGACGGCTTCCTGCGCGACGCGGTAAAGGTTCAAGGCCACGTTATCGTCCGTAACACGCACGCCACGCGTCGCTTTGAAATGACATTTGATCTCGCTGTTTTCCGTGGCCTGGGCGGTCATGGCGCGGAGGGCTTCTTTCAAGCCCGGTCCCTTTCAACTCGGCCGGCTGCAGGCCGCGCGCCAGATCACGCGTGAGGCCGACGTTGCGATTCACGATCTGCGCAGCTTCTTCCAGGGCGCCTGAAGCTTCGGCGTTATCGCTGGCTAGTTTCTGCGCGGCGGAGCGCAGGAAAAGGGCGGTCGCGGTGAGTTCCTGGCAGACCACATCATGCAGGTCCTCGCCGATGCGGCGTTTCTCGCGTTCGCTGATCTCGAGCAGCTCGCGCTCCAGTTCCTGACGCTGCGCCATCGTCCGCTCCAGCTCTTTGTTCGTGGCCTGGAGATCGCGGGTGCGTTCTTCCACCCGCTTTTCCATGTCGCTATTCGCCTTCCGCAGATCGGATTCGTAGCGGCGCTGCTCACTTGCATCCCGTGCGATCTTGGCAAAGCCGCGCAGAGCGCCGGTGGGATCGTCCAACCGTTGCATCGATCCTTCCACCCAAACGCGCGATCCATCCTTTCGCAGGTGCCACCGGCAATCGCTGGCGGAGCCTTCGCGCAGGGAGGTTTGCACTTCCTTCGCATCCGCTTTTTGCGCCCGATCTTCGGGAGTGAAGATGAGAGAGCCGCTCTGGCCGATCGCTTCCGCTGCGCTCCAACCGAAGATGCGTTCCGCGCCGGCGCTCCAATAAACGATCAGGGTCTCCTGATCCATGAGGAAGATGGCGTAATCGCGCGCGCCTTCCACGAGAAGACGGAAGCGCTCCTCGCTTTCTCGCAACGCTTGCTCCGCATTGCGACGATTCGTGATATCGCGAGTGACGCCGGCGACCGCGTGCACTTCGCCCTCGTTCATGAGCGGGAAGAAGATGTACTCGTACTGCCGGGTGCCCTGCGCACTCGTGTAGGAGTTTTCATCTTTCAGCGGCTTCTTTGTTTCGATCACTTCCTCTATCTGCCGCTGATGTTTGGTCGCCAGCTCCGGTGGGTAACCGAGCTCGGCGAAATCCCGGCCGATCGCTTCTTCCAGAGTTTTACCCCAGAGATCGAGGAGGGATTGGTTCGCGTAGGTGAAGCGGCCGGCGAGATCGAACTGGTAAATAAAATCCGGGACCGCCGCCATGACGGTGTCGAACTTGTCGAAGCTGCTCCTCCATTTGCTGCGAGACGGCGCGCACCTCTTCCTCCGCGCGTTTCCGCCGGGTGATATCGATGAAGGTGGCGACCACCCCGGCGATGCGATCTTCCGCTGTGCGATAAGGCGCAATTCGGGTCAGCAAACATTGCCCGGTTTCGGCTTCGATCTCGTGCTCGACTGTCGTCAAGCTGGCCAGCACGGTCTCGGCGTCGTGGAGAAGGTCGGGATAGCTCAGGCGATGAGTGATGTCCGAAATCGGGCGGCCGATATCTGCCGGGAGCAGGTTAAAGATCCGCTGGGCGCTGGGCGTGAAACGCTTGATCAATAATTCTCGATCGAGGAAAACCGTCCCGATATCGGTCGAAGCCATGAGGTGGCTCAGATCGGTGTTGCTCTGGCTAAGCGATTCCAGGCTGCTCTTGAGCTCGTTGTTCACGGTGAGAAGCTCCTCGTTCACCGACTGCAGCTCTTCCTTGCTCGTCTCGAGTTCCTCGGTGGCGGAACGCATCTCCTCGTTCATCGCCTGCAGTTCTTCGTTGGAGGCTTTTAGCTCTTCGTTCGAAGCTTCGTATTGCTCGATCGTGACGTTGAGCTGCTCCTTTAGGTGCTGCACCTCGTCGTCCAAATCCTGCGTGATCTCTTCGCGTCGCGGAACGTCGCCGTCACTCTCCACTGCGTCCCGTTTGGTCTCGAAGAGGACGAGGAAGAAACCGGTGCCCGCCACGCTTTGACGCAGAGGCCGGACCAGGATTTCCACCGCTTCGCGATGACCCGCGATCTCGACCTCGGTCACGGACGAGGTGACATTTTCCTGGGTTTGCGATGCGCGGAAAAGCGCTGCCCGCAATTCGATGCGCAGCGCAGGTTGGACGGCTTTGATTAAATTGGCCGAAGGCTCCCCGGCGGCGAAATGGAGAAAGCGTCCGGCGTGCTCGGAGAGGTGGACGATGTCGTAGGAGAGATTCACCACCACAGAGGGTGGGCCGTATTGCTCGAGAAGCTTCAGATGCAGTTCGCCGAACAGAACGGAGCGGCGATCTTCCGCCGTCGCCTCTGGCTCTGGTGCGCCTAAAAGGTCGGCTGGAATCGGTGCCAGGGATGGCGGTCGCGTCCTTACGCTCTGGACCACAGCACCCCGCAGTAGATTCGCGGCAGTGCCCCGAACGGGCAGGAGCGGCACCTTCCAGCTTGGCCGAGGCACGGCGCGCCGGACGAAGACGCGATGCTTCGAATCGAGCGGAGCGAAAAGCGCCTGCCCGGGATCGGCGGTTTCCGCACCGCCGATAAAGAGCAACCCGCCCGGGCGGAGCGTGAAATGGAAAATATCGAAGATATGCGCCTGCGCTTTCGGGTTCAGATAGATGAGCAGGTTCCGGCAGGAAACGAGGTCGAGCCGCGAAAAGGGCGAGTCCTTGAGGAGATTGTGCGAAGCGAAGAGGACCTTCTCGCGCAGGTTTTTCTTTACCCGATAGCGACCGTGTTCCTTCGAGAAAAACCGACGGAGACGCTCTTGCGAGACGTCTGCCTCGATCGTGGAGGGATAAAGGCCTTCCCGAGCGTCGTAGATGGACTGTTCGTCGATATCGGTGGCGAAGACCTGGATAAGGGCAGGCTCCTCCAGCCGCTCTGCGTGTTCGCAAAGAAGGATGGCAATCGAGTAGGCCTCCTCGCCCGTGGCGCAGCCGGCCACCCAAACGCGCACCTGATCCTCCGGGCCCTTCCCGGCGAAGAGCTGTGGGATTTGCGCCTGCAAGGCGGCAAACGAAGCCTGATCGCGGAAGAAATGCGTCACGCCGATCAAGAGATCATGCAGAAGCGCTCGAGCCTCCGCGGGATGGGTGCGAAGGAAGGAGAGGTATCCTGGCACGTCGTCGATGGAATTAACCTGAAGGCGCCGTGCGAGCCGGCGGAGGACCGTCGCTCGCTTGTAATGCGTGAAATCGTGACCCGTCTGTGCGCGCAAATGGGTTAAGACTTCGCGAAAGGCGGACTCGTCCTTCGGGTCGCGCGTTTCCACGGCGGTCGTCTCTCCGCCAGGCGCTTCCGCAGTTTTGATATCGTCCCCAGCTGCTTCCGGTTCCTCCGGCGGGAGTCGCATGCTGCGCTCGTTCCGCACAAACTCGAGCAGCTTCGCCGGCATCTCTCCCACGGGGAGAACCCAATCCACCATCCCGGTGCTGATCGCGGTCAGCGGCATGCTGTCGTATTCCGCCTCCTGGGGATCCTGCGCCATCGTCACCCCGCCTTGGGCGCGGATGTGTTTCAACCCGATCACCCCATCGGAATCCGAGCCGGACAAGATCACGCAGACAGAGCGTTGCCCGTAACTCTGCGCCAGGGTGCGGAAGAAAAGGTCGATCGTGATGCGCCGCCCCGGTTCCTTCGTCAGAGGGACGAGGCGCAAAGTGCTTTGGGTAAAGGTGAGCTGGTGCTGCGAAGGGATCACGTAGACGTGATTCGGCCGCACCCGCACCGGCTCCGTCACCTGCATCACCCGCATTTTCGTCTTGAGCTGGATAATGGCAGCGAGGTTGCTTTCGTGCTCCGGCGAAAGATGCATCACCACCACGAAGGCCAGGCCGCTCTCCGGCGCCATCAATTCGAAGAAGTGCTGCAAAACGGCCACCCCGCCCGCAGAGGCGCCCAAGCCCACCACCGCGAAAGGCTCCTCCGGGTCGCGACGTTTCGCCGCGCCGCCGCGGGAATTTTCGCCCTGCTCATCAGTCGCTGCGGGATCAAGCAGAGGGTCGGTATCGGATTCAGGCATGGCTCAGGGTTTCCGTCGGCAACTCCTGTAACTTAGGAGGCACGCTGGCGTCTTCCTAGCGGAAACGCGGCCGGAGAGAGAGTTGGCCGGACGATTGCCTGAGCGGCGACGCGGGAAGTCTCTTCGTGCGCCTTGCGCTCCTGCTGCCTGCAAGTAGGAGGCAACCAACCCGCCCCCGAGCGGCGTTGCCTCCTTGTATTCAGAGAAGTTTAAACGGCCCGCGCGCTGCTCTGCTCGACTCTATGTCTCATCCTCTTTCCTCGTATCAGGCCGTCCTCTTCGATCTGGACGGCACCCTGGTCGATTCCAACGAACTCCACGCCGAAGCTTGGGATCGTGCCTTTCAGCACTTTGGAAAATGTTTCACCCGCGACGCGCTCCGTCAGCAGATCGGGAAAGGCTCGGATAAGTACTTGCCGGAGTTCCTGAGCGCGGAAGAGATCAAGCGCTTCGGCGAGGAACTCGACCAATACCGCTCGCATCTCTTTCAACAGGAATACCTGCCGCGCGTGCAAGGTTTCCCGAAAGTGCGCGAGCTCTTTGCGCGTCTGCGCGAGGAGGGGAAAGCCATCGTCCTCGCCACCTCCGGGAAAAAGAAGGAGGCAGAGCATTATGTCGAGCTGCTCGGGATTGCCGACTTGCTCGATGGGCAAACCACTGCCGACGACGCCGATTCGTCCAAACCCGCGCCTGATATTTTCGAAGCCGCTTTGGCGCAACTCAAAGGAGTCGCCGCGGCCGATGCCGTGGTCGTAGGCGACACACCCTATGATATGGAAGCGGCCGGCCGGGCCGGGATGGACGCGATCGGCGTCCTTTGTGGCGGCACGACCGACGAAGAAACCCTGCGCGCGACTGGCGCCCAATCGATCTATCGCGCGCCGGCTTATCTCCTCGGCGCGTGGGGCCTTGATCAAGCGGCTGCCCGCTAATTCAAAGCGCGTCGTGGCTTATGCCACCACCACGGTTTTCACGTTCACAAACTCGCGCAGCCCTTCCGCGCCCAGCTCGCGACCGAACCCAGAGCGCTTGACCCCGCCAAAGGGGAGCGCCGGTTCCGAAGCGACCATGCCGTTAATGAAAACGAGCCCGGCTTCCAACTCCGCCGCGAAACGCTCCTGCTCCTGCGCGTCCGTCGTCCAGGCATTTGCGCCCAGGCCGAAGGCGGTGTCGTTGGCGCGGGCGATCGCTTCGTCGAGATCGCGAACGCGAAAAAACGCCGCGACTGGGCCGAAGATTTCCTCGCGCGCTGCGGGCGAATCCCACGGCACATCCACCAGCACGGTCGGCGCATAGAAGAAGCCCGGCCCCTCCAGCTTGCGCCCGCCGAGCAAGAGCTTCGCGCCGGCTTCGATCGTTTGCTCGACCTGCGCATGGACTTCGTCGCGGATTTTCTCCGTCGCCAAGGGTCCCAGATCCGTCGTTTCCGCCAGCGGATCTCCGGTGGTGAGAGCATGGAGTTGCTCGATGAATTGCTCGACGTAACGGCCGTAGATTTCCTCCGCGATGATGAAGCGCTTGGCCGCGATGCAGGATTGACCGCTGTTCATGGTGCGCGATTTCACCCCGATCGCTGCCGCCTCTTCCAGATTCGCGCTCGGCATGACGATGAATGGATCGCTCCCGCCCAACTCCAGCACGCTCTTCTTGATCTGACGCGCCGCACGGCTGGCCACTTCCGCGCCGGCCCGCTCGCTCCCGGTCAGGGTGACGGCTTTGATGCGCGGATCGTCAATCACCGCCGCGGTCGCTTCGGCTTCGATCAGGAGAGTTTGAAAGGCACCTTCCGTGAAGCCGGCGCGCGCGAAAATATCCTCCAGCGCGAGCGCGCATTGCGGGACGTTGCCCGCGTGTTTGAGCAAGCCCACGTTGCCCGCCATCAGCGCCGGTGCTGCGAAGCGCACCACCTGCCAGAAGGGAAAATTCCACGGCATGATGGCAAGGACCGGGCCGATGGGATCGAAGCGCACATACCTGCGGCCTTGCGCCGAGAAATGTTCCTGCGGCGCGAGGAATTCCTCCGCCCGGCTGGCGTAAAAGCGGCAGCCGGCCGCGCACTTCGCCACCTCGGCGCGCGCCTGCCGGATCGGCTTGCCCATCTCCAACGTCATGATGCGCGCCAGCGTCTCCTCTTCTTTTTCAAACAGGCTGGCGGCCGTGTTTAAACACGCCGCGCGTTCCGGGATGGTGGTGCGGCGGTGTCGCGCAAAAGCGCTGGTGGCGGCAGCGAGCTTCTGCTCGAGCGCGCTTGCGTCTAACGATTCAAAACGCCGAAGCGTTTCACCAGTTGCCGGGTTCACAGAGGCGATGGCCATTCGCCAGATTAGACTCGGTCCCGGTGGGTCGCATGCTGGCCATGTCATTTTTTTGGGCGCGTTGGAAATCGAAGCTTTCCTATTGCGCACCAACTTCTGGCGCGGCGATCCATTAAACTGGTTGCTTCTTTCGTTCTCTAAGTAGTAAGGTGGCCGCCATGTTTTCCGTATTTTGCCGGTCGCTCTTACGAAATTGCAGTCTGTTGGTGGCCGGGAGCCTGGTAGCGACCGCTGCGGCCGGGGACACAAACCGCCTAACGATTGGCGCGTCGTCGACCCCGACGGCTGTCTTCAATTATTTTGTGGGTCGTCTGGCCGTGGATCCCTTACGGCCTCGCGTCTATGCCACGGTGCCGGGGGATAACGCGGTGATCGTGATCGACACGAATTCTCTGAGTGTGATTAAGACGATCCCGATTGGCCCCTCTCCACGAGGACTCACGGTTTCGGTGGATGGGAAGAAGTTGTGGGTGGCCAATTCCGGTTCGACGAGCGCGGCGGTCGGGGTCGTGGATCTGGAGACGCTGACCACACTTCCAAGCCTGCCGGCGCCGACGGCGCCCAGTGATGTGGAAGAGGGGAACGGACACCGGCTTTTCCTTACGCCAGCTCGCCCGAGCTTCGGACCTAACGGGCAGGGGACAATTATGCAGATCGACGCTCGCACGGGGGCATTCCAGACCTACTTCGGTGGGTTTGAAGTCTTCGGTGGCGCGTTTCTCGAGCTCAGCCCTGATAGACGCACGCTGTTTCTCGGGAACACCGGGCTCTCGCCTTCGTCGATGTATACCTACGATGTCTCCACCCCGATCCCGTCCACTTCCCAGCAAGGGAACAACTTCGGTTCCCGCGGCTACGGGTTGCGAGTCAGCCACGATGGCAGGCTGGTTGTTTTCCCGAACGGCAGCGGGAACGGAAACGGGGACTATAGGACCTTCGCGATCCCGACCGACAATATACGGGGAGTAAACGGGGTCTTTGAGGTGGGTCGATATCTGACGGCTGCCACCTTTAGCAATGACGACACTCTGCTCTATCACGGGAATGGCAGTGAGAGTGCGGTGAAGATTTTCGACACTCGAACCTTCGCGCTGGTGGACACGGTCTCGCTGGGGCAAAGCCCCGGAAGTTCCGGCAGTTACGACACGAGGGATTTGGTGGTCGACCGATCCGGACGATGGCTTTTTGTCGCCGCTGAGTCATCTTTCGACGCGGGCGACTTGCGCATCTTTTCCACAGGCCGCGGCGACTCTTTGCCTCCGCCTCAGCTCGCAAATATTTCCACCCGACTCCGGGTGGGCCTGGGAGAGGATGCTCTTATCGGAGGCTTCATTATTACAGGCAACACGCCCAAGGAAGTGTTGATACGCGCGATTGGCCCGTCACTGGGTCAGGCCGGCGTGGCAGGTGCGCTGGCCGATCCTGTGATCGAGTTGCATGACAGCAGCGGCGCTACGATCGCAATCAACGACAATTGGCAAACGACTCAAAGGGGCGGCATCATCACTGGCGATCAGGTGGCAGCGATTCAAAACAGCGGAATCGCGCCGACGCATCCGGCGGAGTCGGCAATCGTGGCGACGCTTACTCCGGGCGGTTACACGGCGATCGTGCGTGGGGTGCAGGACAGGACGGGTGTCGCTCTAGTGGAAGCTTATGATTTGAATCGCACGGTGCCCTCGCGGCTCGCGAATATCTCCACCCGCGGTTTTGTGGGGGCGGGTGATAACGTCATGATCGGCGGAACGATCGTGACCGGCGGTGCGGCGGCGCGCGTCATCGTGCGGGCCATCGCGCCTAGCCTGGCCGGCCAGGGTGTATCCAACGCTTTGGCCGATCCCACTCTGGAGCTGCGTGATCGCAATGGCGTGTTAGTGGCTTTCAACGACAACTGGCGAGAGAGCCAGGCCGCGGAGATCCAGGCGAGCGGCGTCCCTCCGACAAACGATCTGGAATGCGCGATCGTCGCGACGCTCGTGCCCGGCGATCACACCGCGATCGTGCGCGGGAAGAATAACGCGACGGGCGTGGCCTTGGTGGAAGCGTATCAATTGGCCAACTGACTGAACGCGCCTTGTGCGCGCGTTGACTGAGGAGGTAGCGGCTAGGCGCAGGTCGGTAAGCGTGTGAACACCCTTTATTCGAGCCGCAGCCCTTTCGGGATCAGGACGCGATCGAGTAGACTCGAACGACCATTGCACTAACAAGGCCAGGACGGCCGCCGGGATCGCGCCCTGCAGGATGGTGGCGTGATCGTTCAGGTTCAGCCCGCTGATGATCGGCTCACCCAATCCGCCCGCGCCGATGAGCGCGGCCAGGGTGGCGGTGCCGATGTTGATGATGGCGCTGGTTTTGATGCCGGCCAGGATGGTGCGCGAGGCGAGCGGAAGATGGATTTGGCGCAACTGCGCCATCTTCGACAAGCCAAGCGCGATGGCGGACTCGCGCAGAGGCTGCGCGATATCCTGCAAGCCGGTCGCGGTGTTGCGCACGATCGGGAGGAGCCCGTAGAGGAAGAGCGCTGCGATCGCGGTGCGCGCGCTGATGCCGAAGAACGGCACCGGAACCAGCAGCGCGAGGAGTGCAAGCGAGGGGATGGTCTGGACCGCGCTGGTGATCGCCAGAATCGCCTGTCCCATTCCACCGCCGCGGCTGGCAACGATCCCGAGCGGCACGCCGACCAAAATGGAAAGGAGCAGGGAGATGCCGGCCAGTTCGAGGTGGCGCGCGGTCCAGCGCGCGATCTTGGGCAGCAGCGCGGCGCGCTGAAACGCTTCGTCGTTGCCGAAATATTGCGCAGCGGCGCGGCTGTAATCGTGCGTGCGCTCGGCTTCCGCGTTGAGGCGGATCATGCGGTTCTCGTCGAGCGTGCCTTCCAGCTTTCGCAACGCGGCGAGCGCGGCTGGGCGCAAGGGAGAGGCGGTAGAGGAAGACGGCTTTGTATTGCGGAAAGAACTGGAGGTCGTCCTCCAGGGCGATGAGGTCGTTCTCCGCAATTTTGGCGTCAGTGGAGTAGGCATCCTTCACGTCGATCGAGCCGTTGCGAAGCGCTTCGTAACCGATGCCGTGATCGATGCCCCTCATTTCCTGCGCGGCCAAACCGTAGCGTTGGGCGAGCGGCCGCCAGCCGTCGCGGCGCTCGATGAACTCGTGCGTGAGACCAAATTTCAACTGCGGGTGCGCGCGCAAATCACTTAAGCGGCGGATGCCTTTTGCCTCCGCGGTCGTCCGGCGCATCACGAGCGCGTAGGTGTTGTTAAACCCCAACTCATTCGTCATCCCCACGCCGGAGCGCGCGAGTTCGGCGCGCATCTTTTCCGGCGGGACAGCGCCGGGCGCTTTCAGAATCTCTTCCGCGATCGTGCCGGTGTATTCAGGATAAACGGTGATCTGTCCGGTGCGGAGCGCTTCCCAAAGAATGATCGTGCCGCCCATTCCCTGGCGGTGCTCCGGAGCAAGGCCAACCGACTCCAGTGAACGTTTCGCGATCTCGGCCAGGACGTAGGACTCGGTGAACTTCTTCGAGCCGATCAGGACTGGTTCGGCGGTCGCGGAAGAAAAAGGAATAGAGAGAAAAGGAAGGAAGGAGAGGAGACGAAGCCATCTCGTATGGCAGCGGTGATTCACTCTTTTCCTGCTTTCCTCATTTCTGATTCAAATCAAACCAAGGTCAGGCTGCGTTGCGCGTTGATGAAATCGGTCACGAAGTCGCTCGCCGGCCGTTCTCGTAAGTCAGCAAGAGTGCCCTGCTGCACGATGCGGCCTTCGTTTAGCAGGACGATGTGATCCGCGAGATAGGCGGCTTCCGCGAGGTCGTGCGTGACGAGGATCGCGGTCTGCTGCAGACGCGCGAAGATTTCCTTTAGGTCGGTCTGAAGCGCGGCGCGAACGAGCGGATCGAGCGCGCCCAGTGGTTCGTCGAGCAGGAGCAGCTCAGGGGAAAGTGCGAGCGCGCGCATCAAGCTCACGCGTTGCCGTTGACCGCCGGAAAGCTCGGCTGGATAACGATCGAGACCATCGGCCGGGAAACGCGTGAGGGTGCAAAGTTCTTCCAGACGCGCCTGCATTTCGGCCGCCGGCCGTTGGAGGTGGCGCGCCATGAGCAGGACATTTGCGCGCGCGGTCAGATGGGGAAAGAGGCCGCCATCCTGAATGACGTAGCCGATCTGCCGTCGAAGCGAGGCGAGGTTCGCGGGTGCGAGAGCGGCGCCGTTAATCCGCACGCTGCCGCCATCCGGCTCCAGCAGCCCGATGATGAGCCGAAGGATGGTGGACTTGCCGCAGCCGCTCGGGCCGATGAGCACGGTG
This sequence comes from uncultured Verrucomicrobiae bacterium, assembly GCA_963730385.1. Classification (GTDB taxonomy): domain Bacteria; phylum Verrucomicrobiota; class Verrucomicrobiia; order Chthoniobacterales; family UBA10450; genus JACCTI01. Next base: position 363,319 of record CAVSRQ010000005.1, read on the forward strand.
GTCTTCCCCGGAGTGAAGGTGAGATCGAGCGGATGGAGCGCGGTCGCGCCGCGGTATTGTTTGCTAACTCCGACGAGTTCCACCCGGGCGCTCACAGCGCCTAGTCTGCCACGACAAAATGGAAGACGGCAAACAACTGCTGCGCGTCGGTCCAGTGCCGCGAGAGTTTAAAGCCTGCTTCGCTCGCGAGCGCGCTGAAACCCTCGGGCGTGTGCTTGTAGGAATATTCGGTGATGATTTTCTCGCCGGCGGCGAAGTCGAACGTGCGATCGCCGAGATGCACGGACTGGGCGTTCTGCGCTACCAAATGCATTTCGATGCGATGGAGCTCCTGGTTATAAACTGCGCGGTGCTTCCAGGCATCGAGATTGAAATCAGCGCCCAGCTCGCGATTGGCGCGCACGAGCATGTTGAGATTAAACGCGGCCGTCACGCCGGCGGCATCGTTGTAAGCTGCCTCCAAAATCTCCACCGGCTTCTGCAGGTCCACCCCGATGATCAAGCCGCCGCTGTGACCAGAGAGTCGGCAGATGCGGCGCAAGAAATCCTTCGCCTCGTCTGGTCGCAGGTTGCCGATGGTGGAGCCGGGAAAAAAAACCGCGATGTGCTCCGGCTGCCGGGACGGAGTCGGGAGACGCAGCGGTTGCAAGTAATCCGCGCAGACGGGCAGGATCTGCAGCGCAGGCATCTGGAGTTGCAAAGCTTCCGCCGAATCGATCAGCCGCTGTTTCGAAATATCGACTGGGACATACGCGATCGGATTCTCGAGATGTTCCAGGAGTAAACGCGTCTTGATGCCCGCTCCGGTGCCGAAGCCGACCAGCTCGGCATTCGCGCCGATCGAGTCCGCCATTTCGGGCGCATATTGCTGCAGAATAGCCGTCTCGGTGCGCGTGACGTAATACTCCGGCAGCTCGCAGATTTCGAGGAAGAGATCGGAGCCGCGCTCATCGTAAAAAAACTTCGAAGGAAGAGTGCGCGGCGAAGCGGACAAGCCCGCGAGCGCTTCCGCGAGAAAATCAGAAGAGGCAGGCTCGAGATCCAGCACCTCGATCGCAGGCGCGGCCCCGCTCATGTCAGATCCCGCGCAAGGCGCAGGCCGGTAAATTGCCAACGCTTCTCGGGTTGGAAAAAATTTCGATAGGTGCGGCGCATGTGGTTCTGCGAAGTGGCGCAGGAGCCGCCACGCAGCACCATCTGGTTGATCATGAACTTCCCGTTGTATTCGCCCAGGGCACCTTCCGCCGCGCGATAGCCGGGGTAGGGGAGGTAGGCACTGCGGGTCCATTCCCACGTGTCGCCAAACATCTGCTGCAAGCCATCGCCGCTCGCGGCGACGGGCGCGGGATGGAAGCGCTCGGTATCGACGAAATTCCCGGCAATCGGGAGTCCCGCGCTGGCGCGTTCCCATTCAAACTCCGTCGGGAGTCGCGCGCCCTCCCACTTCGCAAACGCATCCGCTTCGAAATAGCTCAGGTGCGTGACGGGCTCGGAGTCTTCGACCGGGCGGAAACCAGAGAGGGTGAAGTTCCACCAGGCACCCTCGTGCCGTTCCCAATAGAGCGGCGCCTCCCAGCCTTCCTCCTGCACGGTGCTCCAGCCTAACGAAAGCCAAAACTCGGAGCGGGAGTAGCCTCCCGCTTCCAGGAACGCGAGATATTCACCATTCGTGATCAGGCGGCTCCCGAGCGCAAACGGCCCCACCAGCGCGCGATGGCGCGGGCCCTCATTATCATAGGAAAATTCCGAGCCCTCGTGGCCGATCTCGATGATCTGTTCGTCGAACTCCACAAAGCGCAGCGCCGGCACTTCACCCGATGGGGTCGCCGCCGCCGCTTTCTCGAAGACCGGATGGAGCGGGTTTTGCGCGAAGACGTGTTTGAGATCGGTGATGAGCAATTCCTGATGCTGTTGCTCGTGGTGAATCCCGAGGATGACGACCGGCTCCATCTCCGCGAAAAGCGCGTCGTCCGCTTTCTCCAGCAACTGGATGACGCACTCATCGATCGAGGCGCGATAGCGCAACGTCTCCTGCACGGTCGGGCGCGAGATCAGACCGCGCAGATCGCGCCGATGCATGGTGCCGGCCGCGTTGTAATAGGAATTAAAAAGGTAGGCGTATTCGGGAACTTCCGAGCGATAGCCGTCCTGCCAGGCCTTGACCACGAAGGTCTCGAAGAACCAGGTCGTGTGCGCGAGATGCCACTTCGTCGGGCTGACGTCGGGCATCGATTGCACAACGAAATCCTCCGGGTGCAGGCCGCGACAAAGCCGGGTGCTGAAGTCGCGCAGAGTGCGAAACCGCTCCACCAGCTCCGCTCGGCCACCGGATGGCGAGGAGGGTCGTGAAACGGGCGCGATAATCGACGAAGGCATCGAGCGCTTAGCCTTCGGCTTTTTGGTCGTCGCGCGCTGCTTCCACCATCCGATCGTGGACGGCTTCCTCGAGGCCGTCGTTGACCAGATGCTCGCCGAGCGATTCTTCGTCGCCCTCGAAACCCTGGCGAGGCACGCGGTGGCCGTGTTCCTCCGGAGATTCGTCGCGCTCGCTCAAGCTATCAGCCACGCTGTCGGTATCATCCGCCGGAGCGATCTCGTCCAGCCCTTGCAACTCGCGCCGGGCCTGATCCCAATCGCCGTCCGTGTAATCACCGGGCGCGCGCTCGTTGATCAACGCGATCTCGCGGGCGCGCTTTTCGATCATCTCAGGAGTGGCCGCTCCCATTCCATTTCCGTGCAAGGAAATTTTGCCCAGGCCAGACTTCGAGTGCTCATTCATATCATTAGATACGCAACGCAGATGCACGCCGCTTGCATGCAAAAGACTAATCGCCGCGTCCCCGAGGTGCCAAGCTTAACCCATCCGGTCCGTGGAGCTATTTTGGCGCTGGCGGATGGAGGCGGGATTGCTTTCGATGAGTATGGCGATCCGAACGGGACGCCGGTATTTTTTTTCCATGGCTGGCCAAGTTCGCGTTCGATGGCGCGGCTGACGGAGGACGCAGCCCGCGATGGTCAGGTCCGGATTATCTCGCCGGATCGCCCCGGGATTCGCGGATCCACCTTTCAAGAAGGCCGAACGCTGCGGGATTGGCCGGAGTTGGTCGGTCAATTAGCGGACCATCTCGGGATCGAGCGCTTCCATATCCTCGCGGTCTCGGGCGGAGCTCCTTACGCTTATGCGACCGCCGCGGCGCTGCCGGAGCGGGTGGCGGGGATGGCGATCGTGAGTGGAGCGCCACCGCTGGCAGGGCTGGAGGATTACGCCGGCTTGTTGCCGATCCATGGGCGATTGCTGCAGCTTTACCGTCGGCAGCCGAAGCTTTTGCGCGGGCTCTTTCATCTGGCGCGGCCATTTCTTTTGCTGCGCGCGCCCGTTCGCTTGCGCCCGCTTCTGTTGCGTTTTCTGCAACCCTGCGATGCGGAGGTGTTGCGCGAGCGCGCGGCCTTTGAAGCGTGCTTCGAGAGCGCGCGCCAGGCCTGGAGTGGTTCGGCGCGCGGGGTCATCGCCGATGCCGAAATCTACGCGCAACCGTGGGGCTTCGAGCCGGAAGAGGTCCACACGCCAGTGCAAATGTGGCACGGCGAAAAGGACCGGACCTTCCATTTCCGCATGGCCAAGGCCCTGGGCGAGCGGCTGCCAAATTGCGAACTGAAACTGGTGCCAGGGGCCGGGCATTATTCACTCCCCATTCGACACATGCCCGAAATCCTGCGCGCCTTAGTGTGCACCACTTGCCCGCCGTGAATCTGCCAAAGTTTTTCGCTGAACTAAAACGCCGCCACGTTTATCGCGCGGCGGTGGGTTACTGCGCGGTCAGCTGGCTCCTCATCCAGATCGCCACGCAGGTTTTCCCGTTCTTCGAGATCTCGAATAGCACCGTGCGCGTCATTATTCTGGCAGCGATCGCCGGGTTCCCGGTCGCGATGCTGATGGCGTGGGCGTATGAGCTCACCCCAGAGGGTTTGGTGCGTGAGGAAGAGGTGCCCGCATCGGCGCGGAAAGCGAGTGGCCGGATGGTCAACGCCGTCATCATCGGCGTCCTCACGCTGGCAGTCGCACTGTTGCTTTTCGATCGCTTCCGCCCTTCCCCGGTGCGGGAAAAGAGTATCGCGGTGCTGCCCTTCGCGAACATGACCGCCGACAAAGAGAACGCCTTTTTCGCGGATGGAATCCAGGACGATATCCTGACCAGCCTGGCCAAGATCGGAGACCTCAAAGTCATTAGCCGGACCTCGACGTTGCCCTATCGGGAGCAGGAAATGCGGAATCTGCGCGAGATCGGGCGCACCCTGGGCGTGGCCACGATTTTGGAAGGGAGCGTGCGGCGGGAAGGCGACCAGGTGGCCGTGACGGCGAAGCTGATCGATACCCAGAATGATCGGCAGCTCTGGGCCAGTCGGTATAACCGGACGATGTCCAATACGCTCACGTTGCAGAGTGAACTGGCGCAGGAGATCGCGTCTGCGCTTCACGCCACTTTGAGCCCGGAGGAGAAAGAGCGGGTCAAGACGAAGCCGACCGAAAGCACGGACGCCTATGTTTTTTACCTGCGCGCGCGACAGCACGAGAACTCGCCCGAAACGCTTTTGCAAGACTACCGCCTGGCTGAGCAACTCTACAGCAGCGCCATCACAGCCGACCCGAAGTTTGCCCTCGCCCACGCGGGTCTGGCGACGACGCGGGCGGCCATCTTTCATTATTACGAACCGACGGAGGCGTGGAAAACACAGGCCTTTGCCGCGGCCCGGGAAGCGCTGCGTTTGCAGCCGAAATTAGGCGAGGGACATCGGGCGCTCGGGCTTTGCTACTATTGGACGGAGCGCGATTACGAGCGGGCGTTGCTGGAATTTGGCGCGGCGCTGGCCGCCACGCCTAACGACTCCTGGGTGCGCTCGCTCACGGCTGCGATCAAGCGTCGCCAGGGAAAATGGCAGGAGGCGCTGGCGGCTTACGAGCGGGTGGCGGCGCTGGACCCGCAGAATCCAAACATCATTCGCAACCTCCTCTTCACGAACACAGCGCTCCGGAAATGGGCGAGCGCGGATGAGACGGTGCGCCGACTCCAAACGCTCGTGCCGGATGCAACCACCCTGCAAATTCAAGCCGCCTATGTCGACTTCTCATGGAAGGGCACGACCGCGGCGCTGCAGGCCGTGCTGGCGACCATCCCGCCCGGGGTCGATCCCGACGGGAATGTGACCGCGGCCCGCTGGGACGTCGCCTTGATCGAACGGGATTTCGCGGCGGCTGAGCGCGCGCTGGAGAAGTGTCCACCTGCGGGCGTCTCTTATTTGAATGGAACGCAGACCGCGAAGGGTTTTCTGGAGGGCTGCGTGGCCCTGGCCCGAGGGGACCAGCCGCAAGCGCTGATCCACTTCGAGTCTGCGCGGAAACTTTTCGAGGATGCGGTGGCGGAATCGCCGGAGGACTCGACCCGACGCGCGAACCTGGGGCTGCTCTACGCCTTGATGGGAAACAAGGAGGCGGCGATGCGCGAAGGACACCGCGCAGCCGAGCTTATGCCGATCGCGAAGGACGCGGTGGACGGAGCGATTGTGCAGTGTTTCCTGGCGGTGATCTATGCCCGAGTGGGCGAACCGGATCTGGCTTTCCCGTTGCTGGAGCGGTTGCTCGAGACACCGGGGGCGGTGGATAGCACGCTTTACAGCGTCACGCTGAGCGATCTGCGCGCGCGTTGGGTTTGGGATCCGTTGCGGAGCGATCCGCGGTTTGAGCGGTTGGTGGCGGGGGAGAAGTAGAGCGGCGGGGGATTTGGAGTAGGAGTAGGATTAGGAATTAAGAGTAGGAGTTTTGCGGAGGTCTTGGAACGCGGGGCCGAGATGCTCCAGGAGGTCGCTGGGAAGGAGAGATTCTTCGCTGGACTGGCCGTGGAAGATTGCCAGCTCAGCGGCGCGGCCGCAGAGCCAGGCGGCGAGGCGGGCGGCATCAAAGGGTGCGAGCTTTTGTGCGAGGAGGGCGGCGCTGACGCCGGTGAGGATGTCGCCCATGCCACCGGTGGCCATGCCGGGATTACCGGTGCTGTTGTAGCTGAGTGGATGATCCCGCTGCGCGACGATAGTGCGACTGCCTTTGAGTAAAAGCGTGACGGGATATTTGGCGCAAAATTGCTCGGCCCAATCCGCGCGAGATGAGTGATGCGACGGGAAGAGGCGTTTCATTTCGCCAGGGTGCGGGGTGAGGAGACGCGGGCCGGCGGGCTTTTGCAGACATGAGGAACGGGGCGACCTGGAGACCGCCCCTTCTTGGCAAGGAGGTTCAGCGCGTCGGCGTCGATCACCATCGGTTGCGGTGATTTCTTGATCAGGGCAAGCACGTCGGCCGCGTGGCTTTGGCCAAGGCCGGGGCCGATCGCCCAAACGTCGATCGGTTCCTTCACCAGAGCAGCGTAGGAAACGATCGGCTTCACCATCACTTCGGGCGGTGCGGTTACGGCGATGATTTCGTAGATGCTCTTCGGGACAAAGAGCTCGACCAGGCCCGCGCCGCCACGGAGCGCGCCGGAAGCGCAAAGCACTGCCGCGCCGGTGAGCCCGGTGGAGCCTGCGAGAATCCCGACGCGACCGAATTGATTTTTGTAAGCGCCAAAGCTGCGACGCGGGAGCAGGTGGCGGAGTGCAACAGGATCAGCCAGGGTGGCGTTGCTCGCGGGCGGGAGATCGAGAGCGGAGAGGGGGATGCGCTCGATCCGTCCTACGAAGTCGAGGGCGTGGTCGGCGAGCAGGCCGGCTTTGGCGAAGCCGATGGTCAGAGTGAAGTCGGCGCGGACACTATTCTCATCCGTCTCGCCGGTATCCGCGTGCAGACCGGTGGGGAGATCGATCGCGAAGACGTAGGCCCCACGCTCGTGGCGCAGACGATTGATCTCGCGGCAAGCGCTGGCAATCGGCTCGCGCAGAGGTGGCTGTGCACCCACGCCGAGCAGGCCATCGAGGATAATCAGCGGCCCGGGGTTTTTCGCTGCGGAGGTGGCGGCTAACGAGCGGAGTTTTTTGCGCGCCAGCGTTCCGCATTCTTTCACCGGGAAGGCGAGCCGCAGCTCGACCGTCCAGCCCTGCTCCTGCAATAGACGCGCAGCGGCAAAGGCATCGCCGCCGTTGTTTCCTTTCCCGCCGAAGACCAGGCAATGACCTGGCGTCGGGAAAAATGAAGTGACGGCAGCCGCGATGCCGCGTGCCGCCTCATCCATGAGCGCTTCCGCGCTTTGCCCTTGAGCGAAGGCCGCTTCTTCCGCGGCGCGCATTTGGGCGGAAGTGACGACCGGCGAATTCAAAGGGACCCCGTTAGCGGCGGCTTTTCTTCTTCTTCTTCTTATTGCTGACGGCGCTCTTCTTTTTCGAGCTCTTGTTCCGGGAAGACTTGGCCGACTTGCGGCTCGATTTACTGGACCGCTTCACGCTCCGCCGTGCGCGTGGGGCGGCCTGGACGAAATCGGGGCCGGCCATTCTTTGCGGGAGCACCTCGGAGGAAGAAGCGGAGCCGCGAGTGAGGGGTTTGTTTATGGGCGCCCTTTGGCCTTGAATGCCACGAGCGATGGCGTCGGCCAGCTTCTGGCGGTAGTTGGCCTGGAGCGCGTAGCTGGCCTCGGTCGGGTTGGTCAGAAATCCGCATTCCACGAGGACGCCGCGGATGTTGGTGCGACGAAGCACGAAGTAGCCGCGCCGCCGGATTCCGCGATTCTCCGTCGGAGCGATGGCGACGACGTTGCGATGGATATTGGCAGCGAGGGAAGCGCTGTCGCCCCGATAGTAGTATGTCTCGATTCCGTTCGCGCCCGCGCGGCTGGCAGAGTTGAAATGAACGGAGACAAAGGTGGCACCGCGGTAGGCGTTGGCGATGGCGGTCCGGCGGCCGAGCGGGATGAAGACGTCGCTGTCCCGAGTCATGATCACGCGGTAGCCATCCTTCTGCAGGACGCGACGGAGGCGTTGAGCGACATCGAGGGTGAGAGCTTTTTCACCCACGCGTTGGCGCGGAACGCCGCCGCGATCGAACCCGCCGTGACCGGCATCGATGATGACGGTTTTTGATTGAGCCCTGGCTTCCACGGCAAAAAGCGTGAGCGCGAGGGCGAGGCAGAAGCGGGTGAGTGAGCGGCTAAGAATGGAGCGGATAAACGATGCAGGCATGAGGTCTGAGAAAAATTACTGCCCCGCAGGCGGGGTTTGCGGACGAGTCGAGAGCTTCGGCCCGGCCTTTTTGACACCCGCCGGCTCCGCTTGTTCAAGCATTCCTCCGCGGACGCCGATGGCGCCATCGGGAGTGGCCTGGAGACGGGGGCGGGTCTTGGTTTCCATAAAAGTGGATCGCGCGAGAAGTTCTCCGTTTAATCCAATCCGCGAATAAGCCCAAGTCCGAGGGGCTGCGCAATGAAGAACGTGCAATTGATTCGCGGAATCGAGCTGGGCTTGCGGCTCATCGTAGACCAGGAGCCGGCCGAGCGGGCGGGTGTTATAGACCGCGCCAGTGCTTTTATCCTCCACCCGCACGTAGATTTTCGTGTGATCGGGGAAGCGGTTGGTGAGGAGAGAAACCGTGCGCACCCCACCAGCTCCCGAGACGCCATCAGGGACGCCGACGGTGCGTTGCCAGATGGGGCGGGCCTGGCCGATCTGGAAGACCTTGGTGGGCGAGTAGAAGAATTTGTTCAGATCGGCGAAGAGCACATTGGCCCGGACGTGATAGGTGCCAGGATCGTTGATGGTGAAAAGGGGCGTGAGGTTGATTTTGCGCGTGACCGTGGCCCCGGCCTCCATCCGCAGCGGCAACTCCGCGGCGCGGTCGAGAGCGGCAATGGTGCGGCCCTCTCCGGCAGTCACTTCGAACCCGAACCAGCGCTGGCCATCGAAGTCGTGCAGCTCGATGGCGCGGCCGGCGAGGTTCGTGACCTGCACCGTGGCGATCACGGGCTCGTAGGCGACGAACTGGAGGCGCGGCAGTTTGAGCTCCACCTGAATCTGGGCGTGCAGGGTGCCCCCGCAAACCAGGAAGAGGACAAGAGCGAACGGAAAACGCATGAGCGCGTAGAATAACGCAACCGCTCCGAGATGCGTAGATTTTCTGTGCGTGGCCGGTCGCCGGACGCGAAGTCGACCTTCCGGCAAGGGCAGGGAAACGGCTGGCGGCCCTCCCTCTTCTTCTGATGAAAAACATGGCTGCGTCGGAGAGATCCCTCGGCCGTGCTGCGCCGGCTCGGGATGACGGAGCGAGCCTTAGGAGCGCTTGCCGAAAATGCCCCAACGGTTTGCCTTGGGCTCGGCTGACGCAGCTGGGGGCGGCGAAGGTGCGGGGGCTTTTTCGGGGGCGGTCGTCCCGTGCCCGACAGCCTGGTTTTTACGACGGGAGACAGCGGCGATGAGCGCTTCGTGCCATTCGGTTTTGATCGTCTGAACAGGAGCGCGCACGGTGTAATCGTAAGCAAACTCCACGGCGTCCCACGGCACGATTTCGTAGAGCGCATCCGCTCCGCGCGCGGCGCCGCGTTCCGCGTGCACGATGTGACCGCTTAGGAGGTAGACGAGCGCGGTGCTCGAGCCTCGGACAAGTTGCACGGCCCCGCTGCGACCGGCCAGACAACACATCTGCAGCACATCCAAAGCATGATAAAAATCGAGCCCCGTCTGACGCCGCTCTTCCGCCGCCGCGATGGCAGCCAGGAAACGTTCGCCATCGATCGGCTCGGGAAACACTTTCGTGCCGGGAATTTCCAGCCGCTGTTCTTCCGCGAGGTAATCGGGCAGAAACATGGTCTGCAAACCGGCGAAGGTTTCGCTCATGGTCGCCGCGAGGCGGAAGCCATTCACGGCGTCGCTCTGCAATTGCGTCACGAGGAGCGAACAGCGCGGCACGCCCTGCGCCCAATCGCGCGCGGCCCGTTCGGAAAGTGCGAAGCCGCAATGGTGCTCGGTGTAGTCCTTCACCATTCGCACCAGCGCCTCACCGACTTCCGCGTCCTGATGGACGACGAGCAACTGCATCAGGGCGCCGAAAGGGTGAGAGGCGGCGGGAAAAGATTGAGCAACTTGGTCGGCTCCGCCCGCACGTCCTGCAATTGGTCGAGGTAGTAAACGCGTATCTGGTAGCCGGCGAACTTGCGGTTGCTGGCCGAGCCTGCTGGTTGCTTGGAGACGCCGGCCTTGCGTCCCGCGGTGGGTGGCGTGACCGCGGCCGCGGCCTCGGCGAGCGCGGCTTCGGTCGAGAGGGCGCCATTCTTCAAGCGCAGGTATTTCACTTCCAGAATCTCAGGGTTGGTGTTCTTCCAATCGTGATCGGGCGTGACCCACTCGTAGTTCACTTCGGCATCCGTTAACGCGACCTTGTTGTTCTCGACCGTGTCGTAGAAGTAGACCTGGATTTTCACTTTGGTGTGATCAATCAAAGTGTTCGCGCGCACCTTCACGCTCACCCGCAGCGTGAGATTTGTCTCGGCTTCCGGGTCGGGATTTTCTGTGATCGTCGCCTCCGCGATCCCGAAGGTGGATCCTTCCGGGATGCCATCGGGGCTGTTCCGCATCGCGCCGGTATCGAGCGGCGAAACACCCGCAAAACCGGGCCCAGCCAGGGCCGTGGAAGGCGCCGCCGTCGTCGCGCCCGGCTTTAATTTCATATCCGCCAATTCGTAGAGCGGACCAGCTGAGGGCCCGAGGTCGCGCAAGCGCTGCCAGGTTTCACTCGAACGATCGAAGAGCTGGACGGACTCGTAGATCATCGCCATTTCCGCGAGGATCGTTGGATCGGTGGGGTTTTTCTCGGCAGCGCTTTGGAGCCGGGCGAGGGCGTTGGCGGTATCGCCTTTCTCTCGGAAGGCAGCCGCTTCCTTGATCAAATTCTGCTCGCTGGAAGCGAGGTCTTTGGTGAGGCCTGCGGTCGTCGCGCTGGGAGGCGTCACTGGTTGGCTGGAGGGCAAAGTGGTCGCGACGCCCGGAGCTTGAGCCGTCGCCGGGGCTGCCGCTTTCTTTGCCGCGCGCGCGCGTCCGCTGTAGTGCAATGCGACCGCGAGAAGCTCAGCCACGCCTACGATGATGGCGGCCGCGACGGCGATGCGGAAGGCTTGGTCCGGTCGCCCAGACGAAGAGAACAGAGTCGCGCGCATGATGCTTTTCGTTCTGTAAATGATCTGCGTTGGGGGTGTCAAACGGTCGGAACGCTCAGACGGAAGACGAGGAGCGGTGGCTGATGGAAGCCACGAAAACGAGGAGGCGTCTTAACGAGAAATGTCCATCTGGCTGAGAAGCTTGAATCTTTCGCCGAGGAGAACAGAGGTGGCGCAGTCGGTATCATCCACGTGCAAAGCCAGAGCGCAGAGACCATGCGGACGCGTCATCAGCGGATAAGTGAAATGCACATTCACCTCTGCCATGAGGAGGGTGGCGAGGAGTTTGGCCAGCTGCCCGGAGACCTCGGTCATCTCCACCACCACCATCTCGCAAATGCCGTAAGGGATGTTGTGCTCGCTAAAGAGATTCTGCACCAGGTCGGGGTCGCTCACGACGATGCGCGCGATCGCGGAGTCAGTCGATTCGGCGATGCTGAGCGCGACGACGTCGACGTGATTCGCGTTCAGCAGCTTCACCACTTCGAGCATGGCGCCGACTTTGTTCGGGAGAAAAACGGAGAATTGCCGGACGAGTGGGCCGTCAATTTTGGAGGTGGTTTCAGGGAGATTCGCAGGCATGAGGAAGAGAGAGGGTCAGGAGCGCGTGGGGCGCGGGCGGAGCGGACAATGTCACGGGGCGGGTTTTCTTGGCAAATGTTAATCGACGCGCGTCGCTAGCGGCGTGAGCCCATTTGGTTCGCCAGATTGAGGTGTTTTTCGGCCAGAGCGCTCATGCCGGTGGCCTGCAAGCGCTGGCCAAGCATCCAATGGAAAAGCGGATCGTTCGGCGTGTAGCGGTCGGCCTCCAGCTCGTGCGCCGCCGCCTCGGCCGGGCGATTCGCCGCGCGGTAGGCGCCAGCAAGTTGATTTTGAAGCAGCGCGAGCCGGCCGTTCTGTTGCACAGCCGCCGACCAAATGGCGAGCGCGTCGTCCCGCTGGCCGCGCAGCCAAAGCGACTCGCCCTTTTCCTGGCGGGCGAGGACGAGGTTGTCCTTCACCGCCAGGGCCTGATCGAGACTCGTCTCCGCGTCGAAATAACGCCCGAGCCGATTCAGAATGGCGCCGCGGTAATAGAGGCTGATCGCTTTGCCTTCGTCTTTTTGACTCGCGGCCGCGCGAGCCAACAGCTCCGTGGCGCGAGGCGCGTGCCCTTCCAGATATTCAAACCAGGCCAGCTTCGAGAGGGCCTCGCCATTTTCAAAGAGTCCGAATCGAGTCGCGCGGCGGAAGTGAGTGGCGCCGTTGCTGATGTTCGCGCGATCTTCCGGGCTGAGCCAACGCGCGACGTTGAGCTGCGCCAACGCCAGCTCGTCCGGGATGCGAAGTTGCTGGAACGCTTTATCGCCGCGGGCTTCGTGCCAGCGAATCCAGCCGCTGTGCGCAGTCAGCCCGATCCACGCGAAAGCGATGAAGAGTGAGACCCAGCCGAAGGTGTTTAGCGTCCCGGCCGTTTTCAGTTTGAATTTATGGAAGTAAACCTCGCGCGCCGAGAGCAGGCGCCAGGCTTGCAAGGCGAGGAAGGTGCTCACCGCCGCGCACCCCAAAGCCATGAGGAACGGCACCAACCCGTAGACCGCGCGCACAGCCAGAAAGCTTCCGAGAAACACCAGCACACTCAGGATTTCCTCCGGCCAGGTGAGCGAATAGTAGCGCGGGATGGCCTTCGCTTTCGCCTTTGATTTCGAGACCGCCACCGTCGGTTTTCCGAAGCCGTAATAGAGGGCGTCCTTCGGGCACACGCTGATGCAATCCATGCACTTCATGCAGCCGGGATCGACGACCATGCCGTATTGCTTGACCTCGGCATGGACGATCACATTCGAGGTGCAGACGGCGGTGCAATGGCCGCACTGCTCGCAAGCATCCGTGACCCGGATTTTCGCCGGCGCGACTTTATCGGCCAGAACGAAGAAGCCGCCGTATGGGCAGGCGTAAGTGCAAAAGCCTTTCATGCCCAAAAAATAAACGGTCACGAATCCGCAGATGAAGAGAAACGGGATCGCCACCGCCACCGTCGGAAACGTGGCCCAGAAATTTTCGGTTACGAGATGGTTGGTAAAGACCGGGATGACCGGGCTTGGCTCCGGCGACAAGGAAAAGCCGGTAGACCGTGGGCCAGACAAACATGTAAAGCGCCGCCACCAGCGGGACGTAAATGAGCAATCGGGAGCGAAACGGTTTCGGCGTGATCCCGATCTTCGAGAGGAGCCAGGCGCAACCATCTTGCAAAGCGAGAATGTGGCAGCCCCAGCCGCAGACGAAGCGGCCGAAAATCATCGTCCCGAGGATGGCGAGCGAGAAGAAGATGAAGCCCGCATTCACCGCGCCTTCCTGCGAGCGTGTGCATCGCCTCCGACGGCTCGATGGGCGAGACAGTGCGCCCGGTGATCCACCACTGCACCACGTGCGCCACCATGAGCAGATTTACGAGCAGCAAAGCGAGCGCGCGCCAGCGACTGGTCTTCGATTTCCGAATCAAGCGCGAGAGGGCCGAGGTGCCCGCAGGGTCGACCGCAGGCGTCCCGGTGGTGGCGGGAATTCGGAGTTCGGCGCAGGCTTTTTTCACGGCGTGAATCTCGGGGACGAAAACGAAGCGGTCATCGCTGGGGCAAGGTAACGCGAAGCGCGCGGAACGGAACAGCGTTCTCGTTTTCCTTAACGTCGCAGGGCCGCCGGAAACTCTGCGCGTTGCTCGCGCTGGAGAATGCGTTGCTGACGCCGCCGCAGAGTCACGCCCGGCTGGCGCGGGTCCCAGCCTTTCGGATTTGGGAGGACAGCCGCCAGCAAGGCTGACTGCTCGCGGGTGAGATTGCGCGCGCTTACGCCGAAGTGCCGTTGCGCCGCCGCCTCTACTCCGTAAACGCCGCGTCCCATCTCGATCACGTTCGCATACAGCTCCAAAATCCGGCGCTTCGGCAGCAAGAGCTCCATCCAGATCGTGTAATACGACTCCAGCCCTTTCCGAATCCAGGAACGTCCCTGCCAAAGAAAGATCGAGCGGGCGCACTGGTTCGTAATCGTGGACGCGCCTCGCACCGGCGTTCCCTTGCGCTCCGCTTTCTTCAACGCGAAATCGATCTCCTTCCAATCAAAGCCATCGTGCTCGAAGAAGCGTTGATCCTCCGAGATCCAGAGGTGCTTCAGGAACATCTCCGGCATCTGCTTGAGATCGATCCAGCGGTAAACGAGAGGGCCTCGCGGCGCCCGCGAAAAAAGCGCGCTTCCCTGTTCCAACAACATCGGGAGCGTCCGCGGCGGATTGATAAACCGCACCAGCGCCACCTGCAGCGGCGGGATCAGAAGCAAAGCGAGAACGCCAAACAGAATCCAGCGCGGGCGTCCGTTGCTTTTCCGACGAGCGCGTTTCGCTTTCAATCTGCCGGAGACAATGGACTACGACCCAAAGCTGCGCGCGCTCAACGCGGCTTAGCCAGCCTTCGTGTAGTCGATCTGAACCGCGAGATCCTGCTGACCTTCTGGCGAGATGTTATGCATCACGATTTGCAGCTCGGTGGCGGAGCGGGAGTGGATGGCAATGCGCCAGCCCCAATCCGGCCCCGGCGGCGCTTCGTAGGCGCCGAGCGCCTCCATGCCATCGGTCACAGCCGTGCCGGTGCAGAAGAAAACCTTCGCGCTCATGTGGAAGGAATCCACCCAGGCCGCGCTGGCCGCACCGGTCTCATCTGAGAAGCTGAAGAGGAGCATCCCGTGCTGCGCTTCACCATCGTCCGACCAATCGTATGAGCCTTGGAGAAAATTTCCGCCAGCGACTTCGCTGATGGTGATGCTGGAGGGAGAAGTGGCCGCCGGCTGTGGCGGGGGCTCCAGATAGAGCTGCTTCGTTCCGTGCCACTCGCCGCACAGGGTGGCTTTGAATTGCTCAAATTGCATCCCACGTTGTCTCGCAGGAGAGCGGCGCCGCGTCAATCCACGATCCACGCGCCCTAACGAATCCATCGCGCGCGTTCACGCCACCGGTTTCCGGGCGGAAGCGCGGGTGAGGTAAAGGTAAGCGAGTAGCGGAGCGGACAGGCAGATCTGCAAGAGCGGAAGAAAGACGAAGACGAGCGCGCTGGTGGAGCTGATGTGGATAAAGAGCGCGTCCGCGTAGGCATAAAGCGCCAGCGCGCTGGCCACCATCGCGACCAGGCAAAACACGAGGGCCCGACCACGGGTGCCGACCAATGGGGCGCACCCGAGCAGGAGCAGATAAGGAAGGAGCGCGAAGATCGTGAAGCCGCTGAGCAGAAAGCGAAACATGCTCTCACTCGCCACCGCCATCGCGGCCAATGTCCCGACAAAACCCAACCCGATCGCCAGGTAGGCCAGCCGTTTTGCGTTCGGAATGGTCATGATTTTTTTAGCAGCGGAGAGCGCAAGACGGCCGGGCCACTGGCGAAAGTAAATACCCGTTTCGCTCTGCGGCGCTCAATCTAAAATCGAAGCGGGAAGATCGTTACTTCTTCGCCCAGAGGGGGCTTTCCACATCCGTTGCCCCGAAGCGCCATTCTCCCACATCCCAGCCGTCCACGGTCCGGCGCAGGAGCGCTTCCGCCTGAGGATCGAAGGCGCCCAGCTCCACTTGCTCGCGATACTTGGTCTTTGAATAATCAATCTCCGCCGCCGTCTGGCAGGATGGGGGAGACGCGGGCAAAAGCCCAATCATCCGCCACGCGCAGGAGATCGACTTGGAAGATCACAGTGCGCCCGAGGTCCCGCTTCGCAGGAACACGGAGTGCGTCCATGATTGCCTCGCGCTCTGCGCTCCCCCGTGCCGGGGTGTGAGCGCGCTGGGCGAAAACCACTGGGGAAAGCATGATCGTGCAGGCGAAGAGCAGGATGAAGGGCCGGAAAACCATCCGGAAACAGAAGGATAACCACAAAGCGGTGCAAGGTTGAGTTGTCGGGGTCTTGAGCGTTCACTGTTCCCGTGCGTGTGCATCTTGAGGTCTGGAGCGATTACGTCTGCCCGTTTTGCTATCTGGAAGAGCCGACTCTGCAAAAGATGCAGGAGGAGTTTGGCGATCAATTAGTGATCCGCTGGCGGGCTTTCGAACTGCGCCCAGAGCCGGTCCCGACTCTGCCGCCGCAAGGTGATTACCTTGTCGATATCTGGGAGCGCGCGGTCTATCCGATGGCGCGCGACCGCGGAATGGTCCTCCGCCTTCCGCCGGTGCAACCGCGGAGTCGGCTGGCTTTGGAAGCTGCGGAATGCGCGCGGGAGACGGGAAAGTTTGCGGCGATGCACCACGCCATCTTCCGCGCCTTTTTCGAGCAAGGTCGCGACATTGGCGATCTCGAAACGCTACTCGAATTGGGCGAGCAGAGCGGGGTGGAAAAGGAGACGCTGCGGTTGGCTCTAACGAGCGGTCGGTATCAGTCGCGCGTCCTCGCGGACGAACAACTGGCCAGCGACCTCGACCTTTCCGGTGTCCCAGCCATGCTCCTGCGGCGCGAGGGAGAAGCGCTCGCTGCCGCGCGACCTCTGACGGGTGCGCAGCCGGAGGCAATCCTGCGCTCGGCCATCCGGCAACTGCTGGACTGAGGCGATCGTAAACGGTCCGCGATCGTGAGCGGTCATCCCGATCCGCAGCAGAGGCGGCCGAGGGATCTCCTAAGGGGAAGCCACTGGCTTCATTCATTCGGGTCCGCCATGCAGCGCGGGCCTCAAGGCGCTGGGAAGCGCCGGTCGACCGCCGAATTTGACCGCGTGCAAAAGCGGCGGAGTTTCGCGCTATGTCTCATTCGAACATGTTCGTGCAACCGTATTTGTTCTTCGGCGGTCGTTGTGAGGAAGCGCTCGAGTTTTACCGCACGGCGGTGGGCGCCGAGGTGGAATTGATGATGCGCTACAAAGAGAATCCCGAGCCGCAAGGTGCGATGCCCGATTGTTTCGATGAGAAGATCATGCACGCCACCGTCCGGATCGGCGCCACGACCATTATGGCCTCGGATGGGCAGTGCGCCGGCAGTCCCACGTTCGACGGCTTCTCGCTTTCGCTTTCGGTAACGGATGAAGCAGAGGCGGAACGAATCTATGCGGCGCTGAGTGAGGGCGGTCTGGCGACGATGCCTCTCGAGAAGACGTTCTGGGCGGCGAAATTCGGCATGTTACAGGACCGGTTTGGGGTGGGATGGATGATCTCTTTGATGCCTGCCTAAGACCGCCCTCTCTGGGATTATGGGCAGTCGTTGGGAGCGCATTAAAAAACGAGATTGGTGGGCCCGGTGGCGCACAGGCGGGGGCGGAATTCTGCAGTCGCTGAGCGTGCCTTAATTTTCTTCGCACGAAATCTCTTGGGAACCGGCGCAGAACGGGTGAAGGTGCGGCCTTATGGGAAACAGCCAAGGCAGAGATAATGTGAAAAAGCGCGCACGCCGCCGGAAGAAGAACGACCGTCTCGCTCTGGCCAAGAAGACTTCGGAAGATAAAGCGAAGAAGTAGCGCGCTGCTACAGCCGCCCCGCCGGAAGGTCTTCCGGCGCGGGCCGCGCCTCTGGCAAGCCCCGCCCAACGCGGGTCACACCAGGGAGGAATAGAAAACGCCCAGTCCTGTCAGGATGGGGCTGCACGATTGGCGTCCGCAGAATCGCGCATCGCCTTTCCAAAGCTGGTCGGTCCTGTTTGAAGGCCGAGAGCCGCACCGCGCCCGAGCTGCCGCCGAGACGGCGACAGCTCAAGCAGCGACGCTTTAGTTCAAGGCGAAGACTTCGACGAGCGCCACCCCGATGGTGCCGTCTTTCCCACGCACGATCGCAGTGGTCTGCGAGCCAGCCGGCAGATTCGTCACGATGGCTGATTCCAAGTCGTTCGATGGTGGAACGGTGGTGGCGATGATCTCCGCCTCCTGGCCGCCCGTGCGCCAGTTGTCGTTCGTGCTGAGAGTCATGCCATTGCTATCGACCAGGTCGAGGGTCGGATCGCCCAGCTTGCCGGCGACCGGAAGGGACGGGCCAATCGCGCGAACGATGAGCCGGCGCGATGCATTCCCGGTGAGGATGAAACCACCGATCATGACGTTATCGCCGCCCTGGACAAATCCGCGGGTGGAGATGTTCGCCAGCTTGGAAGTGGCGGCCTGATCGAGGTCGAAGATTTCCACCAGGGCCACACCCGTGGTATCGCCCGCTCCGCGGACAATGGCAGTGTAGCCGGCGCCGTTGCCAGGCAAAGTCGCGACGATGGCGGACTCGAGGTCGTTTGTCGGCTGGACGGTGCTGGCGATGATTTCCGCTTCCTGATCGCTGCGCCAGTTATCGTTAAAGGCGAGACGGCCGGACGGGCCGATGAGCTCGAGGGTGGTATCGCCTAATTTCCCGTTCACCGGGAGGGAAGGACCGATCGCTCGGATGATGACCTTCTTCGGCTGCGTGCCGGTGACGATGAAGCCGCCGATGATCACGTTATCGCCAGTCTCAACCCGGAGACGGGTGGAGATGTTGCCCAGCGAAGCCGGAGTGGGGCTGGGCGATGGGGAAGGCGACGGAGTCACTGTCGGTGACGGCGATGGCGTCGTCGTTGGGGAAGGGCTCGCGCTCGGCGATGGCGACGGCTCCGGCGTTGGGCTCGGGGTTACCGTCGGCAACGGAGTGATGGTCGGGGACGGGCTCGCGCTTGGAGAAGGCGAGGGGTCAGGCGTCGGCGTAGGGCTTGGCTCTGGCGTCGGGCTCGGCGATACCGTGGGCGACGGAGATGGTGTCGCCGTGGGCGATGGCGTGGCAGTCGGCGAAGGAGTCGCTGTCGGAGTAGGCGTCGGACCGCCACCGAGGCGGAACACGCCGCGACCGAGCGAAGACGCAGCCAGGACGTTGTCACCTTGGTGATAGTCGAGATCGTAGATTACGACTTTCGGCAGAGCGTCCGTTTCGGCGGCCCAAGTTCCGGCGACCACAGGATTAGCCAGTTTCCAAACGCCACCATTTCCGCCGGCGTAGAGGATGGCGTTAGCGAAGGACGCGTCCTGGTTCGCCAACTCGATCGTGCGCACGTTATCGGTAAAAGTGCCGAGGTTGCCGGTCACGTCCGTCCAATTCGCGCCCGCATCGGTGGAAGCGAAAACTTTGCCTGCGCTGTCGAGAACGAAGACACGCCGGTAATTGTAGGGATCCATCGAGATGGCGCGGACGGTCGCTCCGGGATAAGTGAGTGTCGTCAAAGCCCCGCCAAGAGTGACACGGTGGATGATCGTGCTCCCGGCACCCACGTAGAAGGCATCAGGGAAAGCGGTCCCGTCCAGGCGGCTGCCGTAGGACATGGCCGAGCTGCCGGTGTTCGTGTCGTCGCCCACGGGCGCGGTCCCGACAGAGCCGAGATTGGTGAGGGTGTCCCCTTTGTCCATGGACTCGTAAAGGTTCGTGGTCCCGATCAACATCCGGTTCGGGCTAAGTTGGTTGAGAACAAAGGGCTGGTAGAACTGAATGCCCATGTCGAAGGCGCGGAGGGTCTGGCCTGCGCCGGTTCCGGCGGTGATCATGAGACCGACGGTCTCGCCTGGTGCAACAGCCGCGCCGTTGTTATCAAAAGTTTGCCGGGAGAAGCCGCCGAAATTTTGGGAAGAGAAGTAGCGAATGGACTGGCCAGGATGAGCCGTCTGATCGGCATCGATCGCCACCTTGCCGCCATCGCCTTGCGTAGCCTGGTTCCAAACGAAGCTGGATTGGTTTTGCTGCACGCTGACGCCGTTGTCCTGGTTGCCGGACATAAAGATGAGGCGAGCGACAGGATCATAAGCTCCGGAGTGTGCCTCAGTGGGCGAGATGTTTCCGTTGAGCGAGAGCCAGCGACGGGCGGGCAGGTTCGGTTGGTCCAACTTAAAGATGCCACCGTCGCAGCCGTGCAGGATGTTTCCATCCGCATCAAACGCCATCGCGCGCGAATCGGCGTGAGGCGCGCTCCCGTTGGCGCCGTTGTGGGTCATGAGCTGCCAGGCGCCGGAGACGTTCCGGGCGATGTAACCAGTGTAGTTGTTGGCTCCGTTTGCGTTCGGGAATTGGTCAGCCATCGGATCACCGGAAATCTCTCGCTGGTCGGGCTGGCGATCGCCGGAGAGCCAGACAGTGTTTGGATCCACTCGATCGGCGAGGATGGCGCCCTGGGTGCCACCTTGGGCGCCTGGGAAAATGACCGGCATTGGGACGTTGAGAGCCGTCCAAGTCGCTCCTTGATCCGCGGAGCGATAGACATTCGCGAGTCGCCCGCCACCGATGATTGCCGCATAGACGACGTTGTTGGCCGGGCTGTTATGCACCGAAAGAAGAATGCGCGAATCCGGCACAACGGTGAAGCCAGTCCCAGTCGAGACTTCCTGCCAGGAAGCGCCGGTGTCGATGCTTCGATAAATCTTACCGCCTGTCGCCGCGTAGAAATTTGTTGGCTGCGCAGGATCGGCTACGAGGTCGGTAATGACTGCTGGCGGGATGCCATTGGCGACCTGCGTGAAAGTGGTCCCGTTATCGATGCTGCGGTAAATTCCGTTATTGGCGCCGGCCAGGACCACCTGGTTGCCATTATCCATCGTCCGGGTGGGGACGATGTTACGGACGTTCTGATCCGCAAGGGCCGCACCCACGACAGTCCAAGTCACCCCTGCGTCAGCCGAACGCGCAATGCCGAACTGCTTGCCTCCACTGGAAGCAAGGCTGCTCACCCGAGCAGAGCCAACGAAAATGACGTTCGGGTCCAGAGGACTGATCGCGATCGAACCGAGCGAGAGACTGGGGAGCGCTTGATCGGTCAATGGCGTCCAGGTGGGCGAGGCCGCCTTGGCGTTGGTGGTCTTCCAGACGCCGCCGTTGCCGGAGGCGACATAGAGGACATTGGCGTCCGTGTCGCTCGGGGCGAGCGACTCGATCACGCCGGCAACAGGATTCATCCCTTCAGGCGTGGTGATGCCTTCATCCTGGCCATTGATCGTAGGAGCGGGGCCGACTGGAATCCAATCGACGCCGAGGGCGGTTTGCGAGAGAGCCAGCAATCCTCCGAAGCCCAGACCGATGATCAGGGAAGTAAAAGGCAAGGACTTGGCGACAGGAGATATTTTCATTATTTCAGCTTCAACAAGAGTGTCGGCGCGAGGCGCACAGGTTTTCGGGTCAGGTGGTGGGGTTCTGTCAGGCTACACTGCAAATGCCAAGAGTATTTCTATTTTTTTCTGAATTTAATTATTTATTTGTCACTGCGCTAGGTGACCGATAGCGTGCCGCCATGTTTAACTTTGTTCCCGCAAGTTGCGGCGCTTTCAGCCTGATTTTCCTTTGCGTTTCGGCCCACGCGGCCCAGCCCAATCAACCGAAGGTGAATGCGGCCGATGCACAGGCGTTTCGCGAGACGCTGGCAGCCAAAGGACTGACGGAGCAATGGACCGGCGAGCCGCAGGCGCTCAGCAGCGACGCTTTGAGCAAGGCATATCCGGGAACCCGTTTCTTTTACACTTTCAAGCCGCGGCCTTTGCCTCCCGGCGCCCCGATGCCGGAGCTGATCGCGGAATACAAAGCGAAGATGGAGGAGTATCGGAAGGATTCCCTGCGCATTGCCGTGGGAATCAAGCAGAACGGCACGGCTGTCGCCTATCAGACCGCGAAAGACTTCAACGTCGGCTTGGTGGCGGTGAAATCCGAGGACTCGGCTCGCACGGCTGCCGCCGCTATTCTCTCCCTCATGGATGGAGATCAGATCGCTCCCGCTCCTGTTCCCATTGAAGATGTGAAAGTGGAGAAGACAGAAAACGGCTGGTCTTGCCGCGTCGCGCAGACGGGCGGCATCGCAGGCCGGGTTTTCTTCGATGAAAAAGGCCAGGTCACGCAAGTGGCCAAGGGGCTCAACTTCATCCCTCCGACTCCTCCGTAGGATTCGGTTGTTGCCGCAGATCAACGGAAAGCTTCGCTGCAGCGAGCGTCTTCCGTTATTGCTAGACCGGCTCTTACCTTGAAATAGGGGCCGAGAGCGCAGGCAAAACGGGGTGCGCCTTATTCCCGTCGCGTCCAAGCACAGGGCCGCGCACGAATCAGCGCCACACATGCACGCCCAGGCCGCTCCGTCATCTCCTGCGACGCAGCCTCCGCTGCTCAGCGCCGCAGCCGGGAACATGCTTCTCGCGGCGTTCGCGTTCTCGATCATGAACATCTTCGTGAAGCAGCTCGATCGCATCCCGGTGATGGAGATCGTCTTCGTGCGTTGCCTCGTCTCCGCGCTCTTTTGCGGGGTGGGGCTTTGGCGGATCGGAGTGGATTGGAAAGGTCATAGTCACGCGCTTCTTCTCGCGCGGGGAAGCTTTGGCACGATCGCGCTCTTCGCTTTCTTCCTGACCATCCAGCACATGCCGCTGGCGACGGCAGTCACGATTCAATATCTTTCGCCCATCTTTACCGCCCTCATCGGCGTCTTTGTTTTCGGCGAGCACGTCCGGCCATTGCAGTGGCTCTTCTACGGCATCGCCTTCACTGGCGTCTTTGTTATCAAGGGCTTCGATTCCAGCGTCTCGCTCTTTTATTTGCTGGTGGGAATTGTTTCCGCGCTCTGCGCCAGTGTCGCCTATAACCTTGTCCGACGGTTGCGCGAGCAAGAGCATCCGCTGGTGGTGGTGCTGCATTTTCAACTGGTGGGGGTGGTGGTGGGTCTGGTGGTCTGCTTCTGGCAATGGCGGATGCCGACAGCGTGGGAATGGTTCAGCCTTTTCATGTGTGGAGTGTTGACGCAGATCGCGCAGGTCCGCTTAACCAAAGCGCTCCAGGCGGAGCAAGTGGCCCGCATTTCCATCCTGAACTACACCGGCCTCCTCTACGCCTTTGCCTTTGGGACGCTCCTCTTCGGCGAGCGCTACAGCGGGCAGGCCTTGGGCGGGATGTTGCTCGTCGTCTTAGGGGTGCTGATGAGTGTGCTCTACAGTCGGCGCAAGCGCGTGATCCCCGCGGGCGCGCCCGCTTAAAGCGCCAGTTTGCTCGACCGCGTGGTGCTCGCTAGCCTGCCTGTTAGAGAAACTAAACGCGAAGGAAGACCATATGCCGAAAATCAAACGCTCGAGAGAGAAGTCCGCGACCAAAAAGATCGAGGAATTAACGCCCGACATCTCCGACATGGCCGGGACAACCCTGACCTCGAACCAAGGGCTGGCGGTGAACGACGACAACAACACCCTCAAAGCCGGCGAGCGCGGCCCATCGCTCCTCGAAGACTTCCTGATGCGCGAGAAGATCACGCACTTCGATCACGAGCGCATTCCCGAGCGCGCAGTGCATGCGCGCGGCGTGGCGGCGCATGGCTACTTCCAATCCTTCGCGCCCGTCCCGCATCTCACGAAAGCCGGCTTCCTGAACGATCCTTCGCGGCAGACGCCGGTCTTCCTGCGCTTCTCTACTGTGGCCGGCTCGCGCGGATCAAGCGACCTGGCGCGCGACGTGCGCGGATTTTCGATCAAGTTTTACACTGACGAAGGCATCTTCGACATGGTGGGGAATAACATCCCGGTCTTCTTCATTCAGGACGCGATCAAGTTCCCGGATTTGGTCCATGCGGTGAAGCCCGAGCCGCACAACGAGATCCCGCAAGCGGCCTCGGCGCACGATACTTTCTACGACTTCATTTCACTCTCGCCGGAGACGTTTCACATGCTGATGTGGGTCATGTCGGACCGCGCCATCCCGCGCAGCCTGCGCATGATCGAGGGATTCGGAGTCCACACTTTTCGCTTCATCGATGAGGCCGGGAGATCGCGTTTCGTGAAGTTTCATTTCAAACCAAAACTTGGGACGCATTCCGTGCTTTGGGATGAAGCGCAGAAGATCTCGGGCAAGGATCCGGACTTCCATCGGCGCGATCTCTGGGAGGCGATCGAGGCGGGCGATTTCCCGGAATGGGAGTTCGGCGTGCAGGTGGTGGAAGAGAAAGACGAGCACAAGTTCGACTTCGATTTGCTCGATCCGACCAAACTGATTCCGGAGGAGCTGGTGCCGATCACGCCGCTCGGAAAGCTGGTGCTGAATCGCAACCCCGATAACTACTTCGCGGAGACGGAACAGGTGGCATTTCATCCCGGGCATCTCGTGCCCGGGATCGATTTCTCGAACGATCCGCTCCTGCAAGGGCGCCTCTTCTCCTACACCGACACGCAGTTGACGCGGCTGGGCGGCCCGAACTTCGCGCAGATCCCAATCAATCGTCCGACCTGCCCGATGCACAATAACCAGCGCGATGGCCACATGCAGCAGATCGTGAATCGTGGCGAAACCAGTTACTTCCCCAACTCGATCAGCCAGGGCTGCCCGATGCAGGCGAAGGAAAACATGGGCGGCTTCGTCAGTTACGCCGAGAGAATGAGCGGCGCGAAAGTGCGCGGGAAGACGGCGAAGTTTTTCGATCACTTCAGCCAGGCCGCGCTCTTCTTCCAAAGCCAGGCGCCACACGAGCAGCAGCACATCATCGACGCGCTCACCTTCGAGCTCGGGAATGTGACGCGGCCGGCCATCGTCGAGCGCATGCTCGGGATGTTGAACAAAGTGGACAAGTCGCTCGCGAGCGGGATCGCGAAGGGTCTGGGAATGAAAGTGCCGAGCTCAGTGGAAGGTCGGGTCAATCAAGCGGTCGGTGCGGATGCCGGCCGGGAGACGGAATCGAAGCCGATGAAGAACACCTACGGCACCTCGCCCGCGCTCAGCATGATGAACACGGTCAAGGACACCATCCAGACACGGCGCATCGCCTTTCTCGCCGCCGATGGTGTGGATGAAAACGATCTCAACGCGATGAAGAACGCGCTCACCAAAGCAGGCGCGATGGTGAAGGTGCTCGCGCCTCGCGGTGGAACTCTGAAGGGTGCGCAGGGTGGGGAAGTGAAGGTGGACATGAGCCTGGTGAACGCCGCCTCGGTCCTCTTCGATGCCACCTACATCCCGGGCGGCGCCCAGAGCGTGGCCACCTTGAAAGGAAACGCGCGCGCCATTCTC
Organism: uncultured Verrucomicrobiae bacterium; assembly: GCA_963730385.1. Lineage (GTDB taxonomy): Bacteria > Verrucomicrobiota > Verrucomicrobiia > Chthoniobacterales > UBA10450 > JACCTI01. The sequence goes on from CAVSRQ010000005.1 coordinate 388,373, forward strand.
TTTGTGAACGAGACCTTTAAGCATTGCAAAGCGATCGCGGCCACACGCGATGGCGTGGAAGTCTTGCGCGCGTCGGCGATTAAGCTCGACGACGACTTGGTGAAGAACGATCCCGCGATGTTCTTCGACGGGAAGAGCGATGCGAAAAAGGTTTCGGCAAAGTTCATCCAGGCGATCGCGCAGCATCGGAATTGGGAGCGCGAAAAGACGGCGAATATCCCGGTGTAAGCCGCGTGCGAAGGACGTGGGCACAGCGGGCCGGGGAGCGCGGGCGCCTGGCCTCTGTGTCGCGCGCCTCAGGGGACACTCTGCCAGGAGGTTAAGATTTGCTCTGGAAAGGGAACGAAGCCTGTCTGTACGAAGCGAGCAGGGGCTGCCGGAGATGCGATCTTAGTGGAACATGCGCGACCTTCTTTTCGACTCAGCGCTTAATCTTCCTCCGGGGAGGAGAGTGCGATGAGCAAGGCCTTCACGAAAGAAGACGTCGATCCGCCGGAGCGTTCTGGGCGGGTACGCTCGGCTTCCGGATTGCCGCCCGGTGCGATTAATTACATCACCACGCGAGGCGCACAGCGGTTGCGCGAGAAGCTCTCGGAGTTGCAGCGCGCCCATGGGCGGAATGACGAGAAGGTCGTGGAGTTGGAGGCATTGCTTGCGTCCGTCACGATCGTGGAACCGCCGGAGGAAGAGAGCCGCGAGGTTGCGTTTGGCGCGGCTGTGACCTGGCGCGACGCCGAGGGAGCGGAGGAGACGTGGCGCGTGGTGGGCGTGGATGAGATGGAATTTGAGACGGATGCAATCAGCTGGATTTCGGCGGATGGGAAGACGCTCCTGGCGGCAAAGGTGGGCGAGCGGGTCACGCTGGAGGATGGCCGAGTGGTGACGATCTTGAAGGCGGAGCCACCGCCCGCGCAGTAACGCAGTCTCCCGCCTGCGCCGCTAGACCTTGCGCGCGGTCCAGTGCAAGGCGAGCGCGGGAGCGAGGAAGAGGAAGACGACAACCAGGCGGACGTTGGCGAAGAAGTGGACGACCAGGCGGCCGAAGTCGGCCTCGCTGACCTTAAAGAGCGAGAGCATCAAAGCTGCGCCAGTGTCCCAAAGCGCGAAGGTGGCGCCGAAGAGGAGGAGCGCGAGCGCGATACTTACAACCACGGCGCGCAGGAACAGGTTACGGAAGAAGAGAATTTGGGTGCGGTCCATGATCGGCATCATCTTCTTCGCCCTCGGGAGCGGCAATCCAAATCGCCAGCCCGAAGGCCACAGGGTTTGTTAGGCACGACGCAGCGCGGCGTGGCACGGGCAGTCGAGCAGGTGATCGTTCACCATCCCGGTGGCCTGCATGAAAGCATAGCAAATGGTGGAGCCAACGAACTTAAAGCCGCGCTGCAAGAGGTCGCGACTGAGCGCATCGGACTCTGCGGTGCGCGCTGGAACTTGCGCCATGGTCTCCCATTCGTTCTGCTTCGGCGAGCCGCCGACAAAGCTCCACAGGTAAGCGTCGAACGTCGTCTCCTGCTGCAGCGCGAGGAGCGCTTTCGCGTTTTGAATGGTGGCGGCGATCTTGAGGCGATTGCGCACTATGCCCGGGTCCGCGAGCAGGCGCGCGACCTCGCGCGGGCCGTAACGCGCGATCTTCTCCGCGTGGAAATTTGCGAACGCTTTCCGGTAGTTTTCGCGCTTCTTCAGAATGGTGATCCAACTCAAACCGGCCTGCGCGCCTTCCAAAATGAGCATTTCGAAAAGCGCCCGATCGTTGTGCACCGGCACGCCCCACTCGGTGTCGTGATAAGTGATCGAAGGTTCGATCGTGGCCCAGGGACAGCGCGGCATAAGCAATGACAAGCGGCTCTACCGACGAAGCGCGTCCGCTAATTGTTCGTGTCGGAATTGATAACCGCTCGTGCCGGCCGCTTCCGGCACCGCGCGGGTGGAATCGAGAGCGAGCGAGGAGAGGTCGCCCAAGGCAAAGCGAAGAGCAAAGGCAGGCACCGGAAGGAAAGCCGGCCGGTGCAAGACCGCGGCCAGGGTGCGCGTGAACTCGGCATTGGTAACGGGGTGCGGCGCCGACGGCGTTGAACGGGCCGTGCAAGGAATGGTTATCGAGCAGATGAACGATGAGCCCGCAGACATCATCCACGTGCACCCAGGGCATCCACTGCTTGCCAGAGCCCAGACGTCCGCCAAGCCCGAGACGAAAGATCGGCCGGATGCTCTCAAGCGCACCACCATCCGCAGCCAGAACGAAGCCGGTCCGGAGAAGGGCGACCCGAACTTGGTGCGCCTCCGCGGCCAAGGCGGCCTCCTCCCATTCCGCGGAAACATCGGCCAGGAAACCTTCCCCGCGCGGAGCGGACTCGGGGAGCACTTCATCTCCTCGGTGACCGTAGAAGCCGGTCGCCGATCCGCTGACCAGAACGCGAACTTCGCTTCCGGGAAGAGCGCGGACGAGGGCCTGCGTGATCTCGACCCGACTCTCGCGAATGCGCTTCCGTTTCTCCTCCGTCCACCAGCCGATGATCGACTCACCGGCGAGATTCACGATCGCGTCGAGCGCGCTCAGATCCGGAGTGGAATCTCGCGATAAAGCGCGCGTCTCCGCACAGCCAGAGACCGCGCGCTCGGGATGGCGACTGAATGCGACGCAGGTGTGCTCGTGCGCGCGTAAAAGCCGAATGAGATGGCCGCCGATAAACCCCGACGCTCCCGTGATTCCGATGCGCATACCGGCCAAGTATGCCGCGAGAATCGCATGCTGGCGAACGGAAGGGCGGTTGCATCGCGGCGCGGTGCATGGTCGAATCAAGGATGATCACCCGCCGCGTGCTGACCTCTTTCTTCCTCTCGCTCTTCTTTGTCACCCTGCTCCACGCAGGAAACAAAAAGCAGGAGGGCACGGGATCGATGGAGGGGACGTTTTACGGGGTCGAGCAGGGCGATTACACGCATCTCCAGATGCGCGATAAACAAGGGAAACAGCATTCCTTCATCGTTCTCCGCCCCGATAAGTCGGTGGAGTCTTACCTGGCCAATCCCGCAAAATTAAAGGGCCGCAGCATCCGTGTTTTCTGGAAGGAAGAAATGATTCCCGAGGCCGGTGAAAAGATGAAAACGGTCACAAAGGTCGAGGCGCGCAAACCGCTCGATCACTAGCGCGCACTCAATCGCCGCGCGCCGGAGCCGGGCGCGGCTTTTTCACGGCGGCAAGAGTGTTAGCGATCTCGGCCTTTACCTGCCCGGGCGGCACGCGGGACAGCCATTCCAACGCAGCGGGATGATCTTCGACCGCCCATTGCACGAGGACGCTCTCGATCGCTTCGTCGCGGCTTCGCCCGACGGGCAAGGTGAGCGCGGCGGCGGCAGCTTCGGCGATATTGCTCTGCGCCCATTCCATCAGCACGGCCCGAATGACCGGCGATCTTTCTCCTTCCTGCGGAAGACTCGCGGCCCAGGCAATGGCGGCGGGCGCGTCCTGCGTCGCCCATTTTGCGCCCACCATCCGCAAACATTGCTGGCGTTCTGCCTCGTCGGGCAATGCGCTCAAGGCAGCCGCCGCGGCGGGCGCATCCTGTTCCGTCCAATTCGGAACCAGTCCGCGCAGGGCGGCGTTGCGCTCGGGACCAGGCGGTAGACTGAGCGACCAATGGACGGCGGCGGCTAGATTGTCGCGGCTCCAGTTTGCTGCGAGCTCGCCGGCGACGAGCGGTTCCTCCGGCTCGATCACGTTACGCGCGTAGACCGCAGCGGCGGCAGGATCGGTCGCGCTCCACTCGCTGAAGACGGCCGCGAGGGCGCGGACGCGATCTTCGCCGGATAGCTCTTGGGCAAGTTGCAGAGCCTGCGGCGGATCGTGGGGGGCGAGAAGCGAAACCACCGACGGAGTCAACGCACTGCGCAAGGTGCCGGGCGGAAGAGCAACGAACCACCCTTGGGCGGCAGATGCGTCCCGGTCGAGCCAGCGATTGAATAGCTCCGCGGGTAATGCCGGCCGGCCGTGCTGCGCTTCGTTCGCGGCGGCATAGGCGATGGCAGCTGGCGCATCCACCTCTGCCCAACCCTGAAGCAACGCGATGGCGTCGCCATTCTCGATCTGGCCGGGCTTGAATGTTGGCGTGGCCGCCAGTCGTTGGTGGAAATTTTCCGCTCTGGCATCGCGTGACGGATAGCTCGGCGCGGGTAAGGACGGTTGCTCGTTAACGTCCGCGACGATGTTCGGCGCGCGCGCTGGGGGCACGACCGAAGTCTGATTAGACGAGAGGTGCGGAATCGATCGGAGCGTCCACCATCCTCCGAGCAGAAATACGGAAGTCGCGGTGATGATAAGCACACTGCGGGCGGGAAGCATGAGAGGTGGGCGGAATGGAAAGCGGGTGATTATTCTATGCTCGACGATCGGAAAACCAGAGGCTTTTATCGTCTCACCCTCCTCGCCGTGGGGCGACGCTCGCTCGGATGAAAATTTCCCGTTTGGCTATTGCCTTTTTCTGCCTCTGCCACGGAGCGGCGGCACACGCCCACGGCGATTTGCACGAGCAAATCGAGGAAGTTTCGGCCGCGATCGCGCAGGCGCCCTCGGCCGCTCTTTTCTTGAAACGGGGCGAGCTGCATCGCGCGCACCGGGACTTCGAACCAGCGCTGGCGGATTACGACGATGCGGAGCTGCTCGAGCCCAAAATGGAGGCACTTTTTTTCGCGCGGGGCCGGGCCCTTTTCGAGGCGGGACGGCTCGCGCCGGCGCGGCTCTCGCTGGATCGCTTTCTGAAGGGGAAGCCGGAGCAGGCCGAAGGTTATCTCATGCGCGCACGGGTCCACGCAGCCTTGAAAGATTTTGTTCCCGCGGTGAGAGATTACGGCCGCGCGATCGAGTTTTCGAAAGGTGACGGCCCTGATCAATATCTGGAGCGGGCACAGGCGCAAGCTGCCGCGGGCGACCTCGACGGAGCAATCGAAGGACTCGACGAAGGGATGCGTCGGATGGGCCCGCTTTTTACTTTGCAGGAGCAAGCGATCGCGATCGAGCGGAAGCGGAAGCGATTCGACGATGCCTTACGAAGGATCGATCTGCTCCTCGCGCAAGCGCAACGGAAGGAAGTGTGGCTGGTGGAAAAGGGCGCCATTCTCGCAGAAGCCGGACGCGCCCAGGAAGCAGCGCAAGCTTATGCAGCCGCGCGCGCCGCGATCGCTGCTCTCCCGGCGCAGCTGCGCGCCAATAAAGCAACGCAGGAGCTCGAAACCATGGTCCGCTTGCAAGCGCCGGATCGTGCCCCACCACATTCTCCCTAGTCAACGCACCGTCCCTCCCACCACATGAACACATTCCGTCATCTCCCCCTTCTCGTTTCCCTCCTGCTCCTCTCTGAAGGTTCCGCCTGGGCACAAACCCTTACCCGCGGGCCTTACCTCCAATCCGGCAGCACCTCCGCCATCACGGTGCGCTGGCGCACCAGCAGCGCCACGAGCAGCTTCGTTCGCTACGGCACCACCGCGGGCAATCTGACCTCGACCGTGAGCGATGCGACCGCGAAGACGGAGCACAACATTCGCGTGACCGGGCTGGCGCCGGACACGACTTACTATTACTCGGTCGGCAACAGTTCCACGACGCTGGCGAGCGGCCCGACCTACTTCTTTGCGACCGCACCGACGAGCGCGCGACCGACACGCATCTGGGTTTTGGGTGATTCCGGCACGGCCAACGCGAACGCGCGCGCCGTGCGCGACGCCTACTATAATTTCACCGGGAACCGCCGCACCGATCTGTGGTTAATGCTGGGCGATAACGCCTACAACACGGGGACGGACACCGAATATCAGGCCGCCGTTTTTAACACCTATCCGACCCTGCTGCGGAATTCGGTCCTCTGGGCAACATTGGGCAATCACGATGGCGCAACCGCGAATTCCACCAGTCAGACAGGGCCGTATTACGACATTTTCACGTTTCCGAAATTGGCGGAGGCGGGCGGAGTGGCCTCTGGGACGGAGGCCTACTATTCATTCGATTACGGCAACATCCATTTCGTTTGCCTCGAATCCTACGAAACGAATCGCGCGGTGAACGGGCCGATGCATAATGGCTCCGCAACGATCTCGCCAACAACACAAAGGACTGGCTGATCGCGTTTTTCCATCATCCTCCCTACTCGAAGGGCTCGCATAACTCCGACACCGAAACGGAGCTGATTGAAATGCGGCAGAATTTCCTTCCCATCCTCGAGCAGCATGGCGTTGATCTGGTGCTGTCCGGACACAGCCACGCTTACGAGCGTTCGAAGTTTATCGACGGGCACTACGGCAGCTCCGGCACTTTCAATAGCAGCATGGTAGTGCAGGCTGGCAGCGGACGAACAGACGGGACGGGCGCTTATACGAAGACGGCCACGGGTCCGTTGCCGTTTGCGGGAGCGGTTTATGCGGTCTCCGGCGCGTCCGGTCAGATCAGCGGCGGCTCGTTAAATCACCCGGCGATGTTTATCTCCCTTAACGTCCTCGGGTCGCTTGTCCTCGACGTCGATAACAATCGGCTCGACGTCCAGTATCTCGATAACAACGGAGCTCGGCGCGATTACTTCACGCTCTTGAAAGGCAATGGCACCAGCAACACACCGCCGACCGTTAGCCTGACAAATCCGGCTAACGGCGCCACTTTTACCACCCCGGTCGATATCCCGATCGAGGCCATCGCCTCCGATACCGACGGCACCGTGACGAAAGTGGATTTTTACGCCGGGGCGACTTTGTTGGGGACGGATACGAGTGAGCCCTACGGCATTGTTTGGACGAATGCGCCGGTCGGCACGCACAGCTTGAGCGCGGTCGCATCCGACGACGGAGGCGCGACACGTCCGTCCGCGCCGATCTCGATCACAATTTACAATCCCGGCGGGAACCCTACCACAGTCTCGTTCCAGGACGGCGTCGCCGGTTACACTGGCACCCGCGATACCTTCATCACCAGCAAGTCGGCTACGAAAAACTACGGCACCTCGAGTCCACTCGTGGTCGACGGAGACCCGGACATCGCGACCCTTTTGCAATGGGATTTGAGTTCCATCCCGGCCGGCAGCCAGGTCACCGCGGTGACGTTGACCTTCAAGATCGATAACATCAGCCCCACGGCCTACGAGTTCTACGCATTGCACCGCGCTTGGGTTGAAACGGCTGCGACGTGGAACCTCGCGAGCGCTGGCGTGGGCTGGGAAACACCGGGCGCGAACGGCGCGGCCGATCGCGGCACAATTGTCCTCGGTAGCCTCAGCGCGGCCGCTAAAGTGCTGCAAACCATCTCGCTCAATCCGGAAGGCGTGGCGCAAGTGCAGTCCTGGATAAATAACCCCGCGAGCAATTTTGGCTTCATCCTTCTGGACGCGGCAAACCGCGATGATCTGAAGTTGATCTCGAGTGAGAAAACTCCGGTGACCGATCGTCCGAAAATCACGATCACGTATCAATAGGCGCGCGCGGAGGGCGGGCGGCGCGGTTAAAGAAGCTCGACCGGGTCGCCGCTCCGCACCATTCCTTCGATCAGGACCGCTGCGTAAAGGCCGGCGTTGTTTCCGTGCTTCGTCGCGATCGTTTTGAGCAACAGCGGCGTGCGGACACTGGTCTCGGGATCGAGCATCACCATCGCGCAACGCGGGTCGCGTTCGATGATGGCGACGATGGCCTTCGCCCCAATTTTGAGCGAGCGACCGACGAACTCGTCTTCGGCGAAGCCGGCGTCGGCATCGAGGTCGAGGTAGAGATTGGCGCGGAAGCGGCGGGGATCGACTGGCTCGCCGGTCTCGGTTTCCAGTTGCCGCACGGTTTGCAGGCTGATGAGGGAGATCGGTCGGCAATCCGTCTGGGCGCGCTCGGAGCGGCGAAGGCTAAGGGAGTGCTCGGCTGTTAAACCCACGCGAAGCAGATCGATTAATGCAGGATCGTCGATCGCAAGATGTCGGCCGTCGGGTGTTTCCACGTCCACCATCAAGTCAGCGCTGTCGCCGTGCAGCGGGGTGGCACCGGGCGCGATCGCTTCCGCCTCCGCCAGGTTCGGCGGCGCGACCGATTTCTCCGGATGGCGAAAGCGCGGCTGGTATTGCAGGAGCGCGTTCTTCTCGTTGGCACTGAGAAAGGGAAAGCCGACACGATTGGCCGAGCTGCAAAAGGCGTAAAGCCGATCGCCGTAGACGCCCGCGTAGCCAAGGAAGATTTCGTCCCGCTCCTCGCCCCGCATGCTCTTCACGGGATAGCGCCAAAGGCTGGCGATGGTGCCGATGAGAGGCATCAGTGTTTTACGATTTAAACAAACCAACAAAGGCGTGGCGATGAGCCCAGGCAAGAAAGAGCGTGAGCGCGGCAAAGACAAAAGCCATCCCGAGTCCGGAGCGTTCCAGGAAAATGTGGAAGAGAACGATGTTCACCACGATCGGGCCGAGCACGACCAAGCCGAGCGGGACGTAGCCGATGAGGAGAAGCAGACCGCCGAGGATCTGGAGCGCGGCTACAGCCTGCAGATAGCCGGTCGAGTTCATTGCACCGATGAATGCCCCCGCGGGGCCCGTCATTTCCGGGGCTGGCATGAATTGCAGAAAGGCGTTGGACCCGAAGACAACAAAGGCCAGGCCTAAGAGGAAGCGGATGATGAGAGCGGCGATCTTCATGCGCGCGAGGATGGCTGGTATTAGTGATGCCGCCAATCTTGAAAAAATGGCGCAGCTATATCACCGCGCCCCTACCACCACCCGCTACGGTTTGCCGCCGAAGGTGACGTGGTCGTCGAGGTCCAGGTAATCGAACCAAGTCGACGCGTCCTCGCGTGTTTTGCTGAGGTCACCGATGCGTTTGGTGAAGAATTCCATCGTCTCGGTGTCGCTATCCGGGCCGCGTTCGTTTTGGTAGGCGCTCCACTGCTCGATCTCCCACGGCATGCGCTTTCTGCGGCGCGTTCTCGGCGATCCAGGTGAGGATCTCGCCATCGCCTTTTCCGGTCGCGAGTTCGGCTTTCAAGGCTTCGGCAGTCAGGCCGGTGAAGTTGAACCAATGGTGATCCAACGGGTTGTTATACTTGTATTCGCCTGCGGTGCCGGCGAGCTCGGCGCGGCCTTTGTCGAGAATGCGCGCGAGCATGACGTAGCCGCCCAGACGAACGCGTGGACTGCGCGGCGGGCGTTGGGAGAGATCTGGCGCAGAGTGGGAGGATGCTTCCATTCCGCCACGTTAGGCGCGGCGCGATCGGCCGACAATGACAAGTGCGATTCCCCCGAGGATGGCGAGGGAGGACAAAAGGAAACGCACCGTGAGGGATTCGCTGAGCAAGAGGATCCCGCCCAGAGCGGCCAGGACTGGGACGCTGAGCTGAACCGTGGCGGCGCTGGTGGACTGGAGCCATGGCAACGCCGTGTACCAAAGGACATAGCCGAGGCCGGAGGCGAGCGCGCCGGATAGGAACGCGAGGCCCACGCCTAACAAGTCCAGGCGCGCCTGCGACCAAAGCAGGAGACTGAGCAGGGCCGCGAAGGGAAGGGTGCGAAGGAAGTTGCCCGCGGTGGCGTGGATCGGATCGCCGGCTGTTTTGCCGCGCAGCGAATAAACTCCCCACGCCATTCCAGCGATCACCATCAGCAGTGCGCCGGCCAGGGGCGGAGCGGAGACGCCGGGCAGGACGAGGAGAACCAAACCGCCCAGCGCGAGAGCGAGACCAAGGAGCTTTCGCGGACGGAGGCGCTCGCCGCGGTGCAAGCCCCACAGAATCATGGTGGCCTGCACGGCGCCGAAGAGGAGGAGCGCGCCCGTTCCCGCCGGGAGTGTGACGTAGGCAAAGGAGAAAGCCGCGGCGTAAAGAAAGAGGGCGCCCGCAGAAGTCCAGTCTCCCATTCGCTCCCTATGCCGACCCCGCAGCAGAACGATGAGCCATAAGACAAGCGCGCCCGAGACAAGGCGGAGGAAGGTAAAGCTGGCCGCATCGATCTCCGTCTGCCGAAGGGCAATCCGGCAGAGGAGGGAATTGCCAGCGAAGGCGAACATCGCCAGGAGGGTGAAAAGAAAAAGTCGCGCAGGCCTCATGACGACAAACGGTGTATCATCGGAAATGTCCGATCCACGAAACATCGCCCACGATAAGAAGGTCAAGCAGGAGAAAGATCACGAGAAGCCTGAGGAAGCTGCCAAGGAAGAGACGGCTGCTCCTGCGCCCGCAGCGGCGGCTGCCACGGCCGATGAGGGACCGACGGAATCGGAGAAATCCGTCGCTGTTCTTTCGAAGCTGAAGGAGATGGAGTTCCATTCCCGGGCCAACATCGAGACGCTGGCCGGATTGACGCTGACGATCGAAGACGAGCTGAAGCAGAAAGATTTCGTGGATCCGATCGGCGAGCTTTACGGAGCGCAGGACGCTTTCCAGACGAAGGTGGCGGCGTTGATCGAGAGCTACGAAGCGCATCTCGAGACTTTGAAGCCGACCGCGTAGCGGGCGATGGCGGGAAGGCCAATCGAGGAGAGGGCCGCGGCGCCGAAAAACGCCGCGGCCATTCCTGAATTCGACGAGAACGGGGCGCTGACGCGAGAGTTTTTGCTCCGCCGCGGAGGCTGTTGCAAGGAGGGCTGCCGGAATTGTCCCTACGGCTTCCTGCCCGCACCGCAGAATGCAAAGCGCGCCGGATAGGCGTGCGCCGCGCGTTACTTCTTCGCGCTTTTCTTGCCCCCGCGCTGCTCCTTCGCAGCCTTCATGTTATCGACCAGGTTCGGATATTTCCGGCCGGCTTTCTTTGCGCTCTTCTTCGCCTTCGCTTTGCTCGCGGGCGTGAGCTTGGTGGACTTGCTCTTCTTGGGAGCGTCTTTCTTCCAGGGTTTCTTTTTCGATTTCGCTGGCATGCCTATGACTACGTCGCCGGACCTGCGATCAGATTCGCCGGACTTCGCGCTTAGCCTTCTCTTCGCATCGTGACGGAATTCTCTTCCGCCGCGACCTGCTTGAACCCGAAGCGTTCGTAAAGCCGCACGGCCGGACTGGAGGGACCGACGCGAAGCGAGATGGCGTCTTGTTGTGGATTAGCCCGCACCCATTGCGTGAGCAAGGCAGCGCCGATGCCGCGTTTCCGATGACCTGGGCGGACGGCGAAAGCCAGCTCCGGCACGGCCTCGCCTTCGGGCGAACGAAACCAGACCGCGCCGAGCAGGGTTCCATCGCGCTGATCGTGCGCGACGAAGCCGCGGTCGCCTTCCCGGCCCCACTCTTCGGCATAACGAGAATACTCGGGACGATGGACGATCTCAGGCGGCGGCGGCGGATTTGTCTCCGGACCGTGCAGCGCGAGGTAGAGCATCTCCCACAGGATCGGACCGTCGGCGGCGGTGAGTGGGCGAAGCACGTAATCCATCGCCCGCATTCTCCGCCCGATGCGAGCTGGCGTCGAGCCTTCCCTACGCGAGCCCGCGCTGAAGTGGGCGCGCTTGACCGGTCGAGACCTCAACGCGTCTTTTACCCGGATGCGATTCGACGTGGCGGTGATCGGCTTAGGGGGAATGGGTAGTGCCGTGCTCGCGCACTGCGCGGCACGCGGCGCCGCGGTGGTCGGGATCGAGCAATTTAAATTGGGACACGCGCTCGGCTCCTCGCACGGGAGATCGCGCATGATCCGGAAAGCGTACTTCGAGAACGCTGCTTATGTCCCGCTCTTGCAGCGCGCCTTCGCGCTCTGGAAAGAATTGGAAGGCGCGACTGGTGCGCAAATTCTGCGACCTACTGGCGTCTTAACCGTGGGGGAAATGGGGAGCGAGCTCATCGTCGGGACCCAACGCGCCGCGGCGGAGCATGACCTGCCGCTCCTGACTCTTAGCCGAGCGGAAGTGGAAGCGCGTTACCGCGGGACGCGGCTTCTGGCGGATGAGATCGCGGTCTTCGAAGAGGAAGCAGGCGTGCTGGATCCCGAGCTGGCAGTGAGGGCGCATTTGCAGGTCGCGCAGCAGCATGGCGCTGAGATCCGCGAGGAAGTTTCGATGACGAAATGGGAAGCCGATGAGCAAGGATTTTGCGTGCAGCTCTCGGACGGGACTTCGATCTCCGCGCGCCATCTTGTCCTCACGTTGGGGCCTTGGTTTAAAGAAACACTGGAGACGCTCGGCGTACCCATTCGCGTGCAAAGAAATGTGCAGGCCTGGTTCACGCCAAAGACCGAGGCCTTTCGCGCGCCGGGCTTTCCGGCGTTCCTGGTGGATCGCGTAGGCCTGCCGGCGCCGATCTATGGCTTCCCGGATTTCGGCGATGGCTTAAAGGCGGCCTTCCACGGTGGCGGGCAGTGGACCGATCCAGAAACGATTAACCGCGAGATTGATCAGGCCCGGGATATCGCGCCAATCGCGCAGGCGCTGGAGGATTGGCTGCCGGGAGCGGCGGCGCAGTGGCGGGACGCAAACGCCTGCATGTATACGCTCACGCCCGACGAACATTTTGTGGTTGATCAACATCCGGAGCATCCCGGTCTGGTTCTTTGCGGAGGCTTTTCGGGACATGGGTTTAAGTTTGCGCCGATCATCGGCGAGATCGCAGCCGATCTGGCTTTGGCCGGCGGCACTCGCCACGAGATAAATTTCCTCTCGCTCGCGCGCTTCCGGCATGGGAGACATGCGAGCCATGACTAAGACTTCGCGGATTCTTCTCCTCAGCACCTCGACCGTGTTCGGCGGTGGCTACCTCGACTACGCGGAGACGGAATTGCGGGACTTTCTCGGGACAACAAAGCGCGTGCTCTTTATCCCATTCGCGCTGCACGATCACGCCGGGTATGCGGGACGGGTGCGGGAGAAGTTCCAGGCGTTGGGCGTGGCGGTGGATTCATTACACGAGGCGCGGGATGTAGAAGAAAGCGTCGCGGCGGCGGAGGCGGTCTTCATTGGGGGAGGGAACACCTTTCGCCTGCTGAAGAAGCTTTACGATCTCAACTTGTTAGACGCTCTCCGGGCGCGGGTGCGGGAGGGGATGCCCTATCTCGGCTCCAGCGCAGGCTCCAATGTGGCGGGGCCGACCATTCGGACGACGAACGATATGCCGATCGTGGAGCCGCCTTCCTTTACCGCGCTCGGGCTCATCCCGTTCCAGCTTAATCCGCATTACCTCGATCCCGAACCCGGCTCCACCCACATGGGCGAGACGCGCGAGGAACGGATCGTGCAATTTTTGGAGGAGAACGAAACGGCGGTGCTGGGCTTGCGCGAAGGCGCCTGGATCCGGGTCGAGAGTGGCGCGATGCGGCTGGGCGGAACGTCGGGCGCGCGGCTCTTCCGCCGGGGACACGAGCCGACCGAGCTGGCGACCGGTGCCGAGCTCGACTCCCTCTAGCAGTTAACCCAAAACAGCCCGGCAGATAATGACTGCCGCCATCACGCCGACGAAATCGCCGATCAACCCCGCGGGGATGGCGTGCCGCGTTTGCCGTATCCCGACCGATCCGAAGTAAACGGCGGCGACGTAGAAGGTCGTCTCCGTGCTGCCGTAGATGGTCGCGGCCATGAAGGAGATCAGGCTATCGCCGCCGAAGCGTTGCACGACATCGGTCAGGAGCGCGAGGGAAGCGCCACCGCTGAGCGGGCGCATGAGCGCGAGCGGAAGAAGATCCGGTGGAAAATTGAGAGGAGCGAGCACGGGCGCGAGCGCGCGGGTAAGCAGAGCGATGCCGCCCGCGCCTTTAAACATGTTGATCGCGACCAGCATGGTGACGAGAAACGGAATGATGCGCAGGACAACGCCGAAGCCTTCCTTCGCGCCCTCGACAAATTCGTCATAGACCTTTAACCCGCGCGAGAGGGCATAGAGCGGGAAGAAGCTAAGGAGGAAGGGAATCGCGAGGATGGAGAGGGCGTTGATCGAGCGGACAAAGATGCTTTGCCCGGCCGCCTCAGGGGTGAGCGGGAGGCTGAAGACCATCGGGAAAACCCGGCGCACGAAGAGGACAAGAAAGAAGACGGTGAGGAGCGCGAGCAGAGCACTGGCCCAGAGCGGGGGCTTCCTCAGCGAAACCGCAGCGGTTGTTTCGGGAATGGGTTCTGCGGTCGGCGCGGGGGAATCGTTTACCACACCGGTGGCGGGATCGGGCACGTCAGGACGAGGTGCGCGAAAGAGCGGCAGATTTTGTAATAATTTCACCGCACCCAGAGCGGCCGTGGCGGCGCATAAGGTGGCCAGCAAAGCAGTGCCGACAATGGCGGTGGGCCGGGAGGAACCGCCCGCGGCGAGGATGGCGATCGCCGTGGTGGGAATGAGCTGAACCGAGCTGGTGTTCAACGCGAGGAAGGTGCACATCGCATTGCTCGCGGTGCCGGGACGCGGGTTCAGGCTTTCCAAATCTCGCATCGCCCGCAAGCCGAGAGGCGTGGCCGCGTTGCCCAGCCCGAGCATGTTGGCCGCCATGTTCATGAGCATGGAACCCATCGCCGGATGATCGGGCGGCACGTCGGGGAAGAGTCGGCGCATGATCGGTCGCAAAGCGCGCGCGATTCGTTGGATCAAACCGGCCCGCTCCGCCAGGCGCATCACACCCAACCACATGGCCATGAAACCGATCAGCCCGAGGGCGATCGTGACGGCGGTCTTGGCGCCATCGAACGCGCCATCGGTCACGTCTTTCAGCCGATCGTTCCAGCCGCCAATCGTGACCGCGAGCAGGACCAGCGCGAGCCAGATATAATTCAGCACGGCCTTCTATAGCAGCGCCCTTCGCGCGCGGGAAAGCGATTTGTCGTGGGGGAGCGCCAGCACCCACTCGTGCTCGTGCTCATACTCGTGCTCGTAATCGAGAGGATCGAGTAGGAGCACGAGCACGAGTATGAGCACGAGTTCGGTGGATGGCTGCCCGCGTTATTTTTCCAAGCCCGAGGGGAGTCGCGGAGAGGAGATGAGACGGGCGAATTCCTCCCATCGTTTCTCCGGCGCGGCCGCGGTGCCGCCGCGCTTCTCGATGTGCTTCCGGACGAGGGCTTCGCCAAGGTTGTAGTTGATCACGTAGCTCCGGTATTGATCCATAAACTTGACCCGTTGCGCAGCGCGTTTCCCATCCATGAGCGCGAATTTCTCGAGCCAGGCGATCGCCGCGGCGGCGTCGATTTCGCCGTTGAGATAGCGGCGCGCCACTTCGTTTCCGGCGTAGGCGAGGTCCTGGGTCATGGCCTGGACGGCGTAGTATTCCTCCGCGCGTTTAGGGTCGATCCCGGCCGCGGGGAAGAGCACTTTTTGCTCAAAGGCCAGACGCTCGGCGGGCGTGAAGACGACCTCTTTGCCGAAGTTCGCCGTGCCTTCGGCGATGAGCGATTGCGGGGAGAAAAGCGGGTAGACGGTGAACTCTTTCCAACCGCGATCGCGCACCAGGTTTTTCTCGAGCAGGACGTTGTAAACGTGGTGGCCGGGGTAGCCTTCGTGAGCGGCGAGATCGACCGCGCGATCGATGTAGACGGGCAGGTCGGTATTGACCTGGATGAGGCTGCGGTAGTTACCCTGATACCAGTTGTAGCCGCCCCACGATTTGTCGGTCACGTACTCGACGGTGAAGGACTCTTCCGCCGGCAACTCGAGGTGAGCGACGGTGCGTGCGCGGCACTCTTTGATCGCGAGTTGGAAGACCGCGTCCAGCTTCTCGCGCGGGATAATGAAAGGCTTCCGCCAGGCTTCGTAGCGCTGCGCGATCGGGCCGGAGCCGGGGAGTTTCGCTTCGAGGCGATCGAGGATGGTTTGGAAATGCGCTTCGGATTGAGTCGGCGCAACGGCGTCGTAGAGCGCGCGCGATTCTTCGTCGAACTTCATCTTCTCGCCTTGCACAATCCGGACCCGCGCTTCGAGGGCTGAGAGTTGTTTCGTGAGATAATTCAGACGCAACCGGGCGATCTCCTCGTCCGGGACAGGGACCGCGGTGAGGGTGGCGAAGAGGTTCATCGCTTCCTCGCGAATGGCCGCGAGCGGTTTCTTCGCTTTCTCGGCCTCGCTCTTCCACTCCGCCGGGCCGTAGAAGGCGTCGACGTAATCTTTATCGTGCTGTCCCATGGCGAGGACGAGCTTGCCGTAGGCGGTTGCGATCTCTTCCATCGGGACGCGTCTGGCCGCCGCGGCGGCGTCTTCCTCTTCGGTCGCCGGCGACGAGGCGGGGTGGAGGGTCATGGCCAGAAGAAGAACCGCCGCGAAAAGTGCACGCATAACGCGATCATAAAAGGTGAGCCGGCTTTGCGCGAGTGCTCGCTCGCGGGGCGTGCGGCGAAGTCGCCTGGTTTGACCGCGCCCGGCTTCTCCGCGACAAAATGAGCGTGAGCCTGGATACCATTGTTCCGATCCTGGCGGTTGCGGGAACGTTGCTGCTAGTCCTGACCAGTCTTCTAAATTTCTCCGTCTTCGTGCGCCAACTACGCGCCGGGCGCGAGCAACTCGAGACGACTCGGCGCCTGCTCGAGAGCGCGCGACAGAGTGGAGAAATCCAGCTCGTGCAACGCGCCATGACGGAGACGTCGGATCATCTCAAGATCCTCGTCGCCCGACCTTATCTGCGACCCTATTTTTACGATGACAAGAAGTGGTGCGAGAGCGATGCGACCAGTTTGGACGAGGTAAAAGTGATGGCGGAGATGCTGCTCGATAACCTGGCCTCGGCCATCATTCACTCTGCCGCCTTCCCCCAATACCCGATTCGCGGGGTGGAGCAGAATATTCGTTTTCACCTGCGGAACAGCCCAGCCATGCGGGATTTCCTGATGGAAGCTTTCGATCGCTTTCCGCTGGCTGGCCTGGCGTTGCTCTCATTGAAAAATGAGACGCGCGCCGAGACGGAGGCCGATCTGCGGGCCTTGATCTTGAGCGCGGGCGCGGACGAGAAGGAGCGCGCGCGGCGGGAGCGACTGCTGCGTCATCTTCTCGCGAGCGAAAACCCCGAGCCGCTGGAGTTGGCCAAGTACAGTTTCGACCGCGCGCAACGGCGCTCGCTCGAGATTGCCTCGAGCGAGCAGGGCTAGGCGGGACCGGTCCTGCAACGAAGGTGGTTGCGCGATGGACGCGTCCGCGCTTCGTATCTTCCTCAATGACACCTGCGATTCTCTGGCGCGCGACCCGGGCCTTTTCGCTCCCGGCCAGTCTGGTGCCGGTGCTCCTCGGGACGGCCCTGGCGGCGGCGGGACTGGGCGAAAACGCGGGACGGTTTGACTGGGTAAGCTTTGTTCTGGTGTTGCTGGGAGCGATGCTCGCCCACGTGGGCGCGAATGTGTTGAACGACTATTTCGATTTCGTGAAGGGTGTGGATACGCGCCCGGAACACGGGAGCGGAGTGCTGACGGGCGGCGCCATGACGGCCGCGCAGGCCTCGAAGTTTGCCTTTGTCTTGTTTAGCGGCGCAGCGATCTGCGGGCTGCTGCTGGTGCGGGAACACGCGCGAGTGGTGATCCCATTGGCCTTGATCGGGTTTGGGAGTGCCGTGCTTTATCCGGCTTATTTAAAGCGCTACGGGCTGGGCGATCTCTTGATCGTGATCGCGTTCGGCCTGGGCCTCACGCTCGGCGCTTATGGAGTGCAAGCGGGCGGGCTCTCGCTCAATCATGGCCTGTGGGTGGCGCTCTATTCGTTGCCGATCTGTTTGTTGGTCGATGCCATCCTGCACGCGAACAATCTTCGCGACGCGGCGGACGATCGCGCGGCGGGAGTGCGGACGCTGGCGACGGGGCTTTCGCCGCGCGGAGGGTTGCGATTGCAGCAGGTGCTGCTTTTTGGGCCGTTGGTTTTTGTCGTGCTCGGGGTTTTGCTGGGATGGCTGGGGCTTTGGAGTCTGGCCAGTTTCCTGGTCCTGCCGCTGCTGGTGCAGGCGGCGCGGAGTGGGAGCGTCGAACGAACGGCCCAAGCGCATCTCGTCTTCGGCGTTCTCTACACCGGGTCGTTTTTGCTTTAGCGAGTGGGCGCTGCAGGAGGAGCAATCACTCGTCCAGGAGGACCGGCGCGAGCCGGACGGAACGCTCGGCGCGAATTTCGGCCCGGCAAAGCTTGTAGAGGCCGGCGATGAAGTCGATCGCGCTTTCGTTAAAGATGCCGCCGTGGCCGTTGATGATTTCCTTCGGCACTTGCACCACCCAATAGCCGCGCGCCTGCTCGCCGTTGATGACAAAGGGAACGTTCGGATCGGGCGAGTCGGCGACTTCCGCGATCTGCCACCAGGCGCCGGCCGCGCGAATGCAACGGGTGGTCGCGTTTTGTAAATTCCATTCCACCGCATCCGCGGGCGGCTCGGCTGGCGGTGCCGCAGCGGGCGTGACCTGGCGATCGATCAAAATCCCGAGATGCCCTCCAGTGGTGGTGACATAGCGCCGCTGGTTTACTCCTTTTTCCAAAGGGCGATAGCCCCGATCGAAAACGGAGGCGAGCCGGGTGGCGGCAGGGAAGGCGAGCTTGGTGGCGGAGTCATTGCGCGAGGTGAGCGAGATGATCGGCGGGGTGCGCCCGCCCCAATTTTGCAGCGCGAGCTTGAGTTCGCGCGTGGGCAACGCTTCCGCGGCGGGATTAAGGAGGAGCGTGAGATCGGCGGGAGGACGGACCGCCGTGTTCCCAGAGGCGCCAGAGGATTGGCCGACGAGTCCTTGCGCGATGGCGCGTTCCAGGATGCGACCGCCAAAAGAATGGCCGACGAAAATCGCGTGGCCGCCGCGCCGGTGGGCAGCGTTGCCTAAATCATAAAGAGTCTGCGTAAGACCGATGCCCGCGAGACGATCGGTCGCGCGTTTCCGCGAATAAAAGGAAGCGTGTCGCGCCGCCCAACCGATCCCCGTCCAATCCCACGCGCGCTCCGTGCTCAAGCCGCGCCAGCCGATGTATACGCCCACCACTTCCGCGCCGACCGCGGCTTTGTTGGCCGAGAGCGTGGCCAGGAGGCGATCAAACGATTTCAGGTCGGTATCATCCGAGCGCGCGTTGTGATGCCAGCCGTGGATGAAGACGATCAAGAGCGGCCGGCGGGAGGCGTCGCGGATGGCGGCGAGCGCGGAAGCGCGTTGCTCGTTACTCCACCGCACGCCTTGCTCATCAAACTCAATCGCGCGCAGACGGTACGCGCCCGCGCCTTCCTGCCCTCGACTGCCAGCGACCGTGACCGCGCCGGAATCGGCCTGGTATTGTTTGTTAGGGGTGCCGCAACCGGTCAGAACCGCCGCCGCGAGGAGGAGGAGGAAAGCACCACGCTGGGGGGCGGCTGCCATGGCTCGATTGTGATCGGGCGGGGACGGCGACGTCAAGCTTCGGCCCGGCGGAACTATTCGCAGCCGCGCCGCGATCGAGTGACGATTCAAGGGCATGAAGCGTCTTCTTTCCGCGGTGGTCTCGCTCGCCTTCCTCCCTCCGATTCTTTCGGCGGCAGAGCTGCAGGAGGTGGCCAGTTTCCCGAACCAGCAGGTGACCGGGGTCGCAGTCTCGAAGACTGGCCGGGTTTTTGTGAACTTCCCGAATTGGTCCGACGAGCACACGATCTCGGTGGCGGAGATCGTTGCCGGAAAGCCAGAGCCATTCCCGAACGCGGAGTGGAACAAAAAGGGAGGCGCGCCCGGGACCACCTTCGTCTGCGTGCAAAGCGTGGTCGCGGATGCGGAGGGTAATCTTTGGATCCTTGATCCCGCCGCGCCGAAGATGAAGGAGATCGTGCCGGGCGGCCCGAAGCTGGTGAAGGTGGATCTGAAAACCAATCAGGTCGTCCAGACGATCCCGTTTGGGAAAGACGTCGCGGTTGAGAAAAGCTACCTGAACGACGTGCGCATCGACCTCCGAACGCAGACGGCCTATCTGACCGACTCGGGCAAGGGCGCTATCATCGTAGTGAATCTCCAAACCGGGAAAGCGCGCCGCCTGCTCGATGGGCATAAGTCGACCGCAGCGGAAGAGGTGAAGCTGACGGTGCAGGGGCACCCCGTCTTGCAGAACGGAAAAACGCCGCCGATTGCCTCCGACGGCATCGCTTACGATGCGGCGAGCGACTTCCTCTATTATCACGCCCTCACTGGCCACACCCTCTATCGAATCAAGGCGGAGTTCCTTCGGGACGAGAAGCTCTCCGAGAGTGCTCTCGAAGCGAAAGTGGAGAATCTCGGGGCCACGCCCGCACCCGATGGAATGATCGAAGGCCCGGACGGGAGCGTCTACCTGACCGCGATCGAAGAGGACGCGATCGTGCGTTGGGACCCAACCAAGAAAACCGTGGCGCGGATCATCCAGGACAAGCGTCTGAGCTGGCCGGACACGCTGAGTTGGGGGCCGGACGGGGCGCTTTATGTCACCGCCTCACAGATTCAAAACATGCCGCAGTTTAACGACGGAAAGTCGAAGCAGGTCGAACCGTATCGGCTGTTCAAGGTGGTGGGGCTGAAGTCAGCACCGGCGAATTGAGGGCTGCTTTCTTCGCCACCCGCGCGCTCAACACTTGCGCTGATGAGGCGCGCGGCTAGCCTCGCTGGCATCCAGTCATGAACACGCCCAACGAAATTTCGCCTCCATCCAAATCCTCCATGTCGGCTGAAGCAATGATTGGTCTCGGCATCACCATTGCCTCGCTGGGAGTGCTGCTGCTGCTGCTGGGCTGGGCGCAGTGGATGCGCGAGGTGCACGGAGCTGCGGTCATCCTGCTCGCGCTCGGAGCCATCATGTTCGTCGTCGGCGGCATCGGAACGCTGCTCGGGCGCTCGGGAAATCGCAAGTAAAGCAGCGCCATCTGCACGCGACGGGCTTTGCGCCCCTCGCTACTTCTTGACCGTGAAGGGAGCCGAGAACGCGGTCTTATCCCACATCACTTTCAGTTCACCGCCGGCGGTTCCTTTGTCTTCCAGCGTGATCGTAAATTGGTCAGCCGACTTCTCTGTCGTTTCCTTCTTCATCGGCACGCGCGCTACGTCCATCGACTCGTCGTATTTGGAACCCCACTGGCCGGTCTGCTTGTTTACCACCAGCTCTGTCGCGCCGCTTTCCGAAGGCAGGAGGAACAGAGAGTAGGTGCCGGCAGCGATTTCTTTCCCGCTCATCTCGATCGCTTTGTCGGTAGTCAGAAGAGTCGCCTCATCCGCGCCCAGCCGCCAGATCTTCCCGTAGGGGACCAGGCCGCCCCAGATTTTCCGCGGCTCACCGCTCTTCGGATCCTTGGTATAGGGCCGGCCATAGACCACGATCATGTCGTTGCCACCGATCGTGGCCGTGACTTTCTCGTGCGGGCTCACGCGCGACTTCTCCTGCGCGGAGAGCGGAGCGACGACAAATAAAAGCGCGGAGAGAGCGAGGAGGGACGCTGAAATTTTCATCCCCAAGGTTCACCCAGACCTAAGGAGGAGTCGAGTGCGAACTCCCCGGCCATCCCGCGTGCTTTACCAGCCGTCTTCCGGCGTCTGGAGCGCAGCAATCGCCACCCCGGCCGCGACTTCCGCGAGGTAAACGGCACGCGCTGTGTTCGGATGATCCGCCAGTTCTTCCGTCACCGCTTTCGCGAGCTGAGGGCCGAAATGCCAGAGAAGCGAGTGCCAGCGCGGCTTGAGCAAGCCCATGATGCCATCGCCAATGAGAAAGAGCGCGCCCGCCTGAATCAGACGTCGGGCGACAAGATTATCGGTCATGCCTTGCTATGGCGTAGGCCGCGGGCGTTTTCAACCGCCGGTCTGGCGGGAGGTCCCGATCTCACAGGTCTAACGACATGGCGAGCGCTGGGATATCTTCCCAACCGTGCCGGAGCCAGAACTGGTGACCCATCGCGTTGTCATTTGCCACGAGAAGGATGGCGCGCTGCAACCCCGCGGCGCGCAAACCTTCCACGCAGGTGCGCAAAAGAAGAGCACCGATTCCGCGACCGCGCGCAGAAGGGGCGACAGCCAGATGGTAGATGAAACCGCGCC
Source organism: uncultured Verrucomicrobiae bacterium (assembly GCA_963730385.1). Lineage (GTDB taxonomy): Bacteria > Verrucomicrobiota > Verrucomicrobiia > Chthoniobacterales > UBA10450 > JACCTI01. Next base: position 410,219 of record CAVSRQ010000005.1, read on the forward strand.
GGCCATCGTGCCCGCAGAGCGCGGCGCCAATGATTACGCCCCCTTCTTCCACGACCTGGCTGAGACCAGGGTTTCGCTCCAGATAGCCCGCGATCTCCGCGCGCCCGTCGCCGCGCGCGATTTCCACCCCCTCCACCGATTCCCAGAGCGCAATCGCCCGATCATAATCTGCAATTTGAAACGCGCGGATTGTCATTCAGTCCCGGCGAGAACTGTAACGCGCCGGGCAGGGTCAAGGTAGCGCGAGCTTCCAGCGGAGTCTGCTGAAGAAGCTCGCGCTCACGCCGAGCGCAGCAATCGCTCGATTCCATCGAGACAAATCTGCGACCACGTCTCCAGTTGCTCGCGCCGCGCCTGCAATTCTTCCCGCGTGAGAAAGGCCAGATTCGTGATCATCGCCTCGCGCTTCTGCACCTTCGGCTCAGCCACACGGAAGATGTGCACGATGCCCAGGTGCACGCGCCCGACCTCCGTGCTGTCGTCATTAATCAAGGCCACGATCTCATCTTTAAAGGTGGTCTCGATGAGCAGCTCTTCGTTCACCTCGCGCTCCACTCCCGCACGATAAGCCGCCTCGTCCCAGGCGAAGAGCGATTCGTCGGTATCGTTCATGTGGCCACCAATCCCGATCGAGCCCTTCGAGACGAGCCGCTGTTCGCCGGCTTTCTTCCCGCGGACGTAATGCAGGATCGTCTCGCCATGCACGATGAGCGCGTAGGGGATGATCTGCTTGTGCGACGGATCGTTCTCCGCCGCGCTGCGAGGCAGGAAGAAATTATTCTCGCGCGCCAGAAGCGCGGGCAGGTAGCGCTGCGGCTCGGTGTTCAAGCCCTGGAACGAACCCAGCTCGTCGAGCAGACTGCGCCGCACCACCAGCACGTTTTCTTCTGTTGCGGCCATTGCGTCGCGACTCCCTAGAAGGAGTAGGTGATGCCGAATTGCGGACCGAAAAGGTTGAGGCTTGGATTTGGATCGGTCTGGCCGGCGTTGGAAAGATGCTGATAGTGAGCGCCCACGCTCACTTTCACGTGTTCGTTCACGCGATAGGAGACACCGGCCGCGCTCAGAATATTGAAGGTAAAATCCTGGCCCTGCGCGCCGAAGACATCGGCGTGGCTATCGATCCAGCCGAGGCCGACGCCGCCGGAAATGTAAGGCTGCCAGCGGCTCCCTGGTTGGACGAAGTTGTAACGCAGCCCCACCGAGATGCCGTAGTAGAAATTTTCCGGGCCGCGAAAGATCGGCTCCGCCATCGCCAGCGCGTAGATCTGATTATAGCCGCGCATCCAGCCATCCCGCTCGATCGCGCCCCAACGCCAGCGCGCGGTGATAAATTGCGAACCCATCTCGTAGCTGTTTGGATTCGCAAGCGAGCCCCAGAGGTAGGACGTCTCCGCCGCCATTTCGAAGGCAGGCGCATCGATCTCGCTCGGGCCATTCAAGCGACGATTGATCGCTTCGTTGCCCGCCTGGAGGAGGGGAGCGGACGCCAGAACAAGAGCGAGAATGGGAAGGAGACAAGCGCGCAACATGGTGGTGGCGGCGCTACGATATTGCGGACAAGTGCGATTGCAATGCGTCCGCGCCCTGTCAGGGTTTCACCTATGAAAATGAGCCGCTTCGTCCTGCTGCCAGTCCTCTTTTGCTCTCTGCTTCCCGTGACCCGCGCGGCCGAAGGTGACGAGAAAGCACAAGCGCTGGCGCGCGAAGTCTGGCAGGCCAGCGGCGGAGAAGCCTGGGCGAAAGCGAAGGAAGTTCGCTTCACATTCATCGTGGAGGAAAACGGCAAGGAACTCGCCAAAGCCACCCACGACTGGAACCTCGTCGCCCAGACCGATCGTGTGCAGTGGAAGGGCAAAGACGTGACCGTGGACCTGAACAACCCTGCCGCCACCGAAGAGGCGAAAGCGGCCTATGCCCGCTGGGTCAACGATGCTTACTGGCTGATCGCGCCCCTCAAAGTGCTCGATAAAGGCGTGACGCTGAAAGCGGAAGGCCAGAAGGAAAGTGAAGGCGTGATGTGCGAGACCTTGCGCTTGAGCTTCGCCCAAGTCGGGCTCACTCCGGGCGACCAATATCTCCTCTACATCGATCCGAAAACGAAGCTGGTCCGCGCCTGGGATTACATGCCAAAACCCGAGACCGTCATGCACTCCACCTGGGATAAATACGAGACGTTCGGCGGGGTGAAGCTCTCCACCCATCACGACTTTGCTGGCAAAGTGATCCGCTTCGCCGACATCTCGGTGAAGTAAGGGCGGCGCTAAAGCCACGCCTGCAAGTCCGCCGGGAGCGGGCAGTGCCAGTCGCCGATTCCATCGATCCGCAGCCGCGCGGAATGAAGCGCGTGCCGCGGGAGCAGGAGCGCGCGCTCGAGTTCCGGCGTCCAGCCCGTCTCGATGAAGCGCAGATACCACTGCTCGTTAGGGCCGTAGATCTTGTCGCCCACCAGCGGATGTCCCACCGACGCCAGGTGCACGCGGATTTGGTGCGTCCGTCCGGTGATCGGCACCGCCCGCACGAGCGCAAACTCCCGCCCTGCGCTCGTCTCGCGCTGGAAGCGCTTCTCCACCTGCAGCTCCGTTTGCGCCGGTAATCCCGCCGGATGAATGCACTGCTTCAAGTGGATCGCGGAAGGCCCCTGCGTGCCCTGGCGTAAAAGCGGGGCATCCACCAGCCGCGTCTCCCATTCCGGCCAGCCCCAGACGAGCGCGAGATATTCCTTCGCGATCCGCCCCTCCTGCATCAGCAACCCAAATTGTCGCGCCGCCGCAGCCGTCTTCGCCACCAGGACCAGTCCACTCGTCTCGCGATCCAACCGGTTCACGAGCGAGACCTGCCCGCCGTTCGCGATCTCGAAGGCGAAGAGCTGGCGCAGCTCGTCCCAGAGCGTGCGCGGCCCGTCCGGCTTCGTCGGATGCACCAGGACAAACGGCGGCTTGTGCACCAGCGCGTAGTCCGCTGTTTCCGCAATAATCTCGAAGCTCGCGATCGCAGGCACGCCGGGAATGTAGGCGAGAATTTGCGCCCCGCGCGCCGCTGGCGGATAAAGCAGGCTTGATCACGCTCCGCCACGTTTCGCGTCATTACACCGCGGGCGATCGCTCCGTCCACGCCCTCGACGACGTCTCGCTCGAGATCGAGCGCGGCGAGTTCGTTGCCGTCACCGGTCCGAGCGGGTGCGGGAAAAGCACCCTCATGCACTTGCTCGCCGGGCTCGATACTCCCACCAGCGGCGAGATCGAGGTCGACGGCCTCGCCTTGCAGACCGCGGGCGACGCCGCGCTCACTGACTATCGCCGACATCGCCTCGGCCTCGTCTTCCAGTTCTTTAATCTCCTTCCCACCATGAACGTCCTGGAAAACGTCAGCTTCCCGCTGCTCCTCCAGGGTGTCGCCACCGCCGAAGCCGAGACGCGCGCCAGCGAGCTGCTCGCCCTCGTCGGCATGCAGGACCGCGCCCGGCATTTCGTTCATCAACTCAGCGGCGGCGAGCAACAGCGCACCGCCATCGCGCGTGCGCTGGTCCATCGCCCGTCGCTCCTCATCGCCGATGAACCCACCGGCAACCTCGATTCCAAAGCCGCCGCCAAAGTCGTGGACGTTCTCCGCCAGATCGGGCGCGATCGGCTCGCCACCTTGATCGTCGTCACCCACAGCGAAGAAGTCGCCGCCACCGCCTCGCGCCGCATCGCCATGCGCGATGGCCGGGTCGTCGAGCCCGCACCGGAAAACGCAGTGCGTCCCACCGCCACCTCCGGGCCGTAACCTCGGCGTGTCCATCCACACCTTCGCGCGCCGCCAGACGGTGCCCATGCCGCTGCTCGATTGCTGGCGCTTCTTCTCCGATCCCGGGAATCTTTCGAAGATCACGCCCCCCGCGCTCGGCTTTCGCGTTGAATCGGAGTTACCCGCCGAGATCCACGCCGGGCTCATGATTCGCTACACCGTCTCGCCCTTGCTCGGCATCCCCATGACCTGGCTCACCGAGATCACCCAGGTGCGGAAACCGCACTACTTTGTCGACGAACAACGCGTCGGCCCCTACCGCGTCTGGCACCACGAGCACACCTTCCGCGCCGTCAGCGACCACGAGACCGAGGTCCACGATCTCGTCCATTACGTCCCGCCCTTCGGCTTCATCGGCACCATCGCGAACCGGCTCATCATTGAGCGTCAGCTCGAAGAGATCTTCGACTTTCGGGAGAAACAACTCGCGCAATTCTCCGGCCTGGCGCCATCGGTTTCCCCGGCGGCAACCGGGTAAAACCCGAAAAAAGACGGCTGGTCACGCGGCCAGTTCCGAATCAAGGGCATGAAGAACCTCACCCTTACTCTGCTGGCTGTGGCCGGTAGTTTCGCCCTCGTCTCTTGCGATTCCAAACAGGAAAACGCCCGCGAGGATGCCACCGAAAAGAAAGCCGACGCGATGGAGAACAAGGCCGACGCCGTCCGCGATACAGCGGAAAAGAAGGCTGATACGCTCGAGTCTCAGAAATCGATGTCGAACACCAGCACCACCAACACCCAGTTGGAGAACAAAGCTGATGCCACTCGGAATGCGGCCGAGAAAAATGCCGACGCCTTGGAAAACAAAGCCGACGCCGTCCGCGACAACAACGCCATGCCCATGACCACCCCAATGGGCACCGCGACTCCGAACCCGTAACCCAAGCTTCGCCGCCCTCCGCCAGAAACCCTGGCGGAGGGCCGGCTCTCCTTCTCCCGGGCCAGCCCTGCGTTCCGCACTCCGCGTTTCGCCTTCCGCATTTCACTCCGTCATCCCGAGCCGCGCAGACGGCCGAGGGATCCCCCCGACGAAGGCTCAGATATCCCTACGGAGGACGTCTGACTCGCCAGCCAAGGGCCGCACTCCGCGTTTCGCCCTGCCGCATTTCACTCCGTCATCCCGAGCCGCGCAGACGGCCGAGGGATCCCCCCGACGAAGGCTCAGATATCCCTACGGAGGACGTCTGACTCGCCAGCCAAGGGCCGCACTCCGCGTTTCGCCCTCCGCATTTCGCTTTTACTCCGTCATCCCGAGCCGCGCAGACGGCCGAGGGATCTCTCCGACGAAGCCTCGATCTATCGCGTTACTCCGAACGCGGCCCGCAGTCTCCGACTTCCAATGTCCGCGCTCCGCAGTTCTTCGCGCTCCGCATTTCTTCTGCCTACGCCTTCGCCGAGCGTTCCAGATGCGAGGCGATGAGTGCGATCTCGCTCCGCGTCAGCTCCGGCTGGTCCTGCCGCTCGAAGAAACGGCCTAGCTGAGCCTCAGACAAGACCCGGGCATCAGTCGTCAGCCAGGACTCCTTCACCTTCCACTCACCCACACAGACCAGCAGTGCCGTCACCGAGTGATGGAGGCCGCAGTTCTGCTTGATTAGCTTCCGCACCTCGGCGGCATTCCCGCGCGCCTGCGCCACGGGATCGCGGTCGCCCACGAAAGGTTTGTCATTCATGAACAACCCTTCGCCGTTCCGGAAATTGATCGTCCCTCGACCGCTCCAACACTTCGTCTCAATCGCGAACACACCCGCAGGCCCCACCGCCACGTGGTCGATATTGAATCCGTCGCGCACGATATCGTGAAAAACGCGATAGCCATGGGAACGCAATTCCTCCAGCGCCTCGGCCACCTTCAGTTCGCCGCGTTCGCCTCGCACCAGGTTACGCGCCTTGGGGATTAAACGGAGATATCCAATCGCCGCTGCGCCGGTGGCGACGATCGCCGTATTCAGCCAAAAAGTAGCTGGCAATCGATAGCCCGACCACTCCTGCTGGAATTGCAAGATCACTACGAACCAAATCATAGCCGGCGCGAAGACGTAAAGGGGCAGGTGATCTGTGACCAGCCGCTCCCTTTCATCCCGCAGCGATTGCCCCGCTAGACGACGAACCGATGGGAGAGGGGATCTCTTTCTTTGAGCGAACATACCTCTCCCTGCTGCTAAATCCGTGCCAGCTAGGAACTTCAAATCAAAACCTCTGGCATCTTCCGCGTTGTCCCGCTAGAAACGCGGCTCCCCCATGCCGGCCCCCGAAGAACTAGCACGCGAACAGATCGACGCGCTCCTGCACGAAGTGCGGCTGGCGGATTCAGAATTATAAGCAAGCTCGACCTCTCCGCGGGGAAGGGGATCGCCATCCGTGAAGTACATCTCAAAGGAGGGCGCTGCGACTACCTTCTCCTCATCGACCGCAAACCCGTCGGCATCATCGAAGCCAAGAAGGCGGGCGTCACGCTCTCGACCGTCGCCGACCAATCCGGCCGCTACGCCGAGAATCTTCCGGACTTCCTCCGCGGCGATTTAGTCGGCAAGCTTCCGTTCTTGTACGAGTCCACCGGCATCGAGACCTACTTCCGCGACGAGCGCGACCCGCATCCGCGCTCGCGCCGCGTCTTCGCCTTCCATCGCCCCGAGACGCTCGCGGAGTGGCTCGAAGAGCCCGACACCCTGCGCCATCGCCTCGCCCAGATGCCCTTCGCGCATCCCTACAATGGCGAAAACGTCCGCGTCTGCCGCGTCGAAGCCATCAGCGGCCTCGAAGAATCCTTCGCCGAAGCGCGCCCGCGCGCCCTCATCCAGATGGCCACCGGCGCCGGCAAGACCCTCACCGCCTGCGCCTTCACCTATCGCCTCATCAAGCACTGCCGGCGCGCGCAACGTCCTCTTCCTCGTCGACCGCGCCAATCTCGGCCGCCAGGCCCTCGCCGAGTTCCAGCAATTCGTCACCCCGGACACCGGCCGCAAGTTCACCGAGCTCTACAACGTCCAGCACCTCACCTCGAACCGGCTCGACCCGGTCGCGCGCGTCACCATCTGCACCATCCAGCGCCTTTACGCCATGCTCCGCGGCGAAGAGCTGCTCGAAGACCTCGACGAGAAATCCGGCTTCGAGATCGCAGCCGCCGATCAACGCACCCGCGACGTCGCCTACAACCCCGCCATCCCGATCGAGACCTTCGACTTCATCATCGCCGACGAATGCCATCGCTCCATCTACAACCTCTGGCGCCAGGTCCTCGAATACTTCGACGCCTTCCTCATCGGCCTCACCGCCACGCCCGGCAAACAAGCCATCGGCTTCTTTAATCAGAACCTCGTCAGCGAATATCCGCACGAGCGCGCCGTCGCCGATGGCGTCAATGTCGGCTACGACGTTTACCGCATCCGCACCCAGGTCACCGAGCAGGGCGGCACAGATCGAGAAAGGCCTCTTCGTCGATCGCCGCGAAAAGAAGACCCGCCGGCTCCGTTGGGAACAACTCGACGACGACCTCACCTTCACCGCGAAAGAGCTCGATCGCTCCGTCGTCGTGAAAAGTCAGATCCGCACCGTCCTGCAAGCCTTCCGCGACGCGCTTCCGCGAACTATTCCCCGGCCGCACCTTAGTCCCGAAGACCCTCATCTTCTGCAAAGACGACTCCCACGCCGAGGACGTCGTCCACCTCTGCCGCGAAGTCTTCGGCAAGGGCAACGACTTCTGCAAAAAGATCACCTACCAGTCAAAGCATCCCGAGACCGGCAAGCCGGCGAATGGCGAGCAGCTCATCCAGGAGTTCCGGCTCTCGCCCCAGCTCCGCATCGCCGTCACCGTCGACATGATCGCCACCGGCACCGACGTGAAACCGCTCGAGTGCCTCGTCTTTCTGCGCGACGTGCGCAGCCGCGTCTATTTCGAGCAAATGAAAGGCCGCGGCACCCGCGTCCTTTCGCCCACCGATCTGCAAGCCGTCTCCGGCGCGGAAGCGCGGGCCAAGACCCACTTCGTCATCGTCGATGCCGTCGGCGTCTGCGAGAGCGACAAGACCGATTCGCGCCCGCTCGATCGCAAGCCGACCGAGAAACTCGAGAGCATCCTCCTCGGCGTCGCGCTCGGGAAACGCGACGAAGACACGCTCACGACTCTGGCCTCGCGACTCGCGCGCATGGAGCAGTCGCTCGATGCCGAAGAGAAATCCCGCATCACCGCCGCGACCGGCGGCAAGACCCTTTCCGAGATGGCGAACAAACTTCTGCAATCCGTCGATCCCGATAAGATCGCCGAGCAAGCCGCGCAGAAAGCCGGCGTCGAAGCGCACGAAGTCTCACCCGAAGCACTGGAGCAAGCGCGCAAAGAAATGATCGCGGAAGCCTGCTCGCCCTTCGACAAACCGGAAGTCCGCGAGACGCTCGTGACGCGTGAAACGCGAGAGCGAACAAACCATCGACGTCACCACTATCGACACCGTCATCGAGAGCGGCTTCGACGCCGCCGCGAAAGACAAAGCCGAAGAAACCGTCCGCTCCTTCCGCGACTACATCGCCGCGCACCAGAGCGAGATCGACGCCCTCCAGATCCTCTACAGCCGCCCCTACAGGCAGCGCCTCACCGAGCGACGCTCAAGGAACTGGAACGCAAACTGCGCGACACTCCCGCGCATTGGACACCCGACACCCTCGCCGCCGCCTACCGGCAGGTTACGCCCGCCAAAGTGCGCGGCCAGCTCCGCCGCTTCACCGATCTCGTCTCTCTCGTCCGCTTCGCCCTCGAGCAGGAGCCCATCCTCGAGCCGTTCGAGGAACACGTCCGCCAACGCTTCGATACCTGGCTGGAGGAGAAACGCGCCGCCGGCACCACCTTCGAGCCCGACCAGCTCGCCTGGCTGGAAAAGATGCGCGACTACATCAGCGCCAGCGGCAGCGTGGACCGTGGCCACCTCGAAGCCGACAACGTCCTCGGCCCCATCTACCGCGCCTTCGGCGAACGCCTCTGGCCGCTCATGGAAGAACTCAATCTCACCCTCGCCGCGTGAAGATCCGGGACGTTTTCATCATGCTGAACCAGATGCAGACCGACGGCGTCATCGAGCGCTTTGCCATCGGCGGAGCCGTCGGAGCGACCTTCTATCTGGAGCCGGTGGATACCCTCGACGTGGACGTATTCATCGCCTTCCAGCCGGAGCCGGGCAGCCTCATCGGTTTCCCCGAGCCCGATCTTCGATTACCTCCGTGGCTTTGGCTGCCGGATGGAGGGCGAATACATCGTCATCGGCGGGTGGCCCGTGCAGTTTCTGCCGCCCACCGGGCCGCTCGCGGAAGAGGCCTTGGCAGAAGCCGTCACGCGCGACGTGGAAGAGATCGCCACCCGCGTCTTCACCGCTGAACACCTCGCCGCCATCGCCCTGCAGACGGGACGTGCCAAGGACAAGGCCCGTCTCCTGCAGTTCATCGAAGAAGGCGCGCTCGACGCGGAACGCTTTCAGCAAATCATCGCCCGCCATGCCTTGGTTGATCGCTGGCAGCAGTTTCAGCGACAGTTTCTCGACGCATGAGCTTCGATCTCCAACGCATACTCGAAAGCAAACGCGCCCTGCGGCAGCGCCTCGCCGCGCGACCCGTGGCGGAGAAGCTGCAAATGCTCGATGCCCTGCGGGAGAGAGCGCTGGCGATTCGCGGGCGGGCTCGGGCGACGGCTGGGGAATCCACCCTCGTTCAAGAAGATCCTCCGGACTTTGCACCAGGCGAAAGGGACGGGAATAAGGACAGCGCGCGACCAGCTGGAAAAGATGCGCGACTACATCAGCGCCAGCGGCAGCGTGGATCGCGGCCACCTCGAAGCCGACAACGTCCTCGGCCCTATCTACCGCGCCTTCGGCGAACGCCTCTGGCCGCTCATGGAAGAACTCAACCTCACCCTCGCCGCGTGAGTGCCGCCTTGGAAAAGCCGGAGCCGGATTGCACCCCACACGGCGGCGCAGAGTTTCCACCCGGTTGGTCGTTTCCGGAGCTTGCAAGAGATCGGCAAACTCGTCACCGGCTCCACGCCATCCAAGGCTCAGACGCACTTCTACGGCGGAAGCTTTCCACTCGTGAAGCCTGGCGAGCTTCGCAACTGCGTTCTCGACCGCAGACGCACGCTTACCGAGGAAGGAGCAAGAGAGGCGGATGTAGCGCCGGAAGGCAGCGTTCTCGTCTCCTGCATTGGTAATCTCGGCAAGGTTGCGCTGGCAGCGCGTCCCGTGGCATTCAACCAGCAGATCAACGCCATCGTTCCGCACGACAAAGCGAGTTCCCGATGGCTGTTCTATGCCGTGCAAACATCGGGTTTTCACGCACAGCTCGAACTCCGTCGCGTCGGCGACAACCATCTCCATCGTTAACAAGGGGAAGTTTTCAAAGCTCCGCGTTCCGTGGGCACTGCAGGACGAACAACAGCGCATCGTGGCGGAGATTGAGAAGCAGTTTACGCGGTTGGAGGCGGGAGTGGCGTCGCTGAAGCGCGTGCAGGCTACCCTGAAACGCTACCGCGCCAGCATCCTCAAAGCCGCCTGCGAAGGCCGCCTCGTCCCCACCGAAGCCGAACTCGCCCGCCGCGGATCCCGCCCCTACGAACCCGCCACCACCCTCCTCGCCCGCATCCTCGAAGCGCGTCGCACAAAGTGGGAGGGTCGCGGCGAATACAAAGAACCAGTCACCCCTGATCTGACGGGCCTTCCGGAGATTCCGGAAGGTTGGTGCTGGGCCTCTGCTGAGCAAGCATGCTCGACTGTCGCGAGCGGCTCTACGCCGACGCCTGACCTCCTCTTCACAGGCAGCGGAGAAGTTCCTTTCATCAAGGTCTACAACTTGACCTTCGGTAGCGCGCTGGATTTCACAATCAAGCCGACGTTCATCAATCGGAAGACTCACGAGGGTCATCTCGGCCGATCAAAGGCGATTCCGGGAGATGTCCTGACGAACATCGTTGGACCTCCGCTTGGGAAAGTCTCGATAGTGCCCAACGACTTTCCCGAGTGGAACATCAACCAAGCAATTGTCGTGTTTCGTCCCACAGATGCACTTTCGAACCGGCTTCTGGCGTTCTGGCTGCGATCAGAGGGCATCTTGAGCAGGCTAAGTCGCACAGCAAAGGCGACAGCCGGTCAGTTCAACATTCAAGTAACCACTTGCCGAAAGCTAGCGCTGCCCCTCCCGCCTGCCGCAGAACAAACGCGCATCGTGGAAGAGTTGGAGCGCCGGATGAGCGTTATTGATGAACTGGAGAGTGTCGTTTCGGCAAATACGCTGCGAGCGACACGTCTTCGCCAGTCGGTTCTTCATCGAGCCTTCAGCGGTGGTTTCTAAGCATCGGAACAACCATTCTCTTGCCACGATCAGCATGCCAAAACGAAAACACTATATGCCAGCAGCAAAAGAACGCCCGACTCCAAAACTCGGAAGCGAGTTCGTGAAAGAATACAAAGGTAAAACCTACACTCTTAAGGTCGTGAAGACCGATCGAGGGATCGGATACGACCTCCGGGGAACCGTCTTCTCGTCGCCTAGCACTGCAGCGAAGTCGCTCACCAAAACAGAAATCAACGGTTGGAAGTTCTGGAGAATCGATTGAACGTCTCTACCTCAGCGCGTTTCTGACAATCGAAAGCGAAGTGATCGGGCAATTGCAAATCGCGAGCGGGCTGCACGCTTCTTCAGCAAGCTTTCACCAGAGGGCCTGAATGGGTATCCGAGACAGTTCCAAAACTCGGGTTCAGCCGGTTATCGGTAGCCTTCTCACTCGCTCCGCCGATGCTTGGCTACCTCAACTCTTATCGCTCGGTAGTCGAGCCTCGATCTGTCGTGCTGAAGGCTTCGACTGGATTGGCGCGCTCCGCAAAGAGCCACCGATTGACCAATGGTTCGAATGGAGCGCAGTCGCGCCAGCGGATTACTTGAAAGCGTTGGCAGGCTCTCCCGCGCGCCTAAAGGAGTGCAGTCGATGCAAACCCGAGAATCCTTGAGCTAAGAGCGCCCTTAGTAGCGCAAAAACGACAATCTCTTCTCGATGGAGAGGCCGAAGTGGTAGCGGAAGCTCACCGATACCTTGATGAGGGCAGGCTTCATTCAGGCAAAGGAACTTGGTCGGTATTGGAAGGGACGACGAAGGTGGACTGCGCGATCTTCGCTGCAAACGCGACGATCTTCATCGAAGGAAAACGCACTGAGCCGAGCCTCACTCAGTCCGTTGCTTGGGATCTGCAGCGAAACCAAGTATTTAGGAATCTTGATGCTTTGCGAATGGCACGCGCTCCTCAGTCGGACTTTTTCGTCCTCACTATTGTCGAGCAGGGCACGAGCGCCGCTCGTGAAGCGGAGCAGCTCGACAGCGGCCATTACGTGGCCCGCCCGTCTTGGCCTCACCTCACCGACAAAGAATCGCAGCGGCTTTACGAGGAGCATTATCTAGGATTCACAACTTGGCAGATTGTATCCGAGCGCTTCGGGATCCTACTGAAAGACACCGTCGAAGATCAATCCTTTAACAGTTTCTCGGCACCGAGCGTCGTGGCTCAACATGGATCCGACTTGCTAATGGGTGCGACGAACATCCTTGAAGTAGCGTTAGTGTTTGCCGTTGATGTTGGCAGCTCGTCAAACTTCGCATGGGCATGTTCCGACGGCCGCTATGGGGAAGACGGAGAGTCTTTGGTCCAAGCGTTAGTCGACGCAATCAAGGACCGACGGAAGGTTTCCTTGGGGTTTGAATGTCCACTTTTCATTCCCGTGCCTACCGCATGGAGCGGCATCGGGCGGTCTCGGGCAGGCGAGGGCAACAGACCGTGGTCCGGAGGTGCAGGTGGAAGCGTCACCGCATACGGTCTTCACGAAGTTGCATGGGTTCTTAAGAGCCTCCTTGGATCGTTGACTCAGGATGCAATAGTCGTTCCTGAAATCACGTTCATTCCAGAAGAATGGTCCGCTCCACAATCGTTACTACTCTGGGAAGCGTTCATAAGCGGTGACGATAAAGACTTAGCCGGCGGTCACGTCGGCGATGCGAGATTTGCGCTTGCCGCTTTCGCCGAGGCTCAAGCGGGGGGAGATTGGGAGACGTCGCGCATCGTGACTCTGCGTGAAGGAACGCGATCAATGAACCTCGCTGCATTCGCGGCGCTGTGGGCAGGGTGGGCAATCAATGACGAGCAACTCACCGAAACCACTGTGGTGATTGGCCGAGGCTCTCGCTCGCAAGCACAACTGTCTTTTCTGATGCCTTTGTGAGTAACTCGACTTCGATCGTCCAAAAGCTCTGGAATTACTGTAACATCCTGCGGGATGACGGGCTGTCGTATGGGGATTACGTCGAGCAACTGACGTTTCTGCTTTTCCTCAAGATGGCGGATGAGCAGAGCCGGCCGCCGTTTAACCGGGCATCGCCCATTCCGAAAGGTTTTGGCTGGGACGTGCTGGTGAAGCTCGATGGCGACGAGCTGGAGACGCATTACCGCCACTCCGCTCCACGGAACTCGGCAAACGGCCGGGGTTGATCGGCGTCATCTTTCGCAAGGCGCAGAACAAGATCCAGGACCCGGCCAAGTTGCGCCGGTTGATCGCGGACCTGATTGACAAGGAGGAGTGGTCGGTCGCTCGACACCGACGTGAAGGGCGACACCTACGAAGGGCTGCTGCAAAAGAATGCGGAGGACGTGAAAGGCGGCGCGGGTCAATCTTCACCCCGCGCCCGCTCATCGCCGCGATGGTCGACGCGATCGCACCGCAACCTTAATCAGAGACCGTCTGCGATCCAGCGTGTGGCACGGGAGGTATCCTGCTTGCGGCGCATGACTACATCCGCAAACACCACAAGCTGGATAAGGCGGGATTGCGCTTTCTTAACACGCAGCAACTGAGCGGCGTCGAGCTGGTGGACGGCGTTACGCGCCTCTGGCGCAATGAATTTGTTGCTTCACGGCATCGGCGGCGAACTCGAGGAGAACCTGCCGGTAGTTACCAAAGACGCGCTCGCTGCAAAGCACGGCGAGTACAACATCGTTCTCGCCAATCCGCCCTTCGGCAAGAAGAGCACCATCACCTTCATGAACGAGGACGGCGAGCAGGCCAAGGAGTACGCTCGTGTACAACCGGCGACGACTTCTGGGCGAGCACGAGCAACAAACAGCTCAATTTCCTCCAGCACATCCTCACGCTGCTCAAGCACCACGGCCGCGCCGCGGTCGTGCTGCCCGACAACGTGCTCTTCGAAGGCGGCGCCGGCGAGACCGTCCGTCGCGACCAGCTCATGCGAGACGACGTGCACACTCTGGTTCGTCTCCCACCGGCATTTTCTACGCGCACGGCGTGAAGGCGAACGTGCTGTTCTTCGACCGCAAACCCGCGCAGGAGAAGCCGTGGACCACCAAGCTCTGGATCTACGATCTACGCACTAACCTGCACTTCACGCTTAAAGAAAATACGTTGAAGCGCAGCGACCTCGACGACTTCGTTGCCTGCTATTTTGGGAGGAGAGCCGGGGTCAGCGACCCGGCTACAATGGGAATCGACACGACCGGAAACCGACTTGGACCGAGGAGAACGACAAAGGCCGCTGGCGGTCGATTACGACTACGAAGAGCTAATCAAGCGCGATAAGATCAACCTCGACATCTTTTGGCTAAAAGACGAAGCCCTCGAAGACAGCGCGAATCTACCCGCCCCCGAAATCATCGCCGCCGACATCGTCGCAGACCTCGAAGCCGCGCTGGAGCAGTTTGCGACCATTGCGGAGGATTTGAAGAGGTAACCGTGCTGGTTG
>CAVSRQ010000006.1:0-156859 GCA_963730385.1 uncultured Verrucomicrobiae bacterium
AAGTCGGTCAGCGAAACTCGCTCATGCCGCTGGTCATCGGCCTCGTCATTCTGATCGCGGGTTTTTGGTTCCTGAAATTACTGATGGATATCCGGCGCCTTCCGAGTGCGTCGCGCGACAAACAAGCTCTCGCCGAAGCGGCCGCCACGCCTTCGCCTCTGCCTGCCGTCGGGCCCGGTGCGATCGTCGCTCCACGCGCTTTACCGGCAGATGCCACCCCAGGGCCGACTGCGCCCATTGCGACTCCGAATCCTGCGATCGCGCAAGCGACTCCTTCTGTTCCAACACCGGAACCCGCGCTCGCGATCACCGAGCCGACTCCACCGTTGCTTGATTCCGAGCCAGAAGTGCGGCGCGCGGAACCAGTCAATCCCGAGGATCTGAAGGCGGCGCCTGTGGCAGTGGCAGGGACAACCCCCACCCCTTCGCCCACACCGATCGTGAATCGATTCGAGGTCCGTCCCATTCGGAAGACATACGTCCGCGTCACGATGGACGGCGGCGGGCGACCAATGGAGCGGTGGGTCAATCCCTCCGAAGGTCTGCAATTCCGCGGTCGCCGCCTTTCGATCAAAGTGCTCGATCCGAACGACGTCGAAATTCGCAAGAACGGAAAGCCGGTCGGGCGTGGCGACGTGGATGTGAGGATCGAATAACCATGATCGCCCCCGTCGCTCCCGCGCCGATCGTCCACCCACTTCCGCCGCCTGCGGGACCGGTGCCGAAGGTCGGCATGATCAGTCTCGGTTGCGCGAAGAATCTGGTCGATGCCGAGATCATGCTCGGGAGCGTGCTGCAACACGGCATGCAGATCACCGCCGATCCGCAGGATGCGGACGTGCTCGTGGTCAACACCTGCGCCTTCATCGATTCGGCGAAAGAAGAGTCGATCGACGCCATTCTCGAAGCGCATCAAGGCCGCGGTCTCGCGCGGCGCGCCGGGCAAAAGTTAATCGTGAGCGGGTGCATGTCGCAGCGGTTTGCGAAGGAACTACGCGAGCAGTTGCCGGAAGTGGATGCCTTCATCGGGCTCGATCAAGTCAGCGAGTTGGGCGCAATCGCGCAACGCGTTTTGACCGCTCCCCCGTCTGCGACGGAAGCCGATCCTCTTAATCTCGTGACGCGTCGGCCGAGTTACATCCCGACCTACGACACGCCGCGCTTTCGTCTTACGCCTACACACAGCGCCTACCTGAAAATCGCCGAGGGTTGCAATCATCCCTGCAGCTTCTGCGTCATTCCGCAGATGCGCGGTCGCCATCGCAGCCGACCGCCCGCCTCGGTCCTGACCGAAGTGCGCGCGCTCGTCGCGGAAGGGGTGAAGGAGATTAATCTCATCAGCCAGGACACCACCTATTACGGGATGGATCTGTGGAAGGAAAAAGCCGGCCCGCGGCAACCCGTGGATTCCGCACGTGGGCTCACGCTCTCCGCGCTTCTGCGCGAGATCCAGGAAGTGCCCGGCGATTTCTGGGTGCGGTTGCTTTACACCCATCCGGCACATTGGAGCGCGGAGTTGATCGCCACCATCGCCGCATGCGACAAGGTCGCGCGCTATATCGACATGCCGTTGCAACATATCGATGACGCCATGCTGGGACGAATGCGGCGCGAGACCAGCCGGCAGCACATCGAAGATTTGGTGGTGGCGTTGCGGGCTGGCATTCCCGGCGTCGCTCTTCGCACCACTTTCATCGTCGGCTTTCCGGGCGAGACGGAAGCGGAGTTTGAGACGCTGCTCGATTTCATCCGACGGTCGCGTTTTGATCGTCTCGGTATTTTCAAATATTCCCAGGAAGAGGGTTCGCGTGCGGCCCAGATGCCGGAGCAAATCCCGACTCGGGTGAAGAATGCGCGCTTCCGCAAAGCCATGCTCTTACAACAGGAGATCGCGCGCGAGATCGCCGCCGCTCAAATCGGGCGCACCATGAAGTTGCTCGTCGATCAACCACTCCGCGCGCGTTCGCAGGCGGATGCGCCGGACGTGGACGCCACCGTGGTTCTCGCCCAGCCGGCCCCGGTGGGTGAGTTTGTGCATCGCACCATCACCGGTAGCCGCGGCTACGATCTTCTCGCTTAAAACAAGGACAGCCTGCGCAGCCGACTCTCTTTTGTCATCCGCGCCGCTGTGATATTCTCTCCCCAATGAAACTTCATCTCTGCCTTTCCGGAATCCTCGTGGCTGCGACCGCTGCTCTCGCCCCTTTCGCGACTGCGCAGGAAAAAACTGCTGAGAATCCGTCGACTGAGACCGCGCCGCAGGTTAACCGATTGAACGTGGAAGAGCAGCTCAAGCTCCGGGCGGCCCAGCAAAAAGCGCTCGAAGATCCCGAGTTGAAAGCAGCGATCGCGAAGCGCAATCAGGCGGTCGAGGCCTTCCGTGCTGCTCTGCACAAGAGCATGGTAAAAGGCGATCCAGCCATGGAAGCGATCCTGGCCAAGATCGCGGTCGGTAATAGCCCCGGCTTTTAAACCTCTTCTCCGGGGCGGGTAAGCGCATCCTCCCCGGGCTTTTTTCGCGATCGCGAAAGATAGCGAGTGACAACGCAGAGCGTTTTTTGCAGCCTTTCGCGAGTCATTCCCGAGGAATAATGAGCGAATCGAACGGACCAAAAAAAGAAACCGTTCGCATCACCCTCCCGCCGCGCCCACCTGCGCGAGGCCTTGGTGGTGAGGCGCGGGGAAGCTGGGAAAACAATCCGCCCGCGGCGCCCGGTGACCCGCTCGGGCCCTCTCGCAAAATTCCGCCACCGCCTCCACCGGCCAGGCGCCTGCCGCCCCCACCGCCTCCGGCGAAGAATCGCACGGCAGATTCGCCGCCACGCTCGATCCCCTTGCCTCCGGCTGCGCCGCCTCCTGCGTTCACCCCAACTCCTGCTCCGCCCGCATCGAACGACACGCCGCCGCGGGCAACGCCGTCCGTCATACCGATGCCGCCGCGGCCGCGCATTCTTCCTCCGCCGCCGCGCATCATCCCGCCCAGCGAACCACTGCCTGCTGGTCCTGAGGTGCTGCCGAAAATGCTGGGAGCTACGAGTGAAACGGCCCCGCGCAAGGAAACGGCGCGCATCACCATCCTGCCCCAGCCCATCGTTCGTCCTGCGCCTGCCATCGTCAACATGGCCCAGACGCAGCCGCCCCTCACCACGCTGACACCCACTCCGCCCCCGAGCGCCACCATCCCCGGCGCGGGTAGTGCGCAGCCGTCGTCACCCACGGGAGCATTCCAGATGTTCGACATGGTGCCGCTGCCGATTTGCTGGACGATCTTCGCGATCTCGACCGTCACTTTGCTTATCCAGATTTGGAACTACTTTAGTCCCTAAACCTATGGACAATTCTTCCACCGTTACGATCGACGAAGCTAATTTCGATACCGAAGTCCTCCAAAGCCAGCAGCCTGTGCTGGTCGACTTTTGGGCCGAGTGGTGCGGACCTTGTAAAATGATCGCTCCGCTCCTCGACGAAGTCGCGAAAGAGAAGTCGGGCACCCTGAAAGTGGGCAAGATCAATATCGACAATAATCAGAGCCTCTCGGCGCGTTTTAACGTCCGCGCCATTCCCACGCTCCTCTTTTTCAAGAACGGCGAAGTGGTCGATCAGGTCACCGGGATGACGAGCAAGAAAGATTTGCTCGGGCGGATTGAAGCCCTCGGCTAGAGGCGGAAACATCCGCGGCCGGATGTTTTGTGATTGGTGAGAAGTGAATGGCGAGGCGAGCGAGCCGCACGCTTCTCTTCACTGATCACTGATCACATCGGAGAAAAGTGCGCCCGGCGCGGCTCGAACGCGCAACCTACAGCTTCGGAGGCTGTCACTCTATCCAATTGAGCTACGGGCGCAGCAGGCCCGCACTATCGCGGCGGAAGTAAGAAAATCCAATGTTGAAGCCTCAAAAAAATTCGGCTTTCCGGCCGCTGGCATCCAGTTGCGGCCCCCGATGGCGTCCGAACTCACCTCTGGGGGACCTTTCCCCTTGCTTTCGGCTGGTAGCCGTTTAATAGAAACACCCCGCGCCTCGCGCTGGAAGAGACCCATGAGCACGATCATCGATACCATCGAAAAAGAGCACCAGAAGACCGACATCACCGCTTTCAAAGTGGGCGATGGCATCCGCGTTCACACGAAAGTGAAAGAGGGCGATAAGGAACGGATCCAGATTTTCGCCGGAATCGTGATCGGTCGCAAAGGCAGCGGGATCAACGAGAGCTTTACTGTTCGTCGTATTTCCTACGGCGAAGGGGTGGAGCGCGTTTTCCCACTTCACTCCCCTCGCATCGCGAAGGTGGAAGTGGATAAAGTGGGCAAAGCCCGCCGGGCCAAGCTGAACTACCTGCGCGATCGCAAGGGTAAGGAAGCGACCGCCGTCCGCGAGTAGCTAAAATTTTTCGCTTCGGGCGTTCCTTCCGCCCGGTCGATCGGCTACGCTGCGATCCGATGTATCGTCGCTGTGGTTTCCGTTATGAGCGCCGGTTGCGTGCGGTGGGCTTTTCTGCCATCGCTGGCATCGACGAAGCTGGGCGTGGAGCGCTGGCTGGACCAGTGGTCGCGGCCGCTGTTTTGCTTCCGGAGAAATTTCGCCATCGCAGGCTAAACGATTCCAAGCAGCTAACCCCAGAGCGCCGGGAGGAAATCTACGAGGAGCTGGTCGCCTCCGTCGTCTGGGCCGTTGGAGTGATCGACGCGCTTGAGATCGATCAGGTGAATATCCTGCAGGCCACTCACCGGGCCATGCGTTCCGCCATCTCCGCTTTGAGCTCGGCGGCAGATCACGCACTGATCGACGGTCGACCGGTCCTCCCATTTCCGCTCCCGCAAACTGCGGTGATCGATGGCGATTGCTACAGCTTGAGCATCGCCGCCGCCAGCGTGATCGCGAAGGTGACGCGGGATCGTCTGATGCGGGAATTTTGCGCGCGGTTTCCGGAGTATTGCTTCAGCCAGCACAAGGGTTACGGCACGCTGCTGCACCTGCGCAGGCTGCAGGAGTTTGGGCCGTGCCCGATCCACCGACGATCGTTTGAGCCAGTCGCCCAACCTCGATTCGCCTTTGCCCTTGCCTCTGCCGAAGAAGCCACGCGCGACCGAACCGATGCCTTCTCTGACACGGGATCCCTCGGTCGCGATTTCAAAATGAACTCCGAATGGAGGCGTTCCCTCAGCCGATGGTTCCAGAGTTGGAGCCAACGTTTCCAGCTGCGCCGCGCCCCTCATCTCCGGCGCGGTGCCCGCGGCGAGACACTGGCCTGCCGTCATCTGCGCCGGCACGGCTACAAAGTCCTCTACCGAAACTTCCGCGGCCGGACCGGCGGTGAAATCGATATTGTCTGCCGCGATGGCGACACCCTCGTTTTCGTGGAGGTGAAATCGCGCGCCAGCGAAGATTTCGGGCGCCCGTTTGAGACTATCCGAGCTGACCAACGGCAGCGCATCTCTCGCGGTGCTCTGGCCTGGCTGCGCCTGCTCGATAATCCCGACATCACCTTTCGCTTCGATGTGGTGGAGGTTGTGTTCGACGCGAAACAGCCGCGCCTGGAGTTAATTCAGAACGCGTTCGGCCTATCGGAGCCGTTGCGCTACTGACGTCTGCGGCGCGGCGGCGGGACGCGCGACGTTCGGCAGCGTCCACGACAACCCGGGCATGTGCTAAGGTGCATCCGCCTTTCGAATTCATTTTGAACATATGATTACGCATTTTCTCTCCCGCTCTCTTCTTCTTGTCGCGGCCGTTGCGATCTTGCCCAACGGGGTGGCTCAAACCTCGTTGACTGGCCAAGCGGCAGTCGAAGCGGATTGGACCGCAGACGCGCCCGGGGTGCGCCACAAGATCACCGTGGCCGATCTTCCGGCGCCTTATAAAACCGAATCAGTCACAAACGACGCCGACGTGGTGAAGCGGCCCGAGGGTGCGCAGCTGCGGGTTCCCGCTGGGTTCAAAGTCGAGCTTTACGCCGAAGGTTTCCGCGATCCCCGTTACCTCCTCACTGCTCCGAACGGGGATATTTTCGTCACCGAGAGTCGGTCGAACGGAATCAAGGTTCTGCGCGATAAAGATGGCGATGGAAAGCCAGAGTTGAACGAAGTCTTCGCGACCGAAGGATTAAACAAGCCCTTCGGCCTCGCGTTTTATCCGGTGGGCGAAAACCCTCAATACCTCTACGTGGCAAACACGGACGGCGTAATCCGTTACCCTTACGCGAACGGCGACGTGAAAGCGCGCGGACCGGCGGAGAAGCTGGGCGCGGAACTCTCAGCGGGCGGCCTTCTCCACGGTGGGGGGCATTGGACCCGCGATCTCACTTTCTCGCCCGACGGGAAGAAGATGTATGTCTCCATCGGATCGCGCTCGAATGTTTCTGATGATAAAGACGAGGCCAATCGCGCGCGCATCTTCGAGTTCAATCCCGACGGCACCGGCCAGAAAGTTTACGCGTGGGGTGTGCGCAATGCGGTGGGGATAAAGTTTCGCCCCGGCAGCAACGATCTCTGGATGAGCGTGAACGAACGTGACGCGCTCGGCGATGGCCTGGTGCCGGATTACATCAGCAGCGTCAAGCCAGGCGGATTCTATGGCTGGCCTTGGTACTATTTGGGTGACCACCAGGACCCGCGGCATAAAGGGAAAAAGCCCGAGCTCGCGAGCAAAACGATTGTGCCCGATGTGCTCGTGCAAAGCCATTCCGCCAGCCTGAATCTTTGCTTCTACGATGGCGCGCAATTTCCCGCCGAATACAAGGGCGATATCTTCGCCGCCTTTCACGGCTCATGGAACAAAGCCCGCCGCACCGGCTACAAGATCGTGCGCGTTCCGTTCGATAAAAAGAGCGGGAAAGCCCAGGGCGACTACGAGGATTTTGTGACCGGCTTCGTGACTCCCGAGGGAAAAGTGTGGGGTCGCCCTGTGGGGGTGACAGTCGCGAAGGATGGCAGCCTGCTCTTTAGCGAGGACGGCAACGAGACCATCTGGCGCGTCAGTTACGCGCGCTGAGCGGGAGCCGGGACGGTTAATTCTTTGCCCGCTTCCGGAAACGCTGCGCGCAGGCCAGCAAGCCGAAACCAATCAGCGCGTAGATAGCCGGTTCCGGAACCGGAATGCCGGGAGCTGCTGCGACAGCCGCGTCGCTCGGAGAGACTGCTACTGTTCTCGCATCCAGCCGAAGCGCGCTCTCCTCCGGCCCGCCGACCCGTGGCACTCCGCTGACCTGACCGATATTTCCAGACCACACCGCTTCCGCCACGCCGTCCGTCGGGCGTGAATCTTCCAAAACGTCCGCCTGCACGCTCAACGAGCATGCGAACGAGATCGCCAGGAAAAGGCGGAGGCCTTTTTGCATGGCGCCAGAATGGCAGAAACGAACGTCCCAGAGAAGGTAAAAATCGCTGGAGCTCCTACCCCTGGCGTGACCAGGATTGCTTTTGCCTAAGCAGACAGCTAGGCAATTTCCCGTGAACGTTTTCATCGCTCGCGACGGCGCGATTCTCGGAGAGTATCCGCGCGCGCAGATCGACCAGATGGCCCGCGCGGGCGAGCTGAACGGAGACGATCACTATTGGCAGGAGGACATGGACGATTGGCAGCCACTGCCTGCGCTGCTCGGTCCGGGCCCTTGGGAACCGGCGACCGCAGTAACGACGGCACTGCCTGCCCCAAAGCCGTGGGATAAACGCGTTATTCTCGGTGGATTGGCCGGTCTGGTGATTACCGCCGTCGCGCTTTCGCTGTTCTTCAGCCGGACCGGAAAGCAGGACAGCGGGGAAGGCTCGTCAACTGCATCACATGCGAAAGCGGCCGAGACGGCTTTGGCAATCCGAGACAAAGCAGCGGCAGACCTCCGAAAAAGAATCGAGCGTCTGCCTGTGAACGCGAAGCCTCCGCTCAATACATTTTACTACGACGTCCGCGTGAACATGCGCAAGACGTTCGACCAGCGGACCCCGTGGTCGGCTACCATCCACGGCTGGGCCAATGTCATCGACCCAGCCACCGACCAAACCGTTTCCCGCACCGACTTCACCCTGACGACCGACTACGAAGACAATGAGTGGGTTTTTAAACATTACCGCGCGCAGCTCACGAGCATGGCCACGCACACGAGTAGCGAAGTGGAGGAGCGGGGCGACAGCGCAACTCCTCCGAGCCTGGCTGCGATGCTTGGCCTCAAGCGTAAGGAGCCGCGCAGGCCGGGGCAGGTCCCACCGGCGATCACGACGGTCGAAGAGCGAGGCGCCATCGCTCCCGCTCCCAAGCTTTTGCCCCCGCCGCTATTGACCGAAGCGCCAGCGGGCCAATAAGCCGGCCAGCAGTCTCGCGCTCGAATCCGGAGACTAGAGTTTTCTCGCAACAGCGCGGCGACGACGGAACTGCTGCGCGCAGAACAGAAGGCCCACGCCGAAGAGCATGTAGGTGGCAGGCTCGGGAATCACCGCCATTGGCACACCAGAGCCGAAGACGGCCAAACCGTTGTTTCCTGGGGCGTTCGAGAAAAATCCGAAACCGCCAGTAGTGGTCTGACCGCTCGCGTAGTAGCGAAGAGTGATCGTATTCGGGTCGGTGACGTTTTGTAAGGCCGCGACTCCGCTCAAGTCAAAAGTGAGCGTCTGATTTGTGCCAATGGAAGTCTGAGGCGCACCAATGAGCGTGAAATTTGTTCCATCCAAGCTGAAAGCAAACTGCTGCATGACCCCGGGACTTGCGACGAAGCTCGCGGTGCCCGTGACCCGGATTTCAATCCTGTCCAACGAAAGGGTATTCCCAGCAGATGCTGACAGGGAAAATTGGAAGTAGTCGGTGTTGGCTACCGAGATTCCGTTGTTCCCAAACCCCGTCGTCCGGAACGAATTCGCGCCGGCACTGGCCGAGGCCCCAGCCCCTCTGGTGAGCAGGTTTGAGCTATCCAACCCCGTGCTATAGGCATCGGCGGCAGATGTGGCGACTGTGTCCTCTCCGGTGAAATCCCAAGCGGCAATCAGCACTTGAGCTTGTGCGACTGCAGTGAAAGTCATCATCGCGACCGTCGCCGCTGCGAGTTTAAGTCTCATCATAGATTCGCTCCAGAGATTCCGTTTAAGATAGCCTACGCGGTCAATTCCCGGACTTTGTCAGGCGACATTTCCGCTGACAATACCTTTTTTCCGCCCAGCAAAACTTCGGCTAATCAGCGCCCCGAAAGCGCCCGGCGGCGGCGGAATTGCTGTGCGCAAATGAGAAGCCCCATCCCGATAAACAGGTAGGTCGTCGGCTCCGGGACCATGGCGGTCGGTGACGGCGGGGCGGTGGTGAAGTCGACACTGTTGTTGTTCGTGTCGATCCCACCGGTGCGATTTAGGGAAAGCGTGTTACTGCCGGCAGGCGCGGGACCTACGCCTTCAAACATGTTGGCCGTCGTGCCATATCCGACGAGGTCGACAATGGCGATGGAGGCATTCAGGAGCTGCACCTTCCCCGCGGTCGCACCAATGTTCGTCCCTGTGGCACCGACCTGGTTCGGCGTCGGCAAGGCCGAACCGATGGTGCCGACGGGCCCGGCGGAGACCAGATAAAATGCGCCGGGAGCGAGTGTGGTCATGCTCGGCACTGTGGCAAAAGTGGTGAAGGACCCAGTGGGGGAACCGTATTGCAGGACCCAGCCGCCGATGTTGACCGAGGTGACTCCGTTATTGAAGAGCTCGACGAAGTCCTGATTGAAGGGCGCCCCCGCATTTCCACCGCCGCCGTAGACTTCGTTGATAACGATTTGGGCCTGGCCCGAGGCGAAGTGCAAAGGGGCAATCAGGGTCGCGATGAGGAGGAGTTTTTTGAACGAGTGCATGCGCGTAAAATCAGAGCGGAGAGTCCTGCGGAATTCGGGCAGAATTTCAAACCGGCGGCGTGGTGGCAATCAGATTCTGGCCACGGCTCCTGAAATACGTTGGTCCCGCCGCGGCGCCTCATGAGCGTCAGGAAGAATGCGCTGGCCGCACTCACCGCCGACTACAGGAGCTCGTAGGAAAGCACGCTCAAGCAATAGATCGCTGCTGTTTCCACTCGCAAAATAATGGGGCCGAGAGTGATGGGCCGACAGCCATGGCTTCGAGCGAGGTTCAATTCCGCCGGGGTAAAATCGCCTTCCGGCCCAATTAACATCAGCACCCGCGCCGGGCGTTCGCTGTGCTCGCTCGCGTATTCTGCCAGGATTTGCTTAAGGTGCAGCGCATCGGTCTGGAGCGAGCCGATGAGTTGAAGATCGAAGGGAGCGCGCCCGGCGAAAAACTCGCCAAGCGAGCGAGGCGTCCCCACCTGCGGGAGCCAGTTCTGCCCACATTGCTTGGCGGCCTCGATCGCGATGCCTTGCCACTTCGCTTGTTTGCTGGCGGCTTCCTCGGCGCCGAGGCGAACAATGGTGCGATCGGAGATAATGGGGACAATCTCAGCCGCGCCGATCTCGACCGCTTTCTGCACGATCCCGTCCATGTTTTTCCCTTTCGGGATGGCCTGCCCGAGCGTGATCTGACAACGCAGCGGCGGCGTGCTGCTTTCGTGCACTTTGCGCAAGTCCATCGCCTTGCCGCTGATCGCCGTGATCTCCGCAGTCATCTCGCGCCCCCGGCCATCGAAGACAACGACCTTCGCGCCAGGCTGCAGGCGCAGAACATTCCGCGCATGATGTACCTCGGCGTCGACGAGTTGAACGGCCCCTGGCGTCCAGGCCGCAGGAGGAAGAAAGAAGCGATGCATTTACAACCGGGACGCGTTTCGGGTTAGGACACGTGCAAATCTTCCACAATAGAAGAGGCGAAAGCTGCGCGGAAAACCGAAGAAGGCTTAACGGAAGAATTCCTTCGCGCGATCGAAGAAGCCTTTGTGCAGCGGGGTGTTTTCCTCGCCGCAAAGAGCGGCGAATTCCTCGAGTTTTTGCCGTTGCTCCCCGTTCAGATGGCTCGGCACTTCCACAATTAAGCGCGCCATAAGATTGCCGCGGTGGCGTCCGTTCACATTCATGATCCCCTTCTCGCGAAGCTTGAAGGTTTGACCGCTCTGAGTCCCGGCTGGGACTTTCAGATTCGCTTTCCCTTCCAAAGTCGGAACCGCCACTTCGCCACCCAGCGCAGCGAGCGTGAAGGGCACCGGGAGTTCGCAATAAAGATCGTCTTCGTCCCTTTGGAATATCGGATGCTCCTTTACGTGGATGACCACGTAAAGATCGCCGGGCGCACCGCCGCGCACGCCGGCTTCGCCTTTCTCGGTCGAGCGCAAGCGGGAGCCTTCCACGATGCCGGCGGGAATTTTGAGTTTAATCCGGGAGCTCTGCTCGACCCGGCCTTCGCCTTCACAAACGCGGCAGGGTTTCTCGATGATCTGGCCGGCGCCGCGGCAACGCGGACACGTTTGCGAGACCTGGAAAAAACCCCGTGAGCTGATGACCTGCCCGCGCCCGGCGCAGGTCGGGCAATTGATCGCTCGCGAACCGGCTTCCGCCCCGTTGCCTTCGCATTTTGTGCAGGTATCGAGCTTGCGCACCTCGATCTCTTTCTCAACGCCGAAAGCTGCTTCTTCCAGCGTGATCTGCATGTCGTAGCGAAGGTCCGAGCCACGCTGCCGCCCATCGCGATCCACTTGGGCGCCGCCGCCGAAGAAAGTTTCGAAAATGCTCCCCGCGCCTCCACCGCCGCCGCCTGAGCCGAAGACGTCGCGGAAGATATCGAAAGGATCGTGGAATCCGCCACCCGCCGGCCCCGCTGTGCCTTGGGCAAAGGCGGCGTGCCCGTAGCGATCGTAAGCCGCGCGCTTGTTGGCATCCATCAGGACATCGTAGGCCTCTCCGAGCTCCTTAAACTTTTCTTCCGCGGTGTGATCGCCGGGATTTTTGTCCGGATGGAATTTCACCGCGAGCTTGCGGTAGGACCGCTTGATTTCGTCCTCAGTCACCTCCCGGGAGACGGAGAGGACTTCGTAATAATCGCGTTTAGTCGTGGAAGGCATGTCGTCCGGAAAACTCGCAGCTCGCGCTTAGATTACTGACCGCTCGAAACCACCACGCTGGAGGGCCGCAAGAGCCGATCCTTTAATCGATAGCCGCGTCGCGTCTGGCGAATCACCGTGTTCTCGGGCACCGACTCGCTCGCTTCATGCGCGATTGCTTCGTGCAGATTGGGATCAAATTTTTGCCCTTCCGCATCGATCGGCTGGAGCCCGTTCTCCGCCAGGAAATCAGTGAGCTGCTTCAGGACCATGTTCATCCCGGAAAAGATGGGCGAATTCTCGCCCTCCCCGCGCGCCGCGGAAAGTCCGAGCTCGAAGTTGTCCACGATCGCAATCAGACGTTCGAGGAGGGAGCTGTTGGCAAACTTGATCGCCTCTTCCTTCTCGCGCGCTGCCCGCTTTTTGTAGTTATCGAAATCAGCCTGGCTGCGCAGCGCCAGATCGCGAAACCGGTCCAAGTCGGCCTGCAGGTTTGAAGTCTCTTCCCCTTCATCCATGGGCTCTTCGCTTTTCTCTTCGCGCATTTTGGTTGGCTCTGTCTCGGCGGTGTCTTCGGCTATATCACTCGGGTTCATGTCTTGCGGATTGCGATTAAAGTAATGTCGTCGTTTTGCGGTGTGCTGCCTACGAAGGTCCGTAGGTCCTCGATCAACTTTTCGATGATGGCCGGTGCCCCTTGCGCCGCACTGCCCCCAAAGGAAGTCATGGTGCGTTCCAGGCCAAACTCGTCGCCTTTCTCATCCAACGCTTCGGTCACGCCATCAGTGTAAAGGAGGAGGCAGTCATCGCGTTCGAGAGGAACGGCGAGGTCGCCGGTTATCCTATCGAACACGCTTCCACTGTCAATTCCGAGGACCAATCCCGGAGGCTTGATCGGGGTCACTTTCCCTGTGGCCGCGCGGTAGAGAAACGGCGCATCGTGCCCTGCGCGGCAGAGGGTCACCGTCGCGCGCACGTGATCGAGCACGAGATACGCGAGGCTGATGAACATGTCCTCTTTGATGTCCGGATAGAGCTGTCGATTGACCTTTTTTAGAACCTCGGAAGGCGAAGCACTTTCCGGCGCCTGACTTCGGAGCACGCTCCGGCAAATGGCCATGATGAGCGACGCCGGAATTCCTTTGCCGGAAACATCTGCAATCGCCACGCCGAGGCGTTCTTCATCAACGGTGATGTAATCGAAGTAATCGCCGCTCACGTGACTGGCGGCGATGTTGAGCCCGCTAATCTCGAAGCCCTCAATGTGCGGCGACTCCGACGGCAAGAGGATGCGTTGAATATCGCGCGCGATCTGGAGATCATGATCGAGGCGCTTCTTCTCGTTCGCTTCGGAGTAGACGGTGGCGTTAAAAAGCGCGAAGGCCGATTGCTCGGCGATCGATTTGAAAACCACGAAATCGCTTGGGGTAAAGGGTGGGTTATGGGGACCGTTTCCTACGGCCAACACGCCCATGTTTTGCTTGCCGTAAAGCAACGGCGTGACCATGACCGAGGTGGTGGCAAAGCTCGTGGAGCTCAGCTTCGCCAGCTCAGGTGCGCTCTCGGAACCGGTCAGGCAGAAGGACTGCTCTTCTCGCCAGGCCCGCCCGATGATTCCCTCCCCGACGTCCACGGAGTTGGCGCGGATGAAGTGATCGATCGCCGCGGGATCATCCGCTGCCTGGCGCAAGATCTCGTCTGGCACAGCGGTTAATGGCGGGCACCCTTTCGAGACATACGCCGGAGTTAGACTCGCGCCCCCTCGTCCGATGATATAAAGCGCGCCGCCATGTGCATCGAGGATGCGGGCAGCGCCTTCAACAATGAGCCGATGCAAGTCCGCCGCTCGAATCGTCTCCGTGAAAGCCGCGCCCAAGCCGTGGAGAAAATCGAAGACCAGCGTTTCCTCGACCTGGATTTCTTCTTTCGAACGCTCGAGCGCGCGATAGCGGCGCATTTGCACCAGGAAAGTGCCAAGCCACCCGAGAAGGCATGCCACAAGCAGCCCGAGGAGAAGGGAAGGCCACATGAGCAGGCCAGTCTACTTCGCGACAGGCTGTTGACTCAGATCCTGTTTCAAATATTCGAGGACGTCTTTGAAACGGGAAAGGTTTTCCGGAGACGCTTCGCAAAGCGCCTCGTGCGCATCGAGAATTTGCTGCGTCTGCGCCTG
This sequence comes from uncultured Verrucomicrobiae bacterium, assembly GCA_963730385.1. GTDB lineage: Bacteria > Verrucomicrobiota > Verrucomicrobiia > Chthoniobacterales > UBA10450 > JACCTI01. The sequence continues at coordinate 14,112 of CAVSRQ010000006.1, forward strand.
CTTCTGCACGCTCACGGGCGCGGCGGAATCATTGCCGAGCGTCTCGCAGGCCGGGCCGTTTGTTCCATTCGCGTGAATGCTAAAGATTTGGTCCAGGCCGAGACCGGTGAGCAGATCGCGACTCCGCGCTCCGCAATGCACCACGTGCAGTTGGCCATGCCCGATTTCTTTCAAGCGGAGCGCCACGCCCGCCATCGTTCCCATGAAGGTCGAATCCATCATGACGCAATTCTCCAAATCCACGACGAATTCGCGATATCCTCGGTCGACCATTTCTCGGGCGAACTCCTTTAAGTTCCCACTGTTGAGGAAGCTGCCTTTGCCCTCAACCCGCACCCAAACGGCCTGGCCGTTTACTCCGACTTGAATAGATGACTGCACAATCTTTCTCTGGAAACTATAGGATCGCGCCTTGGGGTGTCAAACCTCGCTCTGTTCTCACTGCCAGAGAAAAGACCGCTCTTCGGCCACGATCTTGCCCTGCGAAATGAGCAGGCATCGCCATGAAGTTATCCGCCCGTCGTTAAAAAAATCATCGCCCGTCACCGCGAACGCTGTTTTGTGGCTGCCCTGCGCATTCGGATAAACAACCTCCCGCGCCTGCGTGTAATCGCGCAAAACATCCTGGCGATATTCCAGTCGCACCGTCACCGGCCCCGGCCGCTTTGTGCGCCAAAAGAAATCAAAATATTCCCCGGAGCGACGACTGCGATCCAGACCGGTCACCGCTCCATAAAGCCGATATGCGCTCTCCGCCGCGATCGCTGGATTTCGGGCCGCGGCCCCCGCATCTCCACCCAGCGCCGACGTCTTCCGTCCCGGCACGCTGCCCAAGGTGAAGAGCTTCGCTTTCCGAATCTGAAAATCGGAGTCGAGCGCCTTCGGCAGCGGGGTCACCTTGTTCAACTGTCGATAAGCGTCCGCCGCGCCCGGTCGTTGGGCCAGCGTCGCTCCTACCCCGCCACAAAGCAGGAGAGCGACAGCGAGGACGCGAAGTTTCATCGCTCTATGAAACGGGTTCCGCGCAGTGGTGTCAATGCGACCGCACCGGCGGATCGCTTTGCTTTCCCCTCGGCCAGATTTTCCGCACGAAGACGCGGGCCGCTCTCGCTTCTTCGTGCGTAATTAAGGTGTGATCCAGGTTCAATACCACCACGGCGTCTATCTCCCGCACCAGGATCTCTGGCTCGATCCTCGGGAAGCGAAACGTCTCGCTTTCGTCTCGCACGCGCACGCCGATCACATCGCGCCCCACCAGGAGATCATCGTCTCCGAGCGGACCGCGCGCTTGATGCAAGCCCGCATGCCGGGCGAACGCTGCGAGCACGTCGTGCCCTTTGATACTCCCACTCAGATCCGCGACCTCCACCTGCGTTTGCTCCCGGCCGGCCACATCTTCGGCTCGGCGCAATTCTTCCTCGAGAGCGACGCTGGCTCGCTTCTTTACACCGGCGACTTCAAACTCCGCCCCGGCCGCTCGGCCGAGCCTACGCAATGGTGCCAGGCCGACACTCTCATCATGGAGACCACCTTCGGTCTGCCGAAATACAAGTTCCCGCCCACGGAAGAAGTGGTCGCGCAGATCCTCGCATTTTGTCGCGATGCGCTGGAGGAAAAGGCGACGCCCGTGCTGCTCGGTTATTCGTTAGGGAAAGCGCAGGAGATTCTTTGCTCGCTCGCCGGCGCTGGGTTGCAGCCGATGCTGCACGGCTCCGTTTATCGGATGACGCGGATTTACGAAAAGTTCGGGCAGTCTTGCGGTGAATACGAGCGCTACGATGAGCGTGCGCTGGAAGGGAAAGTTTTGATTTGTCCGCCGAGCGCGAACCGCTCGCGCATGCTGGAGAAGATTCCGCATAAACGCGTCGCCATGATCAGCGGTTGGGCAATCGATCCGAACGCGCGTTTCCGCTACCAGACGGATGCGGCCTTCACGCTCTCCGATCACGCCGATTACACCGACCTCATCCGCTATGTCGAACTAGTGCAACCCAAGCGCGTGCTCACATTGCACGGATTCGCGGCCGAGTTTGCGCGGGACCTGCGCGAGCGCGGGATCGAAGCCTGGGCGCTCAGTCAGGAAAACCAACTGGAGCTCTCGCTGCGCCAGGCCGCTCCCGTCGTCGCCGTCCCGGCTTCGCTTCAGCCTGCGCCGGCGACCCCTTCCGAGTTTGGCGACTTTGCGGCCGTGGGCGAATCCATTGCCGCCACGCCTGGGAAGCTGGAAAAAGTGCGATTGCTCGCAGCCTACTTCCGCTCTCTCGACTCCGCCCAACTCCCGCTTGCCACCCGTTACCTCACCGGAAAAGCCTTCGCACAAAGTGATCCGCGCACGCTTCAGGTGGGATGGGCGGTGGTCTTCCGCGCTCTTCTCGCCGCCTCGAAACTGGGCGACTCGGAGTTGCACCGCATCGCGCGCAGCCACGGCGATTCTGGCAAGAGCACCTTCGAGGCGCTGGACGGTCGCACTTCTCCCGAGCCCTTTTCGCTCGCCGCCTCCCAGGAACTTTTTGGGCAACTCCAGCAAGCCCGCGGTCCGATCGCGAAGACAGAGCTCTTGCAAAACCGACTCGCCCGATTGACGGCGCGCGAAGGGCAATACGTCGTCAAAGTCCTCACCGGCGATCTTCGGATCGGTCTGCGCGAAGGGTTGGTGGAAGACGCCATCGCCAGCGCGTTCGACGCTCCGCTGGAGGAAGTAAAAGAAGCGAACATGCTCCTTGGTGATATCGGGCAGACCGCTCTCCTGGCCTCGCGCGGCGCTCTCGCGGAAGCAGAGTTGTCGCTCTTTCGCCCGATCAAATGCATGCTGGCCAGTCCCGAACCGACCGCCGAAGCCATCTGGGCGCGCTTCGCTCAAACGGATCACGCGGAGGATAAGCAAGGCACTGGCGATGCCACTGTTTTTGTGGAGGACAAATTCGATGGCATCCGCGCGCAACTCCACCGCGGATCGGACCGAGTGGAAATTTTCTCGCGCGATCTGCGCCGCATGACAGAACAATTCCCCGAGATCGCGCAGGCGGCGGGCGGGTTGGAAGCGGATGTCATTCTGGACGGCGAGATCATGGCCTTCCAGGACGGCCGCATGCTGACCTTCTTCGATCTGCAAAAGCGGTTGGGCCGGAAGCACGATGGCGCGGATTTGTTTGCTACGGCGTCGGCGGATGTGCCGGTGGTCTTCGTCGCGTTCGATCTTCTTTCATTGAACGGGCGCTCTTATTTAAAAGAGACGCTCGAACGCCGCCGTGAGGCACTGCGCACGCTCAAGCTGCCGCCGCATTTTCAACTTTCCGAAGTCTTCGCCGCGCACTCCGCGGATGAAATCGAGGGCGCGTTTCGATCGGCGCGCGGTCGGCTAAACGAGGGCCTGATGGTGAAAGATCCAGCCAGCCTTTATTCGCCCGGCCGGCGCGGGATGTTCTGGTTCAAGCTCAAAAAAGAGCTGGCCACGCTCGACGTGGTGGTGGTGGCGGTGGAGCGCGGACACGGCAAACGCAACCATGTCCTGAGCGATTACACCTTCGCCGTGCGCGATGAGACGAGCGGCCGCCTCCTTAACATCGGCAAAGCCTACAGCGGCCTCACCGATGTGGAGATCGCGGAGTTGACCGAGCATTTCGAGCGCAACACCATCGCGGAGCGCGGCCGCTTACGCGAAGTGCGGCCCAACGTCGTCCTCGAGATCGCATTCGACGCTGTGCAACCAAGCAACCGGCACAACAGCGGCCTCGCGCTGCGCTTCCCGCGCATCAAAGCCATCCGTCGCGATAAAACGGTGGATGCGATCGACACCCTGGCCTTTGCCCGCAAACTCGCGGAAGAGCGCGTGGGCGGAAAAGGCTAGAAGGTCGACCGTTATTCGACGCGGCGTTTAGGGCTCTTCTGCGCCCTTCGGCGTCGGCGCAGCTTCTTCCCCGCGGCGGCCTCTTCTTCCGCTTTCTCTTCCTTCGCCTTTTTCACCGCGGGGGGCGGCGTCGCAACAGGTGGAGCTTCTTCAATAACAGGGGCCGCAGTGGCAACTGGCGCAGGCGCAGCGGCTCGCGCACGATCCGCCGCCTTTAAATTTGGCGTTGCTTCATGCATCTCGACCACCGGCTCGACCGGTTCTTTGGCCACCGCACGCACCGGCACCGGCTCCGCCGTCACCACAGGCGCTGGGATCGGCGCGTCCGCTTCGTCTTCTCCACGCGCGCGCTTCGTCTCGCGGACATCATTCCGACCGCGCCGACGATCGCCTCGTCCGTCCCGCTTCGGAGCGGCAACTACATCTTCATCGCTTTCCGCGACGGTTTCTTCGGCAACTGGAGTAGCAGTGGCCATAGGTGTCGCGACAGGTGTCGGCTCAACCGTTGGGCGCGGTTTCGGCGTTGGAGTAGGTGTCGGCTCAGGCGTTGCGACGACAGTCGGTTCTGGTGTCGCAGTCGGCGTTGGAGTTGGAATCGGAGTGCTAACCGGAGTCGGCGTTGCCGTTGCGGTGGGCACCGCAGTCGCAGATGGGCTCGGTGTGGCCGAAGGAACCCGACGCGGCGTCGGCGTGGGCGTCGCGGTCGGCGTCGCAGTTGCTTCCGCCACCGTCGCGGTGGGAAGAGGAGTAGCGGAGCTCATGGGCGTGGCGGTTGCAGCCGCAACGGATGCCGCAGGCTCTGGCGCGGGAGTGCCTTCGGCTACCACTGGTTTCTCAAAAGTCTTCGGCGGAGCATCCGGCGGAGGCGTCGCTTCGGCGCGCATCTTGGCGCGGGCCTTCTGCCCTTCGGCGCTATTGGCGTTCGCTGTCCAATTACGTTCCACCGTCGTCCGCTCAATCGGCGCACCCACATTCTGCGGACGCTGCGTGGCGCGGGCGGTGAAGAGCGGGCTCATGATCGCGAGCACGCCGCCTTGCACTGTCGATTGCGGGCCGCGGTCACGCTCGATGTCGTATTCGCGTTCCAGACGCAAACGCTCCACCGGCCGGCGACTGCGACCGCGCAGCTCATCATAGTTCGGCCCTTCGTTTACAATCGTGGTGTTGTTGTAGGTGATGTTGGTCACGTTCGTCGTCTGGTTCACGATCGTGACGTTGCGCTCCACCGGGACGACCGAGCGTTGCAGATTCTCGTCGCCGATATCTTCGTTCGGAATGAAAACGTATTCGTCCGCTCCGATATCGTAGTAGCTATCCGCCCACTTCTTGATTCCGGTGCGGCGTTCGAAGCGCGCTTCCGGCGGGAGCGGAGCCCAGCCGACGTGATCGTTACTGGAACGCCAGGAGACCCAGGCGGGCGCCCATTCTTCCCCTGGAACCCAGACCCAACCGACTCCGCGCAAGCGAGTCCAGCGGCCGTAGTGATAGGTGGCCCAACCGAACGGCTCATCCGAAACCCAGGTCCAACCCGCATCGGTATAAGCCCAACGTCCATCCGTGTAAGGCCGCCAGGTCCGAGTCTGCTGCGCCACGCGCGGCTGGTAGACGTAGCCGTAATCGGCCGTCTCCCGCCAGGCGCCGTACGGCTCAAGTTTCCGATAAAAAGTATCGTAGGAACGCGGGGTGCGATTGTTCGAAGAAGACGAGGTGGTGCGGCGAGTCTCCTCGCGCTCCACCGGACGGGCAGTGGCGCGCGGCTTCACCGTGGCGGTCGCGCGGGCGGTCGTGGCCGCGTTCTCGCGATCGGCTAACGCTTGCTCTCGCGCAGTCAGTTCAGCCTCTTGCTGCGCAAGCCGCTCGGCGTCGGCAGCCTGGCGCTCCGCGGCCAGACGCTGCTGCACTTCGCGCTCCACTTGCGCATTGCGATCGGCCTCGCTCATCGGCTTCTCGCAAGAGACAGCGAAAAATAGGACGGCGGGCAAAAGAAGAACGAGACGGTTCATTTTCATCATGGGGTTGGACCACAATAGCCGCTCCTTATTCGAAGCAAAACCGCCAACCCGGCAAATGCCGCCAGACTACGGGGACGCCGGCTGCGGAAGCGTGGGCGATTGCGACGGAGCGGGCGCGATCGTCACGGTCTCGATCTGGCTCTCGCGGGCGCGCTGCACATTCGCATAAATGGCGACCAACCCGATCGCGACCAGGACCAGCGCCATGATCTGCAAGCCGGCGCGAGGCGCGCGCGCATCTGCGGCCGGGGAGGGTTGGTCGGCAGGGGAAGCCACGCGCCATCCTCGCGCTCGCTCTTGGCGGTTGCAACCCCCGGCGCGCGCGGCGCGCTACTCCATCCGCAGCGCGGCGATTGCCTCCATCACGCGATTACTCAGCTGCGCGTAAAGCTCCTTGCTGCGCGGCTCAAGATCCTCCGCCGTAAAGTAAATCGGCTCGCCAATCACGATCGTGATGGGCTTGAGACGCAACCGCCCACCGCCGCGCGGGAGAGCTTCACGCGCTCCGAAAATGCGCATAGGCAGGACCGGCGCCAGGGTTTTGGCGATGACAAAGCCAAGGCCCGGCAACGCCGGTTGCAGCTGCCCATCCAGCGTCCGCGCCCCTTCCGGAAATACGACGGTGCCGTTCCCCGCTTTCAGGATTCTGATCAGCGCTTTTAACGCGCTCCGGTCTGTCCCTTCTTGATCCACCGGCACCACATTCAAGCGCGGCAGCAGCCAGCCCAGGAACGCCTGGTCGAGCAACGTCTTGCGCGCCAAAAAGAAAACCTGCCGCCCGGAAGCCACTCCCGCCAGGGGCGGATCGAGATAGCTCTCGTGATTCATCGCCACAATCACCGGCCCCTCCAGAATGCGCCGCTCGGGATGCAGCACGCGAAAACGAAAGAGCCCGCGCCCGAGCACCATCGTGAGATAATGGCCCGTCCAATACCAAAGGTTCATCGCGCGCGAGACGGAATCGGGGAAGTGGCTCGCGCCGCGAGTTGCGCGGCGATTTGTTGCACCACTTCGGCGATGGAAAGATTTGAGCTATCGATCACGATCGCATCCGGCGCGATCATGAGCGGAGAGGCGCTGCGCGAAGAATCGGCCTGGTCGCGCGCGGCGATTTGATCGGTCTGCCCCTGGGCGGCGCGCCGTTGCGAGCGAATCTCGGGCGAGGCATCGATGTAAAACTTGTAAGGCGTCCCGGGAAAAACCACGGACCCGATGTCGCGCCCTTCCATCACCACATCCTGCTCCGTGGCGTAAGCGCGCATGGCCGCGACCAACACCTCGCGCACACGTGGCACGCTGCTCACGCGCGAGACTCCAGCGTTCACTCGCACGTCTCGCAGATGAGGCTCAACGTCTTTCGCATCGATCAGAATGCGCGATTCGTTCCCTACCAAATCGCAAACCAAGGGAGTCCGCTCGACCAATTGCTCGACCGCCGCGGCATCCGCAGGATCCACTTCATTTTCGAGCACATGCCAGGTGATGGCGCGATACATCGCGCCCGAATTGACGTAAACAAAACCGAGCCGCTCCGCGAGCGCCTTCGCCACGCTGCTTTTGCCGGAAGCGGCCGGGCCATCGATCGCGATCACGCGCGGCGCGGCCGACGGACCGGCTTCATCCGGAGAACCGCCCGGTTGCGGGCTATTCGTCGTCGTCAATTTTCGAAGGCGAGAGCGAGCTGATCACAGGAGTGGTGATCCGCTGGCGCTTCGGGTTGACGATTTCCTCCAAAGCACGGGCGAAATCTGGATACGATTCCTGCACGCATTGCGCGTCTTGCACGATGGTTTCGCCATCGGCGAAGAGGCCAGCAATCGCAAAAGCCATCGCAATTCGATGATCGCCGAAACTGGCCACGCGCGCGCCGCGCAAGGAGCCGCGACCATGGATTTCCAGACCGTCGTTCAGCTCGATCACCTGCGCGCCCATCGCGCGGAGATTGTGCGCGATCGCGGCGATGCGATCGGTCTCCTTCACCCGCAACTCCTCGGCGTGGCGAATGGTGGTGGTGCCCGACGCCAGGGCACCGGCGACAGCGAGGATCGGTAATTCGTCGATCACCTGCGGGATCTCTTTGCCTTGGATGACCGTGCCCTTGAGCGAGGCGCCGATGATTTCGACAATGCCGCGCGGCTCGATCTGATCCACATCCTCGATCGCTTCCCGCACTTGCGCGCCCATTCGCACGAGCACCCCGAGCAAGGTGGTGCGGGTGTCGTTTAATCCGCAATCACGCACCAACAGATGTCCACCGGGTTGCGCCCCGGCTGCGACCAGCCAGAAGGCAGCCGAGGAAATATCGCCCGGGATGGTGAAGTCGCGCGACTCGGGGATTTGATCGCCAAAAATAGTGATGCCGCCCTCTTCCTCCTTCGCCGTTCGCACGAGAAAATAGTTCAGCATCAGCTCCGTGTGATTGCGGCTCGGGAACGACTCGCGCACGGTCGTTTTGCCCTTGGCAAACAAGCCCGCCAAAAGGAGTGCGCTCTTTACCTGCGCGCTCGGGACAGGCGAATCGTAAACAATCCCGCGCAAGCTGGACCCGATGATGCGCAGCGGCGCGGTCTCGTTAGGCCCCTCCGCAATGATGTTCGCGCCCATTAAACGAAGCGGCGTAATCACCCGCTCCATCGGGCGCCGTGCCAGAGTGGCGTCGCCCACCAGGCGGCTCTCGAAAGGCTGGCCCGCCAGCAGCCCAGCCAGCAGGCGCATGGTGGTGGCAGAGTTCCCGCAATTAATCTCTCCCGCCGGCGCTGTGAGCAAACGTTTGCGCCCATGGACGATGAGCATGTCGCGCTCGGGTTGCTCGATTTTTATCCCGCAAGCGCGCAGGGCACCGACTGTGTGCATGCAATCCTCGCTCGCCAGAAAACCGCGCAGGACGCAGACCCCGTTCGAAAGCGCGGCCAGGATGACCGCGCGATGAGAGATGCTTTTATCCCCGGGGACAGTGATCTCGGCTTCGATGCGGGCGGCGCGCTTGACGCGAAATTCCATATGGCGGGTGAGTATTCAGCGCAACGCGGCAGCCACGGAAGGTGACGACCGCCTCTGCGCGGAGTGCATCATCTGATAAACGGCCCGCTTGTCCAGCATCGGCACGCGGGATTGCGTTTACCTGCCTCCCGCAAAGGGAAGCCAGCCGGGCGAAACGCCTTTAAGGAACGAGGAAAATCTTCCCGGTGTAGGGATCTTTAACCTCAGTCCCCGGCGCGTAGCCTCGCACATCCGTCATCTTGTCTGGCGAATACGGGCTGCGCACAAAACCGGACTTTCCGGGCACTGGCACTCCATATGGATAATCGCCTTTCACCGTCGCGGGAGTGACAGGAGCGGGAGCGGTTTGCGGCTCCTGCACCGCCACATCTGTCGGAGGAACCGGATCGATCGGCACTTGCACGCCGGGATCTTGTGGGAAGGGCTGCGGCTGCGGCGGATACTGGCTCGGCTGCGTCGTAGGATACTTCGTCACCGTCCGGTTTTTCCGCGGCGGCGGCTGATCGATCTCGCACGAGGTAAGAGCGAAGGCAGGGAGGATGGCGAGCGAGAGCAAAAATTTCATGAGTTGAATAGGACGACGGTGATCCCGTTCTAATTCAATCGTGCGGAGCTGACAACGGATTAATTCCGGCAGGTCATGAACCTGCTCCTAAATCGGAACCTTGCTCCAGCGCACAACCTCTCATTATCCCTCCCCATGCCCGCCCCGGCGTGGCAGCGACACCCTGTAAAATAGTAATGCCCAAACCAGCTTCAACGAGCGTAAATAGAGACATGTCACCGGACGGCCCCGAACAGATTCTGATCGTCGATGATGACGCCATGAGCCGGCGTCTCCTCGTCCGGAGTCTGACGCGCGCCGGCTACAGTTGCCGCGAGGCGGAAGATGGGTTGGCCGCGCTGCGCAGCCTGCATGAGAACCTGCCCTCGCTCCTCCTGCTCGATTTTGACATGCCAGGCTTGAATGGCGCGGACCTCTTGAAGCAAATGCGAGGCGATCCAAACCCAACCATTGCGCAGCTCCCGGCCATCATGTTGACCGGGCACGGCGGCGAAGCGAGCGAGGTGCTGTGTCTGGAAGCTGGCGCGGATGATTTCGTGACCAAGCCGATTAACGAAGCGGTCCTGCGGGCACGGATCGAAACGCAACTGCGCCTCAGTTCTCTGCGCGAACAGCTGCAAGAGCAAAACGATGAACTGGAAGCCTGGCGGACCAATACCGAACGCGACCTCGCGGCCGCCCGCCTGACCCAGCAATCGCTCATCCCGCAAAAGGCACCGCCGCTGGACGATTGGGAAGTAGCCGCTGTTTACCGACCCGTCATTCAGGTGGGCGGCGATATTTACGGCTGGTTACGCTTGAACGACGGGCGCACTCTTTTTTGGATCGCAGATGCCACCGGACACGGCGCCTCGGCGGCGCTGCTCACGACGTTGACCAAGCTTCTCTTCCATCACGGCAGCGTGGAGCACGACGAGCCGGCGGCGATCATGCAGGCGGTAAATAATGATTTCCGAAGCATCTTCGGCGCGCGCTCCTTCATGACGGCGATGTGTGTCGCGCTCGATCCGGAGAGTGGCATCGCCACCATGGTGGGCGCCGGTCATCCTCCGCTTTTGATTCTGCGGCAGGATGGCAGAACTGAATCGATCCGCTCCTCTGCGCCGCCGCTCGGATTGGTCGAGCGATCGGATTTCACGGAAGCGCAGGTGGAGCTGCAGAAAGGCGACGCCTTCTTCCTTTACACCGATGGACTCTACGGCGGGGCCGATCCTGGCAGCATGCCGCACCTCTCTTCTTCCAACCTTGCCGCCATCCTGCGCGCCACGGCCGGGGATGCCGACGAGTTGCTCGGCCAGATCGTGAATCAAAGCGGGACCGGGAACCGCCTTGGCATGCAACCGGACGACGTGGCTGCGATTGTAGTGCGGCGCGCAGCCTCGCAACTCGATGTTTCCCCAGCGCAAAATTAATATTGCCCTGCTTCCGTCCCCGGATTAATCAGCCTTTATGCCGAAAGCCACTAAGTCTCCCGCCAAACGTAAACCGAACGCCGCCTTCATGAAGCCAGTGCAGCCAGACGACAAGCTCGCTGAGGTCGTCGGCTCGAAGCCTTTACCTCGCTCCGAGCTGACCAAGAAGCTCTGGGATTACATCAAGAAGAACGGTCTTCAGGACAAGAAGAAGAGGACGCAGATCAATGCCGACGACGCACTCAAGCCAGTCTTTAATGGCAAGAGCCAGGTCAGCATGTTCGAGATGACCAAACTGGTCTCCGGGCACATCAAGAAGGACTAATCTTTTTTCCCGTTTGTCTCATTTGGCCCGGCGCTGCGGCGCCGGGCTATTTGCGTACAGCCCGCTCGGGCAGGCTTGCCACGCGGGGGAAGGTGCGGCATCCTGCGCTGTGAAAACACTTTGCGCTCTCCTGCTCGGGGCGACTCTTTTTGTCTCCACCGGCCTCTCTTCCGCTCAAGCCAAATCCGGCTGGCTGACTGATCTCAAGCAAGCCCAGGCAGAGGCAAAAGCGCAGAAAAAATTCCTCCTCGCAGACTTCACCGGCTCGGACTGGTGCGGCTGGTGCATCAAGCTCGATCGCGAAGTCTTTTCCAAACCCGAATTTCAAAAATACGCGAGCGAACATCTGGTTCTCCTGGAACTGGATTTCCCTCGTGGGAAAAAGATCGAGCCCACGCTGCAAGCGCAAAACCAGCAGCTCGCGATTGAGCAGCAGGTGCAAGGTTTCCCGACCGTGGTCGTCTTTAACAGCGAAGGCCGGAAAGTGGGCGTGCTCGGCTACATGCCCGGCGGCCCGGAAGCTTTCATCGCCGAGCTGGAGAAAATCCGGAAGAACTGATCCTCCGCGCGCGGCCCCACGCTCTACTCGTGAGGCCCGAGCAGAGCCTGCAAGGCATCGGCCAGTTCATCGCGGGTAAAAGGCTTCGGAAGCGCGCCGCGGAAGCCATACGCTAGAAATTCCGAGAGAGCGGCTTCATCCGAATAGCCGCTGCAGATAATCGCGTTCACCTTCGGATCCAATCGACGCAGCCGCTCGATCGTCGCCACCCCGCCCACCCCGCCCCGCACGGTCGCATCCAGGATGACAGCCTGATAGCTCTGCCCGCTTTGCATCGCGCTCTCGTAAGTGCGGATGGCCTCCGCGCCATCAGGCACCGCCGTCACTTCATACCCGAGCGTCTCCAGCAGTTGCGCCGTCAGCTCCCGGATGGCGTCCTCGTCGTCCATGATCAAAATTCGGCGCTGCTGCGCTGGCGGTAGGGCGGCCTGCTCCGGCCCGAGGCTGGGTGGAGCCACCGGCGCCGAGGTCATAGCCGGAAGATAGAAAACAAAAGTCGAGCCTTCCGTCGAAGTGCTCTCCAGTTGCAAAAGTCCGCCGTGTTTTTTCACAATCGAATAACTGATGGCCAGGCCGAGGCCGCTGGCAGCGGGTTTGGTGGAGAAGTAGGGATCGAAGATCATGGCCACATTTTCTTCCGCGATTCCGTGGCCGCGATCTGCGATCGCCACGCGCAGATATTGGCCGGGCGGGAGGAGAACGGTGGAAGATTCGTCGATCTCCTGGTTGTGGGCCGAAATCCGGAGCGTCCCGCCGCGCGGCATCGCCTCCCTCGCATTCAAAACCAAGGCGTTGACCACTTGCTCGATCTGGGTCGCGTCCACTTCCGAGCGCCAGAGATCGGAAGCGAGATCGAGTTCCGCCCGCAGGCTGGACCCGTAGAGCGAAAACTCCACCGCCTCCTCGAGCAGTTGCGCGATCGACATGACCTTTTTGCGCGGAAGGCCCCCTTTCGAGAAAGTGAGAAGCTGACTGGAAAGATGCACCGCGTGCTGGGTGGCCTGACCCGCCTTGGCCAGAAAGGATAGCAACTTCGTGCGCGCTTCCGGCCCCGCCTCCACTTGCGCAAGACCGATGTTTCCGGAGATGACGGTCAGGATGTTATTCAAATCGTGCGCGATTCCTCCCGCCAGCGTGCCGAGCGATTCCAGCTTACTGGTCGTTAGGCGCTCATCCTCCGCCCGCTTCCGACCTGTGATGTCGCGGATGAAAACAGCGATGCCGCTCAGGCTGGGGTAGGCATGCACTTCGGTCCAGCGCGTTCCCTCTGGATCGCTGGCTTCAAAGAGGATGGCCCTCTGTTCCGCCAACACCTTCCGGTAATTTTCTTCAAACGCTGTTCCAAGCAGAGCGGGAAATTTCTCCCACAGAATCGCTCCGTAAAGTTCATCGCGCGTTCGGCCGAGGAGATCCTCCGCTTCCGGATTTACGTAGGTAAACTTCCACTCCCCATCGAGCGCGAAGTAGCCATCGGCCGTCGCTTCCAGGATGTGCGTCATGGTGGTGGCCGATTCCACCAACGCCGCGCGGGCCTGGTTTCGCTCCGCTAAATCGCGGATCTGACGCTCGGCGACTGAGAGTCGGACGTTCAGCAACCCGAGATCGAGCGGCTTGGTCAGGTAATCATTCGCGCCTGCTTCCAGCGCTTGCTCGAGATCGGCGGTATCGCCGCGTGCCGTCACCAACACAATGAAAAGTTCGTCACCGCGCTCCTGCGCACGCAAACGGCGGCAAAGCTCCACCCCACTCATCCCCGGCAGCATCCAGTCGAGGATCAGGAACGGAAAATCGCCGCCTTGCAGCGCTTTCTCCGCCTCCTCCGCGCTCGCCACTGCCACGACCTGGTGGCCACGCCGTTCGATCAGGCGTGCCAGGTTATGCCGGCTTTCAGCGTGGTCTTCGACCAACAGAATTTTCATACAATGGGAGATACGCCGGCGAACAAGTCGATGGCGCGTTATTCACTTAAGCAGCAGGATAACTGCCAGCGGCTGGGATTACTTCCCTCGATCAGGATTCACACCTCGCTTGCAGAGCTTCGCCACGGACCCGCCCCCCTGCCACTCCGGTCTCGCGACTGCTGCAGGCGCCCATTCTTGCGTTGCTCATACCCTCTGCTAGATACACCCACATTCGGGCATCCGCTCGTTAACGGCCTCATGAATTTTTCACGTTTGTTTCTTTCCGGCGCGCTCGTCGCCAGCCTCGTCTCTTTCGCCTCTGCCCAATCGAGCCCTTCCCCGTCTCCCACTCCCGCTTCTCCGGCCGCGGCGCTTCCGGTCGGCGACTCGACGCAACACGGCTCGCCTTCACCGGCAATCCCGAAACCCGGCGGCCCTCAAATCACTTTTAATTCCGTCTACGTCGAGGGCCCCTACATTGCGATGACCTTCGATGACGGTCCGTCCAAGACCCTCACGCCGCAGCTGCTCGATCTGCTTGCTGCGCGCAAAGCCAAAGCCACTTTCTTCGTCGTCGGCCAAAACGTGGCGGAGTATCCGGAGATCGTTACCCGCGCCGCGCGCGAAGGACATGAGATTGCCAGTCACTCCTGGTCGCACCCAAATCTCGCGAAAATGTCCGATGAAGCTGTGCGCCGCGAATTGCAGAAGACCGACGATGCGATCAAGGCTGCAACGGGTGTCCGTCCCACTTTGATGCGTCCGCCCTATGGCTCGATCACGGCGCGGCAGAAGAAGTGGATGTATGACGATTTCGGTTACCGCACCATTATTTGGGATGTTGATCCTTTGGACTGGAAACGCCCGGGCCCTGCGGTCGTGACCAGCCGAATTGTCAGCGGCACCAACGCCGGTTCCATCATCCTGGCGCATGATATCCATGCGCCGACGATCGAAGCGATGCCCGCTACCTTTGCCCAACTCCAGGCGAAGGGATTTAAGTTTATCACCGTCTCGGAGCTTCTGGCCATGGCTCGTCCTGCGCCGCCGAAACCGCCCGCTTCCGCCACGCCCGCGCGTCGATCGCCGATCGAAAAAAGTCCAGAGCCTGCGCGCGAGAAGCCGTAGGCTGCGGCATGATTGCGGACGATTATCTCCAGCTCCGCACGGAGGTCGAAAGCGCCCTCTCCGGCTTGTTGAAGCTGAGCGCCGAAATGCGGCGGGACTCCGCCAATCTCGAGACCCTGGAGGGACTGCTCAAGGATGTGCGCGAGCCGCTCCTCTTCGTTGTCGTAGGCGAGGTAAAGGCGGGGAAATCCTCGCTCTTAAACGCGCTCTTCGGCCAGGAGTTTGCGAAGGTGGACGTGCTGCCGGCGACTGATCGCGTTTACATCTTCCGCCATGGGGAAACGGAAAGCGCGGTCGAAGTTTCACCGCAGCTGACCGAGCGCTATCAGCCCATCCCCTTCCTGAAAGACTTTAACGTCGTCGACACCCCGGGGACCAACACCATGGTGCCGCAACACCAGACGATCACCGAAAGTTTCATCCCACGCGCGGACCTCGTTCTCTTTGTTTTTTCGGTCACGAATCCCTGGACGCAATCCGCCTGGACCCTGCTCGATCTCGTGCAGAAGAAATGGCTGAAAAACATCATCTTCGTCATTCAACAGGTCGATCTGCGCGACCCGGCCGAGATCGTGATCATCCGGCGACACCTCGAAGACACTGCCCTGCAGAAGCTCGGGTTCGCCCCACCTATCTTCGCCGTCTCCGCGCGTAAAGCCCTTCTCGCTCGCACCACCGGGCTCGATAAAGATCGGCTCTGGCAGGAGAGCCAGTTCGGGCCGTTGGAGGATCAGATCACCCGCACTGTGACCGAGGGTGGCGCGCGGATGTTAAAGCTTCAATCCACCACGCAAACCGGGCATTTGATGCTGAACGATTTCGCCGAGGAAGTTCGCGGCAGCGTCGAGATCATCCGCCGCGATGAGCAACATCTGGAGCGGGTCCAGGACTTTGTGCAGGTGCGCCATGAGCAAACCCTGCGACAGGTCGCCGGTTTTCTTCGTGGAGTGGAACGAGCTTGTCGCGATTGCGCGGAGCACGGCAAGAAGCTGATCGAAGAGAAGCTCTCTTTCTGGAAGACCTGGCGCCTGCTTTGGACGCGCGCGAAATGGCAGCACGATTTCCAGGATGAGGTGGAAAAGAAATTGCGCGAGACCGTGCAGCCGCAGGTCGAGAACGCGGTGCAATTACTCGAAACCGATCTACGCAGTCTCTGGCCGCAACTTCAGGATACGATCGAAGCGCAGTTCGTCTCCGAAGGGAAATCGCGCGTCGCGAAAGCCGTCCCGGATTTTGCCCGGCAACGGCGCGATCTTTTACAATCGATCGAGCTCACCTTGGTCGAACGCGTCGCGGGAAAAGGCGTGGAAGAACAACTCGCCCAAACCTTCGCGCAAAGCGCGGCCTGGCTGCGTCCTGCCGCCGGCGTGGCCGCTGCGGGAGGCATTGCCACGGTGGTCGCCGCCATGATCAGCGCCTCAGTTGCAGACGTGACCGGGATCGTGGCCGGCTCTGCGCTTGTCCTGGGCACATTCGTTGCCATCGGTCAGCGCGGAAAAGTGCTGCGCGCATACGAGAAAGAGATGGAGGCGAAACGGATCGAACTCGTGAGCGCGATCGAGCAGCAGATGGAGCAAGCCATCTCCGGGTTCTACAAAGAAATCTCAGATGCCTTTCTCCCCTTGGCTGCCTTCTGCGCGACTGAGCGAAAACGCTTCGAGCCGCTCGTGCAGAGAACAGAAGCGCTGAAAGCGTCCTTCCAGAGCATCAAGAATCGCCTCGGCACGCCACCTTAGGCGCCGCTTCAGGCCATGAAGCCCAGGTTCGGGTTGGCGAAGCGCCCGATGTTCGGCAATACCGTCGGCAAGTCCGAAGCCGACACGCCAAACCACGAGGCCAGCGTCGCGGAAAATTCATCCACCGAAGTCGTCGGAATCCAACGCCCTTGCCCTGTATCATCAGGGCCATTGACCGCCAATGTCGGGAAAGTGCCGAAGAGCCGACCGCCGCGCACCGCCCCGCCCATCACAAACTGGTGACTTCCCCATCCATGATCCGAGCCGCTGCCATTCGTCGGGAAGGTGCGTCCGAAATCTGAGGCGGTGAACGTTGTCACCTGCGAAGCCACGCCCAGCTCTGCGGTCGCATTGTAAAAGGCGCTCATCCCCTGGCTCAGCTCGGTCAGGAGGTTGCCATGCGCCGTCAGCTGATCGCCGTGGGTGTCGTATCCGCTCACGCCGCAGAAGAAAATTTGCCGCTTCATCCCGAGGCTCGTCCGCGCGGAGATGATCTTTGCCACCATGTTCAATTGGCTGGCGAGGGAGCTGGTCGGAAAAGCAGTGGCGATGGGCGGCGCACCCGCCAGCGCCGCCGTGAGCAGCTCGTTATTCCCGATCGCGCGACTCACCGTATCGGAATAAGTCTGCGCGAAGAGATTGTTCCGCGGCAACGCCATCAGTTCGCGGAAACCCTGGTAGCGCGCATCCGCGTTCGCACTTCCGCTTAAGCCAGTGAAGGCGATGCTGCCGGTCGGCGAGACCTGGTAAGGGATAACGGTGTTGCCAACTTCGAAGGTGTTCGTGCCGGCGAGCGAAATGGCGAGCGAGATGTTCGCGTTGCCGTTTAGCGATTGCAGCAGATCACCCGTGCGCCCGCCCCAGCCAGTGCGCAGCGGCTGGTCGGGCACCGAGGTTTGCCACTGCACCGATTGATCCGAATGCGAAAAGAGATGCTCCGGCACTGCCACGCCTCTGGCGAGATATTGCGCTCGCGTGATCGGCGCCACCAGCGTCCCCACATTGGCCACCAACCCCAGTGCGCCGTTGTGGAAGAGCGCCTGCATTTCCGCCATGTTTGGGTGGAAGGCGAACTCGCGCCCGTCGCCTTCGGCGAGGGTGAGCGGAAGCAAACTTTCGCGAGGGAGCGCCAGCACTCCGCGCGCGGACGCGTAAGCCGAATACCCGCTGGAATCACGCGGGATGATCACATTGTTCGCGTCGTTTCCGCCGTAAAGAAAAAGACAGACGAGGGCGCGGTAATCGTTGGTCGGAACGGTCGCCGCGCTGATCCGGCGGAGATCGAAAACCGTGTTAAGAAGACCGGTCGTGCCGAGCGCGGCGCAGGCAGCCTGACGGAGGAAAGTGCGGCGGGTAGAAACGTACATGGTCGGTTATTTTTGGATGACGTATTCCGGCGCGGTTACGATGAGATAGACCGCGGTACGGACGCGCTCTGTCGGATTGGTCGCAGCGATGCGGTCGAGGGTGTTAATCAAAATCGAACGCATCGCCGCGGACATCTCGCTCGACATCAGGATCACGTTGAGGTGATCGACCAACTGCGCAGAATCGCCTGCAATCGAGAGCGCGTAGGCGAGATCGAGTGTCGCGCGATTCGTGCTCGGCCCGATGCCGGTGTTGATCGCGTTCCGAAGATAATTCGCAATCGTGACCACGGTCGTTTCCGTGGTGATCTCAAACTCCGGACTCTTCAGGTGCGCTGCGGCAATGGCACCGGGCGCCTGGTAATCGGGCGAGAAAAAGTTGAAAACACTGGGCGCACGCAGCGGCGTCTGCCCGAGCGCGGAAAGGCCGGTGATATTAAAAATACCGGTCGGCGTGGAGGCATTGAAAGCGCGCAGCAAATTCGTGACGCGCAAAACCGGCTCGCGCAGGTGCCCATAGCCCTGGCCCGTGCGCAAGGGACCGCGCGCATCGTAATCCATCAGGATGGCGCGCACGACAGCGCGCATATCGCCTCGCACACCCTGGCCATTATTGTCGAAAACGGAGGCCACGCGGTAGACGTAACCGGGGCTGGGATTGCTGGTGACGAGTCGTTGGATGAGTTGCTGGCAAACAAAGGGCCCAACGTTGGGATGAGCGAAGATGGTGTCGAGCGCAGCATCCAGATCCTGGCGCGCGGTTCGGTTCGCCGGCAGGGAGACGCCATCCAGAATAGTCTTGGCCGCGGTCTCATGCTGGCTTTCCACGGCGATCATCGGCTGCCGGAAATTTCTCGCGACACCGGTCCAACGTGGCGTGCCGGTGTGCGCGTAATTCCAACCAGTGAAAACCTGCGAAAGCCCGAGAATGGCTTCCTGGTTAAAGGTTTCGATCGGGAGGTTTAGGGCGCTGAAAGCAAGGCTGCCATCGAGGTGCAGGCGATAGAGTCCAATCGAAAAAAGCTGCATCACTTCACGCGCGAAGTTCTCGTTCGGCAGGGTGCCCCGGGCGGGGTCGGCCTTCGCGTTGCGGACCATGTCGAGATACAGACCCATCGCGGGGTTTAACGTCACGTTGCCGAGCAAATCGCGGAAATTTCCGAACGCATCGCGCAGGAGGACGTCGTAGTAGACGGCCATTCCTACGCCCTCGGTTCCGAGCCCGGCGCCCTCTGCGGAAACGACCAAAATTTCGCTCAAGGCAAACGCGACCCGCTGCCGCAATTGATCATTCCCCGCGATCGCGCGCGTCCAAAAGGCGTCCTGCAATTGCGTGAAACCCGGCGGATTAACGCCCGACGCATCCACCAACGGAAGGAGATAGGTCGGCGGCGCGTTAAACTGTTCCGTCAGGAATGCGTCAAATCCCTGGCTGCGCACTTGCGTCACCTGCGCGTTCTTCGGGCCGAAGGTGGCCTGGTCGAGGAAGCGGGTCGCATCGGTCACAGTCGGCGAGCCGGCCGGTAGTGCAGGTGGCGGCGTCGGGACTGGAGCCGCTTGACCGCCGGTGGAAAAATTAAAGAGGCCGGTGATCTCGCCCGCCGGAAAGTTCGAGGTGTGGATGTTTAGGTAAACCTGTCCGGACCGGATCGCGGCCAGAATATCCTCCACGCTAAAAGTCCCCGTCGCGCGCAGAACCCAGATGAAGCTGCCATCGGCTTCCGGTGTGATTTCGTCAGGATCGAACAGGATCGCCCCGCCCGGGCCATGCACGTGCAACCCGGTGACGGGAGCAGAGAGGTTGGTGAAGTTAAACGCGAGCACCGCGGAGGTGCCGTCGGCCGACAGGCGAAGCGTGGCACTGCCGGAGCCGTTCGAGACCGCGCTGCCTTGGGCGCGGAGTTGGGCCAGATAAAGGGTGGAGCCGTCGCTCTGCGGCGGTTGATCGAGATCGTAGATTTCCACCAACCCCACACCGGTGCCGTCGTTTTTCCCGCGCACGAGCGCCGTGTAGTTTCCCGGCGCCAGCGTGGCGACGATGGCCGGTTCGCGATCGTCCAAGGGCGCGAGAGAGCTGGCCGCGACCTCAGCCGCTTGCGCGCTGCGCCAGTCGTCGTTCGTGGCCACCTGCGCGCCGTTCCCGTTTACCAACTCGAGCATCGGATCGCTCATCCGCCCGGGAATTGCGCTGCCATTCAAACTCAAACTCGGGCCACGCACGCGCATGAGGAGACGCTTCGATTGCGCCCCGCGCAGGATGAAGCCACCGATCATGATATCGTCGCCTGCCTGCACCCGGCCCCGAGTCGAGATGTTGGCCAGACGGGCACTGGAGGAGTCAGGATCGAGATCGTAAACTTCCACCAGCGCGACTCCGCTCGCCTCTCCCGCGCCACGCACGATCGCAGTGTAGCCTCCCGCATTCAGCGTCGCGGTGAGCGCCGCCTCGCGATTGTCCGCCGGGGCCAATCCCGCCGCAATCAGCGCAGCTTCCTGGGTGCTGCGCCAGTTATCGTTCGAGGCTACGAGCGCGCCGGTGGCATCGCGCAACTCAAGGATCGGATCTGCGAGCGGGCCGGGCACCGGGAGCGAAGGTCCCAACGCGCGCACTGCCACGGTCTTCTGGCCACTCCCGATCACGATGAAACCGCCAATCAAAACATTGTCGCCGGTTTCCACCCGCATCCGGGTGGAAAGATTCACGAGCTTGGCCGGCCCCTGTGCCGCGAGGGGAAATGGAACAGCCAGGCAGAGCAGACCGACGACGGTGAAAAGGGCCGGGCCGCCACGTAGTCGAGAAGATCTCATGAGTAGAAGTATTGGCTGCTCTAAGAGTTCCTATCGGACTCGAAGGAGCGCGAACTTTCGAGCTAATTCGGAGCAGATTTCAAACCAGCGGATCGCTCTTCTCGCCTGGACGGGAGGCGAGTCATCGCACCGACTCGGCCAGCTGCCTACTTCTTCGGTGCGGTGGTGTCCTGCACCACGCGCTGCTGGTTGGCCTGCGCCTGCCGCTGCGCGATGACGAAGTGGTTGTTATCGCCAAAGTTGCGCCAGGGGCCGGCCGGCACATCGCGCACTTCCACAAACTGCCAGTCCGTCACATCGGTCGATTTCAGCCCCAGGTAATCACGCACCGCAGGTGAAACATCGAGCCCGGCCCCCTTGTTCAGATTCGGCTTCGGCCGCTCGTTCTGGAAGACATACTGGAAGTGATCCGTGCGAAAGGGCCCGCAATCTTCCCACTGCGCATAGCAAACTCGATTCCCCTTCCGAATTGCGAGCCAGCGCCCTTTGCAGACCGACTGCCCTTGCGCGGTAAAGTCGCGCTTGAACCAGGGAATAACCAGCGCGGCTTCCGGTTTGAAGCGCCCACGCGAGACATCGTTGTAAGGCAAGGCAACGTAGAAGGGATTCTGCCGCGGCGTGAAGGCGACCGGGATGTAATTCCTCCGGGCGGAAGCATCGGGGGTATCGTAGCCGCCGTAATTTTCCGTCCATTTTGCGTCCCACGAACTTTTCGTGTTCGGCACCGGGTTATTCTGCGTGGGCTGCTCGCCAATCCAGAAGACCGTGGTCACGATGCCCGCTTTCCAGGGATAACGCTGCGTGCTGGTCCGCGACGAAGTGGGCACGAAGACCTGCGGCTCGATTTTCAGCATCGCCTGTTCGCGCAACTTCATCGCGTATTTCGCGAAGTCGGCGCTGCTTTCATAGGGCGATTGGGCCTGGGCCACAACCATCCCGAGAAGCAGGAGATAAAGTGATAAAAATCTTCTCATTACACGAAAATCCGGAGCGCTTTCTTTATCCGAAGAGCGGGTCTCGGGCAAGCCGTTTCCCCCCTTCGGGCGAGGAGCTGCGACCTGCTTACCGCTTCATTAAGCAGCATCCATTCCACCATCAGAGCCGGGTCAAAATGGTGTCGTGCCGGTAGTGTCGGTCGTCCGTCTCCGGATAGTCGAGCGTGAAATGCAGCCCGCGGCTTTCCTTCCGACTCAAGGCCGAATCCACGATTAACGCCGCCACGGTGGCGAGATTGCGCAACTCCAGCAGATCGACCGTGATCTTGAAGTTCCAGTAAAACTCCTGGATCTCGCGCTGTAAATTCCGCAACCGCGCGCTCGCGCGTTGCAGGCGTTTATCCGTCCGCACGATCCCCACGTAATCCCACATCAATCGCCGGATCTCGTCCCAGTTATGATAGATCACCACCAGCTCATCGACCGTCTGCACATCGCCCGTTTCCCACGGGGGCAGCGGGATCGCGCGCATGCTTCGGCTCGGCGGCTGCATCCGCACCATCGCTTCGCAGGCGCGGTGCGCCACCACGATGCCTTCCAGGAGAGAGTTGCTCGCCAGGCGATTCGCCCCGTGCAACCCCGTCGAAGCCACCTCCCCGATCGCCCACAGCCCCGGTAACGTCGTCGCCCCGTTCACATCCGTCCGCACTCCGCCACATTGGTAATGCGCCGCCGGCACCACCGGGATCGGCTCTTTCGTCATATCAATCCCATAATCCAGGCACGTCTCGTAAATGTGCGGGAAACGCTCGCGCAGGAACTCCGCCGGCTTGTTCGTAATATCGAGATAGACACACTTCGCGCCGGTCTTCTTCATCTCCGCATCGATCGCGCGCGCCACGATATCGCGCGGCGCGAGCGAGCCTTGCGGGTGCACCTGTCCGACAAAGTCCTCGCCCTTCTCATTCCGCAAAATCCCTCCCTCCCCGCGCACCGCCTCCGAAATCAAAAACGATTTCGCCAGCGGATGGAACAGGCAGGTCGGGTGGAATTGCACAAACTCCATGTTGGCGATCGCCGCCCCACCTCGCCAGGCCATGGCCACGCCGTCGCCCGTCGCGATGTCCGGATTGGTCGTGTAGAGATAGACCTTCCCGCACCCGCCCGTGGCCAGCACCAGGCGATCGGTCCGCACCGTTTCCACTTTCGTGGTCGTCTCATCCAGCACGTAAACTCCCAGGCAACGATCCTCCGTCGTAAAGCCCAGCTTCCCGGCCGTGATCAAGTCCACCGCCATGTGATTCTCGAGCAAGTCCACATTTGCGGCTCGCTCCAGCTCGGCCAGCAGCGTCCGCTCAATCTCTTTCCCGGTCACATCCGCCACGTGCAGGACGCGCCGCTTCGAGTGCCCGCCTTCGCGCCCCAAATCCGGCTCGCGATGCCCGGAAACTTCCCGCTCATCGAAGTGCAACCCGATCTCCTGCAACTCCCGAATCCGCGCCGGCCCTTCCGTCACGATCGTCCGCACCGCGTCCTCATCGCAAAGCCCCGCGCCCGCCTCCAGCGTATCGCGCACATGCAGTTCGAAAGAATCCTCGCTGCTCGTTACGCAGGCCACCCCACCCTGCGCCCAGGCCGTGTTCGAGTCCGCGCCTTTTCGTTTCGTAATCACCGCCACCGAGCCGTGCTGCGCCGCTTTCAGCGCAAAGCTCAGGCCCGCGATTCCGCTCCCGATAATCACGAAATCGTATGCCTTCATGCTGTCGCAGCTTAGCGGTCAGGTGCTCCTTGCCAAAGCAATCCCGCGCCCGTGGATCTGACGCCACGAGCGGCGCGCGCTACGCCTTCCGCGTGCGCTCGCCTTGCTCGATCAATTTCCAAAACTCCCGCGTCTTTCCGAGTTCATCATCCTCGGCCATGGGCAGTTTGCTGCGGAAGAGGAAGTCTCGAAACGTGTTCTTATGCAGCACGCGATGCACCGTGATCCCCTCGTCGCGCTTCTCGAAGTAGATCCGGTAATCCTTCGCCCGATAGCGATAGAGCTTTTTCCCTTCGCGCTCGATCACACCAAACTTGCTCGCGTCCAGGTTATCCAACTCCGTCGGCAGGATTTGAAACTCCGCCAGGAGATCGAGTTGCAGGCTCTTCGGCAGCGCCGACATCTCGGCCGCGCTCAATTGATTGAAGATGATCTGGAACATCCGGCCCTCACAGATACACCCGCGCCGCGCGGCTGCCAATCCCGGTGAAGATCTCCCACGCGATCGTGCCCGCACGCTCCGCCACTTCGCTGGCCAGGATCTCTTCCTCGCCTTGCCGCCCGATCAAGACCACCTCGTCGCCTACCGCGACCTCGGCAACGTCCGTCACATCCACGATGGTCAGATCCATCGTCACCCGCCCGAGGATCGCGCAACGTCGTCCACCGATCAGCACCGCGGCGTCGCGATTCGAAACAGAACGCGGGATGCCATCCGCGTAGCCGGCGCTTAACGTCGCCACCCGTAGAGCCCGGGGCGCGGCGAACGTCCGGCCGTAGGAGATCGTGGTCCCGGCGGCGATCTCTCGCAGCAGCGCAACGCGCGCTTTCAAAGTCATTACCGGTCGCAAATGCGGCTGCCAGCCCGGAAGCGATGCGATCCCGTAAAGCATCAATCCCGCGCGCACGATGTCGTAAGCCGACTCCGCGAAATCGAGCACCCCGGCGCTGGGGAGCACATGCACGAGGTAATCGCCCGGTGCCTCACGCCGCACCTGCGTCATCAACTCGTGAAACCGCTGCAACTGCGCGCGTGTGTAAACCGCATCCTCTTCCGCGCTCGGCAGGTGAGTCGAGATGCTGTGCACCGTCAGATTAGGCAAGGCCATCACCGTCGAGATTTGGGCCGCGGCCTTTGCTGCCTCCATCCCCATCCGCCCCATCCCGGTATCGATCGCAATGTTCACCGCCACGCGTTTCCCATCCGCCACCGCCACCTCGCTGAAAGCTTGCGCCTCCGCCAGATTCGAGAGCGAAGGAATAAAACCACCGGCCACGATTTCGGCCCGCTCCGCCGGCAAGGCCGGTCCCAAAATAATGATTGGATGCGGCACCACGCTCCGGGCCTGGCTGGCCTCCTCCACGTTGGCCACTCCGAAAAGTTGCGTCTCGTCGCGCAAGGCCTTCGCTACTTCCGGGAGCCCGTGACCGTAGCCATTGGCCTTGATCACCGCGAGCAAGGCCACTCCCGGTCCCACTCGCTCGCGCGCAATCCGTGCGTTATGCCGCAGCGCCTCCAGATCGATCTCCGCCCAACAGCGGCATCCATTTTTGGCCATCATCGCGCGCAAACCATCAGAGAGCTTTCGGGTAAGTAATATGCGGAGCCCGCAGGTAGATCGGCTCCAGCGGCGCCCCACTCTCCGCTTCCTCCAGGCCCACGGCAATCTCCGCCAAAATGCCCGCAGACGCGTGCCGCACCTCCGCTTCGGGAAAGACCCCGATCGCTTCCGTCGTATAAACAGGCCCGCGCCAGGCACCGAGGCGGACCCGTAATTCCTCCTCGCTGCAAAGCACAGGTCCCTCCACGCATTCGCGCTCACGCACCTGCGCGAAGAAGAATGAACTCCGCCGCGCATCGCCGATGACCACGTATTCCTTCTCCGCTGAATCAATCGCGCGCACCGAGGCCACGCCCAGCAATTGCGCCCCGCTCGCCGCCGCCAATCCCGTTGCCGTCGCAATCGCAATTCGCGCTCCGGCATACGAGCCAGGTCCCAGCCCCACCACAATCTTCTCGGGAGGGCCCTCCGCCAGCGCACGCTGCAGAGACTCGAAGAACAATCCGGAATGTTTCCGATCGTTCGCAAAGGTGGCGGCGAAGGTTTCGATCGCCCCCTCCCGGCGGGCGATGCTGCCCATCCCACTCGACAGTTCCAGGGCGAGAATCTTCATCGCGCGCGGCTAACGAGTATTTCCCGCTCCGTCTCGCTGGTGGCGCGGAGCGCGACCGTCACCGCGTGCGGCGGGAGGATCTCCGGAAAGCGATCTCCCCACTCGATCAAGCAGACCCCGTCCCCGTGCACATAGTCATCGAAATCCAGCCGCAGCGCCGCTTCCGCGGAGTCCAATCGGTAAAAATCGAAGTGATAAACCGGGAGCCGCCCGTCCACGTATTCGTGCACGAGGGCAAACGTCGGGCTGGTTACCGGAGCGGCGCTGCCCAGGGCGGCGACGAAGCCTTTGGCGAAGTGCGTCTTGCCCGCGCCCAGGTCGCCGGTCAGGACGAAGACGTCCCCCGCGCGTGCCCCTTCCGCGCATTCCGCGCCCGCGGCTACGGTCTCTTCCACGCTATTGGAAATGCGCATAGCCGGCGGGTAATTCTCGATTGGCGGTTTTCGATTTTCGAATGAGGCGGCCGATGCACGTCAGCGGCACCTTCGGGAACTTTTTCGCCCAAGCTCTTTCCAGTTTGGCGCTGTCGTTAGGCGACACCGCGAAGAGCAACTCGTAGTCTTCTCCATCGGAGATCGCCTGCGCTACGGTGCATCCGCGACTCCGCGGGATCGCCGCCTCCCTCACCTCGAAACCCAATCGACTTGCCGCAGCCAGGCGCGGCAGATCCGCGCCCAAGCCGTCGCTTAGATCCATCATCGCATGCACGGGAAAGTGCCGGGTCAGCCAGAGCGCTTCCTGAATGCGGGGCACGAATCGCAGATGCCGCCCGTCTTGCGAACCGCCTAACTTTCCCGTGACAAAGAGCCGGTCGCCCGCCTTTCCCCCACTGCGCGTAATCCACTTCTCACCCGCCACGCCTGTCACGCTCACTGCGATCGCCAACGGCCCACTGGTGCTGCTCGTTTCGCCGCCGACGATGGCGACATTAAAAGCCCGCGCCGCCTTCCCCAGCCCCTGGTAAAGTTTCGCGATCCATTCCGCCTGCGTTGCTGGCGGCGCGATCAGCGTCACCAGCGCAAACTGCGGCATGGCCGCCATCGCCGCGAAATCGCTCAGCGGGCGCGCCATCGCTTTCCAACCCACCGCGCGCGCGTCCGCTTCCATTGTGAAATGCACGCCTTCCACCACGCAATCCGTCTTCAGAAGCAGCCGCTGCGTTGTTCCGGGAAGCTTCACCACCGCGCAATCATCGCCCGCCCCGACCACGACGTATCGGTTGGAGGGCAACTGCGGCAACAACCGCGCCAGCAGCGCATCTTCGCCCAGATCGCTCAGGCGAAGGGGATCGCGCGCGGACGGGCGCGGCTTCATTGCGGAACCAATTCCGGAAAGGCAAGCGCGGTCAACGTCAGGGCATTAAAGAGCGCGTGCATCGTCATCGACACCAAAATGGAACCGCTCCACTCGTAGGCGAGGGTGAAGCAAACTCCGAGGACAAATAATGGCGTGGCGGACGGCAGATGCGCGTGGACCGCTGCGAAAAGAATGGCATTCGCGAACAGGCCGACAAAGCGCCCGAGATACCGCTTCAACACCCCGTAGAGAAAAAAGCGGAAGACAAACTCTTCGACCAACGGAGCGATCACGACCGCGAGAAAAATGATCAGTGCGCGCTGTTCCAAATTCTGCGAGTCGCTAAAGAGCTGCACGATATCCTGCTTGCTCGAAGGCGTGCCCAGGATCCGCTGCGAGATCACATCGGCCATGAAGATCAACGGGTAGGCGGCAAACAGAAGCACGATCGCGGTAAGAATAACGCGCCAGAGCGGCCATGTAGACAGACCGGCCAGCGCGGTCACGGACATCCCGCGCAACTTCAAGAACGCCGCGACGAACACGAGGAGCGCGAGCGAGATGAGGCCGTTGGCGATCAGGTCGTTCGACCGCAAGACCATCTTCGGGCCCTGCGACGCGGCCGCGATCGCGTTAAACAAAAACAGCGTCGCCAAACCCAGGGCCAGCCCCACTTCCGGCCAGCCATACGTGCGCTCCTCCGGGCCGATGGAAACAGGCACGCGGCTCCCGATTTGCCGAATCACTCGGAGATAAATGTAAAAGCCGGCGACGAAGAAAAGCGCGCTGGCCGCAGCCGCCACTGCGGTGGAAAGACTCTCAGACATCGTGCGAGCGGGCGGCTAGGGAGCGTAATACCCGGGCAGGAAATAGGCGCGCCCCGACTCCAGTTGCGGCACCCATTGCTTCGGGAGTGAGACCTCGATCTTCGATTGGTTCGATTGTCCGAGTGCGCGGAAGAAACGGCCGAACGTGAATGGCGGTCCGTACTTCACGATGGCGGCATCGGAGGCGTTGCCGAGTTCCTTTGCCTTGCGATAAGCGTCTTCGATTTGGCCCAGCCCATCGATCAACTTGTTCTCCTGCGCCGCGCGGCCAGAGAGGATGCGCCCGTCAGCCACCGTCGTCCGCAATCCTTCCGCGGGAAGGTTGCGTTCCCGCGCGACGATCCCGAGGAACTTCTCGTAAGTCTCCATCACGAAACCTTGCACATACTCGCGTTCTTCCGGCGTGATCGGGCGCGCGCCATTGAGCATGTCCTTGAACTTGCCGCTTTTAAAAACCACGGAGGCCAGGCCGATTTTATTGAAGAGCTGCTCGTAGTTCAGCGTTTGGATAATGACGCCGATGCTGCCGGTGATGGTGGTTTCATTCGCCATCAAATACTTCCCGCCGCAGGCAATGTAATAACCGCCGGAGGCTGCGACGGAATCCATGTAGACGACCACCGGTTTCTTCGCCCGGGCCCGGACTACGGCATTGTAAATCACGTCCGAAGCCGTCACTTCGCCGCCAGGGGAATCGATCTCCAGAATAATCGCGCGGACGTTTTTATCCTCGCGCGCCTGCTCGAGGGCGAAGCGCATATCGTCCACCATCGAGTCGCCCACCGCGCCGGGAATGGAGGAACTGATCAGACCGCGCAAGGCGATGACCGCGATCTTGTCGCTGCTGCTGTTATGCGCGCGTTCCAGCACCACTTCTCGATAACGCGGCACGCTCTCTTGCGCCGTATTGCTGGCGCCGATCTTCCCAAAGCCGGCGATCACCAGCATCAAATTCAGGAACACGCTGGCGCACAAAGCGACGAACAAAAAGATACTAAGGCAGCCGAGTTTTCGATTCGCCATAACGGCGCTAACAGAACGTTGAACCGTAGGCCACACAAGCGGATTCCCCCTGCGCCTCGCCCGCTCCGCATTGACGGAAAGAGCAGCTGGCCTGGAAGCTGCTTTCTAGAAATTATGAACAGCAGCGGCCATCTCCCAGTCAGCTCCTCCGCCGTCCGTCCCCATGCCAAAGGCCGCCCTCGCGGTCGCCCGCGGAAAGACGCCGTCGCGCCTGGCGAACGCCCCGCCGCCGCGGTGGGAACGCTCACGCGCACAAAAAGTCTTCTCCTCGCCGCCCTCCGCGTTTGGGAATTGAAGCAGCGCGGCCTGGGTTAATCCCGCACCGGCTGCTTGCAACCGCGCGGGCCGCGGGTTTCGTCTGGAGTGCGATCGCTCCTGTCTTCCCTCGCCCAGCGCTCGCTGATCGCTCGATTTCCTTGGGCGCTCCTTCTCGTTAGTCTGCTCCTGGCGTCCTGCGCCTCGGAAAAAAATTACCGGCCGATCCCGCCGGGAGAAGGTCCGCCAGTCGCTTCCGTGATCGCGCTCGAAGAAGAGCAGTCCATCGCCACGGTGCATTTCCCGCGCGGGCTCTATCGGCTCGAGGCGGAAGATAATGGCGGCTACTACTACCGCTCGCCGCGTCCGCTCATCAAGCACGCCTTCGCCGGCTTGCAGCCCTATCAAGGCGGGATCTACCTGCGGAAAACTCCGCCGCGTCGGCTGCGTGGCTACCTCGTTTGGGCCGGCGGACGGACAAAGATCGGCAACCTCTCCCGCGCCGCCAGAGAGGTGCCGGAGCCGAGCGAGCCTTTATCCGGCTGGTAGCTGACAGGCATCCGCCACCTGCGGGTGCTTGGCCGAGGCTTCCACAAAATACGAATCGGTCGCGCAAGCCGCGAACACCACCGGGGCGTTCCCATCGTGGGCGAGCCGAATCAAGGAGACTGCTTCGCTCAGGCGCCCTTCGCGTAGATGCAGCGCCGCCATCGTCATGAGCCAATCCACCGGCAACGGTCCCGCCTGCTGTTTCGCCTCAGCTTCTTTTCGCACTTCCGATGCCTCGGCCGCTTCCAGCCGCGCCATCCGAATCTTAAACTGGCAGATCGTTTCCTGATCGCCCCCTTGGGAAAGGAGGATGGCATGGGTGTAGCGCGGGATCGACTCCAGCGGTTGATGATCAAGGCGGAACGTCTCCCCGAGATAAAAGAAATATTCCGCCACGAAAGGCTCCGCGACCGTCGCCGCCTCAAATGCGCGCCGCGCTGCCGGCAGGTCCTTGCGCCGCACCGCGATCAAGCCCCGATAATAATTCGACGTGTCGACGTTTTCGCCAAAGGCAATCGCGCGTTCGAAAAGCCCATCGGCGGTGGTGAAGTCGCGCTGGTCGTAGGCCAGCTTCGCCACCCGCGCGAGGATGCCGCGATACTCGAGACTCTTGTGTTTAGCGGCGAGGAGACGCTCGGCAGCGTCCTGAAAATCTCCCGCCCGCTGGGCTTTCAGCCCTTGCGTGACCAGATCGTCCACGCTCACGCCGGGAAACTTGTTTGCCACCGTCCCCTCGAGGCTCGGCGTTTTGCCGGCCTGAAAAAGTTTGTATCTCCAATAGGGAAACTTCGCGCCTACATAAAAGGTCAGCCCAAGAAGAAGAATGGCGCCCACGATGATGATGGCACGCTGCATCTCCGAGGTGCGGGCCGCAGTTTGATCCGGGCGCATGAGTCCGCCGCCGCGGTGGGATTCCTCTTCTTCAGGCGCGGAATGCTCCGATACCGCGGAGGGGTCCGTCGGATCGACCGGTTGGGAACGAACTGGACGCGGACGCGCTTCGCTTCGGGCCGGCGGCGCGGCGGATACTGGCGTGGCGGCCTCGGTCGACGCCGGCGCCGGCTCAGGGTCGATCTCGGTTTCCTCCTCCGCGGAAGACCGTTCCGCATCGCGCGGGCGAGGTGCGCCGAGAAGACGGCGCTGCTCCGGAGTAAGCGTCCGGCGGCGGGGCGGCGGAGTGGATGGGGTTTCGCCGGGAGGTGTTTCGTCAGGCATGAGCGCAGGAGTGGAAATTGGAAGGCCAGGCTGCCACAGCGGGCGAGCACCGGAATAAATAGCAGCCGCTTAGGGCGCCAGTCGATTGTATTTCCGAAGCGCAGCTTTGAGCCGGTCATGCGGCAGCGCATCCACCTTGTGGTTGTCGCGCCCGCTCATGGTTTCATTGGCGACCATGGAATTGACGATCGCCTCTTCCACCACCTGCACCGTGGCTTCGAAAATCAGATCCAGCCGATCGTTCGGAATCGTGGCCACGGTCCGTGTCGGCGCGGCCGGATCGGCGGCGCCGGGGTTCGCGGTCGAAAAAGCGATAAACAAATCGCCCGAGCCATTCCCCGAGACGCTGCCGGTGCGAGCCAGCCCGAGACTGGCGCGGCGGGCGAGGCGTTTGAGTTGATGTGGAAGCAGCGGCGCGTCCGTCCCGAGCACGATAATGATCGAGCCGTTCTCCTTGCTGAAAACCGCGTTCTCCGGAATCTCGCGCCCGATCGGCGCGCCGGCGATGGTGAGCTGCGGACGGCGCCCGCAGTTTGCCTGCACCAACGCTCCCACGGTATAACTCGCATCCTTCGCCTTCACGACCCGCGAGGCAGTGCCCGTTCCTGCTTTAAACTCGTAAGCGATCATCCCCGTCCCGCCGCCCACGCTTCCCTCGGCAATCGCGCCCCCGGCCGCAGTTTCGAGCGCATGAACCGCGTCTGCCGGCTTCACGTGAAAGCCGTTGATGTCATTCAAATATCCGTCCCACGTTTCCGCCACCACTGGCAGGCTCCAAAGAAAACCGGTCGGGTCCGGGCCGCCTTGCGCCACGCGCCATGCGATCACGGCATCGCGCACCGTGCCGACGCTGTGGGTGTTTGTGATCATGACCGGTCCTTCCAGGAAACCGCTCTCTTCAATCCAGGCGGTGCCAGTCATCTCGCCGTTCCCATTTAAGCTGAAGACACCCGCGTAGACGGGATCGTTAAACGACTCCCGTCCGCGCGGCAGAACGGCCGTCACTCCCGTCCGCACCGGTCCCTGTCCCGCCACCAGCTTTCCTTCGCCGCGGATCAAAGTCGTGTAGCCGACTGTCACCCCGGCGACATCGGTAATCGCATTGAGCGGCCCGGGCGTGCCATCAAACGGAATGCCCAAGGCGCGAGCGCGGACGGTCGGCTCTGCTGGAGGCGCCTTCTGTGGCTCGCGGGCTTCCAGCGGGGAAGCCAGCAACGCCAGTCCGAGCAAGAAAGCGGAGACCATATTTTGATTCGTTCGCATCGTATGACTGGAAAAGATGACCGGTTTTAATTTGCGCCCTTCACCCGTGCCCCCACTCCGCAGGGCCGCAAGCCCGCCTTCCCGGAAGTACGCCTGCCGCTCGCGTAGGTCAATTTGCCACCCGAGAGACGGCTCAGAATTCAAGCTTCCCCCTGCGGCGGCTTCGGTCATTACCATTCGCGGCTAATGGCCTGGCATCTGGCTCCGCATGTGATTCGTGGCGAAGTGGATAATCGCACCCGCGGCCGGATCACCGGGCGCGTCTGGCTGGCGGGAATCGCGGAGCCGCTTACGCTCGAATTAACCGGCGATTGCGAGCCGGATCTGGCTGGCTGCGAAGTGCATTTTGCGAATCCTACGCCAGTCCCGCTCGTGACCGCTCCCCCGCTGCTCAAGCAACGAGGTCGCGCCGGGCGCATGACCGCCGCGCGCAAGGTGCAGGTTTACCGGAATCCCGACAGCGAGAGCTTCGAGGAAATTCCCGCCGGCCAGAAGCCGCCGGAACATTTGGTGAACTGCCTCCACCTCCAGTGGTTCTCCCCTCTTAATGGGGAGACGATCATCGAGAGTGCAGTTTACCGAATTAAAATCTCCGAACCAGCCTGGCGCTTCACGGAAAAGGAGACTCGCGAGCACGAGGAGCAGGTGCAGACGGCCTGCCGCGAAGCCTCGGCTGCGTTCCGTCAGGAAAGTGAGGACGCGAAGGAGTGGGACGAGTTTCGTTCCGAACAATTCCTGCGCGAGAACGACGCCCGGGTGGAGCAATACCGCGCGCTCCTCGAGAAGTTTACCGATCATCCTGAAGCCGATCGCCTGATCGCGCGGGAAATGGGCTGGAAGTGGGTGGAGGAAGCGCTCGATCGCGAAGCGGCCCTTCCGCCAGACGAGGAAACCGCGGCGGAGTTCGACCCACAAAGCGACCTCACTGAGCCCCTGCTCGATCCGGAGCGAGAAGGCATCGATTGGGTGCGCGACGAAGAGGGCGAGATTCTGCACCCGCTTGAGAAGCAAGGCTACGACGCCGTCTGCTTGTTTCTGCAAGAGATGAAGGAGCCGGGCTTCTCGAACGACCCGGATAATCCCGCAATCGGTGAGTTCCTTAACTCCTTCATGTCGTTGAATGCAAAGATGGCGGGTGCCTTGCACGACTCTGCCAATGGCTGGCTCGATGTGGATGCAGGGTTCACGATTGCCCAACTCAAGCGCGTCCTCGCCCTCCTCAATCAGACGCTCACTTTGGCGGAAAAAGTTGCCGCCGCTGAAGCGATGGACGCCGAGCGCTTGTCTTATTATCGCGGCGTTCTATTCGCGCTGCGCGAGGGAGTTTTGGGAATCATTAAAGACCTGCGCCGTTAAGCGCTGGGCGGCCGGAGTGGCGGCGTCTTTTCTGTTTTCGCTTCCGATTCTTGCCGCTTAGATTCGGCCCGTGAGCTACCAGGTTTTTGCGCGGAAATACCGCCCGCAGACGTTCGATGACCTCGTCGGGCAGGGGCACGTCACCCGCACCCTCAAGAACGCGGTGGAGCAAAATCGGCTCGCGCACGCTTACCTCTTCGTCGGCCCGCGCGGGATCGGCAAAACTTCCACCGCCCGCATTTTGGCCAAGGCGCTCAACTGCGTGAATGGTCCCACCATTACGCCCTGCGGAGTGTGCGATAGCTGCAAGGAAATCACTGCGGGAAACAGCCTCGATGTGCTCGAGATCGACGGCGCGAGTAATAACGGCGTGGAGCAAGTGCGTGAGCTGCGCGATAACGTGCGCTACGCGCCGAGCAAAGGGCACTTCAAGATCTACATCATCGACGAGGTGCACATGCTCACTTCGGCGGCCTTTAATGCGCTCCTAAAAACGCTCGAGGAGCCGCCGCCGCATGTGAAGTTTATTTTCGCTACGACCGAGCCGCAGAAGGTGCTCCCGACCATCCTGAGCCGTTGCCAGCGCTTCGATCTTCATCGCATCCCGGCGAATCTCATCGCGGATCATCTGCAATTCATCGCCGGCAAGGAGAAGGTGACGCTCGATCCCGCGGCCGCGCACGCGATCGCGAAAGGGGCGGACGGCGGCTTGCGCGATGCCGAGTCGATGCTCGACCAATTGGTCGCCTTTTGTGGAGAGAAAATCGCGGAAGAGGACGTGCTGAGCGTCTTCGGTTTTACCAGCGAACAGACCGTGGCGCGGTTCACCGAGCAGATTCTGCGCGGGTCGACCGCGGAAGCTCTCGATCTGCTTCATACGGAAGCGGAGGTGGGGAAAGACATGATGAAACTCATGTCCGATCTGATCGCCTACCTGCGCGACCTGCTGGTCTTCAAAGTGAAACCCGACGCGGTCGCTGACGAACTGAACCCGGAGCTGCAGAGCGCTCTCGAAACTCAATCCGCTCTTCTCGAGACGGATCGGTTGCTGGAGTTGATCGATCAGTTTGCGAGCGCGGAAGGCCGGATGAAGTGGGCCCCAAACAAAAAGCTCCATTTCGAGGTGGCGGTAATCAAAGCCATCCAAACGCTGGAACAGGTGACGCTGAATGAGGTGATCGCCGATCTGTCCGCCTTGCGCGACGGAAAGGCAGCGCCGGAGAAGAAAGCAGCCGCGAGAGCGCCGTCGCCGACGCCTAAGGCGGAGGCAAAAAAAACTGAGCGTCCGCAGCCGAAGAGCGAACCAGTCCCTCTCAAAGTAGAACCGAAACCAGCACCCGCCGCCGTGGCGCCACCTGCGGCGGAGAGCAAAGCGGAAGCGATCGATTTGCAAGAGGTCTGGGCCAAGGCGGTGGAATTGACCAGGCAACGGCGCCCGTTAATCAAAGGCTGGATTGAGTCCGCCCAAGTCATCGGCGAGGAAGGTCGCTATTTCCTGCTCGGCTTCCCCACGGAGGAAAAAAACGCGATGGACTCGATCGCGATGCCGCGGAACCGCGAGTTTCTCCAGGCGCTCCTGAAAGAGATCAGCGGCCGCGATTGGGACATCAAATTCAGCTTGCAGGCGGATTTGAAAGTGGCGGAACCGAAGGAGCCCGAAGCGCCGCGCGAAGAGGAAAAGCCGCCGCCGCCAAGCAAGGAAACGGCGGAGGCCGCCTTCAAGGACGATCCGTTGATTCGTGACGCGCTGGAGATTTTTAAAGGTGAACTGAAACCGGTGGTGGACTGACAAATTATGAATCTGAACAAGTTAATGAAGCAGGCGCAGAAGATGCAGGAGCAGATGGCGAAGACGCAGGCCGAGCTGGAAGAAAAAACCGTCGAAGTCCAGGCCGCGGGCGGGAAAGTCACCGTGATGGCGAATGGCGCCGGCGAAGTGCTCTCGATCAAGATCGCGCCCGAGATTGTGGATCCGGAAGACGTCGCCTTTCTCGAAGAGGCGGTTCTGAGTGGGGTAAAGCAAGCGATCGAACAGGCAAAGGAAATGGGCCAATCCGAGATGACCAAAATCACCGGCGGACTTGGCGTCGCCGGCCTGGGCCTTTAAGACCGCGTTGTCCTGCGCGCTGGGGGCGGTTTGCGACTTTTGGATTCTTGGGTCTGCAGCTCCGGGAGAGCTGCTGCGGTTCGTGCCGTTAGGAGAATGCCTGACAAGATCGCCGGCGAAAAACCTTGCCTTTGTCGCAGAGACTGGACGGTCAGTTGCGCCGGGCACGCGGAGAAGGCAAGGGCTGCCAGTGTGATGCGGTCACTCCTGCGGTTTACAGTGCGACCTGTGTCATTCTGAGCCGGCGAAGCGCGGTCGAAGAATCTCCCGCGCGGTCCAAGACTCACCTCCACCCATAGCAGTGCGAGGCTGCGAGATCCCTCAACCGTCTCCGCGGTTCGGGATGACCGGCTTTCCGGTTTCGCTTTCACCCGTGCCCAATTTCAGCTTTCGATTTTTTGTGCCGGACCCCGTCCTCTCGCGGGGCGCCCTTGTTCCGACCGCCCGTCCGCCAGACGGATTCACAGGAGGTCGGCGCGAGCAGACCTCCCGTGAATTTTTCCGCCGAAGATGACTTACTTGTCTCCAGCCGCGGTCGGCGCAGCGGCGGGCGGGAGCGAGCTGCCAGTCGTGGC
Organism: uncultured Verrucomicrobiae bacterium; assembly: GCA_963730385.1. Lineage (GTDB taxonomy): Bacteria > Verrucomicrobiota > Verrucomicrobiia > Chthoniobacterales > UBA10450 > JACCTI01. The sequence continues at coordinate 50,107 of CAVSRQ010000006.1, forward strand.
TTTGACCTGGCTGATGTCGCTTACGTTGATGGCACCGTTCGCAATCACATCCGCGCGGAAGTTCGTGCTGTCAGGCGCCAGCCCGGCTTGAGATTTCACCAGGCTCACGTCCGCTCCGGTGACACTACCGCTCGCATTCACGTCGCCGACGAGAACACCGAGAGTGACAGGCACGTTTCCGAGGAGCATGCCATCGCTTACGCAACCAAGGCTGATGGTAAGGTATTGGGCATTCGCGACGCCAGTCAGGTTGACCGTGATCGTGTTCGTCCCATCGCCCATGACCGAACTGACGGAACCGGTCCCGCTGCTGACGGTGGCGCCGCCGAGGGTGACTGGCGTGGCAAACGTGACCACGATTTGGTAGTCGCCCGTAGCCCCACCGCTGCGCGGCTCAATGCCGGGCAGGGTGACATCGAAGTCGCCCGCGCTGCCGTGCATCTTGCGCGAGACAGCGCTGACTGCCATCGGCCCGATGAAGTTTGTCTCATCCGCACCGATGTCCGGCGGGTTGCCGCGCGGGTCGTTATCGAAGTCGTTCGCGACGCCCATGACCGCGATGCCACGATCAATCGCGGGCGATCCGCAGGCCAGGTGCAGATCCAGGGTCGCCGCCGTTCCGGTCGGGTTGACGAAGAGCGGATCGGCGGAGATGGAATTGAGATCCTGGCCAGTCGCGGTCTGCCAATCGGCGAGAGTGAGCTGAGGGACGGAGTTGAAGACGCCGATGAAGCCATCCGGTGCCGGCGGCGTCAAGGTCGTTGAAGTTGCTGAACAGTCCCGGCGGATTTGACGTGGTGCCGCCGACCGCGATGACGAAGTTGGCGACGCCACCCGACGCATTGCTGCGCGCGTTCCGAAGATGTTATCGAGGTAATTACGCGTGCCGCTGACGACATTGCTTAAAAAGCGAACGTGTGTTGACAGAGGCCACCCCGAGCCTCCAACGTAAACGCTGTTGCGTAAATTGTTTGGTGGTGCCCGCGATGTCGAAGATTCCGTAGATGGGAAGACCGTGGTGATGGAGTTGCCCGCCGCGTCGAGGCCGAGGCGGACCATGTTGTTCTGGTAGGTCGCCGCTACCGGCGACGGGGAGGATACCGGCAGATTGCAGGTCGATGCAGTGGAAGTGATGCTGAGCGAGTGGACGAGGTTGCGCTCGACCACGTTCGCAGTCGTAGCGGGGAAGCTTGCATAAAGCGCGTAGATTGAATTGCTGAGCCGCGCCCGAGTTGTTGCTCAGGGAATGGATGCACGTTCTGCGAGATGATATTTGGCCCACGTGGTGGAGGTGGAAGTCATCAGCATGCCGCTAACCACGATGCTGCCGCCGTGTTGGAGTTACCGGAAATGTTTCGGATCACATTCCCGGGTAGCGGTCAAGACGCCCAGGCTATTCTGCACCACATACATGGAGTAAGCACCGACCAGGGAATCGGTGATGGCGCCAGCCCCGGTCTCCCGCCGAACGGTTGTTGTTGAGCGTGGCGGTCGCAGCGGCCGCAGTGTTGAGAGGACCACGCCGCGGAACCCTCGTGCCGGTTCCAGTCCCGTTGATCGTGATCGCGCCAATTCGATTGTTCGAAATCGTGTTGAGCTGGAAGTGAAGTCGTAGATCGCGGCGAACCGCTCCGGTCGCGCTCTGGGTGTAGGTGATGGTGGATGACCCGTCCAGGCTCCCGATCTGGTTGCCGGTCACGTTACCCACGTCCGAACGGCCCCTGACGCGAGATAGATGCCGCGGAAGGCCGATGAGCTGCCGGTCGAGTACACTAGCCGTGCTCTGCGCGATTCCCGAAATCGTGTTCCCCTGAATGCTCGAACCAACAGTGGTACTGGAGCTGGTCAGGTTCGAGGCCGATGAACGTATTGGTGGAACCGCTGATCGAGGTCACTCCTGTGCCGATCGACGCGCCGAAACCAATGGTGTTACCGGTCACTGCCACCGTGCCCTGGCCGGTTCCGATCGTGCAGGTAATGCCCGCGTAGCGACTTAGCCCAGTGCCGGTGAAGGTCCGCGGGCGCCGTCTGGAAGATCCGATTGTTGGAGATCGTCGTGGTGGCGGTGTTCGCCTGCAGGCTGATGCCGGCCACTCCCACCGTCGGGCTGAAGAAGTCGAAAATGTGGTTGTTATCGATGGTGTTCCCAGCGTTTCCATTCGGGCTGCCGCTGGCCAAGGCTCATCACGCCCTTGGTGGGGAGGTTGTTGCCGGCCGGGCCGATATTGTTCAGCTCAATCCTATTGTTGCTGTTGCCTCCAGCCACAGTGCTGGTGCTGAAGAGGACGGTGCCGGTGGCAACCGTGACCGCGCCGGTAGAGGAGCCAAGGATGGAGCAATTGCGGACGGTGTTGCTTCCAGCGCCGTTGATGAACCGGATGGTGCTCGTGCCGACGGTGGCGGATGCGGTCGTGTTCGAGAGCGTGAGGGCGTTGCCGCCCAGATTCATGCCGTCGATCGTGACGTTGCTGGCCCCACTCAGGTCGACCAGCGGACTACCCGCCGGGATCGCACCGGTCACAGTGCGGATTCCAGTTGGCGTGATCGCGACGCTGGAATAAGAGGCCGCGCCGGTGCCGTTCGCATTCAAGGCCGCTGCGGCGGTTTCCGTGGTGTCGCCTACGATATCAACCGTGACCGCGCCGGTGTGCGTGCCGGCATTGATAGCATCGAAAGCCTCCTTCAGCGTGGCATAGGTGCCAGCGCCGGGGTTGACGTTCACGTTGCCGCCGCGTGTGACCGTGATGGTGTAAGTCTTCATCGTGGTCGTGTCCGATGCGGTCACGACGATGGTGATGACGTTCGGGCCGACGCTCAGCGGGATCGACTGGCTCGGGCTACCCGATGCAACCGGCTGACCGTTGACCGTAATGGTGGCGCCGGCGTCAGAGGCGGTCGGGGTGACCGTGATGCTGGTGGTGCTGAAAGGAACACTGTCCGTGTAGCTGGTAACATTCGGATCGAAGGCCGGCACGAGTGTGCCCGCGCTCGGGACGAGGTTCGAGAGGTCGGCGTTGTTATTTCCGGCCGCGTCGTCGTTCAGAATCTCCCCGACGCCGGGCGCCAGGCCGAGAGGCAGCTCCTGGCCGCGGGCGTTCATGGCGTTGCTCAGAACTACTGTGAATTGCTCGTCCGCTTCGGCCGTAGTGTCGCCGTTGACCTGAACCGTGACAGTTTGGGTGGTCTGCGCGGCGGAGAAGTTGAGTGTGCCGCTGGTGGCGATGTAATCGTTGTCCGCCGTGGTTGCGGTGCCGTCCATGGTCGCAAAGTCCACGCTTGAGCTTCCGCCTGTGAGGCCGTTCTTGGTTACGGTGAAGGTGAAGTCGGTCGTGCCGCTGTTGCCTTCATTCATCGAGACGCCATCAACGGTGAAGGTCGGCGCCGCGTCGTCATTTGAGATCGTGCCGGTGCCGACATTCGAATTGCCCTCGAGGTGTTCGCCGCGATCATTCACGACATTGCTCAAGACCACAGTGAACATCTCGTTCGGCTCGAACTTGGTATCGCCGCTCACTTGGACCGAGATGGTTTGAGTGGTTTGAGCAGCGGTGAAGTTGATCGTTCCGCTGGTTGCCACGTAATCGTTATCCGCGACCGTGGCCGTCCCATCGGCGGTGGCAAAATCGACGCTCGAATTGCCTCCGGTGAGACCGCCCTTGGTCACGGTAAAGACGAAGTTCGTCGTGCCGCTGTCGCCTTCGCTCATGGAGACGTTGTCGATGGTGAAGTTCGGCTGCGCATCGTCGTTTAATATTGTGCCGACTCCGCCCGTAGAGGCACCTTCGACCCGCTGGCCGCGATCATTCATCACGTTGCTCAGCACGACGGTAAAGTTTTCGTCCTGCTCGAACTTGGTGTCGCCATTTACCTGGACGGTGACGGTTTGGCTGGTCTGCGCGGCGGTGAAGTTAATCGTCCCGCTGGTCGCGACGTAGTCGCTGTCCGCGACGGTGGCGCTGCCGTCGGCAGTGGCGTAGTCGACACTCGAGGTCCCGGCGGTCATGCCGGTCTTGGTGACCGTAAAGACGAAGTTTGTGGTGCCGCTGGCGCCTTCGTTCATGGACACGTTGTCGATGGTGAAGGTGGGCTGTGCGTCGTCGTTCACAATCGTGCCGACTCCGCCCGCAGGAGCACCTTCGACGCGCTGGCCGCGATCGTTCATGACGTTGCTCAGCACGACCGTAAAGTTTTCGTCCTGCTCAAATTTAGTGTCGCCATTCACTTGGACGGTGACCTCTTGGCTGGTCTGCGCGGCGGTGAAGTTAATCGTTCCGCTGGTCGCGACGTAGTCGCTATCCGCGACAGTGGCGCTGCCGTCGGCAGTGGCGTAATCGACACTCGAGGTCCCGGCAGTCGTGCCGGTCTTGGTGACCGTGAAGACGAAGTTTGTGGTGCCGCTGGCGCCTTCGTTCATGGACACGTTATCGATGGTGAAGGTGGGCTGTGCGTCGTCGTTCACAATCGTGCCGACTCCGCCCGCAGGAGCACCTTCGACGCGCTGGCCGCGATCGTTCATGACGTTGCTCAGCACGACCGTAAAGTTTTCGTCCTGCTCAAATTTAGTGTCGCCATTCACTTGGACGGTGACCTCTTGGCTGGTCTGCGCGGCGGTGAAGTTAATCGTCCCGCTGGTCGCGACGTAGTCGCTGTCCGCGACGGTGGCGCTGCCGTCGGCGGTGGCGTAGTCGACACTCGAGGTGCCGGCGGTCATGCCCGTCTTGGTGACCGTGAAGACGAAGTTCGTGGTGCCGCTGGCGCCTTCGTTCATGGACACGTTGTCGATGGTGAAGGTGGGCTGTGCGTCGTCATCGTTAATGGTGACGGTGGCCGCATTAGGCATACCAAGAGTGGCACCGCCAGTGACGTTGCTGAGAGCGACCGAGAACGTCTCGTTCCCCTCAAAGACAATGTCATTGAGCACTGTGACCGTAATGTTTTTGGCAGAAGTATCGCCGTCGGCCCAATTAAGCGTCCCGCCCGCCGCTGTATAATCCGCGCCCGCAGTCGCGGTCCCATCGGCGCTCGCGTAATCCACGCTGACCGCACCACTGCTACCGCCGGTTCGGGTGACGCTGAGCACGACCGTGCCAGCGTTTTCGTCCACGCCGTAGGTGGCGCTGGCCAATTGGATTGTCCCTGGAAGGATTACTTCATCCGCACCGATCGTGGGCAACACCGAACGCGTCTCTCCGTCGATGTCGGTCGTGATTCCGGCAATCGAGACACCCATGGCCACCAATGGGCTGGCGTTTTGCAGGTGTAAGTTTGTGGTGGAAGCGAACAAGGGATCGACGGCTTTGGAGTTGGCATCCTGGCCCGTCGCGCCCTGCCACGCGGCTAAAGTCGTAAGGACAGTGGTTCCTTGCCGACCCACGTTTTGTGCGAAGTAATCGTTATAATTAATGGTGGCGAAGACCGCGGCCGCCTGAGTGGAGGAATTGATCACGCCAAAGCGCGTGCCGATCGTTTGCTGGTCAGACAATATATTATCGCGCAGATCAATCGCGCCCGCCGTCGTCACTGCCGCGAGAATGTTAATTGCGCTGGTGATCCCGCCGGCCGCAGTCTGATTCGTCGTCAGGCTGACGGAATTGAAGTAGATCTTATATCCCGCGCCGCTGGCGACCACGATGCCGTAGCCGTTATCCGCCTGGTCTACCCCGTTAAACCCGAAGCCAGCGACGTCGCGGATGAAGTTATTAGCGACGGTGACATTTGCAGCGGTGGAGGTCTGCGAGAGAAAGATGCCGTTCGCGCCGAAACCTGAGGTGCTGGTGTTCTTAATGTCACTGATGATATTTCGGGTCACGGAACCGTTGGTGGCGTTGGCCGAAAGTTGAATCCCGCTGGCGGTCGAGGAGCCCGCACTCACAACTCCCATGATCGTGTTCTGCGCGATGGTGAAGTTATTTGCCCCGCCTAGGAGCATGCCGCGGAAGGTCAGTTTGTTCGCCGTTACGGTGGAGCCAAACGTGTTCCCGGTGATGACCCAGTTCTGATCGAAGGTTGCCGCATTGCCCGAAAGGAAGAGAGCGTTTTGCACGTCGGTGACCAAATTGTTTTGGATCGTGTTGTTGCTGTTCGGAGCGTCCGCTGGGGTGCCAAAGGTGCTGCCGCCCGCAAGCACGCCGGCGACCGCTTTTGCAGCGGGTCCACTCAACACGCAGTTCTTCACGGTGTTGCTGTTGGCGCCATTCGAAGCGCTCGCGCTGCGAATCCAGATATCGGCCGCGCCTGTGTTCGAGTTGGTTATCGTCAAGCTGCGGTCGGTTCCGGCTGAAAGCGAGCCGTCGATGGTGACGTTGTCCGCGCCGTTGAGGATGATCAAACCCAGGGCCGTGGTCGTGCCAGAAACGGTCCGGGCTGCGCCGCTCGGCCGAATCAAGACCGTGAAGCCGCCGGGCAGTTCATTAAGCGCATTCGCACCTGTTTCGCCGACCAAATCAGCCGCGATGTTAATCATGACGTTCCCGCTTACGCCAGCAGCGTTGAGGGCGGCAAAGATGCCACCCGAGTTGGTCAGCGAAGGATAATCCCCGGGGACGTTATACGTCCCACCCGCCAATGGAGTCAGGACGGTGAAGGTCGCGGTGACGGCATCATTGGCGGCATTCGCGTCGGGCGTAATGACGGAGGCCGTGGAGTTGTATGTGCCAGGGGTAGTGAAAGCAGGAGTCGCGGCAAACGTCACGGCCAGCGTCTGATTGGACGCGATCGTAGCGATAGTCTGGGTGTTGGAATAGCTGTAGCCACCGGGACCAGTGATGGTGAAGCGCACCATGACGTTGGTTTGCGTAGCCGTGCCCACATTAGTGAACGAGGCCTGAGGTGCGACGACCGTCCCTTGAGCAGTAGAGCTTCCATTCGCCGGCGTGATGATCGCCGTGGCGGCAATGTCATTTGCGGGCGGGGTGACACCGTTCGGTTCATCCGCACCGATATCCGGAACGCCCACGCGATTCTGCCCGTCAATATCTTGCAGGACGCCGACGCTGGCACCCATGTCCACCAAGGGCGACGCGGCCGAGATGTGGAGGTCCGTCGCAGAAACAAACAGCGGATCGACTTTTTTGCTCGAGTCGTCATTCGAAACCGGGCCGAGCGTGCTGGTGTAGGATCGCCAGTTCGTCGCCGGCGTTGTCATGGTGGGGTCGAAGTTTGCGGCAGTGTAGGTCGTCGTGCCCTGGCTGCCGACAAAGTTGGTAGCGCTTACGAAGTAGTCGTTATTGTTATCCGTCAGAGCCATGGCCGAGGTGCCACCGGAGGGGAGCGTGACGGCAGCGTTAATGATGGTCGCTCCAGTCGATGGGATGTTGTTGACCAGGATGTTGTTGCGCAGGTCTATGCCGGTGAGCGTTGTCGCGGTGATAATGAGAGCGGCAGAAGGCTCGGCGGTGCCGCCAAAGAAGGCGTTCGAGAGATTGACTGAGTTATGTAGATTATGTCCGGTGCCCGCGGCGATGCGAATCCCGTAAACACCAAATGAGGCGCTCGGCGGTGTGTTGGCCGCAAGGGCGTTCAGTCCGAAACGAAATTATTTTGGACAGTGATGCCGCTGCCGCTGGTGAGGTTAATACCGAAAGCCCCAAAGCCCGAGGTGCTGCGAGAGAAAACTGTCTGCACCTTGTTCGCATTCACTGTGCCGGCGCCTCCGCTGCTCGTCAGACTTATACCCGAAACACTTGCCGAACCAACGGTCTGGACATTGGTGACCGTGTTGAAATTCAAGGAGTAAGGAATCGTGGCGGATGAAAATACGACGCCATTCGCAGCGCTACTCGCATTGTTGACCACGCCGGAAACGGAGTTCGAGTTCACCGCGATCGCTCCGCCGGTTGCGCCAATCGCGCTGGTCAGTTCAATACCGTTCACAGCAGTCCCGACATAGGAAATGATGTTCTGCACCGTGTTTCCAGTCACCGTCAGCGAAGTCAATCCCTGGACGATTATGCCCTTGGTATAAACGGTGCTGGCAGGAGAGGTGTAAGGCGGAATCGCCGGCGCGGGAGTGGCGTTGGCGCCGATCGTATTATTGATTACCGTGACAGCCGTCGAGGACGCGGCGGTAGCGCCCAGAAAAGCCACCCCACGCGCGCATTGATTGATTGAGTTATTTTCGACCACAAGATTGTTCACGGTGGCGCCCGCCGCCATCGCCGTGCTGACGCTCGTGATGGCGGTGACAGACGATCCGCCGTTGGGCCCGACGATGAGCCCGAAGGATGCGTTCGAGCTGCCGGTGGCGCTCGTGATCGTACTCAGGTTGCCGCCAGTCACGTTACCGAGCAGGATTGTGTTCTTCACCGTGTCGTTGTTCGCATCCGCGTATGGGGCCGTTGCAGAAGTCGCGATCCGGACCGCTGAATTGTATGTGACGGTCGCCACGGCGGTGTTCGAAATTGTGAGGTTCCGATTGACCCCGGTGCTGTTCGGATTGTCCCCGTCGATCGTGACATTGTCGGCACCGTTCAACTCGATCAGGCCGCGACCCGTTACGGTGGGTCCGGCGATCGTCACGCCATCGACCGTCGGGCGCACTAAGATCGAGGTATAGCTGGCGGACCCTGCGCCACTGCTATTCAAAACCGCCGCCGCTGTCTCCGTCGTGTTGGCGGTAATGTCGATCGTAATCGCGCCCTGGTGCGTGCCGGCGTTGATGGCGGTAAAGGCGGCGCCCACTGTGGTGTAGACAGTCGGTCCCGTCGTTCCGGCGGTGGCGGTGACGCTGACCTGCGCGAAGCTGGCGGCGGCCGAAAAAGCCAGAGCCAGGAAGACGAGGAGGAACCGGACGCTACGAGGGACGAAAGATTTTTGCAGGAAGGAGTGCGATTTCATAGAGCTTAGGTTGAAGTCGGGAGCCTGAGACGGGAGGGGGGCACTGCACAGGTTCCGAAAAATGGCGGTTAGGCCGGTGACGGTATCAGGACCGGGACGCGCGCCTACTCCCCAAAAGACCGTATTTTTCGCCTACAGGAAAACTCGTAGAGCGCGTGACGCCTTGGTCGGGAAACGCGGCGACAGGCAGTGCCCGGGATTCGAGCTCCCACACGCGATTCCGTGGCGCTCACTTTCCGAGTTTTACCGGAGAGTTCTCCGCGCTCGTTAACCGGCTCGAGCTAAGCGGTAGCGACCAAGTCGCCCTTCCCGCCTTCGAGCCTTGCCGGCGCAAACGCTTCCCGCTTTCGGCGAGTTCACCTCGGGTCGGCCGAAGGAGCCAACCGTCGGTGAACTCGCTTGAGAACCCTGTTACGGAATGAACGCGCCGGAGCGTGATTTCACCTGGCTGACATCCGCGGCGCTGAGACTTCCGCTGACGTTGACATCGGCCCGGAAGTTGGCGCCGGTGACCGGCAGGCCGGAGACCGATTTTGTGGAACCGACATCCGCAGCGCTGACCGAACGGCTGTTGTTCACGTCACCCAGCAGCACGCCCATGGAGGCCGAGAGGTTACCGCTGTTGGTCCCGTCGGAGGCGCAGGTGAGCAAAACCACGACATCCTGCGCATCGGTGATGCCGGTCAGGTTGACCACGACGGCATTAGTGCCATTGCCGCTCACACTTGCAACGGATCCAGCGCCGGTGGAAAGCGCTGCGCTATCGAACGTGACGGGGACTGCGAAATTGAAGACAACCTGGAAGTCGCCACTCACGCCGCCGGTGCGGCTTTCCACGCCGGGGAGGAGGATGTCGTAGGGAACCCCGCCATGAACTTTGCGCGAGACCACGCTGGTGGCGGTGGGCGCTCTCAATTCATCGGCACCGATATCTGGCGTCATCAGGCTGCGCAGTTGACCATCGATGTCCGTGGTGATGCCCGCAATGGGGACACCGGCATCCAAGGCAGGCGAGAAGCACGGGAGATGCAGATCCGTCGCGCTGGTAAACAACGGATCGGCGGCGATCGAATTGTTATCCTGGCCCGTCGCCGTTCGCCAATCGGCCAAAGTGGGCCGCGCCCCGCCGAGGAAGCCGACGTTCTGGGCGAAGTAGTCGTTGTAATTGATCGTGTTAAACACCGCCGCCGTGGAGGCGTTATAAACCCCGTAGCGGGTGCCCACCGTCTCGGTGTTCGAGAAGATGTTGTTGATCATCTCAATGCTGGCATTCGGCAGTCCGGCCGCGAGATTCACCGCCGCGGTGACGCTGCTGGCGGACACTTGGTTCGTGTTCATGCTAACGGAGTTATAGTAGAACCCGTAGCCGCCACCGGTGGTAACCACGAGACCCCAGCCATTGCCGAGCGCGGTGGTGGTGGCGGTGCCTTGCGATGCCACATCGGAAACGAAGTTATTGATGACTGCCACACCGGCAGAGGTGCTGGTGGACGTGAGATAGATGCCCTGGCTGCCGAATCCGGTCGGGTTGTTCTGCTTAATGTCGCTGATCTTGTTGCCGGAAATCAGGGCGCCGTTAATGATGGCCGCGAGCTGGATACCCGTCATGCTCGCGGTCGAGGTCGGCCCGGAACTGACGCCCATGATTGTGTTGTTGGTGATGGTCAGGCTGTTAGCCCCGCCCGCGAGCATGCCGCGGAAGGCGTTTTTGTCGGCGACGGTGGCGCTGCCAAAGGTGTTCCCGGTGACCACCCAGTTCGAGTCGCCGGAGGTCGCATTACCGCTGATGAAGGCGGAATTCTGGACCCGGTTAATCACGTTATTCTGGATGGTGTTATTCGAGTTCGGGAACTCGGCCGCAGCGCCGAGGGTGGCGCCGCTGCCGGCGATGATGCCCTGGCCAGTGAAGTTACCGGGTCCGGAGAGGACGCAATTTTTCACCGTGTTTCCGGTGGCACCGCTGGTCGAATTCGTCGCAATCCAGACGATCGGGCCGATGGCCGCGTTTGTGATCGTGAGACTGCGATCGGTCCCGCCGGCCAGGCTGCCATCGATCGTTACATTGTCCGCACCACTCAGCTTGATTAACTGCGTCGCGGAGTTGCCAGCGATGGTCCGCGCCGTCCCAGTGGGCTTGATCGTGACGGAGAAGCCGCCCGAGAGTTCGTTGAGAGGGACGGCGCCAGTCTCTCCGGCGAGGTCCGCTGCGATATTGAAGGTAACGTTGCCCGAAGCGCTTGCGGCATTCAGGGCTGCAAAAGCACCATTGGCGTTGGTCAGCGAGGTGAAGTCGCCCGGCACGTTATAGCTCCCGGCTAGCGGCGAGAGGACGGTAAACGAGCCCATCACGACATCGTTAGCGGCGTTTGCATCCGGCGTAATGACCGCCGCGGTGGTGGCGTAGGAGCCCGCGGACGTGAACGTGGGCGCGGCCGCGAACGTCACCGGCACGGTGGTGCTGGGGTCGATGGAGGCAATCGTTTGCGTATTCGAGTAGTTGTAACCGCCAGGCCCGGTGATGGTGAAGCGAACCATGACGTTGGTTTGAGTGGCGGACCCGATGTTTCGGAAGCTCGCTTGCGGAGTGGTGCCTGAGCCCGCGATGAGGGTGCTGCCGTTCGCCGGGGTGATGATGGCGATGGCCGCAATGTCATTTGGTGGAGGCGGCGCACCACTGGCTTCGTCGGCACCGATATCTGGCGGGAGGACGCGGTTTTGGCCGTCGATATCCTGGAGGACGCCAACATTGACGCCCGCATCGACCACGATCGAGACCACGGAAACGTGGAGGTCCATATCGGAGACAAAGCCTGGATCGTCCTTTTTGCTCGCATTGTCATTGGTGCCCGCGGCGTTCAAAGTGCTGGTGTAAGCACGGAAATTCGCCGCTGGGGTGGTCATGGTGGGATCGAAATCCGCGGCAAAGTATTCGCCAGCGCCAGCCGTGGTGCCGACCTGTGCCAGCAAGCTCTTCGGGTCGGTCGCGCTCGGACCCTGGAAATAGTCATTATTGTTCAAGGTCAGGTTCATCGCGCTGGTCGCGCCGGAAGGAAGGTAAATGGTGGCGTGCCGGGTCTGGTTGGCGGCCGGATTGCCGCCGGTCAGTTGATTCGAAAAAATGTTATTCCGCACATCGCAGCCGGTCTGAATCGTAGAGGTCATGATGAAAGCGGCCGTGAGGTCCGTGCTGACACTGCCCGGGAGGACACCAAAAAGGTGGACCGAATTGTGATAGATTTTGTGGCCCGTGCCGCTCGCGATCCTTATGCCGTAGGCCCCGAAAGTGGTCCCGAAGCCTCCGGTCCCCGTCGTCTGGTCGTTCCGGATGTCGAAGACGAAATTATTTTGCGCGGTGTGATTGCTTCCACCGCCCAGGTTAATGCCCATGGCCGACCAGGTATTTCCGTTGTTGTTGCGGACACGGCTGACTTTGTTGCTATCAATGGTCGTGCCGGACGTGTTTGTGCTATTCACACCGGTATTGATGCCGTGGGTCGCGGCGCTCGCGGGTATATAGCCCTCGACGTAGACCGTGTTCCCGAAGACGACCGCGTTGGTAGAACCTTGGACCGTGATGCCGATCGCGGTGACCTGATCGACAGACCCGGCGGTGGGGTTACCGATTACGTTCCCGCTCACCTGCAAGCCCGGAAACACGCTCGTGGCGGATCCGTTCGCACTGACGGCGCGCGCCATGGAGCCGGTGAAATTGTTGTTCGAAACGATCAGGTTGTTTGCCGTTGCACCGGCGCCGACACCGGTACTTACCGAGGTGAGTGCCACCGGAGGATTGGTGGCGGTGGTGGTGGACGCTCCAGTCCCGGCAAAGAACCCGAAGGTCGTGTTTTCGGAACCTGTCGTGCTGATGGCCGTGCTGATATTTCGCCCGGGCGAGCTGCCGATGATGTTGAGATTCTTGATTGTGTTGTTATCGGCGCTGTTGACCACGGTGGTGGCCAGCGCGATGCGAATCACAGATGTGAAGGCGACGGTATTGGCGGCGGTGTTCTGAATTGTCAGGTTGCGGTTGGTGCCCCCCGAGTTCGGGTTGTCGCCGTCGATCGTGACGCCATCCGCGCCATTTAACTCGATCAAACCTCGCCCCGCGATCGTGGCGCCACTGATTGAAAGTCCATCTGCCGTCGGCCGAATCAGGACTGAGGTATAGGCCGCGGCACCCGCGCCCGTGCTGTTCAAGACCGCGGGCCCAGGCTCACTCGTACTTGCATTGATACTGACCGAGATCGCGCCTTGATGCGTCCCGGCATTAATGGCAGCGAAGGCGTCGTTTATCGTGCTGTAACCCGTCGGGCCAGTCGTTCCGGCGGTCGCCGTCACGGAGATCGGGATGGTGCCGTTCGGTGCGACGGGACGGGCCGACTTTGGCGCATTCGGCACCCGGATGGCGGCCGCCTCGTGCGCCACCGCAGCCGGCTCGAGCGCGAGCTTTCGCGCTTCTTCAGCCCGTTCCAAGACCGATTCATCGTCCGTGCTCATGGCTGCGGAATCGCGCTGTGCCGCTTCCAACCTAAGGAAGCGCTCTCCCGAATCGGAAGAACTAAGGGCCAAAGGCGATGCCGCGAATAACGCGAGAAGCGCGCCGCCGAACGTGATCTTAAGGAGTGACTGAGTGGTCTTAATATTCATGGGAGGTGGGTGAGTTAGCGTCCAACACCAGCGTGGCGAGGACGTCTGATGGCGACCCTAGGTAGTCGCGCGAACCATGACGATAACAAAAACGAATTTTCTGCGTAATGAACATCTCGTATCCATTTGCCGTTGTTTTTCTTCGGGAGGCAGAACCGAACCTGGCATCTCTCAAATTACCTCGGAAAAACTAATGAATTTGCTTGTTCTTCTCGTCCGCTTCCGCTCATGGTTTTCCTGTAGGCAACATTATGAGGTTCACGCCAATCGACGAACTCCCAACGCAGGTCGTGTCTCAATCCATCATCCGCATCGTCGTGGTGGATGACCACATCTTCATGCGGGAGCTGATCACCGCGACCCTGAATCGGCAGGGCGAGCGTTACCTCGTGGTCGACGCGGTCGGGACTGCTGCAGGCGCCATTGCCGCCTGCAAAGCTTCCGCGCCCGATCTTTGCATCCTCGATATCAATCTACCGGACCAGAATGGGATCGCGATTGTGCCCGCAATCAAGAGCGCTTCCCCGCATACCCACGTGCTCTTATGCACCGCATACCCGACGACAGATCGGCTGGTCGAGGCCTTGCACGCGGGGGCCAAAGGTTTCGTCGAGAAGACAAACACTTGGGACGATTTCCTCGGCGCCGTCGATCGGGTAGGTCGCGGCGAGCAATATTTTTCCTCGAAGAGCAGCGGGGTCGCGCCGTTGAGCCGGGCTGCGCTGGCGCAGCGGCAGAAACGCCCCAAGGGCCTCATCCTCAGCCGGAGGGAAGAAGAGGTGATCCGCTGGATCGCTCAGGGCTGCACGAGCAAGGAAATCGCGAAAAAGCTATTCATTAGCGTCGCCACCGTGGAAACTCACCGCACCAATGTGATGAGCAAGGTCGGTGTCCGGAATGTCGCCGGCCTGGTCCTCTACGCGTTTCAGCATGGTCTCGTGGAGGCGGCCAGCCTCGTCGCTTCCTGATCGCGCCTGGCCTACGCGAGCGGGAGGGCTCGGGCTCGGTGACGATCGAAAACGCAGACTTCGCGCAGGTTGAGCTGTGTCATCTTTTCTTGTAATCGACTGAAGTGTTCCGCCAGTTGCACGTGGGAATGCGCGTCGGAAGCGGTCGTAAGCGGAATCCCTTTCTCCATCGCCAGCTCGATTAGCGAATCGGACGGATACAGCTCCCCAACAGGCTTGCGCCAACCGGCAGTAGAAAGCTCAATCGCCAGACCGCGCGCGGCGATGAAGTCCAGCGTCTCCTCGGCCAAGGCGCGCACGTCGCCGCTGGGACGATGGCCGTGGATTTTGATAAGGTCGATGTGCGCCAGGCAATCGACCAATCCGCTGGCCGCCATCTCGCGCACGCGCCGAAAGTAATCAGCGTAGATCTCATCGATCGCGCGCCCCGCAAACTGCGCCGCGCCCTCCGGCACGCTGTCGAACATCTGGTCCGGCCGATCGAGGAAATGGACCGAGCCGAGGACGAAATCCAGCTCGTCCCAGTGCTGCTCCACCCAACGACGCCCAGCCGCCGAGTGCACAGGATCGTTGTCCAGCTCGATCCCAGCGCGTATCTGCACGTCGGGATTCGCCTCGCGCAGCCGCTGCAAAACCTCGAAGTCGACGCCGACGTGGTAGCGATCGTGATCCGTGAACGCGATATCGCTCAGCCCGCGCGCTCGCGCCGAGTCCACCCAGGGTTGCAGAAGCTCCAGGGTGTAAGGCTGCACTCGATGCCCTTGCGGGTGCGAGTGGTAATCGGAGAAAAGCGGCATCCGACCTAGGGGGCGGTGAGAATTTTTTGCCGCACGCGGAGCTCCGGATATTTCGGAAAGAACACTTCCACGGTGAAAACCTTGTTCGCGGTCAACTCCCGGGTCGCGATCGTTTCCGCATACTCGACATGCTCCTGCGGGTTGATGAAAACGCTCCCGAGCACGTCAGCGAAGGCGTGATTATCCGACCAGGTGGTGAGGACGGTCTCGGCGGAGTTTCGCAGGTAAATCTCGAAACGCTGGGCATCTGGAAACTCCAGCGTCACCGGACGTTTGGCCCGATTGGTCAGCCGGATAACGACGTTCATCTGCCGCACTTCCGAGAGTTTGATCGGTTGCGGTGAGACGACCAGCGTCACTTCCAGCCCGCGCAGGGTGGGGTCGTTGTATTCCGGCAGCTTCTCCGCGCGGTTAAAGGGATTGAGCCTGCTCAACCAGCTTCGGCGCTCCTGCGCGTAGGCACCAGTCGCCAGTGCGAAGGCGAGCAACAGAGCGACCAGGGTGCGATTCATCGCCCGTACTCACCAAGCGTTGCAAAAAGTGTCAATCCCTTTATCACTCGGCTCATGCGCCGATGGCTCGCGGTTTCTCTTCTGTTCGCTCTTTTCCTGCCGGAAACCGCCGAGGCCCGGAAGCCGCGCACGACCCTGCGCGTTCATACCGAGGCGAACGAGCGCGACGGCCAGGTCTTCGCCGCCCGCATCCGATCGAGCCGCACCGGGCGGGAAGTGGTGATCGAGAAGGTGCCTGCCATTTCCGAGCGCGATGTGGTGGGGTTTTCTTCTTATCCAGCGACCGATGGCTCTTTCGGCGTCCTCTTTCAATTGGACGATCACGGCACACTGGCGCTCGACACTCTCAGCGTCGATCGCCGGGGGACGACGCTCTACGTTTTCGTGAATGGCCGGCTGGTGTCCGAGTTGGAGATCGATCGGCGAGTGCGCGACGGAAAGCTTTTTATCGCCTCGGGTTTGGCGGCGAAGGAGCTGGCGGTGATGACAAAAGACTGGCCACGGCGCGCAACGCGCAGGCGCTGAAGCGCCTTGCACGACACGTAGGCGGCGAAGCGCAAGCGCCTCGGGGTTTCAGGCGTTCACGGTCCATGCGCCACGCGTCACTATCGCGCAGTCTTCTGAATCACGATCCGCGTGCCACCCGTCATCCCGAGCCGGCGAAGCGCGGCCGAGGGATCTCTCGCGGGCTTCTGAGGTGTCAAAACAGGACGGCTTTGGCTGGCGTTGCACGGTCCTCGATTCGCGGAGGCCCCAAGTGTTTCGGCGAGATCCCTCGGCCGTCTACGCGGCTCGGGATGACAGCGCCTGCCAGGCGCAACGCGCGCGCTCACGTGAACCCTCAAGGAAAGGCGTTTTCCAAAACGCCTCGTCTTTGCACCCGAAGTCTCCTCCTCGTTCACGCAACTCTGTTGCCCTCCCGCACAGGATTACAAAACAAAGCTTCGAGAACGTGGGCATGACCAAACAAGTTTTGGTCACGAGAGGCGCAGGGCCCAGTCAGCGGTCGGATCCGATCTTACAACGCGCGGCGCGATGACTCATGCCTCGTGTGCCACCCGTCATCCCGAGCCGGCGAAGCGCGGCCGAGGGATCTCTCGCGTGCTTCTCAGTTTTCGGAGCAGGACGGCTTTGGCTGGCGTTGCACGGTTCTCGATTTGCGAAAGCCCCAAGCGTCTCGGCGAGATCCCTCGGCCGTCTGCGCGGCTCGGGATGACATTGCCAGCCAGACGCACCGCCTCCCTTTAGACCCGGATGCGCCCCTCCCCTACCCCTCCAGCTTCACCATCTTGAACACATTCGGCGACGGCAGCCGCACCAGCTCCACATCGAAAATGACGGTGTGATGCCCCTGCACCCATTCCCGGAGCTGCTCGCCGCTCAGTTCCAAGCGGAAAGGCAGATAGAGAATCTCCTCCGTTTCCGGTTCCACCGCCGTGATCTCGAGCGAGCAGATATCCACTTCGTCGACTTGCGACTTCCACCGCCCGCTCTTCTTATCGAACGCCTCCGTCCGAAGATAAAAGAGGAGAATGTGCGGCGCCTTTTCGTTGATGTGCTTGTCCTCGAAAAGGGTCTGGATGGGGCGCGATTTCACCGTGCGCTGGGCTGACTCGAAGAAGATGTCGTAATGCAGGACGGGCGCACCGTGCTGATCGCGCACCCGGAAGATGACCTGCGCATGCGGATCGTATTGCGCACGCGGATCGTTCATCCACTTTTGCCACCAGGCGGGCCCGTCGCCTTCCTTCGCCTTCGCGTAGGTCTTCTGGGTTTCGTCTTCGAACAGCGCCACCAGACCGGGCCATGTCTCGGGCGTGGCTTCCAAAGCCGCTCGTAACATCCGCATCACCTGCGCGCGTGGACGCGAGCCGACGACGATGCCCATGCTCTCGCCGGTATGCGCGCAACGATAAGGAATGCCCAGCGGCACCCGCGGGCGCTCTGGCGTGCCCGGGTGGCTCGTGGTTTGGACGCGGTAAAATTCTTTGCGCGCCCCTGCGCGGGCGAGGTTGCGATCGGTCTGCCGATTGATCTCCGGCCAGGAGAGATCGCCCGCCTCCGCGGTGGGCCCGAAGCGGACGTAACGGAAATTCACATTGCTCCCGGAGACGCGCACCACGCCATCGGAGCCATCCTCTTTCGCGTAACGAATCGGCGCCGAGAACCAGCTCACATCCGCCTGCGTGCCGGTAATGATGGCCTCGCGCACCCCGTAGTCGGTCACCATCGCATTGCCGGTTTGGAGAAAATGCAGATGCAGATCGACCGTCCGCTCGGAGCCCAGCTCGAGCGCGTCCAGGAATCTGCAAACCCCGCTCCGCGCCGCCTTCGAAGACCAGCCGGCCCCACTTCGCCAGCTGCCCTTTCCCGATGTGACCCCAGCCGCTCCCGAAGTTCGCACCCGCCAGATAGATCAAGTTCGCGATCGGCGACGGCTTGGGGCTAAACAGTCGAAGCCAATTCCGCACCACCAACGCTCCCGTGCTATGGATGACCACGTGAAAACGCCCTTGCAGCAGATGCGCGAAGTCCGCCTTTAAGGCGCGATCAAACGCGCGCGCGATGTCATCGATCGTGAGCCCGTCCTCGAGCGAGATGTAGCGGCTTAAATTAATTTCCACCACCGCCTTGCCGCCGTAAGCCTCGCGCAACGCCTCGGGCAAGGTGCCGTAGGTCTTGTGGATGGCGGCGGGCGTGGTCTGTTTACTCTCCGCCGAATAGCCGTGGATCAGCACAATAGGATCCATCCCCCCGAGGCTAACCAAGCCCCTTACCGCCGGTCAAGAATGGATAAAATAGCCACCGCCCTCGCACTCCTCCTCCTCTCACTTTCGCGCTCGCTCCTGGTGTTTCGGCACAGGAAACCAGCGCCGGCACCAACCTCGCCCTCCCCACCGAAAACACGGCGCTCTTCGACGGCGCCGGCGCCGACTTCTACCAATACATCACCCGCAATTTCCAGGGCCAGGAATCGAAGCCATGGGAAGGCGGCCAGTATGGTTTCGTCCGCGACCCAATCGCCACCGCTGAGGGCCTGGTCTACTCCCGCTTCCACGAAGGGATCGATATCCGCCCGCTCCGCCGCGATGCGCGCGGCGAGCCGCTCGATGAAGTGCGCGCCATCGCCGCCGGCGAGGTGGTGCATGCAAATGCCGCCGCTGGCTACTCAAACTACGGCCGCTACGTCGTGATCGAACATCGCTGGGACGGCGCCAGTTATTACAGCCTCTACGGTCATCTCGCCTCCATCAGCGTCGCGGTCGGGCAAAAGGTGCCGCGCGGCGAAGTGCTCGGCATCATGGGCCACACCGGGACGGGCTGGATCGCGAACGCTCGCATCTGCACCTGGAATTAAACCTTCTCCTCAGCCGCCGCTTCGAAGCCTGGTACGGGAACTTCGTGAAGAACGATCCGAACCGTCACGGCCTTTACAGCGGCCTCAATCTCACCGGGATCGACATCGCGAAATATTACCTCGCGCAACGTCAGCAGCCAGGCTTGAGCGTGCCTCGCTTCCTTGATGGCGAACGCACTTTTTATAAAGTGGCTCTCCCCGCCACCGCCGGCTTCGATCTTCACCTCCGCTACCCATGGATGCTGGCGAAAAAGCCGGACGCGACGCCACCTTCCTGGATCGTGTCGTTCAGTGCCGCCGGCATCCCGCTCAAGGTGGAAGCGGGGGAGAACACTGTCACCACGCCCACGCTCGTCTTCGCCGATAAACGGAGCGGCAGCTACTCCCGCCTCACGCGCGGCGTTCTCACTGGCAGCGGCGCGACCGCGCGCTTGAGCGAAAGCGGGCTGCGCCAGATGCAATTGCTCTGCTGGGCGGAATGAGAAATCGCGCAAGCTTCCTGCTGATACCCTAATCTCATCGCGCGCGCCTCGGTGCGCCGGCTCAGATGTTAACCCGTCGCAAATTCCTCGCCCTCGGCGCGCTCGCGCTCCCCACCGCCGCCTATGCCGACGCTTCGTGGGTGCAGCCGACCAACCTGATCGTGAAGGAGCTGACCCTCCGCCCCGGCGGCACGCGCTTCGTGCATTTCAGCGACCTCCATTACAAAGGAGACGCCCGCTATGCCGCGGAAGTGGTCGCCGCCATCAACGCCCAGAGCCCGCCGTTCGTCTGCTTCTCCGGCGATCTCGTGGAAGACAAACGCTTCCTGCCCGCCGCGCTCGATCTTATCCGCCAGATTAAAGCGCCCGTTTACGGCACACCCGGGAACCACGATTACCTGAGCCAGGCACCTTTTCCCAGAATACGAGCGCGCCTTCGCGGAGACCGGGGGCGCGTGGTTGGTCGATAAGAGCGTCGTCCTGCCCCAGTTCTCGCTCGAGATCGTCGGGAGCGCGCTCACCTCCGTCCACGTGCTGCAGTTGGCGCCGCAAGGCCAGCAACGGCTCCTTCTCGTGCACTATCCCATCATGGCCGATCGCCTGACCGGGCGGACGTTCGATCTGATCCTGGCCGGCCACTCACACGGGGGTCAGGTGCGCTTGCCCTTCGTCGGGCCGCTCGTCCTCCCCGATAACGTGGGCGATTACGATCTCGGACGTTACCAGACTCCCAGCGGACCGCTTTACGTCAGCTCCGGCATTGGCACTTATCACCACGCCCTGCGTTTCAATTGCCGGCCGGAGATCACCGTCGTCACCTTGTAAAACGGCGGCTAGCAAGACGTCGGCACGCGCTGCGCCAGCGCCACCGCGTGCGGGATCGCCCCGCGCACGAACCCCAGACACTCCACCGCCCCGCTCGGTTTGCCGGGGAGCGCGATCACCAGCGCCTGCTCCACCACCGCCGCCAGGCTGCGCGAAAGAATCGCGTTCGGCGTGATCTTCAGCGATTCCATCCGCATCGCTTCCCCGAAGCCCGGCAACTCCACCCGCATGATCGCGCGAATGGCTTCCGGGGTGACATCGCGCGCGGCGATGCCAGTTCCGCCCGTGGTCAAAATCAGCCCGCAACCCTGCGCCGAAAAAGCACGGATCGTCTCCTGGATTCGAGAAACCTCATCAGGAATAGTCGCCTCGCTCCGCACCTCCCAACCGAGCTTCTCCGCCTCAGCGCGCAGGGCCGGCCCGCCCAGATCCTGGTATTCGCCCGCGGAAGCGCGATCGGAGACGGTGATGATGCCAACGGAGATACCCATCGGATAAGGAAAACGCTTTCCGTTCTCTTGTCATCCAGACCAACTTCACACCGTCAAATAGCCGCCGCCCGCCCACCGGCTCATCAAACACGCGCAAAGCTCGAACGTGTCATCCCGAGCCGCGCAGACGGCCGAGGGATCTCGCCGAAGCACTCGTGCAACCGCAAACCGGGAGCCCCCGCGACGCCAGCCCAAGCCGTTCTGCTTCGACATCTGAGAAGCCCGCGAGAGATCCCTCGGCCGCGCTTCGCCGGCTCGGGATGACACGTGGTGAAAGCAGAATCGTCGGCATCACAAACGCCGAACGCCGAACGCCGAACGCCGAACGCCGAACGCCGAACGCCGAACGCCGAACGCCAAACGCCGAACGCCGAACGCCGAACGCCGAACGCCAAACGCGAACGCGATCCCGAGAACGCTCGACACTCGAAACGCGTCATCCCGAGCCGCGCAGACGGCCGAGGGATCTCGCCGAAGCACTCGTGCATCCGCAAACCCAGCGCCCCGCGACGCCAGCCAAAGCCATCCTCCCCTGACACCGGAGAACCCCGTGAAAGATCCCTCGGCCGCGCTCGGCCGGCTCGAGATGACGCGGGGCACACAGACCCGTCACGCGAAGTCCCGCGCCGCCCGCCCACCTTAGCGCAGCCATGCAGGAAAAACGCAATCGCCCAGCCCTCCACACACGATCCATTTACGGATGAACAAAACCCTCCAACGAATCGACGACGAGCTCATGACTCGCGATAACGCCTGGACCCTCATCGGCGTGGTGGCCGTGATTGTGGCATCTGCCCTCGGTCGCAAAGTGCTGGAAGATGGCTGGCAGGCGACCACCGGGAAAAAGCCGCCGCTTAATCCCGGCAAAGAAGGTGCCACCTGGCCCGAAGCGCTCATCTGGGGTGTCGCCACCGGCGCCGTCGTGGGCGTCATCCGGGCGCTCTCACGTCGAGGCGCCACTTCGGCGCGTCGCCATTGGTCCTGACCCTGGATGGCTCGTTAGGGCACGTCGCGCTCGAACCCACCGAGCGCTCCAAACCCTCGCGGGAAACCTGCTGAAACGAAAAGATATTCTGGCAAGGACCACACTGGCGGACGACCCTTGCCAATGCTTTACACGATCGCACTCGTCCTCCTCGCCCTCTGGCTCATCGGCTGGCTCGGTCTCAAATTGCTGGGCGCATTCATCCACATCCTCATCGTCCTGGCCGTGATCGCATTCGTGATCGCCTTGGTGAAGAAAGTCTAACGGGTGTCGACAATCCTGCGACGCGTCTCTCGTTCCCTCCCGCCGCCGCAACCAGAACGAATTCCGCCTACCCTGCTGGTGATCACACCCGCCCACATTTCGGCCGGCGTCCGCCTCCTGCTCGTTGCATTCGGCCTCTGGATCGCGCTTCGGCTCTTCGTCCAGCTCCAGGGGATCATCGTTCTCGTGCTTTTGGCCATGACCCTGGCCACCGGCATTTCTCCGGTGGTGGATTGGCTGGCCTCGCGCAAACTGCCGCCGAATGGCTGGCAAGCGCCACGCTGGATTCCGATCCTCGGCACCCTGCTCGCCATCGTCGCTGCTGCATTGGGTCTGTTTTATTTCCTCGGCTCAGTCCTTTGGCGGGAGGGAGGCCAGGCCTGGGGCGACCTCCCGGCTTACGTGGATGGACTGGGCGGGTGGCTGGCTAAAATGCGCGGAGAGTTCCCGCAGATCCCCTCCACCCGCGATCTGGCTCTCACCGCCCAAAAGCAGATCGGCCAGGCAGGAGAATATCTTTGGACGACCACTTCCGCCCTTCTCGGCGTTCTAGGTGGCATCGGGTCCGCCCTCACCGTCCTCGTCCTCGCTTTCTACATGTTGTTGGAAAAAGAAAGACTGCGCAGCGCGTTCCTCTCCCTCGTCCCGCCCCGGCACCAAAAGCGTGTGGACGAAACCACTGCCGAAGCCTTGCGCACGATGGGCGGCTGGCTGCGCGGCCAGGCCATCCTCGTGCTCCTCGTCACCACCACCATCTCGATCGCGATGTTCTCCCTGGGCTTGCCTCACCCGATCCTGCTCGGAATGGCCGGCGGCCTCGGCGAACTCATCCCCATGGTCGGCCCTCTGGCCGCGGGCTTGATTGCCATCCCGTTGGCCTTCCTTCTCCTGCCGCTCTGGGTCGGGATCGCGACCACGGTTTTCTTCCTCGTGCTCTCGATTGTGGAGGCGAACGTGATCGTCCCTCGCGTGATGCAGGCTCACGTGGGCTTGCCGCCATTTTTCACCGTGGTGGCGGTGCTGATCGGCGCCACGCTCTACGGCGTGCTCGGTGCGCTCCTCGCTCTCCCACTCGCAGCCGCGCTCCGCGTTTATCTGCAACGCCTGGTCGTGCCGGCCATTCAGAAGAAATGACCTTCGCCTTTCCGTCGGCTCTCTCCCGCGGCCTCCGAGAGAAGACTCCACGCTGGCTGGCGATTGCCGGTTACTCCGCGCGCGACTTCTTTATCGATGGCGGCGCGCATCTCTCGGCCGCGATCGCGTTTTACGCCGTTCTTTCGCTCTTCCCGCTCGCGCTCGCCGGGGTCTCGATCGCAGCCTGGTTCATCGAACCGCAATGGGCCATCGAACAAGCCAGCCGCGTTCTCGGCGGAGTGACTCCGCACGCGCAAACGATTCGCGACATTATCCAAAAAGCGATCGCGGCCCGAAGCCACACCGACCTGGTTTCCCTCTTCGTCCTTCTGTGGGCCGGCACGCGCGTCTTTGCGGTTTTGGTCCGTGCGCTCAATATCGCCTGCGATGTCGATAACGCCTACGGCTTCTTCCGGGGCCTGCTGGTGCAATTAGGGATGCTTCTCTCCGTGGGCCTGCTTTTCGTCGGTGCCCTCGTGGTGGATCTGGTCGTGCCGCTTCTCCGTTACGTCCTCGGGACCATCCCGCATGGCCGGGCGATCGGGCTCTCCGTCATCGGCTGGACGCTTCCCGCGATCTTGCTCACAGGCGGTTTCTATTGCCTCTACAAATTTGTGCCGCGCCATCGTTGCAATTGGCAAAGCGCTCTCCTCGGCGCGCTCGTCGCCACTGGGCTTACCCTCGTCGCGCGGCCGATCTTTCTCACTTACGTGGGCCAGATGGCCAGCTACAGCGACATCTACGGCTGGCTCGCGATCGGGATCATCCTGCTGGTCTGGGCGGAGATCGTGGCCATCATCACCCTCTATGGCGGCGAACTGGCCTCGCACATTCAGATGATCGCCTACGATGGCCTCAGCGGCGCCGAGGTAACCCAAAAACATCGCAACCGCTCGCCCGATCGCCCCGCGAGCAAATAGCGGCGCCGGGTTCCACCGCGAGCTCGGGTGGCCGCGCGCCTAACCTTCCCAGATAAATTTCGTCGGCCGATCGATCTCGTCCGGCAAACTTTTATGCACCGGGCAATTTAACGCGGCCTCTTCCAGGAGCGCGCGCTCCGGCGTGCTCGCCGGCAGTGGAATGCGCACCTCCGAGGGCAGCCCCACGATTCGGCGCGGAGCGTCTTTCGACATCTCTTTGCTCACTTGCACCGTCATCCCCTTCACCTGCACGCCGTGCTTCTCGGCCGTCATCGCCAGGATGGTGGACATGCAGGAGCCCAGCGCCGTCGCCACCAGATCAGTGGGCGAGAACGACTCGCCCTTCCCGTTATTATCCACCGGCGCGTCCGTCGCCAACTGACACTGGCTCGGTCCGTGCGTTGCAGTGCAATGCAGCTCGCCATCGTAGCTAATCGAGATCTTGACCATGCCGCAGTATCACGCGCGTCCCGGGCGCTGTCATCCCGCGGTGGGCTGACCTTCCGTTTGCCCTCGCCCGCGCGCGCTGTCATTCTCCTCCGGAAATGATTCAGCCACAGATGAACACAGATTTCCACAGATAGGGAAAAGCCATTCCCCTTTCTGTATCTGTGTTTCATCTGTGTAAATCTGTGGCTTAAAAATCCGATCCCACCATGTCCGACGAACGCAAAACTCCCGACCAACGCGCCCAGATGACCGACCTCGAGCGCCTGCGCCATTCCGCCGCGCACGTCCTCGCCACCGCCATCCTGAAAATCTGGCCCGAAGCCCAGTTCGCCGCCGGCCCGCCGGTCGAGAACGGCTTCTACTACGACGTCGATCTGCCGCACCGCATCTCGCCCGAAGACTTCGCCAGGATCGAAGCCGAGATGAAAAAAGAATCGAAGGCGAACCACACCTTCGAGCGCGTGGAAGTCTCCCGCGCCGAAGCGCTCGCCCTCGCGGAAGCCGGCGAACTCGCCGCGCTCGGACCACGTCCCGAGGCCTCGAAGTTCAAACTCGATATCATCCAGGGAATCCCCGAGGACGAAAAAATCACGCTCTACCGCAACGGCGAGTTCACCGATCTCTGCGCCGGCCCGCACGTCATGCGCACCGGCAACATCGGCGCCTTCAAGCTCACCCACGTCGCCAGCGCCTACTACAAAGGCGACGAGAAAAACCCGCAGCTCCAGCGCATCTACGGCACCGCCTTCAAGAACCGCACCGAGATGGACGCCTACTTCGCCATGCTCGAGGAAGCGAAGAAGCGCGACCACCGCAAGCTCGGGAAAGAGCTCCAGCTTTTCACCTTCGACGACGACGTCGGCCCCGGCCTGCCGCTCTGGCTCCCGCGCGGCGCCGCCATCATCGAGGAACTGGAAAAGCTGGCCAAGGAAACCGAATTCGCCGCCGGCTATCAACGCGTCCGCACCCCGCACATCGCGCGGGAGCAGCTGTATTTAACCAGCGGCCATCTTGCCCTACTACGCGGACTCGATGTTCCCGCCGATGACGCTCGACGACGGATCTGCTCCGGGTAGCGCACGCGTCCCGCGTGCTGGTGTCGGCGTCCCCGCCGAAACGAAGCTTTCCGCCAGACGATCGGAAGCACAAAGACGCCGCCAACGTCGGGCGACCAAGCCGCTGAAGTTCACGAAGGCGGGACGCCTTCGCCAGCACGCGAGACGCGCGCGCTACCCGAGCCCGACGCCGGCGATCGCTACTACCTCAAAGCGATGAACTGCCCGCATCACCACAAGCTCTTCGCCGCGGTGCCGCACAGTTATCGCGACCTCCCGCTGCGCCTCGCCGAATACGGCTGCAACTACCGCTACGAACAGAGCGGCGAACTCTTCGGCCTCATGCGCGTGCGTTCGCTCCAGATGAACGACGCCCACATCTACTGCACCGAAGAGCAGTTCGAAGACGAGTTCCGCGCCGTCAACGACATGTATCTGAAGTATTTCAAAATCTTCGGGATCGAGAAATACGTCATGCGTTTCTCCACCCACGACCCGGCCAAACTCGGCCAGAAATTCGTCGATAACCCCGAGCTCTGGGCGAAGACCGAAGACATGGTCCGCGGCGTCCTCCAGCGCAGCGGCATCAACTACATCGAAGTGCCAAACGAAGCCGCCTTCTACGGCCCGAAGATCGACGTCCAGGTCTGGAGCGCGATCGGCCGCGAGTTCAGCATCGCCACCAACCAGGTCGACTTCGCCGTCCCCGAGCGCTTCGGCCTCGTCTACAAAGACCGCGACAACACCGACAAAACCCCGCTCTGCATCCACCGCGCCCCGCTCGGCACGCACGAGCGTTTCATCGGCTTCCTCATCGAGCACTACGCCGGCAACTTCCCGCTCTGGCTCGCGCCCGAGCAGGTCCGCATCCTACCGATCGGCGACGAAGCCCCGCTCGTCGATTACGCCCGCGCCATCCAAGCCGAACTGCGCGCGCAAGGAAGTCCGCTGCGAGCTCGACGCCAGCAACGACCACATCAAAGCGAAAATCTCCAGCGCCGAGCAAATGAAAGTGCACACCATGCTCGTGATCGGCCACCGCGACCTCGAAGCGAATGCCGTCAGCGTCCGCGAACACGGCAAAGGCAACCTCGGCGCCAAACCGCGCGACGAAGTGATTGCCGATATTCTCGCCGCCATTAGAGAACGCCGTGCATGAGAGATTTTCGTCCACAGATTTCACAGATGATTTCCCAATCTGTGCCAATATGCGAAATCTGTGGATGAGATCTCCTGCCGAAGCGGCAGAGCGCCAGGTGCGTGAAAGTTCTCGTCTGCTCTAAAAACTCACTGTCCTCGTCGGAAACCGGCACGGCGCGTCATCCGGATCCGGCGATGCTGGTGGGAAGTGAGCCGGGAGGCTCTCGTGGACCAGCTACGAACATCCCTTAGGGTTGCTCGAATGAGTCGAAGAGGCCGAAAAACGCCGTCGCGTGTCGCGACCGGAGTGGAAGGGCGTTTCCTCGCCTTGATCCGGCTATCAAAGCCGGCCGCATAGCTACAACACCGCGCTCGGCCGAGGCCTCGGCATCGAAGGCGCCGAGCGCGCCGCCCCGGCCATGCAAGAGGTGCGCGAATCGTTAGCCGACCAGCTCGCTCGGTGGGCTGAAGAGGGCAGGACGTTCACGGTTAGGCGCGCTGTGAATTGAGTAGTGTTCGTGAAGCGGGCATGGATAGGGTGGTAACCATGCGATCGCGCTTCGTGGTGGCTTTGCTTCTGGCATTGGCCTGCTTTCATACGGCTCTGGCGACGAAGCCGAATATGGACGAGCTGCTCGCACTGGAGGGAGACGCGTTTTTCGCCGCACTCGAGCCTTACGATTACCGATTGGAGGAGAGTTTTTCGACCGAGGAGTTGTTCGCTTTGGCCGACAAACTTTCGAAAGCGGGCCGAGGAAAGATAAAGAACTTCGAGCAGCGCTTCTTCTTCGCGAGGATTTTTGGGGCGGCTTGCAAAGGCTCGAGCGAAGAACAGCTCCCAAGACTGATCGATCTCTTCGTCGCGGCTGATCCTGACGTTCTTTTTAAGGAATCTGCCCTCGAGCCGCTCGCGGCCGCGTGGATTGCGCGCTACCTCGCCGCGCACCCCGAACGCAAGGCGGTCGAATTTCCGCCGATTGATGAAGCGGCGCCGGCAAAATTAACGAACGCATCTCCAGATGCTCGTGAGCGCATGGCAGCTTTTCCGCCGCGTCTCCGAGCTGTACGCGCGCAGTTTTCCGGAGGAAGACGCGGATCGGCGACCGATCAATTTTCAAGCGAATGAACGCTCGTTCTACAAGCTCGTGGGCGAAATCCTGCAGGGCAGAGGCGATGGCAGCGCGGAGGAATTGGCCCGGTACCAATGGAGCGGCGGGTGCGGGACGGGAGCTGAGTCGCTCACCCGTCCTCAATCGCTCGCGATGTTCATCGCGCTGCTGAATGAAAAACGCATTCCGGAAGCGGTCGGCGCGGCGCTGCGCTTCGAGAGCGGGGTTCCGATCCTGTCGGCTGATGGGCGGGTGGCGCGTCTCGAGTTTTTCGAAGCATGTGGCCTGGACTGGGAGACGCTGCTGGTTGGAGCACAAGCGGCGACCTTCGCTGACGTGCCCTTTTACGGCTGGTCGTGGAAGAGGGAAAAGCCTCCGAGGAACTGGCCTACCCACGGTTCCGAGCGTGCGGCGGAGTTGGTTCTCGAACTGGCGCAACACGCGGACAAAGAAAGCCACTCCAGATATGCGGGTGCCTTGACCGGATTCCTGCCTCCGCGCCCAGCGGGCGAAGACGGCTCCTACAGGGTCAGTAGCGATGAAATAAGTCGCCGAAACGAACTCGCGCTCTCGCCAGCGACGCGGGCGCGGATCGTCGCCGCCTTGGAGAAGATCGCGGTCCCGAAGCACGCAACGAGGTGGTGGAGGCTGCGCTGGCCGGCTTGGGCCGGGCGCTGTCGGGCAGCAGCAGCAGTGTGGAGTGCTTCGACGTGGACTGCACGCCTGGCGGGACTTTCCGACGCGCCACGCGAAGCAGATGAACCGCACGGCGCAGCAGAGCCGCGTCGTTGGCGAGAAGCTGTGCGCCGCTGCGCGAGAGGAATGCGCTTCCTTCGGATGATTGTAGCACCGCGACAAGCGCGTCATCCTTCCAGTGCTGCGCGATATTCGCGTCGCCAAGGATTTCAGCTACTCGGCGGTCGGCTTCCGCAGGCTCACATTCGAGTACTTCCGCGAGCCATCGGCGAAAAGCGCGACGCATCGCCGGGTGTGTTTCGACCCGGCTAAAGAACGCGGCGCTCACCATCCGCTCTTCGTCGTGCAGCCGTTGAAGCCATCGAAGGAGCGCCCAATCCTCGTAAACATCATGAGCGGGGCGAACTGCGTATGGTCGCTCGGATCGTGAACGAGGAGACTGTCGCGCTGGAGCCTTTGCAGAGGCTTCGCCGGCAGATCATCCGCATTCACATACGGGGTAAGAGCGCGAGCCCGTCGAAGCGCAACCTCCACCATCGCGCGATCGAGCTCAAGCGCAGACTGTCTGCAGCTTCGATCTTCGCGACAGACGACTTCCTGCCGTGCTTTATCGCGAAACGCTCGAACATTGGCAGGAGGCCGGACGTCAGCCAACCAAGTCATGCGCGCCGCGAGATCGAGATAAAAGGGGTTGCGGGCGATCTGACGAATCGCCGGATTGGCGAGTGGCGCCGCAAGTCAGGAAGTTGCCGCTGCACTTCATCGAGTTCTTCGTCCGAGAGCCGCGGGATCGAAACGACTTCGCTGCGCACGCCGGCGCGCTCGAGAACGACCGATCGAAAGGTCTCAACGCTGTAATCGCGGCATGTAACGAGGATTTTCCAGCCGCTGGCTTGAGTGAAGAGGCGCAACAAGTCCGAGAGTGCCATCGGGCTGGCCGGCATCCTTTTCCAGCAGGCGCTCAGCGCTTTCGATCCAAAAGGGCACTTCTATGATCTCGAGGTGGTCGCGCCGGGCGCGGAGAAGTTTGTCGGCACCTTCACCGTGAACGACCGGCCTTCTCCCGTAACCGTACGGCTGAAACCCGGCGGCGACGTGCGTTTCGAAATTCGCCGGCGCAGATGGCGAATCCGGCGCGCGCTATGCCCTTTTCGCGGCGGGCAAAGAAGTCGAGATGAGCTACTACGATTACGACATGACGGGTTACCGCGGCGCTGCCGGTGGGCAATTATCTTTTGCGCATTTCATCGAGCGCTGACGACTTGGCAGCGGAGCAGGGTGAGGGTGGCTTCACGCCGCTCCAGGGCTATGCGGGTCGAGACATCCCTTTCACCATCGCAGGCAATTCGCCCGACGTCATTGATCTCGGCGAGATCCATCTGGAACCAGCGGCGAAGTGATGGATTCCGCGATCAACTTGTCCTGAGGAGCGGCATTCCGGAGTTTTACAAGAAGTCGCGCCGTAGCAATCTTGACGGGTCATGAATCATCACGGCGAGGATGACGAAAGGGACGAAGCCGACGAATGGGCGGAGTGGTATCGCCTTTCGCCGTTGCAACGTTGGGAGGAAAGCCAGAAACTCTGGCCCACGTATCTCGCCCCAGGCGGTTCCCTTGATCCCGAGCCCGATAGTCAAAGTCCTTTCGACGATCCAGAAGCATGGCGTGCCGGCACGCCATATGGAGGACTAGGAGTGCGTGTTTTACGGCGCGGCGGAGTTTAGTCGCGATGTCGATATCGGAGTCCTGGCGGACGCGGCCAATCTCGACTCCCTCGCTTGAACGGCGCGCCGGGGCTTAGCCGCGAGATCGCTTAAGCGTGCCGACTGAGGCGAGAGACCCAGCCCACCGCACGCGTGACTCAACGCCCTGCTTAGGGAGCGATCGGCTCAATCGAGGCCGTGATCGCGTCGTAATCTTTCTCGTTGTAGGAGTCGGATTTTTTCGAGCCGGCGGTGATGATCGCGTAGAACTTGCCTTTCTGCGGCTCGAAACCGTGGACAAAAACGACGAACTCAATGCCGTCCGCTTTTCCGTCCCCGCGAATGCCGGTGAAGGTGACTCCGTTGCCGTTCTTGTCCGTGTCCACGTCGCCGAGCTCGAAGTTTTTCAGCTTCATCCCATCGGCCATGCTCTTGGCCAGGTCGGGCAGGCTGGCTTTCAATTCCTTCACATTTGTGACGTGCTTCAGGATCAAAATCGAGAAGGCGTAATCGGAGTCGCCCTCTGGTTTGCAATCCAGATTCCCATCCTTATCCGCCTCGTAGGTCCAGCCGGCAGGGAACTCGACCGTAAAGGTCGGGCTCTCAGCGGGGAATTTTACCTTCCCATCCTCGCTCGTCCTGGCCACAGCGATCGAACAAGAGAAAAAGGTAAGCAGAGCGAAGGTGAGCCAGGATTTCGGATTCATGAGGGCGGAAGTTGTGGCCCCTCGCCGCAGTTGTCCAGCCGGTTTACGGTGATGGACGCGCGCTTTACCGTCCGAGCGTGACGATGTCCCGCACCAGGCGCAGGGCATCCACCATTCCGCGCAGGACGCGGCGATTTTTCTCTTTCTGCAAGGTGCGGCCTTGGGGCGTGAAGAGTTCGTTCTGTTCCTGCTCGAGTTTGTTGATTTCGGCGATGGCTTGCTCAGCCGGTTTGTAGCTGGGATTTAATTCCAACACGCTTCCGTATTGCAACCGCGCCTGCGCCATTTCGCCACGCAGAAACAGAGCATAGCCGGCCGCGTTGCGAACCCGCCAGATCTCGGGATTGATGGGACTGCCGGTCCGTTCGGCGCGATCACGCTCGATCTTCTCCACCAGCGCGAGATAGCGGATCGCTTTGCCGAGGTCTTCATCTTTCCGTGGACCTTCCTGCTTCAAAGCGTCGAGTAATCTGCCCGCGTGCAGGTAGGAAGTCGCGCAGCGGAAATAAACTTCCGGCGGCCGTTCCTCTTCGGCCAGGCCGCTCCGCTCCGCCTCCGCGATGGCCGCTTCGGAGAGCTGACCGCCGAGCTCGTAGGCGTCGATTGCCGCCTTCTCTTTGCCTTTGCGCTCGAGCTTGGAAGCGCGCTCGATTTCGATCACCGCCTGGCCGTAGAGTTTGTTTGCCGGCGTGATCTCCTCCTGGGCATGGAGCCGCGCCGCACCCACGCAGAGCAGCGCCACCAGCAAACCCAGTTGGGCGAACCATTTCACCACCCAAGGTCGCCATCTCCGATCTTCCGGCAACTGCGGTCGTCGGTCTTCCCGTCCGGCGAGGATTGGAACTTTGATCACGCCGGAGATTTTCGTAGTCTGCCTTCTCTCCCATGAATGCCGATCCCATCCGCGTAGAACGCGTCACGACCGACTCGAAGATTTTTGCCTACACCCGCTGGGATCTGCTCCCGCTTCTGGCGGCCCTTTTCCATCTCGCGTTTTTCTTCGCGATGTTCTTCCTCTACCCGCACACGCCCCTCCCGATCATGCTCATCCTGGGCTTTCTCTACGCCCTCATGATCAACGCCAACATCAACGGCGTCGCGCACAACTTCATCCACAACCCCTTCTTCCGCGCCCCCCTCTTGAACCGCCTTTTCGGTGTCTTGAATTCCATCGCCTGCTGCTTTTCCCAGACCTACTACGACGTCGTCCACCTGCAGCATCACAAAGGCAACTCCGATCGGAAGGACGAAAACGGCGAGACGATCGACTGGCTCTCCATTTACCGTCATGGACACGATGACGAACCGGAGAACGTCTGGCGCTACGTCTTCCTTTCCTTCTTTCGCGACAACCCCGCGGCCATCGCGCGCGAGATCCGGAAGCGCGGTCGGGCGGAATTGATTTGGGCGAATCTCGAGCTCGGCGCTTTCGCCAGCACACTTTTCATCATGTTCCTCTTCAACTGGCGCTACGTGATTTTCTTCTTCCTCCCTATCTTTTATCTCGGCCACTGTTTCAGCTACCTAAACGGCTACTTCCGGCATCACGGCGCGGATCCCGATAAGCCGATCGCATGGGGCGTGAGCAGCTACGGAAAGATCTACAACTGGCTCTTCTTCTATAACGGCTACCACGCCGAGCACCATTTCCGGCCGAAGGTGCACTGGACCAGGATGGAAGCGTTCCATGAGCAGATCGCTGGTCTGCAAAAGGAGGAGGGGGTGCGCGTTCTGAAGCACGCGCACATGCTGGGCTTTCTCGATGACTCGCCGCCGGATCGACGGCACGAGGCCGCGCCTGCGGGATCCTAACACCCGGCGGGGGCAGTGCAGTGCTCGGGCTTCGCCGTCAGACCTGCGAGTGACGCGTTGTGAGCTTGTTCGGACCCTCAGCACCTGACTGAACCACAGGTTGTCTCCATGTCATCCCGAGCCGGCGCAGCACGGCCGAGGGATCTCACTCAGGGGCCCTGACCATCCTATCCCAGACGCTTGAGCAGGACTCCGCGGTGCCTCCGAGGGCGCAGGACACACCCTGCGTCGGAGAGATCCCTCGGCCGTCTGCGCGGCTCGGGATGACAATCGCGAGTGGGCAGACCTGCGGCGTTCAGGGCTGGGTATTCGGCGAACTCAAGAAGCGGTCATCTGGCGTTGAACGCCCGGGATCTATCCGGCAAACGAAGCCCGCAGCTTTTCCTTCTTCGCCTCGCAATCTTCCTGCAACCGCCGCACCTCGACCGACAATTGACGCCGAAGCGATTCCGCTTCCTCGGCGCTGCTGGCCTTGCGAATTTCGTCAGTCAGAAAAAGCTCCTTCTCCGCCGTCTTCGCGCGGTAACTCGAATCGATCTCTGCAATCTGCGCCTTCTGCTCTTCCGTTAACGACACGCTCGGCGCTTTCTGCTCCAGCCGTTCCATCGCCAACTCGTACGCGGATTTCATGGTGACAAAGCGTCCGGCGCACGGTGCGCGAAAGCAAACTGGAAAGCGCCCGTTTGGGCTCGACGTTGCCGCCGTCTCTTCCAGCCCTACCTTCTCCCGCGATGTCGTCCCGTCTCCGCCTTCTCAGCACCGATTTTGACGGCACCCTCGTCGCGCACCAAAGCGATCCGGTGCTCGATCCGGGTTGCATGTTGTTGCTCCAGGACCTGCAAAAAGCGGGCACGCTCTGGGCGATCAATACCGGCCGCTCGCGCGATCTGCTTGAGTCCGGCCTGGTCGATTTCGATTTTCCGGTGCACCCGGATTTCATTCTGACCAGTGAACGCGATGTCTTCCGGCGCGCATCGAAGAGTGGGCGATGGGAAGCGTTTGGCGATTGGAACAAACAGGTGGCCCACGACCATCGTGAGCTCTACACCTCCGCCTCCACCGTCTTCGCGGACGTGCTCGAGTATGTGCAGCGCGAGACGCGGGCGCGGGTGATCGAGCAGACGCACGGACCCGAAGGGTTGATCGCGCAGGACGAGGAAGAGATGGCGCGCATCATTGCTTTCATCGATGCCGCGCGCGCCGAGCATCCGAAGTTTCATTATCAACACAACACGATCTACCTGCGTTTCTGCCACGCGGATTATCACAAGGGCGCCGCGCTCGCGGAATTACAGCGCCTGCTCGAGATCTCACCCGCGCAGACCTTCGCGGCTGGCGATCACTTTAACGATCTCTCCATGCTGGATGGCCGCTATGCGAAATATCCCGGCCTGCCCGGGAAATGCGATCGAGGAAGTAAAGGCGACCGTCCGCGGCGGCGGCGGCTACGTCGCGCGCGCCCACTGCGGTGCCGGTGTGCGCGAGGCTTTGGAGTTCTTCACCGCCCCGGCCAGCTAAGCGCCGTCGCTCAGGTGGAGGCGCTTATCCTCCTCGAGAATTTCGGAGAGTGCGGGCCATTGCACCGTGCTGTCCATATCGCGGAAAGCGTGCAGATAAATGGCCACCGTCTCCTCCGGATACTTCGCGAGTAATTTCTCCAGCGCGGCCTGCACGGTTTCTTTCGGCGGGCAGGGCGGGAGCACCTCCACTGTGCCGTCGTCTTCGTGCGCGATTTCCAACGCATCCAGGAAATCGTTCAGCATCGGCTTGTGCGCGCCGAGCAGCCAGCCTTGCAGAAGATGCGAAGCGAGCGCGTCGCTGAGCGGCCGGCCGAGCGCGTTCTGCATCCACGGATAACGCTCTTGCGGCGGCTTCCGCTCCACGAAAACGCCCCGCAAGTTGCGTTGATTTGCCAACCCCTGGATCGCCGCTTTGTAGACCGGTTTTTGTTCCTGGTGCAGGTAGGTGAAAATCTCCACGGCCTGCTTCGGCGACATTTTCTTAAAAATCTCGTGCGCTTTCATTCGTGTCCGCCCTCCATACGCGAAGTCGTCTTCTCTTGCACCACGAATCCCTCCCGCTCTTTGACCCGGTTGGACGCCTGCGGCCGGGAGGCGTATTCTCCTTCGTGCCCCTCGCCTCCAAGCCCTCGCTCCACTCCATCGTCCTGGAGGATCTTTCCGCTCATCTGGCGGCGAGCGGTCATCGTCCTTATCGCGCGAAGCAGATTGTGGAATGGCTCTATCGCAAACGCGTGGCTTCGATCGAGGAGATGAGCGATGTCCCGCAAGCCCTCCGCACCCAGCTGGCGGAGGAGTGGGACTCGACCCGGCCGGAGATCGTGCGCGTGCTGGGCGCGAAGGACACCACCCAGAAATTTCTCTTCCGCCTGCGCGACGGGAACTTGATCGAATCCGTTCTGATTCCCGCCACCATCGGGCAATCCGGCGAACGCTCGGATCGGCGCACGATCTGCGTTTCCAGTCAGGTCGGCTGCGCCTATGGCTGCAAATTTTGCGCAAGCGGGCTTGATGGTTGGACGCGGAATCTCGACCCGGGCGAGATCGTGACTCAGCTCCTGGCGGTGGAAGCGCACACCGGCGAGCGGATTGATAACGTCGTCTTCATGGGCATGGGCGAGCCACTCGCGAACATGGAGAATTTGCTGCGCGCCATCCGCATCATTAACGCGCCCTGGGGCCTCGAAATTGGCGCGCGCCACATTAGCATTTCCACCAGCGGACTGGCTCCGCAGATTCGCGAGCTGGCGGATATTCCCACGCAGTTTCGACTGGCGCTTTCCTTGCACGGCGCCACGGACGAAGTGCGGAGCCAGATCATGCCAGTGAATCGGAAGTATCCGCTCCCCACTTTGCTCGAGGCTTGCGATTACTACGTGGCGCGGAAGCGGCGGATGCTCTTCGAGTACATCCTGATCGCGAACGTAAACGACACCGACGAGCAGGCGCATGAGCTGGCGAAACACGCGCGGCGCTTGTCAGCGAAAGTGAACTTGATCCCGTATAACACGGTGGAAGGTCTGCCTTGGGAGCGCCCGTCGCGCGCGCGGCAGGAGCGCTTCCACGGCATCCTGCGCGAGCACGGCATCGTCTCGACGCTCCGTCTGGAGAAGGGCCACGATATCGACGCCGCGTGCGGGCAATTGCGCTTGCAGGTGAAGCGGGAGGAAGCGGAAACCCCGCCCATCCTCTCCCCGCTGGCATCCACGTAGCCCCCGCGACGAGAGGGACAGCAGCCAGCATCCGTCAGCCGCACGGTGGTCTCAGCTTAACGGGTAATTTACCCCTCACGAAACGCGTCATCCCGAGCCGCGCAGACGGCCGAGGGATCTCTCCGAAGCACTGTTGGCTTTCGCAAACCGGGAACGTGCCGCGCCAGCCAAAGCCGTCCTGCTCCGACACCTGAGAAGCCCGCGAGAGATCCCTCGACCGCGCTCCGCCGGCTCGGGATGACAACTCGCGTTGGCAAAAGTCGTCCACAATGCAAATCATCCTCCGTCCTCTCTCTCCCACTCCCAAACCCCGCCGACCGAAAACTCTTTTGCACCCCTCCACAAGCTGCCTTAGAGAAAGTTATGCCGGGCTACGATCACGAGCCTAACCGCGCTTGGGACGAGTACGAGTGGGAGCGTTTTCTCCAACAGCAGGACCATAAAACCGAAAAATATATGGAGCTGCTCGAGAAGTATCTCGACCATCCTCAACGCGACCAAATCATCGCGCGCGAGATGGGCTGGGGGCAGCTCTCCCAGAGCGAAGAATGGAGCGAGGAAGTGGATGCGCTCCTCGCCGATGCGGAAGCTGTCTCTGACGATGACGTCGAAGAGTTGATCGCCCCGGACGAGGAAACGGAGAGACCTTCTGGCCTCTCCGATGGTTTCGAGGATCACAGTTTGTACCGCGCCGCCTTTGCGCTGACGGTGCGGATCGATCTGATCTTCGACGAAAATCCAGCCCTGCAGAACGAACCCTCGGCCGTGAAATTGGCCACGCACTCCGCCCTCGCCAGTGCGAAATTAGCGGCTGCGCTGAGCGATGACGACGTGGACGAAATCGGGATGACAATTGCCTATCTGAAGCGTGCCCTGAAAGCGATTACAGTCGCGATGGAAGCAGCCCGCGCCATGGCGGCGGAGCAGCTCATTACCTCGCGCCAGCATTCCACCCTCGAGCACGGTCTCTTCCAGGTCAGAGACGGCATCATTACCCTCATGGGTGAGTATCGCGGCGAGTGGCTGCGACGTTTCGGCAGCCTCTAAGGCCCTGCCGTTGAATGAATCGCCTGCCCCTCCGTCTTAAGTAATGCATACGGAAGCGACTCCGGCCCCGGCCGAAACTCCGGACGCTGAATTGGTGCAGCGATGTCAGGCGGGAGATACCGCTGCATTCGACCAGTTGGTGGGTCGCTACCGCACGCGGGTATTTGGTATGATTTACAACATGGTACACAGCGAACAGGACGCCTGGGATTTGGCCCAGGATAGTTTCCTGAAGGCGTGGAAATCGATCGGCCGCTTTCGCGGGCAATCGTCTTTCTACACCTGGATCTATCGCATCGTGATGAACGTGACGATCGATTGGCTGCGGAAGAAGCAGGTCAAAGGCACGGGGGCGGAGTTCGATGATGCGATTCAGTTGCGCGAGATCGATCCGGCTTCCCGGACCGCGCCGCGCCCCGATGCGCTTCCGCATGAGCGGTTGCAGGATCGGGAGATCCGCACCCGGATCGACGCCGCGATCGAACAACTTTCGCCTGATCATCGGGCCGTCATTCTAATGAAAGAGATGGAGGATATGCAGTATAACGAAATCGCGGAGACGCTGGGATGCTCCATCGGGACTGTGATGTCCCGTCTCTTTTACGCGCGCAAAAAGCTGCAGACTTTACTGAGGGATGTTTATGAAAACGTTTGAAGAAAACTGGACCGCTTGGGTGGACGGTCAGCTCACCGGTCGAGAACTCGAAGAGTTCAAGGCCAGCCTGCCCGATCTGGCCGCGGCGGAACTTGAGAAAGATAGCTCGCTCAAGCTGGGTAACTTTTTGCGGGCGAAGATCGGCGTCCCGGCGATGCCGAACGAAGATTTCTTCCTGCACAAATTGCAGCAGGAAATCGCGCGCGATCAAAAGGTGACCGCGCCAGTTCCAGCGAAAGCACGGGAGAGCTGGTGGTCGATCGGCCGCCTGGCCTGGTCAGGCGCTGCGGCCTTGGCCGCGCTCACTCTCTTTACCGTCATCGCCTTGCGGGAGCAGGATCAAGGTGGGCAATCGGCTTACCTTACCCAGATCGTAAATGCTCGCGTCGATCCAGCTGTGAGCCCGAACGCCACCATCACCATCTTTGAAGCGAAGGATGAAAAGGTCACCGTGGTGTGGGTGAATGGCTTGCAATCTCTTCCTGCAGAATTCGCGGCCAGATAATCGCCATGCGCCGTCGCCTTCTCTTTCGCCTCAGCGTGCTGCTCTGCACTCTCGGGATTGTCTTCAGCGCGACGGCTGAGACGGTGTGGAGCGGGCTGGTCATGGCCAGTAACGCGCCGGAGCCAACCCCGATTCCGAAGGAGCTGACCGAGCTGGAGGGGACGTTGAAGCAGCTCTTCGGCTACAACCAGTTTCAAGTGATTGGCCAATCGCGGAAGGCGATTCGGACGGGCGAGGAAGATTGGCTCGCCACCAGCAAATATTTCTCGCTCCACGTCGACTCGAAGATGGCGAAGAGCCCGTCCTCATACCTCTTAAATCTGCAGCTCTTCCAGGAGGAGAAATTGCTCTTGGAAACCGAGGCCCGCTTGAGCAAGCACAGCCCTTTGGTCATCAAAGGCCCACAGATTGGCGCGGGACAGCTCGTGCTCCTGCTGGTGATGGAGTAACTGCCGCGACGCCCGCCTGCGCGCTGGCAAAATAACGCTCTCCTTCGCCAGAAGCGTGCGTGCAAAACGGGCGCGGGCTTGTTAATTCAGCGGATGCGATTTCGCCCCGCTCTCGTCTTCCTCCTCCCTGGCCTTATCTTTCCGGCCATGTTGCATGCCGAAAAGCCCTTCGACTTTGCGGCTACGCCGGGCAAGCTGCCCAAGCAGGTCGTGCCCCAGGAATATGCGGTCCGTATCACGCCGGACTTCAAGAAGTTTACCTTCGCCGGCTCGGAGACGATCAAACTGGATGTGCGCAAGCCAGTGCGAGAGATCGTCCTCAACGCCCTCGAGATCGCCGTGGCCAGTGCCGCAATCGATGGCAAAGCGCTCGCGAAATCAGCGATCAAACTCGACCCGAAAGAGCAGACCTTAACCCTTTCTCTGCCAGCGGAATTGTCTGTCGGCGCGCACACCCTGGACCTGACCTTTTCCGGTAAGATTAATCCCCAAGGCCAGGGTCTCTACCGCGCGCCTTACCAGGATGCGGACGGGACGAAGAAGGTGATGTTGGGCACGCAATTCGAGCCCACGGACGCCCGCCGCATGTTTCCTTGTTGGGATGAACCCACCTTTCGCGCGCGCTTCCAGCTCACCGCCATTATCCCGGAGAACCTGACCGCAGTCTCGAACATGCCGATCGAGCGCGAGACGAAAAGCTCCGCAGGGAAAGAGGTCCACTTCGCCCTCACGCCTTCCATGCCGAGCTACCTGAACGTGCTTTGCATCGGCGAACTGGAAGCAATCGAGAAAAAAAGTGGCGGCGTCTTGCATCGCGTCTTCGCGACGAAGGGAAAGGCGGAGATGGGCCGCTACGCGCTCGAAAGCTCCGCCCAGGTCACGGAGTTTTTTAACGAATACTTCGGCACGCCTTACCCTCTCCCGAAGCTGGACGAGATCGCAGTCCCCGGCGGCTTCGGCGGGGCGATGGAAAACTGGGGTGGGATCACCTACTACGAGTCGCGCTTGCTCTACGATCCGGCGAAATCTTCCAGCGCCACCAAGCAAGGCATCTACTCGGTGGTCGCGCACGAGATCGCGCATCAATGGTTTGGCAATCTCGTCACGATGGCGTGGTGGGATAATCTCTGGTTGAACGAAGGCTTCGCTTCCTGGATGGGCAGCAAGGCGACCGCGAAATTTAATCCGGACTGGGAAGTCTGGCTGGCGCGCGATGTCCCGCGCGATCCGACGCGCCGGGCTGGTATCCCGAAGGAGGCCGCGATGGAAGGTGACGCCCGCTCCACCACGCACCCGATCCAGCAGCCGGTCGCGACCGAAGCCGAGGCCAATAGCGCCTTCGATGAGATCACCTACAAAAAAGGGCAGTCGTTCATCCGCATGCTGGAAAATTTCCTGGGCGAAGAAGATTTCCGCGCCGGCATCCGCAAATACGTCGCGCGTCATAAGTTTTCCAACACCACGACGACGGACCTTTGGAATGCCCTGGGCGAGGCCTCGGGCAAACCCGTAGCGGAAATCGCGGCCAACTGGACACAGCAACCCGGCTTTCCCATTATCAAAGTCGCGCGTGGACCCGCCGGCCAGCTCACCCTCACGCAAGAGCGCTTTACGGTGAATTTCCCCGACGCGCCCCCGTTGCTCTGGAAGATTCCGCTCACTTACTTGGTCGCGGGTCAGGACAAACCCGTCAGCCAGCTGATGGAGGAAAAGACACTGGAATTAAAGGGAATTTCCGAGGGCCAATTGGTGAAGTTTAACGTGGAGGGCGCGGGAAATTATCGCGTGCAATACGATGATGCTTCCTGGGAGCTGATCCTCGCCCACCTCGCCGGGATGAGCATGCCGGACCGGGTAAATCTCTTGAGCGATGCCTGGGCGATGGTGCAGGCCGGACGTGCTCCCCTCGCGCATTACCTCCAAGTGGTCGAGAAGCTGCCGGGCAAAACCGAGCTCGCCGAGCGCGAACAGATCATGACCGCTTTCGCTCAACTGGGGAGCGTCTTGCGCGGCAACGAAAAAGCGGCAGGGGCATTTCGCAAATATGCGCTCTCCATTCTGCGGCCCAGCTTCGATGCGCTTGGCTGGGAGCCTAAAGCCGGTGAGTCCACTCGCGACGCCATGCTCCGCGCCAGTCTCGTCACGGCTCTGGGTAATTTAGGCGACGAAGAAATTATCGCTGGCAGCCAGGAACGTTTTCAGCGTTTTCTCAAAGATGCCGAGACGCTTTCGCCCGATCTGCGCTTGCCTGTTCTGGGAGTGGTGGGTCGGAACGCGGACGTCGCGACTTGGGAGAAATTGCATCAACTCGGTCGGGAAACGGTCGGCCTGGAGGAGAAACAGAACTTCTACGCCGCCCTCACCGCGACGACGGAACCCGAGTTGGTCCAGCGCGCGTTGCGCCTGGCCTTGACCGATGAACTTCCGA
This sequence comes from uncultured Verrucomicrobiae bacterium, assembly GCA_963730385.1. Taxonomy (GTDB): domain Bacteria; phylum Verrucomicrobiota; class Verrucomicrobiia; order Chthoniobacterales; family UBA10450; genus JACCTI01. Next base: position 91,313 of record CAVSRQ010000006.1, read on the forward strand.
CCAGCCGCGCGGTCGCGATCGTTCCGACCGTCGCGCGGAACAGCGGCGATCCAGCCGCAGCGTGGGACTTCGCGAAAGAGAACATGCAGGCGCTCCTGGCCAAAGCGGATGCGCTCAGCGTGAACAGCTACGCGCCCAGTCTCTTCACCTTCTTTTCCGAGCTGGAGCGCATCGACGAACTGAAGGCCTACGCAAAAGCTGAACTTCCCCCTGCGGCCGCAAATCCCGTCAGCAAAGCGGTCGATGAAATCAGCTACCGGGCGGAGTTCAAAAAGCGCCTGCAAGACGAGATCGCAAAGTGGGGCGAGGACGGACGACCCCGCGGATAACGATGCAGAGCGGACAACAATAGGCACACGCGAAAGCACGCCACTGTCATCCCGAGCCGCGCAGACGGCCGAGGGATCTCTCCGAGGCACTGTGTGGTATCACAACCGAGACTCGCTCAACGCAGCCCAAGGTCGTCCTGCATTGCCAACATAGACGACGCGCATGAGATCCCTCGGCCGCGCTGCGCCGGCTCGGGATGACACTGTGCGCGAATAGGAGGCGTTCCTGAACGCCTTGCACCGGTCCGATCCAAACCCCCGGAGCTCGCGATGAGCGAGAGGTCGTTTACGGTGAAACGCCTTCCGTAAAGCCAGCGTCCGGCGAGCGCCCTCCGTCATCCCGAGCCGCGCAGACGGCCGAGGGATCTCTCCGAGGCACAGTGTGCTCCCATCAACCAACGAACGCTCGTCGCAGCTAAAGCCATCCTCCATCGCCAACATCGACGACGCGCGTGAGATCCCTCGGCCGTGCTGCGCCGGCTCGGGATGACACATTGCGCGAGCGAAGGCGTCACCCAGTCCAAACGTCCGCACCCAGCCCGCCACCCTCACCGACTCTACAAAACCGGAGGCCGTTCCAAGTCCGCCGGGCGCAACTGCATCTCCCGCTCCTCCGCCGCCAGCGCCTGCGCATGCCGCCAGCCGGCCACCGCCTGGCTGATGAGGAAGAACGCCAGGATGCCGATCCAGATCGATCGCGCATAAAGCGCGAAGAGCACCGCGGCGCCGCCGCCTAAAATCCCGATCGCGCTCGCCACTTGCAGGCTCCGGATTTGCCCAAGCGGATACCAGAGCAGCGAGCGAAGAATTTGCCCGCCATCGAGCGGATAAATCGGGAGCAGATTGAAGATGAGGAGCGCGCGATTGATCCACGCCACCATCTCCAGGAGCTGGTAGGCGTCCGGCGACCGCGCAGGCAATCCCTGTTGAATCGCGACAAACTGCGCGACGAACAGCACCGGCATGAGCACCAAATTTACGAGCGGCCCCGCGGCGATACTCCAGAGCTGAGCTCCGGGACGCTGGGGCGGACGGACGAAAGCGATACCGCCCAAGTGGCCAAAGCATAATCCGGTTCGCCTCCCCGCCCGTCTGCCGGCAGGCCAGGGCGTGTCCGAATTCGTGCAGGAGCACAATCCCGAAGAGCGCCAGGTATTCGTAGCCGGCGAAAAGCGGCGAAGCGTATCCGTGTTGGCGGGAAGTGAGCTGATAAGCTGCCACCAGGAACCAGGAGAAATGGAGGAACACTTCGATCCCCCAGATTTTGAATAACCGAATCGAGCCGCCTTGCATGTGCGGGCAGTGTCCGCCGAACGCGTGCCCTACGCCACCGGTTTACGCGAGCCCTTTTGCTTTGCGAGAGAAGCTAGAGCGTTATCTCGGGCTTGCCTTCGTTCGGCGGCAGGAGCAGCCGCATCGGCATCATCGACGATTCGTAAAAGCCGTGCTTCTTGAAAAATGCCTGGGAACGCAGCTCGGGCCGATCCGTCAGCAGAGTGATGCGCAGGAAATTTTTCTGCTTCGCAAAGTCGATCGCATAATCGAGCAACTTCGAGCCGTAGCCATTCCCCTGGAAAGCTTTGTGGATGACCAGGTCCTCCAGCACCATCACAAACCCGCCCTCCGCCGTGCTGATGGTGAAGAGCAGATTGATCATCCCCACGATGGTGCGGTCCTGCCGGACGACGAAGACGCGCCCGCGATTTGGTTGTTCGAAAATAAGACGCAGGCCGCGCAGTTGCTTCGCCTTGTCTGGGCGGAAGTCGCTCTCCTCGCTAAACAGCTCGCCGAGCAGCAGAGACAGCTCATCCAGATCCTCAAAGGTGGCTGGCTCGATTACGACATCGCTCATGTGGAACCGGTTATTTCAGAAAGGGGAAGTAGTGGCAATGTTGTCCTCGCTCCGCGCCGGTGGGAATTTTCCGTGGCGCGGGATAATTGACAAGGCGGCAATGGTCCCTAAGGTAGCCGCTCTTCACTCGCCGCGAGGGCGACTTTGCCTCTATGAAACGCACTCTTCAACGCTCTAAACGCACCCGGAAACGTCAGCATGGCTTTCGGGCACGGATGAGCACCAAGGCTGGTCGCGCCTGTATCGCTCGCCGCCGTCAGCGTGGTCGCAAACGTCTCCTGCCGAAGGGCGCCGAAGTCCAATACGCGCGCCACACGCAGGCTTAGCCGCGGCGTTTAACGCTGCAATTCCCGCAGCGGTCCGGCGTAGCCGGTCAGTTCCAGATACCCGCGACCTTTGATCGGCCGGCCTCCGCGCGTGCCCGATACCTCCACTGCTCCCTCCCAATAGGCGAGAGGGAGAAGGGCTAACTCCTGATTCTCCAGCATCGGCTGCACGAGCAGTTTCAGATCGCCCACCTCGACCTCCCATCCGATGGGATAGGTCGCGCCCGATTTCTCGCTTTTCCAAGAGCGCCCCGGAATCATCTTAAAATCATCCCGCGCCAGATGCCGCGTCGCTCCGTCTTTTTCCACAAACGTTCCGCTGGAAGTCGGGTCCATCGTGCCATCCGCGAGTCGCATCCGATACAGCATCAGCTCCGTGCCATCGTCCAAATGAGCGGAGAGCCAGTCCCACCCCACCTGTTCCTTCGCCAGCTGGTTCGTGGCCCATTCATGATCGAACCAACTCGAACCAGTCGTCGCAAATTCCTTCCCATCCACTCGCACCATTCCCGTCGTCTCCAACCGGGTGAGGGAATAATAATGCGAAGCGTGCCCTTCCCCTGCCGCCTTTCGGCTGATCCCATCCGTGCCATGAATCGCCGCAGGCTTTGCCGGCGCGAGTTTCAGATCAACCTCCATCTCCTTGCTCGCAGCTCGCACGCGAAAGCCGCCCGCCTCATCGATCAACAGCTCCCACTCATCCAGCCAGGCCAGCCGCGCGCCCTCTCCGAAACCCGCCTCGCCAAAAGCTCCGCGGCTCGTCTTTTGTTGAAAATAGAAACGTCGTCCCGCCACATCCGTCACCGTGAAATGCGCGAACTTTAGATCATCGACGATGAAGCGCGCCTGCTCGGACTTCCGCTCTGGCAACGGCCGGATGCCCTGCCGAAAAAACGTCAGCTGATATCCGAAACGCCGCCCGCCCGCATCCGCCAGATTACCGGTGAAATACCACCACTCCGTCTTGAACCCCGGATGCTGATGATGATCCCGCGGGAACTCGTAACGCCAGCCCGGGCTCGGCCGTTCGCCAATCCGCGGCCAAACATCCGAGCGCCAACGCCACCAGCACCCATCGGTTGAAAATTCCGAATTTTATTCCTCACGAATTGCCTCCGCGATGGTTAACCGGCCCGCGCGCCAGGCCGGAATAATTCCCGCCACCAGCGCCGCACCCACGATCCAGAGCGGCGTCAAAGCCAGCGCGCTCCATGGGATCGCCATTTGAATAGTCCAACCGAAAAACGCGCGATTGATCACTCCCGTGAGCACGAACGACAGGCACATCCCCGAAAGCAATCCGACCACGGCGGCGAGGAGCCCGATCATACCCGACTCCCAGAGCAGCAATTTGCGCAGCTGTCCCGCACTCGCTCCGACCGCTCGCATCAATCCCAGCTCCCGCGCGCGTTCAGTGATCAGCGTGGTGAGCGTGAGGCAAATCCCGACGATGGCCACCAGCACAGCGATCGTGCGCAGCACATAGGTGACCGCAAAAGTCTGATCGAAAATCTCGAAGACGCGCGTCCGGAGTTCGCGATTCGACCAAACGATGAACTGCCCCGTGCGGCTAAATTCCGCGCGGAACTCCGCCGTCACTGCCTCTGCGGATGCGCCGGGGCGCAGATAAGTGGCCACGCTGTTCACGCGGTCATCCTTCCAGATCGGCCGGAAGGTGTTCGCGTTCATATACACCACCCCCTGATCGCGGGTGTAATCGTAGAACGTACCTAAAACGAGAAAACGCCGCGGCCCTTCTGGCGTGGCTAATTCAAGCTCCGCACCATCGCGCACAGAGTTGCGCCGGGCGAAGCTTTCGGAAATTAACACGCCGTCGCCGCGGGCGAACCCCTGCAAAATAGCCGCCGCATCGCCACGCAAAAAACGCAGCTGCCGGCGCGCCGTCCCCCGCACCACCGCCACCGCGACCGCCTTGTCGCCGAGTTGCATCGTCATTTCCCGAAAGGTATCGATCTCCGCCACGCCCGGATGTCGCTCCAGGAAATCAACCGCCGCCTGCGGAAAGAAGGAGGATGGCCCCACGATTTGATTCGAAGCGGGCGCAAAGAAAAGATCGGCCACCAGCGTCTGCTCGATCCAGGTTTCCACGGTCTGCCGAAAGGAGAAAACCATCACGCTCACGCCGATCGCCATCGCCACCGCTGCCGCCAGGGCGGCGATTGTGACTGCGTTTCGCACCAGCGCGCGGGAGACGTTGGCCGCGGCGATTTTCGCTTCCACCGGCCCGATTTTCCGCCAACGAAAAAACGCTGCCGCCGCGGCGCTGAAGCCAAGCGTGATCTCCGGCACCAGAAAGGAAAATCCGGTCAGGACAAAAAACGCCGCGCCAAACCCAAGCCACGGCGGACCTGAAGTGAGCGCCAACACCGAAGACACCACTCCCGCGCTTAACCCGGCCAGACCAGTCCAACGCCAGCCCGGCGAAAGGCTTTTCGCTTGTTCAATGATCGAGCCCGCCCGCAGCGCGCGCACCGGATCCATCCGGGCCGCCGCCGCGGCTGGCAGCCAGGCCGCGAGGATGACGGAGAGAAATCCCAACGCCGCCGCCGAGCCAAACATCCACGGCGTCGCCACCACCGTCGTGACACTTAAGAGCACGTAGAGCGACGAGATCGTCTGCGCCACCGCGCCCACCAGCACTTGCGCCAGCACGACTCCGCCTGCCAATCCCACCAGCACCCCCAGCCCGCCCAGCACCAGCGCTTCCCCGAGAAAGAGCGCGCGGATCTCGTTCCGCGTCACGCCTAACGAACGCAAAATCCCCAGCTCGTGCCGCCGCCGCACCACGGAAGCGGAGACCGTATTGTAGATCAGGAACATTCCCACCAGGAGCGAGACCAGGCTCATCGCGGTCAGGTTAAGCTGGAACCCGCCCAGCATTTTCGTGACCTGCTGGCTGCGTTGCGCCGGGGTGGCCACGCTCGCATCTGGCGGCACCAGCGCCCGCAGACGTTCTGCCACTTCCTCGACCTGCGCCGGATCGTCCAGCTGCAGTTGGATCGCGCTCACCGTCCCGCCCCGCGCGAAAAGTTCCTGCGCCCAGCCGATATCCATCGCGGCGAAATGTTCGTCCAGCGCCGCCGGCCCGCTCGCGCTGAGGAGGAATCCGATCTGCAGTGCGCGATCCACCCCATCGACCTGCGCTCGAATGGTATCGCCTGCTTTCAACCCATGCCGCTGCGCAAACTCCGGCGCCACTCCGATGGTGTTCGGCCCCGCGAGCCAACGTTGAAAATCAAAGTCACCCGCCGCGAAGTCGTTTAACTCAAAGGTTCGGAACGCTTCGTTGGTGAAAATATCGAGCCCGAGAATCTGCAAATATTCTCCGGGATAATCCGGGAGCGTGACCACTCCGCGCACCAGCGGCGTGGCGGCTGAGATGCCAGCCTCCCGCGCCACGCGCGGAAAGAGCGTCTCCGGCACGCCCGCCCCCGCGCGCGTGATTTGCAACTCCGCCTTCCCCGCCACCACATCGATCGTGGCTGCGAAAGCGCCATTCGCGCTTTGATTCGCGATCTGAATGGCCAGGTAAACTGCCACGCCCAACGCCACGCTCAGAATATTCAGGAGCGCGAGCAGCCGGTGCCGCGCGGCGTAGCGGAGCACATGCCAATGAAAGAAACGGAGGGAGTGCGAGCGCACAGCAGACTTTACGATTGATGAAGGCCGATTGATGCGGAAGATTCTGCCTCGATCCCCGGCCTGCTCCAAGCGGTCCGGCCGGTCATTCCAAGAAAAACGCACCGCTAGCTCAATTGGCAGAGCAGCTGACTCTTAATCAGCGGGTTGTTGGTTCGATTCCAACGCGGTGCACTTCTTTCCCTCACTCGATGTAACGCTGCGCGATTGGCATCCGCCGGCCGACGCCAAAGGCGCGACTCGTCACCTTGAGGCCGGGCGCCGCCTGCGCCCGTTTATATTCGTTTAGATCCACCCGGCGTTGCACCCAGCGCACCGTCTCCTCCGCAAACCCGTGCCCGGCGATCTCCCGCGCGCTAAGATTCTCTTCCACATAGAGGCGCAAGATTTCGTCGAGAGTTTCGTAGGGCGGCAAAGTATCCTGATCGACCTGGCCGGGCTTCAGCTCCGCGCTTGGCGGTTTATCGATCGTAGCCTGTGGAATGAGCTCGCGCTCGCGATTGAGCCAGCGCGCCAGGTCGTAGACCAGCGTCTTCGGCACGTCACTGATCACGGCCAGGCCGCCCGCCATGTCGCCATAAATGGTGCAGTAGCCGACCGCGAGTTCGCTCTTGTTTCCGGTCGTGAGGAGGATGTGACCGAACTTGTTCGAGAGCGACATCAGGATCATGCCGCGCAGGCGGGACTGCATGTTCTCTTCGGTTGTATCTTCCGGCTGACCGGCGAAAACCTCGGTGAATTGCGCTTTGAAACTGGCCAGCGCGTCGCCGATCGGGATTTGCAAACATTTGATCCCTAAATTGCGCGCGAGCGCGAGCGCGTCGCTGATGCTGCCGGGCGACGAATAGGGGCTCGGCATGGCTACGCCGAGGACGTTCTCCGCGCCCAGCGCCCGCACCGCGATCGCGGCCACCACGGCGGAATCAATCCCTCCACTCAAGCCAAGCACGGCGGATTTGAACCCACACTTGCGCAGATAATCGCGCACGCCTAACGACAGGGCATCCGCCAGCTCGGCCTCTCGCTCCCTCTCCTCGGGCTCAAGCGCGGGTGCTGTTTCAGTGTTGATCACAGCTTCCGCGTCCTGGAATCCTGGCAATTGCCCCACCACTTCCCCGCGCCGATTCACCGCGATGGAGTAGCCGTCGAAAAGAAGCTCATCGTTCCCGCCCACCGCGTTGCAGTAGCTAATCGGCAACCCGTGGGTGCGCGCGACGGAAGCGACCATCTCGCGGCGGAGCGCCGGCTTGCCCAAATAGAAAGGCGACGCGCTGAGATTCACGATTAATTCCGCGCCCTGCCCGGCCAGCGATTTCACAGGGTCGACCTCGTAATAGGAGCCGGGCAGGTAAGGCTCCGTCCAAAGATCTTCGCAAATGGTGATTCCCACCGCGCGTCCGCGAATCAGATGTGGGGCTACCTCCCGCGCCGGCTCAAAATAGCGGGCCTCATCGAAAACATCGTAAGTCGGGAGGAGCGATTTAAAGGTGCGACGAATCGGCTGGCCCTGTTCGAGGACCGCGGCTGCATTATGGAAGGGTTTTCCGCGTCCGGGATTTTTCTCCACGTAGCCGACCACCAGCGCCGCGCGCTCCGTCACGAGCGCGTGCAAACGCTCCACGATCTCGAGATTTTGCGGAACGAAACGTGATTTAAAAACCAGGTCCTGCGGCGGATAACCAGTGATCGCCAGTTCCGGCGTGATGACCAACTCCGCCCCGGCGGCCGCAAGCCGCTCGTACGCCGCCGCGATTTTCGCCAGATTCCCGGGGAGATCGCCGACGGTGGAGTTAATCTGCGCGAAGCCAATCCTCATCCAGGCGCAAAACTATGCACCGGAGCGCGCGCGGCAATGCTCATTCGTCCCCATCGCCGCGAGGAGAGAGACGCAGGCTAACGCCGGCTGGCAAATTCCTCGCCGGCGGTGTTTTTGTAGCCGGCATTGAGCGAATCATCGGCGCCGGTGACGAACATTTTTCCCCACTCCAAGAGGCCCGCGGCGAAGAATGCGAGCACGGCACAGAGGATGACTTTTTGCAGGAAGGTAGCGTGCATGCGCCTGCTAATTCAGCAGATGCGGTGCCAGCCACGCCTTCGATCGCGGGTCTACCAAAAGCCCCACTGCTTCGTAGCCATAATCCAAATTCCCAGCGCCAGATTCGTGAGCGCATGTGCGAGGACGCAGGAGGCCAGACTGCGCGTGCGATAAGCGACCAGGTTGTAGAGCGCTCCCGTGATCGCAGCCGCAATCCAATCGGCCGACGAATGCGAAAACGTGAAGGCGAGCGTGACCGCGCCAAAGGAGAGCCAGGAAAAACTCCCAAACGGCACGTCCTGGAACTTTTCATTGATCAGGTAGCGGAGGAGAAAGCCACGCCAGAAAATCTCCTCCACCAACGGCACCACGATGACGAGGCGCAGAAAACGAAAACTGAGCGTCGACCAATAAGCGGCAGAACCGACCGGGAAGATCTCGGGATTGAATCCATCCGTCCGCGCCGCGAAGCCGAGGAACGCTTGCGGCGAAATCCAGAGAAGGAAAACGAAAAGCGCGATCGCCACCGTCAGGAGCACTCGCCGCAATCCGTGGAAATCGTATTCCCGCCAATACCAAAGCAGGAGCGCACCGGAGAAAAGGGTCTGCAACGGGTAGAGCACGTGTTCCGGAGCCTGCAGCCAGCTCGCTCCGCCCCCGAGCCATTTCACCGCCGGGACGAGGCCGAGCCAAAGGAGGAAGACCACCATGGGCGCGACATACGCTGCCAACTTGCGTCCATTCGTAGTGTTCGTTACAGAAGCCATATGCTGATTCGTGCTGTGCGCTGAAGTGTTTGAATGATGGAAGACGATATCGACAAGCTTAAAAAGGCCGAGACTTCGACTTCCGAACTGGAGAAAATGCTCGAGCTGGAGTTGATCCAGAAACGGGCCCAGTGGCAACAGCAGAAAGCCCGGCGCGGCACCTTTCGGACGTTGAGCTTTTTCTTCCTCTTCCTGGTGGTGGTGGCAGCACTGGCAGGATTCTTTTTCTTCTTCATCGCGGAGCGGCCTCGCCCGGATTCCGCGCCGACAGAGCAGACTCCTCCTTCTCCATGAGCGCGCTCCAGATTCTCCATCTTGAGGCAAACGCTCGCGACGTTGCCTCCGTGCAGGAAGAGCTGAGCCGGGCTGGAATCGAAGCGACCGTCGAGCGAGTGGGAACGGAGGCAGCCTTTCGCGCACAACTGCAGCACGCCGGGGTCGATCTCATCCTGGCGGATTCCAGCGGGAAGAGCTTCGACGGTTTTGCAGCGCTGCAACTGGCCCATGAGTTGCGACCAGAGGTGCCTTTTATCTTTGTCTCAGGCGCGCTCGATCAGGCCGAGGCGGTCGAATCGCTCAACGCCGGCGCGACTGATTTTGTCCTCAAACAACATCTGCGTCATCTCGGACCGGTCGTGATGCGGGCGGTGCGGGAAGCGCAGGCTCGCGCCGAGCTCGCTTTCGCGCGTGAGAATCTCCACGTCCAGGCCGAGCTGCTCGATCTCGCGAAGGACAGCATCCTCCTCACCGATAGCGAGGGCACGATCACCTACTGGAATCGCGGGGCCGAGCGAACCTACGGCTGGACGAACGAGGAAGCATTGGGGGCAAATGTGCACGCTCTCCTCAAGACCCAATTCCTCGAGCCGCTCACGACGATCGAGCAGCGCCTCCTGGCAGATGGACATTGGGAAGGAGAGCTGGAACAACAGCGACGCGATGGCTCCGTTCTTTGCGTGACCAGCCATTGGACGATGGCCACGACGATCTCCGAGAGCCGGTGTCTCCAGATCAACACGGACATCAGCGCCCGTAAAAATGCGGAACGCGAGCTGCGCCGAAGCGAAGAACGTTACCGTCGCTTCGTGGACGAGGATTTGACCGGCAACCTCATCGTCCGCCCCGACGGCACGATTCTCACGTGCAACCCGGCCTTCACCCGCGCGTTTGGTTTCGAATCGGCCGAGGATGCGCTGGCCACGAATTTCACTTCTCTTCTTCGCAGTCGCCGGGACTGGACGGAAATCTGCGAGGCGGTGCGATCGGAAGGGGCCATTGAACGTCCGGAGTTTGAGATGCGGCAGCCGCGGGGCGAATCCGTCTACGTCGCCGCGCGCTTTGTCGGGGAGTGCGATGCGGAGGGAAACCTGAGCGATCTCCAGATTTATCTTTTCAACGATACCAAGCGGAAACGCCTCGAGCAGCAGCTCATCCAGGCGCAAAAGATGGAAGGCCTCGGCACGCTGGCTGGCGGCATCGCGCACGACTTTAACAATATCCTTTCCATCATCCTCAACTACGCCTCCCTGCTCGAGTCGCGGAATACGCGCCCCGATCTCATCCCGGGCGCGGTCAAAGTGATCAAGGAAGCCGTCGATCGCGGCGCTTCCCTCGTGCAGCAGCTCCTCACCTCGGCGCGACAAACAGAGGCCCGGCTTTCCTCTCTCGATCTAAACGCCCTTCTTCGCGAAGTGGAACGCATGCTCCAGGCCACCTTCCCGAAGATGATCGCGTTCGATCTCCAGCTTGATCCGCACTTCCCGCTCATCACCGCGGATGGAAGTCAGATCCACCAAGTGCTGCTAAATCTTTGCGTGAATGCGCGCGATGCCATGCCAAACGGCGGCACTCTTTCGCTCCAGACCTCCCTCGTGCCGGGGGACGAAGTGAGCCGCGATTTCACCGGCGCCACCGCCGAGCGCTATGCTTGCATCAGCGTGCGCGATACCGGCGTGGGCATGACGGCGGACATCAAGGCCCACATCTTCGAGCCGTTTTACACCACGAAAGAGCGGGCCAAGGGCACCGGCCTCGGGCTCTCGGTAGTCTACGGGGTGGTGAATAATCACAAGGGCTTCGTGCAAGTGGAGAGCGAGCCGGGGGTGGGCACGATCTTTAATGTCTTCCTGCCGCTCAGCCAATCCGCGCATCTCTCCCAGCTCGCAAACGATGACGGTCGGCCGCAAAAGACCGGCCAGCCGCAGACCATCCTGCTCGTTGAAGATGAAGACATGCTACGCGAGCTCGGGGTCGAAATTATTTCGGCCGAAGGTTATCGCGTCCTGGCAGCGCGCGATGGAGTGGAAGCGGTGGAATTTTTCGCCGCGCACCGCGACGACATCGGCTTGGTGGTTTGCGATCTGGGGCTGCCGCGGATGGGCGGTTACGACGCTTATCTTAAAATGAAGGAGATCAAAGCCGACGTGCGCGCGATCGTGGCGAGCGGATACCTGGAGCCGTCGCTTCGCTCGGAAATTTTGAAGGCGGGCGTGATCGATACCATCCAGAAGCCGTATGATTTTCGCGATCTGCTGGATCGAATCCGGGGCGTGATCGGGAACGCGCAGAGCGAGGACGATCATCCTCAGCTTTTCTGAATCGGATAACTGGGGCGGGGACGGAAGATCGCGACGCAAGATGCGTCGCTCGGCGGGCGGGACGCCCACCCTACCCGGAACCGGAGATGCTGCGGTCGGGCTGGTTAACGAGGAACGATTTCGGCGGATGGCTTGTTCGCTTGCACGAGCGAACGATCGTTCTTCTTCCGATTCATCACGAAAGTATTATTGTCGCCATACTTCGCCCAAGGACCCGGAGGCACGTCTGCGAAGTCGACGAATTTCCAGTCGGTCACATCCGTGTCCTGCATGCCGAGATAATCTCGCACTGCCGGCGAGACATCCAGGCCTGCCCCTTTGTTTAGATTTGGCTTCGGCCGCTCGTTCCCGAAAACATATTGCCAGTGATCGGTGCGGAACGGGCCGGCATCTTCCCACTGTGCGTAAGCCACGCGGTCACCTTTGCGCACCGCGATCCAGCGGCCTTTGACCGTCGACACCGCCGGCCCTTGATAGGCTTCTTTAAACCAGGGCACCACACGCGACGCTTCCGGACGATGACCCTCCCGTGCTTTGTCGTTATACGGCAGGGCAATGTAGAAAGGGTTTTGCCGCGGCGTGAAATTCGCCGGGATCAAATCGCGCCTGCGCGCCGGATTCGGATCGTCATAACCGCCGTAATTTTTCGTCCACTCCCGATCCCAGGAACTCGAAAGATTCGGGACCGGATTATTCGCGGTCGGCTTTTCGCCAATCCAAAAGACCGTCGTGACGATGTTCGATTTCCACGCGAATTGCTGCGCGGGCGGTGACGCCTGTAAAGAGGTCGGCGCGAAAACCATCGGCCCTCCTTTGCTCCGCTCTCCTTCCGATTTTTTCTCGGATTTTTTGCTTAGCTTCGACTTGGCGAAATTAGCCGGGACAGGTGCGGCAAAAGAAAAGACGGAGGTGAGAGAGGAGAGTAAGACGGCTGCTGTATGAATAAGTGTTCCGGGTTTCATTAAAAAAAACGGCCGCTGAAATGGTCGGCCGCGGAGACTGCGTGCTGTCGTTGTTTATTCGATTTTCGACCCATCTTCGGACGGCTTTTCAGCCCGGAAAATTCGATGCGCGCGAGGGGCGCGGGGTGAAAACAACGAGTGTTTTTCTGTGTCCCCTACCAGACCACAAAATGGCCTTGGGTCAACCCTCGCGGCCGGACTTTAAGAGCCCGCGCATTCGTCATCGCCTGCCTCGCGATTTTCCGCTATCGCAACTTTATGACCGGTCATCGCCTCGCCCTTAAGCTCTCCGTTCTACTTCTTCTGCTCGCGCCCAGCGCGATGCCGCAGACTTCCCTCGGCCAGCCGTCATCACCCGCGGGGTCCGCTGCGGGAGGCGAACTGCACGCCGCCTTTTGGAACATCAAATGGTTCCCCGGCGGTCGCCCGAACGCCTACAAAGGCGAGGAGGTGCGGCAGATCAAAGCGGTCCATGCCGACATCGCGAAACTCTCCGCGGAGGTGATCGGTTTCGAAGAAGTGCGCGATTGGGCCAGCGCAGCTCTGGCCGTGCAACCGCTGCCCGGCTTCAAGGTGGACGTCTGCTCCACCTTTCCTCCGCGCGAAGGGCAGGCCGAGACGCAGCAAATCGCCATCACCAGCCGGCTGCAGCCGCTCAGCGCCTGGGCGGAAGAATGGCAGGCGGGGAGCGCAATCAAACCGCCGCGTGGTTTCGCCTTTGCCGCTTACCAAATCGCGCCTCGCCAGCTCGCGCTCGTCTATGCGGTGCATTGGAAAAGCAACCGCGGTGAGCTGGTGGAAAACGTTGCCATCCGCGAAGAATCTGCGCGCCAGTTGCTCGCGCACATGAGCGCAATGGAAAAAGCTTATGCCGGTCTCGGAGCGCTCACGTGGCTGGTGGGCGGGGACTTTAATACCGCGCCCGATGATCCGCGATTCGCGCGCGAAAAGTCTCTCGGCTTGCTCACGCAAAAAGGTTTTCGCTGGAGCTGGGACGGGATGCCACTCGCGCAACGGGTGACCTTGCCGCCGGACAAACGCTTCCCCGCCGCGTGCTTTGATCACATTTTTTATCGCGGTGCCACGCTGCGAAAAGCCGAGGTAGTCCCAACAGCGGACGCCGCCAGCGATCATCGCGCGATCCGAGCGGAGTTTGTCCTCGCTCGCTGAGCGGCGCCTACTCGACGAATTTCCCGGGATTCAAAATCCCCGCCGGATCAAGAGCCGCCTTGAGCCGTCGATGCACCTCGCGGGACACCTCGCTCGTCGCTTCCGGCCACCAGCGTTTCTTCGCCAGGCCGATGCCGTGTTCCCCCGTGATCACGCCGCCCCAGGCCAGCACCTGCGCAAACAGTTCGTCCAACGCGGCCTCCACCTTCGCCCGGACCTCGGCGCTTTGGTTGTAGCCTTCCGCCATGATATTGACGTGGATGTTGCCGTCGCCCGCGTGCCCGAAGGCTGCCACCGGGAAGCCGTGCTTTTGCTGCAGCTTTTCCGCAAACTCAACCAGATCGACCAGCCGACTCCGCGGCACCACGATATCCTGATTCAGTTTCGTTAGGCCGGTAGCACGAAGGGAGTTGCTGAACCCACGCCGAAGCGCCCACAGCCGTTCGCAATCCGCCTCCACGGTCGCAACTTCGAGACGGTTTGGTCGCTTGCTCTCGACCAGCGCCTGCAGTTTCGCCATTTCCAATCGAACCGTTTCCGGCTGCCCATCGAGGTCGACGAGAAGGTGCGCGCTGCCAGGAGCAACCAGGTCCGCGCCCAGATCCCGCCGCGCCGCTTCCAGGGTAAAGTGATCCGCGATCTCAAGCGAAGCCGGGAGAAATCCTTGCGCGAAAATTTCCTGCACCGTCGCTGCCGCGGTCGTCATTTTTTCGAAGGCTGCCGAGAGCGTGGCCCGCGCCGGCGGCAATGGGAGCAGCTTCACCGTGATCTCCGTCACGATGCCGAGCATTCCTTCCGAGCCGACGAAAAGGCCGATCAAATCGAAGCCGGTCTTGTTTTTGTGCACCCGTCCGCCGGTCCGCAGCACTTCCCCATTCGCCAGCACCACTTCGAGGCCGACAACGTAATTGCGCGTGACGCCATACTTCAAACAACGCGGCCCACCTGCATTCGTGGCCACGTTCCCGCCCATGCTGCAATGCTGCAGGCTCGCCGGATCCGGCGGATAAAATAAACGCTGCGCCCGCGCCTGCGCTTGCAGTGCACCGGTGATGACACCCGGCTCCACCACCGCCACCCCATCGGCAAAGCTGATCTCCTTGATCCGATTCATCCGTGCGAGCGAGAGCGCGATCCCGCTCCGCACCGGCACACATCCCCCCACATAGCCGTAACCCGCGCCGCGCGCTGTCACCGGAATCTTGTGCGCATCCGCAAATCGCAACAGCGCGCTCACCTGCGCGGTGGTCTCCGCAAAAACGACCACCTCCGGCGGCTGCGCGGCAAACCACTTATCGCCCGCATGCGCGGCTAATGTTTCCGCATCATCAGCGACCACTTGATCGCCGAGCAGTTCGACCAATTGCTGCTTCAATCCAGAATCCAAAATCGCAATTCGAGATTCCCTTACATCCCCATGATCTGATACCCGCCGTCGACATAAAGCACCTGCCCCGTGATCGAGGCCGCTCCGTCACTCGCGAGAAACACTCCCGTCTCGCCCAACTCCGAGGCCTCGCAACTCCGCTTCAAGGGCGCGTGTTCTTGATAGTGCTTCAGCATCGCGCCGAACCCCGAGATCCCGCGCGCGGCCAGCGTGTTCATAGGACCCGCGGAGATGCAGTTCACGCGAATTTTCTTCGGGCCCAAATCGTAAGCGAGATAGCGCGTGGAAGCTTCCAAACTCGCCTTTGCCACACCCATGACGTTGTAATGCGGGACCACTTTCTCCGCGCCGTAGTAGCTCATCGAAACAATGCTCCCGCCATTCGTCATCAGCGGCGCCACTTCACGCGCCAGGGCCACCAGCGAGTAGGCGCTGATATCGTGCGCCATCCGATAGGCCTCGCGCGTGGTGCTCACAAAGTCTCCTTCGAGCGCCTCTTTAGGCGCGAACGCCACCGAGTGAAGCAGGAGATCCACGCGGTCGGTCCGCCCCCTCACCTTCTCAAAAAAGCTCGCGATCTCTTCGTCCTTCGAAACATCGCACGGCCAAAGAGGCGTCTCCGCTCCGAACTCGCCCACCAGATCCTCCACGTTATCCTTCAAGCGCTCGCCCTGATAATTGAAGATCAACGTCGCGCCCGCCGCCGCCCATGCTTTTGCGATTGCCCACGCGATGCTGCGCTTGTTCGCCACCCCAAAAACTACGCCCACTTTTCCCGCCAAAGGTTGCTGCGTCATAGGGCGTCACCATACCCAGCTTCCACCGAGCGCCAATTCCAGAGCCGGCTCCGGACCCGTGGAGCGGCGCCGATTCTCACAGGGGCCCGACGACGTTACCTCCATTCCCTAAAGTCATTAGACCGCGTTTTCGTTGCGGATCGTGCTCGCTCTCTCACCCGCGATCGGTTCTCATTCGTTGGCAGACGCAAATACGCTCGGATGAATCCATCCCCGCCGGCCAAGCGAAACTAGCTCAGATATATGGTCATGAATCTCGGCAGCAGCAGCTCGAAGGATCGTTCCGTCGTGATCGTGGGGGCTGGCCCCGGCGGTCTGGCGGCGGCAGTCCTTCTTGCTGCTGCTGGCTTCCGGGTGCGCATTATTGAACGCCTCCCCATCGTGGGCGGCCGCACCTCCACGATCGAGGCGGATGGTTTCCGCTTTGATCTTGGCCCGACCTTCTTTCTCTATCCCCGCGTGCTCGACGAGATCATGCGCGTGGCCGGGACCACCCTGGCGAGCGAGGTGGAAATGGTCCGCCTCGATCCGCAGTATCGCCTTCTTTTCGGAGCAGGCGGGCAGATCGATTGCACACCGGATCCCGCGGAGATGGAGCGCCAGATTGCGGCCCTCGCCCCCGGCGACGCGGGCGGCTTCGAAGCGTTCATGCGCGAGAATCGCCAGAAGCTGGACCTGATGCAGCCCTGCCTGGAGCGCGCTTTCCATAGCTGGCGCGACATCGTGGATCCGCGCCTCCTTAAGCTCCTTCCCGCGCTTCGGCCGCATCGGTCGCTGGATAGTTATCTGCGGCGCTTCTTTACCGACGAACGCACCCGTCTCGCTTTTTCGTTCCAATCAAAATACCTCGGCATGTCGCCCTTCCGCTGCCCGAGCCTCTTTTCCATTCTTTCCTTTCTCGAATACGAATACGGCGTCTTCCATCCGATCGGCGGGTGCGGCGCGGTGACCGCGGCCCTGGCCCGAGTGGCGCGCCGGATGGGCGTGGAAATCCATCTCGATGAACCGGTGGAAGAGCTCCTGCTGGAGAACAAGCGCGCCGTCGGCGTGCGCACGGCGCGGGCCAGCTACCGTGCCGATGCCGTGGTGGTGAATGCCGACTTCGCCCGCGCCATGTCGCGGCTGGTGCCGGACGCGAGCCGTCGTCGCTGGACCGAAAAGAAAATGGCGGGCAAAAAATTCTCCTGCTCGACCTTCATGCTCTATCTCGGGATCGAAGGGAAATTCGATCTCCCGCACCACAACATTTACGTCGCGCGCGATTACACCCGAAACCTCGACGAGATCGAAAATCGCCACGTCCTCTCCGCCGATCCTTCCTTTTACGTCCAGAACGCTTCCGTGACCGATCCCACCCTGGCGCCTGCGGGCATGAGCACGCTCTACGTCCTTGCGCCGGTCACGCATCAGCATCCGAACGTCGATTGGGCGCAGGAGCAGGGAAAATTCCGCGCCTTGATGTTGGAGCAAATTAAGAAGGCCGGTTTCCACGATGTGGAGAAGCGCATCCGTTTCGAACGCATGCTCACGCCGGCAGACTGGGATGAGCAATACGAGATCCATCTCGGTGCCACCTTTAATCTCTCACACAGTCTCGGGCAGCTGCTCCACCTCCGGCCGAGGAACCGCTTCGAAGATATTCCGGGCGTCTATCTGGTCGGTGGCGGGACGCACCCGGGCAGCGGGTTGCCAGTCATCTTTGAATCGGCGCGCATCACCTCGCGGTTGCTCTGCGAAGACATGGGTTTGGAATATCCGTTGGCTGATGCATTGGCGGATCAGCAATCCCGCGATTCCGTTCCAGCTGTTGTATGATTGCGATGCTGGAAACGCGCGGCGGAAACGAATCAGCGCAGAGCGGGATTCGCTCTGCGATCCATGCCGCTCGTCTCGCGCAAACCGCTTGGGGCGATCGCTCCGCAGCCGAGCGCGCCAGGGTCATCGCGCGCCTGCGTCCCATCCTGGCGGAAAACGTCAGTGCCTTGTCACGCGCGGCAGCCGCTGTCTCAGGAAGGCCGGTGGCGGAAAAAATCGTGGCGGAAGTCCTGCCTTTGATTGAGGCCGCACGATTTCTCGGCGCGCATGCACCGCGCATTCTGCGCACGAAAAGGCATGGCCGCAGCGGACGGCCGCTCTGGTTGCGCGGCCACACTTTTACGGTGGAGCGCAAGCCATTCGGCGTCGTCCTCATCGTCGGGCCCGGCAATTACCCACTCTTCTTACCCGCCGTGCAGGCCCTGCACGCGCTCGCCGCCGGGAATGCGGTTTTAATCAAACCGGCCGAGCGATGCACTGCGGTCATTTCCGCTTTCGTCGAACTGGTCTGGCAAATCGACGGCTTTCCGAAAGAGCTGATCCAGATCCTGCCAGAAACGCGCGACGCGGCCTGGCAAGCGGTCGAGCTCGGGATCGATAAAGCGATCTTTACCGGCTCGTCGGAGAACGGGCGCGACTTCCTTTCCGAGTTAGCTCAAACCAATACGCCAAGCGCGATGGAACTATCCGGCCAGGATGTCGTTTACGTGCGCGCGGATGCCGAGGTGGAGCGAGCAGCGCGCGCGATTGCTTTCGGCCGCACCTTGAATGCCGGCGATACCTGCATGGCGCCCCACACTTTGCTCGTTCATCATGCCCTCGCGCCGGCGCTGGCGAAGCACTTGCGCGAGCTTGGCGTGAACCCGGACGCGCTCATCGCGGTGCGCGACGACGCAGAGGCGCTGAAGTTGGCTGCGGAGAATGAACACGGCCTGGGCGCTTCCATCTTTTCTCGCGACGAAGCCGCGGCCTACTCCCTCGCCCGCCGCTTCACCACCGGCTTCGTCACGATCAATGATCTCATCGTGCCCACGGCTGACCCTCGCTTCCCTTTTGGCGGGACGCGGGCCAGCGGCTACGGAGTGACCCGCGGGGAGGAAGGGTTATTGGAAATGACCTATCCCCAAGCCGTCGCCACCCGGCGCGCGCGAACTTTGCCGCATCTCAATCCTTCGCAGGCTGGCGATGCGGATTTGTTCGCCGCCTTCATTCAATCGCTCCACGGGAAAGGTTTTTGGAATCGCCTCCGCGCTCTGCGCACCGCCATTGGTCTGGCCCGAGAGCGCCCGTCAGCGAAGTCCCCGCACGAGAAAAAGTCTAACGAGAAAGAATCATGAAACGAGTCGGCGTCATCGGTGGTGGATTAGGTGGACTGGCCGCAGCTTGCACGCTGGCGGCCCGTGGACATTCCGTGGTCCTTTTCGAGAAGAACGAGTGGCTCGGCGGGAAGGCGGCGGTGCTGGAGCAGGACGGGTTCCGATTTGATATGGGACCCACCATCCTGACCGTGCCTTCCGTGTTGAAGCGCATCTTCGCGGAAGCTGGCCAACGCGTGGAAGAGGCGCTGGATTTGATCCCGCTCGATCCGCAGTGGCGCTCCTTCTTCGACGATGGCACCACCCTCGACCTCGTCTCCGATGTGCCGAAAATGCGCGCGCGCCTGGTGGCCTACGCGGGCGAGGATTGCGCGGTCGGTTATGAGAAGTTTATCGAACGCTCACAGCGTCTCCATCGCATCTCGGAGAACTGGTTTTTCTGGCGCGCCATCGGCGGCCTGCTCGACATGTTCGATGCCGGCAATATGACCCGCGCCGGCACGCTCGGCGACGTCATGGCCATGCGCATGGGTCGCAGTGTGGCCAGCACGGTGCGCGCGTTTGTTCCCGATAAACGCGTCGCGCAGATGGTGGATCACTTCACGCAATACGTCGGCTCTGCACCTGACGCCTCACCCGCGGTGCTCTGCGGGATCGCGCACATGCAAACGCAGGAAGGCATCTGGTATCCGCGCGGCGGGACAGCCGCCATCCCCGCCGCGCTCGCTGCCCTCGCAGAAAAACTCGGAGTTGAGGTGCGTTGCTCGACGGATGTCACCCGCATCACCACCACGACAGGTCGCGTGACCGGTGTGGAGTTAAGCAATGGCGAGGGGATCAAGCTTGATGCAGTGGTCTCAAATTCCGACGCTGTTCGCACCCATCGTGAGCTTCTCGGTGGAGTGAAAAAATTTGATCGTCGCCGCCGTTACGAGGCCGCTTGCTCCGGCGTCGTGCTCTATCTGGGTTTGCGCCGTCGCCAGCCGCAATTGCTCCATCACAACTTCGTCTTCTCGGCCGATCCCCATGAGGAGTTCGATTACATCTATCGAAAAGGCGAACCCGCGCCCGATCCGACCTGCTACGTCTGCGCCCCGGCGATCAGCGACCCGAGTGTGGCGCCGGAAGGTGGCGAGGCGCTTTACGTGCTCGTCCACACTCCCTACCTGCGGCCGCATCATAATTGGCAGGAAATGCTGCCCGGCTATCGCAAGATTATTCTCGATAAATTGCAACGCACGGCCGGCTTGGCACTCGAGGAAGATTTGGTCACGGAAAGCGCGCTCACGCCGCAGGATATCCACGAACGCTACCGCGTGCTCAACGGCGCGATCTACGGGTTGGCCAGCCACGGTCTCTGGACCGGAGCGTTCAAGCCTAACAACCGCAGCCCGGACTTGAAGGGTTTGTATTTAAGCGGCGGCGCGGCCCATCCCGGCCCGGGCATGCCCATGGTCTTAATGTCCGGTTGGATCGCCGCGGATGCGCTCGATGCCGATGCCGGCGCGCACGCGCGGCGCGGCGCGATCGAGACCCAGGCCGCGGTGCACGCATGAGCCGCGACACCATCGGTCGGACGAAGGCGCAGGCCGCTTCGGTTCACTCCGAGACGCTGACGCCACCGGCGATCTCGCGTGGGCTGCTGGGTTTGTTTGGACGCTATTCGAATTCGTACATCCGCCGCCATTTCCACAGCGTCCGCCTCCTCGAGAATAGCGCGCCCAGGACGAACGACTCCCTCCCGCTCGTCGTCTATCTCAACCATTCTTCCTGGTGGGATCCATTGCTTTGCCTGCACCTGGCGCGACGCTTTTTTCCCAAGCGCCAGGCTTATGGACCGATCGAGGCCAATGCTCTACGCCGCTATCAATTCCTGAGCCGTCTTGGATTTTTCGGAGTGGACCGGAACTCGACTGGCGGCGGCCGGAATTTCCTTCGCACCGCCGGCGCTATTCTCTCTTCCCCCGGTAACGCGATCTGGATCACCCCGCAGGGACGCTTCACGGATTACCACGCGCGGCCGGTGCAGCTCGAGCATGGTTTGAGTCATCTCACCAAGGTGGCGCCGCGGATCGCGTTCGTGCCGCTGGCGCTGCAATATGTTCACTGGGAAGAACGGCTCCCGGAAATTTTGGTTGGATTCGGCGATCAGATTATCTTCGATTCGCATCAAGTGATGAGCACCGCAGAATCCACTCGCTTGTTTGAATCGGGATTAACCAGCGTGCAGGACCATCTCGCGGCCGCCTCGGCCCGGCGCGCGCCGGAAGAGTGGCGTGTGCTGCTCAGCGGACGCGGCGGTGTTACCCGGCTCTACGACGGCTGGCGCCACTTGAAAGCGCGCTGGCGGGGCGAGCGTTTCGATCCGGCCCATTCCGACTTGTGACCACGCTGGTTTTCCTCGCGCTCGCTCTCTCGGCCTGGCCTGCACTGTTGTTTCTCGGCAACCTGCGCCGTTTCGCTCCCCCGGTTCCGCGCGGTGAGCGGGCGCCCGAGGTTTCAATTCTGATTCCGGCGCGCGACGAAGAGATCAATATCGCTGATGCGGTGCAGACGGCGCTGGCCAATGCGGAAGCCGAGGTGCTGGTGCTCGACGATCACTCCACCGACCGCACGCGGGAGATTGTGCAAACTCTGGCGCGGAGCGAACCCCGCCTGCGCTTGCTGGCGGGAGCGCCGCTTCCCGCAGGCTGGTGCGGGAAAAATTGGGCCAGCGCGCAACTGGCCGAAGCCGCCACGCGTCCGCTGTTGCTCTTCATGGATGCCGATGTCCGGCTCAATCCCGACACGGCTGCCACCTTGGCCGCCTGGTTGCGCGAAAGCGATGCGCAGCTCGCCAGCGGCGTGCCACGCCAATTACTCGGCACCTTTTCCGAGAAGCTCCTCATTCCTTTGATTCACTTTGTTCTGCTCGGCTTTCTCCCGCTCGGGCGGATGCGCCGCTCGAGCCATCCAGCTTACGCGACCGGTGTCGGCCAGCTCGCGATCGCGGACGCTGCCGCCTATCGAGCGGTCGACGGGCATCACGCCATCCGCGGCCGCATCCACGATGGCCTCGCCCTGGCCCGGGTCTTCCGGTTGGGCGGTTTTAAGACCGATCTTTTTGATGCTACCCCACTCGCGACCTGCCGGATGTATCGGAACGATCGCGATACCTGGCGCGGATTTTCCAAAAATACGCACGAGGGTTTGGGCGCGCCTGCGCGGATCGGTCCGGCGACGTTGATCCTACTGGGCGGCCAGGTGCTGCCGTTTGTTCTGCTGGCCTTGGGAGCGTGGCTTACCTCGCTCCAGCTCGCTCTGGCATTCGGTGCTGCCATTCTCGCCATTTTGCCGCGTGCGTTGGCCGCGCGGACATTTTCTCAACCACTCGTGAGCGTCCTCCTCCACCCGCTGGGCGTGCTCGCCTTGGTCGGGATCCAATGGACGGGACTGTGGCGCTACCTGCGCAATCGCCCTGCGCACTGGAAAGGCAGAGACTACGAACCCGCGCTGCACCAACCGGGAGGCGCACGCTGAAAGCGTCCGCCTCCCCAGTCGTTCTGCCGGCCGCTGCTAGCAGGCGATGGCGTGCCGCTGGCACACGCCGGTGAGCAAATTCCAGAGCGCGTTCAGGACGCGATCGACGGAGGCTTGCACGGAGGGCGCGTTTTCATCGGTGACATGTGCCTCGAGCATTTCGCGCTCAGCGGCAGCGTGTTCACGATCGGCTTCCACGTGGACGCTGAAGTACTCGTAGCCCTTCGGTTCATCGAAGCCGTAATGCTTCTTCAATCCATCGATCTTCGATTCCGAGACCGCCGGGATTTGACTCTCGTAAGCGTAAAGCGCCGCCAGGCCTTCGGCGGTCGGCTGTTCGCCACAGACCGAGCGAAAAGTATCGATCAAGGCTGCTGTCTCCGGCTGTTTCTCGGTCGCGCGCACTTGCTCGCGGGAAGTGCCGAGACGCTCGGCGAATTGTAGCCAAAGCTCCGGATGATTCGGGTCGCCCGCTTCTTCGTCGATCAGATTGTCGAGGACCTGACGGCGAGTCGGTTGATCGTCGCAACCCGCATGCACGGCGGAGAGATAGGTCGGGAAGGCCGCGACGTGATGATAATACTGCTGCGCGTAATCGGTCAGCGCTTCCTTGCTCAATTCACCGCGCGTCCAGGCGAGGTAGAACGGATGGGTGAGAAGATGTTTGGCGGCGATTTGTTGATCGATGAGGTCGAGGTGTTGGTTCATGAGCGGAGTGGGTTGCGGAGGAGCGTCTCTCAATTTTCAGGATGCTGAAAGTAAATCTTTTAGCCGAATAGATGGCGAGAACTGCGGAGGCGCTTGGGCATGGCACCCGCGTGGGATTCTGCAGGACGCTCCTTCCATCGGAGAGATCCCTCGACCAGCTCGGGATGACGCGCACTCCGACCTGTTCGCTCCCATCGATGAGCGCCCTGCCTAAGGTCATCCCGAGCCGCGAAGACGGCCGAGGGATCTCGCCGTCATCGAGAGTGCGCTTGAGTTCTTTAGACGTGGTTAAACCTTCTGCAGGATATGCTTGATCCCACGAATCGGGATCACGACCCAATCGGGCCGATTGTTCAACTCGTAGCCGACTTCGTAAACGGCCTTATCGAGCAGGTAAGCGGCGAGCAGGATTTGGAATTCGCTGTCGTTCGGCGGAATGAAGGACGCGCCGACGGTGGCCTCGAGATAACTCTGCAGGAACACGCTGCTCATCTCGCGATACCAGGTATCGGCCCAGCGCTCGAGAAACGGGATATCCTCCGGACGCATCGCTGGCTGCCAAAGCGCGCTGTAGGCCGCGTATTGGAAGGAGCGCATCATCCCCGCCACATCGCGCAAGGCGGAACGCTTCAGCTTCCGCTCACTCAATGCGCGCGCCGGTTCGCCCTCGAAATCGAGAATGACAAAATCCTTCCCGGTATAAAGCGCCTGCCCGAGATGGTAATCGCCGTGAATGCGAATCTTCGTCGCCGGCGAGCGCTGTTCCAGAATGCGCTGCTCGAGCGCGAGGATCCGCTCCTCGGCCGCGAGCACCTCTTGCGCTTCCGCGCGATACGCTTCCGGCAATTGCGGAATCTTTTTCTCCAACAAATCGAAAGCGCGCCGCAGCGATCCGCGCATGGATTGGAACACCGAACGCTGCGCGAGGGCGTTGAACGGTTCCGGTGCGAAAGCGCGCTCTTCGGTATCGGCCGCCAGCGCGAGGTGTAACTCACCCGTGCGCTGACCAAGCAGCTTGGCCTTCTCCGTGTAGACGCCGCCAATAAGATCATCCAGCAGCGCCGCCTTCGACACGGTCGCGTCCTGCAGATCGACCTTCCGCGCCAGGACGCGCTCGTAGTAGCGCCCGACCGCATCCAGCGTCAGCGCCCAGGCATCCCCTTCGTTTACGGCCGCAGCTTGCAGCAAACACACCACCGTCGGCTCGCTGGACGGTCGGCGATATTCGATCGCGCCGGCAAACGCTGGCACATGCGGGAACTTCTGTTTCTCGGTCAGGAAACTCGTCACCTCCACGTCGGGATTCACGCCGTCCTCCAGCTTGCGATAGAGCTTCAGGAAGAATTTGTTCTCGAAGAGCATGGAGGAATTGCTCTGCTCCGCCGTGAGAACTTGCGACGCCGGGATGGAGGTCTCGCCCGCGAGCGCCGAGCCCGGCACGCCGAGCAAGGTGCCCGCTTTGCTCTGGTAACTGGTGCGCTCCATGATCGAACGGAAAAGCGCTTCGCGAAATCCGAGATCCCAGATCGCGTCGTGCAGGATGGCTTCCTCGCCGCCTTCGAAACGCGCGATGACCGCGTGCGGCGCAGCCTGGGCCAGGGCCCGTGCCGCTTCGCCAGTCGCGATCTGAACCGGGAACGCATACGTCTCCGGGTTGCCATCGAGATAGAGCACTTCCACAAACCAAAACGACGCTCCGCAATCTCCCATCGCCACCTGCTCACGCACTCGCATCTCGCGCACCGTCCGCGCCTTCCCGCCAAACCAGCGGCAACGCCGGATGAAATCGGGTAAAATCTCGCGCTCGAAACGGGCGCGCCCACCGTCCTGCAACAGCGTCTCCAGCACAGGCGCAGCGTTCACCAGCGGCACCACCCGATCCTGCAATTCCCGGCTCGCCTCCGCCTGCGGACGAAGCGCAAACCAGAAGTGCGAGTGCGGCCCCATCGTGATCGGATACGGCGTTTCCTTGATCGCCGGAAAGCGATTCTGGCTGAACACCTCCATCAGCGAGCAGCCCGCGAAACGCGCCAGATCCAGCTCCACCGCTTGCGAGTAACGCGAAAGATTTGTCACCACCAAAATGGTCTCGCCTTCAAACTCCCGCAGGAACGCGAGCACCTTCGAGTTCTCCGGATGGAGGAATTGCAGAGTCCCGCGCGAGAAGGCGCGGAAGTTCTTCCGCATCGCGATCACCCGCCGCATCCACCAGAGGAGCGACGAGAGATTCTTCTGCTGATTCTCGACGTTGATCGCCTCGTAGTTGTATTCAGGATCGATCGTGACCGGGAGGTAAAGCTGCTGCGGATTGGCCTTCGAGAAACCGGCGTTCCGATCCGGGCTCCACTGCATCGGCGTGCGGCAACCATTGCGATCGCCCAGATAGAAGTTATCGCCCATCCCGATCTCGTCGCCGTAGTAGAGCACCGGCGTGCCGGGCATGGAGAAGAGGAGAATATTGAGCAGCTCGACCTTGCGCCGGCTGTTGGCGAGGAGGGGCGCGAGGCGGCGGCGGATCCCGAGATTGATTCGCGCGGTCTTGTCCGTGGCGTAGACGCGCCACATGTAATCGCGCTCCTCATCCGTCACCATCTCGAGCGTGAGCTCATCGTGATTCCGCAGGAACATGGCCCACTGGCAATTCTCCGGAATCGCGGGCGTCTGCTCCATGATGTCGATGATCGGAAAGCGATCCTCCATCTGCAGCGCCATGAACATCCGCGGCATGAGCGGGAAGTGGAAGTTCATGTGCGACTCATCGCCCTTCCCGAAATAGGCGACCGCGTCCTCGGGCCACTGATTCGCTTCCGCCAGCAGCATGCGGCCTTCGAATTTCGCGTCCACGTGCGCGCGGAGTTTCACCAGATACTCGTGCGTCTCGGCTAAGTTCTCGCAGCTTGTCCCTTCGCGTTCGTAGAGATACGGGACGGCATCGAGCCGGAGACCATCCACGCCCATCTCGAGCCAAAAATCGAGCACCTTCGCCACCGCCTCGTGCACGGCGGGATTGTCAAAATTCAGATCCGGCTGGTGCGAGTAAAAGCGGTGCCAGTAGTAAGCTTTCGCCACCGGATCCCACGACCAGTTCGAGGCTTCGAAATCTTTGAAAATGATGCGCGCGCCTTCGTATTTGTTCGGCGTATCACTCCAGACATACATCTCCCGCTCGGGCGAACCCGGCGCCGCGCGGCGCGATTTTTGAAACCACGGATTCTGATCGGAGGAATGGTTGATGACCAACTCCGTGATCACCCGCAACCCACGCGCGTGCGCCGCCGCCAGAAACGCCTTGAAGTCGAGGAGCGTGCCGTAGTTCGGATTGACGTCGTAATAATCCGCGATGTCGTAGCCATCATCGCGCAGCGGCGACGGATAAAACGGCAGGATCCAGATCGCGGTCACGCCCAGCTCCTGCAGATAATCCAGCTTCTCGATCAAGCCCTGGAAATCGCCGATTCCGTCCCCATTGCTGTCGTGAAACGTCTTCACGTGCAGCTCGTAAATGACCGCGTCCTTATACCAAAGTGGATCGACAGGGAGCGTGACGGAGGTAGGACCAGGCATTCACTAACTCTTGCCGCACAAACTAGAGGCGCGCAATAATTCGCGGGACTCCGGCGGAGTTATTCCGTATTTATGCAGGACCCGTCAAATAATCTGCCGAGATTCTTATTTTTTATGATCCTCCCCACCGCCTTACATCGCCTCCTCTGCTTTGCCGCCCTTTTCCTCACCGCCGCCAGCGCTCAAGCCGCTTTTGCGCCCGATCAGAACTTTCGTCCGCCTGCGTTCACCGCGTCGAACCCGCCGGTGCGAGCGCTTCTGCTCCCAGACGAGAAGTATCTCCTGTATTACCTGGTCGACACTTTGACTGATCGGCGTGCGAGCGCGCTTACGCGCTACCTCCCGAACGGCACGCTGGACACGTCTTTCAATTTCAGCCCAGATTACCAGAGCGTGAGCGCTGCTGTGGCGGCTCCGGACGGAAAACTCTACGTCGCCGCACAAAAAACCCTTTATAACAAAGAGCAGACCTCTGAGGTCCTTCGCCTAAATAGCGACGGTTCGATCGACCCCAGCTTTGGGCCGACAGTGGTGGGAACAGATTCGATTATCTTTCAAATTCGTCTGCAAGCGGACGGCAAAATATTGGTGGCCGGGCTTTTCAATAAAGTCGCCGGGGAGGATCGCTCCGGTCTTGTCCGCCTCCTCTCCGATGGCACCGTCGATCCTGGCTTCGCCGCCATAAATATCTCGGATGGGTTTCTCTACTCAGCAGCCGTCCAGCCCGACGGAAAAATTCTTGTCGGCGGAGCCTTCACATTTATCAACGGAACTTTCCCGCCCGGCATTGCCCGCTTGAATCCCGACGGAACGCTCGATTCCAGCTTCGCCGCCTCTGGGTTCGTTCGATCCAACGGATCGTTTGGCATCCGTGGAATCATCGTGCTGGGTGATGGAAAAATCCTGCTTTGCGGCCGGATGCGACTGAACTCGAGCTCGGGTTCAAATCACTTTCCACTAGTACGTCTGAACGCCGATGGGAGCCGCGACCCCGCCTTCGCCACCACCATCATTTCGGGTCTATTCGCGGCGCGCGATTGCAAGCTGCAGGCTGATGGCAAGATCCTGGTCGCGCTGGATCGGACCGTTTATCGTTTCCAAACCGATGGCCCGGTCGATTCGTCTTTCAGTCGGCCTACCCTCGAAAACCGGATTCGAGCCACCGTTGGCTCCGCTTACACGGTCGATCTCTTTTCGGATGGCGACATCTTGATGGGCGGCTCTTTTACCGACATCATCGGATCGACGTTGCCCCCCGAGGGGAGTTTCGGGGCGACGCGGTTGAATCCCGATGGGACGGTTGATCCGTCGCTTACCACCAGCCACAGAACGGGCAACCATGTCTCGCCCACACTGTTTTCCCGTCGGAGCGATGGGTCCACGCTGATCGCTTTTGGTCACCAACAAAACGAAATCCACCCGCGGATGCCATACGACTTGGGCCGCCTTCTCCCCGATGGGTCGCTCGACTCCGCTTTCCGTCTCACTCCCGCCAGCCCAAGCGAGTTCCTCAGCGAGACGTTTCGCGTTTTTGGATTCGAGTCGCTGAACGACGGCGGTTCTTTCGTTTTCGGATCTGACGATAATTTTACCCAAAAATACGGCAAAGTTTCCGCCAGCGGAATGGAGGTGTCCTCGTCCGTATTCGCACCTGGATCAGCCTTCTTTCAAAAAGCGAAAGCACTGCCAGATGGGAAAATTTTACTTTCCGCTGGGACCGATCTGATTTCGATCGCAACTGCGTCGCTCACCCGTCTCCGGGCCGACGGACAACCCGATGGCAGCTTCCACTTTCCGCAATCGATTCGGGACAGGCAGGTCATGCGCGAGGCAGGAACCAATACCCTGTATGCGGCCGCCGCCGGAAACCGAGTTCTGGCCGTCCAGCCCGATGGGAAGATGTTGCTTGAGTATCTGACGAATTTCTATGACGGCTCCGCGGGCAACTCCTATCTGGTGCGGTTGAACGCGGATGGTTCGATCGACCCGAGCTTTAGCGAGATCGCCATCCCTCATCCAGACGCGACCGTCACCTACGAACTGATCTCCGATCCGCTAACCCAATCATCGATTCAGGTGGAAACAACCCGGACAGACTCCCTCCTCCTCGACGCCCAGATCCAGCCCGATGGTCGAATCGTGTTGGCTGGCCCTTTTAAAAGCTTCGCTGGGGTCGCAGCGCGCGGCCTGGTGCGGTTAATGCCAAATGGAGAGGTGGATACCACCTTTCATATTGGCGGCGGCGCGCAGTGGACCAATACCACAGAAACCGACAACTTTTTCCCGAGCGTCGAACATGTGCTGCGGTCATCGGATGGCACACTTCTGGTCACTGGCACTTTCGAGGCTTTCAATGGCACCCCTGCGCCCGGGATCGCACTTCTCAACGCAGACGGCTCGGTCGTCACTTCGTTCAGCCCGCCCGTGGTGCGCGATAAGTTTGCCTCCGCGGAGACGGCGCTCGCCCGTCAAGCAGACGGCTCCATCCTCCTCAGCGGGCCTTACCGTCTTTTGGGTGAATCTTCTACGCCTTCCTTCATCCGGCTGGTTAGCACCACGCCAGTGATCTCCAGTCTGCTCACCGCTTCCGCTGTGCAAGGTCAACCTTTCAGCTACCAAGTCACCGCCAATCCGGAGGCCACCAGCTTCGCGGCCACCGGCTTGCCGGCTGGTCTTTCCATCAACCAGACCACCGGTCTTATTAGCGGCACGCCCTCTGCCGCTGGCACATACAATGTCACCCTCAGCGCCACCAACGCCACTGGCACCGGCACCGCCATCCTTACTCTCACCATCACCCCCGCTGGCATCGGGAATATCTCCACCCGCGTCTCTGTCGGCCGCGGCGACGATGTCCTCATCGGCGGCTTCATCATTAGCGGAAACACGCCCAAGAAAGTCATCATCCGCGCCATCGCGTCCTCGTTAACTGCGAACGGAGCGCCCGTTCCCGGCCGTCTCCTGGATCCGGTCTTGGAATTGCGTAATACCAACGGCGTCCTCTCTACGAACGACGATTGGCGCGCCACCCAGGAACAGGAAATCATCGAGAGCACCATCCCGCCTCTCGACGACCGCGAGTCCGCCATCGTCGCCAACCTGACTCCCGGCGCTTACACCGCAGTCATGCGCGGGAAGGATAACCAGACTGGCATCGGCTTGGTGGAGGTCTACGATCTCGGTAACCCCGGCGCCGCCGCGGGGTCCAGCGCCGGGCTTGTTAACATCAGCACTCGCGGTTCCGTTCTTACCGGCGACGACGTCATGATCGGCGGCTTCATTATCGTCGGCGCGCCGACTGATGTCATCGTTCGCGCGATCGGCCCTGATCTGACCGCTCGAGGCGTGGCGGGCGCCGTCCAGGATACCACCATGGAACTCTTCGATGCCAACGGCATGGTCGGCTCCAACGACGATTGGCGGAGCACGCAAGAGCAGGAAATCATCAACACCACGGTCCCGCCAAATGACAACCGGGAGTCGGCCATCGTGGCTCGCCTCGCGCCCGGCGGCTACACCGCCATCGTTCGCGGGAAAAACGGAACCACCGGCGTAGCTCTCGTGGAAGTCTTCTATCTTCGTTAAATTCCGAGGACTTTTGCAGCACCGCGCCGACACCCGTCCGCCCCTCCGCGCGGTGGCGGCCTGCCCCGAAATAGCTTGAACCTGCTGATCCTGTTCCCGTAGTATTTTTCAGCCCCGGGCGACGAAGTTCCTTCCCCTCGTCCTCCCTCGCTAATGAAAGCTAATCTCGCGCGTTTGCTGGAGTCGCTCACAGCCGTCCTTCCCAGAGGAGCGGTCACCAGCCGGAGGAGCAGGCCCGAGGTGCGGGAATTTAAACGTCGTTCCCAGCGCTTTCTCTCCATCATTCGCGCTCCCGCGCAGAAAATTCGCAAAGCCGTGAAGCCCTCATGATGAAGACCTCATCACATCCTGGCCGACACCCTTTCCTCGCGCCCCTTGCGCGCGCTCCTGCGAGCGGCTGACCCACGGCGGTCACGCCGCCCCCACAACTCCCCCCACCCATGTTCCCCCCCACCCCCCTTCGCTTTCTCACTGCCAGCGCCCTCGCCGTCGGTCTTACCTTGGGCTTCCTTCCTTCAGCGGACGCCCAAGCCATTCGCACCAATCCTGGCTTCACCGCCAATAGTTTGCCGCGGAACGATGACAGCTCCACCGGCGAGGTGCCGATCGGGTTCACCCTTAATTTCTTTGGCTTGGTCCAGAGTACTCTCTTCGTGAACAACAACGGAAACGTGACCTTCTCCGACGCGCTCTCCACCTTCACCCCCTTCCCTATTCAGGACACCAACACGGCGATTATTGCCCCATTCTTCGCCGACGTAGATACCCGCAACACAGCCAGCGGCGTCGTCGAATATGGCGCCGATACTGTGGGCGGCCGGGCAGCGTTTGGGGTTAATTGGTTCAGCTCCGGCGCGGGCGTGGGCTACTTCGGCAGTGCCGCCGATAAGCTAAACACCTTCCAGTTGGTCCTGATCGAACGCTCGGACACCGGCTCCGGAAATTTCGATTTCGAGTTCAATTATTCGTCGATCCAATGGGAAACTGGCGATGCCAGCGGAGGGACCAACGGCTTGGGCGGTGACTCCGCCCGCGCGGGCTATTCCAACGGCTCCAGCCAAAGCTTCGAGATTCCCGGCTCTGCCATTAACGGCGCTTTTCTTAATGGCGGGCCCAATGCTCTGGCCTCCACCAGTATCGGGACCGCGACTCGGGGCCGAAGCTTCTTCCAGGTCCGAAACGGCGCCGTCCAGTCCGGACCACCCATCTCCAGTCCCCTCACCGCCAGCGGAGTGGTAGGCCAGAACTTTACTTACCAATTTCAGGCGCCCGCTGCCACATCCGTTTCGGTTAGTAATCTTCCCCAAGGTCTTACCTTCGATTCCACCCTGCGCGCCATCACCGGCAATCCAGCTTTTGCCGGCACCTTTCAGATCGGCTTGAGCGCGAGCAACAGCAGCGGCACGACCAACGAAATCCTCACCCTGACCGTCCGGGCGGCTGATCCCTCCGCGCCAGTCGTGCGCAGCGGCACGAGCGCGACTGGTCGCACCGGGATCCCGTTTACTTTTCAGGTCTATAGCAGCGGCGCTACCTCGACCGCCCGGCTGAACGTGACCGGTCTCCCGCAAGGACTCAGCTTTGATGCGGTAACTGGTTTGATCTCCGGCACGGCGACCGCCGATGGCAGCACCGCGGTCAACGTCGTCATTACCGATGGACCCAACTCCGCCAGCGCCACGATTCAGTTAACCTTCAGCTCCGATCCCGCCCTTCCGATCATCATCAGCCCGAACAACGCCAGTCTCGCCGCCGGGCAGCCCTTCTCCTACACCATCGTCGCGCCCGCCCAGACCGGCCCTAACGACCCAACCGTCTTCCGCCTCATTGGGACACTCCCTCCCGGTCTGGGTTTCAATCCCGCCACCGGCGTCATCAGCGGCACCCTGGCCAGCGCCAGGCCCTCCGAGGATGCGAAAACCAACGGACCGCGCCTCTCCGGCGGAGTCATCAGCAACGTCCAGCTCTTCGCCACCAATTCGAGCGGGACCACCACCATCCCACTCATCCTCTTCCTCCAGCCCACCGGTGTCGCCAATCTCTCCACCCGCCTCGCCGTCGGCGCAGATCCGAGCGTCCTCATCGGCGGCTTCATTGTCACCGGGAACGCGCCGAAAAGAGTTATCCTCCGCGCCATCGCGCCTTCTCTCAGTGTCGGTGGCGTCCCAGTCGCAGGCACCCTGCCAGACCCCACCCTCGAATTGGCCGGACCAGGACTTTCGGTGGTGAACGACGATTGGCGCGCGACCCAGGAAGAGGAAATCATCGCCTCCACCGTGCCGCCAACCAACGACCGCGAATCCGCTCTCGTGGCCACGCTTAATCCGGGCGGCTACACCGCCATCGTCCGCGGGAAGGACGGCGCTCGCGGCATCGCGCTCGTGGAAGTTTACGATCTCGGCACCGCCAGCCTGGAAGAGTCCAGTAATGCGAAGCTGGCCAACATCAGCACCCGCGGCTTTGTCCAACAAGGCGACGACGTCATGATCGGCGGCTTCATCATTACTGGGGCCACCACGAATGTCATCGCGCGCGCCATCGGGCCGGATCTCACTAATCGCGGCGTCCCCGGCGCGATGTCGGATACCACCCTGGAATTGCGCAACGGCGCCGGCAGTCTCGTCGCCTCCAACGATGACTGGGAGAGCACCCAACGTCAGCAGATCATCGACACCACCGTCCCGCCAGCTGACCCGCGGGAGTCTGCCGTCGTCGCCAGCCTGCCTCCAGGTGGCTACACCGCCATCGTCCGCGGAAAGAACGGCGCCACCGGAGTGGGGCTGGTCGAGGTCTTCGTCCTCCCATAAAAACTTCCCCCGGGCGGTTCCGTATTCCTAAGGACAGCGTTCCTCCACTTTCCCTACCCGGAGAAGCAAATGCCTTACGTATCTTCATCTTTGTTCCTTAAACTCGGTCTCCCCAGCGCCGTTATTTCTATAGCTCTCGCCTGCTCGCGTCCTTCCGCAGAAGCCTTCACCCTCTCCGGGGCTAGTTGGCCGGCGGGCTCTCAAGTCATCATGCAGCTCGGTCTCGGCGATCTCGATCATCCTCTTATCGACCGCAATACCTCGTGGAATGACGCTATCGCCCCCGGATTCAGCTTTTGGAATCAGCGCATGCTCCGTCTGCAATTCATCTCCCGGCCCGGACCAGCCGCTCCCGCGTCCTCCGGCGATGGCGTGAACTCCGTCGTCTTCGCGCCCGATGTCTTCGGACAAGGCTTCGGCGCCGAGAGTCTGGCGGTCACGATCACCCGTCGCCAGGGTACCGTCTTACAGGAAGCAGATATTATTTATAACCGAGCGCAATTCTTCGATTCCTATCGCGGTCTGCTCCGCGTCGCCCCCAATAATTCTGCTCTCCCTGATATCCGTCGTGTTTTCTTGCATGAGCTCGGCCATTCCCTCGGCCTCGAGCATGTGCCTGGGGATGCGATCATGAACGCGTTCATCAGCGATCTGGAATTATTGGCGCCAGACGACATCGCTGGCGGGCAGGCTATCTACGGCGAACCTCCGCCAGTCATCACCAGTCCCTTGATCGCGTCCGGAGTTTCCGCCCAGCCTTTTGTTTATCAATTCAACGCCACAGGAGCTGCCTCCCTGGCCGTGAGTAATCTCCCTGTCGGGCTCGTCTTCGATCCTTCTCGCCAGGCGATCATCGGGAATCCAAGCGCTCCCGGCTCATACCAGGTGCAACTCACTGCCCCAAATGCCATCGGCACCACCATCGCCACGCTTAATCTCGTGGTCCAACCCGCCCCCGCCGGGCCTGTCATCGTCAGCAGCACCAGCGCCACCGGCCGCACCGGGCGCCGCTTCACCTTCCAGGTTTTCATCACCGGCGGCACCTCTGCGGCCCGCTTGAGCGCGACCAATTTGCCACCGGGCTTAAGCGTCGACCCAGTCACCGGTCTCATCTCCGGGAACCCTTCCCAGGATGGGAGTTTCGCCGTCGGCCTCACCGTGACTGATGGCGCGGCCACCACCACCGGCACCCTGCAATTAAGCTTCAGCTCCGATCCTGCCCTTCCCGTCATCATCAGTCCAAACAGCGCCAGCCTCACCGCAGGCCAGCCCTTCCTCTACACCATCCTCGCTCCGGCCGTGACCCGGCCCGGAGACCTCACCACTTTCCGACTCGAAGGCACACTCCCGTCCGGTCTAAGCTTCGATCCTCTTACCGGGATCATCACTGGCATCTTCACCGGCCCAAACGCGGCCGACCGTGCTGAATCGCCCGCGCCCAGGCTCACCGGCGGGGTCATCAGCAACGTGCAGCTTTTCGCCACCAATTCCGTCGGCACCACCACCATCCCCCTCACCTTCTTTCTCCGCCCTTCCGGCGTCGCTAACATCTCCACCCGCCTCTCCGTCGGTCTCGACCCGAATGCCCTCATCGGCGGCTTCATCATCACCGGCAACGCGCCGAAAAAAGTCATCGTCCGCGCCATCGCTCCCTCGCTCAGCGTAAACGGCGCACCCCTCCCGGGCACTCTCCCCGATCCCGTTCTCGAACTGGTCGGGAACGGCGTCTCCCTCAACAACGACGACTGGCGCGCCGCGCAAGAGCAGGACATCCTCGATTCCACCGTCGCTCCCACCAACAACCGGGAGTCCGCCATCGTCGCCGTCTTAAACCCGGGCGGCTACACCGCCATCGTCCGAGGCAAAAACGGCGCCACCGGCATCGGCCTCGTCGAAGTCTTCGATCTCGGCACCGCCAGTCTTGAAGTTACGAGCAGCGCCAACCTGGCTAACATCAGCACCCGCGGCTTCGTGCGCGCCGGCGACGACGTCATGATCGGCGGCTTCATCATTACCGGCGCCACCACCCGCGTCATCGTCCGCGCCATCGGGCCGGACCTCAGCGCGCGCGGCGTCCCCGGCGCCCTTCAGGACACTACCTTGGAAGTGCGCGACGGCGCCGGCACTCTTGTCGCGTCGAACGACAATTGGGAAAGCGACCAACGCCAACAGATCATCGCCACCACCATCCCTCCGGCCGACCCGCGCGAGTCTGCCATTGTGGCCACTCTCCTTCCGGGTAGCTACACCGCCATCGTCCGCGGCAAAGATGGCAGCACTGGCGTGGCCTTGGTCGAGGTCTACGGTTTGCCATAACCCGACCGACCGAAAACCCTCAGCCGTCGATCGCGCCGCTGTTCACGCGCTGGTCACGTAGGTCGCGGCCGACGTGCGGTTTTCGACCCCCAGCTTTTGGGAAATGTGGTCGAGAGCAACGCCACCGGCGTGGCGTTAGTCGAGGTTTATGCCCTGCAATAATGCATTGGCGAAAGACTTCGAAAGTTGCAGGATGATTGGCGCAATGCGCCCCCCCGGAGCATTTACCCTTATTGGGCTGAGCGTGCTCGCGCGTTTCTTCGTGCTGGCACATACCTCGGCGCAGGCACAGGTGCCGGATAACGCCGAGCGGGCGGAGATCCTAAGTGTTGAGAATGCGGTGGAGATGGCTCCCGGGAGTGGCACCTGGGGTCGCGCCGCCGTGGGGCAGAACCTGGCGACTCGCGATCGTCTGCGCACCGGCGAGGAAAGCCGCGCGGCGGTGCGTCTCTCGAACGCCACCATCCTGCGAATCGATGAATTAACGGAGACGGAGATCCTTCCTTCGCCGGACACGGGCGGGAAGCCGACTCTCGATCTTAAGCAGGGCGCGGCCTATTTCTTCAGTCGCGAAAGTGGCAGCGAAGTGAAGGTAAAAACACCTGCCGCGAACGGAGCGATTCGCGGGACGGAGTTTGTCGCGCGCGTCGCGGCGAACGGCAAGACCAGTTTCATTATGCTCGACGGCGCGCTCGAACTGACTAATGCCCAGGGCAGCGTGACCGTGGGCAGTGGAGAGGCGGCGGAGGTGGAACCAGGTGGCGCGCCGCGTAAGACGGCGGTGCTGAACGCGATCAACTCCATTCAGTGGTGTCTCTATTATCCGGGCGTGCTCGATCTAAAGGAGATGGGTTTCTCGGCGCGCGAACGCGATGCATGGGGGGAATCGCTCAGCGCCTATGAGCAGGGCGATTTACTCGCCGCGCTCCGCAGCTTCTCCGGCCGCCGCTCCGGCCTGTCCGATGCGGGAAAGGTCTACCGCGCCAGTCTCCTGCTCGCGGTCGGTCAGGTGGATAAGGCCGAGCCCTTGCTGCGCGCAGCGTCGTCCGGCACGCCAGGGCGGAATGCGCTGCTGACCTTGATCGCTGCCGTCACCCTGGGCGCACGCGAGGACGAAGCACTGCCGCAAAGCGCGAGTGGCTGGGTGGCCGAATCTTATTATCGGCAATCCAAGGCCGATCTCTCCGGCGCACTCGAAGCGGCGCAGACGGCAGCGGAGATCGATCCGTCGTTTGGCTTCGCCTGGACGCGTGTGGCCGAACTTCACTTCAGCTTCGGCCGGGTGCCACAGGCAAAAGAGGCGCTGCAACGCGGCCTCGCTCTCTCTCCGCGCAATCCCGCCGCGCACGCGCTCCAGGGTTTCCTGCTTAGTGCTGAAAATCGAATCGAGGAGGCTCGGCAATCCTTCGAAAGCGCGATGGAGATCGATAGCGCGCTCGGCAACGCCTGGCTGGGACGCGGCCTCGGTTTCATCCGGCGCGGGCAGGACGAACGCGGCCGGCGCGACCTGCAAACAGCCGCTGCGCTCGAGCCAAACCGATCGCTCTTTCACAGCTATCTCGGGAAGGCGTTTAGCAATGTCGGGAATGAGTCGAAAGCGCGGCTGGAGCTCGACCGGGCGAAAGAACTGGACCCGCGCGATCCCACTCCCTGGCTCTATTCCGCGATCGAGAACAAGCAGATCAACCGCATCAACCGCGCGGTCCGCGATCTCGAAAAATCGGTGGAGTTAAATGACAATCGCCGCGTCTTCCGTTCCCAGTTCCTCCTCGACCAGGATCGGGCCGTGCGCGGCGCGAATCTGGCCGCCATTTATCAAGCCGCTGGGATGGACGACGTGAGCGTGCGCGAAGCGACCCGCGCGGTGGAGGCGAATTACACGAGTGCCTCCGCCCATCTCTTCCTCGCCAATAGCTACAATGCCCTGCGCGACCCGAAGCGGATCAACCTGCGCTTCGAGACTCCATGGTTTAACGAGTTGCTCCTGGCCAATCTCCTCTCGCCCGTCGGCGGCGGGCCGCTCTCGCAGTTCGTTTCCGAGCAGGAATACTCCAAGCTTTTCGAGGCCGATGGCTTCGGCATCAGTTCCAGCTTCACCTACTTCAGCAGCAGCGAGGTGCGCGAGACCGCGTCGCAATTTGGGACGTTCGGAAACTTCAGCTACTCGATCGATACCGACTATCTCTACGACAACGGCCGGCGACCGAATAACGAGATCACGCGCTCGGAGACTTACGGGCAGGTGAAGTTTCAGCTCACGCCGCGAGACGTTCTCTTCCTCCAGACGAAGTATCAGGACGTGCGCCAGGGCGACCTCCTGCAGCGTTATAACCAGGAGGATTTCGCACCCGGCGTCCATTTCCGGGAGCTGCAGCAGCCCGCCATTATCCTCGCCGGCCTGCGCCATGAATGGGCGCCCGGCAGTGCACACACTCCTCCTCGCCGGCCGGCTCGCCGATGAGATCGAATTCTCCGACCTGAACCGCACCGCGGACGCGAATGAGTTTGTCCGCACCGGCTCCCGCCCGAACGTCAGCCGCTCGCTCATCTTTACCCGTAACGCCACCGGCGCGATCGGCGGGTGCCTTTCTTCTCCCGCTCGATCTTCGTTACCGCAGCACCTTCACCACTTACACCGGCGAAGTGAATCACATCTGGGAACAGGAACGGAATACGCTCGTCGTCGGCGCGCGCTTTCAAGCGGGAGAATTTGAGAGCAGCTCGCGCATCGATAATCCTCCCGGATTCGCTGGCCGGTTTTTCAACAACCCCGCCGCCGCCCAGGATTTCACGACTGATTTCGATCGGCAGAGCAT
Organism: uncultured Verrucomicrobiae bacterium; assembly: GCA_963730385.1. Taxonomy (GTDB): domain Bacteria; phylum Verrucomicrobiota; class Verrucomicrobiia; order Chthoniobacterales; family UBA10450; genus JACCTI01. The sequence continues at coordinate 129,641 of CAVSRQ010000006.1, forward strand.
TTACCTCTACGACACCTTCAATCCCCATCCGACCCTGGCTCTCACCGCTGGTCTCGGCTATGACCGGGTGCACTTTCCGGAGAATCATCGCAACCCGCCCCTGCTCGAGACCCAGAGCACCCGCTCGCGCTTTTCCCCCAAGGCGGGCGTCGTTTGGAATCCCTTTGGCAAATTCGTCGTTCGCGGCGCCTATGCGCGGGCGCTCGGCGGAGTCAGCTTTGATGAGAGCGTGCAGTTGGAGCCGAATCAGGTGGCCGGATTCAATCAAGTTTTCCGGAGCATCATATCCGAGTCCGTCGTCGGCTCCGTCAGCGCCCCGACTTACGAAACCGCCGGCCTCCTAATTGAAAATAAATTCCGCACCGGGACCTACTTCGGCCTCCAGGCCAGCCTTCTCCGTTCCGAAGTCGATCGACGGATTGGCACCTTCGATGCCACCACCGTGGCGGGCGCGATCCGTCCGCCCATCATCGCGTCCTCGACCGCGCAGCAGTTGGATTACGAGGAGAAAAACCTCACCTTCTCGCTTAACCAGTTATTAGGCCAGGAGTGGTCTCTCGGCGCACGTTACCAATTCACCCACTCCGACCTCACCACCACTTTCCGTGAGCTGCCCCGTCCGCTCCTGGCCGCGCTGGCCGAAAACCGCGAGCAGGCCACGCTGCATCAGGCGCAGCTCTTTGCTCTCTACAATCATCCCACGGGATTCTTTGCCCGACTTGAAGGCACGTGGACGCAGCAGAGCAATCGAGGCTACAACCCCGCGATTCCAGGCGATGAGTTGTTCCAGTTAAATGCCTATGCCGGTTTCCGCTTCCGCCGAAACTTTGGCGAGATAACCCTCGGTTTCCTCAATCTCACCGACCAGGATTATCGGCTGAACCCGCTGAATCTTTACAACGAGTTGCCGCGCGAACGCACTTTCGCCGCGCGTGTGCGGTTTAATTTTTAACCATCCCGCCGGCCGCTCCTCTGCGCGGTTTATCGCATGTCCCTCTTTCAGCGCAAACATCTCGCCCGCACGTTGGCGGTGGGCGGAGGCAGTTTGATCGCGACCATTTTGGGCGTCGCCTGCTTGCGCTTCCCTTTCGCCGATGGCGTGGCCCGGCTTAGCTACGATCTCCCCTTCCTCTGGCGTGCCACGGGCCTGACCAGCGAGGTGGTCCTGGTCTATCTCGACGAGTTTTCAGCCAAGCAATTGAATCAGCCACTGAGCGGAGTTTGGGACCGGACGTTCCACGCACGCCTGCTCGACCGGCTGACGGAAGAAAAAGCGCGTCTCGTGTTCTACGATATCGTCTTCGACGCGCCTGCACCGGATCCCGCGACAGATCTCGCCTTCGCAGCCGCCATTCAGCGCCACGGACGCGTCGTCCTGGGCGCGGCTTACGACGTCGTCCAAGGCTTGGGGAATGTGCAGCAAGAGCGCGTCTCCGCTCCGATCAAGCTTCTCCGCAAGGCGGCGGCCGGCTACGGCGTTCTCGCCTTTAAACCGATCGATCCCGATTACGGCGTGCGCCGCATCTTCTTTGGCACCAGCAATGTGCCGAGCTCAACCTGGAAAGCGGCAGAGCTTCTGGGAGCGCCGATCACGCGCGAACCGCGAACGGAATTGGAGGCACGGTGGATTAACTACTACGGCCCGCGCGATAGCTTCGCCTCCGTTAGCATCGCGCAGGCGCTCGATCCCAGCGGAGTGCCGCCAGGGTTTTTCAAAAACAAAATCGTCCTGATTGGCGGCCGTTCCACCGTCGGCTACCTCGGCACGAGTCGCGATGAATTTGCCACGCCCTACGCGCGCATCAGCCAGCGCTTTTCCCCAGGAGTAGAAGTCCACGCCACGATCCTGCTCAATCTCGTGGAGGGCTCCTGGCTGCGGCGCATGACGCCGGCGCACGAGCTTATCCTCGTGCTTCTCATTGGGCTCAGTACCGGCGCGCTCGGCTTTCTCCGGCCCGGCCTCGCCTCGCTCGTCGCGCTGATCGCGGCGCTGGGCATCGCCGTTTGTGCCTGCGCGCTGGCGTGGGGCGATCGCACCTGGTTTGCCTGGCTCATTCCGGCTGGCCTGCAGCTGCCGGTCGGCTTTGTCTGGGCGGTGGGCTCGCAGTATGTGCTCGAATCGCGGCGGCGGAAGGAGCTGCGCAAAGCGTTCGGCTTCTACCTTTCCCCCGCGATGGCGGATCGCATCGCAGACTCCGATTTCGATCTTCGCCCCGGTGGCAAACTGGTCGACGCGACGATCATTTTCACCGATCTGGAAAACTTCACCACCCTTTCCGAGGATCTGGATCCCACCGAGACGACGGCGGTTTTGACCTCCTATTTCGGCCAGACCACGCACTGCATTTTAGAGAAGCGCGGCACGATCATAAAGTACATCGGCGACGCGGTCATGGCCGCCTGGGGTGCCCCCATCGATGACCCAGAGCATGCGTCCCATGCGGCGGACGCGGCGTGCGAACTCCGTTGCCTGACGGAGCTGGAGGTGCGCGGATTGAAACTCCGCACCCGCATCGGCGTGCACAGCGGTCGGGTGCTGGCCGGCAATCTCGGCTCCGAATATCGCTTTGATTACACCATGATCGGCGATGCGGTGAACTTCGCCTCCCGGCTGGAATCGCTGAACAAATATCTCGGCACGCAGGCTCTCATTTCAGACGCGGTTCACGTGCAACTGAACTCGCGCTTCACCACTCGACGGCTGGGGGAATTCATCGTCGCGGGCAAGACGCACAGCGTGGTGATTCATGAATTGATCTGCCGATGTGAGGCGGAGAAGGGCGAGCGTTCCTGGATCGAACGGTTCGAAGAAGGTCTCGCGCAATTTTGCGCGGGCGATCTTGAGCGCGCTGAGGTGTTGATGACGGAAACCCGTCAACTGCGAGGCGGAACGGACGGGCCCGCGGAGTTCTATCTGCGGAAGATCGAGAAATTTCGCGTCGAAGGCTTGGGTGCCGATTGGACAGGTGTGGTGGAGTTGACGCAGAAGTAAACGGGCGTCATCCCGGACTCGATCCCGCGCCGCACAACCTCATCCCTGCCCAGACCGCGACGAAACCGCAAAGAACACTGAGCGCGGCATAAGCGAGAGCGATCCCCAATTCGCCGCGCCGGATCAGATTCACGCCTTCCACTGCGAAGGCTGAGAAAGTGGTGAAGCCGCCGAGAAGGCCCGTGAAAAGCAGCAGGCGGATTTCCGCAGTGAAGAAGAGGTGTCGGCCGGCCAGCCCGGAAAGTGCGCCGAGCACAAAGCAACCGAGCACGTTGATACAAAACGTGGCGATCGGGAAACGCCAGGGCAACGAGTGATGCCAGACGATCGCGCCGAGCTGGTAGCGGGCGACCGAGCCAACAAAGCCACCCAGGCCAACGATGAGCGCCTCTTTCATTAGAGAGGAAATTCGTCGTCAGAAACCAGCGGCTGCTCCGCAACCATCGACATCCCGCTTCGTCCGCGCTGGCGCGGAGGCTAGAGATCGGTCGTCTGGCTGGCCACGCAGCGCCACTTCCCATTTCGTTTCACCCAGGTGTCGGTGAAACGCCGCGACGTTTTAAAGCTTTTCCCATCTGGAGTGGTGCCGACTTCGCGCGTCACTCCCGTCACCACCGCGGTATCATCGCTTGGCGTGCGGACCGACATGCCCCTGGTCTCCACGGAAGTGTAGGTGTTCTTATCGCGTCGGAGGGCGGAGACGATCGTGGACTTCGAACCCACCTTCCCGGTGGCCGAAGTCCCGACAAAGTCCGACGCCAGCAGCGCGCTCAAAGCCATGACGTCGTGCTCGCGAATCGCGTCTCCCCATTCCTTTTCCAGCCGGCGGATGGTCGCCGAAACATCCCGGTCGCCGCGCTTCGCCAAGTCAAAGGTGGGGCTGCTCGCGCCTGGGCGCTCTCTCCGAGCCCGCCGCTTTTCGCGTGGCTCGTTTTCGCGTGTCTCGTTCTCGCGCGTCTCGACTGGAGGGCGATCGCGCGGTTCCCGTGGCTCGACCGCGCGAACCGGTTTCTGGTTTAAAACATCTCGTTTCGAAGTGGTGGGCGCCGCGCGGCCCTCGGTTGCTTTCGGAGTGGCCGAAGGAGTGGCTGGCGGTGCCGCGACTGATGGCGCTGGCTCGACCGCGCGTGGCGGTTCAGCCGTTGGCGCAGGAGTAGCAACGGCGGGAGCTGAGGGTGTGGGCTCAACGCGAGGAGGCTCAGGAGTTGGAGTCGCCGTGGCGACCGGCGGGGCTGGAGTCGCATCCGGAGTCGCGGCGGGCGAAGCCACGGGACGCTCGGTCGGCGCGGGCGTGGGTGCCGGCTTTTCCTCCCCCTCGGTCTCGCCTAGAGGCGTGGGCTTTGGCTCGGCCGGAGAAGGGGAAAGGCGACGGATCGGAGCGGCCGCATCTTGCGCACAGAGCGGCAGGGTCGGAACGGAGCAGAAAGCGAGAACGGAGAGAGGCAGAAGATAGCGGATCATCGAAGGCGGCAGGGTAGAGGCAGGCTGGCGGGGATAGTAGTGCGGCCCGCTTTGCCCGGTCAACCCGTTTCGCCCCGGACCAGCCTTTCCCGGCATCGCCGACGGCGAACCGCGAATTCACACTCGACGAGAGGCGGCTTGGCCCTTAAATCAGCTCTCGCGATGCTGCAGCCTGCCCGATCCCCCTTCCGACGCTCGACCTCTGGCCGCATCCTCATCGCGCTCCGCTGATGTTTTCCCTCGATACCCAAAGCGGAGCAGCGGCGCCTACAGACGGAAGTTCCGTTCCGGTGAAACCGACGCGAGCCCATGCTGCGCTGGAGTTGCCGCCCGGAGCTCCGACTGATCTGGAACTAATGCTGGCCATCCAGGCGGAGCAGCCGGAGGCGTTGGAACAACTTTACGATCGCTACAACGGGATCATGAAAGCGCTCATCCTCCGCGTGGTTCATAACGAAGCGGAGGCCGATGATTTGCTCCAGGAAATCTTCATGGAGATCTGGAACCAGGCGAAAAACTTCTCCGCCCAAAAAGGCAAACCTCTCGGCTGGATGGTAACCCTGGCCCGGCGGCGCGCGATCGATGGCTTGCGGAAAAAGCAGGCCTATGCGCGGGCGGAGGAGCGTCTCCAAAACGAAACCGAGCAGCAGCCGGAGGCGTGGGTGCATAATGCCACCGCGGAGGAGATCAGCTTTAGCGATACGCGCGTGCTCGTGCGCCAGGTCATCGACACTTTGCCCATCGCGCAGCAGCAGGCGATCAATCTCGCATTTTTTCGTGGGATGAGTCAGCGCGAAATCGCCGCAGATACGAATACACCCTTGGGGACGGTGAAAACCCGCCTCGAATTGGGCCTGAAAAAACTCTATGACGGGCTGAAAGAACTTAAAGATGAGCTTTGAAGATTTCCAAAACCGCGCCCGACTTTATGTCATCGGGGCATTGGAAGCCGATGACACGGTGGAGTTTGAAGCGGCCCGGGCAGATTTCGGTCCGTCGGCGGAGTCGTTCATTACCGAGTGCTATAACTTGCACGAGGCCTTCGCGCTCAGCCTACAGCCGAAGAAATCCTCGAACGCCATCAAGGAACGCCTGATGTCGATGGTGCGCGAGAAAATGCATTGAGGCGGCTACTCCGCCGCAGTGCTGGCGGGTGGCTCGGCTGCTTCCGCTTGCATCTCGTGCAAGATGAACTCCTGCAGGAAACCGTAGAAGTTTACTTGGAATAAACTCAGATCGCGCCGTGAGCCGATCGGCGATCGATAGTGATCCGAAAGCTCGCTCTCGGAAAAGGCGCACTTGGCTGCAATCGCGAGCCGCGCCTGATTGAGCGCGTTTAGCCAGGCCTCCGAATGCTTCGTCGGGATGCGCAGAGTCCGATTGGCAAAAGGTTTCGCGTCCTCGCTTAGCACTGCGAGATCGGCTGTCACCGTTTCTGTCGCAGTCCGAAATAGTCGACGCAGTTCCGGCTCGACGTAGAGCTTCCATTCCGCGCACAAATCCTGGTCCGCCGGATTCGCGGGCAGACTATATAGACGTTCCTCGGCCGGCCCGGCTCCACCTGTCTTCGCACTCTCGGGAATCTGACGGAGCAATTCCGCCAGAAAAGGATCGAGCTCGGAAATCTCGAGATGATCCGCGTCGCGCCGAATCTCCATTTAGTCGACTCGTTCCAGGGTGGCTAAAAGAAGGTAACCGTGCAGCTGCTCCACATAGAGTTCCGCTCGTTCGCGCAGGCCGCTCCAGACCACCGAGCGCCCTGCTTCATGCACTTCCATCATATGTTTTTCAGCCCGCGCGCGGTCAAAGCCGAGGACTTTCTGGAAGACCATCGTGACGTAGCTCATGAGATTGACCGGATCATTGTGCACCACCACCTGCCAGGGCAAGTCGACCGCGTCCTGCGCCCGTGTCTCCTCCGAGATGCTGGGCGTGGCGGTCGTGGCCATGGCCAGGCCTAACAAGTTATCCACCTCGGTCCTCATGGCTCTACGCCCGCTGCGAGACTGCTTTTCCCTCCCGCCGTGGCTTCCCGCTCATGGCGAAAATTGTATCATACGATCACTGCAGTTCAAACCACTCAGGCGGAGAAACTAAGCCGGCGCCGCGGCACTGAGCTGCCGGAGAACCTCCCATTGCTCCCGCTCCATGATGCGCTTCTCCGCCGGCGTTTGATCATCAAAACCCAACAAATGGAGGATAGCCGTGCACCAGATAAAGCCGGATCTCCGCTTCGACTTCATGTCCGAAGCGGACCGCGTTTTCCTGGGCGGTCTCGACGCTGATCACGATCTCGCCATGCTGGAAAGTCAGCACATCAGTCGGCCCGGCAATGTTCATGAACTGCAAATGCAAGGCCGCCATCTCTCTGGTCGCTTACCAGAACGACGCTGATTTCCTCGAGCTTGATTCCAGCACTTCCCGCGCAGGCTGGCAAAGCCCGGCAAACCTCCCACGCCCGCACGGCAAACTTCTGCAGCGCTCCGCGATCCACCCGCACTTTCCGCTGCGCATTTCGAACCAACACGGGAGTCGCTTCTTTCATCAGGACGCAGGCTGTGGCAGCGGGAGATTCCTCAATTCGTCGTAAAGCTCTTGTAAAAGCGGCATGCGGGCGCCCACCGCCACACCACGCCGGAGCGGCTCACCCCAGATCGACTCAATCTCCATCGGCTTCCCGGCTGCAAAATCCAGAGCCGTCGATGGAAGGTAAGCACCCATTTTCTCGGTCAATTTCATCTGGCTCAGCGCTTCCGCAGTCGGGAGATCATAACCGGCCAGATTCGCGGCCGCGATCACTTCATCCATCAAAGCCAGCGCGCGCGCCCGTAAAGTATCCTGACTAACAATCGCCGCGGTATCCAGTCCACCCGTCACCACCGAAAGGCCATTGAACGGAATATTCCAAACCAGCTTTCGCCAACGTTCGCGGCGCAGATTCTCCGCCACCGTGCATACGACACCGCAGCGTTTGAACTCCCACGCCACGTCGTGGGTGCGCGGCCGGGGATATCTTTCGTATTCGCCCAAGATGATGCGGCCGTGACCGAGCTGCTCGATCACGCCGCGCGCAGTTTGCGTGAGGCAAACGAAACACAGCGCGCCCATGACGCGGTGCGCGCCGAAGTGCTCGGCCAGGAACTCCTCGTTGCCCAGACCGTTCTGGAGCGTGAGCAACATCGTATCCTTCCGCAGCAAAGGCGGGAGCAGATCGAGCAGGGCCGAATTTGCCGTCGTCTTGATCGCGATGATCACCAGATCGCAGGGCCCGATCTCCGCGGTGGAATTGTAGCAATTCACCTTCGCCAGCCGGAAGCTTTCCGTCCGGCTTTGCACGCGCAGGCCAAAACGGCGAATCTCGCGGACATCGCCGCGCATGAGGAAATGCACGTCGCGCCCATGGTAAGCCAGCTTCGCCCCGTAGTAGCCGCCGACCGCGCCAGCGCCAACGACCGCGATGCGAAAATTCGGCAGGATGTAGCGGGCGCGCACGAGGAGATAAAATCCGCGTTACGCCGCTAACAGGGCGGCCGCTGTTCGGCTTGGAAATTCCGCGTGATGAGGCGGGCACCTTTGTTGAAGGTGAGGTAAGCCCACGCCCATTGCAGCAGCACGGCGACACGATTTCGGAAGCCTACCAGAAACACGATGTGGACAAACAACCAGGCCAACCAGGCCGGAAATCCGCTCATGTGGAACCAATTCAAATCGGCCACCGCTTTGTTTCGCCCGATCGTCGCCATGCTCCCCTTATCCCAGTAGCGGAAAGGTTGCGGCCGGCGCCCCTCGACTTGAGCGATGACGTTATCCGCCGCGTGGCGCCCTTGCTGCATCGCCACCGGTGAAACGCCAGGCAGGGGCGCGCCGGTTTGATGCGAAAAATTGGCCAGGTCGCCGATTACCTGGATTTCGGGGTGATCTGGCAGGGTCAGGTCTGCGTTTACGATCACGCGTCCCTGCCGATCGACTGGCGCGCCTAACGACTTCCCCAAGGAAGAGCCCACGTTCCCCGCCGCCCAAATTTTGACCCGACACGGAATGTATTTCCCGGCCACTTCCAGCCCGCCTTCCGTGAGGTTCTTGGCGTGCTGACCTATGATGACCTCCACTCCGAGCGCCTCCAACTGGCGCATCGCACTCGCGCTTAAATCTTCCGGGAAGCCACCCAGGACCCGGTCGCCGCCCTCGATCAAAAGCACCCGCGTGTCGGCCGGATTAATGTGGCGGAAATCCTGCGCCAGCGTGAAGCGCGCGATCTCCGCGATCGCTCCCGCCATTTCCACCCCGGTAGGCCCGCCGCCGATGATCGCAAAAGTCATCGCGCTTTCCCGCGCCGCCGGATCGGTCACGCGGTCGGCATATTCAAACGCGAGCAAAAGACGCCGCCGGATTTCGACCGCGTCTTCGAGACTCTTCAAACCGGGCGCCAGCTTTTCCCATTGGTCGTTACCGAAATAGGAATGGCGCGCGCCGGTGGCGACGATCAAGTAATCGTAGGGATATTCGCGTTCCGCCGTGATCACCTTCTTCGCCAGCACGTCCACCGCCTGCACCTCGGCCAGCGTCACGTCCATGTTCTCGCATTTGCTCAAGACCGAGCGAATCGGTGCCGCGATATCCGCCGGCGAAAGAGCGGCCGTGGCCACTTGATAAAGCAGCGGCTGGAAGAGGTGATAATTAGCGCGATCGATCACCGCCACCTGCACCGGCTCGCAAGCCAGTTTCTTTGCCGCCTCCAGCCCGCCGAAGCCGGCGCCGATGATAACTACACGAGGTTGCTGCTGGGATTCGCCGGCCATCCTCTACCCTGCGCCATAGAGCTCGCGAAAGACAGCGGCCAGACCAGCCTTATCCATCCGCCGCTCTGCGATCGCGATCATGGCGTTGTAGAGCGCGAGCGTTTCCGTAGACGTGGCCACAGCGTTTTGCTCAAGAAAAACGAGTGCCGCGCTAATGGCCGTGCGCTTATTTCCATCAAGAAAAGCCTGCGCCTGAGCAATGTGGTAGGCGTAGGCTGCAGCGATGCCGAAAAGGTCTGCGCCTCCGTAGAAATAATCGTTCAGCGGCTGCCCTACGGCTGAACGCAACAACCCCTCATCACGAAGGCCGTTACTTCCGCCATAGGAGAGCAGCGAAACCTCGTGAACACGAAGGACCTGCTCAAAGGTAACGAAGAGCGGATCCACTACTCGGCCAGCTTGCGAAGGAGGTCGTCGTGCTTCTCAAATACGCGCTGCGCCGCACGATCAAAGGTTTCGTCGGAAGCAAATTGCACCGCGGGTGCTCCAGACTCGGTCTTCTCCCCATGACGCAGGAAATTTCGAATCTCCTCGATCTCGGCAGGGGGCAGGGCTTTGATTTGCTCGATTAATTCAGCGGCGCTCACGTGCTAAAATAGCCGCCCCCGGCACAGGTGCAATCTGTGGCCGGCCAGGCGAGGAAAGCGGTTGTCTCCGCCCGAAAAAGCCCTATCTTCCGCGCCTTATGCCGAAGTCCATTGCCCGCAGTAAGACGCGGAAAGCCGTGTCGAAGCGATTCAAGATCACCGGGACCGGCAAGGTTTTGCGTCAGCACGCCTCGCGCCGTCACTTACTTTCTTCCAAGAGCGGAAAGCTCAAACGCCACATGGCGAAATCCGCCGTGGTGCACAAGACCGACGAAGCGCGGATTAAGATGAACATGCCGTTCGCCTAGGCGACGCGCGTTTCGCTGCAGACTCCCGGTCCCGGATTATTCGTCCGGAAAAGTGATCACACCGTGTCGCGGTGGATTTGTCGCGCCCGCGCGGACAGGTCCCGTCGCTGCCCCACGCGTCGGGGGTGGATGAGGCGACCAGGCCTCATACCCTTCAGCGGGCGAGCGATAAAGATCCCGCCGATTTTCCAAAGTGGTGCATCCTCCACATCCGAGCAGGAATGACAGGAGCAGGAGGCGTTTCACGCGGCCGATGCGACCAGAACAGGAAAGCCGTGTCAACGGATCGACCTGCCCTTCCGCAAAATGAATCCGTTGTCGGAAAATGAAAAACAAAGCGACAAAGTGATCGTTGCGTCCCACGCCTCTCTCGCTCAAGTTGGTCCTCCGTCAGGGGCTATGGACTGCGGACTTACGAACCCCGCCAGGGCAGGAATGCAGCAACGGTAGTTTGATCCTCTTTGCCGTAGTTCTCTGGCGGACTTTTTTTTAAACTTCGAGTCTGTCCGCTCGCGTCGGTTTTTCGAGCCGATCAGCAGGCCGTTCCATCACCACCATGATTGAGAGCATCATCAGTGAAGCGCGTGCGCGCGAAAGCGTCTTCAGCGACGAAGAGCGCTCGCGGTATTCCCGTCACCTCATCATGCCGGAGGTGACACTTGCCGGCCAACGCCGTCTGCGCGCGGCGCGCGTGCTCTGCATCGGCGCCGGCGGCCTCGGCTCGCCGGCCGTCCTTTACCTTGCCGCTGCCGGCGTTGGCACGCTGGGGTTGATCGATCCCGACGCGGTCGATCGCTCGAATTTGCAACGCCAGATTCTGCACGGCACCGCGGATATCGGCCGTCCGAAGATCGAATCGGCCCGGGACCGGATTGCCGCTGCGAATCCCAACGTCGAGACCGTCTTGCACCCGGGCAGTTTCACACGAACGAACGCGCGCGAGATCGTGGAGCAATACGACGTGATCATCGACGGCTCGGATAATTTTCCCACGCGCTATCTCTCCAGCGACGTCTGCGTTTTTGCTCGCAAGCCAAATATCTACGGCTCCGTCTTTCGCTTCGATGGTCAGACCACGGTCTTCGCCCCGCATCTGGGCGGTCCGTGCTATCGCTGCCTATTCCCTGAACCTCCTCCCGCGGGCACGGTCCCGAACTGCGCGGAAGCCGGCGTGCTGGGCGTGCTCCCCGGTGTGATGGGAATGATGCAGGCGATCGAAGCGATCAAATTAATCCTCGGGCTGGGCGATTCCTTGCTCGGTCGCCTGCTCCACTTTGACGCATTGAAGATGAAGTTCCGGGAGTTCAAGCTGCGGCGCGATCCGCAATGCCCGGTTTGTGGAGACAATCCCTCGATCACAGAGTTGATCGATTACGAGCATTTCTGCAACGCCACCGAGGGCGCTGAAACGTCGGAAGCGACCACCCCGGAGATCAGCGTCTCCGAGTTGGAGGCGAAGATGAAATCAGGCGCGCCTTTCGTGCTGCTGGATGTGCGCGAGCCACACGAATATGAGATCGCGCGGATCGAGGCGGCGCGGCTGATCCCATTGGGAGAATTACCCGCGCGCCTGGATGAGCTCGAGCGCGGAGCGGAGGTGATCGTGCATTGCCACAGCGGAGTCCGCAGCGCCTACGCCGTGGGGATGCTGCAACAGGCAGGCTTTACCCAGGCGAAGAATCTCGTGGGCGGCATCGATGCCTGGTCCGTGGAAGTGGATCCTGCGGTGCCGCGTTATTAGCGGTCGGCGGCGATGATCGCTTCTTCCAGGGAGTTTCCTGGCGGGACATCGTTCCAGCGTGCGACCAGTTTGCCTCGGCGATCGAAGACAAAAATCCCCGCCGAATCGGCCGGCCCCAGGCCCAATTGCGTCGCTGCGCTGCCATCAAAATCTGCGACCACAAAAAGATCATCACGAGGATCCCGCGGGATTTTTTGGGTCTGGTATTGCGACGCAAGCGCTCTCGCTTCCGCCGCCAGACGAGTGCGGATGACCGCGCGCGTCACGCCGTGAAAGGGAGAAGCCAGCTTGCCCTGAAAATTCACCAAGGTGATGTAACGAAATCTCGGATCGCCGATGTAACGGTCGGGCACCCGATCCGCCGTCCCGCGAGCTTTACTTTCTCCCTCTCGAGTGACGGCCGCTAAGATGGTGACGTGCCCATCGTTGGTCGAAAGAGTGTCGCCATCCACATCCTGGAAAGTGAAAGAATAAGTACGACCCACGACCAGCTCGGACGGCGCGGCCGCAAGCGAGTAGGCGCTCGCGAGAAGGAGGAAAATAAATTGGAGGCAACGCGCGCGCATCTAAGGCACGTTTGGCGACGATGGCAGACCTGACAAGTCCGCCTGCGCCACTCCATGCAATTCCGTTCCGCCCATAGTTCGCTCGCAGCGCTTCCAGATATCTGGCGCCGTTCGTGGTGCCTTCTGCTGGCGCTCTTATGCTTGAGCGGCTGTGACCGCATGATGACGCCGGGTCCCGCCCAGGTGAGAAAGGACGCGGAGCAGAAGGCGAAGGCAGGCGATTACATGGCGGCGATTAATCTCTACGAAACGGCGCTCGATGGCACCGCGGCCTCGGCCGATATCCACTATCAACTGGCGCTGCTTTACGACGACCAAATGCAGGACCCGGCCAACGCTCTTCATCACTTCAAACGCTATCTGACTCTCGCGCCCACCGGCGCGCGGGCGCAGGAAGCGAAAGCCTTTATGAAGCGCGACGAGCTGGCCTTGATTACCAGTCTCTCGGGCGATGCGGTTGTGACCCGCACGGAAGCGGCTCGTCTTCGGAACGAGAACCTGAAACTACGCGAGGCAAACGATCTGGGAGCGCTCCAGGCGCGCAACGCTGCCGCCGCCGAAAAGGGCACCCGGCTTTCCAAAAAGGAACAACGCGCTGCGGCCGCTGCCGGCAAAAAGAACGCCGGGCCACCCCGCTCTCATCAGGTGCAAGGCGGCGACACCCTTTTTTCGCTTTCGCGAAAATATTACGGCTCGCCAGACCGTTGGAAGGATATCTTGCAGGCCAATCGCAAGGCGGTGGACGATCCTGGAAAGTTAAAGGTCGGACAAACTCTGACGATTCCCTAGTTCCGCTATTCCTCTTCTTATGACTCAAGTTACTCGGATCGCTCCCGACGTCGGCTGGCTGCCGGTTAGTTTCGTAAACGTCTACTTCCTCGGCCGCCCTGGCGGCTCCTGGGTGCTGGTGGATGCGGGGTTACCTGGCCGGGCCAAGCAGATCTTCGACGCCGCGGAGGCGCGTTTCGGCGTGGGCTCGAGACCTGAGGCCATTATTCTCACTCACGGGCACTTCGATCATGCGGGCTCGGCCGCGGAATTGTCGCGCCGCTGGGAGGCGCCGATCTACGCGCATCCGCTGGAACTGCCGTATCTGACCGGGCAATCGAGTTATCCCCCGCCCGATCCTACGGTAGGCGGAGCGATCGCCTTCCTCTCGCGCTTTATGCCCTCGAGCCCTTACGATTTTGCCGAGGCGATCCATCCCTTGGAAAGGTCGCCCCTGCCGGGAATGCCGCAGTGGGAATGGCTGGCCACGCCCGGTCACTCCCCGGGCCACATCAGCCTGTTTCGCTCGACCGATCGCGTCCTGCTGGCGGGCGATGCGGTGGCGACGATGAACATGGATTCGTGGCCGGGGCTGGTCTTCGGCAAGCAGGTCCTGGCTCGCGCGGGTGCACCTTTCAACACGGATTGGGACGCTACACGCGCGTCCGTGAAAGCTATGGCGGAATTGCGCCCGAACGTGATCGGCTGCGGCCACGGGATTCCCATCTCCGATCCCGACCTGCCGGCGCGGATGGCACGTTTCGCAACGCGCTTCCGTGCGCCGCGCCATGGCCGCTACGTGCGCCAGGCAGCGCGAGCCGATGAAACTGGAGTGGTGGCGCTGCCGCCGGCGCCGTTCGATCCAGTGCCGTTTGCCACTGCCGCCTCGCTTCTGGTGGTGGGGATTGCCTTGGGTTCGGGACTTTTCGAGAAGGACGGGCGGTAAAGCGGGAACTCTTAGCTTCTGCTTGAGCAGAGGCGTTACGCGCCGCCGGTTCCCTTTCTTAAAAAGACCGATCACTGCGGAGCAGGAACTCCCGGGTAGGGTGGGCGTCACGCCCGCCGGTTTCGGCGTCTCGCCGGAACGATCTTGTGCGCGAGGACAAGATTCCGCGACGCAAGATGCGTCGCTCGGCGGGCGAGACGCCTACCCTACCCGGGACGGAATCCTTTCGCCCTAGTGCCCGCCCGGTATGGACACGGGTGTGAGCGGCGGGGCGTCGTCGAAGCCCGGCTGTGTGCCGAAAGGCTGCGGCGGCAAGGCGCCGTTCCCACCGAAGACGCCGTTACTCTGGTTGGCGCCGCCTGGCCCACCGTAGTTGGCGTTATTGGTAAAGATGTGAGCTTGCCCGCTATTACCGGCGATTGTCACGATCACGGATGGCTGGATGGTGATGGTGCCCGCAGCGAGGTCGATGCGGCTGCCGCTGCTCAAGGTCGTGTTCGCGATGAAGTTGAGCTGGCCGTTTGAGCCAGTGGCATAAAGGCGGATCAATCGATCGGCCGAGATGGTGCTGTTGCCGATATTAAGCTGGCCGTTCGCTCCGAAGGCGCCGGCTTTCACGATATCTGCGGACATGATCGCACCGTTCCCGGAGCCGACCGCGACCGCCGATGTTCACCCGGCCGCCATCTGCTTCATGACGGATGTCGACCGTGCCGCGAGTGGCCTCAAGGCGGCCGTTGACGTTCACGTCGGTATTCGCGCCGGTGGCCTGGATGGTGATTTTGCCGCCAGGCCCGGGGGCAGAAGCGTCGAGCAAGGCGAGGAGCTGGCTGGTGTTGCCAATGTTAATCGCGACGGCGCGCGGCGTGGGGCTGGGCCCAGGCGCGGCAGCGGAGCGACCGCTCCTAATGGTGATGTTGCCGCCTCGAGCGCTAAGGCGACGCGAACCGGGCGATGGGCTGGGAGCCTGTGAAGGGGGCGCGGAGGAGACTTCGATTCGTTCGGTCACAGTGACCGCACCATTGGCCGAGTTTAACTCTACCTGCCCGCCGAAGCCTTGCGGAGCATTGATCGTCGCATCGACCAATCCGCTGCTCGCTTCGATATCAAGGCCCACGTTGATCGCGCCTGTAGCATCGACCAATAGACTGCCGCCGTTGCCGGCTTCGAAGCCTGTGACATTGGATCCATTGCCGCCGTTGAACGTCACGCTCCCCTCGATGCCGGATGGCCCGAAGTTGCCATCCGCCACGTTGAGAACGAGAGCACCACCATTGGTCGCCTGCGCGAAATCGCCATCCGCGTCCAAGCCATTGAAGTTAATCCCGCCCAAGGAGGTAATGATGGGAGCGGTGAGGGTGTGGGTGACTTCGACTGGCCGCTGAAAGTCCTGGAGATTGAGGCCGAAACGATTAATGCCCGAAAACCCAGCGGCGATTTGCGTGTTTGAGGTCACACTGGTGCTCGAGATACCGGCAGCGGTGATATTTCCACCGGCAATCACGGAGCCCAGCACGTTGAGCGAGCCAGTGATATCGATCGTGCCGGGAGTCTCGACCAGAACCGAACCGGTCAGGCCAGAAGGCGGCAAGAGGTTGCCGTTATCCGCGATGAATGCGGTGAGATCTGCGGAACGGCTAAGATTGCCCACGCGGATATTCGCCGCACTGAGGCGAATGGAGGGACCCACCTGGATGGCGCCGAACGGCTCCGGGTTGAACGAGATATTTTCCCTGATGGTAAAAGTGGCGAAACCGCTGGAAGTCAGGGTGCCGCCGATCGTGAAATCGATATTGCCGCCCACGGCGATCGAGCCCAACCCGGCGATCGTCGAGTCAATCTGATCGGCGACCATATTGCCACCGATGTTGACGGCGATATTGGCTCCGTTGGCGACCGTGGCGTCGTTCACGAGCGAGATCAAAAGGGTAAGCCCTCCTTCGTTGTTATTAGAAAGAAACGAAGCATTCCCCGCGGCGTTTACCGTGATGTTACCGCCCAGGTTGATGGAGCCGTCCTGAATCGAGGTGCTGGCGAAAAACGACGGCGCAGTCAATGAGGTTCCGGCATCAATGAGGGTATTCAGCCCTTCGGCAGTTCCCTGCATATTCGTATCCAGCTGCACCGAACTGAAGAGACCCAGATTCATCGCCCCCACCGAACGGACGGAGAGGTTGCCCCCGCTCATGAGGCCGGAGCCATCGATATGAACGGAAAGATTATCCGTCAGATCAAGGTTCGCCCCGGCGGTAATCGTGGTGTTGAGACCCGTTGAGCGGCCGTTATTTTGTCGAGCCACCGCGATGCTTTCGAACATGATGGCGCTGCCGGCGGTGAGATCGACATTGCCAGTCGAGTGAGTCACCAACACATCGCCATCTGCCGTTAGATCAAGCACGCCGCCTCTGAAAATATTCACGGCCGATAACGCGACTGTGACGGAGTTTAAATCCACCCGCGTGGTCGCACCAATACTGAGGTCGCCGCCGGACGCGATCTGTAATGTTTCCGAGGTGAGAGAAGCGAAAAGCCCGTCGATCGATATCATGGAACCGCCCGCCAGGTTCTCGAAGACTCCATTAGGATCGTTTGAGATGATGATCGCACCTCGATTCGCCTCAATTCGTCCGTCCGCGACAATGTCGCCACCCTCGGAAGTGATCCGAATGGTCCCGCCAGTCCCTGGAGCCGCATCATCCAAGAGCGCGAGAAGCTGAGACGTCGCACTCAGTGTGATCGCGGGTCCGGTCGTGGCTCCGCTGTGCAAAGTAATGTTCCCACCACTCGCGCTCCGGCGCACTGGGATCGGGGTCTGCCCGGGGTCAGGATCGTTCGAGGAAACCTGGATAAGCGAGTCCACGTTGAGCGTGGTGCCGGCGTTAAGCGTGACCTGGCCTCCCGCGCCGCCGAAGGTCACATTCGGCGCTTCCGAAACGTTAAGTCCGGTCGTGGCGCTGATATTTTCTCCCACGAACAGATCGTTGAGCGTGTTGACGATAAAGATGCCGCCATTTCCTCCGCGGCCATCCGCTGGGTTGATGGAGTTCCCGAACCCATCCGCCCCATCGAAGTTCGAAACCCCCACCCCGATCTCCCCGTCGAAACGAAGGGAAGCGGCATCGATCGTCAGCCGACCCCCGGCAAAGAGGCCGCCGATGCCTTGGAACTGATTCCCATTAAAATCAATCCTCTCCGCGACAATCGACGAGATCGTGATGGAATGCTGAACCGACGAGCCGCCAGGACTCTGGATCGAGGGGCGAATGCCGCCATCCCCAACGGTCAATATTCCGGTCGGGCTGATAATGTTCGTGATCGCTGTCCCACCAGCGGAAATGTCGCCCCCTGCAGTAGCCGTCCCAACGCCGCCGAGTTGGCCAACCACATCAATAACGCTGCCAGCCGTGACATCGAAAACGAACAGGTCGCTACCTACAGAGACCGAACCGCCCGCTGTCAGGATCGAGGTGATGACATCCGCCACGGCGGAGAACGAGCCGCCTGCGAGGATGGAGCCACGGAGCGTCCGCGTATTGTTCACGATCGGGATGGCGGCGCTGTAAGATGTTGATGTCGCCATCCGCGGAGAGCTCCAGATTCGAGGCAGAAAAACCGATCCCGCCCGCCTGGATGCCGCCCAAACCCGCGGCGAAGCGGGTGCGCTCCGCAGCAGGATTAAAGGTGATGGTGAAGCCGGCACCTGTCGGCACCAGAGGCGGCCGAATGAACACCGGCGCGACGATTTCGATCGTTTCCCCTTCCGCGTCGAACCTGCCTAAACGCGAGAAGATGGTTCCGTCGCCTTGGGTGGGATCAATCCGGAGTGTGTTACTGGCGATGAGGGAGACAGAGATATCGCTGAAAGGCGCGGCCGAGAAACGAACGGTCTGGAAATCAAGATTCCCGAGCGATGCGATGTAAATGCCTCCGGCGGTAATCAAACCCGCGCCGGAAATATAGTCACCGCCGCTGAAGGAGCTGAAGTTCACCGTATTCACTCTCCCGTCCACCGTCACAGTGCCCTCGCTATAGAGTCGCAAGTCGGCGGCAGCAGTGATCGAAGAGCCGACTGTGAGATTTGAGCCCAAGCCGCGGGCGTAAACAAAGATGTGCGGAACATTGAAGCCAACGTTCGTGCCCAGATCAATCGAGCCATTCTGGGTGGCGAGAAGGAGAGTGTTAATTCCGGCGAAATTGAGGATAGGATTGCTGCCTTCCGCTCCTCCTTGCAGGCCGCCAGTGTTGAGGCTGCCCACCCCGATGAGCGCCAGATTGGTCGCGCCATCGTTCGATGTGTCCACCGTCGGATCACCTACCAGTTGGAGGGTGAGGAATTTGAATGCGGCCAGCTGGGTGAGCTGCGCGGCGGTATCCGGCCCTCCTTCAAATCCGCTCGCCAGATCGAAGGCCGATGTAGTGGTAAAGAGCCAGGTGCTGAGCGGGCCGTCCTGAACTTGATCGCGGTAGATGCGGCCTTCACCCTCCTCACCATTTCGGCTCACGATGGGATCAGTTTGCAGAATGGTGCCGCCATCGATCACCGAGAGGTTCGGGGAAGTGATCACCGGAGGCGTGCCGAATTTTTGCGGCGTCGGGACTGGTGTGGGCGTGGGAGACGGGGTCGCGGTGGGAGATGGCGTAGGTGACGGCGTCGCGGTGGGTGTTGGCGTTGCGGTCGGCGTTGGCGTCGCGGTCGGCGTTGGCGTTGCGGTCGGCGTTGGCGTTGCGGTTGGCGTTGGCGTTGCGGTCGGCGTCGGCGTTGCGGTCGGTGTCGGCGTTGCGGTTGGCGTCGGCGTTGCGGTTGGCGTCGGCGTTGCGGTCGGCGTTGGCGTCGCGGTCGGCGTCGGTGTTGGCGTTAAAGTCGGCGACGGTTCCACCGTGGGGCTCGGCGTTGGAGATTCTGCAGCAAAGCGCTGGTCGATCGCATCTTCGTCCCGCACTGCCACCAATTGTTCCCCGTATGTGGCAGTGGAGCTGTCGATCAGGCGCCCGTTTTCCTTCTGGCTCAGTTGCGCGATTCTCGCTTCTTCCAGCAAATCCTGGCTGGGCAATGGGGGAAATCCCTGGATGAGCAGAGACGTGGCGAGCAATCGATCGAGATCGACATCGACCGGCTGCGGCAAGGGCTCATTCGCGCGGCCAGCAATCATCTGGCCCGAGGCAAGATTCACACACTCCCCGGGGCTCCCGTTCCGGCAGACCTTCATCGTGCCCTCGAGCACGATGAATTTATAGAGAGCATCCGGACACTCCGCGCGCTGATCGCTCCCCGCGTTCTCCGGGCAATTGTATTCCGCGATGACGGTGGTGCCGGTGATGGCCGCTGTGACTGCGGCGGTATTAATGCTGGCTCCGCCCGAATCTTTCGGCACGCGCAAGAGGATGGCACCGCTCCCGAGATCGACGGCGCGCGAGCCCTTATCGAAACTGAAAATCGTGTTCGCGCCGAGCCGCGCGATCGTCAGGTCCGAAAAAGTAAGCTCCGTGCGCGACTCCACGCCAGTGCGGACGGCGGTTCCTTCCTGCACCGGATCGTTTACCGCCGCAGCCCGGGCGGCGGCCTGCCCGGGAAGCAGCTTTACATCCTGCACGACCTGAGTGACGCGCGCTTCCCGAGACTGGGCAGCAGCAGCAGCTACAGAGAAATAAAGACCGAGGGGTACAAGCAGAAAAATAGATTTCATAGTCGGGTGGAGTCGCTGCGACGACGACTCGATTGAATACGGATCTGCGGAAAAACCAAGGTGAAAAGTAGACGCCCCTCGGCTGGCGGGCCTGCGCTCCGCAAAACCGCGGCTGTCGACCAAGCCGTTGTCCGCTGGGAGCTTAGTGTTCCGCGCGATTAAGCCCGGGACGCGGGCCGGTGCCCCGCTCCATTCCGGAGCGCTGGACGCTCTCGCGCGTCGTCTCGCCGTCGCGCAGCCGTGCCTCCCGGCGCGTCAGAACATCGCCGCGGAGAACGGCCCCGCGCTCGCGGTGGCTCGAGCGCTGCCCGTTCCGGCGCAGGCGCACTACCGCTTTGCCACCGGCGACCACGGGCTCGGCCTCATCCAGGAGATCGAGCAACTGCGTGGAATCGTGGAGTTGAATCGCCGCACTCTCCGTCACAGGCGCCGCCACCGCAGGCTCAGTCGCACGAGGCTGATCCGGCGCGGGGGCGCCGGCGCTGACGGTGAGCACCGCCGGCACGGCAGAGAGATCGGGAGTTCCCTGTGGGTCAGCCGCGCTGGCGAGCGCAGTCACTGCAGGCAGCGGACCGACCGTGGGAGCATTCGCAGCCGAAGGGGGCAGAAGCGGCGGTAACACTGCATCCGCGGAGGATGGCTCTCCCGCCGCCGGAGAAACCCCTCCGCTGAGGATGAAGCTGGAAAGAACGATCGAGTTGCCGCTGTAGTTGACCAGGAAACTGCCGGACTGATCGGTCGTGTTGAGGCGCGCTCCGGAGGCAACATTTACGAAGCTGCCGGTTAGCGAGGCCGTGGAGCTGAGGACGGTGAAGCTATCATTACTCGTGGCCTGGAAGCCGTTCACGAAGGAGAGCACGAGCTGGCCGCCAAGCGCGGCGTTTCCGGTGACGTTCAGGTATCCATACTGCGTGCCCTGGGTGAGGCCGCCGAGTTGGAAGACAAGGTTCGAGCTGCTCAGCAGAGTGACATTCCCGGTGACGCGCAGGCCCGTGGCGGCGCCGAGATCGGGCCGGAGCATGGCGTTGTTCTGGATGGCCGCACTAATCTGGCCGAAGCCGGAGAGGGCGCCGCCATTGATTTGGAGCGCGCTCGTCGCGCTGATCGTGCTGCTGGCGACCTCGAGCGAGCCGGCCGTTTGCACAAACGGCGTGGCGAAGCTTAGCGTGCTCCCGTTCATCGCGCGCACGGTGCCCTGATTGGTAAAGGCATCAGGAGAGACAGTGAGGGTCTGGCCGGTTATGTCCGCTGCGATCGTTCCCTGATTCACGATCGTGCCCAGTCCCGAAAATTGCAGATCGGAGCCAATCGATCCCATCCCGCGCACGATCGTGGTCGAGGCCAGTGTAAGGGTGATGTTACCCGACGCGCCGAAGCGCACTCCAGACGCGTCCAGGTTTACGGTCGCGCCGCTTAGGGTGCTGCTCGGCGTGGCCACCGTTCCTTCCACGGTCAGCGTGGAATTGGTCCCCGTCAGGTCGGCCTGAGCAAAGCTGGCCGCGTTTTGTAAACGCAGGAACGAGCTCGGACCCGAGAGCAGGAGAGACCCATTCACCGTCGCGCCATCGAGGATGTTGTTCCCGCTGCCGTTCGCCCGGAGCGAAGCGCCGCTATGGTTGATTGTCCCGCCGCGGATGGTCCCGCCGTTCAGAACAAAATCACCGGTGGTCGAGTTGAGGTTGTAGGACAGCCCGGTGTTATCCCACAGCCCAGTGACGTTGATCGTCCCGCCGGTGCGGTTAATTGCGCCCGGATTGGTGAAGGTGCCGCCGAGGTTCAAGGTGGAAGCGTTGACTCCGAGCGTGCCGGTATTGTTGTTCCAGTTCGTCGCCGCGATCGTGAGCGTCCCGCCGTTGATCGCCTGCGCTGTTCCCTGATTGGTGAAGGCGTCGGGACTGATCGTGAGCGTCTGGCCAGCGAGGTCGGCGGAGATCAGACCTTGATTAATGATCGTGCCCAATCCGCTGAACTGCAGATCGGAGCCAATCGATCCCATCCCGCGCACGATCGTGGTCGAGGCCAGCGTAAGGGTGATGTTACCCGAAGCGCCGAAGCGCACTCCAGCCGCATCCAGGTTCACCGTTGCCCCGCTTAGGGTGCTGCTCGGCGTGGCCACCGTTCCTTCCACGATCAGCGTGGAATTGGTCCCCGTCAGGTCGGCCTGAGCAAAGCTGGCCGCGTTTTGTAAACGCAGGAACGAGCTCGGACCCGAGAGCTGGAGAGACCCATTCACCGTCGCGCCATCGAGGATGTTGTTCCCGCTGCCGTTGGCCCGGAGCGAAGCGCCGCTATGGTTAATTGTCCCGCCGCGGATGGTCCCGCCGTTCATGACAAAGTCGCCCGTGCTGGCATCCAGGGTGTAAGCCAGTCCCGTGTTATCCCACAGCCCAGTGACGTTGATCGTCCCGCCGGTGCGGTTAATTACGCCCGGGATTGGTGAAGGTGCCGCCCAGGTTCAAGGTGGAGGCGTTGACTCCGAGCGTGCCGGTGTTGTTGTTCCAGTTCGTCGCCGCGATCGTGAGCGTCCCGCCGTTGATCGCCTGCGCTGTTCCCTGGTTGGTGAATGCGTCGGGACTGATCGTGAGCGTCTGGCCAGCGAGGTCGGCGGAGATCAGACCTTGATTGATGATCGTCCCGAGCCCGCTGAACTGCAGATCGGAGCCAATCGATCCCATCCCGCGCACGATCGTGGTCGAGGCCAGCGTAAGCGTGATGTTACCCGAAGCGCCGAAGCGCACTCCAGCCGCATCCAGGTTCACCGTCGCCCCGCTTAGGGTGCTGCTCGGCGTGGCCGCCGTTCCTTCCACGATCAGCGTGGAATTGGTCCCCGTCAGGTCGGCCTGAACAAAGCTGGCCGCGTTTTGTAAACGAAGGAACGAGCTCGCATTGGAAAGAAGGAGCGTCCCGGTGGTGACCACCCCATCAAGGATATTATTTCCGTTCGCGTTCGGGCGCAGAGATCCGCCGCTTTGATTAAGCGTCCCGCCACGGATCACCCCGCCGTTCATGACAAAGTCACCCGTGCTGGCATCCAGGGTGTAAGCCAGTCCCGTGTTATCCCACAGCCCAGTGACGTTGATCGTCCCGCCGGTGCGACTGATCACTCCCGGGTTGGTGAAGGTGCCGCCCAGGTTCAGGGTGGAAGCGTTGACTCCGAGCGTGCCGGTGTTGTTGTTCCAATTGGCCGCCGCAATCGTAAGTGTGGCGCCGTTGATCGCCTGCGCCGTTCCCTGATTGGTGAAAGCATCAGGATTGATCGTAAGGAGCCGGGTCGAGACATCGGCCGAGATCACGCCCTGATTGATCAAGGTGCCGAGGCCGCTGAATTGCAAATCGGAGCCGATCGTGCCCTGCCCGCGCACCATGGTGGAGGGGGCGAGCGTAAGGGTGATATTCCCTGAAAGACCGAAAGCGGAGCTGCCCGCTCCCGAATCGAGATTGATCAAGGAACCACTTAAGGTGCTCGCCGGCGTTGCGGCGGTCCCTTCCACGATCAGAAAAGTATTGTTTCCGCTCAAGTCGGCTTGGGTGAAACTGGTTCCGTTTTGCAAACGGGCGAAGCCTCCGCTGAGCAACTGCATCGTGCCGTTGAGTGCGACCGCATCCACAATGTTGGCTCCGTTGCCCGCAAAAGTCAGAGCGCCTCCGCTTTGGTTAATGGTGCCGCCACGAATCGTCCCGGCATTGAGTTGAAAATTCCCGGTGCTCGCGTCGAGCGTGTAGGTGTTGCCGGTGTTGTTCCAGAGGCCGGTGATGTTGACCGTGCCGCCGGTGCGGCTGATCGCGCCGGGGCTGGTGAAGGTGCCACCAAGATTGAGGGTGGAGGCATTTACGCTCAACGTTCCCGTGGGGTTGCTCCAACTCGACGAATTGATCGAGAGAGTGGCACCGTTAATCGCGCGGACTGTCCCTTCGTTGGTAAAGACGTCTGGACTGATTGTAAGGTTCCGGGTCACCACGTCGGCCGAAATCAGGCCTTGGTTGATCAAGGTGCCGAGACCGCTGAATTGCAAATCGGAGCCGATCGTGCCCTGCCCCCGCACCGTCGTGTTGGAGGCGAGAGTGAGGGTCATATTGCCCGACAGACCGAAGGAGGAGCTGCCTGCTCCCGAATCGAGATTGATCAAGGAACCGCTCAAAGTGCTCGCGGGCGTGGCGGCAGTGCCTTCCACGATAAGAGTGGTGTTATTTCCGCTCAGGTCGGCCTGGGTAAAGCTGGTCCCGTTCGTCAAACGAGCAAAGCCGCCGCCGGGAAATGTCAGCGTGCCGTTGACTGTGACCGCGTCCAAAATGTTATTCCCGTTCGCCGCAAAGCTGAAGGTGCCGCCGTTGAGGGTAATGTTCCCGCCGCGCACTGTGCCGCCGCTAACGAACAAGGTGCCGGCGGTGACAAAGCTGTTGGCGGAAGTTTGCAAAGTTCCGCCGCCGTTCAGCGATAGCGTGACATCGGGCGAGTTGAGCGTAAAACCCTGCACGGTAATCGGGGAGTTCAGCGTCACTGTGTAGGGCGCGCCGGTTGCGTCGATCACCGCGTGATAAACGGTGTTCGAGGGTGTGCCGTTATTCGGGAAGTTCGGGTTGGTGCTCCAGTTTGGGGCCGCGTTCCAGGTGCCACTGGTGGGGTTGAGCCAGTTCGCGGTGACCAGGTTCGGGCCTGGGGGCATGAAGTTGCTCAGGGTGAGAATGCTCCCGCTGTAGGTGACGAGGAAGGAACCGGAGCCGTCGCTCGTGGTCAGGCGATTACCGGAAGCGATGTTGGCGAACGCGCCCACGAAAGCGGCGCTCGAATTCATGAGGGTGAAGGTATCGCCGCCCGTGGCCTGGAAGCCGTTCACGAAGGACAGCACAAGCTGCCCGCCTAACGACACCGATCCGTTCACATTCAGGAAGCCGTATTGCGAACCCTGCGTGAGCCCCCCGAGTTGGAAGATGAGTTGCGAGGAACTCAGGAGCGAAACATTGCCCGTCACCGACAGGCCGCTTCCGCCGAGCGCGGGACGGAGCATGGCGTTGTTCATGATCGCGGCGTTGATCGTGCCGCGGGCGTCGAGCAGGCCGCCCTGGAAATCGAGCGCGTTGTTCGATTGCACGCTGCCGCCGGAGAGGAGGAAGCTGCCGCCCGTTTGCGTGTAGTTGCCAGTGGCGGTGAGCGTGTTGCTGCCGACATCGACAATGCCGGAGGAATCGACCGTGCCGTTAAAGCGGAGGACGCCGCCGCTGATGGCGGAGATCGTGCCGCTATTCGTGAACGTGCCGCCGCCGCCGCCATTTAAACGCAGGATGCCGCCGTTGCTCGCCCGCATCAGGCCGGCGTTCGCCAGGCCAAGCGCGTTGCTGGGATTGACGTCCAGGGTCAGGCCGGAAACGTTCGCGTCGATCACCCCGCCGGTGCGGTTGACGATCCCGATCGTATCCGTGCCCAGGCTGGCGGTGCTGACGCTGGTTTCGCCCTGGATGGTTTGCGTTTCGCCACTCGGCCCGCCGATGAAGAGTGTGCCCCCGCCGCGAATCTGGGCCGGTCCCATCAGGGTGACCATGCCGCCGCCTTGCAGGGTTAGATCCCCGTTGATGATGAAATCGGTGAACTGTCCGGTCGCATTAACGATGATGTTGCCAGTGTTATTGATCGTGCCCAGGAAGGTCGCGTCCGTGCCGTTGCTGATTCGGAAGACACCGGCGTTGGTCAGGTTGGCGAAAGTGGCGGAGTTGCCCAAGGTGCGGATGACGCCTGTGCCCGCGGTGTTGAGCGTGCCGCCCATGAGCGAGGTCCCGCCGAGGATTTGCACCTCCGAGCCGTTGAGCGCCTGAATGACCCCGCCGCTGTTATTAAAACCGCTACCGCTCAAACGCAGGAGTCCTCCGTTGCTGGCCTGCATCGTCCCGAGATTGCTCAGCCCGTTTATCGGATCCGGATCGACAACAAGGAAGAGGCCGCTCACGTTCGCGTTGATCAAGCTCCCGGGTTGAATGACGATCCCGATCTCGTTGTTGCCGAGGCTGCCGGTATTCGAGGTTTCACCCGCGACGATTTGATCGGTGATGGTAAGGACACCGCTGCCGCGGACGCGGCCGGCATTGCTGAGGGATAACGTGCCGCCGCCGACCAAGGACGTATTCCCGCTCAGAACCAGATCGGTGGAGCTGCCGGTGGAATTGAGCGAGACGAGGCCGCGGTTGTTTAACGTGCCGCCGATCGTGGTGGTGGTGCCGTTGTTGAGTCGAAAGATTCCCGGCCCATCGATCTGCGTGCCAGCGTTCACCGTGTAATTGGCGGCCAGCTCGAGGAGCGCGCCGCTGTCCACGCTGAAAGCGCCGTCGAGCGTGCCGCCGGCCGTGAAGCGCAGCGTTCCCTCCGCGACGCTAGCGCCTCCGAAGAGCGGGATGTTAAAGTTAACCGTGCCGGTGCCCAGCTTCAGCAGGTTGCCCAAGTTGTTAAAGGTCCCCCCTGAACCGCCGAAGAGATTGCCGCTCCCCACGTTCAGATTGTAGCTGCCGAAGTTATCGATCGTCGCGTTGTTGAGGGTAAGAAGGGCCGATTGGTTACTGCCGTCGCCGTTGATCGTAAGAGTTCCGCCACTGATCGTGCCCCCGGTGTACTGGAGGCCGGCGTTCAGAGCCAGAGGATTGGCCAGCACCAGCGTGCCGCCGTTTAGGAAGAGCTGCTCGATCCCCACGCCGGAGGTGATGTCCTGCGTAAGGGTGCCGGCGTTCATCACGACGTCATATGTGTTCCCGCCGCTATTGTTCGGCACGATCATCGGATTCCAATTAGCCGTGTTACTCCAGGTGCCCGCAGGCGCGCCCGTGTAAGTGACAGCTGTAAACATCCCGGGCGAGCTATCGAATGGAGGCGCTTGATTAAACGGAAAACTGTTCGCGCCCGTGCCGTTAAAGAACCCTGTGGTCGTGTTGTTGCCGCCCGAGCCCATAAAATTGCGGATGTCGGCAAAGACCATCGCGGGATCAGGCCCGGCGATAAAGACCGTGAAACCGTCCAGGATGGTGACGCTACGCGCGGCGATAACGGTGGCCGTGCTCTGGCTGTTGAGCGTGACGTTGCCGCCGAAGACGATCGAACCATTACCCCCGCCCGCGTAGAGTCGCAGGATGGTATCGGCCGAGATGGTGCCGCCGGTGATGGTGAGGGTCCCGTTGGCGCCGAGCGCGCCGATCTTTACCACGTCGGCGAACATGTTGGGCAGGGTCAGATTGATCGCGCCGAGATCGCCCAAGTGCCGGATATCGACCAACCCGCGGCTGGCCACGATCTGGCCGTTGCCGTTGTTGATATCGATCGTGCTGGCCGCACCGTCCGCTCGCAGCACAATCGATCCCCCCGGGCCGGGCGCCTGGTTATTCAAGAGAGC
>CAVSRQ010000007.1:0-14080 GCA_963730385.1 uncultured Verrucomicrobiae bacterium
TCGAACCGTAACGCCAGAAGGCGATGACAAAGAGAATGACCCAAAGCGCGTTGAAATAAGCGCGGCTGACGTTTCCAAAACCGGGATCGTTCTGGAGTCGGTTGAACACGTTGCTCCCAATCCAGTGTGCGAAGAGGTAGGCGCTCAAAAAATACATGACGAACGGGAAGTTCCCCGCCCGCTTTTGCAGCGTTCCTTTCAGTCGCACCGCCACCGCCAAACCAAGGGGCACGAAAGCTCCGAGCAGGGCGACTTCATGCGGGTAGAGCTTGAAGCCGAAATAGAAATAGCCGCCCACCCCTGCCGCCGCGGGAACGATCAACCACCAACGTCGCCTGGCCAGCGCCACCCAGGCGAAGACTCCCAAGGTTGCGGCCAGAACGATCGCTGTGGTAACCGAATCTTCCCCAACCAGAAATCCGAACGCGATCGCGCCCAGTAGGCCCAGAAAAATCACGAACCAGACAAATACCCGTTCCCCTCCAAGGCGCAGTGCGACGTCCATCTGGATCCAGCTTATTGACGCCGGCCCGTCCTGTAAACCCTCAGTGCGTCGGGAGGGTGTGGCACTGGCACAGCGCTACCGGATGCCAGAATCGCCGATGAAGCGCTACTTCGACCGGGCCAGTTCTGCGCGGATTCGCTGGGACACGATCTCCGCGTTCCGCTGCCAGGTGAAATTCTTCGCTCGCTCCAAGCCAGCTGCTCTCAGTCGGACGCGCTCTTTCTCGTTCAGACTGATTATCTCCAGCGCCCCAGCGATGCTCCCCAAGTCCGCGGGATCGAAGAGAATGGCCGCACCGCCAGCCACTTCGGGAAGGCTGGTGCTGTCCGAACAGGCCACCGGCAAGCCGCAGCTCATGGCTTCGATCACCGGCATCCCGAATCCTTCGGCGAACGACGGCTGGATATAGGCGGAGGCGCTTCGAAAGGCCCAGGCCAAATCAGCCGCCGACACAAACCCCGGCAAAATGACGTCATTAGGATGACCGGTACGCGCCCGGGCTGGCTCGATGACTTCCCGTAGATAATCCGCGCTCGCTGGGCCGAGCAGGACGAGGGGCGGAAGGGAGGGACTTCGTTTGCGCAGCAATCCCCAAGCGTCGATCAGACGATGTTGGTTTTTGTTTTCCGAGAAATCGGCTGCGTAAAGAATGAAGGGACGGGAGGCGAGGCCTCGGGCCCAAAGCGGATTCTCAGCCGGGCGGGGCGGTACTGGATGGCAGCCACAGGGAGCGACCACCCATTTCGCTGCGCTTTTCGGATCGACCTCGATCATGCGCCGCCGTCCATAATCGGAAAGGATGAAAAGCGCGCGGGAACGTCGGCGCGACATCCGCCAAAGCGGCCCAATGACGGCAGACTTTAGGCGAAGCCACGGCTTTCGTGTATCCGGAAGGTGATGGAAGGCGTTCGCATCGAAATAATTTGTGACGACGGGTGGTCCGAAGAACGGAATAAAAAAAGCCGTGGCCAATCCGAGCGCACAATTTTGTTCGGACCACAAGCGGCCCAAACGGAACGAAACATGAAGGCTTAGGGGCGCATCCGGAACGATGACTGGATTAAAATCACTGAAGAAAGGCGAGTCGGCGAGCGTGCGAGGAGTCGCGATCAGAACCCAATCCCACTCCACCTTCAGCGCGAGAAGCGCGCGCGCTTGGTTTTCGACCAGGACGGCTGTTCCAGGAGCGCGCGCTCGAAAGGCAATCGGAGAGAGATCGATGCCGACCTTCGGGCGTATGGAAAGGCGATCGTTCATAACTCAGCGACCTTACGATTTGCGGCTCAGGCTTCCCATCGAGAGCGATGCCGCTTCCTGGATCAATTGGCAGTAGCGATCGATTCCTTTTTCCTCGGTGAAAACTGGAGATAACGACGCACGGAAAGGTGTTTCGTCCTGCGCTGCAACCAACAGCTTTTCCACCAAGCTGGCTTCGTCCTGAGCATCGAAGAGACAGCCTGGATCCTGAACAACTTCAGGAAGACTCGAGTTGTTTGAGGCGAGGACCGCAGTTCCGACCGCCATCGCTTCCGCTGGGGGGAGGCCGAATCCCTCCATCAGCGACGGGTAGATAAGCAACGCTGCTGCCCGATACAGATCAGGCAGATCCGGCATCGCGATCCTTCCTGGCATAAGCACATCCGACGGTTGCAGCCCCGACGCTCGTAGTGCCCTCAAGACATCGCATGTTACCGCGCTCCCCCCTGGTGGGATCGGCCCGGCAAGGACCAGGGGAGGTACGCGACATTTCCGCCGTGCCGCTGCATACGCGCGGATAAGGAACTCGACGTTCTTCCGAGCATCATACCCGCCGAGATAAAGCCAAAACCGCGACGGCAGATTCAGGCGAGCCCGAAGTTGAGCGATCTGTTCCGTAAGTGGGCTTTTAAAAAACGATTGATCGACCCAAGGCGAGAGGACTCGAATCTTGCTGGCGGGAATCGGCGTTCTCGCCGCAAGATCCTGGCGGGAAAATTCGCTCTGCGTGAACACCAGCGCCGCGCGCGCCGCAAAACGTTCCGTCGCGAGCAAATTCCACTTCCGAATCACCGAGCGACCGTAGTAGTCCTGGAACGTGCGATAAAGACAGTCGTGGATGGTGACCACGCTGGTGGCTGGTCGATGTAGTCCCGCAATGGGCGCCGGAGAATGGAAGATGGTTTCGCGCGGGAGCCGTTTGGCATACGCAAGAATGCGGTTCGACCAGTAAATGCCGCTCAGCAGAGGCCTCTCGAAACGCCAGCGTCCGTGCAAACGAACAAGAAGCGATTCGGGAATCTCAGGCGGTAGTTCAAAGTGCGCCGGAACAATCACCCGAAAGCTCGGGTCGGGTTCCCTCCGCAGGAGGCCGACGACTATCCGATAGGTGTAGGCCCCCAAACCCACGTTGAGGTTGCCCAACGCCAGACCGCTGATCATTAGAGGCACCTCCGTTTTCATTTCGTTAGTGGCGGTCAGATGCAGCGCGCTCCCGAAATCGCCTCGCGAAGAATCTTCCCGAGATCTTGTTCCCGCGTCGTCCATTTTGCCGTTTCCAAACCGCGTTCTCCTCGCCGACGACGTTCGGTCGGATTTTCGATGCATTCGCGCACTGCCCGGCTGAGTGCGTTGATATCGCCCACGGGCGCGAGCCAGCCAGTCACGCCATTTTCCACCAACTCAGGCACGGCACCCGCCTCGTAGGCGATCACAGGAAGAGCGAAGCACATAGCCTCTTCAATCGCGATTCCGTATCCTTCCCAGTGGCTGGGGAATAAGAACACGTCCGCTTTCTTAAAATTTTCGACCAAAGCTTCCTGGGGGACCGCGCCGGTGAATTGGAGGCGGAGGTTCGAGAACTTTCCAGCCGCAGTATTCAGATCCCGAAAATGGGCGCTTTCACGATCGCACGGCCCGACGCAAGTGAGAGACACCCGATGTTGCGCAGCGCCTTTCCCGAGCGCTTCTATTGCGTCGAGAAGACCTTTGCGCGGTTCGATTGAACCGACGAAAAGAAATCGGAGTTCTGCATTTTCTCCGCGACTCGGGAGGTTAGCTTGCGGACCAAATCTCCGGCTCACTGGAATCAGCGCAATCCGCTCCGGATCATGTCCGAACCCCTCCAGATGGCTGGCGGTGCTTCGGCTAATCGTGAGGACGTAATCGTAGGCGTGAACCATGGCGCGTTCGATGGCACGGCGGAGGGCTCCTCCGCCTCGCATCTGCCCGAGCGTGTAATCGAGGTGATAGACCACGCCGATGAGTCGGCAGCGATAGAGCCATTTCCACACATTGATGGCGAGGAAACAATCCCGGTAAGCTCCGTGATCGACAAAGAGAACAGCCCCACGCGGGAAACCGCGAAAAAGATTTGCCAGATTGTTAAGCAAGCCTGCGAGCAACGGGTGCCGCAACCGTGCAAGGAAGCCGAGTTGGGGCATGACGATTCGGACGCGGTGAGATCGCTCCAACTCGTGAATAAGCATGCGGTCGCAAAGCGTTCCGCCGGTTACGATTTGAAAAATATCTCCACAGACGAAAAGGACCTCATCGTCCCGCGCCTCGCTCATGAGCAATCGAGACCAAGATTAGGCAGCCACTTATGTTTCCGCCAGACCGGCCAGTCGAGAATCCGTCGGAGCGAGTCGCGCCGGCCGAGTTTTAATCCCAGAAACACCCAGGAACGCGTCCTCTGGAATCCCTGGCTTTTCGCCATCGCTTCGAGCAGCGCCGGCGGGTAAAGACGGCGATGCGTTAGATCCATTAAAAAGGCGCCCGATAACACGTCGATGTCGGCCGGATTATTTGTGATAAAACGCGCCCGCACATCAGCGGCACAATGAGCTTTGATAAGGCGGAAGAGTTCGAAGACCTGCTCGGGCTCGAAATGCTCCAGGACATGCGCGCAGTAAACCCCATCGCATTCCGCCGCGCACGCCCGCCCTTCGTCGCTCGCGAAGAAACCGAAAATATCATTCACGATGTAACGGACGCTTGCCTTCTGACCGAGAGTGATTGACCCCGCATGGTTCTCCACGCCGACACCGTCGATACCCGCAGCTTTTAATTCCTGAAGGAAGAAACCGCGCCCTGCACCCAGATCGAGCACTCGGGAGCAGCCAGCGAAAAACGAGACATGACGCCGGTGGAAATCGCGCAGCGCAGTGTCACTGGGCGTGAACTGAAAGGGATTGAAATTGTATTTCGCGAAGTCCATTTACGGCGCGCCTAGTTTTGCGCAGATTTCTGCGACCGTCGAATCGGAGTCCTTACCGCGTCGGCTTTTCCCGCGAGTGGACCAGAGCCCAAAGCTGGCTTGGGACGATCCAAAGGGCGCTCAGAGCCTGGCACGCGATCGGAGCGATAAGAATGCCCCAAAGCCCAAAGCGCGAACCGAGCACGAATGCGCTGATGGCAGTTGCGATGCCCGCCCCCACCATGACTCGCAGGTGGGGAAAAACGTTGCAGCTTGTCAGGACAGCGGCATTGAGCCCGATGAAAAGGTCTACTCCGGCCATGACGAAGAGGAGGCCGAGCTGAGGTCGAGGCAGCGCCGGGGTGCGGGAACCAATCAATTGAATTAGCTCGGGCAGAGTGACCCATGCGCAAAGAGCTGCCACTGCGAACGTGGCCATGGCTAACGCGATGCGCTTCTTTGCCAAAGTGCCAATCTCGCTGCGCTTCCCTCCCGCCCAAAGCGCGCTGATCGTTGGGTAGCGGGCCAAGAGCCAGCTTTGGGCGGCGGAGTGGATTGTAAAAGCAACAAGGCTGCTGAGCGAAAAGCTGGCAGAAATGCTTAACCCTGCCGTCTGCGCAGAAGCGAAAACCAAGCCCTGGGTGCCGATCCAGGATCCGAAAAAGACGGCCCCGCTTTTCCAAGTTGATGACCAAATTGGCTTCCATGGAGGACGCGTCGCCGGCGCATGGAAAATCTGCGGGGCTGTTTTCTTTACCATCCACCGCGAGCGGTAGGGCAAGTAGAGCAACATGACGGCTTGCCCCGCCGCGAGGGCAACCAGCTTGCCGCCAAGAAGGAGACCGCAAAGCGTCACTGCATAGGACAGAATAATCGCCGTAAACTGGATGTGTTGCGACGCGCGCACTCGCTCCAATCCGAAAAGGAGGGGATTCCAAAAAAGACCGCGCATTCGAATGAATGTGGCGACCGATAACAAGAGGAACGCGATGACGGGGCCGGGCTGGAGCATCTCATTCGGGTGAGCCAGACCGAGCCACAAGCCGCCCCCCACACATCCTGCTACCACCAGCCACCCAAGCCACGAATAGATTCGTTCGGCGACGCCGATCAAACCGTGGATCGCACTCCAATTCGGATCGTTACCGCCCCGCGCCACCTCCGTCTCCGTGAGACCGGCACCAGCGAAAAAGAAAGTCGCCTGGCGCGCAATTGCGGCAGAGAGACCAAACTCCACTAGCGCGATCATCCCGACCAAATTCAGCATCAAATACCACAGGCCGACGGTCTCGCTGGGCAGAATGCGGAGGGCAATCGGGAGGACGATGAGGAAATTCGCCAGCCGCAGCGCGGTCACCGCCCACATCCAGATGACAGCAGATTGGAGGAAACGCTGCGCCAAATTCACGCCCCGGCGAAAGCCGAACTGGTCGCCGTTCATAGCCATGAAGGTCGCTTACGAAGCGTCTGCTCGTCTGCAGATCGCATACATCGCCACTGCGAAGTGCCAGTGGAAATAGCGCGCCATCGTCTGCTGGAGGGCAAGCTTTATCTTCATTTTCGCATCACGCTTCGCGTAAAGATCGTCCACCCCGAACTCCACCGGCACGAGGTGCGCCGCTCGTAGGGTGGAGAGAAGCGTGCGCGGTTGGAAGTATGTCAGATGGATTTCCCCGCCGAACGGCAATGGATCGAAGGGACGTGCAGGGCCAGGGAATCCTAAGCGCTGGCGGAAGAGAAAGTTTTCCTCATTGGGTACTGCCACGATCAGGACGCCATGCGGCCGCAGCAGAGAGTGCAGCTTCGTCAGGACTGCCCGCGGCTCTGGCACATGTTCCAGCACATGCCAGACAGTAATAATATCGAAGCTGGCAGGGGGCAGTTCGATTTCAGTGACCTGTCCCATGCGAACATCGAACCCTTGCCGCCGCGCATACGCAGCTCCCGTCTCCGAGACTTCAGTCCCGACCACTTCGTAACCGGCCGAGCGACAAAGTTGTAAAAAGCGACCGTCCCCGGTTCCCACATCCAGCAAATTGCCGCCGGATGAGAAACGGCGAATCAGCGCTGCGCGCCGAGCCCACATGAGTGCGCGGTCTGCATCTTCGTCCTGCCAGGCCGCAAACGTCCCGCCGGTATCGTAGGAGCGTGCTATCTCTGCTTGAGTTGGTCGCGGATTTCGGAAGAGAAGATGGCAGCTCTGGCATTCCGCGATGTCGGGTTTACGGAAAGACGCGATCGACTGCGAATGGCACCCCGGGCAGCGCTCCAGACTTTCAAAGATGGCGAACTGAGCAGTCACACTGGCCGACTATCCCGGTGAAGTTGACGCGCGCAAATCCCCCCGCGCGCCGTGGATCAGTCGCGCCGGTGGAGAGACATCTCGAGTTTCCGCAGCACCTGATCTCGGACCCGCATCTCAGCTACCGGCACGCGCTCGGTTGCGATCGCTTGCAGAGCGTCGTCATCCTCCCCGGAGAGAAGCGCTTCTCGCGCTTTCACCTGGACCTCGCTGTAATCCTGGATGTTCCGCCATTGCGGCGCGGACCGGCCGATCGAGAACACCATGATTGCTGCAAGCGCGAGAATTGCGGGAGCGCCCACTTTCATCTGCCGTGGATAAAGCCTAAGCGCGCGATGCAGCAGGACAAGATTCGCGATCCACAACATCATCGCGATGTGGTAATAGCGGGCGTCGCTTCCCTGTGCGAAACCGAGATGCATTCGACCCACTCCGGCTGCTCCAGCGCTCAGAATCGCATACGCTCCTAGCGCAGCAAACTGGACCAAAGCCGGCGTCCGGTGCCGATAGAGAAGCAAGCCGAGCCCGAGGAAAAGAAGGACGCCAACTGCCCCTGCGGCCACCGCCAGGAAATATGCTGGTGGCGCGAGTGGGGTTCCGAGGAAATTCAAAACGTACAACGTCAAAAGCCCGAGGTGCTGCAGGATTTCCGATTTCGCACCAGCAGGGGCGGGAACGCCGCTCATGGCTGTGCCTATCACGACAATCCCAATCAGGGCAAAAGCGGCCGCAGCGCCCACTCGGCGCAAGTCCAGCGGACGCCCGGCAAGAATGATCAACGGCGCCAGGAGCCAAAAGAGAAGGCCATTCCCATAAGAGCCTGTCGAAATGATCCCGCAGAGGATCGCGATGGCGGCACGACCAAAAGTAAGGGGCGACAACAAGGCAATCCCTGTGACGAAGGCGAGAATACTGAGCAGGAGGGTGAACTGCCACGCCCAGAAGTAATCGATCCATCCATTAAGGGAGAGGATAATCCAGGCGCTTGCGATGAGCAGAAATCTGCTCAGGCGCAGGTCACCGTTTTCGCGCGCGAGCTGGCGGAGGATATAGCCAATCGGCACCACGATCGCGGCGCACATCAGGACATTGACGAAGCAGTGAAGAGGCAGATTCCAATCCGTGAGTCGGGCCTGCGAAATCGTTCCAAGGCGGCCGAAAGGGATGCGGTGTTCCGCATAAGGCTCCCACAGGTCCTGCCAGGTCAATGTCGTCGCCGCCTGTTTTTGCAGAAGAGGGACAATATCCCAATCGTCGGAAACCGGGACGTCTTGGGCGAAGAGCATCACCAGCGCGAGCACATGCAGAAAAGGCAGCATCAGCAGGCTGATGGAAATGGCGGACGCGCGCCGCGTTCCTCCATGGGAGTGCAGCGCGGCAGTGGCCTCACGTTCACCGGGCTGATGATCAACGCCGTCCTGCGCCGATCTTTTTCCGCGGAAAAAGCCAGACGCGCTCATCGAGCCGAACGCCTGGCTTCTCCGAAGTCTCCGCTCAGCAGGGATCGTTCGGCGATGGGCTGATAGCAGGGATATCGATGACGAATCGAGAAATTCGCGGCGAGGGGGCGAAGCTTATCTTTCCATTTCGGCGAAAGGAGAGTCCGGAGGAAATCCCGGCGTCGGGAGGACGCATGATCGCGACCCTCCTTCCATTGCCGTGCGTAATCGCTTTGCTGAGGCGGCTCGCTGAAAACCTCCCGCTGCGCCACCTTTTCCGCCAGGACGAAAAGGTAGGTGGGCCGGTTGTTCTGCAGCTCGACCCGACCTCCGTATTTTTCGGGATCGATTACGCGATACCAACGCTCGTTTTCTTTAGTAAGAACGGCGCGAGTGACGAAGCCGTTCGCAGGTGAGAACACGCGAAAGAAAAGCTCCGGACTGAATTGATAGAAACCGTGTCCGCAGAAGTTGTTTGCTGGCGTGATCCCGACGAAATGGCCGCCGACGGAGAGCATATCCATGCAGTTACGGATCGCCTGGGGGAAATTGAAGACGTGCTCCAGGCAGCCTCCATCCACAATGGCCGAAAAGCGCTCCTTGAGCGTCGCAGCGATCGGAACGTTCATGTCCGCGACGATACTGGCCCCTTCGTAAGCGGAGTTATCAATCGCGACCGTCTCCTCCGCACCGAGGAACTGGAAGAGCTTCTCTGCGTAGTCTCCCGATTCCCTCAAGAAACGTTCAGCCGAGTGGCCTGCTTCTCGCGAATCCAAAAGTTTCTGGAAAGTTGCCGCCTCGGGAGCGAAACCTTGCCGTCCGAGCGTTGCCGTTTTTCGGAAAGAGACGCCTGCAGCACGCGCGGCAAAAAGAAAGGTGGTGCCGGTACTATCGAGACCCATGGTCGTCAGCTAATCGGCGGAAGATGAGAATGTTGCTGGCGAAGTGATCGGGAAGGGATCGGTATTTCTCCGAGTTTAATTCATCGAATTGAAAGCCGAACTCTGCCATCTGTTCGATCCAGTATTCCGCAGGTTGTTCGTTCAGGTGACCGAGCCCGCCCTGCCCTGGGCGCGCGGCCGAGAGAAGAATGAGATCACCGTGACTCGTCAGCGTTTTCAGAAACGCGGAGACGTATTTCGGATGGATATGCTCCGCGACTTCGAAACACCAAACAAGATCAAACTGCCTCCCCAAGTCGACCGGGAAATTGAGATCGTGTCGCGTAATCTGAGCGGCGTGTCGCGCTTTGGAGATGGCCAGTTCTGAGCCTTCCACGCCGTGCGCATTGACGCCTTTGCCTATAAAATAATCCAGGCTGATGCCAGTCCCGCAACCCACGTCGAGCACCGAGCGAGGTTGGAAGAGCTCAAGCGTGAGATCCAATATCTCTTTCGGGAAAATCGAGCACATCGGAAGTTCCTCCTCGAGGAGGAAGATGGAATTGTCGGAGATTTCGCGCGCCGCCCCCTTCTTGGGAGATAGGAAGCTTTGCACTCCCATCAGCACTCGATAGGAGGCGCGGAAACTGCGGTATGGGATGGAGTCGCGCCGGAGCACGCTTTTGAAGCGGACTCGCAGACGAGTTAAGAGCATGCCGATCCCCGGAGACGCTGAAACGCGCTGCGTAGTGCGAGAAGAGGGCCTCGTGGCATGAGCAGAACGGGAACGGTGCGAAGCCAGAATGCTGGGTAGCGCCAGTAGTGCCGCACGCAAAGTCCCAAGGCCCGCCCTGTGAAAGCCGCCGGAGCACCGCGCCGTTTGGCGTCGATGATATGATGCCGGACATGGGTGCATGCGACTTCGCTCATGGCGGCGCGATACATCGGCGATTGCCGACCGAAGACATCGCCGGTGATTAGTTCGTAACTGCAAACATCCATTTTTAAACGCCCGGTCGATCCGAGTTCGCGAAATGAATCGTTGTCGGCTCGGAATGCAACGCTTTCGTCTGCGTAAAAACGCCAGTGCGGCGCTTGTTTCATCATCCGGGCGATGATGTAGAGCTGCACATAATTCGTGAAATACTTCTCCAGCTGTGGGGTCTCCCGCACTACGTTCTCCCAAGCTACACGGCTGATAATCTGGCAGGAGAGAAAACCAATTCGATCGAGGAGCGCAAGATATGCAGTCTCGGCCTTAAGAAACGTCGTGCTCTCGGCAGTCTTGAGCGCGCGCACGGGCAGGCGGCGCAGCAGTGCATGATCGTAGGCGATCCGCCCGACAGTCATCCCGGTGAGCCCCGAGGTTGCTCGCAACTCGCATAGAACCCGCGCCAGCGCGCCCGGCTCCATTCGGTCATCATCACTAAACAACCAGCAGAATTCGCCACGCGCCTGTCTTACCGCATGGAGAACATTACGATCATAAAACAGGGGTGGATCGTGACGCTGGTAAAGCAGGCTGGGGAAGCGTGCGTTAAATTTTTCCACGATCGCACCGGTGTCATCGGTGGAACCGTCGTCGGAGATGATAATCTCGACGCCCGGCTCGATCTGCGCGGCGATGCTCTCGAGCAGCTGGAGCAACAAGTCGGCCCGGTTACGCGTCGGGATGCAGATGGAGAGGAAGACAGGGGATTGCACGCGGAAGCGCGGAGTTTAATCGATTCGTGCGTCCGCGTATAGGGGGCGAAGACGGCGCTGTTTTTGGGTTTGAATTTGTCGGCGTTGGCTTACTCTCGCCCGCGTTCACCTGCAGCCGGGCCCTGCTGTTTTTGTCTTCATGCTGTCATTTCTCTCGCAAAGTCTGATGCGACTCCTCGCCGAGCCTCGCACGCGCGGCCTGGATTTGGACGACCCGGAGACCACCGTCCGCCGCCGCGACCTGGCGTTAAGTAAGAAAAGCCTGAATCTCTCGTATCGGAAATGGTATGCCCAATTTCAGGAGATCGACCGCATGGCACCGCCGGGCATTCGCCTGGAGCTCGGCAGCGGCGGTGGTTTTCTGGCCGAGGTGATTCCTGGGCTGGTCACGACCGATGTGCTGCCTCTCCCCTTCGTCGACATGGTGTGCCAGGCCGAGGATTTGCCTCAGGCGGACGGGACCGTCGGTGCCATTTTTATGATCAACGTGCTGCACCACGTTTGCGATGTGGACCGCTTTTTTAAAGAAGCGCAACGCGTGCTGGTGGATGGCGGTGTGGTGGCGATGATCGAGCCGTATGTCTCCCCGTTCTCGCGGGTTGTTTACACTCATCTCCATCACGAGCCATTCGAGACTTCGGCACCTTCCTGGAAGCTCGAAGCATCGGGACCGTTAAGCGGCGGAAACGATGCTTTGCCCTGGAATATATTTGTGCGAGACCGCGCCATTTATGATCGGCGATATCCTGGTTTGGTGGTGGAGGAAGTCCGGCCTCACACCTTTCTTTCTCATCTTTTGAGTGGTGGCGTGACGCTGCGCAGCCTGGTCCCGGCCGCCGCCATCCCGCTTTTGCAGGCGCTGGAAAGCCGGCTTGGTCCGTCTATTCGTCATGTGGCGGTTTTTGCGACCATCGTCCTGCGGAAGTCCCGCCGGACGAGCGAAAATTCACCGGGCGGGGAGCCCGCTTAGCAGACGATGATGCAAAGACCATCGGGCAGATCCCCGCGGTTTGAGCGAATGGTAATGCGCGAGCGCGCTGCCGATCGCTACTGGACGCGAGAAGATCATCTAGGCGAGCTTCGCTGCTGGTGGCGAGCGCAGACGGTCCGGCACACCTTCCACGTCCTCCCTGGGGAGAGCTTTCTCGAGTTGGGTGCGGGTTCAGGAATGCTCACGCGCCCATTGGTTCGGGCAACGCGCGGAGAATGTCCCATCACGGCTGCGACATTTGATTCCGATCTGACGAACCACCTTTCTGGAAGCGCTTCTGTCACCTCGATCACGCTGGCCGACTTCCCTGGCGAGTTAGCCGATACGAAGTTCGACTACGTGGTCGGGACAAATCTTTTGGACTCCGACAACGCGGCATCAGTCCTGGGTGAAATACAGAAATTCCTCAAGCCGGGAGGGCGCCTCCTGCTGTTTGAATCGAACCCATGGAATCCATTTTTTCGCTGCCGTCGCAGGCTGTCTAACTTCTTTCCGTTTCTGCGCAGAGGGGATGAGCGCCGCATTCCGAGTCGCCCTCAGCTCTACGAATTACTCTCCGAACTTGGCTATATCCGCATCTCTGCCACGCCCTACGACTTCCTTTATCGTCCGATTCCGCGCTGGCCTCTCGGAATCGTCAGGAATCTTAGTCTGATCCTGGAGAACACACCGCTGCTCCGCGGCCTGGCAGGGACGATCCTCGTCCACGCGCAAATGCCGCCTAAAGATCTGCCCCGTCCCGCGGTGAAAATGACAGAGCACCTGAGCCTCCACGGCACGGTCTCGATCGTCGCTCCCTGCCACAATGAAGAGATGAACGTGGAGCCGCTGTATCGGAGTCTGCTGCAGCACTATGGCGATTACATCCAGCAGATCGTCCTCGTGGATGATAACAGCACCGACGGGACGCGCGCGATTCTGGAGCGTCTCGCCTCTGAAGATCCGCGCGTGACACCGATCTTTCGCGAGCCGCCAAACGGCGTTGGAAGAGCTCTCAGCGATGGGATGAAAGCGGCGACGGGCGACTTCGTTCTCCTGATGGATTGTGATTTCACTCAGATCCTCCCTGAGCTCCGCGATATGTTTGATGCCGCTGCGGCTGGAGCGGATGTCGTTTTAGGGAGTCGTTTTTCCCGCGAGAGTGTCCTGATTAATTACCCGATCCAAAAGATTCTCTGCAATCGCTCGTTCCATCTCCTCGCCAGCCTGCTCTTCTTCCGCCGCCTCAGAGATTTCACCAATAACTTGAAATTGCTGCGTCGGGAGGTGGTGCAAAATCTGGATCTGCAGGCAGCTTGGTTTGCAGCTAACGCGGAGACTGGATTGAAGCCTTTGCTCATGGGCTATCAGGTCCGAAGCGTCCCTATTTCGTGGATCAACCGAACGCCGGATATGGGTCAGTCGAGTTTTTCTTTGCTCTCAAACGGCTTGGGCTACGCCAGAGTTCTCGCGGGGTTGGTCTGGAAGACGCGGTTCGGTTTCCGAACTCTCCCTCGCTCCGGGAACGGGTCAGCTTCGGCCAGTAAGGCTGCGGTGCTCCTCTAAAAACGGATTCGCATTCGCTTATAAATCCGCTAATCGACAGGTCGTAATCCGACGATCATCGTCGGCTCCTTTTGAGGCATGCGAATTTTAATCAGCGGTATCTGCGGTTTTGTTGGGAGCACGATCGCGCGGCGGTTGCGCGAGGTTCTGCCGGAGGCGCAGGTTTTTGGTTTCGATAATTTTATCCGGCCCGGAAGTGAAGGGAATCGCCTCGCGCTGGTGCGGGCAGGGATCGGGGTGCGGCACTCCGATCTACGCTCGGCGAGCGATCTCGAAGTTTTGCCGGAGGCGGATTGGGTGATCGATGCCGCGGCCAATCCGAGCGTGCTCGCAGGTGTGGACGGCAAGACGAGCAGTCGTCAGCTGGTGGAGCACAATCTTGGGGGGACGGTCAACCTCCTGGAATACTGCAAGGCGCGCCGCGCGGGTTTCGTTCTCCTAAGCACGAGCCGCGTTTATTCGATCAAGCCGCTGGCGGAGATGAAGGTGATCGCGGACGGAAAGGCTTATCGGCCGGATCCAAAGGCAGAACTGCCGAC
>CAVSRQ010000008.1:0-153256 GCA_963730385.1 uncultured Verrucomicrobiae bacterium
AAACGAGACTTTGTATTCACGAATCGCTGCCAGCAGATCGTTGCTGTAGAAAACGGCAATCGGCTCTCCTTTCTTCACCTCTGCGCCTTCGAAATTTACGAAGAGCTTCTCGATTCGTCCGCCGGTGAAGGCGCTCAAGAAGCGGTGCTTTGAGTCATCGTCCTCGATCATCCCCGCGACTCGGAGCGAGCGCGACAGTGGACGTCGCTGCACTTCCGCGGTCTTCACCCCGGTGACGTTGGGCGCGCCCGCCGGCAGCATCACGATGTCGGTCGTCGGCCCGGCCGCGGCCGAGTCGCCCGCATACACTGGCACCAGTTGCATCCCGCAGACAGTGCAGTTGCCCGGCCCATCGGATTTCACCCAGGGATGCATCGGGCTTTGGTAATAAAGGACTTTGCGCGCGGCTCCGTCTCCGCTGCTGGATGAGCTGCGCGCCAGGAGCCACCAGGCCATCAGGCTAAGGACCACGAGCGCGGCCAGCCCGGTCAGGACTGCCTTGTTTTTAAAAAGTGAGTTTGGATTCATGAGGACGTTTCTCTGCGTAAAAGTTTGCTGTCTGATGGTGCAGGCGCGCCATTAAATGGACACACCTCCGGCGGGGAAGGCCGGGGATCAGATCAGAAACTGGCAGAGAAACGCCAGACGCGGCGGAGCATGCGCGCGGGCCTGCGCCGCGATCGCGCGATCAAGCCGCACTGGAACCGGCAACCGGTCCAAAAGCACGGCCGCCACCGGCGGAATCATCGCAAGCGTGGTGTGATCAACCGCGGACGGAATCGCCAGGGGCGGCGTTTCCGATTGCGGCATCAGACAAGACTTAACGGTCGCGCAACAACCTCCACAGCCAGCCGCGGAAACCTCCGCGCCGCTCATCGTGCAGACCGCCCGGGCCGACGCCAAAGGGCTGCCGAGCAAGGCGAGAACAAGCAGAAGTTGGAGCAACGGACGCATGCGAATGGTTAAAGAGATAACACAATTGAGGCCAGGCGTCGATGCCGGCGCCCGCGCGCGTTAGCTAATCTGTGGGAGCAACATCCCCAGCAGATCGGCGATCTTCACCCGCTCCTGCTTCATGCTGTCGCGATGCCGGAGAGTGACCGTGTCGCGCAGTTCATCGCCGCGTTCGCCGAGCGTCTCGAAATCAATCGTGAGGCCGAACGGTGTGCCCGCTTCATCCTGCCGTCGATAACGCCGCCCGATCGCGCCGCTCTCATCGTAAAACACCATCATGTGCGGCCGCAGGAGCGCCTGCACCTCGCGCGCCTTCGCCACCAGCTCCGGCTTGTTCTTCAGCAACGG
Organism: uncultured Verrucomicrobiae bacterium; assembly: GCA_963730385.1. Taxonomy (GTDB): domain Bacteria; phylum Verrucomicrobiota; class Verrucomicrobiia; order Chthoniobacterales; family UBA10450; genus JACCTI01. The sequence goes on from CAVSRQ010000008.1 coordinate 1,303, forward strand.
AAACACGCCCACCTTGATCGGCGCCATTCGCGGATGAAAGCGCATCACCGTCCGCGTCTCCGTTTTCCCCTTCTCGTCCGTCACCGTCTCCTCGTCGTAAGCCTCGCAGATCAGCGCGAGTAACGTCCGATCCACCCCCGCGCTCGGCTCGACCACGTGCGGCACGAACTTCGCCTTCGTCTCTTCGTCGAAATACTCCAGCGGCTTGCCGCTCGCCGTTTGGTGCTGGGTCAAATCGTAGTCCGTCCGATACGCCACACCTTCCAATTCCTGCACGCCAAACGGGAACTCATATTCGATGTCGTAGGTCCCCTTGGAGTAAAACGCCCGGTCCGCATCGGGCACCGTCAGCACGTGGAGCTTCGCCCGCGGAATCCCGATGTTTTCGTAAAACTTCAGCCGCTCCTCCAGCCAGTAATCGAGCAGCTTCATCCCCTCATCCGGCGCGCAAAAATACTCCAGCTCCATCTGCTCAAACTCGCGCGAGCGGAAGATGTAATTACGCGGGTTGATCTCGTTCCGAAACGCCTTCCCGATCTGCGCGATCCCAAACGGCAGCTTCTTCCGCGACGTATCCAGCACGTTCTTGAACTGCACAAAGATCGACTGCGCGGTTTCCGGTCGCAGATAAGCGATCGAGGCCGGATCGGCCGACGCCCCCATTTGGGTCGAGAACATGAGGTTGAACGGGCGCGCGTCTGTCAGGTCCTGACCGCCACAGTTTGGGCATTGCGGTTTCCCGTTTTTTTCCGGCACCTGATCGGCCCGCAGCCGCGCCTTGCACGTCCGGCAATCCATCATGGGGTCGCTGAAAGTGTCCACGTGACCGCTTGCCTTCAACACTGCGGGATGAGTCAAGATCGCACCATCCATCCCCACCACGTCGTCGCGTTCCCGCACCATCACGCGCCACCAATAATCCTTCAGGTTCCGCTTCAGCTCCGCGCCGAGCGGGCCGAAATCCCAGCAGCCGTTCAGCCCGCCGTAGATTTCGCCGGCTTGGAAGATGAAGCCGCGCCGTTTGCAGAGGCTGACGATGCGCTCCATGCGCTGTGGATCATTGGGTGTGGTCATATTAATAATTCAGGCCACCGATTAACACAGATGATCACAGATCCGGAAAGAGCGGTGCCTACGCTTCCCCTCTCTCATCTGTGTTTAATCTGTGTCTATCTGTGGCAAAAAATCCGGCCCTAGTTCAGAAACTCGGCGCGGATTCGCGGGAGGACCCTACTTCACCACAATCTCAGTCTTGACCGAGTTCGCGATAAAACAGTTGTCGTGTGCGGCGTGATGCAATTTCTCCAGCTCCTCCGCGGTCGGCTCTTTCTCGCCACCCCACGTGATCTTCGGATGCAGTTCCACTTTCGTGATCGCGAGCTTGCCGTCCGCATTTTTCTCCATGTGACCGACGGCTTCGTCCTCGTACTTCTCCAGCACGAATTTTTGCTTACAGGCAATCGCCAGAAAGGTGAGCATGTGGCAGCTCGCGAGCGAAGCGACGAACGCTTCCTCCGGGTCCACGTTCGCCGGGTTGCCGAGATACGCGGGCGCGGCGGTCGCGGTCATGGAGTGGCCGCCGTCGAAGCTCCAGGAATGATCGCGCGGATATTTTTGATACGAGAACTCAGCGTCGCCGCGTTCCCATTTGAGAGTCGCTTTATGTTCGGACATCTCTCTTCTTAGCATGGGAAGACCAATTCAGAATGCGGTTTTTGCAAAAGCCGTGCTCTCGCTGCGGCGCAGGTTTCCGACCTCCGGTCTGCCCGGGCGGATTCGGCAGGAGCTGCGAAGGTAAGCGATCGAAGCGCCTGATTATTTCCGCGTCAAAACCGTCGCCAGCTTTGCGGAGCTGGTAGCGACGCCGTTTGCAGATGGCGTGAACGCGCTCTGCTGGCCGCGCGTGCTGGCCGGAGATTTCGGCGAGGTCGTCCGGAAACTAGGCGCCGGGGATGCGATCGTGACCATTGAAGAGGATCAACTCCGCGCCCTCACCCTTAGCGCGGCGGGCCGGGCTGCGGCGGAGATTATGATCGAGGACCTCCAGAAACTGCAGGAGCAGGAGCGCGCCCCGGTGTTGAACTGTATCCACCAGTATCCGCGCGACGAAGAAAGCGCCCCGGTGCGGACGGACGTCTTCTCCTTTCACGCCGATAGCGCCCCGGTGGAAGCGGACACCTGGCTCTGCACCTACTACGGGCCGGCCAGTGAGGGGCTGCGCAACGAGGAGGCGCAGTTACGGGTCGATCTTCCTGAGGTGCGGGCGGAGTTGCTGCACTTTCTCGGCGCGGAAGAAGACGATGCCGAATTTCGCGAGGCGCTCCACGAACTGTGTTTCGACCTGCATTACGCGCCGCTCCCGGGAGCTCGGCCCTTCTCATTCGGCCTCGGGAATCTTTGGCGCATCGCAGTGGACTGGCCCGGGAGCGCAGTGCCGCCTTGCCTGCATCGGGCGCCAGAAACGGTGCCGGGCGCTCCGCCGCGCTTGCTCCTGATCTGCTAATTTACAGATCGTCTTCCAGCGTGCGGATGAGATCGCGCAGTTCCTCGGACTCGATTGGTTTGCCAACTACCTCGTCCACCGCCAGCTCCTCGTAGGTGCCGATATTCTCGGGCGAAAGATAACCCGACAGAACCACGATCTTGCCTTCAAACCCTCGCCCGCGCAGCTCGCGCACGAGTTGCAATCCTCCCGTCCGCGGCATCCGGTGATCGGTGATCACGATGTCGAACTCTTGTTCCGAGGTCAGGCGCAGCGCTTCCTCGCCGTCTTTCGCGAGCGCCACTTTGCGACGAGGACCTTCCAGTCCTTGCACGATATTTTCGCCGATAACGGCCTCGTCCTCGACCACCAGGATGTGCAGCATTTTCTTCACAGCCTTCCTCAGGAAGCATTCGGCGGACCTAACGGGGCGGGGAGCGTAAAATCGGGGACGGGGGCTGGGCCGTTAAAAGTTTTCTGGAAACCGGAAGCGGGCGCTCTATTGTTCGGCCCCGCTGGTCCTTCGCGCGATTAGCTCAGTGGTAGAGCGCTTGCTTCACACGCAAGAAGTCGCAGGTTCGAACCCTGCATCGCGCACCATTTTTGGAGCGCGGACCCGTCGCCCCTACAGCGGCGGCGCGGCCAGGCCCCAGCGCGCCAGCCGGAAATTCACCGCGGTGGCGACGCAGCCGAGACCGTAGCGGACGCTGCGGCGGAAGTTAATCGAAGACGCTTCGGGCATGTATTTCGCAGGACAGGTGATCTCGCCGATTGCGCCGCCCAGCCAAAGCACTTGCGCGAGGATCTGGTTATCAAAGACAAAATCCTCGGAGTTGCGCTCAAAGGGGATGCGCTCGAGCAACGGGCGCGCGTAGGCGCGGTAGCCGCTGTGATACTCCGAGAGCTTGGCGCCGAAGAGAAGATTCTCGCCCAGGGTGAGCAGCCGATTGGCAATGTATTTCCAAAGCGGCATCCCGCCTTGCAGAGCGCTGCCGCCCAGAATGCGCGAGGCCAGGACGCACGGATAAAGCCCGCTCGCGACCATGGAGGCGATCGCGGGAATCAGGCTGGGAGTATATTGATAATCCGGGTGAATCATGATGACGATGTCCGCCCCGGCGGCGAGGGCGAGGCGGTAGCAGGTCTTCTGGTTCCCGCCATAGCCGCGATTGCTGGGATGCACTTCCACCTGCACGCGCTCAAGGGTGCGAGCGATCGCGACGGTCTCGTCACTACTGGCGTCGTCGACCACGATAATGTGATCGACAATGCCCTGCGCCATGACCTCGTCATAGGTGCGGCGCAAGGTCCGCGCGGCATTGTAAGCCGGCATGACGACGACGATTTTTTGGTCGCGAAGCATGAGGAGGAAAGGCGCGGCGACGCGGTGGCTCGCTAGGGCAGCGCCGTCCCGGAGTTGGCTTTGGCCAACGCAATATCGGTCGCGCTGATCGAGCCGCTGGCGTTGACATCGGTGCGGAAGTTCGCGGCACCTGCGCTCAGGCCGGATTGCGTTTTCGTCTGGCTCACATCGGCCGCGCCGACTGCGCCGCTGCCGTTGGTATCGCCGAGGAGGAAGCCGATGGGCAGAGCAATCGTGCTGGTGCGCGTGCCATCGGTTACGCCTTGCAGGGCGAGGGTGAGGGTCTGCGCGTTGGCCACATTGTCGAGGGTAACGGTGACCACGCCGCCGTTCGTGCTCGTAGCCTGCACCGTGCCGGAACCGCTGGTGACGGACGCGGAGCCGACGGTGACGGGCAAGCCGAAGGTGAGGATAATTTGATGGCGCGCAGGGCTCCCATCGTCGCGACGACATTCCACGCCCGGCGTGCCGCTAAGCGGGAGCGGGAGATCGAAAACGCCCGCGCTGCCGTGCGTCTTGCGCGAGACGGCGCGCAGGGGCGCGAGAGGTGCGTAGGCCACGTAAACGGCGTTGCCGCCATCGCTAAACTGGACGCCGAAGGAGACGGAGCCCTCGTTGTTAATCCGCACGGCGCCCATGAGCGAAGTGACGAGGCGCGGGCCAGTGTCGCTCATGAGCGTGTCATTCACGCCCGCGATCCGCTGGAAGGTGGTGCCGTCGCTCACGAAGACGGAATCGCGCGGCGTGCTTTGGTTATCATTGCCGCGGAAGGCGACGAGACCGCGATCATTGATCGAAGGCGGGAAGCTATCGATGCCGGTGAAGATATTGCCCGAGCTGACGGTGGGGAACAGCGTGGTGGTGGTGCCGTCGCTGACCACGATGCGACGCGCGCTGGAGGCGGTGGCGGTGCGGGTAATGAAGGCAACCTGATTGCGGTTGTTCATCGAGATGCTGTTATCGAAACCGAAAAACGTGGGCCCGGTGCTGCTGTCTCCGGAGGCGACCAGAAGGGAGGAGCCATCAGGGTTCCAAATGCGCAGTTCTTTGAAGGTGGAAGGCTGGCCGGTGATGTTCGCCTGGGCGGCGAGGCGGTTGTTGTTATTGAAGGCCGGGGAGTAGATGAAGGAGTAGCGGCTGCCGGCGTTGCCAGAGGTCTCGACGACATACTCGGTGAAGCTGTTGCTGCTGATGTTGTAGCTGTAGAGCGCTTGCGGGGTGCCGAATTTTACCCGCGTGCCGATGATGCCGAGATCGTTGATCTGCGGGTTCGCGTAGAAGGTGGCGCCGAGCGGGCCGTTGGTGACGCGGGGCGTATTGCCGGTCGCGGGATCGAAGACGTAGAGGCCGTCATCGGAGAAGCTGGAGCTGCCGAAGCGCGGGAAGGAGGCCTGGCCGTGGACGTTTAAAAACGGATCGCTCAGGAAGGCTTCTCCGTCGTTTGCATTGTAGACGAGCATGCCGGCGCCACGCGCGCCGAACCACAGGCCGGGGCTGGTGGTGAGGCCGACGGTGTTGACCTTGACCGCGACCTGGCCGGCGTCGTTCAGGTAGGCGCTGACGCTGTTGAAGGTGGAGCCATTCGGCAGGTTGAAAGCGTCGCCACCGAGATTGGCGCGGACTTGCATCTGGATCTGGTAAGGAAGCGGAAGCGTCTGCGCGCTCGCACAAGCGGCGGCGAGGAAGAAGGCAAAGGTGAGTTGGAAACGAGGAGAGGGTGCGATGGTTTTCATGGCGGAGGCAGGTCCGGCAATTTCAGCGCAGATCGCGGGAGGGAACGAGATTATTTTCTCCCGAGCCACCAACCGCCGAGGCAGATCACTGCCGAAAGCAGCGCCGCCATACTTCCCGCCACCAACCAGCGCGGCCGATAGCGTAAAACAAGTTCGCCGCTCGCTCCCGCCGGCACTTTCACTGCGGGCATCATTCCTCGCCACGACGTCACTGGAAGCTGCTGGCCTTGCAGCCAGGCTTGGTAACCGGAGAAATACGGTCGTGAAAAAGTCAGGTAGGCCGGACGACCTCCCGCCGGCACCTCCACGGTCGCCCGCATTTGGTGGCGCGAATCTTCCAGCACCTCCACTTCCGCGAGAGCGAATTTCTCCTCCGGCTGGGCGGGATCGGTGGTCCAGGATTGCACCCGCGGCAACGCTCCCCCGCGACGATGATAGACGCGACCTTCTGCCGATTGATGGACCAGTTCCCACTCCGTGGCCGGCAGCGGCGCGAGCTCAATCTCGCTCGCCACGATGATCCCATCCACGCCTACGATTTCCGGATTCCCACCCGGGCCGGCGTCGTAATTGAGAAGCTGCTCCGCGCTCCATGTGGCCAGCTCGCCATGAATGGCTACGTCCAAAGCGCGCGCCACGCCGGCGGGCCGAATGGGACTGTAGCCGTTAAGCAAACGCACCCCGCCCCACAGCGAGGTACTGCCCGGCCGCACCACCAGGCCGACTGGCCCGGGCTTTGCCTCCACTCGATAGGCGTATTCCGGCGGCGGATAGACGCTCACGTAAAGGCGCGCAGGATCGAGCGGCGCAGGGGCGGTGAGCTTTTGATCCAGGTTATACTTTGGAACTCCCAAGTTTGGCGGAATGCAGAGATAAGTGGCGAGGAGCGAGAGAAAGGTAATGCCGGCCGGCGCCCAGGGGCGGAAACGCGTCCGCTCGAGCAAAACCCAAAGCGCGCCCACCGCCGTCAACGTTCCCCAAGTCCACAGCCCAAATCTTCCCGCCGCGCCCAGCGTCCACATCGCCAGACCGGTGAGGAGCAGAAGAGCGACCGCCCATTCCGCGGCTCTCACGCGGGTAAGGCGCACGCTCTCCCGCAATGTCTCCGCCGCGCAAAGCGCCAGGACCAGATGCAAAAACGGAAGCCAACGGAAACTCCAGCGAAAGACATTAGCCGTGGGCAGCATTGCCAGACAAACGACCACCGCGAGCAAGCCAAGCTCCCAGCCGATCCGCTTCGTGAGCGCGCGTCTTTGCGTCCATAAACCCCAAAGCAAAGCAGCCGGCGCCACGAGTCCCACGGCCAGCTCCGCCGCCGTGTGCGGAATCAAGCGAGTGGAAAAATCCGCCCACGGAATCGTCCACGCCGGAATGACCAAACCAGGCCACGCCCCTGGCGGCACCAGCCATTGCCAATGCGAAGCGCTCTCCTGCGCTTGCCGGGCGGAGCCGCCCATGTAGCTGAGCAGCGCCAGCCACGCCGGCGCCGCCAACCCCGCCCCCAGCGCACTCCCGAGCACCAGCGGCCCGAGCGCGCGGAGGCTCCGCGTTTTCGCCAAAGTCTGGAGCGCGAGCCACGCCAGCAGCAGCGCCAGCATCACCACCGTGTAAGGGAAGCCACCTGTGATGAGCAGGTAAACGAACGGGACCGGCCAAAGGAATCGCGTGCGTCCGCGCGCCGGATCGAGCGCTCGCTCCGCGCCCCACCAAGCCCACGGCAACCACGCAAACGCGCCCAAAGCGCCAAACCAATCGATCGCTCCCCAGCAGACGATCCAGCCATTGAGCGCGGCAATGAGTCCCACCATTTGAGCCAGCGCGGGCGAGAGCGAGCGGCCTCGCGCCAGGAAGTAGCCGCCCATGGCGAGGACGAACAAGTGCGCCAAGGACAACGCGGCGGCTTGTTGCGGAAAACTGAGCGGCAATGTCCAGATCGCCACCACGGCAGCATTCACGAAGAGCGAGAAGGTGCCGTATTGAAACTCCCCCGCCAGATTCCCGCAGACCCACGAGTAAGGACTGAGCAACGGGAGTTGCCCCTCCGACCAACTGCGCGCGACATCGGCGAAGACCGGGAGAATCGAAAGCGCGTAATCGTCGTTCCAAAAAAGGAGCGGATCACGCACGAGCAGGACGCCGAAAAAGGCCAGGACCAGCCCGCCGCAGAGAAGCGCTCCCACCAGATCACTGCGTGGTCGGAGCTTTGGCGCGTTCATGATCGAAGACGACGACGAGAACGGGAACGAAAATGGCGGCTAAAGCACAACCGGCGTGCCTTCGGTCATGACCAACACCTTCTTCTCGATCCCCGCTTCCCGCGCGCAGGCCAGGAGACGCGCGGGCGGTTCATCGAGCGGTTCGTAGCCGAGGCGGAAGCTGCCGTAGTGCATCGGCACCAGCGTCTGCGCATTTAATTCCTGAAACGCCTGGACCGCTTGCTCGGGATTCATGTGCACTTCGCGCCCGCTCGGAGGGTCGTAGGCGCCGATCGGCAGGAGCGCGACCTCGATGTTGTAGCGGCTCCCGATCTCGCGGAAGCCCTCGAAGTAGGCGCTATCGCCGCAATGAAAAATGGAACGCCCTTCGCTTTCGATGACGAAGCCGCCGAAGCCACGATGGGAATCGTGCAGCAGACGCGCGCCCCAGTGATGGCAGGGCGTCATGGAAACGCAGAGCGGCCCCAGTTCCAGCCGCTGATAGTGGTCCATCTCGTGCACGATATTAAACCCGAGATCGTGCACCAGATTGCCGACGCCGACTGGGACCACGATGGGCTGTTGCGCGGCGACCTTACGCAAGGTGCGCCGGTCGAGATGATCGAAGTGCGCATGCGTGACGAGGACGAAATCAATCTCGGGCAGATGGAATAAATCAAAGCCCGGCTTTTTTAAGCGCTTGATCACCTTCAGCCACATCGACCAGTTCGGATCGATCAAAATGTTGACCTCCGGCGTCTGGACGAGGAACGAGGCGTGCCCGATCCAGGTGATGCCGATCTCGCCTTTTTTGATCTTCGGGAAGAGCGGCAACCCACCTTTCCCAGCACGCTTGGTGAAGAGCGACGGGATGAGGACGCTGGTGAGGAAGTTCCGCTTGTGCCAATCCGCGCTCGGGCGCAGGCCGACCTTCGTATGCGAGACAGAAGCAGCGGCCGGTTCGTTCGGCTGAAGCACGTTCCGCTGGCTCTTTTTCGAAAAAGGAATCGGCACTTCGGCGCAACCATAAGGGCTCGGGAAGGTGAATCAAAACCTTTCGGGTGGTGTGCTTGCGCAAAAATCCGTAGACCCTTCTGCAAGGGTTTTTTCGGATGACGACTCCCCCCACCTGGCCGCGCCAACCGTTCATCGGTCTAGGTTTGAGCGCCATCGCCGGCATTCTCCTGGCCGAGTTGTGGCCAGCGCCGCTCTCTGGCCTGGTGCTGCTGCTGATAGCAGCCATCTGGGCCTGGAAACTACGGCGCTGGGAGCTGGTCCATCTCTGCGTGACGCTCGCGTTTTTTGCCGGCCACAGCTTGCGGCAAACAGAGTCACCCGGTCGCCGTTTTGCGAATCAACTTGGGAACGAACCCCAGGCGCTGGCGGTGCAGGGGACGGTCGTGAGCGAGCCGCGGATTTCCGCGCGGGGCACGGCCTCGTTTCAATTGCGACTGCGCTGGTATGAGCGCGATGGCGAGCGCCATCCGTCTCATGCCCGAATCCTGGTGCGCTGGCGGGGCGAGGTGCAATTCGGCGATGAGTTGCAGCTCTTTGGCGTGCTGCAGCCGTTTGGCGGGCCGCGGAATCCGGGCGAGTTCGACATGCGCGCTTATCTGGCGCGGCGCGACATCCGGCACACGCTGGTCGTTCGCTATCCGGAAAATGGCCGCCACCTGGCGCGGGGCGGCGGCTCGCAAATCTTGCGTGCCGCTCAAAGCTCGCGCCGGTGGATGCAGGCTGCGCTCGCGCGCGGGCTGGAGGATTCTTCCAACCTAAACGGCCTGATTAGCGCGATGGTCCTCGGGGTTCGCGACGACACCGCGGACGAGATCGAGGAACAGTTCCAGCAAACGGGCACGATCCATCTCTTCTCGGTTTCCGGCCTGCATGTCGGCATCGTCGGCTACCTGCTCTGGACGATCGCGCGGCTTCTGCGCCTGCCACGGCGATGGGCGATCGGGCTCATCATCCCCGCGCTTTTTTTCTACGCTGCCGTCACTGGCTTGAACACGGCCAGTGTGCGCGCGGCGCTGATGGCGGCTTTTCTTCTCGGCGGCTATCTCTTCGAGCGCCGCGCCTGGCCGTTGAACAGCGTCGCCGCTGCAGGTCTGCTCATCCTCGCGATCGATTCCAATCAGCTTTTCGCCACTGGTTTCCAGCTCTCCTTCGCCGTCGTGCTGACGATCATCCTGTGCGCCGAGCGTCTTTTCCAGGCTCTTGTGCGCTGGTGCGAGCCGGACGCGTTTCTCCCGCGCAGCCTTTTGTCGCTCCCGCAAAAAGCGACGCTGAGCGGATGGCAGACAGTGTCGCGCGGGGCATCAGTTTCGCTGGCGGCATGGTTCGGATCTCTCCCGCTCATCCTGCCTTACTTTTATCTCGTCACGCCCATTTCGCTGCTGGCCAATCTGGTCGTGGTGCCAATCGCTTTCCTCGTCCTGGCCGTCGGCTTTATGTCCTTGCTCACGATGCCGATCGCGCCGGCGCTCGGGATTATTTTCAACAACGCGAACTGGAGCCTGGCCAGCACCATTCTGGCTGCTGCTGGCCTCTTCACGCAGGCGCCAGCGGGTCATTTTTATCTCGAACTTCCACACCGCCCCAGCGGCGCTTTGGTGGAGCTGACTGCGCTGGATCTGGGCGCGGGCGGCGCTCTTCACCTCCGCGCAGCCGACGCGGATTGGCTCATCGATTGCGGATCAGCACGCGACTTCCCGCGGCTAACCCGGAGCTACCTGCGCTCGCGTGGAATTAATCGCCTCGATGGCGTTTTGCTCACGCATGGCGACGCCTCGCATCTCGGCGCGGCCGCTGCGGTGCAACGCGCTTTCCGGCCGCGCCTCTGGCTCGATAACCTCGCGCCCGATCGGTCGCGCGTTCATCGGGATTTCCGCGATTATCTACAAGAACAGCAGATCCAACCGCGTCTCCTCGCCGCGCCGGAAGAGTGGCAGCTTTCACCCAATGTCTGTGCCCGCATCCTCTATCCGCCGCGGGGTCTCCAGACCTCGAGCGCCGATGATCAAGCGCTGGTGGTGCAGCTGGAGGTGGCGGAGCGCTGGCGCATTCTCATTGTCTCGGATAGCGGTGCGTTGACGGAGCGCGCGCTCCTGGACTCAGGCGTGGATCTGGCGAGCGACGTCCTGATCAAAGGGCAACATCACTCTGGCATTTCCGGCTCAGCGGAATTTCTGGATCGGGTGCGGCCGCGCATGATCGTCGCGTCTTCGCCAGAGTTTCCGGAACACGAACGGGTGAAGGATGAGTGGGCCGCCGAGGTGAATGCGCGCGGGATCAAATTATTCCGACAGGATGAGACAGGCGCGGTCGCGCTGGAATTTCATCGCGGGCGTTGGGAGGCGAAGCCATTCCTGCGCGAAAAGGAGGGACGGGTCGTGGAGCACGGCCCACCCGTCGCCCTCGCCCGCTAGCCGCCGCACCAGCGCGAGCGCTAAGACCGCGAACCAGAAAGCTGCGTCTATTTCTTCTCTTTCGCCTTCGGGCCTTCCGCCGGTGCAGCTGGCTCCAAGGCGGGCACGATCCGGCCGGACGTCGCGTCGACCAGGATTTGCTGCTGCTTGTTCGTGCCGCGCTTCGCCACTTCGATCAACCAAATGCCGCGACCATTCACCTGCTCGAGCCGAGCCGATCGCACACTGCTATTCGGGACTTTGTTCAAAGCCAGATGCTGCGCTTCGTCGCGCGTGATTTTGTCTTTCGTGGCCGCCGGTTCGGCCTGGAGTGAACCGGCTTGAAACGCGAGGACGAGGGCAAGAAGGCTGAGTGTTTTCATATGGGTAGAGAGTCTCTGAAGAAGATTCGCATTTAATCCCCTTCCCGGTCGCGCTTCCGCAACACTATGCGGTAAATCTGCGCGCCCTTGGCCTGAAAGCGTTCTTCAAAGGTGGTGGTAAAACTGGAGGTATTTTCGCTTCGCCGGCAGAGTTCGAATTGCGCCGCGCCCGGCCAGATCTGGCTCATCTCGCCAAAGTATTCGGCGTGATCTGTCGCCACTCGTAGAAGTCCGCCCGGGACAAGCACCCGCGCGACTCCGTCCAGAAATTCTTGATTGAAAACCCGCCGCTCGCGATGGCGCCGTTTCGGCCACGGATCGGAAAAAAGGAGATGGCAAACTTCGACCGATGCGGGAGCGAGGCAGACGCGCAGCGCCATCATTATCTCCGCGCGCAAAACGCGCGCATTCGCCAACTGACCGTCGCCAATCTTCCGGCAAGTCGCGCGGATGCGGGCCGGCGTTCGTTCCACTCCCAGGAAATTCCGCTCCGGCTGTTCGCGCGCCCACGCGGCCAGGAAATTCCCGTCACCGCATCCAAGATCCACTTCGAGCGGAGCGGAACGGCCGAACACTTCGGCGAGATCCAACGCCCGGGGAGGTTCGTGGGGCGCGAGTTCAGCTGTGGGACAGGTTCGCCAATTTGTTCTCATGCATGGGTTCGCAGGACCGGGCGGCAGGCAACCAGACCGAGCGATGAGGCGAATAATCCTCGTGGGATGGAATATTCAACCTCCAACCGCTTCCAACCAATATGCACAAGACGCTTCTGTTCCTCTTCGTTCTCATGGGGCTGACCGCACCGGCCAGCTTTGCCCAGGAGCCAGCAGCTGCCAGCACCCGCACTGCCATTTTCGCTGGCGGTTGTTTTTGGTGCATGCAAGAGCCGTTCGATAAGGTCGCGGGGGTCGTGAAAACGGTCGTGGGCTACACCGGCGGGGAGAAGGCAGATGCAAATTACAGCGCCGTCTCTGCGCACAAAACCAAGCATCGCGAAGCGATCGAGGTGACCTACGATCCGGCGGTGACGACGTTCGAGAAGTTGCTCGATGTTTACTGGCGGAACATTAACCCCACTCAGGCGGATGGGCAGTTTCACGATCGCGGATTGAGTTATCAGACCGCGATTTACTTCGCCAATGAAGAGGAAAAAAAGGCGGCGGAGAGCTCGAAGGAAGCGCTGGGGAAATCGGGCAAGTTTGACCAGCCCATCGCGGTAGAAATCCTGCCGGCAGAACCCTTCTATGCGGGTGAGGATTATCACCAAAAGTATTACGAAAAGAATCCAGCCGCCTACCAGGCCTACCACGTGGGCTCCGGGCGCGTGGCTTACCTCAAAAAGGTCTGGGGCGCGGACGCGGCCCACTGATAGGCCCAGCGCCCAATATCATTCAGCGGTGGCCAGAAGCTGGCGGAGCGCTTCTGCGAAAATAGATTCGGTCGCGGGGAGCGGCACGATGGTTTCAAAATGCCCAGCCGCAGGGATCGGCAGAATGACGGCACGATCGCCCGCCTTCGTCGCGGCAGCGGCGTAGGCTCGAACCGAAGCGGGATCGACGATGGGATCGCGCTCACCGTGCACAAAAATTTGCCGCACCCCCAGCGGAAGACGCTCTTGCGGCGAGGTCGCGGCATAGCGGACGGGGAAGGTCTCAGGATCGCCGCCTAACAAGAGATCGACGGCGGCATGGCAGCTTTGCGCCGGGCCGATTCGATACTGCGCGAGATCGGTGATAGCGGCCAGACCAAGGACGCCTTGGATTGGTAGCGGATCTTTGGCGAAGATCTCGCTCGACTCCGCGAGTTGTCCGCGGCTGGCCAGCCAGAGCGCCAGCTGCCCTCCTGCCGAGTGCCCGGCAGCAAACACGCGCTTCAAATCGAGCGGCTCTTTCTGCGCGATAACGCGGAGGTGATCAGTGGCCCGCGCCACATCTTGAAAAGTGCCCGGCCAGCCGCCGCCTTCCTGCCCGATTCGACGAAACTCAATCGTCCAGGTCGCCACTCCGCGCGCGGTCAGCCAGGCCGCGAGGTGCGTCACGTATTTATAATCGAACTCCGCCCGCCAGCAGCCGCCGTGGATTAACACCACCACCGGAAACGGCCCGGCGCCGGGCGGCAATCGCAATTCGCCGAATTGCTCGGGGTCGGTGCCATAGACGATCCGTGCGCCGGGAGCGGGCAGCGGCATTTTGGTCACTTCTGACCACTTTAACGTCGCCGCGGCAGCTGGACTTGGCGACGGTGCCGGCTGCGCGCGCACGAGAGCGCAAGAGAGAACGAGAAGGAAAGTGGCGGCGCGAAACATCCGCTACAGTGCCGCGTTTCCGGCGCGGAAACAGGCCGAACTAGCGGCGGCAAATCCAGGCGTTGCCCCAGAGCTAGCGCAGAAGCTCCGCCACGAGCACGCCCGCATAAGTGCCAAGCGCATTGCCCACCGATCCCACCAAAATCCCCGGCAAGCGCAAGTCATCGCGGCCAATGGCGGTTGCGAGGACACCCGCGCTGGCAGCGCCGCCGATGTTCGCATTCGAGGCGACGGAGATCATGGCCCAATCCTGTTTCAACAATCCGCCACCGACGAACAGGATTGCCCCGTGGAGGAAGACAATAATCGTGACCCAGATGAGGAGAAGGAGCGCGACTGATCCGTTCGCGACGAGCGCGGCGACGTCGCAATACGCGCCGATTACCGCCAGGAAAATGAGCACGAAGAAATAGCCAAGCGTGCGCGCGCCCCGGAGTTTTTGGACATAGCCGATCTGCGCCAGGACCAGCGCAAAAGTAGTCAGCACCAGCATGACCGGCAGACCGGGGAAGAAGCGGACGATCGCTTGCGAAAGGAACAAGCAGCCGGTGCCGAGCGCGAGCAGGAGCGCGAAATCGAGCACTCCGATCCGCTCCGTGCTGTCGAGAGCTTCCGACGGAACCGGGATGGCCGCCGCCCCTGCGCCGCCCGTCTTTGGGTGGCGGGGTAGCCATTTTTGGAGCAGACGAGGCAAAAGGATTGTCGCGACGATCCACACGGTGGTGATGATGTTATCGGCCGCGTTGACGGCAGCGAAGAGGTTGCCGTTTTTCGTCATCCCATATTGCAGAGCGACCGCGTTAAGATTCGCACTCCCGCCGATGTAAGTGCCGGTAAACATGCCAGCGACGGCGAAGCTTTTCTCCACGCCGTGATCTTGCGGAGAAACTAAATGGTATCCGATCAACGCTCCTAAAATCGTGGCGACCGCGCCGAGACCGAAAAGGAGGAGCATCGGAAGTCCGGCGTGGCGCAGGTCCTTTAGCCGGACATCGAGCAGCAGGAAGAAAATCGCAAGCGGTGCGAGGAAAACGAAGATGCCGTCGTAGAGCGGAGGTGCATCGGACGAGGAAGGGATGATTCGCAAATTCGCGAGCAGAGCCGCGGCCAGAATGACGACTAAAGCAGGACCGAGTGCGCGAAAGAAAGGTTTCCGGCACAGCCATTCCGAGAGCGCGACCAACACCAACAGGACAGTGCTCACGTAAAGCGGGTCGGCGATGAAGGGCATGAGACGCAGAGTAGCAGAAGAGACGCGGGGCTGTCGCGTGCCTCCTTTTATCCTGGGGCCGAAAAGTTTTCGTCTCGTCTTCGGGGTCGAGTCATCCGGCATGCACGCTGCGTTTTGCTCGAGCTTGCGACTGCTGCGCTTGCCTCGCCGTCCTCCCCTACAGACAGCGGTTATGAGGCAAGAACCGGAGAATGGGGCTGGAGAAACCCCTCGGCCGTCTCGCCGGCTCAGGATCGCAAGAGCAGTCGCCCCACAGGCGACACCGGCAAGCCCGCAGCGGGAGGGAACAGCGGCTATTTGAGCGTTGCCGGAGTTTTCTGCAGGAGCAGCGGCCCAGCCGGAAGAGGCGCGGTCCCTAGCAACGCTGATGGCTTTTTCGTTTGGGAAGAAAGCGAATAAGCGAAAAGCTTTTCGCTA
This sequence comes from uncultured Verrucomicrobiae bacterium, assembly GCA_963730385.1. GTDB lineage: Bacteria > Verrucomicrobiota > Verrucomicrobiia > Chthoniobacterales > UBA10450 > JACCTI01. The sequence goes on from CAVSRQ010000008.1 coordinate 16,819, forward strand.
TGCGGTTCCACGAACTCTGCGCTTTCCACCTTAAGATTCTCGTTCAGGACTTTGGATAGCTCGCCCGCCAAAACCGTCGCAATGGCGCGCGGGTCGCGGGTGTAAATCGGGATGGGGAATCCGCCGGAGTTGCGATCGTAACCGTAGATGGTCCCGTTTGTCTCCCAGACGCAGTAGGCATGCCCTGCCGGATGGTCCTCGAACCGGACCAATAGCACCTTCGCCCAGTAATCAGGCTCCAGCTTGTGACGAGCACGAGTGATCGCCAGGTAGTTACAAGCCGAAACAACACAACCCTTTACGATGATCAAATCATCGTCCTGAGGGTCCACCAACACGACCGGCTGCAGTCGGTTGCAACCGGTGAGAGCGAGGAGAACAAGGGCGAGCAGAGAGTAGAAAGAGCGTTTTGTGGACATAAGGCCCGGAAGGGGGAAGTGTGGTTTTTCTAGCAACTATGCTGAATATAGCATCAGCGCCTTCGAAATTGGAAGCGTGATCCGACGAACGCTACAGAATAATACGGCGTTCGCTGCTAAACGGCGACACAAAAGGATAGCTTCTTGTCTCAGAAAATAGCCTGCAGGCGCCCGCCGGTTCCCGCAGACAGAACCTGTCCCCTTCCAAAGAGAAAACCCGCCAGTATTAACGCTCGGCGCTTGGAAGCGGCGCCTGGATACCTCCGATAAATAGAAAACCGGGATCCGCCTAAACGGCGCGATCCCGGCACTCCATGCACTCTTAAATCTTCGTCGAAAGGATCTGTCGCCTACTTCTGCTTCCGCGCGAGTTGAGCGCGGATCGCGGCCTTAAATTCATTTGGCGCCACCGCCGCTTCATCGGACGCATCACCTTCCGCATCGCTCATGCGGGCACCTTCCCGAGTAGGCAGGGCTCGCACCGGTGCGCCGTGATCATTAGCCACAAATTCCGCTCCGGACTTTGCGTCCCGTTGCACCCGATACTGGCCGTGCATGATGCCGACCAGCGGGATGAACTGGCTCCCGTTTTTCTCAACGAAAAGAATATTGCGATCGCCCACCGCGAATTTTGGGGCGTCGGTGACCTCCATCGTTTGTCCTTCGACGGTGCCGCCCATCATGCGGAGGGTGTAGAGGGTACCAGGCTCCCCTTTGATTTTCTCATCCACTTGCAGGGTGACGTAGCTGACGATGTGACGCTGCGCGCCTTCGCCGGCCCACTCCGATTTCACGTTGGTGACGGTGCCTTGGAAGATCAGTTCGGCCTGGCCAACGAGTTCATCGAAGGTGGGCTCGATGACGGTGGTGGCAGCGGCGAACGGGGTCAGGGCCAGAAGGGCCATGCAAGTAAGAGCGGAGCGTAGTGTTTTCATAGAGAAACGGGGCAAGTTTAGGGAGTGAGGAAAATGTGACACGGTTTGACGATATATTCTACGGGTTGGCCGGCCTAAGGTTCCAGATCGTAGATCTCAATCAGGGCGATCCCGGTTTCGTTATTCGCGCCGCGGACCACCGCGGTGTAGCCGCCTGGCGGGAGTGTGGTCACGATGGCGCTCTCCAGATTGTTTGTAGGAGCGACAGTGCTGGCGATGATCTCGTTCCGCTGGGCGCTGCTCTGCCAGTCATCGTTTTGCGCGACCCGGTTGCCACTGGCATCGAACATCTCGAGGTAAGGATTCGGCAGCGCGCCGGCGACAGCATTGGCCAAGGAAGGGCCGATGGCACGCACGATGACTTTCTTCCCGGCAGTACCCTGGACGATGAGTCCGCCGATCATCACCTCCTGGCTCACTCCGACCCGACCGCGGGTGGAGAGATTGGCGAAGCGGCTCGCGCTTTGGTCCAGTTCGTAGCCTTCGACGAGGGCCACACCCTGCCCGTCATTCACTCCGCGAACAACGGCGGTGTAGCTGCCAGGAGCGAGTGAGGCGATAAGGGCTGGCTCTGCCGGATTGGAAGGAGCGACGCCGGTGGCGACCACTTCGGCGACCTGACCGCCGGTTTGCCAGTTATCATTGCTCGCCACCATTTGGCCAGCGCTGTTAAAGAGCTCCAGTTTTGGATCCGCCATTGCTCCCGGGATGCTACTGGCGAGAGAGGGGCCCGTCGCGCGGAGGATCACTCGTTTGGCTTCCACACCTTTTACGATGAAACCGCCAATGAGCGCATCGTCGAGCAGGCCGACCTTCATCCGGGTGGAAATGTTTGCGAGGCGAGCGGTAGGGCTCGCGATGACGGGCGCGCGCGCGCCGTAAATGGTCTGGCCAGCCGCGGTATCATCTTCCGAGAGGATCTCGCGATCGCTGGTGAGCGAGGACATGACGTTATCGCCTTCCGAATGGTTCACGCCGATCCCGTGGCCGAGTTCATGCAAAAGAACACGACGGATATCTCCCACGGCGTAACCGGTCGGGAGAAAGCGGAGCGGGCCGCGGTAGGAATCGAAACTCTGGCTGCGATTGAACAGCACATCCGCTTCCAAAAGATTCGCGCCCTGAGTGATGAAGTAGGTCACCGCGAGCGTGCCATTGCCAAAGTTCTGGCCGAAGATGTTGTTCGAAAAGGTAATGGAATTTACTCGATCGCCGCTCGAGACGGGCGCGGAGGAATCCATCACACCCACCAATTGCACACGCTCGATTTTCTGGCTCCATTGAGTCAGGGCAGGAGCCGCGGCGGCATTCCAGGAAGTGTTACCATCAGCCAGCGTCGCCGGGGCATCCCCCAAGCTAAGCTGGAAGGTGACCGTGCCCGAGGGCCAGGATTTGCCAGTCACGGAGAATGCGTGAGCAGGGACTGGAAGAAGAGCAGTCACGAGGAGGACCGCGCTCAGCGCCAGCAAGCGTTTGAAAGTGTAGGTAGGAGTGGAAACCATAATTTCCAGAAAGCAACTCCCATGCTCGCCGAGAGCCCATGCGGCACTTATTTGGAAAAAAACGCTCCTAGCGTCAATTCCGCCGTCGGGGGACTCGCGAGAGGGGGCGCGCCACGAGGGCTGCCCTCGCTAGCGATCGGAGCCGTTCTTCTGAAGGGAAAACCGAGGTCCCGCGACTTCGGTGTTCCTCGCGGCGAACGGGGAATTCGTCCGGCTGCTCTATAGACGGCAGAACCTCGGATTGGTCTGTCGCTCTGAAAGCGAAGATTTAGCGGCTAAGCCCTCTTCGGACCGGATTAAGGTTCAGAAGTCGGCTGTCTCACGCGGCAAGAGGATTTCTCATCGATGCGAAAAACCTCTCGTCCATCTCTCAAGATTAGAGAGCCCAAGCTCCTCTGTGCGCCACCTTCGAGAACCACGTGCCGGTTCCCTACAATGCCGGGCTAGGCCCCGCTTCCCTCTGCTCCCGCTTTACGGGACGAGGAAAATCTTCCCCGTGTAGGGATCTTTCGCTTTGTCGCCGGATTTGTAACCGGTCACATCGATAATGCCACCGCTAGGGTCGATGCTATAAACGTAACCAGGTTTCCCGGGCACCGGCTTGGCTTGCGGAAACTGTGCCGTCTGCGGCGCACTGGACTGGCGAGGAGTGGCCGAAGGCGCGGGCCGTGGCGAGGAAACAGGAGCTGAAGTGGTCGTCCGCACAGTTCTCTCCGAAGGGGAGGGATTAGCGGTGGTCGTCCTTTTGCTCGGAGGCGGCTGGGGCGGCCGCGTCGGTCGTGTCGTGCTTACGGTCGTAGGCGGACGAGAGACGACCACCGGCGCGCCGGGATTTGCCACATCGGATCGCTGTTGTTGCACCGTCGTCGTCGTCGTTGTCGTGGTTTGGGGTCCATCGATCTTGCGGCGCACATAACTAGCCGGCGCGTCGAGGACCCGGAAAGAGGTCACCGCGACGTCGCGAGCAGTCTGGCAGCCGACGAGAAAAACTCCGCTTAAAAGTAGAAGCCGTGCAGGGTGCCGCATGAGGAAAGATGTAATGGCTATTGTCTTCCGTCGCGAGGAAAAATCATGAGCCCGCCGACGCCACTCCCGCTTCCCGACTCCGGGCTTCCGCAGGCCAAATGCCTCGCACTTCGCCGAGAAACGCCTCGATCAATTCATCACTGGCATTCCACGCACACATAAAGCGGTAAACGTCCGGCTCGAGGAACTTATAGAAATGCCAGCCGCGCTCATGCAGGGGCTTCACGATCTCCTCGGGCAGATGAACAAAAACAGCGTTCGCCTCGCGTGGAAAAGCCAGCTCCAGACCGGGGAGCTCGCATAACCCGCGCGCCAGCTTCTCCGCCGCAGCATTCGCGCGCCGGGCGTTCTGCAGCCAGACGTCGTCCTGCAAAAGGCCCACCCACGGCGCGGCGATGAACCTCATCTTCGAGCCGAGTTGCCCCGCCTGCTTGGCCCGGTAATCAAACTCGCACGCCAGCTCCCGATTAAAAAACACCACCAGCTCCCCGCCGCCCGCGCCGTTTTTCGTTCCGCCGAAGCACAGGACGTCCAATCCCAGCTCCCACGTGATGCTCTTCGGCGAGCAACCGAGCGATGCGATCGCGTTGGCAAAGCGCGCGCCGTCCATGTGCGTAAGGAGCGATCGTTCGCGGGCGAAATCGGCAATCTCCCCCATCTCGTCGTGCGAATAAACCGTCCCCAACTCCGTCGCCTGCGTCAGGCTAAGCGCGCGCACTTTGGGTGAATGAAGCTCGCGTTGCCGGAGCATCGTCTCCGCCATTGCGCCCAAATCCAGCTTCCCGCCCGCGCCCGGCGTAGGCAAAAGCTTCGAGCCGCCGGAAAGGAAGCCCGGCGCCCCGCATTCATCCATCTCGATGTGCGAATGCTCGTGGCAAAGAATGCTGTGAAACGGTCGACACATTTGCGCGAGCGCCAGGCCGTTCGCGGCGGTGCCGTTAAAAACGAGGAAGACTTCGCAATCCGTCTCGAAGATTTCCCGCACGCGGACGCAGAGCCGGCGGGTCCATTCATCCTCTCCGTAGGAAGCGGCGGCCGCCCCGTTTGCTTCGCTCAAAACCGCCCAGGCTTCCGGGCAAATTCCGGCGGTGTTGTCGCTCGCGAGGTCGTATCGATGCGATGGCATGGCCGACTCTAGCGCAAACCGCGAAAGCGCGCGCGAAAGCCGCGCACCTTCCCCTTCGCATGCGATAGATTGGCAGCACCATGCTCGACTCGTTCTCCTTCGACTGGCAAGCCGCTGGCAGCAATCTCCTGCGGTTGGCTCTCGCATTTGCCTTTGCCTTCCCTCTGGCGTGGGAACGCGCCCGCTCGGAGCGCAACCTCGGCCTCCGCACCTTCCCGATCGTGGCGGTGGCGAGTTGCGGCTACATGCTCATCGCCCTGCAACTACCGAACGCGGACGCGGAGACCATGACGCGCGCTTTGCAAGGATTGCTCGGCGGGATGGGTTTTATCGGTGGCGGCGCTATCCTTAAGGAAGGCGGAAACGTCCGCGGCCTCGCCACGGCTGCCAGTCTTTGGAGCACCGGCGCCATCGGTGCGGCGGTGGCCTTTCACCGTTTAGAGATCGCGCTCATCCTCGCCCTGGCAAACTTCGCTCTCCTGCGCTGGCTCACCCCGCTCAAAGACGAGACCGATCAGTAATCAGGCGCGCGCGTCTAGGGCGTCTCACCAAGGCAAAGGCTCGCCCATATGCAAAAAGGCCCCGCTCGGACCGTCTTCCCCGAGGGTGGCCAAAGCCACACTCGTCTTCGCGCCTTCCGCTAATTCCATCGGCGCATCCTTCCCGCCCATCTCCGTCTTGACCCAGCCGGGATGCGCGGCGTTCACCTTGATCTTCGTCCCCTTCAACTCGTGCGCGAGATGCACCGTGTAGGCATTCAGCGCCGACTTGGAGACGTCGTAGGCCGGCACCTTCGAATCATAAACGGGTGAACCCGGAGTCGCGTGATACGTGATCGAACCCAGGATGCTCGATAGATTTACGATCCGCCCCGCCGGGCTCTTGCGCAGCAGTGGCAGGAACGCCTGCGTCGTTTCGATCACGCCAAAGAAATTCGTCTCAAAAGTCTCCCGCCATTGCGCCAGCGGCATCTCCGCAATCTTGGTGTCGTAGCTGTCCACCATCGTGCCCGCGTTATTAATCAGCACGTCGAGTTGGCCTGCCTCTTTTTCAATACGCGCGACCGCCGCCCGGATGCTCTCTCCCTTCGTGACATCGATTGCGATCGCCTGCGCTTTCAAGCCCTCCGCCGCCAGTTCCTTCACCGCTTTTTCGCCTTTCGCGAGATCACGCGCACCCAGCCAGACGGACATCCCTTTTTCCGCCAACTGACGCGCCGTCTCCAGCCCGATGCCCTTGTTCGCCCCTGTGATCAAAACCGTTGTCTTCATTGGTTACCCTCGTCCAGTTTCAGCTCCCCGTTGTCCCCTTCTTCATCGCCGAGCGGCAATAACTCCGGCGCCTGCAGATCGCGCGCCATCTGTTCCACCTGCGGAAGAACTTCGATTTCCACTCCCATCGGCACCGCGCCCAAGTCCTTAAATTTTCGCGCCGTCACCAGGACGCGACTTTCAATGTTGCCCGCCACTTTGTTGAAAGCGTCCACCGAGTTGTTCAAGCTTTTGCCGAGGCGCCCGAAGTGTCCCGAGAGATCGGCGAAGCGCTTATAAAGCTCGCTCCCGAGCTGGCTGATCTCGCGCGCATTCTGCGCCAGGCGCTCCTGCCGCCAGCCGTAACACACCGCCCGCAGCAGCGCGATCAAGGTGGTGGGCGTGGCCAGGATGATCTTTTTATCCGCGCCGAACTCGATCAACATCGGATCGCGTTCCAACGCCGCGCTGAAGAACATTTCCCCTGGCAGAAAGAGAATGACGAAATCCGGCGCGTCGCGGAATTGCTCCCAGTAAGCCTTCCGCGAAAGCTTCTCGATGTGTCCGCGCACCTGGACGGCGTGCTGCTTCAGCCGACTCACCCGGCCCTCATCATCCTCGGCTTCGAGCGCTTCGAGGTAGGCGTTCAGCGAGGCTTTCGCGTCCACCACGATCGTCTTCCCGGCCGGCAGGCGCACGATCATGTCCGGTCGCATCCGCCCTTCCTCCGTCTGCACGGAAGTTTGTTCGATGAAATCGCAGTGATCCACCATCCCGGCCAGTTCCACCACGCGGCGTAATTGGATTTCTCCCCAACGCCCGCGCACAATCGGCGAGCGCAACGCGCGGACCAGGTTGCTCGTTTCCGAACGCAGATAGTTTTGCGTTTCCGCCAGGGTGCGGACCTGCGTATGAAGCGCTTCATAAGCGCCACTCCGCGCTTTCTCGAGGTCGCCGATTTTCGAATCCACCTTCTCGAGCGACGCACGTAAAGGTTTCACCAGCGCATCGATCGCTTCCTGCCGCTTCTCCAGATCGCCGCGCGCGCCTTCCTGCGTTTTTTCGAGAGTCGATTTCGCCAGCTCGAGGAAGGAAGTGTTGTTCTGCCGCAACGCATCCGCCGAGAGCGCCTTGAAGGCATCCGAGAATCGCGCCTGCGCTTCGTCCAGCAACGCCAGCTTTTCTGCGGCTGACTTCCGCTCCTGTTCGAGTTGCGTCTCCAGAAGCGCGATGCGCGTGGTCGCTTTCGCGTGCTGCTCGCGGTAGGCCCGCCCCTCCTGCGTGCTCGACGACAAGTTCATCTCCAGCTCCGGAATGCGAGCGCTCTTCTCTTGCGCGCTGATCAGAGCTTGTGACAGCTCGGAGATCTGCGCGCTCATGATCGCCTCGCAATCCGCCACCGCGATTCGTCGCTTTTGCCTCATGAAAAGCGCCGTTAATCCCCAGCCCAACAGGAAAGGCGAGCAGCGCCGCTGCCCCGAGCAGAACGTAGATATTGGTCATCATGGCATTGAGCGCCGCCGCGCAAAATCCGGCGGCGCGCCCCCCACTCTACCAAATCGTCTTCCGCGCGCGACTACCACGAAACGCGCATTCCGCCGTAGGCTCCGCGGCCCAGCGCGGGGAAGCCGAAAACCTCGGCATACTGCTCGTTCGCCAGGTTGTTGATTCGACCAAAAACCGAGACGTGTCGGCTAATTTCATACTCCGCTGCCACGTTCACGAAGGCGTAATCCTCGATGTCGGTATTCGGCCCGCCGAAGTTAATTTCCTCTCGCGCGTTGACGAACTTCGCTTCCACCGTCGTGCGCAATTTTTCAAACCAGAGATATGTCCCGGAAAGGTAGATCTCATTCCGCGGCCGCCGCGGCAGACGCGCTCCTTGCGGCTGGCTGATATCCGCGGCCGAAGTTTTCTCGGCTTCGAGATAGGTGTAATTCGCCAGCAACTCCAGTCCGGCGATCGGCCGCACCCTCGCTTCCAATTCCAAGCCCTGCGTCCGCGCCGCGCCCAGATTGAGCGTGTCGAACTGCCCATTGAACCCGATCACGTTCGAGAGCCGGTTATGAAAATAAGTCGCGCCCAGTTGCACGCGACGATCCCAGAAGCGTTGATCGATGCCCACGTCGAAGCCCCGGTTTCGCTCCGGCTCCAGTTCGAAGTTGTTCCCGAAAATCTTGTCCTGGCTGCTCGGCGGGCTGAACCCTGTCGCGATGCTCGAATGCACCGTCGTGTCCGTGCGCGCGACGAGGTAGCTGCCGGCAAAGCGATAAGTCCAAATATCGCCGAACTGGTTGAAGTGATCGTAGCGCCCGCCCGCGACCAGGTTCAGACCCGTCACCGGCGTGACGCTGGCCTGGATAAACCCGGAGGTCTGCTCCGTTTCATCGCTGATGAAAGTCGGCATCGGTCCAAACGTCTGCGACACAAACGGCCGCTCCTGTCCCGCCTCGACCGAGCTGTAGAAAGCCCCCGTCGTCAGTGTCAGCCAGGAGGTCGGCTTCAGGTTGTTTTGATAATCCACCGTGAATCGTTTGAAGAGCGCGCGCGTCGCTCCCACGAAAGTTGTGCCCGGGAAAAACCCATCCTCGTTCGGATCGTTGACCTGCCGCTCGTGATCGTAGGCCACGATGAGCTGATGACTCCACCACTCCACCGGGGTGAAATCGATCCGCGGCCCGATCAGCCAACGCTCGGTCAGGAAATTATCGAACGGCTTCGGATTGAAGATCGAGTTCGGATTACCGGTGTCGGCCAGCGAGTAGGTAAATAAACTCCCGAGCCGCAGTTGCTCGTTTGGCGACCAGCCGATGTTCGCGATCCCGTTGCTCAGGCGATACTGATTATTCGGTCGATCGTTATCGGTATCGAGCCGACTCGCTCCGACGGAAAAATCGAACCCGCGTGCGCCGCCCGAGCTGCTGAAAGATTCCCGCGCCGTCCCAAACGATCCGCCCTCCACGCTCACCTCACCCGTGGGCGTGCCGCTTCCGCGTTTGGTGAAAATCTGGATCACGCCCGCCAGCGCCCGCGGTCCGTAGAGCGTGCTCTGTGGCCCGCGCACCACTTCGATGCGGTCGACATTATCAACGCTCAGGTCGGCAAAGTTAAACAGTCCCGCCAGCCCCTGATTAATCGGAATGCCATCAAGCAGCACCTGCGTGTGCTCGCTCCGCAGACCGCGCGTGAAGACCGAGGTGAGCTGCCCCGGCGCGCCCGTTTGCGCGACCGTGAGACCGGGCACTTCGCGCAACGCATCCGCCACTCGCCGCACCTGGCGTTCCTCCAATTCCTGGGCAGTCACCACGCTGATCGTGGCTGGCGATTCCTCTTCCGGCAGCGGCAACCGCGTCGCGCTCACCACGATGGGCTCTGCAAGCGTGACGGCGTCCTGCGCCGCGCAAACTCCGCCTGCGCAAAACCAAAGAGCGACCAGCCAACACCATGGTGAGCGCACCGCATCCAAACGATTTCCATCCGACATAACCTTTTCCTCCTGATAACTGAGAAGCGGAGGACACCTGTCGCGAAAACAGCGGTCGCGCTCTCATTCTTCTTTTTTGCGAAGAAGTTTTGTCGCGCCCTCTGCACACGCAGGGACACGAATGAGGTGAACCGGACGAATATTCTGGCTTCTGGCTTACAGCGGAATCTTGCGACCCTGCTTTCCTTCTCCCCGCCTTCACCGTCGCGCCGAAGCGAAACGATTGGCCTACTGGGAAGTCGTATCCAGTTACAGCAGCGCTACTGCTCCCGATTGCTCACGGGATTTCTCGCGCCGATTCACTGATCAAACTCGCAAAGAACCGGTCGAGAAGTAGGGCCTTGCGCTTACCCGCTCAAGATTTATTTATGCGAACGCGTTTCCATCCCACGCGCGCTCACTTTGGCCATCTCTTCCTCTCCTCTCCATTTCCTCGTCACCGGCGGGGCGGGCTTCATCGGCTCGAATCTTATCCTGGAATTGCAGACGCAATTCCCGAAAGCGCGTCTCACGGTGATCGATGATTTCCGCTCGGGCGATTTCAAAAACCTGGCCGGTTACACTGGCGATTTCCGCGCCCTTAATCTGGCGACTCTTGATTGGGAAAAAGAGTTCGGGGACGAAAAGTTCGATGGCATTTTCCATCTCGCTTCCATTACCGACACCACGAACCACGACCAGTTCGAGCAGACCCACGATAACGTGGAGAGCTTCCGCCGCCTCCTGCGTTTCGCGCGCAAAAACAAAACGCGCGTCGTCTTTGCCTCCTCCGCTTCGACCTACGGCGCAACACGGGAGGCGAGCAGTGAAAACAGCAGCGCCGCCGCTCCGGCGAACGTCTACGCTTTCTCGAAAGCGATCATGGATAACCTCGCTCGCCGCGCTGCGGCCGAGGACGAGGATTGGGTCATCGTAGGCTTGCGTTTCTTTAACGTTTACGGCCCGCGCGAAGCGCACAAAGGCGTGCCCGCCAGCATGATTTACCATCTCGCGCAGCAGATGACCGCCGGTCAGCGGCCGCGCATTTTCCGCTTCGGCGAGCAGCAGCGCGACTTCGTGTATGTGAAGGACATTGTGCAAGGTTGCCTGCAAGGATTCGAGGCGCTCAAGAGTGGAATCTACAATCTCGGTTCCGGCGAGGCGCGCTCGTTTAACGAGCTCGTGCAGATTCTCAACGCCACTCTCGGCACAAACCTGGAGCCGGACTACATCGAGAACCCGCACGCGCATTACCAGAATTTCACTCAAGCCGATTTATCCGCGGTGCGCGCCGCGTTGCAGTACGAACCACGTTATCCCTTGGAAGCAGGCGTCGCCGATTACATGGCGCTGGCTTTATCCCGAAAAATTTTCCCAGCCATGAAAACGAAACGTCGCTCCCACAGCCCGGAAGAAATCAACGCCGCCCTTGCGGCCAAGAAGGGGCCAGTCTCGCAGTTCATCGCGCAGAATTACCGGCACTTTAACGCCGCGTCGCTTGTCGACGCTGCGAAAGGTTACGAGACGCACCTGGCCGCGGGCGGCAAAATGCTGGTCACGCTCGCCGGGGCGATGTCGACCGCCGAACTCGGCATCTCCCTGGCGGAGATGATCCGTCAGGACAAAGTCCACCTCATCGTCTGCACCGGCGCGAACCTGGAAGAGGACATTTTCAATCTCGTCGCGCACGACCACTACGAGCGCGTCCCCCATTACCGCCAGCTCACTCCGGAAGACGAGCAGAAGCTCCTCTCGCGGCACATGAATCGCGTCACCGATACCTGCATCCCGGAGATGGAAGCGATGCGGCGAATCGAAAAAGCGGTGCTGGAGGAATGGATCGCAGCGGATCGCGCGGACGAACATTTTTTCCCGCACGAGTTCATGTATAAAATTCTCCGGAGCGGGAAGCTGAAGAAGAGTTACCAGATCGATCCGAAACACTCGTGGCTCCTGGCAGCGTGCGAGAAAAATCTGCCCATCGTCGTCCCCGGCTGGGAGGACGCGACCCTGGGCAACATGTATGCGGCGGCAGTAATCCGCGGCGACGTGAAAAATGTGCACACCGTCCGCACCGGCATCGAATACATGACCTGGCTGGCGGATTACTACACGAAGAACGCGAAGCGCCTGCGCAACCGCGAAGGCTCGATCGGGTTCTTCCAAATTGGCGGTGGGATTGCCGGCGATTTCCCGATCTGCGTCGTGCCGATGTTGCACCAGGATCTGGAACGCACCGCCGTGCCGCTGTGGGGATACTTCTGCCAGATCAGCGATTCCACCACCAGCTACGGCAGCTACTCCGGCGCGGTCCCGAACGAGAAGATCACTTGGGGGAAACTGGCAGCGACCACGCCGAAATTCGTGGTCGAGAGCGATGCTACGATCTGCGCTCCGCTGATCTTCGCCTGGGTGCTCGGCCAGTAGATTCGCCCGGCCGGCAGGCCACCGCTCCTACACGGCAGCCGGCCCGGCCAGGCTTTTTACTCCCTCCGACCCACCTAATCTTCGTGCCCCACTGAGGGAGCGCGCGTGCCTTGATCCTGTTTTGTCGAAAAAACTTCGTCCGCGGCCAGACGAACCTTTTGCCAAGAATAAGCCCCGCCGTATCGTCCCGCCCATGAGTCTTCTGCAGGCGGAAACTGAACGACGGGGCGAGCAAATCTTTCACCTCGTTGATCGCCACCCTGAATCCATTTTCACCAAGGCTGGGTTCTATCAAAAGATGATGGCGCTCTCGATGAAGGACGAGGCCTTCAAGGTGCAGATGTTTCGCTTTGTCGATGTGCTCGCATCCCTCCGCGACTCGCACGAGATCGTCCGCCATCTCGACGAATATTTTCGCGACATGCGCAACGGCTTTGCCCCGCTCCTCCAGACGGGGGTGAAGGTGGCCAAGATCGCGCCCTGGTTCTCCAGTTGGTTCCTGCGCTGGAACGTCTCCGGGATGGCGCGCCAGTTCATTAGCGGCCGCAACCCAGATGACGCGATGAAGACTCTGCGCAAGGGACGCAAGAATCGGATCGGCTTCACCGTGGATCTATTGGGCGAAGCGGTCGTGAGCGAAGAGGAAGCGGAGGAATACGGCGTGCGCTGCTTGCAGCTCCTCAACGGCCTCGCCGCCCAGACTCAGGGCTGGACGGATCCGCTCGGCCAGAACGCGGCTCTCTTTCCGGTCGTGAATCTTTCGATCAAAATCTCGGCTCTCTACTCGCAAATGAACCCGGCCGATCCCGAGGACGCGATCGCGCACCTCGCGCCGAAGTTGCGTCCCATTTTGCGCCGCGCCCAGGAAGTCGGCGCGCTGGTTAATTTCGACATGGAGAGTTTCGCGCACAAAAACTCTACGCTCGAGCTTTTCAAAACTCTCTTCACCGAGCCGGAGTTTAAGGATTGGCCTCATGCTGGCATCGTCATCCAGGCTTACCTGCGCGATGCCGAACGCGACCTGCGCGATCTGATCGAGTGGGCGCGCAGACGCGGGACGCGCTTCACGGTGCGGCTCGTGAAAGGGGCCTATTGGGACTACGAAAAAATCAAGGCCGCGCAGAACGGCTGGCGTTGCCCGGTCTGGCTGCAAAAGCCGGAGAGCGACGCAAATTTCGAAGCCTGCACTCGCGTCCTGCTCGAGAACGAGGACATCGTCACGGCTGCCTTCGGCTCGCATAACGTCCGCAGCATCGCCCATGCGCAGGCCCTGGCCGACCAGATGGGGATCGACAAGAGTCGCTACGAGTTCCAACTCCTTTACGGAATGGCGGGACCGATCAAGCGCGCCCTGGTCGAGATGGGTTATCGCGTCCGCGAGTATTGCCCGGTGGGCGAGTTGCTTCCGGGCATGGCTTACCTCGTCCGGCGCCTGCTCGAGAACACGTCGAACGAAGGTTTCCTCCGCGCAAAATTCAGCGATAACGCTTCCGCCCTCGCCCTCCTGCGCGACCCTTCCACCCTCATCTCGAAACGTCTGCGCGAGGTCGCCGAAGTGGAGCCGGACGGACGTCTCGATCTCGGCACGGATTCCTCACGGAACGGCGCGACAAGGGAGACACCTCCCGGCGATTCCTACGAAAACTCGCCTTCGGTTAATTTCGTTCATCGCCAAAGCCAGGAGCAAATGCGCACCGCGTTGCGCGACGTGCGCAAGCGCTTTGGTCAGCAATATCCACTCGTCATCAACGGTCAGAAGATCACCACCGGGACCTTCACTCCATCGATCAACCCGAGTAATCCGAGCGAGATCGTGGGCTCGGTCGCAGAAGGCGGAATCCCGGAAGCGGAAGCTGCGGTGAAAGCAGCGCGCGCGGCCTTCGGCGAGTGGAGCCGGGTGAGCGTCTCCGAGCGCGCCGCGCTGCTCGAGAGAGTCGCGGCTATCATGGATCGACGCCGTTTCGAGCTCTCCGCTTTTGAAGTCTTCGAAGTCGGCAAGCCATGGGCCGAAGCCGATGGCGACATCCGCGAAGCGATCGATTTCCTTCTCTTCTACGCACAGCAGATGCGCGTCATGGGACGCCCGCGCCTGACTCAGCACATTCTCGGCGAGGAGAGCTATCAGCATTACTGGCCACGCGGGGTGAGCCTTGTCATTGCTCCGTGGAATTTCCCCATCGCCATTCTTTGCGGAATGGTCTCCGCCGCACTCGTAACTGGTAACACCGTGGTCATGAAACCGGCCGAGCAATCGGCCGTCTGCGGCGCTCTCTTGATGGAGATGTTCGAGGAGGCTGGCGTCCCAGCCGGCGTGCTAAATCTTCTCATGGGCGATGGCGCGATCGTGGGCAAACACCTCGTCAACCATCCCGACATCGACATGATCGCCTTCACCGGCTCACGCGAAGTCGGGCTCAATATTTGGAAAGCCGGCGGCGAGACGCTGCCGGGACAGCGCGAGCTAAAGCGCGTCGTCTGCGAGATGGGCGGAAAAAACGCTGTGATCGTCGATTCCGATGCCGATCTCGATGAAGCAATCGTCGACACCATCTACTCGGCCTTCGGTTATCAGGGGCAGAAATGTTCCGCCTGTTCGCGGCTCATCGTGCTGGAGGAAAACTACGACCGCGTGGTCGAGCGCCTCCTCGCCGCCACCGCCAGCCTGCGCGTGGGAAATCCGGAGGAGCCGGGCATCTACGTCGGTCCGGTGATTGATGAAGATGCCTATCGCCGGATCGAGCAACGCGTGGTCGACGGCCGCACGGAAGCGACTCTCGCCTATCAAGCCAGCGAGGTGCCGCCGCAAGGTTACTTCGTCCCACCGACCATCTTCACTGATGTGAAGCCCGACAGCCGCCTCGCGCAGGAGGAAATCTTCGGACCAGTCTTGAGTGTGATTAAAGTGCGCGATCTCGACGAAGCCATCCGCGTGGCCAACAGCACGCAATACGCGCTCACCGCCGGCTTCTTCTCCCGCAGCCCGGCAAACATCGAGCGCGTCAAAAGCGAGTTGGAAGCAGGTAATGTCTACATCAATCGCTCCTGCACCGGCGCGGTCGTCGGACGCCATCCTTTCGGCGGATTCAAGATGAGCGGAGGCGGCACCAAGGCCGGCGGGCCCGATTACCTGCTCCAGTTTCTTGTCCCGCGCGTCGTGACCGAGAACATCATGCGTCACGGCTTCGCCCCGGATACCACGCCGATGTATCGCGCAGATTTCGGAGGGCGTCCCTCGAGCTAGGCGGTAGGAACGCGCCCTCCGGTGCCGAGGCCCGGGCCCGTGCGAAGAGTTTGGAGAGACGGTCAGTAATAAACAGCACGCATGCTCTTCATCATTGGCACGCCGATCGGGAACCTGGAGGACATCACGCTCCGCGCTCTCACGGCTCTCAAATCCGCCGATGTGATCGCAGCGGAGGACACGCGGCATTCGGGCCATCTGCTGCGCCATTTTGAGATTAGGAAGCCGCTGGTCAGTTATCACGAGCACAACGAAGCGATGCGGACGGCGGAGCTGGTCGAGCGCCTTGCGGCCGGCGAAACGGTGGCGTTGATCAGCGACGCCGGGATGCCGGGCATTTCCGATCCCGGGGCGCGCTTGATCCAGGCCTGCATCGCTCGCGATTTGCCCTACACAATCATTCCTGGCGTCTCCGCGGTTTTAACGGCCCTGGTCGGCTCGGGATTCGCGCTCGAGCAATTCTACTACGGCGGCTTTCTCCCGCCCAAGAGCGGTGGCCGGGAAAGGGAATTGCGCGCGGCGGCAGCGCGCGCGGAGACCACCGTGGTTTTCGAATCGCCACATAAGATAAACAAGACGCTGGCGGCCTGCGCCGAGATCATGCCGGAGCGAACCCTCTGCGTAGCCCGGGAGCTGACGAAGAAGTTCGAGGAGTTCCGTCGCGGCACCGCGGCCGAGCTTCTCGCTCACTACGAAGCGCGCCCGGCGAAAGGTGAGATCACACTCGTGATCTCAGGTCAGCCGACAGTCCGCCGTAGAGGAAATGAGGCGGAGGCACCGGCAGCGCGCGGCTGATCCAGGCCATTCGCCATTCCTTCTCCAGCGGTTTAGTTTCCGCTTGTCAAAGAGGACCCCGCGTGGGAGCTTTCGCCTCTTTTTCCGAGGAACAACCAATGGCTTTTGCAATTATTAAAACAGGTGGCCGGCAGCACCGTGTCGCCGAGGGCGACATTATCGACGTGGATTTCCTCGATGCCGAGGTGGGCAAGGAAGGCGTTTTCGCTGATGTGCTTTTCCACGGCGACGGCGATAATCTCACCCATGGCTCGCCTTTGATCGAAGGCGCCACCGTGACGGGCGAAGTGATGGAACAGCGCAAGGACAAGAAGGTCATCGCGTTTAAATATCGCCGCCGGAAGGGCTACCACCGCACCGTCGGTCACCGCCGCAAACTTACCCGCGTGAAAATCACCGAGATCAGTCTCGGTTCTTCCAGCAAGTAACCACTCCAATCTCATGGCACATAAAAAGGGACAAGGTAGCGTCAAGAACGGCCGGGATAGCGTCAGCAAACGCCTGGGCGTAAAGAAATTTGGCAGTGAAGAAGTGATCGCCGGGAACATCATCATCCGCCAGCGCGGGACGAAGTTTCTGCCGGGCAAGAACGTCGGTTTGGGCCGGGATTACACCATCTTCGCACTCACGGACGGCCGGGTGAAATTCGATCGCGCGGGGCGTCGGGTAAACGTCGAGACGGCTGCCGTCGCGAGCGCGTAGGACGCGCCTCTGCGAATCTTGAGGGGGCCGTCATTGCATCGGTCGCGAGTAGCTGTTTCTGGCCTGGCCGGGAATTTCGGGGAACGGTGATTGCCGTCGCCTCATGTTTTGTCCTATAAGCTTTTCAGGACGGCAAAAGCTCGAACTCCTTCGCCGGGACGGCGTATAAACGGGATAGCGCATGAAATACAAAACCTACCTTCTCTTCGGGCCCCCGGGCAGCGGCAAAGGCACCCAAGGCCTCACGCTCGGCACCATTCCCCGCTATTTTCATTGCGCCTGCGGCGATGTCTTTCGCTCGATTGATACGCGGACGGAAATCGGGCGCGCTTTCCTCGAGTATTCCAGCAAAGGCGAACTCGTGCCGGACGAGATCACGGTGAAGCTTTGGAAAGCACGGATCGATGCCGCGGTGGACGGCCACAATTTTAAGCCGGATATCGATACGCTGGTGCTCGACGGAATCCCGCGGAATGTCGGCCAGGCCAAGATCATGGATGACCTGATCGACGTGCAAAAGGTCTTCCATCTTTCCTGCCCGAATCGCGATGCTCTTTTCGCACGTTTAAAGAAGCGCGCGCTCAAGGACAATCGGCTCGACGACGCCAACGAGTCGGTCATCAAACGTCGGCTTGCGACCTACGAGGAAGAGTCGAAACCCGTCCTGGGCTACTACGGAAAAGATCGAATCACTTGCATCGATGCGACGGAGCCGCCGGCGAAGGTGCTGCTGCATATTTTGGAGAGCCTCAATGGCGTGAACGGTAAGCATGAGCCAGCCGCAATTTGAGAATTTCACCGCCTCCAGCCTCTACTGCGAGAAATGTAAAAGTGCCATGCCGGTGCGTGAGCGTCTCCTGCTCGTGCTCCCGGAGAAGGAAATCTACGATTACCTCTGCACCGGTTGCGCTTCTTCGGTAGGCCAGCGGGAAATCACGGCCGGCGAAAAGTTGATGGCGCAACAGGCAGCCCCGCGACGTCCTCGCCCACGCCGTGCGGCTCCGATGCCGCGTCTGCACGTTTAGCGCGCCCATGCGCGTTCTCTTTCTCGGCACGGGCGAAATCGGTCTCCCGACGCTGCGCTGGCTGATGGCTGCGCCCGAGCACGAATTAGTCGGGGTGGTTACCCAGCCCGACAAACCGGTCGGTCGCGCGCAGCGCATCGAAGCCACTCCAATTAAAGCCGCCCTCGGGCCCTCCGCTGTTCCTGTTTTCCAACCCGAACGGATCAAGCACCCGGATGCCGTTGCCTCCCTTCAGGCTCTGGCGCCAGACGCGATCGTGGTGATGGCCTACGGGCAGATCCTGCCGCGCGCCGTCCTGGAGATTCCGCGAATTGCTTGTCTGAATTTGCACGCTTCGCTCCTGCCGAAGTATCGCGGCGCTGCTCCGATTCAGGCAGCGATCGCGGCGGGCGATCGCGAGACGGGTATCACGGTCATGTATATGGATGTCGGGCTGGATACAGGCGACATCCTTCTTCAATCCAGGATCGCGATCGCGGCGGATGAGACAGGCGGATCGTTGCACGATCGCCTGGGCGAAATCGCGCCCGCGGCTCTGGCCGACGCGCTGCAGCAACTGGCGGAAGGCCGCGCTCCTCGCACGCCACAACACACCCCAGACGCCACTCATTCTCCTAAACTCGAGCGCGAGCACGGGCTCCTCGATTGGTCCGAATCTGCGGAAGTGATCGAACGGAAAATCCGCGCTTTCCATCCCTGGCCGGGCACCTACGGGTTGGTCCGCGAACCCGGCGGGCAGGAGCGGAAGCTGAAGATTTTTCCCGTTGGAGGAATCAGCCATGCCGCTCTATCGCCCGGGCAGTTGCAGGCCTCCGCAGAGGGTTTGCTTGTCGGCACGGGAAAAGGCGCGGTGCGTTTGGGAGAGGTGCAACTCGAAGGCAAAAAGAAGATGACTGCGGGAGACCTGCTCCGTGGCCATGCCTGGCTCGCGGCCGCAACATTTAGCTCCCTCGTCCCGCCGGAATAATTGTCGAGCGATCGGTGCTTCGACTCGCAGGGAGGACTCGTCCCATCGTCTCATTTTCCTTCCCAAGCCCTCTCCGTTCTGTTTCATCTGTCCCGCCATGCCCAACGAAACACCCGCGCCCGCTTATCGACGGGTCGTCATTAAATTAAGCGGGGAAGCGCTGCGCGAGATCGGCGCCCGCGAAAATATCTCGCCTCAAATCGTGCGCGAAATCGCGGAGTGCATCAAACAGGTCAAAGACCTCGGCGTGCAGACCTCGGTCGTGATCGGCGGCGGCAACATTTGGCGCGGTCTCTCCGCCAGCCATCGCGGGATGGATCGCACCACGGCCGATTACATGGGCATGCTGGCCACGGTCATCAATGGGCTCGCCTTGAAAAGCGCGCTCGACGAACTGGGAGTGCAAACGCGCGTCCAGACCGCGATCGAGATGCAAAACGTGGCTGAACCGTTCATCCTCGGGCGCGCTCTGCGCCATCTCGAGCTGGGCCGCGTCGTCATCTTCGTCGCCGGCACCGGCAACCCCTATTTCTCCACCGATACCACGGCCGCTCTGCGCGCGAGCGAGCTGCGCGCGGATGTGATCCTGAAAGCGACAAAGGTGGACGGCATCTACGATTCCGATCCAAAAAAGAATCCAGACGCGAAGCGCTACGACCAGATCAGCTATAGCGACGCGCTCGCGAAGCGGCTGCAGGTGATGGACTCGACCGCCTTCAGTCTTTGCATGGACAACAAGATCCCGATCATCGTTTTCGACATGAACAAGTCGTCGAATTTCACCGATGTCATCCTCGGCAAACCCGTGGGCACCATTGTGAAAGAGTGACTTCGATTTGCTGATTTTTGATTGCTGTTGGAGAATCAGCCACGCATGAGTGCCGAAGATATTTTGTTCGAAGCCGAGGAGACGATGGAGAAAAGCGTGGATTACATGGTCCACGAATTTTCCTCCGTCCGGACGGGGAAAGCCTCTCCTGCTTTGGTCGAGAACGTGGATGTGATGGCTTACGGCTCGGCCATGAAATTGAAGCAGCTCGCGCTCATCACCACGCCCGAACCGCGGCTCCTGGTGGTGCAGCCTTTCGATGCCAGCACCGTGAAGGATATCGAGAAAGCGCTGAAAGAATCGAAGCTGGGGATTCAGCCGTTGGTTGATGGAAAGCTCATTCGGCTGCCCATTCCCGAGCTCTCGGAAGAGCGTCGCAAGGATCTGGTAAAATCTCTCAAGCAGATGGCTGAGGAAGCGCGGGTGCGGGTGCGAACGAACCGGCGGCACGCGCTCGACGAAGCGAAGAAGCTGCAAAAGGAAGGCGCGCTGACAGAGGATGGCTTGCGCGACACCGAAGCCGACGTGCAGAAGTTGACGGATAAGTTCGTCAAATCGATCGACGAACACTTCGACCGCAAAGAGGCCGAAGTGATGAAGGTCTGACGGATTGGGCGGACGGCCGGAGGTCGTTTCATCTTGAGCAAGTCGCAAAGAGATCCCTGCGAGCTGACCTTTGGAACGTTCGTTATTCTCTCTACGCAGTCATCCTGAGCCGCGAAGACGGTCGAAGGATCTCTCCGAAGGAAGGCGGTGATGCATGCACCGACACCTGAGAGGTTCCACGCGCGGTCTCAGGTTTGCAGCCGACAACTTTAGCGGGAGCATCACTGCCTGTTCCTCGGAGGGATCCTTCGACCGTCTTCGCGGCTCAGGATGACGCTTCGCGACTGTGAGGTGAGAAGGCGATCCTCCCCTTGTTTTCACAACCGCAGGTTTCGTCGGCGAAGACCGCAACGCGCTAAAGCCGCACCAAATCCAGCAGGAACTGGCACCAGAGATAGACCATCCCACGCCAGGAATATTTCACTTCCTTATCGTTCGCAGGCTTGAGCACGCCCTGCTCGATGTTGTGGGCAATCTGCTCGCGGAGATCGTTCTCGATCTCGGTCTGGATCTGGTCTTCATCCATCGCGTTGATCACGCCCAGCTCCACCTGATGAAGCCGGAGATACTCCTTGTGGCTCTGGTAGAGCTGCCAGAAGGATTGATCGGGTCGCTGGCGATTGATCCGAAACTGCGGCGTCAACTTGAGCCCGTAGGAGAGCGGATAATTCCACGTCGTCCAGATGGTCCCATCCTGCGCGCGCGATGAAATGCGCAGGTAATAAAACGACAGATCGTTCTGCTCGTTCAGACAAATTGTCGCCTGCGCCCGGTCCTCTTCCTTGTAATAGAGACGGAAGAATTGCTTGTAATCTTCCCAGTCCCAACCGGCGTCGTTGATGTGGGTGAACCCTTCGTTTTCGATTTCGCGCGAGATCTCATCCAGCGACGGAAAGACCTCCGGTGATGGTGGACTTTTCGGCCGGAGCGCCTTCTCCTTCGGCAGGCGAAGCGCGCGAATCCGCGTCAGGATTTCAAGCCAGGGCAGGAAGAGCCAGGCGGATGCCGCCAGGAGCCCGACATACCATTTCCCGCTGGCAAAAAAGCCCACCAGAAAGGTGGAAACAAGAACGCCCAGCGCGCCCGCTTTTTGCGCCCAACCCGCCTGATAGCTCCGCAAAGCGATGCTGAGCACGGCGACGCCAAGCGTCAAAAAGAGAGCAAACCACATTAAGGAGTGATTCCGTGCTCGCTCAGAAACTTCTCCAATTGATCAGTATCAAAATTGGCGAGCACCTCATCACCGGCGAGAAGAGTCGGCACATACGTCTGGTCCGAAAGTTCCTTCATCTCATTGTAAGCGTCGCGATCCGCACCCACATCCACCTCGGTGAATTTAAAACCACGCTCCGTGAGATATTCCTTCGCGTCGATGCACCAGGAGCACCATTCGCGGCTGTAGAGTTTCATTTCAGTCGGCACGGTTGGAAATGTAAACAGGCGGGCCGGAAAGCGTCAACCGCGGTCCGAATTTCCTCAGTACGACTTCGCCCAAACCACTCGGCGCGCGCTCGGCTCGCCGGTAAAGATGCAAATCCCGCTCTCCGCCGACGTCGCGGGATCATCGAACGGGATGCAGCGAATCGTAACCTTCAGATCGCTCTTCACCTTCTCCTCCACTTCGCGCGAGCCGGACCAATGCGCGAGCGCGAAGCCGCCATGGATCTCGGGCTTGCCAGTGTTCTTCGGCGTGAAAAAATCGTAGAACTCTTCCTTTGAATCGATAACGCGTGTGTTCGCATCGCGAAATTCCTGGGCGCGTTGCAACAGATTATCCTGGATGGCGGACAGCAGCTCGGCCGCCCGAGCGGCGAAGTCTGCGCCCGGCATGAACTCCTTCGCCTTTACCGGCTGGTCGCGTCGCATCACCGCGACATTCCCCGACTCCAGATCGCGCGGCCCTATCTCTACGCGAAGCGGCACGCCTTTTTTGATCCACTCCCAACTCTTTACCCCGCCGCCGAGATCGCGTTTATCGACTTCGATGCCGAGCGGCGCGCCATCATAGGTGACGCTACGCAACTGCTCCGCGAGCTGTTCGGCAGCGGCCAGGACCGCGGCTCGCGTCTCTTCTTTCGGCGTGATGGGAATGATCACGATGTGGGTGGAGGCGAGGCGCGGCGGCAGGACCAGGCCATCGTCATCGGCATGCGCCATGATCAGCGTGCCCACCATCCGCGTGCTCATCCCCCAGCTCGTTGTCCAACCAAACTCTTCCTTGCCTTCACGGCTCTGGAATTTGATCCCGCTCGCTTTGGAAAAATTCTGTCCAAGAAAATGCGAGGTGCCCGCCTGGATCGCTTTCCGATCCTGCACCATCGCTTCGATGCAAAGCGTTTGGTCCGCGCCGGGAAAGCGCTCGCTCTCGGATTTCTCACCGCAAAAGACCGGCACGGCCACGTAATCGCGGACGAAAGTCTCGTAGACATCGAGCATCCGTTTGGTTTCCTCGCGTGCCTCCGCCTCGCTTTCATGCACGGTGTGCCCTTCCTGCCAGAGGAATTCCGTCGTGCGCAAGAAGACGCGCGGCCGCATTTCCCAGCGGACGACGTTAGCCCATTGATTGATGAGAATGGGAAGATCGCGATAGCTCTGCACCCACTTCGCGTAGGTCGCGCCGATGATCGTCTCCGAAGTAGGCCGGACCACCAGCGGCTCACTCAGCGGACTGCCGGGCACCATCTTGCCCTCGGCATTGATCTCCAGGCGACTATGGGTGACGACCGCGCATTCCTTGGCGAAGCCTTCCACATGCGCCGCCTCCTTTTCGAAATAACTCAGCGGGATGAAGAGCGGGAAATAAGCGTTCTTATGCCCGGTCGCCTTGAACATCGCGTCGAGCTGCCGCTGCATGTTTTCCCAGATCGCATAACCCCACGGGCGGATGACCATGCAACCCCGCACATCCGAAGGCTCGGCCAGCTCCGCGGCGCGAATGACCTGCTGATACCATTCTGGAAAATCTTCTTCGCGACGGGGTGTGATGGCGCTTCGGGGCGCGGCGGGTTGGTTCGACATAACGAGCCGGCGAAATTACGGCGGCGCTTTTCAAATGGCCAGCCGCCATTTGTTTGTCGCGCTCCCCGGCCGACGCTCGAATTTAGTTCCGCGCCACCAGCGTGTCCCCGCGCGGCTGCTCATCCTCAGCGTAGCCACCCGCAAACTCCATGCTGCAAATCGTCCGATACCGCGCGTGCCGCCCGATCGCCGCGCCGGCGTAGTTAAATTCCGGATGGAAGATATTCGCCCGATGTTTCCGGGAAGGAAGGCCATCATCGATGATCAACGCCACCACGATCTCGCGCGCACTCGTGCGCCCGCAGGAAAGATTCTCGCCCCAGCGACCGCTCCATTTTCCGTAGCGGTTTAAACGATCTCCCGTGGTGCTCCCACCCCGGCCGCGATGACTCATGCCGCCACCCGCCTGCTCCGCACAATGATCGGCCGCCGCGCGCGCCATCCCACGCGAGAAGACCAGCGGGTTGCGCGCCGGCGTGCTGCGGAGGAAACGGATCGCCTCCTCCAACGCTCGGCTGCCTTCTTTTCCGCGATAAGTCGCGCGTCGGTCTTCGAGAATAGCGGCGTAGTGCGCGGGCTGCTGGCGGGCGAGGTTCATCTCGCGCACGACTGCTTCGGCCACGCTCCACCTCCGCTTGGGCATGCGAGCACACGCCGATTACAAAGAAAAATCAGCCCGAGCCAGTGCAATCCACGCGTTCGCATGCGAAGAATCCCAAGCAAACGCGGTGCCAGCCTCCTCCGATCTTCTTCGTCCACCAGAGGGAGGAACGAGTAGTTGACACTTCCAAGCCTCGCTCGTAATTTCCCGACCCTTTCCGCTCCATGAAGACGTTTTCTGCCAAAGCCAACGAGGTCCCACGTAAGTGGTGGATCATTGATGCCAACAACGAAATCCTCGGCCGCGTGGCGGTGAAGGCGGCTAATTTGCTTCGCGGCAAAGAGAAAGCCATCTACACCACGCACGTTGATACCGGCGATTTCGTGGTCGTGATCAACGCCGAGAAAGTTCGGCTGAGTGGCAAAAAAGAAGAGCAGAAGACCTACATGAGCTACTCCGGCTTCGTCGGTGGCCATAAAACCGAAAACGCTCGCGCTCGTCGGGCGCGTCATCCGGAATTGATGGTGGAACGCGCCATCCGCGGCATGATCCCGCACAACAAATTGGGCCGGGCCGTCTATCGGAAGCTCAAGGTTTACAAGGGCGATCTCCACCCCCACGCCGCGCAGGCTCCCGCGCTGGTTAAGTTGGCCTAATCCCAAATCATTCTATCCATGGCAACTACTGAGGAATTCATCGCCACCGGCCGCCGCAAAACTTCTGTCGCGCGTATTCGCATGACCGCGGGCACCGGCAAGATCGACGTCAACGGCAAGACGTTTGAAGAATACTTTCCCACCATCCCGTTGCAGAACACCGTTCTGCAGCCTCTTGAAGTGGTGAAGTTGATGAACTCCTACAATCTCTCCATCAACGCCACCGGCGGCGGCGCCACCGGCCAGGCTGGAGCAGCTCGGCTCGCAATCGCGCGGGCGTTGTTGCAAGTGGACGCGAATCTTCGTGGCACGCTCAAGGCCGAGGGCCTTCTTCGTCGCGATCCGCGGATGAAGGAGCGGAAGAAGTCCGGTCAACCGGGAGCTCGCAAGCGCTTCCAGTTCTCGAAGCGCTAAAGCGCCTTCTGAGTGCGTGGCAGGAATGCTACGCCCCCGTCTCAGTTCGTGCCGCCCGCCTTCGGCTGGGAGACTCGCTCTTTAAACGCCCCCACGCTTCCTTGCGTCGGCGGCCGTTTTACGGCTTCGGAGAAGCGCTCGCGGCTGGCGTTGTCACCGCCGCTGGACTCACCGCTGCCGACGTGCCACCATTCGCTGGCGCACTGGCGGCCGGAGCAGCCGGCGCTTGTTGTGCCGGACTCGCCACCGCAGGCGCGGCACCTGGCTGCATTACCGCCGCAGGGGCAGCCACCGGGACGGGAGCTGGCTTCAATTCCTTTAACAACCGCCCAGCTTCAAAGGTCGCATAGCTGTCGCGATATTGGGTCATGATCGTTTCCACCACCTGGCGTGCTTCATCCGCTTTTCCTTCTTTCTTCAGAAGCTGCGCCTGCGCCAGCAGTGCGAGAGGCGCGTTATAACTTTGCGGATAATCTGCTGCGACACTGCGATAGGTCGTCACCGCCTCGGCCGTTTTGCCCATTGATTCAAGATTCGCCGCCGTTGCCATTTTGGCCGTGCTAGCCAAAGAGTGTTTCCCATGCGCGGCGAGGAATTTTTGCAGCGTTTGGTTCGCCTCCGCGTATTGCTTTTTCTCCCGCTGCTGCGCCGCTGACAAGAGGAACGCCGAAACCGCCGCGCCCGCCCCGGGATACTCGGCAATCACTTTCTGATAGCCCGCCAGATCATTCGCGGAAGCAAGAAGACCCGCCGCTTTTTTCTCCTGGTGAGCCTGGTAGAAAAGCACCCCGCCATAGATCGCCACCCCGGCAACGATGACCGCGAGACCGGCCAGAATCGGCGTCTGGTAGCGGGTCCAAAAAAGCTGCGTTTCCAGAAGCGGATCAGTCGGAGAAGTGGGAGCGGTTTCCATAAGAAAAAAGCTCGGTCGGCACGACGCGAGGACCCGTCTTATGCCACGCGAAACTTTCCCGCGCAAGGCCGCATCCAGCCTCTTTCCCTCTAGCGCTTTGACCCTCGTCCACCTTTTTTATCGCGCGAAAATTTCATCTTCCCGGCCGGTCGTGTATCCGCCTTCAGGAATTTCCGCATCAAGGCCAGCGCATCCTCATTCTCCCGGGGAGTGTTCGAGACACAGCAATCTTCCGGCACCAGCAGCTCGTAGTCCCGCATGTAGGCATCGTTCGCGGTAAAGAGAACGCAGAAGTTCCCGGCGATGCCCGTGAGGATCAGCCGCTCCGAGCCGAGGTAGCGCAGGAGTGTCTCCAGAGTAGTCGAGAAGAAGCCCGAATGTTTCGGTTTCAAAACAAAGTAATCTTCCTCTTCCGGCCGCAGTCGCCGGCTGATCGCGCCCCCGCGCTTCGCCTCGCTGCAGTGGGCGACTGTGCGGCGGAAATCCGACTGCCAGCGCCCGAAATTATCGTTCACATAAATAATCGGCACGCCCGCGCGTCGCGCCCGCGCTTTCAGACGGGCGATGTTCTCCGCCATTCGCAACGCGTCCTCCAGCATCCCGTCGGCCTCTGGAAACTCGAGGTCATTGATGACATCGATGAGCAGGAGCGCCGTCTCGCACTGATCCGGCGCGCTCCCGTGCAGGTTCCGGTTTGTTCGTAGTTTCGGCACCGCGGGCCGCGATCGGGGCCGCGTTATTTCTTCGATTTGCTCGAGGCGCTGCTTTTCCGGCCACCTTTTTTCCCGCCTTTGCGCGCACTTGTTTTGCTGCTCGTTTTCCCGCGGCCCGAGCCAGATTTCTTTCCGCCTTTATCCTCTTTGTTGACGGTGGCCCAGGCTCGGCTTTCCGCCTCCTTCTTCGAGACACCGCGCTTCTCATACCCTTCCTCGATGTGCTCTGCTTTGCGTTTTTGTTTGTCGGTATATTTGGACTTATCGCCTTGTGGCATTGCTCCCTCCTGGTTGTTTCGCGCTGCTGCGCTCTCCCAAGAAACGCAACCGATCGGCCAGCCGGATTTATCCGAACGCATGTCCATGCCCGCATCTCTCGCCCGGGCCGCGACAGCCGGGATATGCGGCCATTTCCAGCGCTATCGTCTTTCGTGTCGGAAATAAACAGTCCCGCAAACCGGCTTCGACGCCGTCCTCCCACTCTCATCAGAGGTCAGCAAGGTCAGGCGGGGCGGGTCGAGCTGTAGGATTCCCTTGTTCGGCGTTGGACGATCAGCATTCGGCGTTCGACGTTCGACTCCATGTCCCACGACAAGCTCTTCATCCCCGGCCCGGTAGAGATTTCTCCAAAAACCTGGGCCGCCTTCACGCGACCCATGATCGGCCACCGCAGCGACGCCTTTCGCGAGCTCTACCGCGCCATCCATCCGCAGCTGCAAGAACTCTTCGGCACCAGGCAGCCAGTCTTCCTCTCCACCTCCTCCGCGTGGGGCGTGATGGAGGCCGCCATCCGCAACCTGGTCCGCGAGCGCGTCCTCTGCTGCATGTGCGGTGCCTTCTCCGACAAATGGCTCGATGTCGCGAAACGTTGCGGTAAATCGGCCGAAGCGATGCAGGTGGAGTGGGGCCAACACATCGATCCGGGCGCGCTCGACGCCCAACTCGCAACCGGCAAATTCGACGCCGTCACCCTGATCCACAACGAAACCTCCACCGGGGTGATGAACCCGCTCCCGGAAATCTGCTGCACGCTCGCGAAATATCCCGACGTCCTTCTTATCGTCGACAGCGTGTCGTCCTTCTCTGCCGTCCCCATTCCGATGGACGATCTGCAGATCGACGTCCTGCTCACCGGCAGTCAAAAAGCCCTCGCACTCCCGCCGGGCTTCTCGCTCTTTAGCGTCTCCGAGAAAGCATTCGATCGCGCCGCTCAAACCAAAGACCGCGGCTACTACTTCGACTTTCTGGAGTTCAAAAAAAACCAGGAAGACGACATGACGCCGACCACTCCCAGCATCGCGCACATTCACGCTCTGCAGTCGAAGCTGGACGACATCTTCAGCGAAGGTCTCGCGGCGCGATATGCGCGTCATCAGGCGACGAACGCGCTGGTGCACGACTGGGTCCGCCGCCGCGGCTTCGAATTCTTCGCGGAAGAAGGACGCCGCTCGCTCACCCTCACCTGTGTGAAAAACAATCGCGGAATCGATGTTGCAAAACTCGTGCGCGACTTGCGCGAGCGACATCACCTCGTCATCGACGGCGGCTACGGAAAGATCAAAGGCCAGACCTTCCGCCTCTCAAACATGGGCGATGAAACGCCCGAGACCGTGAACCACCTCCTCACGGCGCTCGACGACTGCCTCGACTGACGCGCACACGTCCGCACGGAGCGCCAATTCCGTATCCAGAAGGAACCCTCATCCTTATGGAAAAGACGATTACACAAAATAGCGCGCTCTTCCTGTTACACCGGAGCCGGCCGACTCCTCCGCAGCGATTATCGCTGCGCAAAGGTCGCTCCCCTGCCGACCGTTCTTCGGAAGAGAAGGGCCGCGATCATTTCCGCAGTGGAATCCTTGCCCTTTTCTCGCGACGCCGCACAAGCGCTGCGTAGAGGGTGTTCTCGCTGGAAACTCTGCCGCTGTTTCGTCGCTCACGACGCTGTGCGGCTTGGATCTGCGCCGCTGTGGCGCTTGTCTTTTCACTTGGCGGATGTGCGACCCCGTTAGCTTCCTTCCCGCGCGGATAGACGACGACGCGTCTGCCTCTGATCTGGCTGCGACGCTGCGCTCGCTGGGACCGCAGGTTTCACCGATCGAAGCTGCGCGAGTCGCGGAGCGCGCCCGAGATCACCGCGCGCAAACTCGCGCAGGACTACCGCTCGGCTGGGTCACCGCATTTTCACAATTTTCTGGTCAACGCCGGCCTGAAGGAACGCGGCCTTTGTTTCCACTTTGCTGAAGACCTCACGCGTCAGCTCGAAGCTCTGCAACTGCGGACGCTCGAACTGCATTGGGCTACCGCGCGTGGCGGCACTTTGCGTGAACACAATAGCGTCGTGGTCACAGCGCGCGGAAAACCCTTCCACGAGGGCATTGTCCTCGATGCCTGGCGCGATCCCGGCACCCTCTTTTGGAGCCCCGTTCAACGCGATCGCTATCCGTGGCAAAAAGACACGACGGATTACATGCGACGACTCACGAACGGCCAAACCGCCCGTCGTTGATTGGTGGGAACCGGCAGCCCGGTCAGGCGGCCGTTGTGCTCGGCACCCGTTGGAAGTAATCTGTGCGCGATGGCAGGTGATCGCTGGTGCGTCGCAAGAGGCGCCAGAGGAAAGTCCGAACACCAAACGGCAGCATGCCGCGTAGAACACGCGGGCACCGCGCTCGTAAGCGCGCGGTGACGGATAGTGTCGCAGAGAAGATACCGCCCGTTCTTTGGCAACAGAGTGCAGGTAAGGGTGAAAAGGCGAGGTAAGAGCTCACCGCGCGCGGAGTAATTCGCGTGGCAGGAAAAACCCCATGCGGTGCAAGACAAAACAGAGAGAGGGCAGCCGGTCCGTGTTCTCTCGGGTATCGTCGCATTACGCTGCCGCTTCGGCGGCAGTGGGCGGCTCGCGCAAGCGGGCTGAGATAAATGATCATCCGGTCGCTTCGGCGGCCGACAAAATTCGGCTTATCGCCATCGAAACGGAGGGCGCGTTCGGCAACGAGCGCGCCCTTCCCGTTTCTATCAATCAGCCGCGCGCCGGGCGCGGCCACGTCCACATCCCATAGATGAAATGGAAGAGGCCAAAGGTCAGCCCCATCAAGAGCGCAGCCGCACGGGCCGGGCTGGCATTAAACAAAGGTCCCGCCTGCACAATGCAGGCTGCCCCGGTGAGCAGGAAAACCCATCCGAGATAACGCAAGGAGCGCGGTGCGAAACCAGCCGTCGCGAGCAAGGCCAGGCCGTAGCAGATGATCCAGAGCGTGACCAGCAGCGGAAGATTTTCCGTCGTTAAATCCGCCCGCCAGAAAAGAGAAGTCAGCACCGCGGCGACAATCAAAACTGGTGAAGCCGCCGCGATGGCCAGCTGCAAGCCCGGCGTGAAAATCGCGCGCCCTTCGCGCGCGCTTTTGCGCCAGATAAAAAACACCCCAGTAAGGAGCGTCACCATCAGCACCGCCAGCCACACCCCGGTGAAACGACGTCCGGCATCCGGATAGCTGAGGTGAAAATACGATTCGCGGCCGCGCTCCGCGCCAAAATAAAAGAGCGCGGAAACCGCCAGGGAGAGCGCGCTGCCCATCAGCGCAGTCGGAGAAAAGATGGCCCGATAGACGGGCGCACGTTCGCGGAGAGAACGGAGGACGTGCAGGTCGTCACCGGAATCGTGCAGGTCACTCATAGGCGTTCCCGTCTAACAATGTGCGAAGAGGCGCAACTCGTTTTCGTGAGGACCCGAGCTTTCTAGAAACCCGGCGCGCGAGCGTTCAACAGGAAGACGGTGATCATGGCCAGGCCAATGGCCAGCTTGCCGACGATGCCCGCGAGGTTTCCCAGCAACGTCCCCCAACCCGCTTTGCCCGCGCCGATCAAGCGCTGGCCGGCGATCAATTCCCCTAGAATCGCGCCCGCGATTGGCAGGACGAGGAGGGTGACGAAGCCGGTGAAGATTCCCACGATGCCGCCGATGATCGCGCCGGCCACGCCCCAACGCGTCGCGCCAAAATATTTCGCGCCAATCAATCCCGCTAAGAAATCGAGCCCGTAGGATGCGAGTGCGAGTGCGCCGAGAATAGCGAAGCCCCACCAATTCATCCCGTCCTCTGCGCCTGTCATCACGCGATGAAAAATCGCTGCACCTAAAATAATGATCGTGCCCGGGACCACTGGCAGGACTGAGCCAATCAACCCCACGGCCATGATCACGATCGCGACGAACCACCAGAGATTATTCATGCGAGCGAGCGCGGGACCTTCCAATCGGCAAATCTTTTGACCATACCAAGCGCATTTCTATAGTGCGGTTCCCCCGCACCTTCACCACAAATACTTATGGCACTCTCCGTTGGAACCAAAGCTCCCGACTTCACCCTCCCCACGAAAACTGCGGACGGCCCCAAGCAGATCACGCTCAGCGAGCAATTCGGCAAAGGGAACACCGTCCTGCTTTTCTTCCCCATGGCCTTCACCGGCACCTGCACGACTGAGATGTGCAACATGAGCAATGGCCTGCGCGAGTATCGCGAGCTCAACGCCAGCGTCTTCGGCATCAGCGGCGATAATCCGTTCGCGCAGGAAGCCTGGGCCCAAAAAGAAAACATCACCGTCCCGCTCTTGAGCGACTACGAGCACGAGGTCGCGAAGGCCTATGATGTCGCCTACGAGTCTTTCCTCCCCCAAATCGGTCTGACCATGGGCGGAGTGCCAAAGCGCGCGGCCTTTGTCATCGATCGCGAAGGCGTCATCCAACATGTGGAATGCCTGGAAGACGCGCGCGAGTTGCCGGATTTCGATCAGATCAAAGCCAAGCTCGCGGAGTTAAAATAAGAAAACAGACAGGATCTACAGGATGATCAGGATTGGGGAATTCTGAATCCTGAAAATCCTGTTCATCCTGTCTAAAAACATATGCACGACGAATTCAAAACCCTGCAGAAGTTCGACGCCGGGAACGGCCGCGAAGGCAGCCTCCATTCTCTCCCCGCGCTCGAGGCGCAAGGCATCGGCCCGATCTCGCGCCTGCCGATCAGCATCCGCATCGTGCTCGAATCCGTGCTGCGAAATTGCGACGGCAAAAAGGTGCGACGCAAAGACGTTGAGACGCTCGCGAATTGGAATGCGAAAAAGCCGGCCAACGAGGAGATCCCGTTCGTCGTCGCGCGCATCGTCCTGCAGGATTTCACCGGCGTGCCGCTCGTCGTCGATCTCGCCGCCATGCGCAGCGCGGTGAAACAACTCGGCGGCGATCCGAAAATCATCGAGCCGCTTGTCCCGGTTGACCTCGTGGTCGATCACTCCGTCCAGGTCGACTTCGCCGGCTCCGCGCAGGCGTTGCAGTTGAACATGGAGATGGAGTTCAAGCGCAACCGCGAGCGCTACGAGTTTCTGAAGTGGGGTCAGCAAGCCTTCAAAACCTTCGGCCTCGTGCCGCCCGGCATTGGCATCGTGCACCAGGTAAATCTCGAGTATCTCGCCAAGGGCGTCCTCTCGCGTGGGGACGTCTACTTCCCCGACACGCTCGTCGGCACCGACTCGCACACCACCATGATCAACGGCCTCGGCGTGGTCGGCTGGGGCGTGGGCGGAATCGAAGCGGAAGCGGGCATGCTCGGGCAGCCGGTTTACTTCCTCACACCGGAAGTGGTGGGCGTGCACATGAGCGGCGCGATTCGCGAAGGCGTGACCGCGACCGATCTCGCGCTGCACATCACCGAGATGCTGCGCGCGCAGAAAGTGGTCGGTAAGTTTGTCGAATTTTACGGCGAAGGCGCGGCCTCGTTGCCGGTCGCGGACCGCGCCACGATCGGGAACATGGCGCCCGAGTACGGCGCCACCATGGGCTTCTTCCCCATTGACGAAGAGTCGGTCGCATACTTGCGCGCGACCGGTCGAACGGACGATCAATGCGTGGCCTTTGAAAACTATTTCCGCGCGCAAAAGATGTTCGGCATCCCGCGGAAGGGCGACGTCGATTACAGCATCGATCTCGAGCTCAATCTCGCCGACGTGCAGCCCAGCGTGGCCGGACCAAAGCGGCCGCAAGATCGCATCAATTTGCCGGAATTAGGCAGCACCTTCCGCACGCTTTTCACCAAGTCGGCCAAGGACGGCGGCTACGGCAAGAGCGAGGATTTGCTGGGAAAACGTTTTTCGCTCGATCTGAATGGAGACGCGCATCCGACTGATGGCGACCTCGAGAACGCCAGCGTGGCCAGCCCCACCGATACCGGCAAAGGCATGGTCGCGGATGGCGGGACCGAGATTGGCGAAACCCAGGGCGATCGCGAGATGGTGACGAACCGCCCCACCGCCACGCCCGCCGACCTTATCGAAGAAACGCACGCGCAAGAATTTAAAGAAGGCCACTCCGAGATCGGCCACGGCAGCGTCTTGATCGCCGCGATCACGAGCTGCACCAACACCAGCAACCCGAGCGTCATGCTCGCCTCTGGATTGCTCGCGAAAAAGGCGGTGGAGCGCGGGCTGCGCGTCGATCCTTCGGTCAAGACTTCGCTCGCGCCCGGCTCGCGCGTTGTGACCGATTACTTGAACAAAACCGGCCTCGCGACTTTTCTCGATCAGCTCGGCTTTAACACCGTCGGCTACGGTTGCACCACCTGTATCGGCAACTCCGGTCCGCTCGATCCTACGATCGAGAAAGCGATCAACGAAAACGATCTCGTGGCCGCTTCGGTTCTCTCTGGCAACCGCAACTTCGAAGCGCGCGTGCACCAGAACATCAAGGCGAACTTCCTCATGTCGCCGCCGCTCGTGGTCGCGTTCGCCCTCGCCGGTCGCGTGGACATTGATCTCTCGAAAGAGCCCCTTGGGAAGGATCGCGACGGGCAGGATGTTTACCTGCGCGACCTCTGGCCTACGCTCCAGGAGATCCGCGATACCCTTCGCACCGCACTCACCCCGGAAGTCTTCCAGCGTCTTTATCGCGACTTCAGCGCGCAGAATCCGAAGTGGAATGAAATCCCGTCGAGCACTGGGGAGATTTACGAATGGGATGAAGCGAGCGATTACATCCACGAGCCGCCGTTCTTCCAAAACTTCGGGATGGAAGCCGGCCACATCGCCGACATTCGCGACGCCCGTCCGCTCGGCATTTTCGGCGACTCCGTCACGACCGATCACATCTCGCCTGCGGGCGCGATCAAGCCGACTTCCCCGGCCGGACATTATCTGAAATCACGCGGCATCGAGGCCTCCGATTTCAACAGCTACGGCAGTCGACGCGGCAACGATCTTGTCATGACCCGCGGAACGTTTGCCAACGTGCGGATCAAGAACCTGATGGTGCCGGGCGTGGAAGGCGGCGTGACGAAACATCAGCCCGACGGCGAGCAGATGTCGATCTACGACGCGGCGGTGAAGTATCAGGCGGCGGGCACTCCGCTTATCATTTTGGCTGGCCACGAATACGGCACTGGCTCGTCGCGCGATTGGGCGGCGAAGGGGACGCGCTTGTTAGGCGTAAAGGCGGTTGTGGCGGCGAGCTTCGAGCGAATTCATCGTTCGAACCTGGTCGGGATGGGCGTGTTGCCGTTGCAATTTGAAGACGGCGCCAGTGCCCAGACGCTCGGGCTTGACGGCTCGGAGACCTACAGCGTCACCGGGTTGTCTGATGAAATTCAGCCTGGGCAAATGGCTACTCTTGAGATCACGCGCGGGGACGGCACCAAGCAATCCGTGCCGGTGAAACTGCGGATCGATACCGCGATCGAGATCGATTACTACCGCCACGGCGGCATTCTTCCATTCGTCCTGCGAGAGTTGGTCGCTGCGGGTTAAGCGCGCGCGCTTCGCCACCCGTTTGACGGTGACGCTAGCTGCAGGGTGACTGCGGGCTCATAAACAGACCGCAAGTCGGAAACTTGCGGTCTGTTTAGCGGATCAGATTTTCCAGCGAAGGGTTCGCCTCGGCACCGAGCTCCATCGCTTTGGTGTAGTGGCGCTTCGCCAGCTCTTTCGCCGGCGGCTTATTTGTCGCGTAGATCACCGCCAGATTGTAGTGCGCGTCCACGTAGTCAGGATTGGCTGCAATCGCTTCCAACATTTCCTTTTCAGCCGCTTCCTGCCAGCCCTTCTCGCTCGCGGTAATGCCGAGATAGTTGTGCGCGATGTAACTCTTCGGATTGATCGCGAGCGCTTTGGTTAACTCCGTGACCGCATCGTCGTACTTCGCCTGGCGGTAGTAGACGATCCCAAGGGTGCGCCGCGAGAACTCGTCTTTCGGCGCGAGCGTGGTCGCTTTCTTGAGCGTCAACTCTGCGGCCTTCAGGCGACCTGAGCGGAAGTAAACCGCGCCCAGAGTTTGAGAGCGCATAAAGGTTGTTCGGGCTCTTGGCCAGAATCTGTTCGTACTGCTTTTCCGAGGCGCGGAATTTCCCGGCATCGAAATTCGCTTTCGCCTCGCGGGCCAACGGGACGAGCTCTTCCGGAACGCCTGGCTTAAATCCGGTCTCCACGTCAGGCCCGGGTGCGCCTGCGCCGTCGGCGGGCTGGCCGGGCTTGGCCATGGCGAAGCTGGCCGTCATGCCGCCCGGGGTTTCATCGGACGTGCTCACCACCGGCTGACGCAAGAGCGAAAGCTCCTCAGGGGTCAACTTCGCGATCGGCTGCGCCAGGAGCTCGATTTGTTGGTTTAGCGTTTCGGATTTGATCTGGAGCTTGTCGAACTCCGCCAGCATCAGCTTCCGCGCCTGGTCGCGCCGCGCTTCTTCCTGCCGCTCGCGCATCACGATTGCGCGCAACATGTCGTTCTCTTTCGTGAGCCGCGCGGTCTCTTCTGGATTAGCCCCGGTGGTCTTGGCCTTCGCCAATTCGGCGCCCGCTTCTTCCAGCTGCGTGCGCAGATCCGCGATCGTGCCCTCGAATTCCTGATTTTGCTTCTGGCTGCCCGCGAGCTGCTGCCGGAGCTGTTCGACCTGCCGCTTCACGTCTGCGATTTCCTGTTCCTGCTGCGGCTTGCCTTCGCTGATTTCGCGGACGGTCTTCTCTGCCTCGGCGAGTTTCTTTGTCAGGTCGGAGTTTTCCGTCACGAGCGAGGCAACCTGTTCCTGCGCCTGTTTTGCGTTCTTCAGTTCGCCGAGCAATTGATCGCGTTCCTTCGTCACGTTCGCGATCTCGCTGCTCGCTTCCGCCAGCTTCACGCCTACGCTTTCTTTCTCCTTCTCGGCCGCAGCCCGCCCCTTCTCGGCACTGGCCAGGGCATCCTTCAGCTGGCCGATCTCAGCCCGGAGAGCTTCCGCGGCCTTCGCGTCCACGTTGCCGCCATCCTGAATTTTCTTTAGCGAATCCTGGGCCTGCGCGAGTTGGGTGCGGACTGTCTTCTCAGCCCCTCGGGATTTCTCGAGATCACCCTGCGCTTTTTCCAGCTTGGAATTCGTTTCCTCCAGCTTGCCGGTCAGGCTTTCCTTCTCTTTCTGAACGGTGGAATACTGGGTGCGCGACTTCTGCAGTTCGGCCTGGAGTTGATCCACCCGCGCTTGCAGTTTCTTCGTCGCTTCCTTGATCGCAGCCTCACTCGGCGTGGCAGCGACAGCGGCCACGGGCACTTCCTTACTGGCTGGAGCGGGGGACGCAGCGGCTGGCGGGAGGGGCAATCGCGCTTCTCCCACGCGCGCTCCTACGTCCACACTGGGCTCGGCCGGCCCGGGTGTCTGGGGAAGAATCGGCGAAGCGGCGGGGGCAGGAGCCGCCGGTGATCGGCGTGGGCGGCGGATTGGTCGCGGCCAGGTCCAACTGGGTCCCGATCCGTGCCTGGACGCGTTGAATGCTTTCGCCAATCTTGCGCGCGCGATACTCCACGATCGCCGGTTGCCAGTTGGCTTGCGATTTCCTCAGCTCCTCCAGCAGGATGCTCGCAGCCTGGAATTTCTGCAGGGCCGCCTTGTATTGATTGTCGTGCTCCAGTTTCTCCGCCTGTTGCGAAGTCATGTAAGCTTTAAGAAATAATTCGCTCGGATCCTGCGTTTGCGCCTGGAGCGCAGGCAGCTCCACGAGAAGCAGGAACAGAGCGAAGAAAAACGGGACGATCTTCTTCATGCGCAAAGGAGTTCCGACGATACGCGCCGCGTCGGGAGATGCAATGATGGCCTCGCTCACGCCTGAAGATAAGCGAGCGACGTGCCAGTGGCGACCGGGGATGCTTTGACCATTGCAATCTGGGCCCTCAAAACTAGAGTCCCGACTGCGCCGGTGGCCATAGCTCAATGGTAGAGCTCCAGATTGTGATTCTGGCTGTTGCGGGTTCGAGTCCCGTTGGCCACCCCACCCCTCAGGTGCGGCGATAGAGGACGTCGCGCAGTTGT
The DNA here is from genome assembly GCA_963730385.1 of uncultured Verrucomicrobiae bacterium. Taxonomy (GTDB): domain Bacteria; phylum Verrucomicrobiota; class Verrucomicrobiia; order Chthoniobacterales; family UBA10450; genus JACCTI01. The sequence continues at coordinate 53,760 of CAVSRQ010000008.1, forward strand.
TCGTCGAGCGTTTTGCTCCGTTTCAGCGCTTCGTCGAAGTGTTCTTTCGCCAGCGTCAGCACTTCTACTGGTTCGCGCGCTAGGACGGTGGCGTTGCGCGGTTCGCCGGTCAGCAATGCGACTTCGCCGAAGAAATCCCCCGAGCCCAGCGTGATGTCGTGGAACGGCTTCCCATCCTTTTCGCCGTCCACTTTCACCGTGCCGGATTCGATGATGTAAAACTTATCGCCCACTTCGCCTTCGCGAATAATCGCCTCGCCCGCGGCGAAGGTTTCGCGTTTCATCCGCTCCGCGAACTCCGCCAGCATCGCGGCCGGCTGCTCGGTGAAGAGCGGACACTTGCGCAGAAATTCCGCGAAGTGCACCGCCTGCTTCACGGCCACGTCGGAAACGATGCGGCCGTCCACCATGTTGATGATGCGATCGGCGACATCGAGGATGCGGTTGTCGTGCGTCACGATCAGGATGGTGGAGCGTTCCTTCTCCGCGAGCGTCTTGAGGATGTTGACGACATCGCGGCCGGAGTCCTTGTCGAGCGCGGCGGTCGGTTCATCGGCGAGGACGAGGCGCGGGCGGTTAACGAGCGCGCGCGCCACGGCCACGCGTTGTTTTTGTCCGCCGGAAAGCGCCTGTGGTTTGTGCGTCATGCGCTCGCCGAGGCCGACTTTCGTGAGGATGGCGGCCGCGCGCCGATCACGTTCCTCGGGGTCGCCCAGCGTGAGCTCGATCGCCATGTTCACGTTCTCGCGCGCGGTGAGCGATTCAAACAAATTGTGCCCCTGGAAAATGAAGCCAATCCCGCGACGCACTTCGACCAATTCGGAAGGTGAGAGTTCGCCCAGCTCTCGACCGAGCAAGCGGATGCTGCCCGCCTGCAAGGTGCGAAGCGCGCCGATGAGCGTGAGCAGCGTCGTCTTCCCGGAACCGGACGGACCGGTCATGATGATGATCTCGCCCGGCATGAGATCGAGCTGATTGTCGAAGAGGACCTGCTTGCGATTCTCGGCCACGCCGAAGGAGTAGCTGAGGTCGCGCACGCGCACGGATGGCTCGGGTTTCGTCTCCATTTAAAACAACTCCGCCGGATCGACTGCGAGCGCTTTCCGCACCGCGAGCAGACCCGCCACCAGACACATCCCGAGCGTAAGGGTGAAGACGAGCGCGACGCGCGCGAGGGTCAGTTTGGTCACGATCCCAGTGATCGCAGTCAGCGTGGCGTAAAGCCCGAAGGTGAGCAGAATCGCGGGCAGAAACCCGAGCACGCCGAGCAGAACGGCTTGCGTGAGGACGAGGCGGACGAGCGCGCGGTTGTGATAGCCGAGCGCTTTCATGGTCGCGAGCTGCGGGAGGTGATTCGTGATGTCGGTGTAGAGAATCTGGTAGCAAATGAAGACGCCGATGATGAACCCCACCGCCACGCCCATCGTGAAGACATAACCGGTCGGCGTGGCCTTCTGCCATTTGCTCTTCTCGCGCGCGAGCACGTCGGCGCGACGGAGCACTTCCACGTCGGGGCCCATCGCGCGATTGATCGTGGCCGCCACCTTGTCGGCCGCGGCGTCGTCTGCGAGCTGAATCACGCCCACGAAGACGTCCGTGTGTTTTCGATTCGGAAAAAGCGTGAAGAACGTGTCGATGCTCGTGATCACATTCCCATCGTGAAAGTAATCGCTCCCCAGCCGAAACGTGCCGGCTACGGTGACGACGCGATCCGCGAGTTCCGTCTTCATCCCGGCGCGCATCTTCCCGAAGAAGCGGCGCGATTTCTCATCGAAAAGAATCGTCATCGGCTCGTGCAATCGCGGCATGAGCTGATTGATCTCGCGCGAGACGAAGACCGGATCCGCCGGATCCACCCCGAGGACGCGGATCGCGTTTTTCAGTCCGCTCTTCCGATTCCGCAAATAAGAAATGCCGTCCTCGATATAGACGGGATACGTCGCCTCCACGCCCTCGAACCCCGCCACCTGTTGCAGGCGCGTGCGCTCAAACATCTCGTGCATGACAAACATGTGTTGCATCCGGCTCAACATCACGAGATCGCCGCGGAAGAGGCGGAGCGCGCCGGTCTGGCTGTCGTAGAGGCCGTTCAGGAAACCGAGTTCCATGAACATGATCACGACCGCGAGCGCGACCGCCGCGCCGGAGATCACCATCGTCACTTTGTTGTGCACGATGTTCCGCCAGGCGAGCGGCGTGCGGCGGGCGGAACGGCGGGCTGATGAAGGCGCGTCGCTCATCTAAAACAAATCCGCCGGATCGGCCGCGCGCAGTTTGCGGATGGCGAGGAAGGTGGCGCTCACGCACATGAGCGTGGTGAGAAAAAACACGCCGGTCACGCGCGTCAGTTCCATCGTCACCGGCATCATCCCGCGAGTGCGAAGCAAGAAATACAAACCAAGCGAGCAGACGAAAGCCGGGATGAAACCGAAGACGGCGAAGATCAACGCCTGCCGCAGCACGATCCCGTAAACGTAGGCGTTGCCGTAGCCGAGCGCCTTCAGCGTGGCGTATTCCTTTAAGCGATTGTGCACTTCGCTCGCCAGCACTTGATAAAGAATGACCGCGCCGGCCACGAACGCCACCAACACGCCGGAGGTAAACATGATTCCGATCGGTTTCACATTCAGCCAAAAGGACTGCTCCGCGCCGCCGATTTCCGCCCGCGGTCGCGCCACCGCCACCGGCCAGAGTTGCGCGTTCATCGCCGCCGCCACGCGTTTCGGCGAAGCGCCCGGCGCGATCCGAACGAGTCCGAGATTCGGAAGGTCCGGCGAGGTGCCGGCAAAAAGGCGGAAGTAGGTCTCGCGGCTCGTGATGGTGGTGGCGCCGGCGACAAAGCCCGCGCCGATCGCGTACTGGCCGACGATCCGCAGCCGACGCCCTTGCATCTCGGATTCAACGCCGGGGCCCAGCTCACCGTGTTGCGGCCGCGAACGCTCATCGATGAGCGCGTTGTCCGGCTCCATCAAGAGCGGGAGCTGCGCGTTGATCGACGCATCGCGGAACGGCCGCGAGTCCGGCTCCACGCCGATGGCGAGCATGTTCCAGGGTTCGCGCGTCACGGGGTTGCGCCATTCGCCCACCGTCAGCCATAGCGGCACGACCGATTCCACGCCCTCGACCGCGCGGATCTGTTCAAGCCGGGCGCGGGGAAATTGCGCGGGCCGCGCCAGAAAAATGTACTGCGGCGAGACGACCAGGATATCGAAGTCGAGCGCATCGAAGACAAGCGTGGCGCTGTTCCGGGCCGCGGCGTAAAAGCCGAGCTGCATGAAGATGAGCAGGATCGCAAATGAGATGCCGCAGAGCGCGACGAAAGACCGCACCTTGTTTTGGAAAACGTTCCGCCACGCGAGCGGCGTTTTCATTTAGCGGCCGTTTGCGCGTTCGCCGGCGCAGTCGCGGTATCGATCCGCGTCGAGACTTCGAGATGCGTGAAATGCGCAACCGCTTCCGCGTTCTCCAGCTTCACCCGCACTTCCACGACGCGCGTATCCTGCGCCGCACGCGGATCGAGATTGAGCACATCGTTCTTGAAAATAAGCGCGCCAATTTCCTCCACCGTTCCCTGCACCGGCTCCGCCAACGCCGGACTCGTGATCGTGGCCCGCTGCCCCACGCGCACCGCGCCTACATCCGTCTCATGCACTTCCGCGATCACGTGCATATCGGCGGTGTTACCCATTTTTAGAATCGGCGCTTCCGCGATGCGTTCGCCGGGATAAGTGAAAATCTTGAGAATCTCGCCGTCGATCGGCGCCCGCAGAATGGTCAGCCCGAGCTGCGCTTCCGCAGTTTTCAAACGCGCCTCCGCGGATTCCACCGCCACCATGCTGCGCGTCCGCGCCAGGCTCGCTTCCGCGGCGCGCACTTCCGCGTGCGCTTTCGTGAGCTCGCCTTTCCGACTGGCGAGCGCGAACTCTTGGTCGTCCAGGCTCTTCGCCTCCAGGGCCGACTTCAACCGCTTCACGCGCGCCAGTTCCTTCTCCTCCCGAACGACTGAAAGTTCGAGCACATCCACCGCGGCGCGGCCTTGCGCGATGATCGCCTCCGCGTAAGCCGTCTCCGCCACGAGGCGCTCCCGCGCTTCTTTCAAAGCCACCTCTGCCGCTTCGCGTTCCGCCAGGCGCAATGGATGCGTTTCGAGATACGCCAGCGCGTCGCCTGCTTTCACTTTCGCGCCGTCGCTCACTTCCAGCTTAAGCAGGCGGCTGCCCGGCTGCGCCGCGATCGAGATGGCCGCGCGGCCCGGCGTGATCCGACCCAGCGCGGTCACCGCCGATTTGCCATCCTTCTTCCGCGCATCGGATTTTGCGTCCTGTTTGCCGCAAGCGCCCAAGATGCACGCCAAGCTGCAAACCAGCAGAAGGCGGAAGGCAATAATTTGTCGTGGAGTTCGCATCGTTTCCCAAAGCGCTTGGGCATCGCAGGCGAGTCGTAACAGCCGCGCGCAATACGGTCAAACTGCATCGCTTCAGATTTAGTGCGTGAGTTCTGCGGCCCTCTCCGGTTCTAATCATTGGCAGAAATGGAATCTCCTGAACCGATCGCAATCGTCGGAGCTGCCTGCCGACTCCCCGGCGGCGTGCAGGATCTCGCTTCCCTTTGGCAACTCCTGAGCCGCGGCGTGGACGCGATCGGCGAAGTCCCGGCCGATCGCTGGAACGCCGCGCGTTTCTATCATCCGAACGCGGCCGCGCCCGGTCGCATGGTCAGCCGCTGGGGCGGCTTCGTTTCCAACACCGATCAATTCGACGCCGCATTTTTTGGCATCGCGCCGCGCGAAGCGTCGCACATGGATCCGCAACATCGTTGGCTTGCGGAGGTGGCGTGGGAAGCGATCGAGGACGCCGGCCTCCCGCCGGAACGTCTCGCGGCCAGCCGCACCGGTGTCTTCGTCGGCATCTCCAGCACCGATTTCCCCATGCTGCACAATCGCGATCCGCGCGCGATCGACGGCTACTCGAATATCGGCAGCACGCTCTCCATCGCGGCGAACCGGCTCTCGTATCTTTTTAATTTCCGCGGGCCTAGTCTCTCGGTCGATACGGCGTGTTCCTCATCGCTCGTCGCGCTGCATTTGGCGACGGGCAGTATTTGGTCGGGCGAAATCGATCACGCCATCGTGGGCGGTGCGAACGCACTCCTCAGTCCGGAATCGAGTATCAGCTTTAGTCAGGCGCATATGCTTTCGCCGCGCGGACGTTGCCGGGCGTTTGACGCAACGGCGGACGGCTACGTGCGCGCGGAAGGCGCGGCGGCGCTACTGCTCATGCCGTTGCGCATCGCGCAAAAACTCGGTCTCTACCCGCGCGCTTTGATCATTGCGACGGCGTCGAATCAGGACGGCCACTCGAGCAGTCTCACGGTGCCGAATCAGCAGGCACAGGAGGAGATGCTGCGCGAAGCGTTGCAGCGCGCTGGCGCGGAACCACACGATGTCGTCTATGTGGAAGCGCACGGCACCGGCACGCCGGTGGGCGATCCGATCGAGGCGCATGCGCTCGCGGAAGTTTTCGGAACCAATCGCGCGCCTAACGACCCGCTCTTCATTGGCTCGGTCAAGACCAACGTCGGCCATCTCGAGTCCGCCTCGGGGTTGGCTGGATTGCTCAAAGCCGTTCTCGTCCTCGAACAGCGCAGCATCCCGCCGAATCTCCACTTCGAAACGCCAAACCCACTCCTCCCGCTCGACAAAATAACGGTCCCGACTGCGCTCACCCCGCTCCCGAACGGGAACGGCCGCGGACCGCTCGTAGCGGTAAACTCTTTCGGTTTCGGCGGCGCGAACGCCCACGCGCTTCTCGCCGCCGCGCCTGACCACACCTCCGTCCCGCATGACAAACCACGCGACGACGGCCCGTGTCTTTTCCCGCTCTCCGCCCGCAGCCCCGGCGCACTGGCCGATTACGCCGAGGCCTACGCGGCCATGCTACCGGACGAAGAAACCGCGCCCGCGTTTACGCTCCGCGAATTTAGCGCCGCAGCCGCGCTCGGAAAATCGCACCACCCGCTGCGCCACTCGCTCGTAGCGGATTCCCTCGCCCACCTCCGCACTCAACTCCTCCAAGTGCGGCAAAGCGCGAGCCAGCCGGCACCCGCAGCCGCGCGACCGAAGATCGCGTTCGTCTTCTGCGGCCAAGGTCCGCAATGGTGGGCCATGGGTCGCCAGCTTTACGAGCGCGATCCGATCGTGCGCGAAATGTGGGAACGCTGCGACGCCGTTTGCCAGAAACTCGGCGGCCCGAAATTGCTCGAAGCGCTTCTCGCCACCGAGGAAGACTCGCCCTTCGCGCGGACCGATTTCACCCAGCCCGCGCTCTTCGCGCTCCAGGCCGGACTCGTGGAACGCTGGCGCGCCTGGGGCATCGAAGCCGACGCCAATCTCGGCCACAGCGTGGGCGAAGCCGCGGCGGCGTGGGCGTCCGGCATTTTCGATCTCGAAGAAATTTTTCACGTCATCCTCACGCGCAGCCATTGGCAGGCGAAGATGCACGGCCGCGGCCGCATGCTCGCCGCCGGCGTTTCCGCGGAGGAAGCCGAGCCGCTAGTGCAAAAATTTGCCGGCCACGTCTCCATTGCCGCCTTCAACGCGCCGCGTCAGGTCACGCTCAGCGGCGAGACGGATGCGTTGGAAGAAATCGCCGCCGCGCTGGAAGCGGAAGGAAAATTCCAACGCTTCCTCCCCACCGCTTACGCCTTTCACAGCGCGCAAATGGATCCGATCGAGTCCGGAATGCGCGACGCACTCGCCGGCATCACAGGTCACGCGGCACGCGTGCCGATGATTTCCACCATGCTCGGCCAGAGCGTGCGCGGTCCCGAACTCGACGCCGAATACTGGTGGCGCAACGTCCGCCAGCCCGTGCGTTTCGCCGCGGGCATCGAGCGACTCCTGCGCGACGAAGGCTGCACCTTGTTCGTGGAAATCGGACCGCATCCGGTAATGGCGGCCGCGCTGGCGGAGATCACGCTCGCGCAGAAATCCAGCGCCGTGAGCGTGGCTTCGCTCCGACGCGGAGACGACGAGACGGCCACGCTGTTACAAAACCTCGGCCTGCTTTATCGTCGCGGCGCGCCGGTGCGCTGGGACGCGCTTTACGAACAGCCCGCGCGACCGCTTCGACTCCCCGCCTATCCATGGCAACGCCAGCGTCTCTGGCACGAATCCGCCGACGCCGCGCGTCTCCTCCGAAGCGCGCCCGCGCATCCGCTCCTCGGCGATCGCCAGCCGCTTCCGCAACCGACCTGGCTCAACCATCTCGACACGCGTCTCCTCCCGTGGCTGGCCGATCATCGCCTCGCCGGCTCCGCTGTTCTGCCGGGCACCGCTTACCTCGAGATGGCCGCGGCCGCGGTCCGTGAGCACCTCGGCGAGCCCACCATTTTGCTCGAAGACATTCGCTTTCACCGCATGCTCTTCCTTCCTCCCGAGCAACCGGTCCCGACTTGCGTGCGCCTCGATCCCACCGCCGGCACTTTTCAAATCCTGGCTGCACCGCCGGATTCGCCGTCGATGTGGGAAGTGCATGCGGAAGGTGTTTATCGGCCGGGTCGTTTGCGCGCGCCGGCGCCGGTCGATCTCCCCGCGATCCAGCATGCCCTCACGGAAGAGCGCGCGCCGGAAGATCTTTATCGGAAACTGCGCGACATCGGGCAAGTGCTCGGCCCCATTTTTCAAGGGCTCACCTCTTTGCGCGTGGCGGAAGATGAGGTGCTCGGCCGCGTCGAGAGCCATGGCGAGCGCACGCCGGACGATTACCTTTCCTACCCGCCGTTCCTCGACAGTTGCTTCCAGGAAATCGCCACGCTCGAACACCATCTCGCGAAAGATTCGCGGGGAGTTGTTTCGACCGTGCGGCAGTTCCAACTCTTTCAGCCGCTCCCGCTCGAAGCTTTCTCGCACCTGCGCATCACGAAACGCGGCCAGCGTTTCTTCACGGCCGACGTCAACATTTACGACGCAACCGGAGCGGTGCTCGCGCGCGTGGATGGGCTCGGCGTGCATGCGATCGATGCGCTTTCCGTGCAGGAAAAAGGCGAGCGGAAGTTTCATCAACTGGCTTGGGAAGAAGCGCCGCTCGTCGCCGCGCCGAAGCGCGTCACGGCTCCGGTTTTGATTTTCGCGGATGCGCAGGGCTTTGGCGTAGAGCTCGAGGATTTACTCCGCGCGCAGGGAATTTCGGTAACGCTAGTTTTTGCCCAGACGAAACCGCACGGGCGGAATGGCAACGCGCTGACGGTCGATTTGCGACGCGCAGATTGGGCGGCGCGGTTGTGGGAGGATCTCGCGCAACGCGGCCCGGTGCCCACACGCATTATCGATCTTTGGAATTGGGAACAGGATCGCGGTTGTGCCGCTCTTCTCGCGATCGCGCAGGCGCGGCTCGCGTCCGACGAACGGGACGACGCTGCGCGCTGGTTGGTCGTGACACGCCGCGCGCAATCCGTGCACGAGAACGACAAAATCAATCCGATGCTCGCCCCGCTCTGGGGTTTCACGCGCACCATCCAAACCGAGCAACCACACTGGCACGTCTCGCTCGTCGATTGCGCGGAAGAGCCGGCGGCCGCAGCGATCCTTTGCGAACTCGAGACCTCCAAGATCGAACCGGAAGTGGCGCTGCGCGACGGCGTCCGCTGGGTTCGCCGCCTGCGACGCGTCGAGGCAAAAAACGCGCCCCCCTCCACTCCGCCGCCCGCTTACGCGATGCGCATCGGACAGCTCGGGCGAGTCGATTCCATCGAGTACCGCGGACGCGCCCGCTCCGCGCCGGGACGCGGCGAAGTGGAGATCGAGATCGCAGCCGCTGGTCTAAACTTCCGCGATCTCATGAAGGTGCTCGGCATTTATCCATTGAAAGATGACGAGCCGACCGTCCTCGGCGGGGAATTTGGCGGCCGCATTTTGCGCGTTGGCCGCGGGGTGAAAAAATTCAAACCCGGCGATCGCGTGATGGGTTCCGCGCGCAGTGAAGGCGCGTTTGGATCGCATCTCGTGTTGCCGACCGACTACGTCTGGCATCTGCCCGCGCATCTCAGTTTCGCGGAAGGCGCATCGATTCCCGTCGTCTTCGGCACGGTTTATCACGCGCTGCACACCCTCGCGCGACTCAAGCGCGGCGAGACGATTCTCATCCACGCGGCTGCCGGTGGCGTGGGCCTGGCCGCGGTCCAGCTCGCGCATCAAATCGGAGCCACGGTTTTGGCCACCGCCGGGAACGACGAAAAACGCGACCTGCTCCGCTCGATGGGCGTGGCGCACGTGATGGATTCGCGCACGCTCGATTTCGCGGATGAAACCCTGCGCTTCACCGACGGCCGCGGCGTGGATGTGGTCTTGAATTCGCTCGCCGGCGCCTTCCAACAAAAGAGCCTCGCGATCTGCGCGCCGCATGGCCGCTTCGTCGAAATCGGGAAGCGCGATCTTTTCGAAAATCGCGGACTGCCGCTGGCTGCGTTCCAACGTTCGCTCGCTTTCTTCGCCTTCGATTTACCGTCGGTGATGTCGTCGCGCAGTGCGGAAAAGCGCGCGCTCCTGCGTTTCCTCGGGAGCGGTTTCCAACGCGGTGAACTCCAGCCGTTGCCGCTCACGAAATTTGCCGCCTGCGACGCCGTGGCCGCGCTCCGTTTCATGCAAAGCGCGCAACACATCGGCAAGATCGTGATTGAATTCGATCGCGCGCAGCCACCGGACGTGACGCCGGAATTCTGGCCGCGCGCCGACGCGACGTATCTCGTCACCGGCGGCTTGAACGGCTTCGGTCTCGCCACTGCGCGCTGGCTCGCAGACCGCGGTGCGCTGCATCTCGCGTTGCTGAGCCGACGCGGCGCGCCTTCCCCCGCCGACGCTATGGCGTTGGAGGAATTGAGAGCACGCGGCGTGCAGGTGATCGCGCTCGCGGTCGATGTCGCCGACAAAAAAGCGCTGGCCGCCGCGCTGCGTCACCTGAAGAAAATCGCACCGCCGTTACGTGGCGTCTTCCACGCCGCGACGGTTTTGCGCGATGCCACGATCGCGCAAATGACGCCGGACGATCTCGCACAAGTACTCGCGCCGAAAGTCACCGGCGCATGGAATTTACACGAGCAAACGCGCGCGCTTCCCCTCGATTGCTTCTTCCTCTTCTCCTCCGTCTCCGCGATTTTCGGCGCAGCGGGCCAGGGAAACTACGCCGCCGCGAATGCGTTTCTCGACGCCCTCGCGCATCATCGCCGCGCGCTCGGCTTGCCCGCGCTGAGCGTGAACTGGGGCCAGATCTCCGATGTCGGGATTATCGCGCAGCGGCCGGAGATCGGACGTTATCTCGAGACGATCGGCCTGCGCGGGCTGACCTCGCAGGAGGCGCTGGCAGCGTTGCCGCGTTTGCTGGCCAGCGCCGAAGCGCAGGTCGGTGTGCTGGAGATCGATTGGGAAAAGCTCGGGCGCACGAGCGAGAAGTTTAAAACGTCGCCCATCTTTCGCGATCTCGCGCAAGCCGGCAGCGAGCTTCAACTGGGCGATCACGCCGCGAGCGAATGGCGCGGAACCGTGCTCCGCCTCGCACCGGAGGAACAGCTTGCCGCCGTTTCCGATTTGATCGCGACCCAGCTCGCCGCCACGCTCGGGATGAGCGCGGAGGAAATCGATCGCGCGCGTCCTCTCACCGAGCTGGGGATGGATTCGCTCATGGCGGTGGAATTGAAATCGCGCATTGAAAGCCAGGCCGGTTCCGAGTTGCCCTTCAATCTCTTCAGCGCCGATCTGACCGCGGATCGTCTCGCTGCCCGTTTCTTAAAACAAATGAGCACCGGCACACCCGCGCCGAAAGCAGCCGCGCCTGTGCGCGTGGCCAGCACCGAGGACGCGCCAGCGCTTCTGCGGGTGGAGACGCGCTCGCTCGAGGAATTGATCCGCGCGGGTGATCTCCCGCCGCTCGCGGCCGCCGCGCTCATGCCGTGGCCCGCCATCCTGCTGGAACAAATCGATCTCGCGCCCGCGGAGTTCTTCCAATTTCTCAACGGCGGTCGGGTCTCGCTGCATCTGATCGCGGAAACGACTCTCGGTTCGGTCGGCATTTTCATGCTTCCGCTCGCCGCCGCGCAGGTGACGCCGGGCGAGCCCACGCTCCTGCCGCGCCTCCTCGAAGGCATCACGCAAGCAACCGTATGCGGCGCGAAATGCGTGGCGTTGACTGGCTTGATTCCGTCGGCCACGCGTTACGGCGCCGCGGTGCAGGAAGCGCTCGCCAGCCGCACGGAACTGGCGCCCGCCACCACCGGTCACGCGACCACGATCGCGGCCGTGATTTTGAATCTCGAGGAACTGGTGCGCGTGGCAGGCCGGGCGCTGCCGGAGGAGACGGTTATGTTTTATGGGCTGGGCTCGATCGGGCTCGGCGCGCTGGAGTTGATGCTTGATGTTTTGCCGCACCCCGCGGCCTTGCGGCTCTGCGATCCCTACCGAAGCATAAAATTCTTCGCGGAACTGGAGGAGACGCTGCGGGGCGTGCACGGCTACGCGGGCGAGATCGAGGTTGTGCGGCCGGGCGCGGAAACGGAATCGTACGACGCCACCGTCATCGTGGGCGCGACCAACGTGGAAAACGTGATCGAGATCTCGCGTCTCGCGCCCGGCACGTTGGTAGTGGACGATTCTTGGCCGCACTGTCTGAACGGACCCGCTGCGCTGGCGCGGTTTAATTCCGAGCAAGACATCCTGCTCACGGAAGGCGGCTTCGTTCGCAGCGCGACGCAGATGCTGCGCACGGCGCATCTGCCGGCGGCGTTGGCCGATGCGTTACCCGCGGAATTGCCGAACCTGCTTTTCTCCAGTCTCAATCCTAACGACCTGACAGCGTGCATTCTTTCGGCGCTCATTTCGGCACATCGGCCTGAGCTCGGGCCGACTGTCGGACTGGTTAATCTGGCGACGATTCGCCAACATTGGGCGGCGTTGCCGGAACTGGGCTTTGCCGCGGCGGAGCTGAGCTATGAAGGAACCGCCCTCGCGCCCGAGAAGGTGAAGGCGTTTCGCGCGCGCTTCGGCGGAAGCGGCGGCAATCGCCAAAGCTCGCAGTGGCGACGTGAATGCGCCCGATCCCGCATCCGTTGCTCTCGACGCGGCTCGGCAATCTGCTCGCCTGCCTGCGCGAATACGGTGGGCCTGACGCGCGTCTGCGATACTGGGTGCGCGTTTTCAATCTCCTTTGGGTCTGTGCGTTGCGGACACCATTTCATCGTTTGGAAAACTGGCGGCTGCGGAAACGCAACGCTGCGCAAGCCCTCGTCGCTCCGCCGATTTTCATCATCGGACATTGGCGCAGCGGCACCACGCACCTGCAGCAACTGCTCAGCCAGGACCCGCAGTTCGGCGTGGTCACGCTGATGGAAGCCGCGCTCCCGCTCGATTTCCAGGGCACGATTCTCGGTCCCATCTTGCAGCTGATGCTTCCGCCGCAGCGTCCGATGGACGCCATCCCGGTGTCGCTCGCCTCGCCGTGGGAGGAAGAAATGGCCATGGCCTCCTTTGGCAGGCTCTCGTTTTTCCACGCCTTCTTCTTCCCGCGGCAGGCGCGGCGGATCTATAGGGCGGCGGTGCATTTCGACGGGGTGCCGCCGGCGAAGGTGGAAGCATGGTGGCGCGATTACCGATATTTTTTGCAGAAAGTGCAGCGCGCCAAACCGGAGCAGCGTCTTCTTCTAAAGAATCCGGCAAATAGCGGACGCGTCACCGCGCTCCGTGCACGCTTTCCCGGGGCGCAGTTCATTCATCTGCATCGGCATCCCGAGCAGGTCTTCGCCTCTACGATGCATCTGCACCGTAAGCTGCAGGAAGCGTGGGCGCTGCAAACGCAACCGGAGGCGGAACTGCGCGCGATGGTCCTCGCGAATCAAGCCGACCTAATGTCCGCGTGTCTTACCGAAACCGCGGAGCTGCCGGCAAACGAGTTGATCGAACTGCGCTTGACCGAACTGGAAGCAAACCCACTCCGCGCCTTGCAGAAAGTTTATCAACAGCTCGAGCTGCCCGGCTTCAATCGCGCGGCGCCGCACTTCCAGCGCTATCTCGATCGACTTGGCGTTTTCTCCAAGAATCAGCTTTCGTTAGGCGAAGAGGAACGCGCCGCTGTGCACGCCGCGCTCGCGCCGATCTACCATCGACTCGGCTACGAGTGAGCCGACTTTCCCGCTGGTGGAGGCTTGCGCCCGAGATGTGTCAGCTTCCAGAGGCGCCATTTCATCCGTTCGCGCCAGTTCATTTCCGGCCAGCGCACTTTTTCGACGAACTCCGCGAACTCCTCGCTCAAGGCCGGATTCAAGAGGCGAAAGCGGTAACGTGGGTTTTTGAAATCGAGCAAAAGCACCGTGCGCGTGGTGGAGCCGCGATTCCATGCCTCGTGCTCGGTGGCATCGCAAAAAATCATGGCTCGCCCTTCCACCCACGATCTCGTCTCATCCCCGACCCGCAACGCGCACTCCGGGTTCGTCTCGAGCGCGAGATGCAAGCGCAGGACGTAACGCGAGTATTCATCGTAGCCGACATGAGGCTTGATGTGCGCCCCCGGCGCGAGGCGGGAGAATCCTGCCATCGCCATCCCCGGCACCGACTCGACCAGCGCGGTCGTGCGCGGGCAGAGGGCGCAGTTCCCGGTTTGTTTCTCGCCAAACGCATAGAGACCAAACGTGTTCCATCCGGCCTCGCCATAGAGCGACTTCTCCGGCCAGGCGATGAAGCCAGTCGACCGCAGCGCCGTCATTTCATCGCGGATCACTTCCCAGTTCCGCTCCAGCATCGCGGTGACGGAATACTGCGTAGGATCCTCAAACATGGCGCTTAATTTAAGAGGGTGACGGGCTAATGTAGAGACTTCAGATGGATGAATGTGAAGGTGAGCATTTGGGCCCGAGGCCCGAGTGCGATCTGGAAACCTGCACCGCCCGCAGGTCCCGGAGATTCGGAGGTCGCGTTGGCATGAGCGGTGCTAAACAGGATGGCGTGATCAATCCCACTTCCATCTCTCAACCGGATGTCTCTTCACTCGTCGTTCTGGCAGCGCATCTTCTCCTGCAAACCTCTCCAGAGCTGCGACGATCTCGAGAAGCTCATCATCGGCTGCGAGATCATCGCGGCCATGGATGATCCCGAACTCCTCGCTGCCTAAGCGCATCAGTAGCTGCGCCCGCACCGCTGGCGAAGAACGCACCGGGAGCGGCCGCTGTACAAAATGACGCCTCCCGAAATGGGAGGCGGTTTTCTTTGAAGATCCGATGAGCGAGCCTCAGGGTGAACTGCGTGGCGGGATCGGACCGCACGCAGTTTCCCGAATGAGAAGCGCTAATTCGCGCCGCTCGAACGATCGAGATTCTGCCCGCCGTTTGGGCTTCTGCGGGCTAAACCGTCCAGCTCTGCAGCATCCGCACTCCGAGCGCCGCCGCCTTGGGCGTCTTTCTCGGGGGTGAGATCCTGCACTTTTGGACCTTTATTTTCTGGTTCTTCTTTCTCGACCATCCCGTGTTGTAATCGGTTGACTGTTCAGGGGTTGAATCAGCCGCTTACGACAGGTTGCTGCCGCGGTCGAGGTTCCTCGAACCGTCCATGGACTGACCGCCATCGAGGCTCCTTCCGCCGTCTGCTGAGCGTCGGCCATCCAAGCTCGCGCCATCTGCACTCCGCGCTGCGCCGCCTTTAGCGTCTTTCTTCGGAGCGAGGTCTTGCACTTTCACGTCTTTTTTTCCTTCTTCTTTCTGATCCATATTAGCTATTCCTTTTTTTTGTTGGGTTGTTGTGTGTCAGTCGCGCCGAAAAGAAGCTGGCGTCCCCCAGTGACGTTCCCCTTTGGGAGAAGGTCATCCAGGCGGATCAGCTTTTCCTTCGCGTGCTTCGACTTTCGAGTTTGAGGCTCGTCGGAAGAAGCAGGCTTGTGGTCTTTCGGCACGCTCACTTTGGTCTCCCTATATCAAGACGCATGCCACGCCGTTTCGTGGAGAGATATGGTGCGTTTCAAGGCGCTCGGGGAATTCTGTTAATATCGAGACGCTAAGAGTTTACAAATCTTCCATGTGCGACCACATCGGAGCTTTGCCGATCTTGCTGTTCGTATCAAAAGCCACGATTCGACCCCACCACGGCCTGGAATGATGCCAGGCGTTGGGGTCATTTCTGACCCATCGCGCGCAGGTGGCGCGCGAGCTTCGCCCGTGAGATCCCGAGCAGGCGCGCCGTTCGCCTCTGGTTCTGCTCAGCCTGCTTGAAGACGAAACTGATGTGACGTTCCACCGCTTTATTTAATGAAAGATCGGTCGTCGGGGTTTGGCCGTTGCCTCCATGGGCATTGGTCGAGTCCCTCGGAGCAGCCTCATTCGGGACAGTTTTGCCGCTGACGTCCAGGTCCGGCGGGAAAACCACATGTTCGGGGAGGACCACAGCTTCATCACAGAAAAGCGTGATCGTCCGCATGGTGTGGCTGAGCTCGCGCAAATTCCCACGCCACTCGTGCATGAGCAGCTTCCGCATCGCTTCGGGATGGATGGCGTCGATCACTTTCCCTTCGCTCTGGGCTGCGTTCCGTAATTCCGCTGCAATCAAAGCGGGCAGCTCCTCCTGGCGATCGCGCAACGGGGGAATGAGGAGGGTAAGGCCATTAAGCCGATGGTAGAGATCCTCCCGAAATTTCCCTTGGCGGATGCTCTCGCGGAGCGAGCAATTTGCCGCGCACAGGATGCGGACATCGCAGGTGAGCATGGTCTCGGAACCCAGCCGCTCAAATTCACCATACTCCAGTGCGCGCAGGATTTTCACCTGAGCGAGTGGGCTCATTTCCGAGATTTCGTCGAGAAAAAGCGTGCCGCCATGGGCCAGCTCAAACTTCCCTTTCACCGTCTGCTGAGCGCCGGTAAAGGCGCCGCGCTCATGACCGAAAAGCTGGCTCTCGAGCAGGGTATCGCTCATGGCCGAAGCGTTAAACGAGAGGAACGCCTTCCCGGCGCGGAGCGAGGAATTGTGAATCGCATGGGCGAGGAGCGTCTTGCCCGTGCCGGTCTCGCCCAGGATCACCACCGGGACATCGGAGCGCGCGGCGAGAGCTGCCAGTTGCAGGCAACGCTTCATCTCCTTGCTGATGGTGGAGATGTCTTCGACTCGTAACTTGGAGAGCGGCGATGGCATGGGGGGCCTCCAGCTTTTACAAAATGCTCTCCCGCAACTGGCGGATCGGCTCAAAAATTGACTCAATCAAAGTCCGCCGTCCCACCACGATGCGAGCCTCCCCCCGCATCCCCACCCGGAGCGCCACCGGCTTTTTCCTCTTCGATAAGGTGGTGTCGTCGAGCGAAGCGAGGGCGACAAAGCGGGGACCTGCCGGCGTCACGACTGCGGAGGGGCTCACCCAATCCAGCTTCGCATCCACGGTGCCGTAGCGTTGATATGGGTAAGCATCCAGAAAAGAAGCGGACGCGCTGGCCCACCTTCAAGCGGGGCAGCGCTGTCTCCGGCACTTGCAGGCGCGCGCGCGGCTGCGCATCCGAGCGAGATAACTGGCAAAGTTCCTGGCCTGCCTGCACGACGGATCCAGCGTTGGTCTGCGCGAGAGAGACGACCACGGCGTCGTAGGGCGCGCGGATGCTAAGCAAATCCTCCGAGGAATTCGCGAGATCGCCTTTGAATCCCGAGAGCCGATATTTCAGCTTTTCGATCTCCGCCAGGCGTTCGCTTTGCAACCGCGAGAAGTCTGTCTCCATTCGCTGCCGCTCGAGTTTGACCTGCTGCAAGGTGCGCTCGGCCACGCTCTGATTCTTCTCAGACTCTGCGACATCCAGCCGCAGACGAATGAGTTCCACACCCGAGATGCCGCCGGCTTGCGATAGCGTTTCCATTCGCGCAACCAGCTCGCGGTTGGTGACCGCATGCTTCTCCCGGAATTTCACCTCGCTCTCGGCTTGCGCGATCTCAGCATCCTTGATCTGGATTTGCGATTCATAGGCGCCTTTCGCCTTCGCCAGATCCTGCTCGCGCGTGCGCAGATCCTCCTGCGCGCTGCGCGAAAGTGTGTCGAGACCGCGGATCTCATCGGAGCGCAGCACGAAAATCTCCGTTCCTGCGCTGATCGTATCGCCTTCACTTACCCCGACGCGATGCACCACCGCGGTGCGCGGCGATTGAATGGGATCAGCCCCCTCCTTCGGCACCAGGCTGAAAGCGCAATGCACCGCTTCCGGCAGAGGCACCAGGATCGCGGCTAAGAGCGCCACCACGAAGATGCCGATGAGGATGCGCGCCGCCGCTCGGATGACGAACGGTGGCGGATCCTCCGGAAGCATATCCGACTCGGCGTCGAGTGATGTGGCCAATGCGATTTGAGAAGCCATACCGTTAGATCCCAAGTTGCTGGCTCGAGAGGTAGAAATAGAGGCCGCGCTGCGCCATCAGCTCATCATGCGTTCCGCATTCCGCCACTTCCCCTTTTTCCAGGACGACGATGGTGTGCGCTTCCCGGATTGTGCTCAGGCGATGCGCGATCACGATCGTCGTCCGCCCGGCCATCAGCCGGCCGAGATTATCCTGAATGGCGCGCTCCGATTCCGTGTCGAGCGCGCTGGTCGCTTCGTCAAAAATGAGGACGGGGGGGTTATTGTAGATGGCGCGCGCGATCGCGATTCGCTGTTTCTGCCCGCCGGAGAGTGAGAGACCAGACTCGCCGATTTTCGTCTCGTAGCCCATCGGCAGGCGCATGATGAAATCGTGCGCGCTGGCCGTTTGCGCCGCGATCAGGACCCGATCGAGGTCCGGCTCCGCGTCACCGAACGCGATGTTCTTCGCGATCGAATCGTTAAACATATGGTTCTCTTGCAAGACCATCCCGATGTGGCGCCGCACGTCGCGGTAGTTAAGCGCCTTCAAATCCGTCTGATCGAAAAGGATGGTGCCTTCCGTCGGTTCCAGCAGCCCCGCCACCAGCTTGATCAAGGTCGTCTTGCCGCATCCGCTCCGACCCACAAACGCCACCATTCGGCCGGGCGCGAGGTTGAGATTGATCTTGTTCAGGATGTTCGGCGCTTCCGGGCCGCCGTAGCGGAAGCTCACGTTCTTTAACTCGATTCGCCCTTCGAGGCTGTGCACCGGTTGTAACTGCGAGCGGTCTCTACCCTGCTCTGGTTCCTGCTCGAAGATGTCGTTAAGCCGGTTCATGAGAACGGCCGCGAGCTGCACGTTATCCCACACCCCCAGCGTTCGCATGATCCCGCCATACGCCATCGCGGTGAGGGAGCTGAAAGCTACAAAACCGCCGATCGTCAGGTCCCCCGCCATGACTTGATTCGCGCCCACCCAAAGGAAGACCGCGGTCGAGAGCATCCCGATCATGGTCAAGACGCTGTCGTAGGACATGACGATGAAGCTGCTCTTAAAGCGCTTCTTCGAGACGGAGAGAAACTCGTTTAGCATCGTGTCCCGGAAGACCGATTCCGCCGCGGCCGCCTTCACCGCTTCGATCCCTTTGATCGCGTCGATCTGGTGCGAGCTATATTTCCCCTGGCTTTCCTCGACGCTCTGGAACATCGGCCGCAGGACCTTGAAGGAGAAAAACATCAGGCCGGCGTAGAGCGGCGCAGTCGCCAGGAATGCGATCGTGAGCGACACGCTGTAGAGCATCATTAACAAAATCGCGCCCGTGAGCTGCACCAGGGCGAGGATGGCGCCGATCCCATCCTGCACTGCAAATTGCCGCACCTGCTTGGCGCCATCGAGGCGGCGTTGGATATCGCCCGTCCGCCGACTGGTGAAATAGGACATCGGGAGCGAGAGCATTTTTCTGGTGAGGAAATCCAGAATCGCGGTGTCCAGCCGGACGGCAGTGAAAGCGAGGATGTATTGCTGCGACAAAGTCGCGGCCTGCACGAAAAGCAGGGAAATCCCCATGCCCAGCAGGATGGTGCGGAGCAGACCGATATCCTTTTCTACGATCACACGGTCCACGACCATCTGCGTGAAGACGGGGAACAGCAGGGCGAGGAAGCTCACCGCGACCGCCAGGAGCGACACCTGGATGAGGTATTTTTTAAAGCGCAGCAAAAACGGCAGCACCCACGCCACGCTGGAACTGCTTTCCGGCGCGTCCTCGAAGGCCGTCGTGTAATCGAAAAGCGCCGCGTAACCCGACCAATTTTGCTCAAACTCCTTCCGCGGAATCTTGCGCATGCCCGACGCCGGATCCGCCACCCGCACGTAGGCCGCGGTCACCTCCGTCAGCACCATCCAATGGTTCCCCTCCCAATGCACAATCGCCGGCAGCGGCATGAGAGGAAGGTTGCGGAGCGAGATCTTGAGCGCGCGCGCGGCCAGACCCAGCTCCGTCGCGGCGCGGCACATCGCCTTCAAGCTCGTTCCGTCGGTCGACGTATGGCAAAGCTGCCGGATCCGCGGCAGGCTGACCTTGCGCCCGTAGTAGCGGCACACCATCCCCAGGCTGGCCGCTCCGCAATCCATCTCATCGATCTGGCGAACGAACTCGAAGCCTTTGATCCGGCCCTTCTTCTTTTTGAAATGCCCTTCCTCATCGGCAAACGGATCGTCGCTCTCCGATCGCCTTGCGTCGGGCGGCGTCTGGCCATCCACGGCTACTTTGTTATGCGCGGCCGCTTCCGCAGGGAGCAGTTCCCGGCTGAAATCCAGCGGCACCCTCGCCTCAGTCTTGGCCTGGTATTGCGCCAGCCGCTCCTCGATCAGCGTCTGGAACTCCGGGTATTGGCGTTTTAAATCCAGCACCACCTCGGGCCTTAGCGCGAGCGCGCGACAAGCCGTAAACGCTTCGACCGAAGCCGCCCGACGCGAGCCATTCAAGATCGAGAGCTCGCCGAAAAAATCTCCATCGCGGTAGAAGGCGAGGTTCCGTTCCTTTCCATTCAAACCGGAAAACGCGCGCGCGCGCCCCTTCTCGATGATGAACATCGGCCCGGCCTCGTCCCCCTCCTGGATGATCAGCTGCCCCTTCTCGAACTCCACCGGCGCCAGCTTATCAATGATCTCGCGCAAAGCCTGCGTCGGCAGGCGTCCGAAGTTGCTAAACTCATAAAGGAAACCCTGGAGTGCGCGATGCCTTCCCATCGCTTCGACGTGCCGCTGGATTTCCGGTTCCACCTGCAGCAGCTCCAAAAAATCCGCCCGCGCTAATCGCAGCAAATCCACCGCCGTGCTGCAGCGGATGCTGGCGGTGCGTTTTCCTCCATCGGCCAGGGCGGCCTCGCCGAAGCTGTCGCCCGGTCGCAGCGATCCCAAGGCGACCTCCGTTCCATCCCCCTGCGCCTTTACCGCCCGGGCGCGACCCGAGATAAGAATGTAAAACGCGTCCGCCTCCTCGCCCTGGCGCACAATCACATCGCCAAACTCGTGGTGCTCTTCTCGTAAAAGCGGCCGCAGTTTTTCGTAATCCTCATCCGGGAGGAGATGAAACAGGGAAGAGCGGCGGAGAAGGTCTTCGTCCCGGGTGCGCATGGTTTTCGTTACAAAGAAAGGCTCCACCGCACGTGCTGCAGAACGGCATCCGCGAAATGGCGATCCAGGAGGCGCTGTTCGATTCGGCGCTGCATGGCAGGATCATCCGGGTCCGGCTCACGCCGGCCCATGATGCGACAAACGCGATAAGGCCCGCCGTTTAGCGATGGTTCCAGGACTTTCCCAGGGGCCACACTCAGGTATTGCTGCTGCACTTCCGGCGCGAAGTCCTCCAGCACCCTCTCCTCCCGCCAAAAGGGATACCGGCCCTCCTCCGCGATTTCCTCCATCGCCATCCCATCCTCTCGGACGCACAACGCCACCTCGCGTGCTGCATCCGGCGTATCCACTTCCAGAATTTCGAGATCGAACATGGTCAGTTGCAAGCGCAGCGATCCCACCTCGCGTTGGCGAGCCTGCGGGGAGAGCACGCTGTCACACACATGGCGGAAAGTGGCCTCGTAAAAGGACATTTTCTTCGTCCAAGCCTCGTCGCGACCCCGCGTTGTGCACCATTCCGAGGCCGAACCGGCCTTTGTTCGTTCGATAAACGCCCGCTCTTCCCGCTCGATCTCCTCCGCAGTCGGTTTCGCCTGTCCAGCCGCCACGGCCGCTAATCGCCGACTGAGACGCGTCGCCATCCGGCCGAGCTCACCGGAGAAGATCAGGTGAGAGTAGAATTCCCCCTGCACTTCAGGCGGCGCTGCAAAGAAGGGCACCTCTTCCACATTGGGAGACCCGCCCCCTGTTGCTCCCCAGTATGCCCGTGCGAAGTAATCGCTAAAATCGCCCAAGGTAAGCCCGCGCTCCGCCAGCCAATTCTCGGTTTCCTCGGCTGTGATGAGATCATGATCGTAGCGGAAAGTCTGCGCCTCAGCCGAGACCGCGTCCTCATCCAGTTCTCGCTCACTCTCCGCTGCCGCAAGCTCGCAGGCGCGCCGGCGGAGGAATTCCCGCCATACCGGCTCGAAATCGCCTCGAAACCAGGCAGCATCTACGAGGTCCCGGACCAAGAAAGCCTCGGGCCCTACACAAAAAACCTGTTTCTGCTCGTTAGCTGATTCCACCACGCGGCTCCTTTTATTCAGCTTGTTACGCAAAAGATTAGGCGCCTGTCGAGCATTGATCGGTCGCCCGGAGGCGGGAGGAGCAATTATTACCTGTTCAATTAATGCGTGAAAAGTATCCTCAGACGGTTTCCCCCCATGGACCCCGTTGCATCGTCTCTCAGAACTCGCCTCAGTAACGCCTACACAGTGGCCGCTGTGCACGTCGGCTATCTCTTCGCCCCGCGAGTTTCTTTGCTCCCGGAAGGGCCAGGCGGGGCCGAACCCTCGTGGCGGACGCCGCGCCCGGTGCGTCCCCCTCGCCGCCCTTACTCGATAGGAATAGCCGTCGCTTTGGTCATCCTCGGGCTTTCGCTGGTTAGTCGACACTTCGGCGGTCCCTCGACTTCAGCAGTGGCACCTAGGAAAAGTATCGCGGTCCTCCCTTTTGAAAATCTGTCCGCGGGTGAGCCCAATGTCTCGCTGGCGGAGGGAGTGCAGGATGAAATCCTCACCACGCTCGGGAAAGCCGCCGGGCTCCGCGTCATCGCTCGCAGCAGTGTGCTCGATTATGCGCCCACGAAAAGTCGCGACCTCGAGAAAATCGGGCGGACGCTCGGCGTCTCTTACGTTCTGGAAGGCGCCGTTCGTCAGATGGGCTCACGGGTCCGCATTACCGCTCGCTTGAGCGAGACCGGCACAAGATCCCAGATTTGGGCCCGGCGTTACGATCGCGATCTCTCGGACGTTTTTGCCATTGAACGCGACATCGCCCATCGCATCGCGAACGAACTGGAGGCCACGCTCTCGCCTGCGGAGAAACGCGACATGAGCCGGCACCCCACCCGGGATTTGGAAGCTTTCGATCTTTACACTCAGGCGCGCACCCTTCGCTTCACGGCGAATGTAGGAAGCGATTTTGAGCGCTTTTATCGAGAAGCGATCGCGCTTCTAGAGCAGGCGGTCGGTCGCGACTCAAATTTCCTCCTCGCCTGGTGCGAGTTGAGCCAACTCCACGCCGCCCTCTACGCCTACGGCTACGATCGCTCCGATGCCCGGTTGGCCAAAGCCACCCAGACGATCCAGACCGCCGTCCAGCTCGATGGGAATGCCGGTGTCACCCGGCTGGCCCTGGCGAATTACCTCTACCAGGCGTTCCGGGATTACAATGGCGCCCGGACTGAACTCGAAGCCGCTCGAGCCTCCCTTCCGAACAGCGCGGATCTGCGTGCGCTCGCCGGTTACATCGATCGGAGACAGGGACGCTGGATTGAATCCACCCAGAAGTTGGCCTCGGCCATCGAGCTCAACCCGCGTGACTTTTTCGGTTACGGCAATCTTTCCGTTAATTATATCAACCTCCGGCGCTACCCAGAAGCCGCCGCTATCCTCGATCGCGCGGTTGCGTTGCGCCCCAACAACCCCCTTACCCGCGTCAGTCGCGCGTGGGTGGATTACGAATGGAAGGCGGACCTCGAGCCGCTCCGCGAGACCCTCGAGAAAGCGCTCGCCGAGGACCCGGCCGCCGCTCCTTCGCTCGCGGCCGACCTCTTGTTTCTCGCCCTTTGCTCCCGCGACTTCGACTTGGGCGAGCGCGCTCTCGCTCTGCTCCAAAGCGATGAATCCTTCACCCTCGGCGGCGCATTTTTAAACCGCGATTTTGCCGCCGGATTGCTCGCTCGCGTGAAAGGCGACGAGGCGGCGGCTCATATCGCCTTCAGCCGCGCGCGCCTCGCTCAGACCGCGTCTCATCCCAGCAACTTCGAGAACCCTCTCGATCTCGCGGTCCTGGGCTTGATCGAGGCCGGGCTCGGTCACAGAGAAGAGGCTCTCAAAGTCGGGCGACAGGCCGTCGAGCTTCTTCCGGTCGAGCGCGACTTGCTCAAAGGCACCGATGTGAAATTGATCTTCGCCATCATCTGCGCCTGGACAGGAGAAAAGGATCTCGCGCTCCAGGAATTGGCGATGGCTTCACGCTCCGCCACCTGGATTACTTACGGACAGCTGAAGAAACATCCGTGGTGGGATCCGTTGCGAGGCGATCCCCGGTTCGAGGAAATCGTCGCCCGTCTCGCCCCCACTCCGTAAGGAACGCGCACTGCCGGCCTGGCGGGGTTTACGGTGCCGTTGCCTTCTCTTGGTAAGGTCCGGCCTTCAGTAAATCGGCCACGCCGCCCTGGTTCCGCAGCAGCGCCTTCATACTCCAATGGATATGGCCCGGCGAGTTTGTCCCGCGCCGTGTCAGCGCAATCTGGTCGATGATCTCGCGGGCCGGCCGCTTCGCGCCGATCCTCTCCGTTGCAATTCCCGGCCACACCTCCGCGCCCCGGCTTTGCGCCCGCCACCAGGCGAGCAAGACCGGAAAACTCTGCTTTGCCGGCTGGATGCCCCAGTAAAGCTGCGGCGCCAGATAATCGCACCAACCCTCCGCCAGCCACTTGCGCGAATCGGCGAAAAGATGCTCGTAGGCGTCCAACTGGGCGATCGTCGTCGCCGGCACGCCAGGTTTCCAAATCCCAAACGGGCTGATCCCCACCCGCACGGAGGACTTCGTCGATTTCACAGTCCGATACATCGAGCGCACGAAATCGTTGATGTTCTCCCGCCGCCAATCGGCCCGGCTCATCCCCGTTTTCGCGCCATAGCGGTTCCACGAACTCTCATCGGGAAACGCCGCGCCCTTCACCGGATAGGGATAAAAGTAATCGTCGATGTGAATGCCATCCACATCGTAGCGGCGCACGATATCGGCGATCACGCCCAGCACATACTCGCGCGCGGCCGGCTCGCCCGGATCCAGCCAGAGCTGTGTGCTGTAGCGGCGCACCCACTCCGGGTGTTCCTTCGCCACATGCCCCGGTGCCAGCGCGGTTTTCACATTCGTCGCGGCGCGGAACGGATTAATCCAGGCATGCAGTTCGATGCCCCGCTGATGCGCTTCCGCGATCGCAAACGCGAGCGGATCATATCCCGGCGCGACGCCCTGCCTCCCCGTCAGAAACTGCGACCACGGTTCTTTCGAGGAGGAATAAAGAGCGTCGCTCGCCGGCCGCACCTGGAGCAGGATGGCGTTGAGCTTCAACTCGGCCGCCCGATCGAGCAGCGCGCGGAGCTGCGCCTTTTGGGTCTCTTCCGGCAGGCCGGGCTTCGACGGCCAGTCCAGGTTATGAACCGTCGCCACCCACGCACCGCGAAACTCGCGCGCTGCGTGCAGGGTTGGCGCCAGTAGACAAATCAGGGAAAAGAGCAGGGTAAACAGTCGCATTGGTTACACTTCGCACACGTCTCGCTCCCCCAAAACCCGAGGTTGTATTTTCGTGTAAATGCCCCATACTCCCCACCTATTGGAATAAGTTCTGTTTTGTTCGTTGCATGGTAGGTCGTCAGTTGAGATTCCTCATTGGTGATTCTGAAACCCGATTCTCGGGAACGGCTCTGTAGCTGGCGGTTTTTGCTCCAAGTTTAATAAAAGATGAAATTGTACGTAGGTAATCTCTCCTTTGAGACGACAGAAAACGATCTCCAGGACATGTTCGAACAGCACGGTAAAGTCAGCGAAGTCGCTCTCATGATGGATCGCACCACGGGCCGGTCCCGCGGGTTTGCGTTCGTGACCATGAACGACGCGACCGAAGCCAACGCCGCGATGTCGGCCTTTAACGGTAAAGAAGTGCAAGGACGCACCCTCACCGTGAACGAAGCACGCCCTCGCGAAGAGCGGCCGCGCCAGTCGGCTGGTGGACGTTATTAGTCGATTGATTTGATTCTGCGGGCCGGCGCTCGCTCAGCGGGCGCCGGTTTCGCATCTCTATGGATTCTAAAAAAGCGATCGAACTCGAAGGGAAGATAACTTCCGTCCTCGCGGGCACCATGTTCCGCGTCCAGTTGGCCAACGACCACACTGTCCTCGCCCACATCTCGGGCAAAATGCGCAAACGCTTCATCCGTCTCACCACCGGTGATCGGGTCAAGCTTCAGATGTCTCCCTACGACATCGATAAAGCTCGGATCGTTTATCGACTCGGCTGAGAAACTCTCCCGTTTCCGAACCCCACAACCCCACCCATCCATGATCAAACGAGTTCTCGTGCGCTGCCCAGCCACCGCCAAACTGACAGCTACCGGCCAGACTGTGGAAGAAGATACCTGGGGCTCTGCCAAGCTAAAGCAGAACAAAACGACCTGCCCTCATTGCCAGGGCACCCATGCCTGGACGAAAGAAGACGTCGTCCTCGCGCGCTAAGCCGCGCTGTTTGCTCATAATTTCGTCAACCGTCCCGGTTGACCGTCTCTGCTCAGGGTCGCGACGTCGCGCAACGGCCTTGACCGTCCCCGCGAGACGCCCGTGCGTGGCTTGACATAAGCCCGCGCCGCCGCCTACCAATGCAGGCGCCATGACGTTGACCGCTCCCCATGCCATCGATCAGGTCATGGTCGAAGAACGCGCCGCCGCCTTCGGCAAGCGCAGCATCAAAACTTCCACCAAGCTCGCCGGGTTGAAGATGGCCATCTCCATGATGGACCTCACCACCTTGGAAGGAAAAGACACGCCCGGCAAAGTCGCTTTTCTCTGCCGCAAAGCCATGCAACCCATGGCTCCGCGCTACGACGTCCCCGCCTGCGCTGCCGTCTGCGTCTATCCCAACCTCGTCCGCGCGGCCAAAAAATTCCTCGGCAACTCCGGAGTCAAAGTCGCCTCTGTCGCCACCGCCTTTCCCACCGGACTTATGCCCCTGCGCTTAAAGCTCCAGGAAGTCCGCAGTGCCGCTCGCGATGGCGCCGATGAAATCGATATGGTCATCGACCGGGGCGTCTTTCTCGCCGGAAATCACCAACGCATGGCCGACGAGATCGCCGCCGTGAAAGAAGCCTGCGGCGCCGCGCACCTCAAAGTCATCCTCGAAACCGGCGAGCTCCAGACCTACGACAACGTCCGCCTCGCCTCCGAGATAGCGATGCGCAGCGGTGCCGACTTCATCAAAACCTCCACCGGCAAAATTTCACCAGCGGCCACCATGCCAGTCACGCTCGTCATGCTGGAAGCGATCCGCGATTACTTCTACGAAACCGGAATCCGCATCGGCATGAAACCCGCCGGCGGCATCCGCACCGCCAAGCAAGCCCTCGCCTGGCTCGTCATGGTCAAAGAAACGCTCGGCGACGACTGGCTCACGCCCGACCTCTTCCGTTTCGGCGCCAGCACCCTCGCGAACGACGTCCTCATGCAAATCGCCAAAACCGTCGACGGCAACTATCAAAGCGCCGACTACTTCTCCCTGCCGTAGCGCGCCGAAAATGCGGCGGTGACGGCGCCCGGCAGCGAATCCTAAAGCAGCCTAATTCAACAGGAGGCAGCGCAGCCGATCGCGATCGCTGCCTTTGGGGAGATGCTTCGCGCCGCCGGAAGAGTGAGCATACCGCGTCTTTTAACTCGGGATCACTGCAGCAAATACTCCCCACCTTCCCGCGCGGCGCTAACGACTAAAGCCGAGCCGTTCTCTTGCACTCGCGCCTGACCTTCCGCGACCATCGCTTCGATCTTGGCGTCGTCGTGGTCGGGATCGTGGTGGAAGAGGAAGAGTTGCTTAACGCCCGCGCGCATCGCCAGGTCGACGGTGTCGTCCGCGCAGGTGTGGCCCCAGCCGATCCGCAACGGATATTCGGCGCGATCGTATTGCGAATCGGAGATCACCACGACAGCGTCGCGCATGAACTCGACGACTTTCTCGTCCTGCGCGCGCGCATAATCGATCCCCGGCGCGGATTCTTCGCCGGCGATTTTTTGCCGTTCGCGCTCATGCCGTTCGTAGGCCTCGTGATCGGGAAGGTAAACAACATCGCCGCGCGGCGTGCTTAAGC
Source organism: uncultured Verrucomicrobiae bacterium (assembly GCA_963730385.1). Lineage (GTDB taxonomy): Bacteria > Verrucomicrobiota > Verrucomicrobiia > Chthoniobacterales > UBA10450 > JACCTI01. Next base: position 81,135 of record CAVSRQ010000008.1, read on the forward strand.
GGTATCCCAGGCAGATGCCGGGATGATTCGAAAATATGGTGCGGACCTGCACCGCGCCGAGATCGAACTGCATATCTTCCAATTCTTCGAAGGTGACATGGCTGGCCATTTGGTTGAGCCCGACCGGGAAGAACGCGGTCTGCATTTGCTCGAAGAGCGCGCTGCGCAATCCATGCACCGCGCCTTCATAGCCGAGGATGCGGACGTTGACCTTCGGATTGTAGGCGGGCATGAAAAACGGGAAGCCCTGGATGTGATCCCAATGCGTGTGCGTGACGAGCATGGAGATGCTCATCCCTTCGCCGTTCGCTTCGCGCATGAGCGCCTTGCCCAGCCCGCGAATCCCGGAGCCGGCATCGAGGATGATCACCTCTGATCCGACCCGCATTTCCACGCACGAGGTGTTCCCGCCGAACGCCGCCGTTTCGCGGCCGGGCGTGGGAATGGAACCGCGCACCCCCCAAAAGCGCAGCAGCACGCGCGCGTCGGCCGGCGGACGGGTCGGAGGTGCCGTCGGTTTGGAGTCACCGGTTTTCGCCAGCGTCGCCAGCAGCTCGTTCGGCGTGATTGGCTTGACCAGGTAATCGTCCGCACCGGACGACAGTGCGGTCTCGCGATCATTCGCGAAACGGCTGACGCCGGTGAGAATGACGCGTGTCTCTTTGAATGCGAGCTCTTCGCGAATAAGCCGACAGACCTTGAAGCCGTTTCCTTTCGGCGTGCGCAAATCGCACAAGACCGCATTCGGGCGATGCTCCGCCACCAGCTTCAAGCCGGCTTCGCCCGTATCGGCTTCGTAGACCTGCCAGCCGCCGCCGAGCAGGCACTGCGCGAGGAGCGCGCGACTGAGCGAATCGCTATCGATCAGGACGAGCGTCTTCATTGCGCGGCCACTTTCGGAAGCCGAATCCAAAAGCAATTTCCCCCGTCCTCACCCGCTTCCGAGCCCACTTCGCCGCTGCAGCTCTCAATCACGATTCGGCAAAAATAAAGCCGCATGGCCGAGGCGCTGGCATTGGCCGTGGGCGACCCGAATTTCGAGAAAGCATCCTCGTAGGCTTCGCCCGACATGCGCGGAGCGCGATCGAGCACGCGGCAGACGATCGCGTCCTCTTCTTCTTCGCATTCGATGGTGACAGCTCCGTCCGCGCTCGAACGCTCAAGCGCGTTCTCGATTAAACCGGTGAGCGCACGCTGCAGATGAGACGCATTACCCGCCACCTGCCACTGCGGGCGGGATCGCGCGTGGGGCGATGCAGCGGGATGCGCCTCTCCGCGAAGGCTGCTTCCGCCTGCTCGAGCACGTCTTGCAGGACTGCCCCCCACGCAGCCGTGGCCCGCTCCGCCCCGGTCCTCCCATAGATCCCACCGATCTCCTCGGAGAACGCGCTCAACACGCGCGCGATTAAACGCTGCTGATCTTCCGCTCCGCGATTGGCCAGCCCGAGCAACACCTTCGTCCGCGGCGGATTGCTCTCTCCTTCGATCAAACGCAGAGAGGTCACGATGTTCGCCAGCGCGGTGCTCATCTCGTCCGCCACGCAATGCAGCAAGATCTCTTTCTTCTGCATCTCGGAGTTGAGCCGCTGATGCGCGATCACCGTCTCGCGCGCTTTTTGCAGCACATCTTTCTTCGCGGCAAATTCTTCGCCGAGGCAGTTGATGAGCAACAGCGAACGTCCGTCGACGTTTAGCGCGGTCGCTTCCAACTCCACATTGTCACCCTGCGCAGGCGTCTCGATCCAGGGCCCGGATTGCGCCCGTTCGTCTGTGTCTTTGCGCCAGATCTCCTCGGCATCGATCAGGAAATTTTCGAGAAACGGAGACGCCTCGGCCAGAGGAAGCACAGCCTCCGCTTCCGCCAGCGCCGGCCAGAGCGCGCGCAGCCACTCCGGGGCGCGGCCCACTGCTCGCAATTCTCCCGAGTCATCGCGCGCAAAGAGTGCGTATCCCAGTGCCTCGAGCACCGCCACGTGGGCTGATCTCGTGTCTGGCTCAGGCATGACGCAAAGAAACCGCGAAGAGCCTCACGCCACGGCCGGAAGGGACGCGAAGAGCAAGACGATCCGTCTTCGTTGCGACCTTTGCGACCGTGGCGTGAGGCTTCATTTTCAAACCTCGATCATCCGGCGCGCCAGTTCCGCGAAGGCCGCTTCCACGCCTTCCCCCATTTTCGCGCTCGTCCTCGTCACATACCAGCCATCCGCCGCCAGCCGCGCGATACGCTCCTCATTCACTTCCCATTGCGGCGCGAGATCGGCCTTATTGATCGCGAGGAGAAACGGCGCCGTCCCCATGCTCGGCCCGACGCGCTCCTTTAATTCCAGCACCTGATCGAGCGTGATCGAACGCGTCCCATCCGCCACCAGCAGGAATCCGCTCGTCCCGCGCAAATACGAGGTCTGCAAACGCTGGAAATCATCATCACCGGCCAGATCCCAGATCATGAGCATCACCTCCACCTCGCCCACCCGCACCGTCTTCTTGTCGATCTTTACCCCCACGGTGGTGAGATACTTTTCCGAGAACATGCTGTGCACGAACTGCGCGACCAGGCTCGTTTTTCCCACGCCGGAAGTGCCGAGCAGACAAACTTTTTTCTGGATCATGGCGTGGTCGGGAGCGGCCTCAGAACGACTTTAAATCCAACTCTGCGATCGGACTGCTCGGGCGCCGGCGCGCTGCTCGCACCCTGTGCGCCCAGGCCCAGGACGCGGAAGTTTTTCGGGTCGAACCCGCACGCCACTAAAAAGGATTGCACCGCCGCCGCGCGCCGTTCGCTCAACTCTGCGTTCTTCGCTTCGTCCCCGACCGAATCGGCGTGCCCGTGGATTTCGATCACCGCCGAGCGGCCGATCCGTTTCGCCGAGTCGAGACAGCGGCGAATCTGGTCGGGCATTCGCGAGAGCGCAGCGAAGCCTTCGGTGGCGAAGTTGTCCTTATCGATCAGGAAATAAATGAACGCGCTCTCGATGATCGATTTGGTTTCCTTAAACGTCTGCAAATCCAGATCCACCACTTGGCGGTCATCGATCTCCGCGATGCCCGGGATCTCTTGCGCGCCCACACGCACGCGCGCGAGCCACGCGTGCGAGGCTTCGCCCTTCAGCACGAGCGTGTTTTTCGCCCCCATCGTCGCCTCCATTCCTTCCGGCAATCCGAAGCGTTCAGTGAAACGGGCCACGGTCGGGATGGGTGGGTAAACGATCGTGAGATCATCCTGCGCGACGGAGCGGATGCCCGCGATTCGGATTGCGCCCTCGCGCACCGGCACCGTCCATTCATAAGGCGCACTTCCGCTCAAACGCAGAACGCCATTGTCCAACGCCGCTCGCGCGGTTTCTGGTAGCGGAAACGCTGTTTCGAAACGCTGCAAGATCAACGCCGGCTCCAGCGCCTGATATTCTTTCCAATCGAAACGAATCTTGGCCGGGTCCAATTTCGCGGCCCGCGCCAGCGCGACCGGGTCTGCGGCCAGTGGATCACGCAAACCCGCGATCCGCGATACACCCGTCCATTCGCGCTCGGCTTCCGTCACCGCGATCCCCGGCTGCGCGCGCAGGCTTCCGATAAATTCATTCCATTGCGCCTCGCGCCGCTGATTAACGACCAAGGCCGCCATCAGCAGACTGCCCACCGCCACCAGCGCGATCCAGGCATGGCGCGAGCGTTTCCCCTCCGCTTTCGGTTTGTCGTACTGCGCGCGCAAACAGGTTTCCAACTCCGGCCGCAGCGACTCGAATTCGCTCGCGTCTCCTTGGAAACGCGCCAGCTCCTTCGCCCGCAAGACATGGGCACTATCGATCGTCTCCTCCAGCAGAGTGCGCAGATCGCGCGGCGGATTCCCGCGAATCACCGCCGCCAGATAAGCGTGGCGCCCGGGGGCGATCCAGACCTGCAACTCACCCACCCGGAATTCTTCCAAGGCCGCTTCCTGCCCTGTTTGAAAAGAATCACGCGCGAAGTCCTGAATCGCGCTCAGCATCCCCGCCATCATATCGGAGTCCTGCGTGGTCGACGCTTCCGCGCTCACATGCAGAAGCGAAAGGCTCGTTTCGCGATGAATTAAAAAGAGCTGCTCCACCCGAAAGATCAGACTGCGCAGCATCACCACTTCCGCGAAGCTCCGCCCCGTCCGCCACGCCTCCACCCGCCACTTCAGCCCTTGCCATGAGAAAGTGTGCTCGAGCGTTTGATTAAACGATTGCAGCAAATTTCGCAGACTCTCCGCCAACGATCGCCGCACCACCGAGCCGATGATCGGATGCAAGGCATCGACAAAAATCTCCGGCCGCTTCTCGATCGAATCGCGCACCGAGCCCTCCACCACTGGCCGGAGCGCATTGGTTAACTCGGAGCCGCGCGCCGTGCTCATCTTGACCGCGTGCGGCAGGATGCTCGAGACATCCTGCGCGCGCTGCTCCTTGTCGCTCAAGCGACCCTGGATCTCGCGCAGTTCCCGCTGCTCCCGCCGCAGGAGCAGGTGGCGAATCTCTTCCAGCTCGCTCATTCCCTCTCGGGGCGGGGACCGGAGCGCGCGCGGAGGATTATTGCGCTCCGGGGACCTTGAATTCATTTTTCAGGCGGAGCGAGACCTCAGAGAGCATCTCGGCCAAAGCTTCCCGACCCGTCATCGCACCACGGATTTGCTCCGCTTCCCGATCGAGCCCCGCCTTCATTTGCGCGTGCTTCTCCGCCATCTCGGCGCTCAGAGCTTTCGCCTGCTCGAGCAATTGCTGGCGCAAGTCACGAATGTCCTGCGCGGCTTGCTGGTCAAGATTGCTCAGCTTTAAATCCAAACCCCGCGCCGTCTCCGCCAGATCGTGCGCCAGTTTTTCCAGGCCCTGATGACGCTCTGCGTTCTCCGCCCGCAGGCGGTTCGACATCGACTCAAACTCGCCGCGCATAAAGCTTTCCAACGCCTCCAATCGATGTCCCACATCGCCGCGCAAAGCAGCCGCTTCTTCGCTCAGTCGATTCTCCACACGCTGGAAGCGCCCGTCGTAATCGCGCATTTGCGAACCAAACAAAATGTCGCGAATGCGATCGACGTTCTGGCTTTCGTCGACCGCCCCATTGGGGGGCTGGGGTTGATCAGAATCCATAATCTTTTCCGGGGTTGTTCTTTAGGGGGAGCGCATCGTAGGACGAGCGCCGGGCAGTAAGCAATCCTGCACTGCCGGAGGTTGCACTGAAATGCGGCGCGAGATAAAGCCCAGAATGAGCCGCCCCGGATTTTGTCTGGACTCACGTTCTCCTTTGGGCGCGTAAGCCGGTAAGGCGCGCTACCTTCTTCCTCCCATGCGCAAAGTCCTTCTTCTCCTGCTCCTTCTCGCCGGGATAGGCGCCGGCGTTTTCTTCGTTTTGCGGGAGCGCGCGCCTGCTCCGGCCGTCGCCACTCCAACGCCCGCGACGCTTAAGACCATCGGGGATCGACTGGCCGAATTCGGGTCCCCGGTTCGGCAGCGCCTCTCCCCTCACTTCGAGAAAGCCGGCGTTCTTTACCCACCCTCGCGGATGGCCTTTGTCGCAATCAAAGAGACGCGCAAGCTGGAGCTCTGGGCGGCCAACGAATACGAAGATCTCCGCTTCATCCGCGAATACGACATCCTCGCCGCCAGCGGCCAACTCGGCCCAAAACTGCGCGAGGGCGACAAGCAGGTGCCCGAAGGCATCTATCGCATCGTGCTCCTGAATCCAAACAGCCTCTACCATCTCTCGCTCCGGGTTGGTTACCCTAACGAGTTCGATCTCGGGCACGCCGCGGCAGAGGGTCGCACCGAGCCCGGCACCGATATCATGATCCACGGCGGCGCGCGCTCCAGCGGCTGTCTCGCGGTCGGGGACGAAGGGGCCGAGGATGTCTTCGTGGTCGCAGCTCTGACGGAGACGCGCGAGATCCCGCTCATCATCAGTCCGGTCGATTTCCGACCAGCGCGATTTTGCGCCGCCGCCGGGAACGCCCGCCTGGACCGAGGGTCTCTATGCCGACATCCGCGCTGGCCTTGAAAGAGTTCCCGCGCCCGAGCCGCTGAGTGGCAGCGTGAGCGGCCGTCCCGACCGCCTCTTTTTCCGTGCACGGCTAAAGGCCGCCAGCTAAGAACGATCCGTGCCTCGTAAGTCCTCCTCAAAAAAAGTCGCACTGGCGGTCGTGCCCGAAAAAGAAACTCACCCCGACCGCATCGCTCTTCCACCGAGCGAGCGCCGGCTCGCCTTTGGCGATCGCTGGGCCTACGCGCCCGCCCCGGAAGCGCACAGCTACATCCAGCTCAAGCCGCGCTATCAGCATTTCATCGGCGGCAAATTCGTCGACCCGCATTCCGGAAAATATTTTCCATCCATCAATCCCGCGACCGAGGAGCAGCTCGCCGAAATCGCGGAGGGCGACGCGCACGATATCGACCGCGCGGTGAAAGCGGCGCGCTCCGCTTACAAAAGCGTCTGGAGCAAAATGCCCGGACGCGAGCGCGGGAAATATCTCTACCGCATCGCCCGGCTCATTCAGGAAAAATCGCGCGAGCTCGCGGTGCTGGAAACCATGGACGGCGGCAAGACGATCAAGGAAAGCCGCGACATCGATCTCCCGCTGGTAGCGGCGCACTTTTTCTACTACGCCGGCTGGGCGGATAAATTGCCCTACGCCTTCCCGGGCCGCACCGCGCAGCCGCTCGGCGTGGCGGGCCAGATCATTCCCTGGAATTTTCCGCTCCTCATGGCGGCCTGGAAGCTCGCCCCCGCGCTTGCTTGCGGGAACACCTGCGTCCTCAAACCCGCCGAGACCACCAGCATTACCGCGCTCCATCTCGCCGAGATTTTCCAGGAAGCGGGCCTGCCCGATGGCGTGGTCAACATCGTCACCGGCGCGCGTGCCACCGGCCAGGCCTTGGTCGATCACCCCGATATCAACAAGATCGCGTTCACCGGTTCCACCGCCGTCGGCAAAATGCTCACGCAAGCCGTCGCCGGCACGAAGAAGAAACTCACCCTCGAGCTGGGCGGCAAAGCGGCCAACATCATCTTCGAAGACGCGCCGCTCGATCAAGCCGTCGAAGGCATCATCGCCGGCATCTTCTTTAACCAGGGCCACGTCTGCTGCGCCGGCTCGCGTTTACTCGTGCAGGAAGGCGTCTTCCCGCAGGTCATCCGCAAACTTCGCGACCGCATCGCCACCCTGCGCGTCGGCAATCCGCTCGATAAGAACACCGATATCGGCGCGATTAATTCCCGCATGCAGCTCGATAAAATCCACGAACTGGTCGAGAGCGGTTTGCAACAAGGCGCCGAGCTCGTGCAACCCCGCTGCCAGCTCCCGGAGAAAGGCTATTGGTATCCGCCCAGCTTCTTCACCGGGGTCACCGCTTCCCATCGCATCGCGCAGGAGGAAATCTTTGGGCCTGTCTTGAGCGTCATGACCTTCCGCACGCCGGACGAAGCCATCGAGCGCGCGAACAACACTCCCTATGGCTTGAGCGCCGGCGTCTGGACCGACAAAGGGAGCAAGATTTTCAAGATCGTGAGCAAGCTGAGGGCAGGCGTCGTCTGGGCAAACACCTTCAACAAGTTCGACCCCACCAGCCCCTTCGGCGGCTACAAAGAGAGCGGCTTCGGTCGCGAAGGCGGGCGCCACGGTTTACTCCCGTATCTTTCGTTGACCTAAACACCCGGCCCGACGAAGGAGCGGCGTTCAACGACCGCCTTTGGGTGTGTGCCGGAGCCGAGGTTGCACGTTTGTTGATTGCGTTTGAGTGAGACGACGTAATCGGGTTACTGTTTTGCGATGAGTGCGGCGCAGATCATCGAAGCGATCAAACAACTCCCTCCCGCGGAACAAGCGCAGGTCTTGCGCTTTGCCCGCGAATTTGAGGGCGAAGAGCAGCTCAGCCCCGAAGCTCTCGAAACGCTGGGTCGACGGCTCGCCGACACCACTGACCCAGCTGAGGTCAAGCGATTGACCGACGAGATGGTGCGTGGCTTTTACGGCGGCCGGGCTCATGCCTAAAATTCGCCGCCGCTTTCTTCCCGAAGCGGTCCTCCGCCATTTGGCTGCCAGGATTCATGAACGTGAGATCGACGCCGCTCAGCTGCGGTTTCTGGCGCAATGGCTGGACACCAATCCCGAAGTGCCCTCCGGTAAATGGTTCAAGCGCTTTCCGGCAATGACAGTTTGCGGCGAAGGCGAAGTGATCAAAACGTTCCTCAGGCTGGGGCAGGTCGCGCAAGGCGAGGAAGTCGTCTGATCGCCTGGGCATCCCACCAATCCTTCGGCGGCTATTCGAGCCTCACTTAGCTGTCGCTCCTTTTTCCCGTCGCCGCGCCCGCGCACCTCGCCGATACTCGCCTTCACGCCATGCAGGACGATCTCGAGCGCATTCTTTTTAGCGAGCAAACCATCCTCGCCCGTCTCGATGAAATCGCGGCCGAGATCACGCGCGAATACCGCGACCGCGAACTCACCGTCATCGCCGTTCTAAACGGCAGCCTCATCTTCGTCGCCGACCTGCTCCGACGGATCCCGCTTCCGCTTAAGCTCGATTGCGTGAGCGTCGCCAGCTACCACGGCGGCACGAAATCGACTGGCGAAGTCATCTTCCGCCAGGTCGCGCTTCCCGACGTGGAGGGGCGGCACATTCTGATCCTGGATGACATCCTCGATAGCGGCCAAACCTTGAGCGCCATCCGGCGCAAACTCGAGACGGCGCGCCCGCTCAGCGTCCGGCTTTGCGTTCTGCTGCAAAAGGAGATCGAGCGCGTCGCGCCCATCACCGCCGATTACGTCGGCTTCAAAATCGGCAGCGAGTTCGTGGTCGGCTACGGGCTCGATTACATGGAGCGCTATCGTAATCTCCCGTGCATCGGTGTGCTCCGAAACGATCTTATCGCGCCATGAAAGTAAGCGTCCAATTTTTCTCGCATCTCAAGGACGCCGCAGGCTGCGCCAGTCTGGAACTGGAGCTGGAGAACGGCGCCACCGTGCAGCGCTTGCTCGATGAGCTCTACAGCCACCATCCGCGCCTCCGCGCCTGGGACCAAAGCATCCTCGTCGGCGCCGGGGTGGAGTTCGTGCCGCGCGATTATGTGCTGCGAGCCGGACGAGGAAATCGCCATCATGCCGCCGGTTCAGGGAGGATAACACCACGTGAAATTCGCCAGCGTTGCCGCCATTCTTTGCGCGTTAAATGCAGCACAGGTTCGCGTGCTCGTTGTAGGTGGACTTGCCGTTAATGCCCACGGGTATTTGCGCTTCACAAAAGACGCCGATCTGGTCATCGACCTCGTCTCCGATAATATCGTTCGCACCTTTGAAGCCCTCGCGACCCTCGGCTACCGCCCGCTTGTCCCCATTAACGCCATGCAATTCGCCGACGCGAAGCTTCGCCAATCCTGGATTCGCGAAAAGGAAATGAAGGTCTTGCAGTTTCAAAGCGATCAGCACCGCGAGACGCCAGTGGACATTTTCGTAATCGAGCCTTTCGATTTTTGCGAAGAGTATCGGGATGCCCTCTTAGCTTCTTTGGAAATTCAGGGCGAAGAGCCCACGCTCGTCCGCTACGTTTCCATCCCCACCCTGATCAAGATGAAAGAGGCGGTCGCGCGCACTCAGGATCTCACGGATGTTCAGCATCTGCGATGGATCGAGGAAGAAAAACGGGAATGAGCGAAGACAATTACGATCAAATCGACTGGAGCCTCACGACTTGGGAAGGGAGTCGCCGCGCACAATTACGCGCTTGGATGAAGCTCTCGCTGACGGAGAAGTGGCAGGCCGTCGAAGATATGGCGGACTGGGGACGCGCGACGATCCAGTGGCGCACCGCCCAGGGCCTCCCTTACATCGATCCCTACTCCGGCCAGCGAATCTCTGGAGCTACCGTGCGCGAAGAATCGGGAGAGAAACGAGACACGTAAACCCCCATCCTAAAATCTTGTTGATCCAGTCTTAAGTCAGTCGCGAAAATTCTTAAAGGTCGTCGCCACCCCGAAGTCTTTTCCCCGCACGAAGGCGATCACGTCCTGCAGCTCGTCCCGCTTTTTTCCCGTCACGCGAATTTGCCGGTCCTGCAGCGCGTTCTGCGTTTTAAACCCGGCGCCTTTGATCGCGGCGATGATCTCTTTCGCTTTCTCGCCTTCGAGTCCTTGCTGGATTTTCATCTCCTGCCGCGCGTGTCCCATGGAGGAAATGCTCTGGTCTTCCTGCTTGATGTTGCGCAAGTCGACGCTGCGCTTTGAGAGTTTGTTGATCACGATCTCGCGCAGCCCGTGCAAGCGATTCGCGTCCTCCGCCGTGAGGATGATCGCGTCCTTCTCCAGCTTCACTTCCGCGGTGCTGCCCTTGAAATCGAAGCGGGTCGCGAGTTCTTTGCGCGCCTGATTCAACGCATTATCGAGTTCCTGTTTATCAATCTCCGAGACAATATCGAATGAAGGCATGGCGGGAGAAAATCTGGTCGGTAAACGTTTTTTTCGGAATGGTGGGGGCCGCTCCGTTTATCCCGTGAATCCTCCCTTCCGCCAAGCGCCTTTTTTCGTGCTCCTGCTCGTGCTCATGCTCGGGTCGGCCTGCAAACCCAAGCTCACTCCAGAGCAGCAAGCCGTCCGCACCGAGCTCCGGCAGGCTTTGCAAAAAGGCGACTTCGCCCCGGCCGCTCCCCTCGCCCAACGCGTGGTCGATTTCGCGCCCCGCGATGCGGCCGCATGGGATGATCTCGTGCAGGCGCAGCTGGGCTTGCGCGATCTTCCCGCCGCGCAGGAGTCCCTGCGGAAATGGAAGGCTGCCACCGGCAAGCAGTCGCCTCGTTGGTGGGAACTTTCGGGCGACCTCGCCCTCGCCCAGGGAAATCCCGACGCGGCCTTGCAGGAATGGACCAAGGCGCTGCCGCGCAAACCGCGCAATCCCGCGCTCCTGCGCAAGATCGCGCAGCTGCACCACACCGCCGGTCGATGGGCGGAAGAGGAAGCCGCACTCACCCGCGTGCTTGCGCTCGAAGATTCCGCGTCGGTCCGCCTCGAGCGCGCTTACGCCCGCCGCCGCCTTCACCTTTGGAGCGGCGCGTTGGAAGATGTGCGCCAGGCCCAGGCTCTCGAACCCGACGCGCCGGGAGTGCGCGAGGCGACGCAGCTCTTCGAGCGTCTGGCCAAGTTTCTCACTGGCATCCAGGATCTGGACGAGCGACTCCTCATCACCCCCGGGGATGCGGAGCTCCTGGCCGATCGCGCGCTCATCTTTCTCCGTGCGGGCGATCCCGCCCTGGCCCTGGCCGATAGCGAGGCGGCTGCGCAGCTCGCTCCCTGGGCGATGCGGCCGCGCTTTTTCGCCGGCCTCGCCCTCCTGGAAATGAACCGCGCGGCGGATGCTGAAGCTTTGGGGTTGTCCCGCCAGGCCGGCCTCGCCGCGCTCACTCCGGAGTTCCTCGAAACCATCAGTCGGCTCGATGCCGAGATCGCAGCCGAGCGGGATAACGCGGAGCTCTACGTGGCGCGCGCCTGGCAGCTCAACGATCTCGGGCAGCCCGGCCTCGCGTTGCAAGATACGCGCACCGCACTTCGCTTCGATCCGAACTCGGCCAGCGCGCACGCAGAACTCGCTTACGCTGAGGCCAAGCTCGGCCGTCCCGACGAAGCCTACGCAGAAATCAAACGCGCCACCGAGCTGGACGAAAATTTCTCCACTGCCTGGCACTATCGCGGCGAGCTGGAGATGAGCCGGGGCGAACTGGAGCCCGCCGTGGCTTCGTTCACCCGCGCGCTGGCCATTAATCAAACTCCGGCGGTCCTGCAAAAGCGTGAAGAGTGCTACATCAAACTCGGCCAGTTCGAAAAAGCGGAGACCGATCATCGCCTCCTGGAAACTTTGCGTTAGACGCAGCCTGATTCACCGCACCAGGTAGAACTGGCAATTACCGCGTCCCATCCGCAGCCGAAAAGTGGTGCCGGTTTCCTCCCCGATCTGTAGCTTCCACGCCCCACCTTCGACGCTCTTGCCCACGGGCAAATGGTTGATCACCCGGCCGTTTTCCGTGGCTGCGTCAACATGGAGATCGGCCCCGGCCGGCAATCCCACTCGCGTCGATCCGCGCCGCACTTCCGCTGCGAGGGAGAAAGGCTGCGACTCCCACCATTCGTAAAAAAGACTCAGGCGGCCTTCGCCCAGGAGCGCGTTGATCGTCGAAAAACAAGAGTTCAGATGGAGTAATCCTCTCCCCACCGCCACCTCCACGCGCGGCCCGTACATTCCCTCGATCAAAACCTCGCCGCGCTCCAGTTCCACTTTCGCCAGCGACCATTTCTGCGGCACCAGGATGACGTAATCCACCGTCCCCGAGCGATCACCCAGCATGCCCTTCTCCGCCGGTGGATAGATCGTCTCCACCTTCATCGCCTCGCCCTCCGTCGTTACCCGCACCTCGATCGCCTGGAGGCGCGCTTCCGAGAAAGCCCGGCGCATCGCCTGGATCTCCACCCGCGGCGCATCCGATCCGTAAATGTAGATTCGCCCATCCGAGTTTTGAACCGAGAGACTGCCCGTGGCGCTGACATCGTAGCCCTGCCGGACGATGTCTTCGAGGATGGCACCCGGCGCTGAAACAATTCCGGCCGCGAGTGCGGCGAAAAAAAGCAGCTTCAGCTGCACGCTTACGGGGAAAAAAGATCGCAAGCCGGAAGCTGGCGCGGCCTTACTCGTAACGCAACGCCACCATCGGATCGACCTTCATCGCCCGCCGCGCCGGGATAAAGCTCGCGAGCAACGCTGCCCCGCCCAACAAAAAGACCACCGCCGCATAAGTGAACAGATCGTTCGCCCCCACCCCGTAGAGCAAACTCGCCAGCAGGCGCGTCGCCGCCAGGGCCGCCAGCAAGCCGATGCCCAAGCCGATCGCCACCACCGTCAGACTCTGGCGCATTACCATCCCGAGCATCGCACCGCGCTGCGCGCCCAGCGCCATCCGGATGCCGATCTCCCGCGTGCGTTGGGCCACGCTGTAGGCGATCACGCCGTAGATCCCGATCGCGGCGAGGATCATCGCCACCCCTGCGAAAATCGCGAGCAAGAGCATGTTAAAGCGCGGCTGCACGAGCTGTTGCGAGAGGAAATATTCCATCGGGCGCAACGCCGGCACGTAGAGGTCTTTGTCCACGCTCTGCACTGCCGCTTTCACCGCGCGGTCGAGACCCGCCAGATTCGCGGAGGTCGTTCGCAAAACGAAATCGAGCCGGCGATCCGGATCTTGCGCCAGCGGCACGTAGAACTCCGGCCCCGGCTGGTCCCGCAAGGTATCGTGTCGCGTGTCGGCCACCACACCGATGACTTCGCAGGGGGGCGACTGGTCATCGTCGCGATCGATCATGACCTGCTGGCCAATCGGATTGCGATCCGGGAAAAACTTTCTCGCGAAGGCTTCGTTGATCATCACGACCAGCGGCGAATCTTTCGTATCGCGCCGGTCGATCGCGCGGCCGCTCAGGATCGGCGTTTTCATCGCCTGGAAATAATCGCCGGTCACCATGAGATGCCCCGCCGCCGGATGCTGGCCCGGTCCCACCGGCGCCGCGCCGCTCACCATCATGGAGGACGCGCGAATGCTATTGCTCAGCGGCAACGGATTAACCGCGCCGACGGCCTCGAGGCCCGGCACGGTTGCGATCTTTTCGAGGATGCGATCGAAGGCGCGTATTTGGGCTTCCGGCTCTGGATATTTCACACGCGGCAACGCAATCGAGCACGTCATGACGCGTTCCGGGTTATAGCCAAGGTTGGTGTTTTGGAGATTGATGAAGCTCTTGATCAGGAGCCCGGCGCCGGCGAGCAGCAGGAGGGAAAGCGCCACTTGCGAGATAACGAGCGCGGCGCGGATGCGATTCGCGTGCAGTCCTCCGGTGGAACCTTTCGCGCCCTGCTGTAACGCTTCGTTCACATCCCCACGCGAGACTTGCAGGGCGGGCACCAATCCGAAGGCGAGAGTGCTGCCGATCGCGACCAGGAAGGTGAACGCCGCCACGGTCAAGTTCACCGAAACCTCATTCAACCGCGGAACGCCGCGCGGTCCGAGCGTGCTCAAGAGATCCACACCCCACCACGCGAGAACGAGGCCGCCGCAGCTTCCGAGCACCGCGAGGAGGAGACTCTCGCACAATAGTTGCCGCACGATCCGCGACCGACTGGCGCCAAGCGCGGTGCGGATCGCCAGCTCGCGACTCCGCCCCGCGGCGCGCGCAAGCAAAAGGTTGGCCACGTTCGCGCACGCGATCAGGAGCACGAGCACGACCGCGCCCAGGAGGATGAGCAACGTCGGCCGCACCTGGCCGACGACGCTTTCGTGCAACGGCACGATGGCCACCGACGTGAAGTTCGTGTTCGTGTCGGGATACTGCTGCGAAAGCCGGCCCGTGATCGCGGATAGCTCCGCCTCCGCCTGCTGCCGCGACACGCCCGGCTTCATCCGCCCCACCACGTCCATAAAATGCGCGCCGCGATTGTTCAGCTCGCCGGCGCCGATCAAGGATTGCAGAGGCACGAGGTAATCGATCTTCTGGCTTTCCACCGGAAACTTCCAAGCGGCGGGCATGACGCCGAGGACCGTGTAGCTCTGCGCGCCCATTGTGATCTGCTGACCAACAATCTTCGGATCGCTCGCGAAAGCGCGCTGCCAGAGCGCGTGCGTAATGACCACGACCGACGGCGCGCCAGCTTTGTCTTCCTCGCGTGAAAAACCGCGCCCGAGGAACGGCGACACGCCGAGCGTTTCGAAGATTTCGGCCGAGACGGTAATCCCGGAGAGCGGCTGCCCTTCGTCGCCTTGCGTCAAAGTCGAACCCGCCCGCGCGTATGCGGCCATGGCAGAGAAGGTCTGGGATTGATCGCGGAAATCGGCGTAGTCGGGGAAGGAATGGTTATTCCGATCCGATCCGCCGTCGCGCAGGGTCCGCCCCCAGACCATCACGATCTGGTCGGGCTCGGGAAAGGGAAGAGCGCGTAGCAGGACGGTATCGATCACGCTAAAGATGGCGCTGTTTGCTCCAATCCCGAGCGCGAGGGTAAGGACGGCGACGAGGGTGAATCCGGGCGCTTTAAGCAGCATCCGCACGGCATATTTGAAGTCAGTGATCATAAAATTTGTTCAGGCGAAGGCTCGGGCGAGATCGCACAGGCGTGCGGCCTGCTGATTTGATTCGAGAGGCAGGACACCAGTCGACCGCGCATCCGTGATGGCTGTCCTCCGTTCGTTACCAGCGGGCTTATTCATGACGCAACGCCACCATCGGATCGACCTTCAGCGCGCGCCGGGCCGGGACCAGGCAACCCGCCAGCGCCACGAGGACGAGGAGCAACGTCACGCCAGTAAACGTCGCCGCGTCCGTCGGCGTGACCCCGTGGAGCAAGCCGCTTAGAATCCGCGTACTCGCGAGCGCTCCAGCAACGCCCAGGCCCACACCGAGCAGCAGGAGCGCGGAGCCCTGCCGCAAGATCATCCGCAAGACGTCGCCCGCTTGCGCCCCCAGCGCCATCCGGATCCCGATCTCGCGCGTGCGCTGCGCGACGGTAAATGCGAGCACTCCGTAAAGTCCCACCACCGCCAGGAGGAGCGCGACGCCGGCGAAAACGCCGAGGAGGAGCGCATTGAAACTACGCGCCGCGAGAGAGACAGCCATCAGCTCCTTCATTGAACGCACTTCCGTCAAAGGCAGGAGCGGGTCGACCTTACCGACCGCACCCTTCAGCCGCGCCACCAGCGCCGGTCGGTCGGCGAGGGCCGCGCCCCGCACCACGACCTGGCTCCAGCGTTTCCAACTTTGGTTGGTTTGCGCAAAGGGAGTGTAGATGGCCGGCTCCTCGTTTTTTGCCAGACCGAAATGCCGGACGTTAGCGGCTACGCCGACGATCGTGATCCACTCGATCTTCTCATCGCGCGCCCAGCGGATGCGCGCACCGATCGGATCCTGCCCGGGAAAATATTGCCGGGCCATGCTTTCGTTTACCACGCCTACGAGGGGCGCGTTCGCGGCGTCGTTCGAAGTCAGCGCGCGTCCTCGCTGCAACGGAATGCCCATGACCTTGAAGTAATCGCCTGCCACGCTCCGGCAGTAGAGTTCGGGCTCCGTCCCAACCGCACTCGCGGGACGTCCGTCGATCGCAAAGTTGTGCATGATGAATTGCCCGCGCAGGGGAATCTCGCTGATCATCGCCGCCTGCACGCCCGGCAATGCGTTCATCTCCTCGAGCAAACGCGCGCGAAACTGGGTCTGGCGTTCCACTTCCCGGTAGCGCGCCTCCGGCAGTTCGACCCGCATCGTGAGCACGCTGAGGTCGAAGCCCGGCTCCACTCTTGTGAGGCGCCAGAAAGCCTTGCCGAGCAGACCGGCGCCGATCAGTAACACGAGCGCGAGGCCGAGCTCGGCGACGACGAGGCCATGGCGCAGGCGCGAGCGCCCGACCGTAACACTGCGTCTGCCGGGAAGGACCGGGTCGCTCCCCTGCCCGCGCGTGACCCGCCAGGCAGGTAGGATGCCGAAGACAATGCCGGTGAGAAGAGAGAGCGCGAAGGTGAAACCGAGCACCGGCGCATCGAGCGAGATACTTTCCACGCGCGGTAGATCTTCTGGTTTCAAGGCGAGCAGGACATCGACGCCCCAACTCCCGAGCAGCAGACCCAGCACGCCGCCGAGGACCGCGAGGAGCACGCTCTCCACCAGCATCTGCCGAATCAAGCGCCAGCGCCCCGCGCCGAGCGCCGCGCGGATCGCGAGTTCGTTTTTCCGCGCTTCCACCCGCACGAGCAGGAGATTCGCGAAGTTCGCGCAGGCGATGAGCAAGAGTAGACCGACCGCACCAAAGAGAACGAGCAAGGCGGGGCGAATGTCGCCCACCACCTGTTCGCGCAACGAAAGCAAAGTGCTTTCGCGCTGCCGGTTTTCCTCTGGATTCGCCTGCGCCATGCGTTGATCGACCAGGCGCAACTCCGCCTGCGCCCCGGCCAAAGACATTCCTGAACGCAGCCGTGCGTAAACGCGCACCATGTGCGCCCCGCGCGATTTCGCCGCTGCGGGATAGAAGACATGCATGGGGACGAAGGCATCGAGGTTCCCATCCGGAGCCTGGAAGTCCGGGGCAGCGACGCCGATGACCGTGTAATTCTGCCCCCCAAGCGTCAGGCTCCGCCCGAGCACGCTCGGTTCGCCGCCGAACTGTCGGTTCCAAAAGCTGTGGCTGAGAACAAGCAGACGCGGCGCGCCGAAACGATCATCGTCCGGCGTCAACGTTCGCCCGAGCACGGTGCGCACGCCGAAGACGCGGAAAAAATCGCCCGCCACCATTCCGACTTCGAGCTGCATTGGTTCATCGCCGCCGGAGTAATCGGCCGCCTGGCCCGAGAGGCCGCCGACGCTCTCGAAGGATTGGCTCTGCGCCTGGATGTCCTCCAGTTCCGGAACCGATTGGTTCGCCTTTAACACCACCAATCGTTCCGGCTCGGGATAAGGCAGTGGCCGGAGGAGGACGCCATTGACGACGGTGAAGATGGCGGTGTTCGCCCCAATCCCGAGCGCGAGGGTGAGGATGGCAAAAATGGCGAAACCGGGCGCCTTCCAGAGCATCCGGAGCGCGTGCTTGAGGTCGGTAATCATGAGGTAGCGCAAGCTTCGGGCGTGCGGAGTGGTCGACGAGAAAAGTGGATGCGCGCGTTAAACGACAAAGCCATCGCGGAGTTGAATGACCCGATTTCCATAAGCAGCGTTCTTCTCCGAGTGGGTGACCTGAACGATGGTTGTGCCCTCCTCATTCAGCTTCTTAAACAGCTCCATGATCTCCTCGCCTTGCGACGAATGCAGATTGCCGGTCGGTTCATCGGCCAGGAGCAGTTTGGGGCTGGAGATGATGGCGCGCGCCACGCCCACGAGCTGTTGTTGGCCGCCGGAAAGCTGGCGCGGATACAGATCCTTTTTCCCGACAATATGAAAACGGTCGAGCGTGTCGGCGACCAGGGCGGCGCGTTCGGATTTTCCGACATGCCGATACGAGAGCGGGATGTCGAGGTTCTCGTAAACCGTCAGGTCATCAAGGAGATGATACTGCTGAAACACGAAACCGATTTGCTCATTGCGCAGCGTGCTGCGGCCGCTCGGCTTCAGTTGATGGACCGCGTTCTCCTCGAAAAAATACTCCCCCGTCCAGGCGTGATCGTGCATCCCCAACACATGGAGAAGCGACGACTTTCCCGCGCCGCTCGGCCCCATGATGGAAACGAAATCGCCTTCCTCGATCTGGAGATTCACATCCCGCAGGACGTAGAAGAATTGGCCTTTTGCCAGCGGATAAAAACGCTCGACGTGTTTGAGTTCGATCAGGGGGTTGGGCATGGATTTAATTTAAGCTTGGAAGCGAGCTCCGGGTAGCGCACGCGTCTCGCGTGCTGGTTTTGGCGTCTCGCCAAAACAGGCTTTGCGCAGGGTGAATGACGCGGAAGAAAAGTCCGCGAATGCGGGACGCATTCGCCAGCACGCGAGACGCGTGCGCTACCCGGATGATCGTGCGACGCCGGTGATCTCATTGGGCTTGTGCGAGGGCTTTCATCGGGTCGAGTTTTGCGGCGCGGCGCGCGGGCAGGTAACAAGCCAGCAGGGCGACGAGCAACAACAGCATCGAGATGGCAGCGAAGGTCCATGGGTCGGTCGCGTTTACGCCGAAAAGCAGGCTCGCGATGACGCGCGTCAACCCCAAGGCGGCGGCCAGTCCGGCGGCGATGCCAATGAGCGCGAGCGTCATCCCCTGCCGCACGACCATGCGCAGGACGTCGTTCTTTTGCGCGCCCAGCGCCATGCGAATGCCGATCTCTTGCGTGCGTTGCGTGACGTTGTAAGCCATCACCCCGTAGATGCCGATCGCCGCGAGCAAAAGCGCCGCGCCGGCGAAGACGGCGAAGAGCTGCATCGAGACGCGCCGCGTGCCGATCGACGCCGCGATCACGTCCTCCATCGTGCGGACGTTGAAGAGCGGCAGGTCGGGATCGATCGCGGCGACTTCGCGGCGAACCACTGCGGTCAGGGCGGCGGGATCGCCAGCGGTGCGAATGGCGAGGGCCATGAATCCCCAGCTGCCGTCCTGCGCGTGCGGGGTGTAAATTTGCGCGCCGCTTTCGGTTTCGAGCGTGCCGGTTTTGGTGTCGCCGACCACGCCCACGATCTCGCGCGGAAATTCTTCATCGGGCCAAATGGTGAGCCGTTTTCCGATGGCGGCCGTCTCGGAGCCGAAATGTCTTCGCGCGAGCGTGCGGTTTACGATCACGGCCTTCGGCGCGTTCTCTCCATCGCGTTCGTTGAAGGCGCGTCCCGTCACGACCGGGATTTGCAGCGCTTCGAAATAAGCGGGCGTGATGGTGGACCAGCTCGCGTCGGACGAGTTGTCCCTCGCGAGCGGGCGCCCCTCGGGGACGAACCCCCTCCCGATGCCGTAGTCGCTCGCGCCGAGCGGCAGATTCACGCCCGCGGCTGCAGCTTGCACTCCGGGGACTGCTTCAAGTCGGGCCATCAAACGCCGATAGAAATCGATGCGCTGTTGGTCGTCTTTGTATCTGGCGCCAGGTAGAGAAAGTGAAGAAATCAGGACGCGCTCGGGATTGAATCCCGGTTTCACTTCTTGCAGGCGGAGGAAACTCTGGATGAGCAACCCGGCGCCGACGAGCAGGATGAGCGAAAGGGCCACTTCGCCGACGAGCAAAACGCTGCGCGCGTTCGTTCGACGTTCCCCGGACTCGCCGCGTCCGCCTACCTTCAGCGCGCTGCTGAGGTCCAGCTTCGAGGCCTTCAGCGCCGGCGCGAGACCGAAGATCAGGCCGGTCAGGGTGGAAATGGCGAGGGTGAAAACGAGAACGCGCGCGTCGAGTGTCGCCTCTCCGAAGCGCGGTGAATTCGGCGGGCTGATCGCGACGAGCAAGTCGACGAGCCAAAAGCTGAGCATCAACCCCAACGCGCCGCCGATGACGGAAAGCAGCATGCTCTCCGTCAGCATCTGGCGCAGAACGCGACCGCGGCTCGCGCCGAGCGCAGCCCGGATGGCGACCTCTTTTTGCCGCGCGGCGGCGCGGGCGAGGAGGAGATTGGCCACGTTCGCGCACGCGATCAAAAGCACGCAACCGACCGCGCCGAGAAGAAGAAGGAGCGAGGGCCGCACCGAGCGCACGAGCCGTTCGTGCAGGAGCGCGAGATGAGACTCCCAGCCTTTGTTGGATTCGTGGAAGGACTCTCGGAGCTGCACATTGATCGCGTCGATTTGCGTTTGGGCCTGCTCCAGTTCGACCCCGGGCTTCAGCCGCCCAATCGCGGAATAGGAGCGATTGCTCCGCGGCTCTTCGGCGGGATTAACGCCTGCGGGCGACCAGACTTGCGTGTTCTCGGGAAACTCGAAACCTCCGGGCAAAACGCCGACGACCGTGACGGGCCGGGCGTTAATCGTGATCGACTTGCCGATGATGCCGCGATCGGAACCGAAGCGGCGTTTCCAAAGGCCCTCGCTCAGTGATGGCCACCGGCGCGGCGTCCGGCGCATTCTCTTCCGCGAGGAAGGTGCGTCCCAGCATCGGTTGCAGACCGAGCACCTCGAAGAACTGCTGCGAGACGCCGACGCGCGGGACGCGTTCCGCTTCCGCGCCTGCCTGCGGGGCAGAGCGCGGCGCCGCCCGACCAAAAAAACGCGGCGCTGGAAAAGGCGGTGCTGCGCGCGCTCCAATCCTCGAAATCGAGGACGGAGATGTTGCTGTCGGTGATTCCTTCGCTGGGGTTGTGACCTTCGAAATAAACGATGCGCTCGGCCTCCGGATACGGCAGCGGACGAAGAAGGACGCCGTTAACGAGGCTAAAGATGGCGGTGTTCGCGCCGATGCCGAGCGCAAGCGCGATGAGCGCGACGGCGGTGAAGCCTTTGTGCTTCACGAGCATGCGGAAAGCGAACCGGATGTCGTGAAAGAGCGTGTTCATGGGGTGGCTCGCGGGTTGTGGCGAGGGCGAAAGTTCGTGGATGCGGGGACGCATCCACCAGCACGCGAGACGCGTGCGCTACCCGGAATCTGTAGCGGTCGCGTGACGGGAAAAGGTGCGCGTGGCGTGCGAACACGGAACAGGCGCGAAAAATGAAGTGTGCGGCTCATTTTTCGTTACGCGCGGCACAAGGCGCCTGGGTAGCGCACGCGTCTCGCGTGCTGGTCGCGGACTCCGGCCGCGACGAACTTTCCTGCCGGCGGAATTCATCCTCAGGCGTCCAAACCCACGGATAATCCTCGCCCTGCCCGGCGATACCGGAATCCCACGGATTGCGCAGAATATAATGAAACTTCTCCTCGAGATCACGGTCGGATCGGATGTAGCGATCGAACCGTTCCTTCTCCCAAACCGAACCGGTCGTTCCGTGCGCTTTGTTGATCTCGTGCGCGCTGAACGACTTGATCGATTGCATCAATTCCGCGAGTGCCCAGAAGATCGGATTGCCATCCACGTCGTCACCTTTCGGCAGAGGCCGCAACAGCGCGTGGACATGGTCCGGCATCACGCAGACCGCGATCAGGTCGTAGCGTTTCCCGTGGAAATGGCGAAAAGCGTTAAGGACGATGGTGCGGTCTTTCGGGGCAAGTTTCCGCCGCGCGACAGTCGACACCGTGACGGCGTAGATGGCCCACGGCAGCTCGAAGTGCGGTAGACGGCGCCTGGCGTAACGAGCGCCGGGAGCCGAGGAAGTTCGCGAAGGCGGGACGCCTTCGCCAGCACGCGAGACGCGTGCGCTACCCGGATTTTCGCTCGTCGACTGCAGGGTTCATCGCTCGCAAGGGCGCAAAATTGTGCTCGCTAGACTGCGCTCGAGATTTTCACCTGAACCGGTGCGGTAGAAGCATTCCGGGTAGCGCACGCGTCTCGCGTGTTGGTTGACGCGTCTCGCGTCAACGGACTTCTCTTTGGGCGGCTTCACTGCGCGCGAAACTCTCCCGGAGAAAGTTCGCGAAGGCGGGACGCCTTCGCCAGCACGCGAGACGCGTGCGCTACCCGGATTTTCGCTCGTCGACGCAGGGTTCATCGCTCGCAAGTGCGCAAAATTGTGCTCGCTAGACTGCGCTCGAGATTTTCACCTGAACCGGTGCGGTAGAAGCATTCCGGGTAGCGCACGCGTCTCGCGTGTTGGTTGACGCGTCTCGCGTCAACGGACTTCTCTTTGGGCGGCTTCACTGCGCGCGAAACTCTCCCGGAGAAAGTTCGCGAAGGCGGGACGCCTTCGCCAGCACGCGAGACGCGTGCGCTACCCGGAGCTGGCGGCGACGCGCTCATTGGTTCGCGGGACGGGAGTTCCTCATGGAGCTGGCTTGGGTTTGGGGACGGCGCTGAGGTGGGAGGCGACGACCTGCCAGACGCCATCGCGCCGCACGTAGGTGTCGGTGTAGAGCATCTCTTCGGTGCTGGATTTTCCAGCTGCGCTGGTTTTCGGAAATGACGCGACCGGTCAGGACGACCACGTCATCGCCGAAGACGCGCGCTTCCGTCTTTTCGGTCCGGAACTTCACCGAGTCGCCGGACGGCGGCGGGCGTTTCATCGAGTCGACGATCTGCTGCTTCGACTGCTTTCCGCCGCTCGGGAACGTGATGACGAAGCCGTCCGCGACGATCGCTTCCATCGCTTTTGCGTCGTGCTGTTCGTAGGCGTCGAGCCAGGCGCGCTCGAGTTTTCGGACAGCTTCCTCGGCGGAGGTGGCTTCGGAAGTCTGGGCGCGCGCGTCGGGCGCGGATGGGACGAGCAGCGCGAGGAGAAGAAGGAGGAGTGGATATTTTTTCATGGGTCAGGCGTTGTGGCTGAGAGCGATCATCGGATCGGCTTTAGTGGCGCGTTGCGCGGGGATGAGGCTGGCGAGGAGGGCAACGAGAGCGAGGGCGATGGTGACGAGGGCGAACGTCGGCAGATCGAACGCGTCGACATTATAAAGAAGCGCGCCGAGCGCCCGGCTGCTGACGATCGCGAGCAGCAAGCCGATGCCGGTGCCGCAGAAAACAAGAAGCGCGGCGCGCTTCAACACGAGCAGGAGCACATCCCGCCGCTGCGCGCCGAGCGCCATGCGCACGCCGATCTCGTGCGTGCGTTGCACGACGAGGAAGGACATCACGCCGTAAATGCCGACCGAGGCGAGGAGAAGCGCGACGCCGGCAAAAGCGCCAATGAGCACGACCGACAAGCGCCGCGGTGCGATTGAATCGGATGTGACCTGTTCGAGCGTGCGGACGTTGGCGACCGGCTGATCGGGGTCGAGCGCGCTGATTTCGCGGCGGATCGCGGCGGTGAGCGAGCGCGGATCCTGCGCGCTGCGCACGGCGAGAATCATGGCGCGCGACGCGCGTTGTGGATGCGGCAGGTAGAACTCCGGC
The DNA here is from genome assembly GCA_963730385.1 of uncultured Verrucomicrobiae bacterium. Taxonomy (GTDB): domain Bacteria; phylum Verrucomicrobiota; class Verrucomicrobiia; order Chthoniobacterales; family UBA10450; genus JACCTI01. The sequence goes on from CAVSRQ010000008.1 coordinate 104,517, forward strand.
TTCGCCTCTTGATCGAGACCGCGGTGCCGCATATCGCCGACCACGCCGACGATGGTGAGCCACCTGACATCGGGTCCGGCCGGATTGCCTAACGTGATCCGCTTTCCGATCGCTTCCTCATTCGGAAACCATTTCCTGCTGAAGGCGCTGTTTACGATCACCACACCGGGGCTTTCGGCCTGGTCGGCTTCGTTGAAGAAGCGGCCGCGCACGAGCGGCACCTGGAGGGCTTGAAAATACTCCGGCGTGACGGTGCGAATTTCTTCGTCGGGAAAAATGCCCTGCGCGCGCGTATCGCGGGCTTCGATCGTGAATGAGTTGTCGCTGTTCGTTCCGCTGAGCGGGAGGATGGTGGTGAACGACGCCGCCTCCACCCCGGGCAAGGCCTTCACGCGCCGGGTCGCTTCCGCATAAAAATCGGCGACCGGTTTGCCGGCCGGATATTTCAACAACGGCAGCGCGACTTCCATCGTGAGGACGTTCCGCGGATTGAATCCGGGATCGACATTCTGCAGGCGCGCGAAGCTCTTCATGAGCAAGCCGGCACCGACGAGCAGGACGAGAGCGAGCGCGACTTCCGCGATGACGAGCGCGTTGCGCAGACGATTGCGACGCAGGCCGGTGCTGGAACCGCGGCCGCCTTCTTTCAGCGCTTCGGTCAACTCCGGCCGGCCGGTCGCGAGCGCGGGGATCAATCCAAAGATCACGCCAGTGAGAACGGCCACGCCGAGCGTCACGAGCAGGACGCGCAAATCGAGATTCACCTCCGCCAGACGCGGGACGGTCTGGGCGCCAATGGAGCGAAGAAGATCAAGGCTCCAGACAGCGAGCATGACGCCAAGCGCGCCGCCCACGATGCGCGAGGAGCACGCTTTCCGAAAGCATCTGGCGGATGAGCTGCATCCGCCCGGCGCCCAGCGCGAGGCGAATGGCGGTTTCGCGTTCGCGGGCGCCCGCGCGGGCCAGGAGCATGGTGGTGAGATTTGCGCAGGCGATGAGGAGCACGGCCACGACCGCGCCGATCAATATCATGAGCGCGCCGCGCATGCCGCCGACGACGAGTTCCTGCATCGGATAAAGTGACGCGCCGAACTTGGTGGCAGGGCGGTAGTTGTTCGGGAAGAGCTGATACCAGTTCGCGATCACGGCATCGAGCTCGGCCTGCGCCTGCGCGAAGGTAACGCCGGACTTCAGGCGACCGAGGACGCCGTAACTGCGCGAGCCGCGCGATTCGAGCTCGTTCTTGGTGAAGGCGATCGGCTTCCAGATATCGGCGCGCTCCGCGAAGGTGCCGCCTTGCACGCCGAAAAGCGGGAGCGGAAATTCGAACTGCGCCGGCATGATGCCGACGACGGTCATGCTGCGGCCGTTGATCGGGACTTGTTTGCCGACGAGCTGCGGATCGGAATCGAAACGCCGGCGCCACAAGCGCTCGCTGATGACGACCACGCCGTCGTTGCCTTCGCCGAATTCGCTTTGCGCGAAGACGCGACCCTTGATCGGCTGGACGCCGAGAAGCGGGAAGAGACTCGGCGTGACGGTGGCGCCCTGGATGCGCTCGGGCATGTCGCCGCCGGTGAGGTTGAAGTCGGCGAAGTTAAAAGCCGCGATCTGTTCGTAGCTGCGGAGTTGTTTTTCGTAATCGAGATACTCCGGCGCGGAGACGGGGATCTGGTCGAGGCCTTGGGCGGAGAATTTTTCGAAGAGCAGGACGAGGTCGCCTGGTTTCTGGAACGGCAACGGCCGAATGAGGAGCGCGTTGACGAGACTGAAGACCGCGGTGTTGGCGGCAATGGCAAGGGCAACGGTAATAACGGCGACAAGGGTGAAGCCCGGCGTTTTGACCAGGCTGCGAAGGGCGAGACGGATCTCGGTCATCATGGAAGTCGATCAGTGAAGAAGTCCGCCGCGTCCTGCGCGATCGGCGGATCCAGGTTTGCCAGCACCACCACGGTGTAGCCTTCGTCCCAGAGAATCGTGAGCATCCCATTCATGCCGGGTGCGCCGCCGCCGTGACCGACGAAGCGGCGCCCGTTCTCCACCCGATCTCCGAACCCGTAGGCGTATTTTCCGGTCGCACCGCGCGTCGTCTCCACTTTGCCGGCGGTGATGCGCTCCGTCATTTCCTGCGAGAGCAATTTGAAACCGCGGAGCGCGTTGGCGAAGCGCAGGAGATCACCCACGGTCGATTCGCCGCCGCCAGCGGACATGCCGCGATAAGGCAGCGTCTCCCAGTTTGGCTCAAGCTTTCCATCAGGGCCGCGCATGTAGCCGACCGCGAGGTTATCCGGCCGCTCCGTCTTCGGCGTGCTGCCCGTGGCCGTCATCCCGGCGGGTCGGTAAATGTGCTGCTCGACGTAGTCGTAGTAATTCTGCCCGGAAAGTTTTTCGACAATGAGACCGAGGACGATGAAGCCGGCGTTGCTATAGGACCAACGCGCGCCCGGCTCGAACTGAAGCGGTTCATCCACGAAGAGCTGCAGGTAATCCTTCACCTCGTGCAGCGTATCCTTCGCTTCGAAAAATTTCGGACCGAAGATATCGCCCAAGCCGGAGGTGTGGGTGAGCAGTTGCGCGATGGTGATTTTCCGGGCGACATCCTGGTTCGGATAATCCGGCCAGACGCTGGCGACGGTGTCATCGAACTTAAGCTTTCCCGCTTCGACCAGCTGCGCGATCGCGACCGAGGTGAACATCTTGTTCATCGAGCCAATCCGGAAACGGGTCTCGAGATTCACCGGAATCTTCTTCTCGCGATCCTGCAGGCCGAACGCCTTTTGCCAGACCGGCTCGCCATCTTTCGCGATCAAAGCCGCGCCGGAAAATTTCCCGTTTTTCGCCAGCGTCTCGAGCTTCGCTTCCACTTCCCTGCTTAGCTCCGCGATCGGTTTTCGCTCGCGCCCCGCCTCCGCAGGCGGGCTGGCGGGAGCAGCGCGGCGTTGCGCCAGTTTCGTCGGCTCGCCCTCACTGACCTCATAGGTGAACCGACCGTAACGCGGAAACGTCCCGCGCGATTTCAGCAGCACCGTAAGACTAAGCGGGGTGGACTCTTCCACCTTCGCCAACTCCCAACCGCCATTCGCCTCCCGATTCTCCAGCTGACCCTCTGCGATCTCTTGCGCAGAGCGACCCCCGCGCGCCGCTTCACTGTAGTGATTGGCGGCGAAGTTCTGGAGCGCGGCCAGGTCCGCGGCGTTGAAGGCTGCGAGCCATTCCTGCAAGAGCTTTCCTGGAGCTGTCTCGGGCACGCTGACTTTGCTTGATCCCAAAAGAATCGCGTTTGCGATCAAGAGGAACAGAACAACAGCCACGCGTTTCATACAGCGTCTCGGAAGGTGGGGCGGCTTACATCGTTGGAAGCAAAATGAAGCGCGACTGCTTACGCCGCCATGCTGTGGTCTTCCACCACGCGCCCGTCGAAGAGATGGATGGTGCGATCGGCGTGCTGCGCGAAGCGCACATCGTGCGTGACCATGCAGATCGTCGCGCCCGCGGCGTGCAACTCTTTGAGCAAATCCATCACCGCCTCGCCGTTGCGCGAGTCGAGGTTACCGGTCGGTTCATCCGCGAGGAGGATGGCTGGTTTGCCCGCGAGCGCGCGCGCCACCGCGACGCGTTGTTGCTGACCGCCGGAGAGCTGACTCGGAAGGTGCTTCGCACGATGTCCCATCCCGACGCGCTCGAGCGCTTCGAGAGCGAAAGCTTTGCGCTCGCTCGTCGGCATGCCGCGATAAGTGAGCGGCAGTTCGACGTTCTCGAAGACAGTGAGGTCGCCGATGAGGTTGAAGCTTTGAAAGATGAAACCGATCTCGCGATTCCGGATGCGAGCGCGCTCGGGAAAAGTGAGGTTTGCCACCTCCGTGCCCTTCAGCGCGTAGCTGCCGCCGGACGGGGTATCGAGCAATCCGAGGATGGAGAGCAGCGTCGATTTCCCGCAACCGGACGGTCCGGCGATGGAGACGTATTCGCCCTGGCGGATGTCGAGGTGAATTCCCGAGAGCGCGTGCGTTTCGACTTCATCGGTCAGGAAGACCTTGGTGACGCCGTCTAGCTTGAGGAGCGTTCCGTTGCTCCCGGCGCGCGGGGTCGGGTTGGTGGAGGGGGTGGTGGTTTCTTCGGTGGGCATTGTGGTTTGCATGGGGTTGGGGATTGGAAGTTGGGCTGCGGTTAGTTGAGGCGAATGCGATCGTGCGCATCCATCGCGCTGGTGTCGGAAAGGATGACCTGATCGCCGGGCTCGAGACCGCTCAGGATCTCGATCGTGTTCACGGAGCTGCGGCCGAGTTTTACTGGTGTCCGGACGGCTTCCGAACTACCCGCGACGAGTTTAAAGATTCCGACGGTGTTGTTTTCCTGACCAAACGCCGGGCGACCCACGTAGATCACGTTGTCGAGGCGTTCGAGTTCGATCGTGCCGTCGACGCTCAAGTCGGGCCGCGCGCCTCTGGGGAGCTCGCCATCGAGCGCGACATCGACGCGGACGGTGCCTTGGTCGACCGCGGGATCGACGCGCACAACGTGTCCGGCCACGATCCCGTTCCGGGTGTCGATCGACGCCACCTGATTGATCTGGATGTCTTTCGCCTGCGTCTCCGCGATCTTGATTTCGGCTTTCAACTTTGTCGGATCGGCCACGCGGGCGAGGTTCGCACCGGGCACGACACGCTGCCCGATTTCGAGCGGTAGCTGCTGCAAGACGCCGGCAAATCCGGCGCGCACTTTAAGTTGCTCGACTTGGTTTTGCTTTAACTGCGCAAGCGCTTTCACCTGATCGACGGCCGCTTGTTTGGAAGCGATCTGCGGCTCGATGTTTTGTTGGGCAAAGACGTAACGCTTTTGCTCGATCGCATCGCGCGCCGCGAGGTCTTCGGCTTTGATCTTCGAGGTCTTGTGCGTGAGCGCGGCGACGAGGCCGTTCTTCGCCAGGTTGTCGTTCGTCTCCGCCTCCATCTTCGCCTGCTGATATTCCGAATGAACGCGAGCAGCGCCCGACTCCTGCTCGAGGAGGTCGCGTTGCAAGGTCGCGCGGAGGGTCGTTAACTCCGCTTCCGCGGCTTTGAATTGCAGCTCGGCGTCACGCGCTTCCTGCTCCAGTTCTGGGCTGCTCAATTCAAGCAAAATGGTGTCGGGTTGCACCGCCGCACCTGGACGGACGAGGATGGTTTCCACCCGACCTTCGGTCCGCGCGGCGATCCAGCGGATCTCTTCCGGCACGAGCGTGCCGAGGCCGCGCACCTGGCGCACCATCGGCCCGCGCTTCACGGTATCGACCCAAACGGTGGAACGATCCACGCTCGGCACCGCGGGTTTCAAACGCGAGAGCCCGAATGTCGCCAGGACCAAACCGAGGACGACGAGGCCGATCAAGATGATCCGCTTCTGGCGCTTCTTTTTCGCTACTCCGGCACGCGGCACATCCATGGTGTTGCTAGCCTGCGTGAATCCACTCGGGCGCACGATATTTTCTTCCTTGGTTTTGGCCGCTGGGTGCATCGGGGATGGGAGCCGATCGAATTAGAGAAGGCCGGAGACGAGCTGGGCCAATCCGCGGACGCCTTCGACCATCGGCACGGCCGCAGTCAGGACGATCAAGCCGAAGAAGAGGGCCTCACCTTTGAAGTGATTGCGCGCTTCCCGCTCGAAGTAATCCTGACTGATGCTCCGGAAGGAGCGGCGCTCGCCGGAACGATGTCCGAAGAATTCCGGGGCAGGCGATTGGAGCGAGTATTCGACTTTCGGCGCAGCCGGATTGAGGCGGCGTGACGCGATCGCATCGTGAGAGGTGTGGCCGAGTTCGAGTTTGAAGGAGGGTTTCATATTTATTCTTTGAGGTAGGATGCAGGCAGCACTCGTTTTGGATTCAAATGCTTTTCGCTTCTGCGCAGCTCCTATTGCAAAGGCCGTGCCACCGCTGACTGGTCAGTCAGAACTCGCTACTACAGAGCGATTTAGAATTCTGATCCAGCCGCATGGGAGGACGCGCGAGCATCGCTTGTGGGATTACCCTGTCCCGTTCGTGGGACACGGAGATGAACACCTGCACGTCGCCCGCGCGCCCTCACGGGAGGATTATTTCGGCAATCGGACCAAAGCCTCGCACCCGCGCGCGCCATTCCGATTTGCCAGGGTGAGCGAGCCTCCGTGCGCCTCTGCAATTTGCCGGCTGAGCGCCAAACCAATCCCCGATCCGCCAGGTTTGGTGGTGAAGAACGGCACGAAAAGGTTGGTCGCGTTCATGATCCCATGCCCCTCGTCGCGCACGAAAAGCTCCACACATTCTGCCACCTCACGCCAGCCCACGACGACTGCGCCCCCAGTCTCAAGCGACGCGTCGACAGCGTTGTGCAGGATGTTGATCAGGAGCTGCTCCAACTGTGCGGCGTCGGCGCGGATGGAAAGCGGTGGGCTGGCGGCGATGCGCGCAGCCAGGCGAGTTTCGAGACTCACAATGCGCGCGACTAATTCCCCGAGCGCGACCGCCTCTTTCTGCGGCGGGGGCAGGCGCGCAAGCCGCGCATAAGCCTGCATGAAACGACTCAACGAATCTGCGCGCGTCGAAATAATATTTAATCCGCTGCGCGCATCATCCTGCCAATCCGCCGGCGGCGGATCACGCCGGAGCAGACTCTCAAGCGAGCCGGCGATCGACTTGATCGGCGCGAGCGAATTATTCATCTCATGCCCCAGCACCCGGACGATGCGTTGCCAGGCGATCCGTTCCTCTTCGCGCAGCGTCTTGCTCAGATCGGTGAGCACAACCAACTCATGCGGCAGCCCGCGTTCGCGAAAGGAACTCCGGCGCACACCCCATCGCCCCGAGCCGCCGGGAAATCCCAAGGTCAGCGGGGTGTCCTCGTCCGCATTCAGCACCACTTCCAGCCCGAGCTCACTCGCTTTTCGGCCCAGCAATTTATCCATCGGCCGGGCCAGCAGATCCTCCCCCGCACGGTTGACCAGCCGCAGCCGGCGCTCAGGATCGAAAGTGAAAACGGCCACATCGATTTCCGCCATGATCGTGCGCAAAAGAGCGGTCGCCTCAAACGCGCCGAGGCGTTGCGTGCGCAGCGTTTCCCCGAGAGCATTGATCTCGAGCAACACCTCGCCCAGCGCATCGTCCACTCGCGCCCCGCGCGCGCGGATCGAGTAATCGCCCTCGCGCAACGCCGCCAGCAGATTGGTCATTGTCTGCAATGGGCGCACCACATGTTCGCGCACGCTGAAGACAAACCCGAGCGCGCAGCCGCCGATCAACAGCGCGAGGGTCCAGAAAACCTTCGCGGTATAATCGCCGAACCAAAGAAGCGAAAGCGCCACCACCCCCGCCGGCGCCACCGCCCAGATCGTGAGCCAGGTGATCCGCCCCTCATGCGAGAGCCGGTGCCAGAGCTTCTTGCGCGGCGGGGTCATTCGAAATTCGAAAATCGAATGTCGAAAACTCTAGAGGCCATAGTGCTGGAGGCGCCGATAGAACGCGCTCCGGCTCAGGCCCAGCGCCTCCGCCGCTTTGCGCGCGTTCCCCTCGAAACGGCCCATCGCCTTTTTGATTAAAAACGCTTCCACCTCTTCCAGGCTCATGTTCTCGATGCTGGCCGCGCTGTCGAAGCCGGTCGTTAGGCCGAGATCGTTCGCTTTTACCAGTTGATCCTGCGTCATCAGGACCGCGCGCTCCACCACGTGATCGAGCTCGCGCACGTTTCCCGGGTAAGGATGCCGCATGAGAAGATCGCGCGCCTTCTCTTCAAAACCGGAGAGCGTCTTGCGATAACGCTTCGCGTGCGCGCGCAGAAAACTATTCGCCAGCGGCATGATGTCCTCCCGCCGTTCGCGTAAAGGCGGCAGCGGAATCTCGATCGTGTTCAACCGAAAAAGCAGATCCTGTCGGAAACGGCCCGCCGCCACTTCCTCCGCCGGGATCGCATTTGTGGCCGAAACAATGCGCACATTCGCGTGGAGAGTTTTCGACGAACCGACCCGCTCAAACTCGCCCGTCTCGATCACGCGCAGGAGCTTCGCCTGCTGATTCATCGGCACGTTCGCGATCTCATCCATGAAGAGCGTGCTCTCATCCGCGAGCTCGAATCGTCCCGCGCGATCCGTCTTCGCATCGGTGAACGCACCCTTCACGTGGCCGAAAAGTTCGCTCTCGAAAATCCCTTCGGAGAGCCCACCCATGTTCACCGTGATCATGCTATGCGAAGCGCGCTGGGAGAGCGCATGGAGCGCGCGCGCCACCAGGCCCTTCCCCGTCCCGTTCTCGCCCGTGATCAAGACGTTCGCATCCGAGGGCGCCACCCGTGAGATCAATTCCAAAACCGGCTGCATCCGCGGCGATTCCGCGATGATCTCCGGCGCGTTCCCGCGCAGGAGCTGGTTCGCCGCCTCCAGCCGGCGGCCCTTGCGCAAGGCGCCCGCCAGCTCAATCTGTGTCCGCACAATCGCGAGCAACCGCTCGTTATCCCACGGCTTGGGAATGAAATCGCGGGCGCCGCGTTTCATCGCCTCCACCGCGAGATCGATCGTCGCCCACGCTGTCATGACCACGATCGGCAGCGTGTTATCGATCGCCTGAATGCGCGGGATTACCTCCAGCCCTTCCTGCCCGGAAGTCGTGTCGCGGGTGTAATTCAAATCCATGATCAGAAGCGAGAAATCGCGCTTCTCGATCGCCTGAAACACGCCGGCCAATGACGTCACCAGTTCGGTTTGATGTCCCTCGCCCTTCAGCAAAATGCGCAACGCCTCCAGCACATCGGTCTGGTCATCCGCGATCAGGATTCGGCTCATCTGCTTCATTCTGAACCGCCTTTTTTGAGCGGTGTCAATCACCGCCTCGTCCTCAAAAAGCCGTGGCCGGCGGAGCGCAACGCCTCACGGCTTAACTTCCCGCGATCAATCGCAGGAAGGAACTGGCGTCTCAATTCGCCAATGCGCCCACGCTTTCGGAGACCTCATCGGCGATCTTCTGGGCCCCATCTTCGTTTGGGTCCGCACCGCGCACCGCGATCGTCCGCAGCAGAGCTTGGAACCACCGGCATCGACATGATCGAGCCTGCGCGCTAACGGACCAGCCCAACCACTACTCCTTCCCGTTCTCATGACCTCCGCCGCCGCTGGCGGAAAGCCTAACAATTCGAAATCGCCGGGCTTTTTAACTGGTTAAGCCTGACCATTCAGGTCTATAAACAGCCGGTTAATCAGACATTGAACCCAGAAGGAAAACCGTCATGAAAAAGAAGAATGCGAAAGCGGCGCCTAAAGGAAAAGCTCAAGCAAAAGATTTATCGCCACGGAAAAACGCGACCGGTGGTCAACGAGGATTGGACTCAAGCCAACGAGGCAAAGGGGGACCATCGCTGGACGGCGTTAAGTTAAACCACAACGAAGCATTTTTGATCGATTCGAGTCGCGGGGCGCGACCTTTAATCTAGGAACGCTCCGAGCTAGGCTTTGCGGACGGAGGCTCCATCGCTACGACGTCGGGCACGCGCGTTCCTTCGTCGCGGGCGCGCGGCGGAGAGAGTGGGAGAATTCGTCCGCGCGGAAATTTTGTACAGTCGTGCTGTGGCTTTGCTTCGTGGCCCGGCGCACGAGGTGGTTCTCGTCGAGGCGCTCGCGCGCAGAGGGAATGTCCTCGGCGTTCTCGGTTCTTATCGCGCGGCGGATCTGGTTTTCGGACGAGCGTTGCGCGTTGCAACCCGGGTCTTCGGACCCAGCGAGTTTGCGACCTGCGCGCTCTTGAACGATCGGGCCGTCATCTATAAAGCGCAGGCGCGGTATGGGGAGGCGCGCGCGCTTTATCAAGAGGCGTGGCGGCGGATGGCGCGCCATCTGGGCGCAGATCACCCCGCGTTTGCCACGCTCTCTCACAATCTTGGCGGATTGGAGCACGCGTGCGGTCGTCTGGCGCGCGCCGAGGCGTTCACGCGGAGAGCGATCGCCTTGCGTGTGCGCGCTCTGGGCCGTGGTCACCCGCTCGTCGCGGCGGATCGGGCAGCGCTGGCTCCTATCTTAGTCGAGCGCGGGAAGTTCTCTGAAGCCGAGAGCTTGCTCCGGAGCGCGCTCCGGACATTTCGCAAAGGGGGTGAATCGACGCGCTCTGACGTGGCGGTAGCGCTAAACAATCTCGGGACGTTAAAGTTTGCTCGCGGCCAGTTTCTCTCGGCCCAGCGCTACTATCAAAGGGCGCTTGCGCTAAAGGTGCAGTTGCTCGGCGTCGATCATGTAGAGGTGGCTTTAACCTGCAACAATTTCGCCGTGCTACAGACCGCGCGTGGAAAGTGGAAAGAAGCCGCAGAGTTATACGACCGGGCACAGGAGATCTTGTCCCACCGTTGCCCGCTGCTCATCCTAAAGTCGTCGCCTGCCGAGCCAACCTCGCAAGACTCAAGCGAAGCCTCGCGACGGCGAGGTGAAGAGGGAGAACTGGCAGCCCTCCACAGGGTTTCAGTTCAGTATCGCTTGTGAGCCTTTCACCGACATTGGAAGCACGTCAGGCGAAGTCTGATTGTCAGCTTCGCATCGCAACCTACGCATGTTTTGAGCTGGTCAAATCGTCCTGCCAGGGGTTAGAAAGACCACGTAGTCCAACAGCAACCTTAAAGGAGTCGCATAATGAAAAAGAAGACCACGAAATCTGCCGCTAAGGGAAAAGCTCAAGCAAAAGATCTACCGTCTCGGAAAAACGTCACCGGCGGGAAACGACAGACGGACGCGAATCAACAATCCAAGAGCGGGCCGTCGCTGGATGGCTGGCAATTGAATCATAACGAAGAGTTCTTGATCGCCGCAGAACGCTGATCCCGCGGCGTCTTCGTTTGGATGGCGCGGTCGATTCCCGGTCGTCCTAACATTTCGGAAAGCAACATCGTCCAACCGCGGATGAGGTCGCGATCGGCGGTATCGTACTGTTTGGGGACGCGTGCTTCAGAGGATTGAGCGTGTGGGAACGGCACGTCCTCCGGCAACAGCATGCTCGTAAGCCGACATCCCTGATGTGCACAGATTCCTCAGCACGCTCACAAGCATAACCGAGAGCAAGGGCCAGATCACCGACACGAGTGACCATGAGCGACCCCGCCTGCGACCCGAAGGGGATCGGAAGCGTGAATGCGGTCGATGTCTCGCAAACAAGAGCACAAGCCAGCGTCTCAGTGACCAGCGCGAACTTCCGCCAGGACGTCACCGCCACCGGCGCGATCAACGCCTCTCCGATATCTCGCTCGTGCAATCCCGCTCCGGCCAGAGCCTGCCTTTGCGAGGCTCTCCCTCCGTCTTGAGGTCGCAAGAGCCTACTGCACACCGCTGTGGTCCGCGCAGAACGGCACCACCAGCTTCACACTGGTCGAGGTCCTTTGCCTAACGAACTGATCGATCGCGCGCCTACGACAAGCGATTTCCCCCTGCCGCGCGAGGTCTTCATATTATTATCGACAAACACAGAAGAAATCGCTCCACTTCCAAGACCTCGGCGATGCATAGCTGGCTAGCAGGAAACTAGCATTTTCGTGGCTGATCCAGCGTTACCCCCGCCTCCCCTCGCTCTACCATGCCGACCTTCTCCCCATCCTTTTTTGGTCTCGCACTTTTTCTTCTCCTGGCACTCCGCACGCCGCCGTCTCAGGCTCAGTCTGCCCTGGACGGGTTTGATCCAAAAGCCAACGGCGTGATCCGCGTCGTCGTCGTCCAAGCGGACGGGAAAATTTTACTCGGTGGCGATTTTACCTCCCTCGCCCCCAACGGCGGAGCCACCGTCACGCGAAATCACATCGCCCGGTTGAATCCCGATGGTACGATCGACTCCGCCTTCGATCCCAACGCGAGCGGTAACGTCTATGCGATCGCCCTTCAGCCGGACGGAAAGATCCTGGTCGGCGGGACTTTTGCCGCCATCGGTGGACAAGCACGGAACAACATCGCACGACTGGAGGCGATAAGCGGAGCCGCGGATGGATGGAATCCTGACGCGAGCGGGGATGTCTATGCCATCGCTTTGCAACCCGACGGCAAGATCATCGTGGGCGGTGGCTTCACAAACATCGGCGGTCAGCCTCGCAACCGGATCGCGCGCCTCGATACCACAACTGGAACGGCCGATTCCTTCAATCCGAATGCGAATCTCGATGTTCTTTCAATCCTGGCGTTGCCAGACGGCAGGATATTGGCGGGCGGCGCATTCAACAGTATCGGTGGGCAGACGAGGATCTTTATCGCGCGCCTTGATCCGACGACGGGTGCGGCTGATTCGTTCACCCCGCCTTTTCCCAGTAATTACATTTCACAAATCGCCTTGCAGGCGGACGGGAAAATCCTTGTCTGCGGGCCGTTCGCCACCGTCGGGGGAATATCGCGCCGTGGCATTGCCCGGTTCGATCCGGAGAGCGGGAGTCTTGATTCCTTTAACCCAGACGCGAATCAGGATGTATATGCAATCGCGGTGCAGCCTGACGGGAAGATTCTGGCGGGCGGCTCATTTACCAGCATTGGCGGTCAGCCACGTAATCGCATGGCGCGCGTCGACCCGACGAGCGGAGCCGCGGATTCTTTCGATCCGGACGTGTCGAGCGGCGCCGTATATGCCATTGCGGTTCAGCCGGACGGGAAGGTTCTCGCCGGTGGGGCGTTCAACACCACGCGCGGGCAACCTCGCAGTCGCATCGCTCGCGTGGAGCGCGACGGACGACTCGACCAAACGCTCAACCTGAATCTCCTTGGTCCCGACAGCTATATCTATGCGACCGCCCTGCAGCCGGACGGAAAGGTCGTGATCGGAGGAGACTTTGCGAGCGTTTTGGGCGTGCCGCGACGCAACCTCGCCCGGCTCCACACGGACGGGACGCTCGATCTGGCCTTCGACCCGAATGCGAACTTCCCGGTCTATTCAATTGTCCCGCAGCATGACGGCAAAATTCTCGTTGGCGGCGCTTTTACCAGCATCGGCGGCCAGTCGCGTTTGCGGCTTGCGCGGCTTGATCCCATCACGGGCGCGGCTGATGCATTCGATCCCAGCCCGAACGGCGGCAGCACGTCGATCGCTCTGCAACCGGATGGAAAGATTCTGGTCACCGGCAGTTTCACCACCATCGGCGGGCAACTGCGCAACGGGTTGGCTCGCCTTGATCCGGCCACCGGCGCCGCGGATGAGTTCAATCCCAGTCCCGATAACGCAGTTAATGCCGTCGCGATCCAGCGAGACCGAAAAATTCTTGTCGGCGGCATTTTTCACAACATCGGCGGGCAGCCACGGAGCGGGCTCGCGCGGCTCGATCCCGCCACCGGTGCAGCGGATGCCTTCGATCCTGGCCCTAGCAACGGCGTTCAGGGGATCGCAGTGCAAGCAGACGGTAAGATCTTGGTCGGAGGCTGGTTCACCAGTATCGGAGGGCAGCAGCGCCGATCGCTGGCCCGTCTCGACTCGACCACAGGATTGGCAGATCCCTTTGACACAAACCCGAGCGGCGGCGTCATCGTTCCCATTGTCTCCGACCTTATAGTGCAATCTGACGGCCAGGTGATTGTCGCCGGCCAATTCAATAACATTGGCGGCGCACCGCGGCAGAGTCTTGCGCGCCTGAATGGCACCACCGGCACTGCCGATGAATTTAATCCCAACCCGGTTGTGAATATGGCCTCCATTGCTTTGCAACCCGACGGCAAGATCCTCGCAGGCGGTGGCTTTAGCGAGATTGGCGGGCAACCGCGCCGAGCCTTTGGGCGCCTCACGAATGACACTCCTGCACTCTCGGCCATGACGATCGACCGGACCGCCATCACCCTTACGCGCGCTGGGGCCGGCCCCCAGTTTGGGCATCTGGTCTTCGAGCAATCCACTGACGGTGGTGCCACATTCGTGTTGTTAGGCGAAGGCCTGCCCGCCACGGCTGCGTTGGCCGAAAAGAAGACACTGCTCACCCCGGATTCGCTGCTGCCGCAGTCTTTACGTTATTCCCTTCAGGGTTTGAACCTTCCAACCGGGCAAAATTTCCTCATCCGCGCTCGCGGCCGCTACCGTGTCCGCGGTTCCGAATCGATCGAGGATACCGTACAGAACGTGTTCCTCCTCCCTCCTTTCGAGATTGTCTCCGCCTCTTCGCGCAAGACCCATGGCAGCGCGGGGGACTTTGATCTTCCGCTCCCGCTTACTGGGAATCCCGGGGTCGAGTGTCGCTCCAGCGGCATGACACACACGATCCTCCTTAGATTCACCAACCCGACTGTCAGTGGAAATGCCAGCGTCAGTGCCGGCGTGGGCAACGTGAGCGGCAGTCCCACGTTCTCCGGCAACACCATGGCCGTAAACCTGACCGGCGTGGCCGATGTGCAAAAGATCACCATCACCTTGAGCAACGTGACCGATAGAAACGCCCAGGTGTTGCCTGAGACCGCCGTGACCATGCACGTCCTCGCTGGCGACACGAACGGGAGCGGAAGCGTGAGCGCGGCCGATGTCTCGCAAACGAAAGCGCAAGTCGGCGTCCCAGTGACCAGCGCCAACTTCCGCCAGGACGTCACTCCCACCGGCACGATCAACGCCTCCGATATCTCGCTCGTGAGATCCCGCTCCGGCCAGAGCCTGCCCTAGACGCGCCTTCGTGCTGGCCGGGAGCGGCGGCTCGTTTTCGCTCGCGCCGCGAATTGCCACTCCTTAGTGATCCGGCAGACATGCGCTCGGAGTTTCTGCAGCGCGCAGATCCGGAGCGCGGGCGCTTCCGCAGTTATCTCCTCGCCGCGGTGAAACGGCGGTTCGTGAATAACCACGAGCGGGCCCGCGCGCAAAAACGTGGCGGCAGCGTTCGTCTCGATCGATGAGCCTTCGCGGAGAAACTATTTCGCGAGATCGACGATCCCGGGCTCAACCCCAGCCAGACCTATGAGCGGAGTTGGGCACTAATGGTTTTACAACCCGCGCACCAGCGTTTGCGGGCGGTGCAGAAGCAATCGGAAGACTGGCGGAGTTTGAAATGCTGGAGCTGCTTCTCAGTGCGCCGCCGGCGGAGGGACGCGCAATCACGTTGCCGTGGCCGTGCATGTCTCGGAAAAATCCTACCGCAATCTGGTCTGGCACGAGATCGCCGATACGGTGGAACATCCCGCGGAAGTCGGCGAAGAGATAAACCATCTGCTGAAGGTCCTCAGCGCCTGGCGCGGCTTTACTTCGAGCCGCTTTTTTCGAAATCTGCCGGCACCACCTCGCGATCGAGGGTCACGTTCCACGCCTGCGTGTTTCCATCTCGCAGGCTCACCGCGGCGATCGCTTCCTCCCAACGCGTGACTCCCTTCTCCGTCACTTGCAGCGACCCATACGTCAGCAAGCGATCGGGAAACTCGTAGCGATTCCCTAATTCCAGAAACGGCAGCTTTGTCTTCCAGGTTTCGCGCAGATTCTCGTCCAGCCGGGTCACTGCCAGCCGCCCTTCGCCATCCAGCCGTGTCCGATGCAGGACCAGCAAACCGTCTCCTTCCTTGATCACGAGCGGATCTTTCCCTCCCGGTCGAAGAAGCAGGCCAGCCTCTAAAAACTCCGGGGCGCCGGGCACCCGCGTGACGTCGAACAAGCGGTCGTGACTGCCTTCCGTAAACTCCTTCGTCTTGCCGATGCGCGCCGTCCAGAAAGTGCGGCGCGCGCGTGATCCTTCGTGTAACACCCGGGTCGGATCAGTGAGGCGATCGCCGAACGTATCGTTGCCCGCATCCGCTGCTTCCTTCTCGGTATAGAGTCCCAGCCAGCGTCCTCCCACCCAGGCCATGCGCGTGAGGAAGTCGCTGGTAGGAAAGCTGCCATTCCACCTCGTGGAGAGCATTTGCAGATTGTTAAATTCCTCCTCGCTCGTCGGTCGGTAGGGTTCCGCGGTAAAATCTGAGGCTTTGATCTTATGGCGCTTCGCGTCGGCCGCGGTCAGGACGAGCCCATCGTCGAAAGTATAAAACGTCAGCTCTTTCGAAACCAGACCCTGCAAGGCGGGATTGCGCTCTTCCAACGTTCTGCGATTGGCCAGCACCTGCCCGTCACGACTGGAAACCGCGACAGGTTGGTCGTGCACAAACAGCCAGACGGCATCGCCATCCTGGCCCAGAATCCGCGCCGTGGCGGTGCTTCCGCCGTCATCGCTTTTCACTGAGAGCAGCCGCTTCTTCCAAAGCTTCGCCGCTGTCCGAGTGTCGTGGCTCTGCAGATCGAAATGGTGGAGGACCTCAGTCACGACATTTCCCATGGAATAGCGCGAGCCGCCGACTCGACGCTGTTTCCGCTCTTCCTGTTTCACCAGCACCCAGAGTTGCGCTTCGTCACCCACCTGCACCAGCGCAGGCGGACCGAACCGCCGCGGCGGTTCAGACGTGCTGACGTCGCAGGAAGAAAGCAGCACGGCGGCGCCGCAGAGGGACACGAGGAGGATTTTGTTCATGCGTAAGAGTTCAATGGCTCAGCTTCCATTCGGCGCTCGCTCTGCCGTCCGGAGCGATCTCCACCGTGATTTCATACAGGCGATCGAAGCTGTGGACCGCCTCAAATTCGACGTTCTCAATCACGCTCGGTTTGAGCTTTTGATAATACTCGTGCCGCTGCAGAACGAGGACGTTTGGTGCCGACCAACGCAGCGGCTCCGTGTGCTCGTGACCCATGATGGCACCGACGAGTTCGGTATCCTCTGCGCGACCCGGTGGTTCGCTGAGCGGCACCTCGACGCGGCGGCAGGCATCGGCGGAGAGTTCGTAGATCACCGTCTGTTTCCGCGCCGGCTTCGGGCGGGGCGTGCTGAACAAATTGCCCGTCGGCGTGAGATTGCTCGACTGATAGGCAAAGCGTTTCGAATCAGGCGACCAAAGAACTTCCCCCTCGCGCTGCGGGCCCGTGCCGATGTCCTCGTGCGTCAAATCGCACCGCACTCTCCCGCCCGGCTGTTCGATCAATTCCGCGCGCGCGACTTTCGTCAGGCTCAAGTCAGTTTCGTCGGAGAAGATTTTGCGAATCGCATAGCGTCCATCCGGCGAAGGCCAGGCCACCACTTCCCGCGGAAACAACGCCGCGCTCGTTCGCGGGAAATGTCGATGCAGATAATCAGTCGCCGGATACATGGGGCCGTAGTAGGCCATCGCGTTCCGCACCATCGCCCGAAAACCAATCGGCTGACCGCGCAGAAATTCAGCCAGGCGCGTGTCGCCCAAAAGATGGTAAACGACCGGAAAATATTGCGCGTGCGATTCCGCCGCCGCTCCATCCACACCATCGCTGAGCGCGAAGAACTTTTGCAACGCCTTCCCGTCGCCGTCCGCCGCGCGCCGCGCGGTGACGTTGTAATCAAAACCACGTCCGCGTGCGAACTGGTCGATCTCAGACTCACCCGTGAGGTCTCGCTCCGGCAGATCCTTCTTCGTAAAGTGAACCCGAATGCGGCTCTGATGCATCCAGCCCGATTTGCCAGAGCGCAGCTTCACCGTGCACCACTCCGCCGCATCGTTGCAGCTAAAAGTAAAAGGCTCGCCGGTCCGCACAGTTGCGATCACAGCGGCTTCCGCGTTCTGGCCCGCGCGCACATTTACGTAGCCATCGGGATCATTGATTACACCGCGTCGGTCAGCCCCGGCGACGAGCGCAGGCCCACCGGCAATGAAAAGCAGGGCCGCGATTCTCGGATACAGCGATCTATTCTTCATCGGGAGCGACGGCGCGGGCGGAGGACAGTTTGCCGAACAAAGCGTAGGTGGCTTTCGCTCCGGAAATTTCCAGGCGCCAATGCGTGAAATCCTCTGCGTTGTCACATCGATTACCGCGTCCCTGGAAGATGAGAAGGTAGCGGGCGGGTGCAGCGAATCCTGGGGCAAAAATTCCGCCACCTGTGGGACGTCCCTCGAACCGCCACTCCTTATAGAGAATCGGTCCCCCGGCGCGGTTGGCTTCGCCGTCGTGGATGTCGGCCGAAAACTTCGCCATCTTTGCAGGCCGCGTCAGAATGATTTCTCCCATCTCGCCAGCTTCGGCGCGCAGGGTCAGGCGCCACCGCTTTGGATCCGCGGCTACGGTGAGCGCATACTTCGCGGAAACACTGCTGATACCCTTCACCTCCTCATCTCCCGCATCGGTCAAAAAGAGTTGAGCCATGTCAGCGAACTCCATTCCGTTGAGCTGCGTCGCTTCATACTGATCGACCGATTGGGACGACGTCTGGCGATACTCGCCGGGATCTGCGCAGCAGGCGCACGCGTGCAAATCAATGGCCGAGAAGAGGAAAAGCTCAGCTGCGATGGCAGAGACTAGAGTGCGCTGTTTCATAGTTTGGTTCTTACTGGTTTTCTTCCCTTAGGTTCTCGTCCAGCCTCGCAAGTGCTGCGCGCTCGGCTTCGTTCAAATCCGCAGTCTTCCGGTTTGTGAGCAATCGAGTCCTGGTGACTTTCCAGTCTCCGGTGTCGTCGAACTTGAGCGTGACGAGACACGCTTCACTCACCTCTTCGAGTTCATTTTTAATCTCAAAAGTCTCCTGCGTTCCCACGTAAAGAAGCACGCTGTTTGCGCCGAGCCATCGCAGTGCCCGAGTGACGTCGGAGATCGGTCGCCCGATCTTGGCCGGCGGCACTCCGAGCTCTTTCCGCTGCGCGGCCGTGGAACGATTGATTGTCTTGGTTACAGATGCGTCGGAATCGGGCGCATCCAGCTCGCGCCAATCGCTCCCGTCGAGCTGGTAAAGCTGCACCGTTCGCACGCGAAAACCCGGCTGGTAGTTAAACGCAAATCGTTGCGAATCCGGTGCCCAGACCACGTGCGCAGAAGCGGCGAAGGTGCCGGAGGCCTCTTCGGTAAGTTCGGTTGAAGGTTCGGTGCTGCCCCGCTTTGTGATCACGAAAACTTCCTGCGAACCTTCAGCTTCCTGCGGTGCCACCAGGCGAAACTCCCATTTCCCATCGGGCGAAACAGATTTCGTTTCGGCAGCAACGGCTGGCGCCCAGGCGATGATTTGCACCATCAAAAGTTGGATGAAGGCGCGTTTCATCGCGGTCTGGTCCACCGCAAGACGTCCGATGAGTCGCTTCATTCCAGGAGCGCGCTTCGCAAAGGTTGCAGTGTCGTCATTGCCTCTCCGTTCCGCAGGCGCGCCAGCTGCCTCTCCAGCGCCGGACGCAGCATATCGCCCGGCGGCGCGGCGTGAAGCGCGCGCGCGTAGGCTGCGATGGCCTCCTCGCGTCGTTCCAAACGGAGCTGCGCATTTCCCAACAGAACCGCAGTCGCCGAACTCCGCGGAAGCGCCTGCGAAATCTCCGCCAGTTTCTCCGCGATTAAATTCCAATTCGGCGCGGGGTTCTTAAAGATTTCCTCGATGACGTGCTCCCGCAGACTGTAGGCGCGGGGTGCCGGCGCCACCCAACGGCCGCGGAAGACCACGGTGTTTCCGAAACGCGCGACTCGCTCCAGCGGATCGAAGATCGCCGGATCCCACTCTTCGTGCGGCGCGGCGATCAGGTCCTCGATCCTCATGAGGTAAAATCCATCGAACACGCCCGCGGTGTTGTTATCGTTCAATCCGGAAGCGAAGCGCGCGTAGCGCAATTGGTCCGCCTTCGCCTGTTCTTCCATGAACCAATAGCTGCCGTAGAACGGTTTCCCGGTCGGCGCGATGACGTCGTGGTAAAACTTTTTGAACTCGCCGTAGCGCTGCCCGAGGTCCTGCCCCTCGTTCATGAAAGAGCGATAGGCGCCTGCGGTGCCGCCCACGATTTCGTTGTTATACTCCCAGAGGCGTGGCTCGCGCACTGTCATCAACAGGGCGACAATCCAGCAAGCCGCACAGGCGAAGGCGAGCCAGCGATTCCGCGTTTGCCACGCGCGCCAGACCGCCGCTCCGGCGAGGAAGCTCAAGGCAAAAACGATTGGCAGCGCGTGGCGCACTCCGCCCCAGGTCCCTTTGGAGAAAAACAGCGCAAGGAAGTGCGCTCCCGCCATCGCCGCCGCGAAGAGGAGAAACCAACGCGCTTCGCGGGACAATGAAGCCCGCCAAAGCGCGGCCGCGCCGAGAAGCGCGAGAGCGAGCAGAAAGAGCGGCACCTTCGCAGCCAGCACAGCCAGCCAGTAGCCCTTCGGCGCTGCGCCTTCGTACCATTTGCCGAAGAAAAAGTAATGCGAGCCGCGCCCTTCCACGCCGGTCCGGACGGTATCCGCCAAACCCCAAAGATAAGCGCGCGGCATCAGCCGGTAGTTATCTGCAAAGGCGATCAGCTGGCTCGAGCTACCGCGGATATCGCTCAGCTTTTGCAGCATCGGGCGATTGAACGGATCGGTCCCATCGCGCGCCGCATGGAAGCGCCCGCCGTATTGCGCCCACAGCAGCATCCACCCGAGCGCGCCCGCCGCGGCGAGGAGGGCAACTCGCTTCAGCACCAGCTTCCAACTCCGTTGCGCCCTTAGGAAAGTGGCGGCAAAACAAAGCAGCCCGATGCCTAACAAGCCCGGGAGGGCCGAGTGCTTGCTGCCGAGCGCGAGACCGATCGTCACGCCCAGGATCGCCGCCCATCGCCAGTTCCAATGTGTCACCAACAACGCCGCCGCCACGGTCGTAAGAGCGAGCGTGAGCGCGAGCGACAGATCGGTCATCGCCACCGGCAGGTGCGCGCCGATGGTCGGTTCGAGCGCCAGGTAAGCAAGCATGCCCGCCGACCACGCCCACCCCACCGCGCGCCAGAGCAGCATCGCCAGGCTGAACAGGAGCAGCCCATGATAAACCCAGAGTGCCAGGCGCGCCCGCCGCTGCAGGGCGGCCGCGTCGTTATCGTAGAAGACGGTCTCCTCCGTGAAGTCGCGCTCTTCCACTTTCTCATTCAACGGCTCAAACGGACGCAGCCTAAAACTCTCCGGCATCCACGCGCCCAGCCAAAGCTTCATTAATGGCGGATGCTCCGGGTTAAGGCGGAAATCGCCGGTGCGGACATACGAAGTGCCGGCCACAATGTGATAGGGCTCGTCCACGGTGAAGCTGTCGAGCCGCGTCCCGAGGTGGGAGCGGAAGATGGCGAACATCACCAGCAAAAGAAGACCGGCTAGACCGAGCGCCAGCCGCCACGGTGGCGTCGCCCTTCCTGCAGCACCCTGCGGAAAGGTCTGGCCAGCCACGGAAGATGCGGAGGAGGCGGGGATGCTCATTCGTCCACAGAACACTTCAGGAAAAAACCGCCGCGATGACAAGGAAACTGGCGACACGAACGGGAGAAAGAGTGTCACTGCGGCGGATGTGAGCCAGACGACGGCGCAATCTGGCGCTGGCGTCCGCGGCTGCCGACTACCGCGAGGACGTCATCCCAAACGGCTCGGTTAATGCCGGCGACGTTGGCTTCGTGAAGTCCCGCGCCGGTCAGAGCGTGCCTTGAGCCCCTGCTCCACGTCGCAGCTCACTCGTAGCGTAAAGCTCTGATCGGGTCGATCCGCGCAGCGCGGCGCGCGGGCAGGTAACCGGCAAGCAGACCGATGGCGAGCAGGGTCAGTGGGACCAGGAAAAAAGTCAGCGGGTCACGCGTGGTGATTCCGAAGAGCAGACCGGCCAGCAGCCGCGAGAGGAAAAAGGCCGCGATCACGCCAGCCGCCACGCCCATGGCCGCGAGCTTGAGCGTGCGCGAGAGGACCAGCGCGACCACGCTGCCGCGCGTGGCTCCCAAGGCCATTCGGATCCCGATCTCCCGGGTCCGTTGCGTCACTAAAAAGGCGATCACGCCATAAATGCCGAGGCAGGCCAGCAGGAGCGCGAAGAGCGAAAAGAGCGCGATCAACCAGGTGCGGAAGCGCGGTTCCGCCATCGAATCTCCGACCAAACTTTCCATGCGATCGAGTTTCACCACCAGGTCAGGATCCAGCGCGTGCAACGCGGTCGGCAAGCTCGGCGCGAGCGCGTTCGGCGCGGAGCTGCGCACGACAAAGTTCATCTCGCGACCGACGAAGTTCAGCACCTCTGCCGGGATTTGCGGATAGGGCGCGTAGATTTCCGGCTCGAAATCTTTTTCCAACGCAGCCGTTTTCACGTTGCCCGAAACGCCGACGATCGAGAGCCATTCCTTGCCAAACCGCACCCGCTGCCCAAGCGCGCTCCCGTTCGGCCAGAAACGTCGCGCGAAGAGTTCGTTCACAATCGCCACCCGCGGCGCGTTGGCCTCGTCCCGTTCCGTAAACTCGCGACCCTCCCGCATTGGAATACCCATGGCCGCGAAGTATCCGGGACTGCTCGGTCGGATCTGGCAGGTCGGTTCCGCTCCGGCGACGGCGGGCTGGCCTTCCACTTCGAAGCCATTGCCCCAATCGTTTCCGCCAAAGGGCAGATGCGTGATCATCCCGCTCGCCGCCACGCCCGGCAGCGCGCGCACGTTGGCCAGGGCTTGCCGATAAAACTGTAACATCGCGGGCGCGTCCGGATAGCGCTCTTCCGAGACGGCGGTATTGGCCACGATCACATCCTGGGCGCGGAAGCCCGGATCCGTCTGGAGCAAGGCGGCGAAGCTGCGGAGCATCAGAGCGGACGAGATGAGAAGGAGCGCGGCCAGCGCTACCTCCGCGAAGACGAGAAACTGGCGCGAACGTTCGGTCCGCGCGCCGCCGCTGGTGCGGTTACTGCCTTGCAGGCTCGCCTGTAGATTCGAGCGGGTCGCCGCGAGCGCGGGCGCCAGGCCGAAGAGAAGTCCGGCGCAGCTCGCAAGGAGAAAGACGAATCCCATCGCCCACCAATCGAGCCGTGCGTGCCGCAGTTCGGGGAGATTTTCCGCAGCCGCCCATTGCAAAAGATCGAGCCCCCAAAGAGCCAGCGCCAAACCCGCCACCCCACCGAGGATCGCCAGAATGGCCGACTCCGTGAGCAACTGCGCGAGCAAGCGCGGACGGCTCGCGCCCAGCGCGGCGCGCATGGCCATTTCACTTTGGCGGGCACTGGCTCGAGCCAGCATGAGATTAGCCACGTTCGCGCAGGCGATCAGGAAGAGCAGCCCCACCGCTCCCAGGAGGATCCAGAGCGGCTCGCGGAGACGGCCGATCAGGAGCTCCTTCAGTCCCAGCGCATAAAAGGAGCGCGTCTGCGCCGCGTCCGCCGGGCGCAAGCGCGCCCCGATGACGTCGCACTCCGCGCGGATTCGTTCCTCGGAAACGCCCGGCCGGGCTCGCGCCAAAACTCGCAACATGTGCGCGTCCGCGTTTGCTTGCAGAAACGCTCCCTGCAGCGCTGCCGGCACCCATAATTGCACGTCGTGCCGCGGGAAATCGAAACCCGGTGGCATCACGCCTACGATCGTGTGCGGCTCGGAATTCAGGAGGACGGACTGACCCAGGACCTCGGGCCGGGCGCCAAACTTTTCCCGCCAGAGCCGGTCGCTTAAGAGGACGACGCGATCGCGCCCCGCCTCCCCTTCCGTCTCCAGAAAACTCCGGCCTAACGAGGGTCGCACGCCCAGCATTTGCAGGACGGAGGGTGTCATCGCCTGGCCGAAAGCAAAGGACGGCTCGCCCTGACCCGTGATGGTGAAGCCCGTCCCAGTGTAAGCGCCCAAGCCATCGAACACTTCCGTCTGCTCGCGCCAGGCCATGAACTCATTCGGCGAAAACGAGACGCGGCTCTCTTGCGGCAGCTTCCCCCAGAGGGTGTAGAGCCGGTCGGCATTCTGGTAGGGCGGGCCCGCGAGCAGCAGCGAGTTCACGAGGGTGAACATGAGCGCAGTGCTGCCAATCCCGAGACCCAGGACACCGATCACGCTGAGCGAAAACGCCGGCGCCCTTCCCAACGTGCGCAATGCGAAACGCAGATCGCGCAGCCAATTCTCGACCGAGTAACCAGCGCGTCCTTCGCGCACCTGTTCCTTCACCTGCTCCACCCCGCCTAGTTCCATCACAGCGGCGCGACGCGCGTCTTTCGGTTCCATCCCGTCGCGCACCTTTCGCGCAGTCTTCAAATCGACGAACGATTCCAATTCATCGTTCAGGTCGCGTTCCACCGCGCTTTTGCGAAAGAGATTGCGACGACCGCTGAGGAGACGAGACAGGAGTGTAATCATAAATTCTCCTCGTGGTTAGTTGGCGCGCAGCGCACTCCCGATCGCGAGCGCGATGCGTTCCCAATCTTCCGTCTCGGTCGCGAGCTGGCGACGTCCTGACGCCGTCAGGGTATAGAATTTCGCGCGTCGATTATTCTCCGAGTCTCCCCAGGACGCGCGCAGCCAGCCGGCTTCCTCCATCCGATGCAGGGCCGGAAAGAGCGAGCCGGGTTTGACCTCAAAAGTCCCATTCGTGATTTGCTCGATGCGAGTGGAGACGCCCAGTCCGTGCAGCGGTTGGGCGGCCAGCGCCTTCAGCACCAGGAGATGCAGGGTCCCTTGTAAAAGATCGGTTTTTTGCGGCTTCATTGTTTCTCCTATAGTCAATCTACAGGAGAGGGTAAGGCCTTCTCCTATAGAACGTCAATAGGAGAATTACGGACCGCCGCCGCCGGAGGTCTGCGCTGCCGCGTCGATCTACAGGCTGGAGCCGGAGCGGGACTTTACCAGAGCCACATCCGCGGCGCTGATCGAGCCATTCACGGCCGCATCCGCGCGGAAGTTCGAGCTATCAACGCCCGCGCCGACTTGCCCTTTGACCAGTGCGATGTCCCCACTGGAAACGCTGCGCGTCCCGTTCACATCACCCGCCAGCACGCCCATGCTCACCGTTGTGTCCGGCATGGTTTGCCCGGAGGTTCCGGTCACGCCGCTAAGGGTGACGGTGATGGTCTGCACGTCGGACACACCGGAGAGATTGACCGTGGCTGTGTTCCCGGAAAAAGTCACTGCGCTGGCCGTGCCCGTGCCGTTGGTGACGGCAGCATTTCCGCTTGTGACCGGGTTGTTCAAGTTAAAGACAATGGTGTGGTTCCCACTATTGCTCCGTCCTTCCACCGTCGGCGATCCAGTCAGGGCAAGCGGAAGATCGAAAGTTCCCGCGCTGCCATGCACCTTGCGCGAGACCACGCTCAAGACGGCGAGTTGGTCGACCGCAGCCTTGATGTCGAGCCGGCCGAAGCCGAAGACGTTATTGGGCGAGCCGTTGGAAGAGCACAAAGTCGAATTCAGGTGGACGGCAGAGCTGTTCAAGACGTCTTCTGTGGCGGGAATGTTATTGCGCAGTTCCGGATGCGCCGACCAAAGCAGGGCGACCGCGCCCGCCACATGCGGCGTGGCCATGGAGGTGCCGCTAAGGCTGGTATAGGAAGTGGTGGAAGTGCGGGAAGTCGAGCGCACGCTGGTGCCCGGCGCCGCGAGGTCGGGTTTCAGACGCAGGCTTCCGTCCACCAGGACTGGTCCGCGGCTGCTGAAGGAGGCGATGTTATCGGTGCCGGTCGAGAGCGCGCCGATGGTATAAGCGGCGTCGTAGATCCCCGGAGGATCAGCGACCGTGGAGCAAGCGGAGCCAGAGTTACCTGCGGCCACCACCATCATGATGCCAGCGGCGCGTTGCGCTTCCACGGCGGCCTGCAGTGAATTAGGCGAGCAACCTTCCGAAGCAGGGCAACTCCAGGAATTCGTAGTGACATGAGGTGCACGGCTGGGATCGCCCTGGGCCGGCGTGCCGGCGACAGGATAGGGAGCGAGGAAAAATTCCATGCACTCGATGTAGGTCGCAGGCGTTCCGTTCCCGACATTCATATTCCGGCAACCGATCCACTTCGCGCCCGGCGCCATCCCGGTTTGATTCGCGGCCCCGTCATCGCCCACCACCGTGCCCATGGTGTGCGTGCCGTGGCCTTGATCGTCGCAAGGGGCAGGCGCGTTCGGCCCGCAGCTGCCGCCGCCAGTATGGATGCTGTCGTGCCAGCTGTAATCGTGGTTCGCGTTCACGCCGTCGAAGCCGCGGTATTTCCCTTTCAAAGCGCTGTGATCCCAGCGGTAGCCCGTGTCCGCGCCGCCCACCACGATGCCCTGCCCGGTGAATCCGGTCGCCCAGACTTGTGGCGCTTTCGTATGCGTGATCCCAGGCTCGATCGCCTGCGGAGTCTCCAGCGAAGCCGGAGCATCATCCTCCACCGGGAGATCGATCGGATAATTGCGAATGGTCGGGTTGCCCTCCAGCCGCGCCACATCGGGGCGCGAGGCGAGCGCGAGCGCCACTTCCGCGTCCGCTTTCACCCAGATCACGTTGGTAATGTAATAGGCGCGATGCTCGATCTTCCGCGCCTGCAGCCAGTCCAGCAGCGGACGCTGGGTCGCTTGAGCTTTATTCCAGAGCGCATCGCGCACGAAACGCCCCTTCTCTTCCTTCGTCGCCAACGCGTCCGCGCCGCGCAAGTCCGCCTGATCGGCCAAGGCGACGAGGAACTCGGCTTCCGCGCCATTCGCCGTCTTCTCCAAAACCCACGGCGCGATTTTATTGATGGTCGGATTTGTCTCCCGCGCGCTGAAACTGGAGGAGGCGATTACCGCCACCCAAAACAAAGTGATAAGGGCAAAGCTCCAACGAGCGAGGGAACGTATTTTCATAAGGAGATAGAAACGGTCGGCGAGAATGGCGGCCGAGCGAGCCGAAAGTTGATAACAGAGCCCGCGCGCGTGGCGATAGAAATCTTCGCGACTTAGAGCGAGGCGGGAGGCGGCGCATATCAGCGACCTGACAATTTGCCGCAGGCTCTCCGCCAACTTCGCCCAGTAGCGATTTCTGCTAGTCAAGCCTGTTGGCACTTTGGACTCGCTGGTCGGTTTCCATAGTCACGCTCTTTCGTCTACTAACTTCAGATAGGCTTCATGGACCAGCGAGGTCGCTCGCAAAGTTGGTCCGCCCGTTCGCTACCCAAGTATGCGCCCACAGGCGCGCAGCCCCCGATAAGCCACTGGCATACGCGGCTCGGCGCGGTCTCATCGCCGTCGCTGCACGCCCGGAAAATTTGAGTGACATCCGGTGCGGCGAGCATGTTCGGCTGCACGGAGGGCGATCCTCCTGGCCGCGCAAAAAAAACGAGGATTTTTTCAAAAGAAATGACGAATTCCGCCCGCGGTTTCCGCATGCCCCTAGTGAAGGACAAGCCTGCCGTAACCATCCGGCGCCGTTCCGGAGGCAAAAATGATTACAACCTTACCCCGCAAACTAATGATCGCTCGCTGGCGCAAATCCGTGCTGGCAGTGGTTTTATTACTACTTTCTTGGAGCACGACGGCTCCAGCGCAAATTCTCTACAGCCAGCTCGTCTCCATTAATCCTGATCCCTCGGTCTTCCCTCGCTATCGGTTTCAGTTGCGGCAGGTCAATGGCAACGGGACGGGAGACACCGCTTTCGGACTGCCATTTGCCAGCGCTACATTTCCCACCTGGTCACGCGACGCCGCCCTGTTTGCGATCTCCGCGCAGGATCCGAATCGGCCAAATGATCGCAGCCACAACATCTACGCGGTCAACGCAGCGAACGGCGCCATCCAGCAGATCACATTAAACCAGTCAAATCCTCCTGATCCTCAAACGGGCGCCTTCCAGTTTGCTGTCCCGCAATATACAGCCTTCTCACCTAACCGCGGCGCGATCGCGGTCTCTTCCGTAATTGTCTCTAGCAACGGCCAGGTCGGCCAAACGGGAACCACACCCACAGGAGCAGACACTGAAGTTTCCAGATTCGGCCAAGACTTCTACAGAAGCGACTGGGCGCCGGCCGGACCGCGTCATTGTGCGCGCGATCGGCCCTTCCTTACCCGTCGCTGGCAAACTGACCGATCCAACTCTGGAAATCTTCGACCAGAACGGCGTCCTCATCGCCATGAACGACAACTGGCGCAGCGCCCAGGAAGCCGAGATCGTCGCCTCCACCGTCCCGCCCGCGAATGACCTGGAGTCCGCGGTGGTCGCGACGCTTCCCGCCGCACCTCATACTGCGGTGGTGCGAGGAAAGGATGGCACCACCGGGATCGCCTTGGTTGAAGTATTTGGCCTCGCCAACTAACGCGCCGGAGCGGTCGTCCCCAACAACGACGATACCCGAGCACCCCATGGCACCCTCTCGATCGGCAGGTGCTATGGCGTCTTCTGCTGCACGCTGCAGTGGACAGGCGTCTTCTCACTTAGCCAAAGCCGCGTCGCACTTTGCGATCTCGGCAGCGATTTCCGTGGCCCACTGCTCATTTGCGCCCAGGTCGCCCTGGCGCTTCCGTAAATCGTCCTGGATCTTGAGCGTCTGCTGAAACATGTCGCGTGCGACACTCATGTGCTGCCGTCTCTCGCTCGGCGACGCTTTCGGAGAAGTGGCCAGCGCCACATGAGCGAAGCCAAGATATTCGTGTGCCTGCACCCGGCCGAGATGGCCGGGCTGTCTCCAGTGATTACCTGCAGAAGGGCAGTCGCCTTGCGACATTCTTCCAGCGCAGCCTCCACTTCGCCCAGCCGCGCCCCCATCTGGGCGACTCCACCGTGGCAGGTGACGACCAGGAATCTTGAAATTAAATCTGCGGGCGAGCGGCTACGACCTCTTTGTAGCCGACCAGCGCTTTGCTGAAGTAATGCAGTGCTTGCGGCCAGTCTTTCATTGCCGCGAGCAAGTCGGCTATTTTTTTGTGAATGTAGGCCAGGTCCTTGCGGAGCATCGCGTTACCGGGATCGGCCACGAGCATCTCCTCGTCGAGCGCAGCCGCCTTGCGGAAATGCTCCAGCGCGCCTCGGCTTGTCGCTCATTTCGCGATAGTCGCCACCATTTTGGTGTGTCGTGACAAGGATGCTGCGATAGTCCGCATTGATTGGATCATCGGCGATCAATCCTTCTGCCAGCGCGAGCGCTTTGCGATTCGCTTCGATAGCGCCAGCAACGTCGCCGTCCAAGAAGAGCGCATCGGCGATGAACGACAGCGTGGTCCAGAGTCTGCGACGATACTTTTGATTTCGCGGATCGCTGCCGACAAATCTTTCGCCGACGGCCAACGCAGCGCGAAGTTGTTCAAGCGCGTCGGCGCGTCGCGCCTAGATTGTTCTTCGCCTGTCCGACCCTGTTGCGGGCACCTGCGAGCTCGAATTGAACTTCTTCGTTGCCAGGCTGTTCCTGCGCCAGCTCGAGACAAATGGTGAGGGCTCGCTCAGCGTGTTTTAACCCCTCGGCGTCGGCGTCTAAATCCAGCAGCAGGAAACCAAGTTTTTGGAGGCTCTTGACGAGGTCGCGTCGAGCCTGCAGGTCATTGGGATTCAGCCCGACGAGCGCCTCGCGAATGGATAGCTTTGGTGTAACTCTCGGCCGCTCCGGATAAGTCACCCAAGCTGCCGCTTTCGCCGACCTCCGCGCACGTCACCCACTCTTTCGTAGGCGGCTGCGAGTTCGCGCTGCAGGGCCGGGTCTCCCTGCGCTTCGCCTGCGAGACTATCGAGATACTTCAAGGCATCTTTGACCAGGCGTTCCCGCACTTTCGTTGCGCCGGGCAAGTCCTTGATCGCATCGTGATAGTCGAACAGAACACTGTTCGCCAACTCACGGACGTCGTGAAAACGCCGTTCGGCCCGCGCTTGAGTCGCGCGAGCTTTTTGGGCCTGCCAGCTCGTTGCGATGATGCCGCCGACCAGGACAAGCAAAACCACCGCGGCTGCCGTCAACGCGGTCTTGTTCCGGCGGACGAACTTCGTCGCGCGGTAACCGCTCGTGTCTTTGCGCGCCAGAACCGGTCGATTCTCCAGATGTCGCCGGATGTCTTCTGCGAATTGCTCGACAGATTGGTAACGGCGCTCCGGCTCTTTGCGCAGCGCCATGAGCACGATGTTGTCGAGATCGCCGCGGAGAGCCGTAGCGCGACTTTTCAAGTCGCGAGATGCTGCAAGTTGGAAACTTGCGCCACGGGAAACAGTGCTGGGACGCTCAGGCTGCTGGTTGGAGATCGCGTGGGAAATCTCGGCCGAGGTGCGCGTCGTTAGGCGGTAGGGCGACTGGCCGGTCAGCAGCTCGTATAAGACAACGCCGAGCGAATAGACATCACTCGCGGTCGTGACCCGCTCACCTCGCGCCTGCTCAGGGCTCGCGTATTCCGGGGTCATCAACCGCTGCCCGGTCAGGGTCGCCAGCGGCGCGCCATCTTCTTGCAGGATTTTTGCGATGCCGAAGTCGAGCAGCTTCGGCACGCCTTCCGCCGTCACCAGGATATTCGAGCGTTTGATGTCGCGATGGATAACCAGATGCCGATGCGCGTAGGAGACGGCGGCGCAGATTTCGCGGAAGAGTTGCAGACGTGCCGCGATGGAAAGGGCGTGGGTGTCGCAATACTCATCGATCGGCAACCCCTCCACGAACTCCATCACAAAGTAGGGCAAGCCATCGTCGCTCGTCCCGCCGTCGAGCAGGCGCGCGATGTTCGGATGATCGAAGCCGGCCAGAATCTGCCGCTCATTCCGGAAATGGCGCAGGACGGAATCGGTATCCATCCCGCGCTTGATCAACTTCAGCGCGACCTGCTTCTGGTATTCGTCGTCCGCGCGCTCCGCCAGGTAGACCGCGCCCATCCCTCCGCGTCCGATTTCACGAATGATGCGGTAGCGATCAATCATGCGTCCTGCGACTGACGGCTCGGGTGCGGCGTTGAACGCATCCGCGACCAGCTGCGCCGACGGGTCCGCCAGGAAAGTCTCGGACGTGCCATCGGATTTGAGGAGCGCCTCCACCTTCTCCCGCAGCTGCTGATCACTTCCGCACTCCCGGGCGAGGAAACCATCGCGCGCAGCCGAAGGAAGCTCGCGCACTGCGTGAAAAACTTCCTTCAACCTTGCCAGCGACACGCTGTTCATCCGTTCGGCCGAACCAGGAGTTGGGGCCCGAAGGTTATCAGGGTGCGAATCAGCCTGCGGAATATCGCGTGGCATAGGCACGATCGAACACAAAGCCGCCCCGAAGACGATTCCAAAGTTACCTGAGGGTTCACTTTCGGACGAGGCAATGATCAGTTTCCGCCGGTTTTGTCGCTTGAGAGGATAGAATGCGTACTATCCTTCACAGCGTCGCGGCTCTCGGCATTTTCATGGCGGGCATACAGGCTCAGGTGCCGCCTCAAATGATCAACTATCAGGGGCGCGTCGTCGTGGGCACGACCAACTTCGACGGCTCCGGCTTGTTCAGGTTCGCGCTCGTGAACGCGAACGGCAGCACGACCTACTGGAGCAATGACGGCACAAGCACCGCCGGCTCGCAGCCGGTCGCCGCAGTCACGCTCCCGGTCATCAAAGGCCTCTACTCCGTGCTCCTGGGGGACACGGCGCTGGCTAATATGACAGCTGTCCCGACGACCGTGTTTAACAACGCTGACGTCCGCCTGCGCGTCTGGTTCAACGATGGGACGAACGGCCCACAGCTTCTTACACCAGACCAGAGGATCGCGGCGGTGGGCTACGCAATGGTGGCGGGAAATGTGCCTAACGGCGCAATCACGTCCGCGCAGATCGCCCCTGGCGCGGTGACGAACACCCAGCTCGGTGCCGGTGCCGTGCAGATTTCGAACCTTGCTGCCGGTACCGCGACCAGCGGAAACTCCCCGGGCACTCTCGTTCTGCGCGATGGCGGCGGGAACTTCGTCGGTCAGAGCATTATTGCGCTCGGAGCTTTCAACATGCCGTCCACGCTGAACGCGGGCACGGGCCTGATCACGCAGAACGACGTCCCCCTGCTGCACACCTTCGGCACGGGAAACTTCTTTGCGGGAACAGCAGCGGGCAATCTCACGATGACCGGCGCCTTCAACACCGCCACCGGCCACCAGGCGCTGACCTCGAACACCACAGGCGCGGGCAACACCGCCAGCGGCCACCAGGCGCTTTTCTCGAACACCTCGGGCAACGAAAATACCGCCACCGGCTTCCTGGCGCTCCGCTCTAACACTACGGGCTCGGCCAACACCGCCACCGGCTACCACGCGCTCCACTTCAATACGTCGGGACTCCATAACGCCGCCCACGGATTTCAGGCGCTCTACCTCAACACGGAGGGAGCCCAAAACACCGCCAGCGGTTTCCAGGCGCTGAGATCCAACACGACGGGCAGCTTCAACGCCGCCAGTGGCGCGTTTGCGCTCTACTCCAACACCGAGGGCGCCAGCAACCTCGCCAGCGGCAACGGCGCGCTCCAATCGAACACCACCACAGGACAGAACGTGGCCCTCGGGAATAACGCGTTGTTTGCCCAGTCCTTCGACGCGGGCGCGGCCTATGCCACCCACAACGTAGCGGTGGGCTTCGAGGCGCTCAGGAACAACCAGCCGACCTCAGTCATCAACGGCAATCGCAACACGGCGTTGGGAGCGCAGGCGCTCATGGCCAACACCCAGGGCGCGGGGAATACCGCCAGCGGCTTCCGGTCGCTTTTCTTTAACAGCACCGGCGGCTACAACACCGCGGAGGGCTTCCAGGCGCTCTTCGAGAACACCACGGGAAGTCATAACACCGCCAGCGGCTCCCAGGCGCTCCAGAACAACACCACCGCAGGACAGAACGTGGCCATCGGGGATAGCGCATTGTTAACCCAGTCCTTCGACGCGGGCGTGGTCTTTGCCACGAACAACGTGGCGGTCGGCTTCGAGGCGCTCAGGAGCAACCAGCCAACCTCAGTCATCGACGGCAATCGCAATACGGCGTTGGGAGCGCAGGCACTCATGGCCAACACCACGGGCCCAGGCAACACCGCCAGCGGCTTCCGGACGCTTTTCTCGAACAGCACCGGCGCCCGCAACACCGCGGGCGGCTTCCAGGCGCTCTTCGCCAACACCACGGGAACCCACAACACCGCCAGCGGCGCTCAGGCGCTCCAGAACAATACCACCGCAGGACGGAACGTGGCCCTCGGGGACACCGCGTTGTTCACCCAGTCCTTCAGCAATGGAGGCGTGACTTGGAACAGCGACAATGTGGCCGTGGGCTACGAGGCGTTGTTTTTCAACCAGCCGTCGGATCGGTTCAATGGATTCCAAAACACCGCGGTTGGCACTTCAGCCATGCGCTCCAACACCACGGGCTCCACCAACACCGCCATAGGAGTCGCGGCGCTTAACGGGAACTTGACGGGCAACCGCAACACCGCCATTGGCCACGGCGCGGACGTCTCCTCGGGAGCGCTGACAAACGCCACGGCCGTCGGCTACGACGCCGTGGTGGACGCAAGTAACAAGGTGCGAATCGGCAACACCGCCGTCACCGTCATTCAGGGCCAGGTGGGTTTCACAGCCTCCTCCGATCGCAATGCAAAGGAGAACTTCCAACCCGTAGATGGCGCGGAAGTGCTGCGCAAGATCCGCGAGTTCAGGCTCACGAGCTGGAACTACATCGGCCATGATCCCAAAGAATTCCGCCATTACGGCCCGATGGCGCAGGATTTCTACGAGGCCTTCGGTCAGGATGCCGTGGGCACCATCGGCACGCCGACTACGATCAACAGCGGCGACATGGCCGGCATCCTGATGAGCGCCGTGCAGGCGCTCGATGCGGAAAATGCCACGCTCCGGGCCGAAGCCGCGGCCACGAACAGGCGGCATCACTGAACTCGAAGCGCGGCTCACCAGGCTCGAGCAGCTCACTTCGGAGGCTCCGAAGTTTTGAACAAGGAACGCAACCAGGCGCCGTGATGAAAACGTCCATTGTTCAATGCCAGAACAGCAACCGCCGCGTCCGAACTTCTGCAAGGTTCATCAGACGGTGGGTGTTGAGCGTTGGTCGTTGGACGTTCTGCCTCTTCATCACTGCCGCCGCTCATGCCGGCCCGCGGACCAGCGCGAACTACCACATCGTTACCGACACAACCGACACCGGCGGCAAACGCGCCACGAGCACGCACTATACAAACGACGGCAGCGCGGGAGCAGTCGTGGGCATCTCCACTGTCGCTGCGCCCGCCGAGACGGCGAAGCATGGTTACATCGGCCAGCTTTATGACGTGGTCGCTCTGCAACTCACCGCCACACCGGCGACGATCAACGAGACCGCTTCCCGCCAACTGGCGGCTGCGCCGCTGGCGGACGATGCCACCACTCTTGCCGCGCTCGATCCTTCCACCGTGGCGTGGTCAGTTGTCAGCGGCCCGCTCGCGTCCATCAGCTCGGCTGGATTGCTGACCGCGGGCATCGTCTACCAAGCCACCCCCGCGACCGCGCAGGGAGTCTTTGGTGGTCTCACCGGGACGCTGAACCTCACCGTGCTCGACAGCATTCCCGACAACTTCGGCAGCTACGCGGGCGACGGCCTGGGCGACGACTGGCAGGTGCAATATTTCGGCCTGAATAATCCGCTTGCCGCCCCCACCGCGAATCCCGACGGCGACGCGCACGATAACCTCTTCGAATTCATCGCCGGCCTTGTCCCGACGGACAGCTCCTCGCATTTCAGGCTCACGCTTGCGCCCGTCGCCGGCCAGCCCACGCACAAACGCGCCATCTTTTCCCCTCTCGTCGCCGGGAGGACATACACGGTCGAATTCCGCACCTCGCTCTCGACCGGCGCGTGGCAGACGCTTACCGGGACGACGCAAAACGACAACGGCAACGAACGCACCGTGACCGACCCAAACGCGACCGGCCCCCGGAAGTTTTACCGGGTCCAGATCACGAAGCCGTAGCCAGGCAACGGCGGCGGATTCATCGCGCAGAGGGAGTCGTCAACTCCTGGTGCAGCCAGGCTTTGGCGAATTCCCAATCCCGCCGCACGGTGATGGCCGAGATGCTGAGCACTTCGGCGATCTCTTCGTAATTCATCCCGCCGAAGTATTTCAGCTCCACCACCTGACTGGCTCGGCGATCCAGTTCAGCGAAGCGCTCCAGCGCTTCGTTTAAATCGAGCACCTGCCCGATCACCGCCTCGCTCACGGCCATCTCGTTATTCAGTTCCACCTTCACTCCCCCATCGCGTTTGGCTCGCTGCCGGCCACGAGCGTAATCCACTAAAATGTGGCGCATCATGCGCGCAGCCACCGCGAAGAAATGAGGACGATCGCGCCACTGCGGAGTGGTCTGGTCCGCCAGACGCAGATAGGCCTCATTCACCAGCGCCGTCGCCTGGAGGGTGTGATCCGGTCGTTCACTCCGCATGTAGCGATGAGCGAGTTGGCGCAGCTCGTCATAGACCAGCGGCGCGAGTTCATCGGGCTGAGCGTGCTCCCAATAGCCAGAGGTCGCGAGCAGATCGTGAATCTGTTGTGGCGATGGCGAAGCGGCCAACATGCGGGGCGCAGAATACGGCGACCGCTGGCGGCTGAACAGAAGATAACGAAGGAAAGCGGGGGGTGGGAGCTTTCGGCACGTGTCGGCATCCCGATCTCTCGCTACAAGGTCTCTACGTGCCTTCGGTCTCTTCAGTTCAGACCCCGTCTCGGCATTTTTTCGTATCGCGGATGATCACTTCTCCACCGCGTCGTCGCTTTCATCAGTAGAGCACCACTATGAAACGCACTTTCTCAGCCATTTCGATCATCCTTTCCCTCGTCTGCGTTCTTGCGGCCTCCGGCGCGCTCCAGGGGACGATCTTTTACTTACCAAGGGCAGCTGCGGCGCAGCGGCGCGGCCTATACCGGCACCTGCAATTTCCAGTTTAGTCTTTGGGATAGCGCGAGCGCCGGGACGCAACAGGGCAGCACGCTCCCAATCAACGGCGTCAATGTGGTGAATGGCTTGTTCACCGTCGCGCTCGACTTTGGCGACTTATTCACGGGCGAGGCCCGCTGGCTCGCAACGAGCGTGCAGTGCAGCGGCGATGGAGGTTTTACGCAACTGGACCCGCGGCAGCCCATCACGGCTGCACCATATGCGCTCGGACTACGGCCGGGAGTCGAAGGCTCGATCAGTTGACAATCAGGCGGACCGAGCGACGTTGCTTGGAGGGTATCGGAATTGAGGGGACCGGATTCGGCTGCAGGGGAACCCAGCACGCAACGGAGTAGGGGTTCTTGGCCAATCGTTTACAGACGTCACAGCGTCGGGCGTCAACGGACGGAATGTAGCCGGCCCGCGGTCTTGGATTGGGCCACGGGTCTGACCCGGCGATCCGCGGCCAGAATGTTATCGGGGCCTGGCGGGGGATTTCGCGGGGGGGTCTGATTACGGCCCGCTACGGCAACGCAACGCACAGCTCGGGCATTGGCATTGATAGCACGGCCATCGTCGGCGTGCAGGGCGAACAACGAGCACTGGCGGCAGCGGTGTCTATGGTGGGGCTCCAAACAGCGCCGGAGTCTTCGCCACAAACCGCGACTCAGCGGCGATCTGGGGACGGAGCACAGGCGCTGGCTCAGCCGTCTTCGGCGAGAACACCGGCGCCGGGTTCGCGGGACGGTTCTTCGGCCCGGTCAACGTGCAGGGCAATCTGTCGAAAATCAGTGGGCTCCTTCATCATCGATCACCCGCTCGATCCGGCGAACAAGTTCCTCTCCCATTCCTTCGTCGAGTCGCCGGACATGATGAACATCTACAACGGCAACATCACCACCGACGCGAGCGGCAGCGCCACCGTCACCCTGCCGGAATACTTCGCGGCGCTGAACCGGGACTGTCGTTATCAACTCACCGTCGTCGGTCAGTTCGCGCAGGCGATTGTTTCCCGCGAAGTCGCCGGGAACAGCTTCGAAATTCGGACGGACAAACCGGGCGTGAAAGTTTCGTGGCAGGTCACGGGCATTCGCCAGGATGCGTATGCCAAAGCGCACCCGATCGTGGTCGAAGAGCTCAAGCCGGCCGAACAGCAGGGATTGTATCTCTATCCCGGCTGGGTTTGGCGCGGGTGACGAGAGGAGCATCGGGAGCCCGTCGCGGCCCGACAAATCGGCGCCGGATGAAATGGCGCCGTCCAGCGAAAGGTGAGCGCGATGAGACCATTACTGCGACAGCTGTGTTTCGTTCGGGGAGCGCACGCGCCCTCGCGTGCTGGCGATGGCTCCTCGCCATCGCGAACTTCATTGCTGCTGCACTGTCGCCAACGGAAAGGCCGTTTCGGCGGGGACGCCGAAACCAGCACGCGAGGCGCGTGCGCTCCCCGGAAAGAAGCCATGATCACTTCTTGCCCGCGTTATCGCTTTCATCAGTAGGAGCCACCAACTATGAAACGCATTCCTTCCGCCATTTGCATCGTTATTTCCTTCGCCTGCGCCCTGGCGGCGTTCAGTGAACCAGTGGGAACCTCCTTCACCTACCAGGGGCAGCTGCGGCGTAGCGGCGCGCCCTATAATGGCACCTGCAATTTCCAATTCAGTCTCTGGGATGCGGCGAGCGCCGGCATGCAGGTAGGCGCGACTCAGGCGATCAATGGCGTCAACGTGGCGAACGGCTTGTTCACTGTGACGCTCGATTTCGGAGAGGTTTCTAGTGGCGACTTCGTCCCGGGCAGGTTTATCGGCGCCGCCCGCTGGCTTGCGACAAATGTCCAGTGCAGCGAAGACGGAGGGTTCACTCCGCTTGATCCGCGCCAGCCCATTACCGCCGCACCCTATGCTCTGAGTCTGCGCCCGGGTGCCATCATTCGCACAGAAACTCCCGGTCAAAGGGGACTGGATGTAATCGGCGTTTCCGAGGGCGTGAGGGGCAGTACGCTCGGTGATACCGGCAGTGGCTTGTATGGCCAGGCGTTCAACGGCGCCAACTCAGCCGGCGTCTTTGGCCTCAACAGTAGACGGGCCCGGAGTCTGGGGACGGAGCACAGGGACCGGTTCGGCCATTCACGGCGAGACCTTCGGTAGCGGCTTGGCGGGACGGTTCTTCGGGTCGGTCGCCGTGGCGGGAAGCTTGACCGCAGACGTCAGCAGCGGCGAGGCGATCACTGGGAAAGTGACCGCCATCGAGTAGCACGGTGTGTATGGCGAGGGGCTCTTGTCAAACAGCGCAGGCGTCTTCGGCCACAATCGAGACTCCGCAGCCATCTGGGGAAGGAGCACGGGGAATGGCTCGGCCGTCTTCGGCGAGAACACCGGCACCGGCTTCGCGGGACGGTTCGTCGGGCCGGTCCACGTGCAGGGCAATCTGTCGAAATCGAGCTGGCTCCTTCAAAATCGATCATCCGCTCGATCCGGCGAACAAGTTCCTCTCACACTCGTTCGTCGAGTCACCCGACATGATGAACATCTACAACGGCAACGTCACCACCGACGCGAGCGGCAGCGCCACCGTCACGCTGCCCGATTACTTCGACGCGCTGAATCGCGACTTCCGTTATCAGCTCACCGTCGTAGGTCAGTTCGCGCAGGCGATTGTCTCTCGGAAGATCGCCGGGAACACCTTCGAGATTCGGACCGACAAACCCGGCGTCGAAGTCTCGTGGCAGGTCACGGGCATTCGGCAGGATGCGTATGCGAAAGCGCATCCGATCATGGTCGAGGAATTCAAGCCTGCCAAGGAGCAGGGTTAGTATCTGTTTCCCGCCGGTTTCGGCGCGGAGACGAGCAAGCGCATCGACCCTTCGAACGGACCGGCGTGGACGCGGACGAGAACAGACAATCAACCAGCAAACAAAGTAGGACCTCGCCATGTCCCAAGCCCATCTTCGTTCTCTGCGTTTCTTCTCTTGGAAGTCTCTGCCCTCCTCTCCATGGTTCCGATCGCGGCGCGCAGACCGGCGGACTTTACGATCTGAAGTGGAACACGACCGATGGTGGCGGCACCACGTCCGCCGCCGGTGGTATCTACAATCTGGGCGGGACAATCGGCCAACCGGACGCCGGAAACGCCAGCGGCGGAGCGTATGCGCTCACCAGCGGCTTCTGGGGCGCCACCAATGTCGCCGCGCCCACCGCTTTGCAATTGACCGCAGCCGTCTCCCGCAAAACGCATGGCACAGCGGGCAGCTTCGATATCAACCTCCTGAACGCAAACTTCGGACCGGAATGTCGGTCTGCTGGCGGCGCGCACACGTTGGTCGTCACTTTTACGAACGACGTCGTCAGCGGCAATGCCAGCATCACCGCCGGCGTGGGCAGCGTAAGCGGCAGTCCCACGTTCTCCGGCAACACCATGACTGTGAACCTCACCGGCGTGACCGATGTCCAAAGAATCACGGTCACTTTGGGCAACGTCACCGACAGCTTCGCTCAAGTGCTGCCAAACACCGCCGTGAGCATGAACGTGCTCGCCGGTGATACCAACGCGAACAAGAGTGTCACCGCCGCTGATGTAAGTCAGACAAAAGCCCAATCAGGCGCGACTGCGAACAGCGCAAATTTCCGCCAGGACGTCACCCCCAATGGCACGATCAACGCCGGCGATGTCGGCCTCGTGAAGTCGCGCTCGGGGCAGTTCGTGCCATAGCTCCCGAACAAAGAGTGGCGCTCTCCTGGAGCGCACCGTGGCCTTCGCCGAGAAGGCAGGCCGCCGCGAGGCAAAGAGTAATCGCCTCGCTTTCCTCGGCGGCGCCATAGCGAAAATGCCTGCGCGGCAGAAACCCGCCAGATCCAAAACAATCGCCGGAAATCTGCGCGGTGTTCTACGCGAAGACGAAAAGAATGGGCGGAAAAGCTCGCGTCGGTCGCCTTCGTTTGCTGTCATGGCCGAGGCTGGCCCGGGGACGGGAACCGGCAGAAGACTGAGTAAAACTTCCACAGGAGGTCCCGAGTATGTTGAGATCACGTCGTTCCGCCGTTTTCATCTTTGCCGCCATCGCAGTTTCGACGGTGGCGATCATCAGCTACGCCAAACCGGAAGGGCGCGACGCCGCCGCTGGCGTGGCCGCACCAGGGAAGACGCTCGCGCCCGACGTCACACGAAGCACGGCAGCGCCTCCTTCAAACGACACTTTTGCCGGCGCCATTCCGCTATCAGTCAACCGATCGGTGCGGGGGAATTTTGGCTCAGGCGGGGAGAGCGCGGCGAACGATTATGAGCTTGCTCCTCCCGGAACGCCGACCTGCTTTTTCGGGGACGGGCAGATTGCGACTCCCTCCAGCGCGGCCGGCCGCGATCTCGTCTATTCCTTCACCGCTCCGGGCGCGGGCAATTATTCGTTCCGGGTCGGATACACCGGGGAGACCGATAATGAAGACCTGGTGATTTATTTGGTGGATGGCGTCCCGACCGGGATGGCTCCGGTGTCGATTCCCTGCCAGGCTTCGGGCGCAACGCCGCCCGTGGCCGTCGCCGCCGCCAACCGCAATACTGTCACCTCTCAGCCTTCGGAGGAGGTGTTCAGCTTTCCCATGAGCGCCGGGCAGCAGATCTACCTGGTGGTGGATGAAGCCGTGGCCGGCACGGCTGCGACTGCGTTTTTCGTCGAGGTTTTCGACGCCAAGGTGGAAGTCGAGCCTAACGATACTTTTGCCACGGCGCAGGTCATCACTTGCGACATCGAGGGGAACATCAAAAACGCGGCCGGCCCGATCCAGGACTTTGATTATTTTTCCATCGGGACCCCGCCGGATGGCTCCCGCCTTTTCGCGATCGTGGATGGAGCGGCATCGAACAGCAGCAACTTCGACATGCGAATCAATAACGCCACGACCACCTACCAATATGCCGATTTCTACAACGACATCGAGCAGGGCACGACCTCGCCCAACATCGGCGGACTCGCCCTGGCCGCGGCCAATGGCCCCTACGCCATCCAGGTCGATTACCTGGGCACGACCAATACCGCCGTGCACGAGCCCTATCGGTTGATCCACGTCATCCAACCGCCCAGCTCGTCGGCCGTGGCAGAGAGCGAGCCTAACGATACCCTGGCCATGGCCGATTCCGACGCCGGCAATTACTTTACCGGCATCTTTTCTTCCATCTCCGATTCCGACTGGTATGCCACGGCCGCAAACGCCGGCGACCTGCTCTTCGTGAGCGTGGATTGCGATCCAGCCCGGAACGGTAACAATCCCAACGCCAGCTTCGAATTGATCGATAGCTCGGGGAACCTGATCTACTCGCTGCAGGATAACTCCTCGACCACGACCGCCGGATTTCCGCCGGCCGCCGGCCAGGCCGCCACCACGCCGGTGGCCCCGGCCGAAGCCACCCTCTTCCGCATCCCGGCGACGGGAATTTATTATCTCCGGCTCTTCCCCGGCAGCGTAAACGCGACCGGGCCTAACGACTACCTCCTCTCGATCGCCAAAAATTGCACCCCCGGCGCTGGCGGCACCATCCTGCCGGGCGCGGGCTCCTTGCAGTTCGGGGTCGCCGCGGTCAGTGAGATCGAAGGACGAACCGCCACGGTGCAGGTCAGCCGGACCGAAGGCACGACCGGGGCGGTGACGGTGAATTACGCCACCGCCAACGGAACGGCGGCTGGCGGGGCAGCGTGCGGCGCGGGTGTGGATTTCATTCACACCTCGGGAATGCTGAGCTTCGTCGAAGGGGAAGCGCTCAAGAGTTTCACCGTCACCCTTTGCTCCGATGCTCTGAATGAGGGCACCGAAACCATCACGCTCAATCTTTCGGCCGCGACCGGCGGCGCCAGCCTCGGCACCCCCAACCCCGCCGCGGTCAGGATCGTCGATGTAGCCAGCCAATTCTGCAGCACCGGCAGCATTTCGATTCCCGCATCCGGATCGTCGCCCGTCGCAGCCGCGCCTTATCCGTCGAACGTGGTTGTCTCCGGCCTTACCGGCACGATCACCGGCCTGCGTGTCACCCTCTACGATGCCGAGCATGGCAATCCCGACGACGTCGATGTCCTCCTCGTCGGCCCGGCTGGGCAAAACTTCATCATCCTGTCGGACGCGGGCGGAGGCGCCGGCCTGGACGCTGCGGCTACGATCACGTTAAGCGACGCCGCGTCACTGCAAGTGCCCGATAGCGGCATGATCGACACCAACTCCTATCGGCCATCCAACTTTTCCTTCGTCAACGATACCTTCGCCGCTGGCGCCCCCGCTGCCCCCTACGGCAATCCAGGCCCGGGCGGCACACCGGCGGGCTCCGA
This sequence comes from uncultured Verrucomicrobiae bacterium, assembly GCA_963730385.1. Taxonomy (GTDB): domain Bacteria; phylum Verrucomicrobiota; class Verrucomicrobiia; order Chthoniobacterales; family UBA10450; genus JACCTI01. Next base: position 146,293 of record CAVSRQ010000008.1, read on the forward strand.
CACCCTGGCCTCGATCTTTAACGGGACCGACCCGAACGGCACCTGGCGCCTCTACGTGAGCGACGATACCGCGGCCAGCAACGGCGGCAGTATTTCCGGTTGGTGCCTTGAAATCGGCACCACCGCCTCCCCCGCCTTGCAAGTGGCCTCCGCCGTCTCGCGCAAGAACCATGGGAGCGCGGGTGACTTCGAGATCGATCTCCCGCTCAACGGTGAGCCCGGCGTGGAATGCCGCTCGAGCGGCGGCGCGCACACTCTGGTCGTCACCTTTACGAACAACGTCGTCAGCGGGAACGCCAGCGTCACCGCTGGGACAGGAAGCGTTTCCGGCAATCCCATCTTCTCCGGCAACACCATGACGGTGAACCTGACCGGCGTGGCCGATGTGCAGCAAATCGCGCTCAGCTTGAGCAACGTCACCGATAGCTTCAATCAAACGCTGCCCAGCACCATTGTGCGCATGAACGTGTTGGCCGGCGACACCAACGCCAGCAAGACCGTCAGCGCTGCCGATGTTTCCCAAACCAAAGCCCAAGCCGGGGCCCCCGTCACCAGCGCCAATTTTCGCCAGGACGTCACCCCCACCGGCTCCATCTCCGCTGCCGATATCAGTCTGGTGAAATCCCGCTCCGGTCAGTTTGTGCCGTAGCTGGCAGCTGCTAAATCATCGACATCGGGGAGGGATTTCGCGTAGAAGGCGGCATGCTTCCCCGCCTGAAAACGACTGCCTTTTGCCTTCTGCTCTCGCTGACTTGCGCGGTCACGCTCCGCGCCCAATCCGCCTTGGATGGATTCGATCCGAACGCAAACGGCTCCATCCTGGCAGTGGTCGTGCAGCCGGACGGCAAAATCGTGCTCGGGGGCAGCTTCACCACTCTCGCGCCCAATGGCGGCGCCTCCGTCACGCGCAATCGTATCGCGCGTTTAAACCCCGATGGCACACTTGATACCGCCTTCAATCCAAACGCCGATGGCACAGTCAATGCCATCGCGGTGCAAGCCGACGGGCGGGTTCTGGCCGGCGGCACCTTTACGATTATCGGTGGTCAGCCGCGCAACCGCATTGCGCGGCTCGATACCGCAAGCGGCCTCGCCGATTCCCTAAACCCGAATGCGAACGGCGAAGTCCTCGCCATCGCTTTGCAGGCCGACGGAAAGATTTTAGTGGGCGGCGATTTCAGCGGCGTCAGCAGCATCGGCGGACAAACCCGCAACCGCATCGCGCGCCTCGATCCCACGACGGGCGCGGCCGATTCCTTCGATCCGAACGCACAAAGCACCGTGCGCGCGCTGCTGGTGCAGCCCGACGGAAAAATCCTCGTCGGCGGCGCCTTTAACGGCGCGAACAGCATCGGCGGTCAGTTGCGCCAGCGCATCGCGCGGCTCGATCCCAACACGGGCCTGGCCGATTCCTTCAACCCGAGCGCGACCGGGCTGGTGCGCACGATTGCGCTGCAGGCAGACGGAAAGGTGCTGGTCGGCGGCGCGTTTAACGGCGCCAGCAGCATCGGCGGCGCGCTCCGCAATCGCATCGCGCGCCTCGATCCCGTGACCGGCGCGGCCGATTCCTTCGACCCGAATGCCACCACCGGGAACGTTTACTCCATCGTCGTGCAACCAGACGGGCGAATTCTCGCCGGCGGCACCTTCACCAACATCGGCGGCCAGCCCCGCAATCGCATCGCCCGTCTCACTCAGTCCACCGGCACGGCCGATTCCTTCGATCCCAACTCCAGCGCCACCGGCGTTTTCGCAGTCGCCCTGCAGCAGGACGGCAAGGTCGTGCTCGGCGGCACCTTTACCATTCGCTGACCCCAAATGGCGGTGCGGGATTTGCCCGCAACAATATTGCGAGACTGGAAAAAGATGGACGGCTTGACCGGACGCTGGGCGATCTCGCCATCACCGCCAACTTCGATCCATCCGTTGCCGCCACGCTCGTCCAAAGAGATGGCAAAATCCTGCTCGGCGGCGATTTCATCAGCGTCCTGGGAGTCACCCGCCGCGCCGGCGCCCGGCTCAATAGCGATGGCACTCTCGACTCCGCGTTCGATCCTGATTTCATCGATGGTGACATCGGTGGAGTGCGAGTTCTGACCGCGGCGAGACAGGCTGATGGAAAAATCCTGATGGGCGGTGTGTTCGGCAGGGTCAGCGGCCAGACGCGGGTGGGGCTGGCGCGGCTTGATCCCGCCACCGGGCAGCCGGACGCGTTCGATTCCAATGGGGACTATTCCGTTGGCAGTGTGGCGATCCAGGCCGATGGAAAAATCGTCGTCGCCGGCTCATTCTCCACTTTCGGTGGTCAAGCGCGAAACCGAATCGCGCGCCTCGACCCAGTCACTGGCCTGGCTGACGGGTTCAACCCCAATGCGAACGGTTTTGTTTCCTCGGTGGCGATTCAGCCGGACGGCAAAATCCTGGTGGGCGGAACGTTTACCAACATCGGTGGTCAACCGCGCTTCGGCTTCGCGCGCCTCGATCCCGTGACGGGTCTGGCTGATTCATTCGACCCCAACCCAAACGGCGCCGTCAACACGATCGCGCTCCAGCCCGATGGGAAAATCCTGATCGGCGGCAGCTTCACCAGTGTAACGGGTCAGCCGCGCAATCGCATCGCGCGTCTTGGCCCCTCGGGGCTGGACTCCTTCAACCCGGACGCCTCAGGCTTTGTCAATTCCATCGCCCTGCAGGCGGATGGAAAAGTCTTGGTGGGAGGCAACTTTACGAGCATCGGCGGGCAAACGCGCGCGTATCTGGCTCGTCTCACCCCCACCACGGGAGCAGCCGACTCCTTCAATCCAGCCGCCGATGCTGCAGTCTATTCGGTCCAACTTCAGGCCGACGGAAAGGTGTTGATCGGCGGTCTTTTCACCAGCGCCGGCGGCTCCTCCGTGACTAGTTTCGCCCGCTTGCGCAACGACACCAGTGCCCAACAGGAACTCGTCGTTCAGCGGACTGCTGTCACTTGGATTCGCGGCGGGTCCAGCCCCCAACTGGAAAAAGTTCTGTTCGAAGACTCCACCGACGGGGTGAGCTACAATTTCCTTGGTAATGGCGTGGCCGACGGGAGCAACTGGACGCTCACCGGTCTTAATCTTTCGACTCAGCAGAATATTTACATCCGGGCGCGCGGAACCTATCGCGGCGGCGATTCCAATGCATCGGAAAGCGAGGCGGAATCAGTCCGCAATGCCTTCCTTCCCGCCGCGCTTCAGCTCACCGCCGCTGTCTCGCGCAAGACCCACGGCGGCGCGGGCGACTTCGACGTTCCGCTCCCGCTTTCCGGAAATCCCGGGGTCGAGTGCCGCTCCAGCGGCATGGCGCACACGCTTCTCTTCAGTTTCACCAACCCAATTGTCAGCGGCAGCGCCAGCATCAGCGCCGGCGCCGGCAGCGTGAGCGGCAGCCCCACCTTCTCCGGCAACACCATGACCGTAAACCTGACCGGCGTAACCGACGTGCAACAAATCACCGTCAGCTTAAGCAACGTCACCGATTCCTTCGCCCAACAGCTCCCCGCTACCCCCGTGAGCATGATCGTTCTCGCGGGCGACACGAATGGGAGCAGAAGCGTCAGCGCTGCCGATGTTTCCCAAACCAAAGCCCAAGCCGGGGCCCCCATCACCAGCGCCAATTTTCGCCAGGACGTCACCCCCACCGGCTCCATCTCCGCCGCCGATATCAGTCTCGTGAAATCCCGCTCAGGCCAGAGCGTCCCGTAGCTGACCTTCCGGGTTGACGCGCTCCCGCCAAATCCTTCACTCTCCACGTCGAACGTTCATCGGTTCCGGCTGAGCTGCGGGGGACGCTCGCTGGGTTTTCTACACTCGTGCTCTACCCAAAATCTTGGCAGCCCTTGCCTTACCTCATTATGCGCTCGCTCTTTTCTTTCCTCGTTCTGTTCGCCTTCGGTCTTCAGCCGCTGTTCGCGCAGTCGGCGCTCGATGGTTTTGATCCGAATGCCAACGGTCGCGTGCGGGCCATGGTTCTCCAGCCAGACGGCAAAATCGTAGTCGGCGGCGCCTTTACGAGCGTCTCGCCAAACGGCGGAGCACCCGTCGCCCGCAATCGGCTCGCCCGGTTCAACTCGGATGGGACCCTCGATTCCTCGTTCAACCCAAACGCCAACGGCGAAGTTCTGGCCGTCGCATTGCAATCGGACGGCAAGATTCTGGCGGGCGGACAATTCGACCTGATGGGTGGACAATCGCGGAGCCGCCTCGCGCGCCTTAACGCGGACGGCACCCTGGACGCCGCCTTTAACCCGAACGCCAATGACTCGGTCTTTACCATCGCCGTTCAACCAAACGGCAAGATTCTGGCCGGCGGCTTTTTTACAACGATCGGCGGGCAGACGCGCAATCGTCTGGCGCGACTGAACAGCGACGGGACGCCCGATAACTCCTTCCTCCCGGACGTCGACAATTCGGTTTACTCCCTCGTCCTCCAACCGGACGGCAGGATCGTAGTCGGCGGCGCCTTCAACAGCATAGGCGGTCAGGTGCGGAATCGTCTCGCGCGGCTCAACCCCGATGGGACACTGGAGACGGCGTTCAATCCCGACGTGAACAACTGGGTGCTCGCTCTCGCCCTCCAACCGGACGGCAAAATCGTGATGGGCGGCCTCTTCACCAGCGTCGCAGGACAAACCCGAAACCGAGTCGCCAGAATCAACCTCGACGGAACGCTCGATCCGGCGTTCGACCCGAATGCGAACAACACGGTCACGGCGCTGGTTGTAGAGGCGGACGGGAAAATCCTGGTCGGCGGCTTCTTTGACACCCTGAGGGGGCAGGTCCGCGGTCGCCTCGGACGGCTGAATGACAACGGATCTCTCGTGACATCGTTTAACCCGAACGTGAACAGCTTCGTTTACTGCGGTCGCTGTTCAGTCCGACGGAAAAATCATCGCCGGAGGCCAGTTCAGCAGCGTGGCCCCGAATGGCGGAGCCGCTATCACACGGAATAACCTCGCGCGTTTCGAACGGAGCGGTTTGCTCGACCGCACGCTCGAGATCGCACTTGACCCAAATATGCCTGAATCCGTGGACGCGATCGCAGTCCAGCCGGACGGGAAAATCGTTATTGGCGGCGACTTCACCAGCGTGTTGGGCGTGACCCGTAACCGGATCGCCCGGCTGAACGCTGACGGCACCCTCGATACATCGTTCAATCCGAATGCGAGCGCTCCGGTCTTTGGCCTCGCCATTCAACCGGACGGAAAAATTCTCGTGACCGGCGATTTCCTCCTGATGGGTGGAATGCTGCGCCCTTCTATGGCCCGGCTGCAAACGGACGGCTCCTTGGACAACTTTTATCCAACCCAGTCGACCACATCCGGTTCTGTCGATTGCATGGTTCTCCAGCCTGATGGCAAGATCGTCGTCGGAGGCACCTTCGAAAGCATCGGCGGACGGTCCTCCAAAGGCCTGGCGCGACTGAATAGCGACGGCTCGGCAGACTCTACATTCTTCAATTACTCGGCGTTTGGAGGCTCCGTCATCACCACCGCCCTTCAACCGGACGGGAAAATTCTGATCTACGGAGTGCTGCCCGGGTTCTCCCCCAACAACAGCCCAGCGCTCTCGCGGTTGAGCAATAACGGAACCTACGAGTCTGCCTTTCAACCGAACGCAAATGGCGAAGTCACCGCCATTAATGTCCAGCCCGATGGCAAGATTTTGGCCGGGGGAAGTTTCACCTCCCTCGGGGGCCAGCCGCGCAACCGCATCGCACGCCTGAATGTGAACGGCACAGCGGATTCAACGTATAACCCAAACTCCGATGGCCCCGTCTTCACCATCGTTCTCCAATCGGATGCCCGTGCCATCGTCGGTGGCGATTTCACCGGCATTGGCGGCAGCTCGCGCGGCCGCATCGCGCGCTTGCATCCCGAGGGAACAGCGGATGCAACCTTCGACGCGAATGCGAACAACATCGTTTTAAGTGCCGCTCTCCAGGCCGACGGAAAAGTGTTCGCCGGCGGCTTGTTTACCAATATCGGCGGCCAGTCGCGCGCTCACTTCGCGCGGATGACGAATCCCACTCCCCCAGTGGAAACTCTCACCGCCACGCCCAGCGTCATCACCTGGACGCGCGGCGGGTCGGCGCCCCAGTTGAAGAGTGTCACCTTCGAATCTTCGACCGATAACGTGAACTTCACGCCTCTCGGCAGCGGCACGCCATCCGGCAGCAACTGGAGCTTATCGGGATTAAGCCTGCCGATCGGGCAGAACATTTATCTGCGGGCGCGCGGTTACTATGTCGACGGCTATCAAAATGGCTCCAGCAGCGCGATCGAGTCGGTGCGGAACGTCTTCTTCGCTGTGCCGCAGCTCACATTTGCCACCTCGCGGAAAACGCACGGCGCCGCGGGCGAGTTCGATCTCCCGCTCGCTCTCAGCGGAAGCCCCACGGTCGAGCCTCGCTCCAGCGGCGGCGCGCACACCCTTGTCCTCACCTTCAATAACCCACTCGTCAGCGGCAATGCCGCCGTCACCTTAGGCACCGGCGCCATCGCCGGCAGCCCCACCTTCAGCGGCAACAGCATGATCGTGAACGTCACCGGCGTGCCCGACGTCCATCAATTTCGTGTCAGCGTGACCGACGTGACCGACATCAACGGCCAGGTCACCGACTCGAGCGTGAGCATGAACGTCCTCGCTGGCGACACGAATGGGAGCAGAAGCGTCAGCGCTGCCGATGTCTCCCAAACCAAAGCCCAAGCCGGAGCTTCCGTCACCGCCGCCAATTTTCGCCAGGACGTCACCCCCACTGGCTCCATCTCCGCCGCCGATATCAGTCTCGTGAAATCCCGTTCGGGCCAGTTTGTGCCTTAGCTCGGCAGCCGCTAAATCATCGACATCGGGTCGGAATTTCGCGTAGAAGGCGGCATGCGCCCCTGCCTGAAGACGACTGTCTTTTGCCTCCTGCTCTCGCTGATTTGCGCAGTCACGCTCCG